>JAFVGZ010000013.1 GCA_017478025.1 Prevotella sp.
CGGAGAACATCACCGGCTTCCGCGTGAAGTTCCTCCCTGAGGGCAAGAAGGACGGCACTACGGGCAAGATTACCCGCAACTGGCTGGAAGACCTGAAGGTGCAGAAGGCTACGGGGTTCATTAAGGCGTAAACCATTGACCATTGAGCATTGACCATTGAGCATTGACCATTGAGGATTGACCATTGACCAATGACCATTGAGCATTGACCATTGAGCATTGACCATTGAGGTTTAACCTATGAACATTCGTGAACTAACGGCTGTCGCCATGCTGATAGCAGGTGTGGCGATGGCTTTTACCGCGCTCCTGATGCCGCCGCCGGGCGAGATACACGACTCCGTGCTGTGGATATTCGCACAGATCCTGCTCTACGCAGGCTCAGCACTGGGCATAGACGCATACGTCAGAAAGCGACTTGGGAATTAAAATGAAAGGAGGAAAACATGACTGACAACACAAAGAACAAGTGGTCTGTGTGGATTAATCTCATCCTCACGACCGTCACAGCGGTACTCACTACGCTTGGATTTAATGTGTAGGCAACACCCCGAAATAGGATTAACCACCCTGTTTCGGGGATTTTTTGTTGAGGATCAAGGGACTCTGATCACTCTGAGATGACCGAAGAAGTCCCCTGATCTTGTTTTCCTGAGGATTTCATGTTCCAATTAACTAAAGATGAATATGATAGTTTGAAGTGCCAAAATGGCACTTCAAACAAAAGGGGCGGTGACCGACGAGCTTTGAGAATTTCGGCACTTTCCACCCAAAAACCTTTGAGAATTTCGGCATTTTTTTATTCTTTTCCTTTGTTAATTGGGATTTTATAGCTAGGTGTCACAGGGACGGGTGAATGATTTTTTTTGACTTTAGCGACAATGGTTCTATGGATGGTTCTTTGATCCGTTTTTGAATCTGAAATCAATTGTCCTTAGCAAGCAAAGCTTGCAAAAGCTTGAGTAAACATGATATCGTGTATGCCAACAGACAAAAGGCTTCACTGTCCTTGCGGGAGTAGTGAAGCCTTTTGGCTGTTGCGGATAGTCAGAAGCAAATTAACGAATTCTTGCTCCACGATGTTACGCAAGCGTCACAAAGTGCCGAGCGAACAAATTAACGAATTACATTTTAACCCTGCATTACAGCCGCCCCTTATCAAGTGGCTCTAAATGCTCCACCTTGTTACGCAAGCGTCCCAAAGGGCCGAGCGAACGAATTAACAAATTCTCGCTCCGATGCTCTACGCAAGCGTCCCTTTGGGCCGAGCGATGCATTAAGCATTAGCTTCCTGCGATTTTTCTGACAGCCTGTACGAGCTTATCTACCTCTTCGCGTGTGTTGTAGAGTGCGAAGGTGGGGCGTACTGACATCTCGTATCCCAAGGCTCTCAATGCGGGCTGGGCGCAGTGGTGGCCTGCACGGACGGCGATGCCTTCCTTGTCGAGAAGCTGACCGGTGAGCGGCACGTCCTGACCGTCGATGACGAAGGAGACGACGCTGACGCGGCGCTGAGGGTTGCCGATGATGGTGACACCCGGGATGAGTGCCAGCTGTTCACGGGCATATTCCGTCAGGTCATGTTCATGGGCCTCGATGTTGGGCAGTCCGATACGCTTCACGTAGTCCAGTGCCGCACCCAGTCCGATGGCATCTGCCACATTGGGCGTGCCTGCCTCGAAGCGTGCAGGAGGCACGTTGAACTTTGTCTCTTCAAGCGTGACATCCTGTATCATGTTGCCGCCTCCCTGCCACGGTGGGAGGAGCTCCAGATACTCCTTCTTGCCATACACGGCACCGATGCCGTTGGGACCGTAGATCTTGTGGCCGGAGAATACGAAGAAGTCTGCGTCAAGCTTACGGATGTCTATAGGGGTGTGGGCAATGCTCTGGGCACCGTCGATGAGAACGGGCACGTTGTAACGGTGGGCTATCTCAATGATGCGCTCCACATCGTTGATGGTGCCGAAGGTGTTGTTCACATGTCCTACGGAGACGAACTTGGTACGCGGGCCTATGATGCGCTCGTAGTCCTCAAGGATGAGGTCACCGCGACTGTTGACGGGTATGGCCTGCAACTTGGCGCCGCGCTCCTTGCACACCTGCTGCCAGGGTACGATGTTGGCATGATGGTCGAGCGTAGAGACGATGACCTCGTCACCCGGGTTGAGGTACTTGCGCCCGAAGGTCTGGGCTATGAGGTTGATGCCCTCGGTGGTGCCACGCACGAAGACGATGTTCTCTGCCGAAGGGGCGTTGATGAAGTCTGCCACCTTCTGACGCGCTTCCTCATACTGGTCTGTGGCACGTGCAGCCAGAGTGTGGGCTCCTCGATGGATGTTTGAGTTGTCGTGCTCGTAGTAGTGGGAGATGGTGTCAATGACAGACTGCGGCTTCTGCGTCGTAGCACCGTTGTCAAGCCAAACGAGCTGGTGACCGTTCACCGTCTGATGGAGCACGGGGAAGTCGCGGCGTATCTGGTCGAGGCTGAGGGTGTCGCGCTCTTCGTAGTTCAGGTCGCGTAGCTTGTCCGCCTCTGGTAGTCCCACTCCGAAGGACGGTGTGGGTGCAGAGAGTGACGATGGCGCTGCGGAGTCCACACTGCCATGCGGTGCAGGAACCTCCGGGAACCCACTGCCGCCCTGAAGCAGGCTCAGAAAGCCTGCCTCAAGGTCTGCGAGGTTCAGAGCATCGACCTCATCGGGCACTACCGTGCGAGCCACGGACTGCAGCTCCTCGGGGCAGAAGCGCGATGCAATCTGCCGCAGCTGACCGATGTTGTCGAAGTCGCTGATAGTATGGTCTATATTATACATTATTTCTCAATTTGGTTCCTGTGCTGGTAATCGTGATAGTAACCTACTTCGACGTTCTCAAGCACGGCGACTGCATCGTCCGTGAGTGAGGCGAGACTGAAGTACTTGGTGAGGAGATAGCTTGCCACGCCGAACTTGTCGAGTCCCATGAGGCGTGCAGAGAGCGATGGCGCAATCTCGCCGGGGATGCCTGTCTGATGAAGTCCTACGACACCCTGGTTCTTCTCACCGGCACGGACGAGGATGATGTCTGTGGTACCCACGCCGCGGTTGGTCAGATACTGTCCCTTCACCTCCACCTTGTCTGACGGGATGAGTGGTATGCCGCGCCATGTGATAACCTTTGTGCCGAAGATATCCTGTGTCACAGGAGGCACTCCGCGCCATGTGCACTCACGCTCGAAGGCGGCGATGGCACGTGGGTTGGCGATGAAGAACGACGGCTCTTTCCATACGAGGGAGATGAGTTCGTCGAGATCATCGGGTGTAGGAGCACCGTAGCGTGCAGAGATGCGTGCTGACGGGTCGGCAGTAGCAAGGAGTCCGAACTTGCGGTTGTTGATGAGCTCCCACTCCTGACGCTCCTTGAGACTCTCGATGCTGAGACGCAGCTGCTGCTCAAGTTGGTTGAACGGGTTGTTGTAAAGGTCGCTGACGCGAGTGTGAACACGCACGATGGTCTGCAGCGTGTTGAGAGAATACTCGGTGGGCTGCTCCTCGTAGTCAATATATGTCTCGGGGATGATGTTGTCTTCCTCAGCGCCGCTGACAAGGTCTATGTGCTTCTCGCCGTGGTCGTTGACGGTAGCCTTCAGGCGCAGATGCTCATCGACGGCCTGCTGGAACTGCTGACGGAACTCTGGAATCTCCTTGGTGAGACGCTCCAGCTCCTCGCGCTGCAGTGAGAGGAATACGGCAGGCGTGATGGTGCGAACGCTGACAGAAGCGGGTGAATCGCTCAGCAGGTCGGCCTCACCGAAGTACTCGCCGGTGTTCAGCAGCGCTATGCGCAGCTCCTCGCCGTGTATGCCTTTCTTGATGACCTCTGCCTGACCATCGGCGACGATGAAGAAGCGCTGACGGTCCTCGCCCTCCTTTATCAGGAATTGTCCCAGCTCCACTTCCTCAGTGACGAAGCGGCGTGCGAGACGTGATACGATGGTCTCATCAATGTGAGAGAACAGAGGTATGCGACGCAGGCTCTTGGCCGTGAATGATGGTACGCCATCGAGGTAGCTGATCTTGATGCGCTCGGCCTTGCGCAGCTCTACCTTTGTGCGGTTGACACGATAGGTGCCGCTCTCAACCTGAACCCAGGGGAGGAGTTTCAGCAGCAGTCTTGGGGTGATGGAGCCCATCTGCGGGGCTGTCTTGGTGGTGTTCGCCAGCTTTCGGGCGGTCTGCGTAGTCACACTACGCTGGATGTTGTTTTCGCTCATAATTGTTGTTTTTCTGTTTGTGGAATGTCTGTGTCGGATGTCTGCGATGGTATCGCAGAATCTTTAACAATAAACTATTTACGGATGGTGACACGCCATGTGTCACCTTCTACCTGCTCGGTGGCGAGGACCTCAAAGCCCTGTTCTTGAGCTGATTTGGGTACGTTGTTCAGAGGCTCACCCTCCTTGAGTAATACCTCCAGGGTGTCACCTTTGGCTATCTGTGCCAATTTTATCTTTGTCTTTACAAATGTCATGGGGCAGTGTTCTGCCGTGATGTCTAATGTGTGTGTTGCCATATATTCCGTTGTTATTGTTCTGTTAGGGGGTTATATAAACAGTGTTCTGCCTCCTTCTGAGAGTTCCAGGAATGTCGCGACGCCCAGGACGTCCTTCACCTCTGGTATGAAGTCCTCCTTCTTGAGGCCGAGCACGTGCATGGCCATCTCGCAGGCGTAGAGGTTGATGCCGAGGACCTTTGCTGCTTCCACCAGTTCCTCGAGGGTGGCGACATTGTTCTTGCGCATCAGTTTGCGGAATATCGCAGGTCCTGCACCGAGGAAGTTGAAACGGCTTGTAGGTGTGGCAGAGAGGCCGCCCATCATGAAGCCGAAGAGCTTCGTAAGCCAGTTGGAACCGAGGAATGCCCGTCCCTGCTTCTGCTTGATGGCATCTAATCCCCAAAAGGTGAAGAAGATGTTCACCTCGTAGCCCACTGCCGCTGCTCCCGTAGCGAGTGTGAAGGTGGCTGTGAGTTTGTCGAAATCGCCGCTGAAGGCTATGATTGAGAGTTTCTTTGCGTCTGCCATTTGTTATTCTTCCTTAAAGAGTTTTGTTGATAGGTATCGCTCGCCTGTGTCTGGCAGCAGAACGACTACTGTCTTGCCATCATTCTCGGGGCGTCGAGCTACGGTGATGGCGGCATGTAGTGCTGCTCCGGAAGAGATGCCGGCAAGCACACCTTCCTCTTTGGCCAACAGTCGCCCTGCATCAAAGGCTTCCTCGTCCTTTACCCGTATCAGCTCATTTATCGCGTTCAAGTCAAGCACTTTGGGAATGAAGCCTGCACCGATGCCCTGTATCTTATGAGGACCTGCCTTGCTGCCGCTGATGACAGAGGAGTTCCAGGGTTCTACGCCCACTACTCGCACACGTGGGTTAAGCTTCTTCAGCGCACTTCCTACGCCGGTGATGGTGCCGCCGGTGCCAATGCCAGCCACAAAGTAATCTACGTTCCCGTCAGTGTCGTTCCATATCTCAGGACCTGTGGTGAGTCTGTGGGCTGTAGAGTTGGCGGGGTTGTTGAACTGCTGGGGTATGAATGAGTTGGGGTACTGCTCGGCCAGTTCCCTCGCTTTGCGTACGGCACCTGCCATGCCCTCATAGGCTGGGGTGAGAACCAGCTCGGCACCTAAGGCCTTCAGCAGCGAGCGTCGCTCTATGCTCATCGCATCGGGCATGGTGAGTATCAGTTTGTAGCCGCGCTGATTGGCAGCCAAAGCCAGACCGATTCCGGTGTTGCCACTGGTAGGCTCGATGATGACGGTCTTACTGTCGATGAGGCCCTCTGCTTCTGCGCGTTGAAGCATCATGATGCCGATACGATCCTTGACGCTGCGGCCAGGGTTGTGCATCTCTAATTTTGCTACGAGATGCGCTCTCAATCCCAGATGCTTTTCAAGCTTTGTCAGCTCGAGAAGCGGGGTGTGACCGATGAGGTCAATTATGTTTCTTGCTATTCTGCTCATAGGGTTTTGATTTTAACTGTCTGCGATGGTATCGCAGACTCTTAGACAATTTTTCTGCGGTGATTGCCTGCGATGGTATCGCGGACTCTTTGACAATTTTTCTGCGGTGATTGCCTGCGATGGTATCGCAGACTCTTTGACGTTTTGTTAGTAATGTTCCTGCTTGTCCTCTACTTTGCCATTCTTGATGCTGAAGGAGTTCAGACGAATGTCTCCGTTGAGGAGTGACAGGATGGCGTAGCGTATGGTGGGGTCGTTTGCAAGTCTGATGTCCTCTTCTGAGGGGCGGGATGGAGATGCGGGGTGTGAGTGCCAGTTGGCAAGTATCTGCAGTCCCTGCTTGCGAGCGTATCTGAGTGCGGCAAACTGCTCCTTGGGGTCAAAGCTGAAATGCTCCTCAGAGTGGTCGATGTTGGTCATGGGGTAGCTCTCCGTTACTGTGTCGCCGATGCCCAGGAGATAGCCGCAACTTTCCACGGGAGCCTCCCTCTTAGCCTGGGCGATGATAGCCTGTATCACATCATCATTGATTGTCATAATTCTTTTATTCTTGTAATATACGTTGTGAAAAAGGTTAATGGTTGCCCTTCAGATCGCATGCAGCCTGCTCATAGTCTATGAGGTGGTCAATGGTAGGGTGACTGCCGCAGATAGGACACTTGCCTGATTTCTTTACGCTGACGGTGCGGAAGAGCATCGTCTTGGCGTCAAAAGTGAGAAGTCGGTCTGTGAGCAGTTCGCCTATACCTATTATATATTTAAGCGCTTCTGCTGCCTGAATGGTGCCAAGCATTCCTGCTATGGCTCCCAAGACCCCTGCCTGGCTGCATGTGGGAACGGCTCCCGGTGGTGGCGGCTCTTTGAACATACACCTGTAACACGCCGTGCCGGGAAGATGGGTGAACGTCTGGCCGGTGAAGCGCAGTATGCCACCGTGTGAGAACGGCTTGCCGGCCATCACGCAGGCATCATTGATGAGGAACTTCACGGGGAAGTTGTCGGTGCCGTCGATGATGAAGTCATACTCCCTGATGATGTCAAGCGCGTTTGAGGAGTCCAGCCACGTCTGGTAGGTATCGACCTTTACATCGGGATTGATGGCAAGCATCTTGTCTTTCGCACTATCCACTTTCGGTTTGCCCACATCGGCTGTGAAGTGTATCACCTGACGCTGGAGATTGCTGAGATCCACCACGTCGGCATCCACAATGCCTATTCTGCCAACACCCGCGGCTGCAAGATAGAGACTGACAGGTGCACCGAGACCACCGGCACCGATGACAAGCACGCGGGCATCATGGATTTTCTCCTGACCCTCAACGCCGACATCCTGCAGAAGGATGTGGCGGGAATAGCGTTCTATCTGTTGTTCTGTGAAATCTATCATAACTGTATAAGATTACTTGAATTGATAACCCGTATGAAACATTCCTCCTCCGCCCATGAAGTAGAGGAAATCCACCTCGTCGCCATCGCAGAGATAAATCTTGTTCCACTCTTCGCGATCAGCAAACTCCTCGTTCACCTGAACAGAAACCATATCGGGCTGATCCACCTTATTTATATGTATTAACTCCGTGACATTCAGAGGCAGTGTCACCGTCTGCTTTTCTCCGTTTACTTTAATCTGTGCCATACTCTTTTTTTCGTGTTTATAGGGTTTGTATTCTTGTTGCATTAATCTGGGTGCAAAGTTACGGACTTTCTACGGAGTGTGAAATCCCATATCAACGGCATTTTATATAACCTATGTGCGTTATTCTACCCATCACATATTTATGGTATTTTGGGCCATATACCTTGCAGGATGAAAAAAACTCGTTACCTTTGCAGCCCAGAATGACATTGTCAGTATTCCGTCAAACCACAATTACCTCCCTTGACAAAGGGCGGCTATAAGGTATTAGATTAATATAAACCACAACCACAGTATATGAATTACGAAACAAGTATCCTCAGCACCCCCTATGCAAAGCCCGACCCGTTCGGCGCGTTAGCCCAACCCGTATATCATTCGGCGGCATTTGAATTTCCCTCTGCCAAAGCTATGAGCGACGCGTTCTGTGGCCGCTCACCCGAACATAGCTATTCCCGTATCAGCAATCCCACGGTACAGAACTTTGAGCGTCGCGTGCAACGATACACCGGAGCGCTGAACGTGACAGCCCTCAACACAGGAATGGCAGCCATAGCCAATACGCTGATAGCCATAACGAGTCAGGGTAGTAACGTCGTAACCTCACGGCATCTCTTTGGTAACACATACTCGCTCCTCAGCCAGACACTGTCGCAGTTTGGGGTGGAGATGCGTACTGCAGACCTGACAAACGTGGATGAGACGGAACGGTTGATAGATGATGACACGTGTGCCGTGTTCCTCGAGATTATCACCAATCCCCAGATGGAGGTGGCAGACATTGCTGCACTTGCTGAGGCAGCCCATGCTCATGGCGTACCGCTCATTGCCGATACGACCATAGTGCCTTTCACCGCCTTTCATGCAAAGGACTTTGGCATTGACATAGAAGTCATTTCCAGTACGAAGTATATCAGCGGCGGAGCCACCGGGCTGGGCGGACTCATCATCGATTACGGCACTTTCGATTGGAGCCAGAGCCGTAATGAAGCGCTGCGTCAGAGAACAAAGAGGGTAGGGAAGAGGAATGCCTTTACTGCCAGGCTGAAGACAGAGATACTCACAAACTTCGGTGCCCTGATGACGCCCCACGAGGCATATATGCAGACCCTGGGTCTGGAAACCCTCAACCTGCGATTTCAGCGACAGGCCTCGTCGGCTCTGTGGATTGCTAAGCAGTTGAGAGATGTCCCCGATATAAAAAAGGTGAATTATACGGCCCTTGAAGATAACCCATATCACGACCTCAGCGAGAGGCAGTTCGGACCGTTGCCGGGAGCTATGCTTACCATTGACCTGGCATCAAAGGAGGACTGTTACCGCTTCATAGACTCGCTGAAGCTGATACGCCGCGCAACGAATCTCTTTGACCATCGTTCGCTGGCCATTCATCCAGCGTCAACCATATTCGGCACCTTTACCCCAGAGCAGCGAGAGGCGATGGATGTGCGTGATACTACGGTGCGTCTCAGTATAGGTCTGGAGGAAAAAGAGGATATTCTGGCTGACATTAAGCAGGCATTATGCTTTGATAATAATCAATAATGAAAGAAAAACAGTAGGTTTTTTTTGGAGAGTCATTTTTTTTTAATACCTTTGCACCCAAATGCACGGTTTAGAACTATTGAATATTGACCTGAAGGGGCTGACGACGGATGCTTTAGAGTTTAGTCAGTCGCTGGATGATGAGTATTTCAGAAGTCTTGATGGTGCTGAGATTAAGCACGGACAAGTCGAGGCTCACGTGTCGCTTAACAAGGCTGCAGGTGGGGACTTCGCTTTGACGTTGTCAATCGATGGTACCGTTACCGTAACATGCGACCTGTGTCTTGATGACATGGATCAGCATGTGGAGGGCGAGGCTTCGTTTGTAGTGAAACTGGGCACAGAGTCAAGCGAAGATGACCAGCTGATAGTGGTGGATGAGAATCAAGGCATCCTCTCGCTGGGTTGGATAATCTATGAGACAATAGCTCTGGCAATACCCATCAAGCACGTTCATGCACCTGGAAAATGCAATGCTGCGATGACGGAAAAACTGAAGGAGCTCTCACCTAAGGGAGCAACGGAGGAAGAAGAGTCAGCCACCCGAAGTGGTGATGGTGCCGAGGATGCTATTGACCCGCGCTGGCAGAAACTGAAAGATTTGAAGCCATAGGCTGGATTTTACCAGAGAATCTGTAGCTGAGCCATAACTCAGTCGCGTTTCTGTTTGGTGGTCTGGTCGAATGATTAACTGTTGAAATTAAAAACTAACGATTAAAAGAATAAAAGAAAAATGGCACATCCTAAAAGAAGACAATCAAAGACACGTACCCTTAAGCGTCGTACCCATGATAAGGCTGTAGCACCTACGCTGGCAGTATGTCCTAACTGTGGTGCGTACTATGTTTACCACACGGTATGTCCTACCTGCGGCCAGTATCGCGGTAAGCAGGCTATCGAAGTGGCTGAAGCAGAGTAAGACGTGTACGTATGAAGAATGCAGTTATCACAGGTATCGGCGGCTATGTGCCTGAGTATATCCTGACTAACGAGGAGCTCTCTCGCATGGTGGATACGAGCGACGAGTGGATACTGACACGTGTCGGTATTAAGGAGCGTCGCATCCTGAATGAGGAGGGTCTCGGCTCTGCCTACATGGGCAGAAAGGCTGTTCGTGAGTTGCTGAGGAAGACAGATGTTGATCCACAGACGGTTGACTGCGTCATCTGCGCTACCACGACTCCTGACTATCGCTTCCCTTCTAACGCATCTATCATCATCGGTAAGCTGGGCATGAAGAATGCTCACGGCTTCGACATCTCTTGCGCATGCTGCGGTTTCCTATATACCGTGGACCTGGCGTCAGCTATGATACAGAGTGGCCGCTATAAGAGAATTATCGTCGTAGCAGCCGAGAAGATGTCATCTATGACTGACTACCAAGACCGTCAGACATGTGTACTCTTCGGCGACGGCGCTGCCTGCGTTATGGTAGAGGCTACAGAGGAAGAGGGCGTAGGCTTCCAGGACTCGTTCCTGAGAACAGACGGTCTGGGACTGCCGTTCCTTCACATGAAGGCCGGTGGCTCTGTATGCCCGGCTTCACACTATACGGTGGACCATCGTATGCACTACATCTATCAGGAGGGCCGCACAGTGTTCCGCTACGCTGTGACCTCAATGGCAGATGATGTGCAGAAGATAATGGAACGCAATAACCTGAAGGAAGAGGACGTGAGGTGGATAGTGCCCCATGAGGCGAATATGCGCATCATTGAGGCAGTAACGAAGCGTCTGGAGTTCCCAATGGAAAAGGTAATGGTAAATATAGAACACTATGGCAACACGAGCGCCGCATCTATTGCTCTTGCCCTCTGGGACTTTGAGAAGCAGCTGAAGAAAGGCGACAACGTGATATTAACTGCCTTCGGCGCAGGATTTGTTCATGGTGCAAGCTATTACAAATGGGGATACGATGCATAAAGCAGGATTTGTAAATATAGTAGGCAATCCTAATGTAGGTAAAAGTACGCTCATGAACCAGCTGGTTGGTGAGCGTATTTCTATTGCTACCTTCAAGGCCCAGACGACGCGTCACCGCATCATGGGCATCGTGAACACGGAGGACATGCAGATAGTGTTCTCTGACACGCCCGGAGTGCTGAAGCCTAACTACAAGCTGCAGGAGTCGATGCTGAACTTCTCAGAGTCAGCTCTGGCCGATGCCGATGTGTTGCTGTATGTGACCGACGTGGTGGAAGACCCGGAGAAGAACATGGACTTCCTTGAGAAAGTGGGGAAACTGTCAATTCCCGTCATACTGCTCATAAACAAAATCGATGCTCTTGAGGGCGATACCAACAAGGTACTGGGAGCGTTGGTGGACAGGTGGCACTCCTTGCTGCCCAATGCAGAGATACTTCCATTGTCGGCACTTAATAAGTTTGGAGTTGATATGCTCCTGAAGCGTATAAAGGAACTGCTGCCTGACTCACCCCCATACTTCGACAAAGAGCAACTGACGGACAAACCGGCACGCTTCTTTGTCTCTGAAATCATCAGAGAGAAGATTCTGCTCTATTATGACAAAGAGATACCGTACTCGGTAGAGGTGAGATGTGACAGCTTCAAGGAGACAGAGAAGGCAATACACATCACCGCAACCATCTTCGTGGAGCGTGACTCGCAGAAGGGTATCATAATAGGTCATCAGGGTATAGCAATAAAGAAAGTAGGCACAGAGGCCCGCAAGGCACTTGAGCGCTTCTTCGGTAAGTCAATATATCTTGAGACCTTCGTGAAGGTGGATAAGGACTGGCGCAGCAACGACAGGGAGCTGGATAAGTTCGGGTATAGCCCCACCCCTTAGAGGAGGAAAGCCCCACCCCGGCCCTCCCCTAGGGGAGGGGGGGAGATATGTGAACCTCTCATGGATGATTCCCTTGAGATATGTGGGTATAGAGCAATGTGTAATAATTACAACAGAGCAATATGTCAGTAGAAGAACCGGAATTTAAGACGGCAAACCCGGACAGGTATTCCTTGACCAAGGCGTTTTCGCGTGAACAGAGGAAATTCATGACTGATGCAGAGGCGCTTCTGTGGAATTACATTCGGAATGGTTCGCTTGGAGTGAAGTTCAGACGACAACATGTGATAGGTGACTATATAGCAGATTTTGCATGCATCTCAGAGAAGTTGGTAATAGAGCTGGATGGGGGCTACCATAACACAGAACAACGGAAAGAAGCTGATATGGTAAGGGATGCCTGGTTGAAAAAGATGGGATACAAAGTGTTGCATTTTACAAACGAGGAGCTCTTTGGGAATATAAATAAGGTAATAATCGAGATAAAAAACAATATAAATATCGCCTTGCCTTTCAGTAATATCTGAAGGTAATACATCCCCTGAGGGTAATATCATCTCCTGAGGGTGATACATAACCTGAAGGTGATACATCCCCTGAGGGTAATACGTCCCCAAAAGGTAATATAATTCCCTCCCCTAGGGGAGGGCCAGGGTGGGGCTATTTTTTGATTATGGGAAATTTAGTAGCAATTGTAGGACGGCCTAATGTAGGCAAGTCAACTCTGTTCAACCGTCTGACGAAGACACGTCACGCTATTGTCAGTGATGTGGCAGGCACCACGCGTGACCGTCAGTATGGTAAGTGTGAATGGAACGGACGAGAGTTCTCAGTCGTTGATACAGGCGGCTGGGTAGTGAATAGTGACGATGTCTTTGAGGGCGCTATCCGCGACCAGGTGAAGATAGCTACGGAGGAGGCAGACCTTGTGCTCTTCCTCGTTGACGTGCAGACCGGTGTGACCGACCTGGACAGCGATGTGGCACAGATACTTAGGCGCTCTAAGCTGCCCGTCATACTGGTGTCAAACAAGACCGACAATAATGAGCAGCAATACTATGCCGCAGACTTCTATGCCCTCGGTTTGGGAGACCCTGTGTGTGTCAGCGCTCTGTCCGGTTTCGGCACGGGTGATTTGCTCGATATGGTGCTCGACAAGCTGCCCAAGGAAGGCTCAGATGACCTGGATGTCAACATCCCGCGCTTTGCCGTTGTTGGCAGACCAAATGTGGGAAAATCAAGTATCATCAACGCTTTCATAGGTGAGGAGCGCAATATCGTGACAGATATTGCCGGCACCACGCGTGACTCTATCTATACCCGCTATGATAAGTTCGGCTTCGATTTCTATCTTGTTGATACTGCCGGAATAAGACGCAAGAACAAGGTGAGCGAGGATCTGGAGTTCTATAGCGTGATGCGTTCTATCCGTTCCATTGAGAACAGTGATGTGTGCATACTGATGATAGATGCGACCAGAGGCATAGAGGCCCAGGATATGAATATATTCCAGCTGATTCAGAAGAACAATAAGAGCCTCGTCGTGGTGGTCAACAAATGGGACCTCGTAGAGGATAAGTCGCAGGCAGTCATCAAAACTTTTGAGAACGCTATACGCGAGCGAATGGCTCCGTTTACAGATTTCCCAATCATCTTCGCCTCGGCCCTCACCAAGCAGAGAATCTTCAAAGTCCTTGAGACCGCAAAAGAAGTGTATCTGAACCGTAAGGTGCGCATAGGAACCAGTAAGCTCAACGAGGTGATGCTGCCAATCATCGAGGCGACACCACCACCATCCATCAAGGGTAAGTACATAAAGATAAAGTATTGCACGCAGGTTCCTGACACGCAGATTCCTACCTTTATCTTCTATGCCAATCTGCCGCAGTACGTCAAGGAGCCTTACAAGCGCTTTATAGAGAATCAGATAAGGGAGCACTGGAAGTTGACCGGCTCACCGATCAATGTGTTTGTAAGAAGTAAGTGATGAGATACGGAGTTCTATTTTTCATCCTGCCGCTGCTCTTGTGCGGCTGCAAAAAGGAGGTGTCGCGCGAGGAGATGGCTTTGCAGTCAGCTAAGGCATACTATGACCAGTTGCTGCATGGTGACTGTGAGAGTTTTCTTGCGGGTCAGCTGCATGGAGATACGGTGCCTGAGGATTACAGGGAGCAGATGCTGCTGAATGTGCAGATGTATCGTGAGCAGCAGAGCAGGGATCACGGTGGCCTGACAGAGGTGGAGGCACTGAGGGCAAAGGGCGACACGGCCTACCTCTCTCTCCACTACGCTGACAGCACTCGCGAGGAGATCGTAGTCCCCATGATGGAGAGGAATAATACCTGGTACATGAGGTAAATGAAAAATTAAGAATTCAGAATGCATAATTAAGAATTCAGAATTCAGAATGCAAAATTAAGAATTCAGAATGCATAATTTATGCAAAATTCATAAATTACCGTTACGGTGTTTTGCTGTTTCAATTAATTTTTGTAATTTTGCCGAACTGAATAAATAACGAAAGAAAACAAATATAAACCAATGGCACAACAAGAAGACGTATTTAAGAAGATAGTAAGTCACTGTAAGGAGTATGGCTTCGTATTCCCTTCAAGTGAGATTTATGACGGACTGGGCGCCGTGTATGACTATGCGCAGAACGGTGTTGAGATGAAAAACAACATCAAGCAGTACTGGTGGCAGTCAATGGTGTTGCTTCACGACAATATCGTCGGCATCGACTCCAGCATTTTCATGCACCCCACGATATGGAAGGCCTCTGGCCACGTTGATGCTTTCAACGACCCTCTGATTGACAACCGTGACTCTAAGAAGCGCTATCGTGCAGATGTGCTGATTGAGGAGCAGATGGCAAAGTACGAGGACAAGATTGCCAAAGAGATTGCCAAGGCTCAGAAGAAGTTCGGCGATGCATTCGACGAGGCACAGTTCCGCGCAACAAACCCACGCGTGAAGGAGAATCAGGAGAAGTTTGACAATCTTCATGCACGCTATTCTGAGGCCATGAACAAGATGGACCTCGAGATGCTGAAGCAGATCATCCTCGACGAGGAAATCGTCTGCCCTATCAGCGGCACACGCAACTGGACCGATGTACGTCAGTTCAACCTGATGTTCTCTACTGAGATGGGTGCCAGTGCTGACAGCTCAATGAAGATCTACCTCAGACCTGAGACAGCACAGGGCATTTTCGTCAACTATCTCAACGTGCAGAAGACAGGTCGCATGAAGATACCATTCGGTATTGCGCAGATAGGTAAGGCGTTCCGCAATGAGATAGTAGCACGTCAGTTCATCTTCCGCATGCGTGAGTTTGAGCAGATGGAGATGCAGTTCTTCATCAAGCCCGGCACGGAGCTGGATTGGTTTGCCAAGTGGAAGGAAATACGTATGAAGTGGCACCAGAACCTGGGCTTCGGAGCCGAGAACTACCGCTTCCATGACCACGATAAGCTGGCACACTACGCTAATGCCGCAACAGACATCGAGTTCCACATGCCGTTTGGCTTCAAGGAGGTTGAGGGCATTCACTCCCGTACCAACTTCGACCTGTCGCAGCACGAGAAGTTCTCTGGCAAGCAGATAAAGTACTTTGACCCAGAGCTCAACGAGTCCTACACTCCTTATGTCATTGAGACATCAATCGGTGTCGATCGTATGTTCCTCTCTATCATGTGCCACTCTTTCGAAGAGGAGAAACTGGAGAACGGCGAGACCCGCACAGTCCTGCACCTGCCTGCAGCATTGGCTCCGGTCAAACTGGCTGTGTTCCCATTGACCAAGAAGGATGGTCTGCCTGAGAAGGCACGCGAGATTATCGACGACCTCAAGTTCCACTTCAACTGCAAGTATGAGGAGAAGGACCAGATAGGCAAGCGTTATCGCCGTCAGGATGCCATTGGTACACCGTTCTGCGTCACCGTTGACCACCAGACATTGGAAGATAACACCGTGACACTCAGACACCGTGACTCAATGGAGCAGGAGCGCGTAAACATCGCCGACCTGCGCGGCATCATCGAGGATCAGGTCACCATCACCTCTCTGCTTAAGAAATTGCAATGAACATTAAGAATTATAAGACCATAATAAAAAGTTCCTATGCCGTCCTGATGGCATGGGGACTTTTGTGCTTATGCCCTTGTATGCTGACATCGTGCTCAGAAGCTGATGATACTGTCAACGAGTATGAGAACTGGCAGCAGCGCAACGAGACATTCTTTGCTGCGCGTTATCAGGAAGCGAAGGACAGCATCGCAGCCGGAAAGAGCAACTGGCAGCTGGTGCGCGTGTACTCCAAACTGAGCGATGATATCTGTTCACCCACGGATTATGTCATCGTTCACAAGGCGACCCCCGCTGCCGACAGTGGCGCAGCGCAGTATATCACCACAGGCGAAACACCAGAATACACCGACTCCGTACAGCTGCATTACCGTGGACGCCTGATGCCGTCGGTCTCTTATCCTGACGGATTCCAGTTTGACGCTACCTGGTATGGCGACTATGACCTCAATTCCATGATACCCCAGAATATGAAAGTAGCGGGACTGGTAGTAGGACTGTCATCTGCAATAATGCAAATGCACGTAGGAGAGCGTTGGGAAGTATGCATCCCATATCGTTTAGGGTACAACACAGCGGATATAGCTGATATCCCTCCCTACAGCACCCTTATTTTTGATGTCACACTTCATGCCATAGGAAAGCCCGGCTCGGTATTGCCAGCCGTAAGATAAAACAATAGATGGACACGATAGATAACGAAACCCCTCTCTCCGTACCTCATACCGTGAATCGTTTTGATGCCTCTGCTGTACATCATCTCAGCGGAATGTATCAGAACTGGTTTCTGGATTACGCCTCATACGTAATCCTGGAGCGCGCCGTGCCTCACATCGAGGACGGTCTGAAGCCCGTGCAGCGACGCATCCTGCATTCCATGAAGCGCATGGATGACGGGCGTTACAACAAGGTGGCAAACATTGTGGGCCACACCATGCAGTTCCACCCTCATGGCGACGCCTCAATCGGCGATGCACTGGTACAGCTCGGACAGAAGGATTTGCTCATCGACACGCAGGGAAACTGGGGTAATATCTTGACCGGTTCAAGTGCCGCTGCGCCGCGATACATCGAGGCGCGGTTGAGCAAATTCGCCTTGGAGACGGTGTTCAATCCCAAGACGACGGAGTGGCAGATGTCCTATGACGGCAGAAACAAGGAGCCGATTACCCTTCCGGTAAAGTACCCACTGTTGCTGGCACAGGGCGTTGAGGGCATTGCCGTAGGCCTCAATTCCAAGATCATGCCTCACAACTTCTGTGAGATATGCGATGCTGCCGTAAGCTATCTTCGTGGAGAGGAATTTCATCTCTATCCTGACTTCCCTACGGGCGGCTCCATCGATGTGTCAAAGTACAACGACGGACAGCGCGGCGGTACTATCAAAGTAAGAGCAAAGATAGAAAAACTTGACAATAAGACACTCGTAATCAGGGATATACCATACTCAAAGACATCCGAAACTTTAATTGACTCCATCACCCGGGCAGTAGAGAAAGGAAAGATAAAAGTAAGGAAGGTAGAAGACCTTACTGCCGCCAACGTTGAGATACTTGTACACCTGGCTCCGGGTGTCTCGTCAGACAAGACCCTCGATGCGCTGTATGCCTTCACCGACTGTGAGATAAGCATCTCGCCCAACTGCTGCGTCATCAAGGACCGCAAGCCACAGTTCCTCTCTGTCAGCGATGTTTTGCGCAGCAGCGCAGACCAGACCCTGCAACTCTTGAAGCGCGAACTGGAGATAAGGCGCGATGAACTTCTGGAGCAGCTGTTCTTCTGTTCATTGGAGAAAATATTCATCGAGGAGCGCATCTACAAGGACAAGAAATACGAGAATGCCGCCTCCATAGATGCTGCCTGCGAGCACATTGACGAGAGGCTCACGCCATATTATCCTCAGTTGGTGCGTGAAGTGAGAAAAGATGACATCCTCAGGCTCATGGAGATAAGGATGAAGCGCATACTGAAATTCTCCAAGGACCAGGCCGACGAGCTGATAGCCAAGATTGAGGCTGAGATAGCAGAGATAGAGCGCGACCTCGGCAGAATGGTTGATATAACCTGCGAATGGTTTGAGCACCTGAAGAAGAAATACGGAGCGGAGCACCCGCGTCTGACAGAGATACTGAAATTTGATACCATCGAGGCAACGAAGGTCGTTGAGGCCAATCAGAAACTTTACATTGACCGACAGGAGGGCTTCATCGGCACAGGTCTGAAGAAGGCAGAGTTCGTATGTAACTGCTCCGATATTGACGATGTCATCATATTCTATCGTGACGGTCGTTTCAGGATTATCCGCGTAGCCGACAAGATTGATGTGGGCAAGAATGTCCTCCACGTGCAGGTGTGGAAGCGCGGTGACAAGCGTACCGTATATAACTACGTCTATCGCGATGGTAAGGCGGGCCGCTACTATGTGAACCGCATGTGCGTAGATGCTGTGACGCGCGATAGGGAGTATAACCTGACACGCAACAACCCCGGCAGCCGTGTGATATACTTTACGGCCAATCCTAACGGTGAGGCGGAGGTGATAAAGGTGACGCATGAACCCGGCCCTAAGGTGAAGAGGATATTCTTTGACTTTGACTTCTCACAGCTTGAGGTTAAACGCCGTGACTCTAAGGGTGTGACACTCACAAAATTACCTGTCCACAAGATAGGTCTCAAGAGTCATGGCCACTCCACGCTTGGTGGTCGCGAGATATGGTGGGACAGCGATGTCAACCGCCTCAATGGTGACGGTCACGGACAGAGTCTGGGCAAGTTCACAGAGGAGGACAGCATCCTCGTAGTGCTCTCCAATGGAGAGTTCTACATCACCACCGCAGACCCCAACAACCACTTCGAGCAGAATATCCTACGCATAGAGAAATGGGATATCAACAAGGTGTGGACAGCTGTTGTGCTCGATGCCGACAACAACGGTTTCGCATACCTGAAGCGCTTCCAGATGGACGCAATAAGGAACCATCGCAGCTTCGTTGGCGACAACGACAAGAGCCAGCTCGTCATGCTGACTGATATCACCTATCCCCGCATCAAAGTGACCTACGGTGGCAGTGATGCTTACAGAGAGCCAGAGGAAATAGATTGCGAACAGTTCATTGGCGTAAAGGGATATAAGGCCAAAGGCAAGCGCATCAGCACCTTTGCGATTGACAAGATAGAAGAAATGGAGCCGATACGCTTCCCTGAAGAGGATGAGAATAGCGACGGTACAGACGGAGAAGGTGCAGACGGAACATCCAATGAGCCGGAGAACCTGGATCCCGATGCAGGCCTCTCACAGCAGCAGGTGGCGGACAAACTCACCGGCCAGCTCAACTTCCTTAATGACCTGATGGACTGAAACTCCTAGAAAAGAATCGTTATACGCATTCCTTGCAACAGCAACATGAGACTCTTCACCTCCTATTGGATACAGTAGCGAGCAGAAGAGTCTCACGTTTTTTTTTATATTGGTGTTCGGCACTTTTACCAGACACCAACAATTCTCAATGGTTAGTGGTACACTTTTCGATTATTAGGAGCGGTAAACTACTCTGTTACAATCTGCATCAATGTATCAAAAATCACAAAAATTGTATCAATTTTATCAAAAACAAGGGTTGCGAGACGTTTACGGCTAAGATATTATCAGAAATTTGTGTACCTTTGCAGCCGTTTTAGAATACAAAACATGCGAAGGTTCTGTGAGCAATATGCTCTGGACGTTTGCTGTTAACCTTGAATATATATATATATCCGCAATTATCCGAAAGGACACACGCTTGTGGGGTATGTCACAGAATCTGCCACTGCCATGACAAAATCTGTAGATGGGCGTGTGTCGTAGGATGATTGCGGGATATTCATTTACAAACGGCAATCAGCCTTCGATGCGCGTTTTTATGTGCTACAAAATGTCCCCACGCGTGTACTATATGTTTTTGATGTGGCAGGAATGCATAAAATTATGCGATAATCTTTTTTCTATGACTTATAATTATTACCTTTGCACAGTGTTGCAAATACAATTTTCAGTTGACATTCTTTTTACGCTTTCACAAACATGTTTGACCAAATCAAGGAAGATACTCTCTTCATCATACTTTATTCCATTGTGACAGCTATGGCAATGATTGCAGGCTGCTACCTGTATTTTCGCAAGGGCAACGCCTTTGCTCCCGACATTACGCCTCCTGCACCCTTGCGCAAGTGGACCGCTGCGTTCTTTGCTTTCTTAGCTCTGAATCACATGTGGTATATGCCGATACTGTTCCTTGAGTCAGAGGAAGATATTATCCTCAACGACCTGATAGGCGGGGTTCTTGACAGCATGACGGTGATCCCCCTGTTGATAGTTGTAATGCTGTCTATGCTTCAGGACCGTGTCCGCCCGTTGTGGCCCATAGCTGTGGCAGTAGCACCCATCGTGCTGGGTGGGGTGGTGTGTGCCATCACCCGTAACGTAGCCCTTTTCCCGGCAATGTATTTCTATGCGCTGTTGTTGGGTGTCGGACTGGTAGTGTTTTTTATACGCGAGGTAAGGCGATACGGGCGTTGGCTGCGCAATAACTATGCAGACCTGGAGCACAAGGAAGTGTGGCAGAGCTTCCTGTTGATGGCTATCATTATGTTAACATTAGTTGTCTATGTGTTCAGCAACGACGGTCCTGTTTACCAATACGCCATAGAGGTGGTGGGCGGCATACTGATATGCTATCTCCTGTGGCGTGTAGAGACGCTGAGTGACCTCAGTATCTCCGTCGTCAGCGAGGAGGAGATGGAAGCGGAGGATGAGGCGTCTGACTCTCCCCAGGATTTGCCTCAGACCATCCGCGATGACATAGGGCCGATGTTGAAGATGTATTGCGAGGAGCGGCAGCTCTACCTGCAGCATGATATGTCCATTTCACAACTCGCCAAGCAGATAGGCACCAATCGCTCCTATCTCAGCAGGTACTTTGCCATGCAGGGCATCACCTATAACGCCTACATCAACGGTTTGCGTATCCAGCATTTCATCAATCTGTACCATGATGCAACAGAGAACCACCAGTCCGTCACAGCCCAGCAGTTGGCCCACCTGAGCGGTTTCCGTAATTACAACACGTTTAGCACAGCCTTTAAAAAGATAACGGGAAAGACCACATCGGAGTGGATGAGATGCGCAAAAACGTAAAATTCGTACCAAAATATGCAAAACTTGCAGTCTGCAGCCCCTTGTTTGTTGTGATTTCCAGAGTGGGTGCTTACCTTTGCAAGATGAACCGTTGTCAAATGCTAGAGCAAGCGTAAGCATGCCTTGTCTCAATCGATTTGGCCGCCCATAATGGCTTGAAGCAGATAATTTAAGCACAATAACTACTAACCAAACAACCAAACTAACCAACAAGAAAAAACTATGGAATTAAGTGAAATCAGAGATGCTATGTACGCCATGTATGGTGGTGAGAACAAAGAGATCACAGATGGCAACTATGATAAGGAGCTGGCTGTAAAATGCATCAACGGAACCTTTGTGGGCAAGAAGCATGAGAATGTGATTGTCTATAGGGGCATCCCCTATGTAGGCAAGCAACCCGTGGGAGAACTGCGTTGGAAGACTCCGGTTGATGCTGTTCCCGGCGATGGCGTGTATGAGGCATACTATAATGCCAAGAGCGCCTATGGCAATCCGTCCTTTGAGGTCGGTTCTATGTACTATCTTGATGAGGACTGCCTCTATCTGAATGTCTTTAAGTCTGATGATGCAGCTGCCCAGAAGAAACCCGTGATGGTGTGGATTCACGGCGGCGCTTTTGAGTCTGGCGGTACTGTTGACCCGATGTTCGACTGCATCAATTTCATAAAGGAGAATCCCGATGTGATAGTCGTAACGATAGCCTACAGACTCGGAGTGATGGGCTTCCTGCATCTCTCCCACCTGGAGGACGGCAAGGATTATCAGGACTCACAGAATCTTGGTCTGCTGGATCAGCAGAAGGCACTGAAGTGGGTGCATGAGAACATTGCCGGCTTTGGCGGCGACCCGGAGAATGTGACCATCTTCGGCGAGTCAGCAGGTGCTGCCAGCTGTACCATGCAGCCGCTCGTTCCCGGTTCACAGCAGTATTTCAAGCGCCTCATTGCCGAGAGCGGTGCCGTAAACCAGACGAGATCAACGGAGGAGAGCATAGAGTGCACCAATAAGCTGATGGAGATACTGGGTTGTAAGACCGTTGCAGACCTGCTGAAGGTGGATGGCGAGAAGCTCTTGGAGGCTTCTGCCGTGAACTTTGTGCACCAGATACCCGAGAGGGACGGGCGTACCCTGCCTTCTGACCCCTTTGAGGCATACGCTGACGGTGCGGCGAAGAATTTGGAGATCCTGGTAGGATGCAACAAGGACGAGATGAATTTCTTCGTCTCCAGTTTCGGAAAGGAAGGCTGGGACAACTGGATTGCCCAGCGTAAATCAGAGAAGATACCATACCTGCCAGAGGAGGACAAGGCACGCATTGAGAGCTTCCAGAAGGATGTGGAGGGTGACTACTACCAGCCTGACAGCAGCCTCTTGAGCCAGAACTGGTTCAATACGCCCATCATCAAGGTGTCAGAGGGGCAGGCAAAGGCCGGTGGTAAGTGTTACACCTACTACTTCACACCAGAGTCTCCCGATCCCGTCATGAAGTGCGGACATGCCATAGAGCTTTCAGTGGTGTTCAATCATCCCGAGATGACTGCCGACACGGGACGTGCATTCGATGAGACCTTCTGCAAGACCATGCGCAGGATGTGGGTACAGTATGCCAAGACGGGCAATCCATCGCTCACCGCTGCCCAGTCGCCTGACGGCAAGGCAAAAGAGTGGCCGCTCTACGACCAGAAAGACAGACAGGTGATGGTGCTTGACGAGTTTGACATACATCCGGCAAAGGAGGCGGATGTGAAGATAGTGGATTGGGAGAGAACCTATCCTCTGACTAAGTATTATATGCTCTGATATGTATATAAAGGTGCGGGGGCGTGCTCATTGCGACACTCCCTCGCGCCGATTCTTTTATAGACAGACTCCTGTCTTGGTGAAATCAATAACCCTAAATTCCTAATGGAAACCAGATTCAAAAAGAAGACAAACATATTTAATGTTGTCTTGACTGCCGTGTCGGCTATGCTCTCAGTAGGTGTCATGTTCTATGGAGTATATCTCTATGGCATGTATGAGGCAGGTGAGGAGATTATCCTCAACATGTTCTACATCGCCTGCATAGTCATGATGTGGATGTACTTCTTCAATCGTCTCAGCACCCAGCGGTTCAACTACTGGAGCTCTGTATGCGTAGGTATTACGGTGTTGCTGCGCGACATTCTCTTTCCGCCACCGCTGGCTACGTACAATCTTCATATAGCATGTCTCGCGTTATCGGTGTATCTCGTACTCATGCTCACGTGGTTCTATTCACGCAAAGAGTGGAAGACCTATTCCAAGGCCAACCTGTGGTTCATCTTTATCGTGGATGTGATTATTGCCGCGCTCTATAACTATGACCTGCTGATAGAGGAAACGGTAAAAGGGAGAGAATTCCTGATGACAGAGATATGGATACGCCCCACCATCACCTACGGCCTCGTGGCCTGCTTTGTGAATGAAGAGGAAACTGATTAAATTAAGAATTAATAATTCAAAATTCATAATTCATAATTCAAAATTAGCCGCTCACGTCTCCCTCTCCTTGGGAGAGGGCTGGGGAGAGGTTTTTTCTCTTTGGGGGAGCCGGAGGGGCCTAAACAAAAAAAACAATGAGTGAAATTGAAGAAAAATTGATGCCAAAATACGGTGAGAACCAGCGTATTATGGATGGCAATTACGATGAGTCCCTGGCAGTAAAGTGTGTAAACGGAACCTTTGTCGGCAAAAAGGCGGAAGAAGTTATATCCTACAAAGGCATACCTTTCGTGGGCGAGCAGCCCATAGGTCTGTATCGCTGGAAAGCTCCTGTGGATGTAGTGCCTAATGACGGGGTCTATGAGGCCTATCACTATGGAAAGAGCCCCGTTCAGGCCCCCGGTGATCCCGCTGCTCTCTATCCCATGGGTGAGGACTGCCTTTACCTTAACGTATGGAAGAGCGGCGATGCGGCCCAGAAGAAGCCTGTCATTGTGTGGATCTACGGTGGCGCTTTCGAAGTAGGCGGAACCACCGACCCGCAGTACGATTGCAGCAACCTCATAAAGGAAAACCCAGATGTCATCTTTGTTACCATCACATACAGAGTCAGCTTCTTCGGCTTCCTGCATCTCTCGCACCTGGAGGACGGTAAGGACTATCAGGATGCGTCGAACCTGGGACTTATGGACCAGATAATGGCATTGAAGTGGGTGCATGAGAACATTGCCGCCTTCGGTGGCGACCCCGACAACGTGACCATCTGGGGCGAGTCAGCAGGTGCTGCCAGCTGCACCCTGCTTGCGCTGGTCAAAGGCTCACACCAGTATTTCAAGCGCGTCATTGCTCAAAGCGGCGCTCCAGCCCAGACGAGAACACCCGAGCAGGGCATCGTGTGCACCGACAAACTGATGGAGACACTTGGCTGCAAGACCGTTGCCGACCTGCTTAGTGTCAGCGCTGAGAAGATTGCTGACGTGTGGGCACAGCTCTATGGCTTCTATCAGGTTCTGGGCATACGCACCATGCCCGAGAGAGACGGCAACTACCTGCCCCTGAACACATGGGAGGCATACGCCAACGGAGCGGCAAAGGACATAGAGTTCCTTCAGGGCTGCAACAAGGACGAGATGAATACCTTCCTGAGTGTTGTGGGACCAGACGTATGGAATGCGTGGTCCAATGGACGCAAGGCAGAGAAACTCTGTCAGCTGACAGACAAGGAGAAGGAACTGGTGGAGAGCTACTGCAACGGAATAGAAGGCGAAGACTACGAAGCTACCGTGCGTCTCTTCAGTCAGATTATGTTCATAGCCCCTCAGATCAGACTCTCCGAAGAACAGGTCAAAGCTGGCGGCAAGTCCTACACCTACTACTACACCGTAGAATCCTCTGTCCCAATGCTGAAAAGCGGACACGCGTCAGAACTGTCCGTAGTGTTCAACCATCCTGAGATCAGCGACTTCACAGGACGTGCATACGACGAGACCTTCTGCAAGACCATGCGCAAGATGTGGATACAGTTTGCCAAGACGGGCAATCCATCGCTCACCGCAGCCCAGTCGCCTGACGGCAAGGCAAAGGAGTGGCCGCTGTATGACCAGAAGGACAGACTGGTCATGGTGCTCAGCGAACAAGACATCCACCTTGCAAAAGAGTCAGAACTGAAGATAGTAGATTGGGAGAAGAGCTATTTCCTCACCAATTACTACATGCCATAACCTCTCCCCTGCCTTCCCCCAAAGGGAGAGTCCCCCACTGGCTTCCCCCTAAGGTGGGGGGCGTAAACGGGACTATGCTCTGAGCAGGGAGTTTTCTACTTGCAAAAGTAGAAGATTATATGTGATGATTTTGTCCCGCATACTTCTCATATTGAGGATAAGAAAAAGAGGATATGCCACTACGGCATATCCTCTTTGTTGGTGTATTGAGATGTTTAGAGTTATTACTCCTCGTCCTTCTGCTCGTTTTCTGCTATGAGCTGCTGCTGCAGGTCTGTTGGCATGAGCTCGTAGGATGAGAACTTGGTGTTGAATGATGCACGTCCGCCTGTGAGTGATGAGAGTGCGATGCTGTAGTTTGCCAGTTCCTTGAGAGGTATCTTGGCCTGCAGCTTCTGGTAGCCGTTCTCCATGTCCATACCCATGATGAGGGCGCGGCGTCCCTGCAGGTCGCTCATCACGTCGCCGGTAAGGTCGGCAGGCACATAGACCTCGAGGTCATATATAGGCTCAAGTATCTTTGGTGCGGCCTTCTTGAATGCCTCGGAGAAGGCATTGCGTGCTGCAAGCATGAATGAAAGCTCGTTGGAGTCAACAGGGTGCATCTTTCCGTCATAGACGATGACACGCACATCGCGGGCGTATG
This sequence comes from Prevotella sp., assembly GCA_017478025.1. GTDB lineage: Bacteria > Bacteroidota > Bacteroidia > Bacteroidales > Bacteroidaceae > Prevotella. The sequence continues at coordinate 26,086 of JAFVGZ010000013.1, forward strand.
AGCCGGTCAGCGGTCCACGCTCCATCTTCTCCATTACACCCTTGAGGATGGCTGGCATGAAGCGCATGTCGATGGCGCCGCCCACAACGGTATTGATGAATACGAGTTTGCCGCCCCATTCCAGGTCTATCTCCTCGCGTGACTTTACGTTCATCTTCACATCCTGACCGCCGAGCTTGTAGGTTGTTGGGTCAGGCATACCGTCTGCGTATGGCTCCACAATGAGGTGAACCTCGCCGAACTGTCCTGCACCGCCTGACTGCTTCTTGTGGCGATAGTCTGCCTGTGCGCTCTTGGTGATGGTCTCACGATAAGGTATGCGTGGCTCGGAGTACTCTATCTGAATTTTGTCCAGGTTCTCCAGTCTCCACTTCAGAGTGCGCAGGTGGAACTCACCCTGTCCGTGTACGATGGTCTGACGAAGCTCCTTTGACTGTTCCACAACCCATGTCGGGTCTTCCTGACGCATGCGGGTCAGCGCAGCCATCATCTTCTCTGTGTCACCCTCCTTGACGGCCTTGATTGCACGGGAATACTTGGAGTTAGGATACTTGATGAAGTCGAATCTGTTCTCGCAATCCCTACCATTGAGGGTGTTGCCTGTCTTGACATCCTTCAGCTTGACGGTGCAGCCAATGTCGCCTGCTACCATCTCCTCTACAGGAATACGCGTAGCTCCGGCAGGTGCGAAGATCTGTCCGATGCGCTCCTTGCTGCCTCTGTCGGCGTTTGCCAGATCGTCACCGCCGCGTATTTTTCCGCTCATCACCTTGAAGTACTGCACCTCACCGATGTGTGGCTCTACGCCGGTCTTGAAGAAATAGACGGACTCTGGGCCGTTAGCATCAACTACCACTTCCTCGCCGCGTGTGTTGTGTACCTTTGGCATCTCGTCAACGAACGGTACGACATTGCCGAGGAACTCCATGAGGCGGCGCACACCCATGTCCTTGCCTGCGCAGACGCAGAAGACGGGGAAGATAGAGCGCGTAACGAGACCCTTGCGGATGCCTTCGCGCAGCTCGTCCTCGGAGAGTGTCTCTGTCTCGAAGAATTTCTCCATCAGGCCTTCATCGTTCTCTGCTGCAGCCTCTACGAGGGCTTTGTGCATCTCCATAGCCTTGTCCATCTCCTCTGCAGGGATGTCCTCGATGGTTGGTTTGCCTCCTTCGGGGCCCCAAGAGTATTTCTTCATCAAGAGGACATCAATGAGGCTGTTGAAGTCAGGACCCTCATTGAGCGGATACTGTATAGGCACAACCTTCTGGCCATAGATCTCTTGCAGACGCTCGAGAGTGTTGTGGAAGTCACACTTCTCGGCATCGAGCTGGTTTACGAGGAAGATAACGGGCTTCTTGAGTTTATCGGTATAGCGGAAATGGTTCTGTGTTCCGACTTCGGGGCCGTACTGGCCGTTGATGAGCAGTACGCATGTGTCGGTCACCTCAAGTGCCGTCAATGCTGCGCCAACGAAGTCATCAGAGCCCGGGCAGTCGATGATGTTCAGTTTCTTGTTGTTGAACTCTACATGGAAAACCGTGGAGAACACGCTGTAGCCGTATTCCTGCTCTACGGGGAAGTAGTCAGAAACGGTGTTCTTCTGTGTAATCCTACCACGTCTTGAAATGATGCCTGCTTCGTAGAGCAGAGACTCGGTCAGGGTTGTCTTGCCTGAGCCGTCATTACCCAGCAGGGCAATGTTCTTGATTTCGTTTGTTTGGTAAACTCTCATAGTTGTTTAGGTTTTTGTAAAGTTATGAATATAATAGAGTTTGTTTGAGTTTTTATCGGTTTTGTGATTCCCTGCGGGGAAACCGCAGGGCACATGAAGTTATTTTTATTCTTCTGATGCGAGGATGGCTATCTCTGCGGGGCCTATGCCATACATGCTGAGCAGTTCTGCATCCTCGGTAATGCTGTCGAGGCGCGTCTCTTTCGGTATGCTGTGCAGCAGTTTCGCGCCTTCAGCTATATTATTATTTATAAGGTACGCGTACGCGAGGTTCAGCACCCGAGATGTCTGTCCCGCTTTGTCTGATATGGCTTTCTGTAGGGTGGTGAGCGCCTGTTCGGGTTTGTGAACGTACATCAGGGTCCAGCCCAGCGTGTTGTTTACGGTCACGTTGTCAGGGTTCTCATACTCCAGCTTATAGAGCAGGTTGACCACATCTTCTCCCTTGCCTGCCTTTGTCATCGCCATAGCATAGTTCAACTGATGGCTGAGACTCTGTGGCTGCAACGTATGCAGGGCATCAAATGCGGATGCTGCCTTGTCATAGTCACCGGTGATGTAATACGCTCTGGCTAGCGAGCGAAGGGTAGGAATGTTGTCGGGCTTCAAGGTCATGCATTTGTTGTAGCGCTCTATCGCAGCATTGTAGTGCTTGGTAAACATTGCATACTCTGCGTAGCTGAACAAGTAGTCGTATGACTCCTTGTCCTCAAAGCGGTTCAGGATGGTTGTTATGACTTGTCGCCCTGCTGCCTCCGGTGTTCTCTTCAGCAGGAAGAGACACATCTCCTTCTTGTCTGGGTCGCTGATGTGGTCTAAAGAACAGAGCCAGGCGTTACACCTGTCGAGTTCAGAGAACGGGTTGTACAGACCTCTGCTCATGGAGCTGAGACTGTAGAATCGGTAGAGATCCTGCAGGTATTGCAACCTGAGGAACGATGGTGAAGGGCCAGCCTCGCTGTCAGGAAACATTCCGATGGGTCCGACCTCACCGTCTTCCATCATCTTGCGTATATTCTCAGGAACTCGCTTTATGACGTCTCCCATTGCGATGACGAACGAGTATTTGTCTGACTCGCAGAAGGGTCCGCGTCCTGTTACGCGGTCAATGAACTGACTGTTCTTTACCGAACCGATGGAGCTCTGTATGTCTGGATGCTCCTTATAGAATGGCAGGAACCAGTTGACGGCCTTATAGAAGAATGGATACCTCTTCATCTGTGAGAAGCCTTCGAAGAACACATCGGCGCCTTTTTGCTGCATGCTAACCATTTTCTGCACGCTAAGCTCCATTTCTTCCATTCCCCTCTCTTCGCGCTCGTCGGCATTGGGGTCATAGGCAGCATCTTTGCCATCTGCGCCTTTACCGGTGGGGCGTTCCTTTATACCCTCTGGGGTGATGATGAATGGCTGGTTCTTGATGATGTTGGGCATGATGCTCTCCCTCACCTTCTTGCTGTCGTTGACGGCATTTGCGCATGAGAGCATCTGCACATGAATCTCCTTCACGGCCTGTGTGAAATCAGGGCTGCATGCCATCAGCGCCACCTCGCTCATCTTCTTGCGGTGTGGATTGCCGCTGTTATACCTGCCTTCAGCCAGGATACACCCTACGAAGGCTCTCTGTCTCACCAGTTCCGATGTGCTGCGCACATACACTTCAGCCAGACACTGGGTCTTCACGGCAGAATGGTTCTCTAAGACTGACAGTGTGAGCGCACTTACCAGCGTAGCGCTATCTGTCTCCCTGACATGTGGAGAGGTAAGGAACTCAACCCAGTCCTTCACGTCATTCTTTTTCCAATGATATGAAGCAATCAACGCAAAGAAAGCACGTGTCAGGGCCTCATAGTGGCTCTGCTCATCGGCAGCGTTCAGGAGCTGTACCCTCAGAGCTTCAACGGAGAGGTCGCGGTTTATAAGCGTGCGCTTATAAGGCTGGAGCAAGGGAGTGTCCAGAATGTTCTTTCGAACGGAGAGGTCGTACTCTATGTCCAACAGTGTGCGCTGTATGCCGTGAAAGAGTTCCTCGCGATGAGGGTCTTTCATGCCATGCAGCATGTATTCTCTCATCATCGCAAAGTCCTGCTCCACGCTGTTCAGACGCTCGGTGAAACCCTCGTAGGGGTATTCCGACGCTATGTTGCGCAGGTCACGGATGGATTCCGTTATCAGTCCTTTATGTATCTTCTCTTTAATCAATATCCCAATAGGTCTTTTGTCAGTACCCCGAAAGGTCTTTATCAATACCCCAACAGGTTGGAGTATGTCTTTTGTCCGTATTTTTTTATAGAGTCCTCAGCTATGGCTATTGCCTTCTTGAACAGCTTCAGCTGTTGCTGTCGGGTCTTGTCCTTCATCGCAGCGGTCCTTACTGCCAGGACTCCACGCGACGGTGACTTCACTTCCTTTATCCAGTGTGCCCCGCGCTTCATCGCTGTTGTGGCGTATGGCTCGGGCATCAGGGCCGCATCCACGTTGCCTGTAGTCAGCATGTTAAGCCTCACGGCAGGGTCTTCCACCTGCACGATGAATGTGCTTGGCTTCTTTCTGTTGAGCGAGTCTGTGGCATTCTGCGCCAGAACGAGCGACTCACCATGACTGTCAGCTGCCACGAATTTATCCCTCAGCTGTCCCAAACGGGTAATTCGGGCTTTCTTGGCGGTGAGGAATTTCCACGTCAGGTTTGTACTCATCGCCCCTTCAATCTTCACGCCCTTGTCTTGCATCACCTTCATCAGCGTGCTGTCTATGGCCGCTCCCTCCACGAGATTGTCCGTCAGAGCCTTGCGACATTCTGACAATGCGTGGTATCTGCGAAGACGGACGTCAACGCCGAGTGTGTCAAACAACTTCAGATGCTTAGCCACCAGTATGGGCAGACAGTCAGCTGTGGGCATAACCCCGATTTTCAGGGCTGCCGAGTCAGCCTTGCGTAATGCCTCGCGCTCCGCTTTTGTCAGGCGTGCTTTCTGCTCGGCGTCATCACACCCACTGACAGATAATGCTAGCGCGGCTATGAGCAATGTAAGGAAAATATGAAATGTGTGTCGCATTTATTCCGTGCAAAGTTAGCAATAAATGCGGAATATCAAGCATCATTAAAGACTTTTTAGCAAAAAAACTCCGATTTTGCTATGCAGAATGCATGATTATAACTTTTTTTACCTACCTTTGCATTCCAATAATAACATCATACCAATGTCAGATAATACACTTCTTAACACGGCTCCTGCTGCAGACGAGAGCAGCAAGGCATCACTTAACTTCATTGAACAAAAGATAGAGTCAGACCTCGCAGAGGGTAAGAACGGCGGAAGAGTGCAGACACGTTTCCCGCCTGAGCCTAACGGCTACCTGCACATAGGTCATGCAAAAGCCATAGCACTTGATTTCGGCGTAGCCCAGAAATACGGCGGTGTCTGCAATCTGCGTATGGACGATACCAACCCGCAGAAGGAAGATACGGAATACGTTGAGGCCATCAAGCGCGACATAGAGTGGCTGGGTTTCAAGTGGGGTAACATTCTATATGCCTCAGACTATTTCCAGCAGCTGTGGGACCTGGCCGTAGAGCTCATCAAGCGCGGCAAGGCATATGTGGATGAGCAGAGTGCCGAGGAGATAGCGGCTCAGAAGGGCACGCCCACAGTTCCGGGTACTAACTCTCCCTATCGTGACCGGCCTGTGGAGGAGTCACTGCGACTGTTCAATGAGATGAACAGCGGCAACGTAGAGCCAGGCAAAATGGTGCTCAGGGCTAAGATAGACATGGCGAGTGACAATATGCACTTCCGTGACCCAATCATGTATCGAGTGCTCAATATGCCTCACTGGCGTACAGGCAACAAGTGGAATGCCTATCCTATGTATGACTACACACACGGACAGTGCGACTACTGGGAGGGTGTCACACATTCGCTCTGTACCCTGGAGTTTGTAAGTCACCGCCCTCTCTATGACCTCTTTGTTGATTGGGCAAAGGAAGTGGCAGGCGATGACAAACCCCTTGACGATAACAGACCCCGCCAGACGGAGTTCAATAAGCTGAACCTCACTCACATCCTTCTCTCTAAGCGCAACCTTCTGATGCTTGTGCAGAACGGAGAGGTGAACGGCTGGGATGACCCGCGTATGCCTACCATCAGCGCTTTCCGTCGTCGCGGATACAGCCCCGAGGGTATCGTGGCATTTATTAATAAGATAGGTTACACCAAGTTTGATGCTCTCAACCAGATGTCGCTCTTTGAGAGTGCAGTGCGCGATGACCTCAACAAGCGTGCCCAGCGTGTCAGCGCGGTCATAAATCCGGTGAAGCTCATCATTACGAACTTCCCTGAAGGCGAGACGGAGACCTACACCGCCATCAATAATCCGGAGAATGAGGCAGACGGCACGCATGAGATAGAGTTCTCACGCGAGCTGTGGATAGAGCGTGATGACTTCATGGAGGATGCTCCGAAGAAGTTCTTCCGCCTTGGTCCGGGTAAGGAGGTGCGCCTCAAGAATTCATACATCATCCGTTGCCCCGAAGAGAACTGCTGCAAGAAGGATGCTGACGGTAATATCACGGAGATATATGCCGAGCTGATTCCTGAGACAAAGACCGGTGAGGCTAACTGCAATATGAAGATAAAGGGCAAGACAATCCATTGGGTCAGCTGCCGTCACTGCCTTGAGGCAGAGGTGCGCAACTATGACCGCCTGTGGATGGTGGAGAATCCTCGCGATGAGGTGGCTGCCTATTCTAAGGCGCAGGGTAAGGATCGCATTGACATTGAGGACATGCGCCACTTCATCAATCCTGCCAGCCTGGAGGTAAAGCACGCATACGTAGAGAAATGGTGTGCTACGCGTAAGCCGCTTGACTACCTGCAGTTCCAGCGCATAGGCTACTACACACCGGATTATGAATCCACTCCCGACCATCTTGTGTTCAACAAGACCGTAGGCCTCAAGGATACATGGCAAAAGACAAAATAGCATACGTCTGTGACAACTGCGGACAGGAGGCGTCCAAGTGGATGGGCAAGTGCCCGTCATGTCATCAGTGGAACACGTTCCGTGAGATACGTATCTCCGGTGACAGCGGACAGCAGAGTGCCCGCACGGCTGCGCGTTCTGTAGCATCTGCTACACAGGGCAATTTCGGTGCCGTGTCTCATGCTTTGCATCTGCGGGACATCCCCTTGCGTGATGTCCCGCGTATGGATATGCACGACGCCGAACTCAATCGCGTGCTTGGTGGGGGACTGGTTCCGGGCAGTATCATACTGCTTGGAGGCGACCCGGGCATAGGCAAGAGTACGCTGACATTGCAGACCATTATGCGTATGCCCGACACTAATGTGCTCTATGTCAGCGGCGAGGAGTCGGCGCATCAACTCAAGATGCGTGCTGAGCGCATAGAGGGCGGTGTCAATGACGAAGTGAAGATACTCTGCGAAACGTCCGTGGAGAAAATATTCAACGAGATACGCACCAGCAATCCGGACCTGCTCATCATAGACTCCATACAGACGATGGAGACAGAGACGGTAGATACAGCGCCAGGTTCCATCACTCAGATTCGCGAGTGTGCCTCGGCCCTCTTGCGTTTTGCAAAGGCTTCCGGGGTGCCCGTCATACTCATAGGCCACATTACCAAGGAGGGTTCCATTGCCGGACCAAAGATACTGGAGCACATCGTGGATGCCGTGATACAGTTTGAGGGGGACCGTCAGGGGCTCTATCGCATTCTGCGCAGCATCAAGAACCGTTTCGGTTCTACGTCAGAGATTGGCATATACGAGATGCAGCAGAACGGTCTGCGTCCTGTTGCCAATCCTTCGGAACTTCTGCTCGGTGATGATCGCGAGGGCATGAGCGGCATCGCCATCTGTGCTGCGGTAGAGGGTATGCGCCCCTTCCTCATCGAAACTCAGGCGCTGGTATCCTCAGCTGCCTATGGCACACCGCAGCGTTCTGCTACTGGATTTGACCAGCGCAGGCTCGGAATGCTCCTCGCGGTGCTTGAGAAGAAGGTGGGTTTCAAACTCATTCAGAAGGATGTGTTTATCAATATCGCAGGCGGTATCAAGGTCAGCGATATGGCGATGGACCTCAGTATCATCGCTGCCGTGTTCTCGTCTAATGTCGATATAGCCATCAACAGCAGTTACTGCCTCTGCGGTGAGGTGGGACTGAGCGGTGAGATACGCCCTGTGGCACGCATAGAGCAGCGTATCTCAGAGGCTGAGAAACTGGGCTTCACCGACATAATAATCCCTAAGCGCAACCTAAGCGCGCTGAAGGGAAAGCAATACTCCATCAATATCCACCCCATGAGTAGGGTAGAGGAGGCGTTGCGACACCTTTTCGGGTAAAGCCCCCTCCGGCTCCCCTAGGGGGGGGGAGGAACCAAACCAACAAGTTCACTCCTACTCTCAACCTTCATTACAAACAACCCCTCATCCCTCATCTCTATTCCCTCATCTCTCATCTCTCATATCTATTCCCTCATCCCTATTCCCTCTTCCAAAATGAAACTCCTTCTTGCTTCCAAATCTCCTCGTCGCAGGGAACTGCTCCAGGGCCTCGGTTTTCCCTTTGAGGTTATGACTCTTCCTGATGTTGATGAGAGTTACCCCTCTTCATTGCCTGCGTCACAGGTGGCAGAATATATTGCTCGGAAGAAGGCTGCGGCATACTGCGATTACTGTAAGCAGCACCCTGACTTCCCACTTTTGAAGCAAGGAGCAGGCAGCGCCGACAACGAGAAACCCCTTGTGCTTCTCACCGCAGACACCGTTGTGGTCTGCGATGGTGATGTACTCGGTAAGCCTCACGACGAGCAGGATGCTTTTGATATGCTGCGCAAACTCAGCGGCAAGACACATCAGGTATATACGGGCTACTGTCTCACACCTCTGGGCGTATCGGAGCCAAAGGTGTTTGGTGGCAACGTCTGTACCGATGTGACGTTCAAAAAACTTTCAGATGATGAGATAAGCCATTACATCAAGACCTACAAACCCTTCGACAAAGCCGGGGCTTACGGCATACAGGAATGGATTGGCTATATCGGCATCACAGGCATTCACGGCTCCTATTACAATGTGATGGGCCTTCCTGTGCAACGCATCTATGAGGACATAGTCAAGATAATGCATAATTCATAATGCATAAGTCAAAATTTCTCGCGCGGTACGAGAATAAAAAATGCAGAGTTCATAATTCTCAATTGTTGATTATGAACTCTGCATTCTTAATTCTACATTATTTCGAGCCTCTTGTCGGATTCGAACCAACGACCCCGAGATTACAAATCACGTGCTCTGGCCAACTGAGCTAAAGAGGCGGGTGGGCAGCTTACTATATCGCACCGCTACAACCAAGTACCTTTGCTACGTTCCCGTCCTGGAGGATTCCGAGGGAGCTGGTCGTATAGGACTGCCCATTTTTCTTTAAGCGGGTGCAAAGGTACGAAGTTTTTTTTATTCCTGCAAATTATTTCTTTTCTTTTTTTATCCAAGGCTCTGCAAGAGATTAACTTCTGACCTGCGAAAGAAAGAACTCGTGCATACGGGTGTCATTGTCCAGTTCGGGATGGAATGCCGTCACTATTTGCCGTTGCTGCCTTGCTGCCACGATGCGGTCATCAATCTCAGCCAGCACCTCCACATCCGGTCCCACCTCTTTTATATATGGCGCGCGTATGAAGGTCATCGGCACGCTCTCTGCAACGTGAGCCACAGCACCCTCCGTGTGGAAGCTCCCTAACTGTCGCCCATAGGCATTGCGCTCTGCCACGATGTCCATAGTGCCCAGATGCTTGCGGTCCAACAGTATCAGTCCCGCACATGTTCCCATAACGGGCAGCCCTTCCCTGATAGCGTCGCGGATGGGCTCCAGCAGCTGCAGGTCTTCCAATAGCCGCATCATAGTGGTGCTCTCACCACCTGGCAGTATGAGACCGTCCTTTGGCTGTTGCCAGTCGCTGAGCTGTCGTATCTCAAACGTCTCCACTCCAAGCGATGAGAGCATCTCCTCATGTTCTATGAAGGCCCCTTGCAGGGCCAGTACTGCTATTCTCATTTTCCTCGCTCTGCCATCAGGAGCTCTATCTCCTGCTCATTGATACCTACCATTGCCTCGCCCAGGTCTTCTGACAGTTCAGCCAGCATACGAGCGTCTTGATAGTTCGTGGTGGCCTGCACTATGGCGCGGGCACGCTTCTCTGGGTCGCCGCTCTTGAAGATGCCGCTGCCCACGAACACACCCTCAGCTCCGAGCTGCATCATCAGCGCAGCGTCGGCAGGTGTGGCGATGCCTCCTGCAGCAAAGTTCACCACGGGCAGGTGTCCGTTCTCATGGACGTAGCGCACCAGCTCATACGGGGCTCTCAGCTGTTTGGCGGCCTCATAAAGCTCATCCTCGCTCATGGACTGCAGCCGCCTCATCTCGCTCTGCATCATACGCATGTGGCGCACAGCCTGTATGACATCGCCAGTACCCGGCTCGCCCTTCGTGCGTATCATCGTGGCTCCCTCGCTGATGCGTCGCAACGCCTCGCCCAAATCCTTCGCTCCGCAGACGAAAGGCACGCGGAACTGCCGCTTGTCTATGTGGTAAACATCATCTGCAGGAGACAATACCTCGCTCTCGTCGATATAGTCTATCTCTATAGCCTCCAGTATCTGCGCCTCTGCAAAATGTCCTATGCGGCACTTCGCCATCACGGGAATGCTGACGGCCTCCTGTATGCCTCTTATCATCTTAGGGTCACTCATGCGCGACACACCGCCTGCTGCGCGTATGTCTGCAGGGATGCGCTCCAGTGCCATTACTGCGCACGCACCTGCTGCTTCAGCTATGCGTGCCTGTTCGGGGGTTGTTACGTCCATGATAACTCCGCCCTTTAGCATCTGGGCTAATTGGCGGTTCAGTGTTTGTCTGTCCTGGTCCATTTTCTTTCTACCTTTTTTTATGTTTGTATTGTGTTGTTGTTTCGCCTGTCAGTTTCTAAAACGATCCTGACGAGAGCGGCTTTCTATCTTTTATTCTTCTTGTATTGTGTTGGTGTCTCGCCTGTCAGTTTCTTAAAGAATCTGGTGAAGTGCGATTGTGAGTTAAATCCGAATTCGTATGCTACCTGCTGTATGGTAAGGTCGCTGCTTTCCATTGCCACCTTCAGGCGGGATATCAGTTGCTGTTCAATGAGATATTTTGGTGATACCTGCGCCATGCGCCTCGTAATCTGTGCCAGGTATCTCGGGCTGACATTCATCTGTTCCGCATAGAACTGCACATCGTTGTGCTTCTTGCAATGTTGTGCTATCAAGTCCAGCAGTTCGTTATATCTCTCTGCCCCGCGTCCCTCAAGCCGTTGCGACAGAGCAGCCTGTCGGTTCGCGTATGTCATAGCCTCGTGTATGGCTTCCTCTCGTGTGCGGCCTAAGCACAACAACGTGGCTATGGCGGCGGCAAAGATGCCGCGCAGACCGTGGACGGACCAGTATGCAAGGTTGTGCACCTCAATCCTGTTTGTCACTATATGACACAGAGGCAGCAGCCTGTGGGTTATGTCATTCTTCATGTCTTCGCTGACCAGCCGCTCCCCTCGTGTTGTCGTCTCGATGGGGTCATAGACCACCCACTCGGGCTTGTATCGCTCCAACAGTTGGCAGAGCACGTTGAGCTGAGCATGGTCGCGCAACAGGCCAATCTTCACCACTCGTGGCGGCACATCGTCCATCACCGCCTCTATCTGACGCGCCAACAACGGGGCAGGCAGGTCATAGAACTCCTGTATGCCCAGCGTGTTCTGCATCGTGATGGTGGTGATGGCTGTCAGCGCGGTGCCCCCGAGCGATTGGATAGTGCGTATATCCGCCTGAATGCCAGAGGCTCCGGAGCCATCACTACCGTTTATGGTCAGAATAGCTTTTTGCTCTTTGTCTCTGTTCATGTTATACTCTCCTTTCTGTTTGCAAAGGTAAAGTAAAAATCGGAAACCCGCAAACAAAGTTCTCTTTTTTGCAAGTATTTTGTACGTTTGTGGTAATGTTATAAATGAAAGTTTGCAAACGAGGGTGTTCAATAAGATATACCTAATTTTACGCATGATACGAGCATCCATAGGGGACGTGGGCGTCCTCGCCCGCGATGACGCGTAAGCGGCAATAACACAGTAAAGGATGAGAGATGAGAGATGAAGGACAGTGGCGCCCCTTACGGGGCAGAGAGGAAGGAACATTGTTTTACGCGGGCGAGGTCGCCTTCAACCCCCTTCGGTTCTTCGCACATTGTATATGTTTTAGCGGAGCTCAGGCGAACAAAGTTCGGTACCCCCGTTTCCCGGGGGACAGAAACCCCTGTGGATGCTCGTAGTATGAATAAAGTCGAGTACAACATATTGAACACCCTACTTCAGAAACTTGAGTAATTTATCTCATCGCATTAATTTCATTTAGCATGGAATCATAATTGGTTACTTCGTGATATCTCACTTTGCTTGATGATATATCATTGAATAGCTTCTTGACACATTCTATTTTCGCTTTCTCCACACCCCTCAGTTCCATTGAGTTCATCGAACCCTTTGTTTCTGCTATAAAGAACAGGTGCTTCACCCCCATGTTGTCGTTAAAGGCAATAGCCCAGTCGGGAGCATAGCTGCCTACGGGAGTGGGTATTTGGAAGGTGCGGGGCAGTCTTGCATATACACACACTTCATCGGCTCCATCCATTGTAGTAACGAAATCAAGCTCGTTCTTGCTGTCCGTGAAGACATAATCAAGGATATGCCTTTTAGCCGCAAAAGCTTTGTCTATAGTTCCTCTGGTCTTTGCTTGGGTAAAGATGCTTGTGTCATACCTTTCCTCTGTTTTGTTATATGTAATGTGCTCTACGATCATCGTGGCCTTTTCTTCCTTGATGATGCGAATAGTATTACGTATAAACTCCTCGGGGTTAGTCTTAAACAGCATCAGTTGCGCAGTAGTGATCCCTTTCAGTATTCTCACGGCCGTCCTCCTTGTGAGTGTTGCGCCCCTGCTTATCTCGCCCACCAAATCGTATGGCACATCAGATGTGCTGACATCCCTCATCTCTTGTCTGCGAGAGGTTACCTTGCCGTCAAAGTCTAAGCCTTCACCCTGTTCTCCTGCTACTACAACATATTTCAGAGGCGTAACAGTCAGTTTGCTGTTTATTGCAGTGGCAGCCTTCTTTATCAGTTCCTCGCTGTCATAGTGAACAGTATAGACATACTGATGGCTTATCTCTTTCCACAGGCGCTTAAACTCATCCTTGTTGGCATTAGCATTCAGTTTGTCGTTCACCACCTCAGCCTTTTCGTTACCATCCTCTACCATACCTTCAAGAACAGACGGGTCGAAGATACCCTGTATGAGCAGATGAACCTGCGCGCTGATTGGTTGCAGCTTCTTGCCCAAAGGAGCTAAGGCTCCATTCTCCTTATCCTTATTATATAATGGCAGTATGTTGCCCTTCTTGTCAGTATAGTCATTATCATAGAGATAGCTGACTATGCTTGCAGCCTCCTGATTGCTGATGGTATATTTCTCTCCGTTCAGATCGAATGTCTTACCCTCAAAGTATGCCACCGTTGCCAATCTTGGACGCTCGCGCAGGGCATCACGGGTATCCTTCTGCAGGTCGTCAACAAAGCTGCTATAACTCTCGTTGGCTATCACGGTCAGCTTGTTGATGTCGTGCACAGCCTCGCCCAATCGCTCCGCGTCCATTCTGTTTCCCTGATTGTCAACGCATATACGTAAGCCTCGTCCCGCTTCCTGACGTTTTGCCGTAGCGCTGTTAGCATGTCTCAGAGTGCATATTTGGAATACATTAGGGTTATCCCATCCTTCTCTCAGGGCAGAGTGTGAGAATATGAAGCGTGTCGGCTCGTCAAACGAGAGCAGCCTTTCCTTGTCTTTTAATATAAGGTCGTATGCGCTTACATCTGCCGAGAATGTATCGCCACGCTTCACGGTGCTGTCTATGGCATGTCCTTTCTTGTCTATGGAGAAATACCCGTTATGCACCTGGTCTGCCGTAAACCTGCGAAGATACCTCTGATAGTCATCGTCAAACAGAGAGAGGTTCTCATTGAGGTAGTGCATATACTCCTTCTCAAATTCCTTCCACAATCTGCCTTTCACCACCTCCCCATTTTCGTCGTAGCTCTTATAGTTCGCCACCTCGTCTATGAAGAATAGCGACAACGTCTTTATGCCTTGCTTAAACAGAGTAGATTCTTTCTCAAAATGGCTCGCAATGGTCTCGCGTATCTGTATCTTTTGCAGAGTTTCCTCTGTCACATCGCCAATCACCTCTCCCTTTCTTATCTTGTCACCATTACGGAAATATACGGTATTGGTGTTCACGTCGATATCCGTAATGACAAACTCCTTGTATGCAGGCAACCTCGACGCATCATAGAGCGAGTCGCCGTATGCAAACTTCATCGTCTTTCTGCTGGTGCTTTGTGCGCCCTTTATCTCTATCTCCAGCTTCACCTCCGGTGCCTTTTTGGGGGAAAGCAGTATGCTGTCAAAGTATATGTAGGCCTGCGCGCCAAGCAGGTTCTGTGCCGTTATGCCCTTCACCTGTATCTTCTTCACCAGTTTCTGCCTGTAGGCATCGTATGCATCCAGGGCATAGATGCAGTTGTGCGAAGTCTTGTGGGTAGCGGAATAATTGAGCACAAAGAGCGGCTTGAAGTTCTTCAGGGCCCTTTGTGTCGCGGCGCCTTCCATCTTCTGCGGCTCATCCATGATGATGATGGGCCTGTTGGCTGCTATCACGTCAATAGGTCTGCGACTCTGGAAATCGTCACGCTTGGAGTATATGATGCGGGCCTCCTTGTTTTTCGCATCCTCTTTGAAAGATGTGTTGAACGCCTGAGTGTTGATTATCATCACATTGATGCTTGCATCGCTGCTGAATGAATCCAAGGCAGTCAGGTTGCTGCTGTTATATATGAAGTATCGTGCCTTCTTCTGATACTGCTCCATGAAGTGTTCTTCCAGCATCTTAAAGCTCTTATACACACCCTCACGAATGGCGATGCTGGGCACAACGACAATGAACTTTGACCAGCCAAAGCGCTTGTTCATCTCAAACATAGTCTTGATATAGACGTATGTCTTACCAGTACCGGTCTCCATCTCAATGTCGAGCGAGCAGGCACCCAGTCCGTCAGGCTTACTTAGGGTCTTGCTTTGTGGTATGTTGCCTTCGGCTTGCTGCTTATGTATGTTTGCCAACAACTGACCGTCATTCAGTTCCACAGCATTGTTTCGCCAACCCACATAGTCCTCCTCAAAGATTATCTTTCCTGCCCCTATCTTGCCCAAGTCCCTGCGATACTGGGCATTGGTCTTTGATGGCTGCCCAGCAAACACATTCACAGTCTGCTCTACAGCCTCTGTCTGGTATTGTTGTATCTTAAATTTGAATTTCATCTCTTAATTGTCAATTATCAATTGTCAATTATCAATTCTATAAAATCCTGCGGATAGTGTCCTTGCTATAATGCTGGAATATCTGCTCAAAGTTGTCTGCCACGTTGTCGTTGGCAAGGCTTGAGTCACGCATGATGAAATAGTATGGCTGCGCCTTCGCTATCTCCGTGATGGTGGTCTCGTTCACATCTTCATCAAAGCAAGCCAGGAGGAAGTTGTCTTCTACACTCCAAACTGTCTTGCCTGCTATCTCAGTCTTCTCTATATTTGCCGAAAGAGATATGCCCAGGTCTATCATACTCTGGAATAGCAAATCCTCATCTGTTCTGTCCTCTTTGATGTTGTTAGCAAAGAGTGTTTGCTGAGAGAACTCTGCTGGGGTGTAATAGATATCCTCCATATTTGAAGAGTCGAGTTTCAGGACTCTGAAACCTATATCAAGGTCTTTCGCCTCTGGATGCTCTTCTTTGATTTTCTTGCCTGCTCTGAGAATACGTTCCTTGCCTATTTCGCAGATATTCTTATATCCTGCCTTGTATGCTTCGCTCTTCTCGTCTGTTGCTTCAGGCAATTGCACCATGATGAACTTTCGCTTGCCGCCATCCTCAGCATTGAGTTGCATGACTGCATGAGCGGTTGTGGCGGAGCCGGAGAAGAAGTCGATAATGATAGATTCTTTAGAAGAATATAATGCTATACAACGCTTTATCAACTCAACAGGCTTCGGATAATCAAAGTAATCATGATTTTCAAAGAGTTTTTTGAGATTTAGAGCAGCCTCTTGTGAGTGACCAACCTCAGTATATTTCCAAATTGTCATTGGTGTCATTGTTTGTCTCACTTCTGAAGCAAACTTTTTTATAGCTGGAACACTATTTCCGTCACTTCCAAACCAGACGCGATTGTCTGCCACCATTTCTTGAAATCTACTTTTTGTATATAACCAACATCGACCTGATGATGGATAGACAACACGACCGCTTGGCAAAGTCACAGGGTAAAGTTTATCATTCACAACTGGACCGACTGTTGCATCTGCAGATTTCCACGGACCACGAGGGTCGTTATCGGGGTTTTTGTATCGGTCTAATGCTTCCGCTGTCTTAGGTAGTCCATTACATATTGCATTGTCGATTTGTCTTGCGTAACAGAGAATATAATCATGAGATTCGGAAAAATGCTTTTTAAGGTTTACAGGTGAATAGGCTCTTTCCCATACAACTTGAGCTATAAAATTACTCTCACCATAAATCTCATCACATATATTCTTAAGATTCTTAATTTCGTTATCATCCATACTGATAAAAATCACCCCATCCTCGCTCAACAAATCTTTTGCGACCTTCAGTCGAGGATAAATCATATTAAGCCAATCCGTATGAAAGCGTCCATTGCTTTCTGTATTGGTTACAAGGCGATTCCCTTCTTCATCAGTCTGTCCACTATTGTGAACATACTCACCAGATGACTGTGAGAAGTCGTCGTTATACACAAAATCATTACCCGTATTGTATGGCGGGTCAATATAAATCATCTTCACCTTGCCAAGATAGTTCTCACGAAGAAGCTTCAGCACTTGCAGGTTATCACCTTCTATATATAGGTTCTGCGTATTGTCGAAGTTAACACTCTCTTCCCTGCATGGGCGAAGGGTGTCTGTGGTTGGAGCATTGGCAAGACGGATAGCATTACGCTTGTCTGGCCACGTAAACTGATACCGTTCCTCAGGGCCTTCTACTATATTCTTTGACAGTTCCTGACGAAGCTGGTCAAAGTCTATTGCCACTTCCGGCTTTCCCTCATCGTTGAGCCGTTCCGTCAAGCAATTAGGGAACAGCTCCCCAATTCGCTTTATGTTCTCATCCACCATGTTAGTGGTCTGCATATTAAGTTTGTCCATCATTTATTTTGTTATTTCAATTATTTGTCGTAATTTTGCCCTCGAGAAATTAAAAGAATTAGAAGTCATGACACAGCTGGTTTTGAATATCGAAGACACAAGTCTGATTCCAAGTCTTAAGCAAATACTGGGGGCTATCAAGGGTGTTACTATTGCTAAACCTTTGAAGATAAAGAAGGATGATCCAACCTCCTTCTCCAAAGAGGAATTCTTTGCTCGGATTGATGAGGCGAAGAAGGGACCTTCGTATGAGCTCAAAGAAGGTGAAACTATCGAAGATCTTATTGAAAGGATTGGATAATGGCATACAAGATCAAATATCAGAGACAAGCAATTGAAGATGCTAAGAGACTGAAGCAAGAAGAGCCCAAAGCCTTTGAAAAGCTTCTGAAGTTGGAAGCAGAACTTAAAGAACATCCTCGTACAGGAACAGGTAAGCCTGAACCGCTCTCTGGCAATCGAGCAGGAGAATGGAGCAGACGTATTACCAGGAAGCATAGACTTGTCTATGAGATTCATGACACCGAAGTTGTGGTGCTCGTACTTACTGCCTATGGTCATTACGATGACAAATGAGTCCTTTTTCATCCTTCCAAACGCTTTTTTAATTTCACTATCTGCTGATGCAGTTCAAACTTCTTTCGAGTTTGCTTTTCTGCCCTGCATCGCTTTTCAAGCATCTCTATCTGGCGAAGTAACTTCTCATGTTCTTCTCTCTTGATAATCTGCTCTTCTATTGTTTCTTCCGCTTCTGTGTCAAGGTTGCCTATTGTAGCAACTATATTCTTCCATACATCATCAAGGGTCAAACCATTCAGGGGTAATGTGACCTCTTCATTAGGCATCCATTCAGACTGCTGCAGACGAGTGTGGAACACACATAAAGCCCCCTCTTTACCTCCCCCTGTGGGGGAAGAATCATATTCCAACGCAAAGATGATCTTTTGTGGTATGAGTTTTTGTAACAGCAAGACGTTTTGTGGGTTAAAGTCTTTACGCTTCAGCACCACCTGTAGTACATAGAACCCCTTTACCTCTTTTCCCTCAGCAAGTGCCGGAACCCTATTAGGAGAGACAAAAGCCAACAGTACCATCTTGCTTATATCAGCATCAAAACGCTCTCGCTCAGCCGTTTTCAGGTTGAACTTCTCAAAGACCGTTTTCTTGTAAAGCGGTTTGTTGAGGATTGTCGAAGATGGAAGACTGTAATTCATAATGCATAATTCACAATTAGTCGCTCACGTCCCTCCCCCTTGGGGGAGCTGGAGGGGGCTTTACTACCAAGAAACAGATGAGTTCAAAGTCGTCAAGTCCTGTTACATTCTCCGCAAACAGCTCGCCTACGAAGCCTTCAAGGAAACTGTCCATGTCTGATTCTTCCTTCTTGCTGACTATTGACTCAATGGCGCTACTGAGCAGGTCAGAATATTTACCCATTCGTAAGCCATCGCGGGTCTCTTTGTTAAAGTCCTTGCAGAGTTGAAGGTCTGGCTTGGAGACAGGTTTGCAGATGAGGCGCATCTTGTCGAGCAAGTCCTTGGGATGAAGGTGGTCAACGACTACTTCACCATCATCCTTTATATAGACCATATAGAATGGATGTAACTGGTTCTTGTGATCTATGTTGACTCCTGCTGTGCGATTCTTCAATACGAAGATAGTGCCGGGAGGGGTTTGCTCATTACCCTTCACAACAGCATGAAGTCCTAATGGGGTGTGCTCCACGTCGTGGTTGCTATTAATGTATTCCAGCAAGTCAAGACGGAACTCATTCAGTCCTAAGTCCATGATGCTGACACCTGTATTCATCTCTTCAAGGTCAACGACATCTTCTTTCAGTCGCTCCAATTGCTGCTTGCGATATTCAAGGTCGTCCTTCTCCTCAGGCGAAAGGATGTTGTCATCACCTGTTGCGGTAAGCACAGAAACCTTCATTCGCGCTTCTACTCGCCCTTTGAGGTTGATGTATTCGTCGAGGGTCATGTCAGGCCAATAGTTCACCAACTGTATCTTTGCGTTCTTTGAGCCGATGCGGTCTATTCTGCCAAAGCGCTGGATGATGCGAACGGGGTTCCAATGGATATCATAATTAATAAGGTAGTCGCAATCCTGCAGGTTCTGACCCTCGCTGATACAGTCAGTCGCTATAAGCAAGGAAAGCCCCCTTCCAGCCTCCCCTTTAGGGGAGGAGTTCCAACCAGGCAGCAGCGTGTCGGCTTCTTTTGAAACAGGAGAGAAAAGCGTAAGAATGGTGTTGAAGTCTGATCTGTAGTTCCTGAGCGTCGTTTTTGTTCCTTCGCCTGTCACAAGCCCCGTGTGAAGCCCTGCTTTCTCCAAGACAATAGGAGCAAGGTTGCTATAAAGATATTCCGCAGTATCGGAGAAGGCTGTAAAGATCAGCACCTTCTTGTTGTCGCCATTGATAGGATTTGCAAACTTATTGCGCAGGTCGCTGATGAGCTGTTGCAGTTTGCTGTCATGTTCAGGCGTGATGCTCTGGAGCATGGTGAGGAGCAGACGAATGATCTCAAGGTCACTTGCAATCTCTCCGCTCCAAGAGATGTAATCCATATCCTCAAGGAGAATGCGGTTCTTCTTCTTGCCTATGGTGAAGTCCTGCTCGTCCTCATCGCCATCGATGTCCTCATAGTCATCAACGGAAACTCGCTTGTCACCATTCTGGAAAGACTTGATTGCGTCAAGAGTGTCCTGCATATATGAGCTAATGCGAGTGAGGGTGAGCCGGAAAGAGTTGACAGAGGACTCCAAACGCTTCAGCAGCTGCATGTTCATCAGTCGCTGTATGCCCTTCTCGCGTTCCTCTATGCTGAGTCTGTGGCCTGTGGTGCTTTCCTCATCATCTCTATACTTGCTCAGTTTGCTTGGCAGGATGAAAGCCGAAGGGGCATAGATGGCAAGATGCAGAAGTTGCAGCTGTTCGAAGATCTCGTTGTAGTTGATAGCTGTGTCAAGGTCTGTGAGATGAGGCTGACGGGATATGGGCTTCAAACGCTCAGGGAATGTGCCGATATCCGTTGTGTCATAATACTGCTGTATGTGCTTTCGGCTACGGGCAATGGTGACTGCATCGAGCAGACGGAAGAAGTCGAAGTCAAGCATTCGAAGCAGACGTTCTGTAGTTCGCTCCTCAGGTAAGAAGTTTGCCCAAAGGTTGTATGACGCCTGCGCTTGACGGAATATGTCATCAATGCCCTTGTTGGTAGGAAGAAGCTTGTCAAACGCCTCTGACTCACCTTCGTAAGCTAACTGCAACTGGTTCTTCAGGTCATTAAAGCGATTATTGACCGGTGTGGCAGAGAGCATCAATACCTTGGTCTTTACTCCTGCCCGGATAACCTTGTTCATCAGGCGCAGATAGCGGTTCTCACGCGGATTGTCACCATTCTCGTCTGTTGACACCTTGCCTCCGTTACGGAAGTTATGGCTCTCGTCAATAACCACAAGGTCGTAGTTGCCCCAGTTCACTCGCTCAAGGTCGAGGTCATTGCTGCGCCCATGCTCACGGCTGAGGTCGGTATGATAGAGCACATCATAGTTCAGACGGTCTTTGGCAAGTGGGTTGTTGACATAGTTCTGGCGATAGGTGTTCCAGTTCTCGTAAAGCTTCTTGGGACAGAGTACCAGAACGGTGCGGTTGCGGCTCTCAAAATACTTGATGACACTCAGAGCGGTGAATGTCTTGCCTAAGCCTACAGAGTCTGCAAGGATGCAGCCATTGAACTTCTCCAACTTGTTGATGACTGCAAGGGCAGCATCACGCTGGAAGTTATATAGCTTGTTCCATACAACAGAGTCCTTGAAGCCTGTAGATTCCTTTGGCAGCTCATCTTCGCTGATGTCCTCCAAGAACTCATTGAAGATGTTGTATAGGGCAACAAAATAAAGGAACTCCGGAGCATTCTCCTTATAGGCATTGCTGATGCTGTCAATAACCTCTTCCGTTACCACCTGAAGGCGGCTACTGTCGTTCCAAAGTTGATTGAAAAGGTCAATGTAGTTTTTGGAGAAAGGTGTCTCTGACTTCTGTATCATGGTATAGGCGTTATTGCCTTTCTCACATCCGAGGTCAACAGTCGTAAAGCCGTTGATGGGTGCATAGCTGGTATCGTCTATATTCATGAAGCCCATCATCAGCTCATTGGTGCGATTGGACTTGAAGCAAGCCTTCTGCCTGATCCACTCTGCACACTCACGGGCTATAGCCTTTTGGGTCAGCTGGTTGCGAAGCCTGACCTCAAACTCTGAGCCATACAAGGTGCGCTCACGGTCTAATCGGGGAATATAGAACTCTCGCTGCTGCTTGGGAGCCTTTTCTGTCGTAAACGTAGGAGAGGTGAAGATAAAACGCAATTCCTTTATGTCTTTCAGGGCAGCCTTGAGTTCCTGAAAGGCATAGATGGAGAAGCAGGACGCTGCTATGGAAAGGCGACTTCCTGACTGTATCTGCCCTGCAATATCATCACGCAGAGTCTTATTGACGTTGTTAATCAGCTCCAATTGTAAAGGTCAATATAAGTTTTAGCAAAGCACCAAAACTATACCTTCAGGTTTGTTTACAGGTAACACCAAGAGACCCCAGGACACAAAAGAAGCGCAGACTTGACTCTTCTCTCGTATCATGAGGTCGTAGGATTACCTGTATCACATAGATATAAGTCATGCCCGCGCCATAAAGCACGGGCATCGGCTGACTTACTCAAAGTGATACTTCAATGAAATTTCCTACGTTCCATGATACTCTGAATAAATAGCTGATGCTATTATTTACCAACGAAAATCATACAGCCACCCTGCGCTCAGGGTATTTACCGGGCCGGCACGAGGCCTGCCTCAGTAGGGAGTCGTTTACGACTATTGGCCGTACTTGCTTGCAAAGGTAAGCAATTTTTCTTAAATGACAATAATTATGTAAAGGAAATTTGATGAAAAAGTGCATTCTATGTAATTAAATGTCTCGACTTTCGCAAGTAGGAAAACGCCCTTTCTTGCTCCACATTGTTACGCAAGCGTCCCTTTGGGCCGAGCGCAGGGCGCACTTACGAAATTTGAATTGAAAGTTACTAAGGTACTGTGTTCGATATTATGTACTCAATTTTACGCATAATACGAGCACCGAGGCCGAGGACGCCCACGTTCCAGGCTTCGGCGCTCGCTAATGAAATAAGTTGACATAATAAATGGGGGGTGGTTGACTAAAAATCTTTTGGTACATCATATTGAACACCCGAATTTACAAATTGACACTTTTTTAACTAAAAAATGAACAAATTGATATTTTGACTTTTCCCACTAAAAAATGAAATCTAGAGTGAAAAATCGGGGTTCAGGAGACCGAAAATGTACTTTCCGGCTCTGATTTTACTGATTTTGGAGGTGCCGGTAGGTCTTTTAGGGTGTTCCGCATTATGCCTCGAGCAGTTGCGGATAGGTCCTCAATCTCTAATAGCAGGTCTTTTACCTCGAATTTTGTGTCCGAAATATCCACTCCGCTGTTCTGTTTTTGGCGCAAAAATAGATAATGAATTTATAGTCAGAGGTTTAAGCATTCGTCCTCTCTCGTGCGTTATACGAGAGCGCGGGAACTTTTGCTCGGAAATTTGCCCGAATTTTGAGGGTTGAAAAAACGCGATTGTTACAAAAACGGGCCAAAAAATAACAAATTGTAGATTCGGTTTTTCCGGCATTTCAGTCTCTGGCGTAATGTGAAAAAATGTATAATGCTTTGGCTATTCGACATTTTTGTTTAACTTTGCAGCCAAATGCTATTCGTGCGGCGAGCAGAGTTGTGCCACCGATGGAACTTTAGTATATACCTAAACAAAATAAGAACAAACCAAAACATTATGATCAACCAACCAAAAGTGAAGCTCGGCATCGTTGGAGTGAGCCGTGACTGTTTCCCCATTGAGCTGACAAGAACGCGTCTTGCAGCCCTGATGACAGAGGTGCGCGCAAGTAAAGTAGAGGACGTATATGAGTGTCCTGTAATCATTGAAAATGAGAAAGATACGCTGCAGGCGTTAGAGTGGTCGAAGAAGGAAGGCATCAACGCCGTTTGCATGTTCCTCGGCAACTTCGGACCAGAGGGTCCCACGACTCTTTTCATTAAGCGTTTTGGCGGTCCGGCAATGGTGCTGGCAGCCAAGGAGGAGGGTAAGAAGAACCTGGCCTCTGACCGTGGTGATGCCCTCTGCGGCGTGCTGAACTTCAGTTATAACGTAGGTCTGCGTCGCCTGCGCGTGTATATTCCTGAGTATCCCAACGTGACTCCGCAGGAGGCCGTGAAGGAGCTGGAGGACTTCAAGAACATCGCTCGCGTGGTGATAGGCATTCGCAATCTGAAGGTGATTGGCTTCGGTCCACGTCCGTTTGACTTCCTGGCATGCAACGCGCCCATACAGCCCCTGTATGACCTGGGATGTGAGGTGCAGGAGAACTCAGAGCTCGACTTGAAGTGCCAGTTTGAGAAGGTGGCAGACCGCAAGGCGGAGATTGAGGCCATTGCCAAGGATATGGCCGAAGAGCTGGGCGCAAGCCGCAATACATACCCAGAGATTGTGCCCCAGATGGCACAGCTGGAGCTGGCTCTGCTGGACTGGTATGAGAACAACAAGGGTGCCTGCGACTATGTGGTATTCGCCAACAAGTGCTGGCCAGCTTGGCAGCCTGTCTTCGGCTTTGAGCCATGC
Source organism: Prevotella sp. (assembly GCA_017478025.1). Lineage (GTDB taxonomy): Bacteria > Bacteroidota > Bacteroidia > Bacteroidales > Bacteroidaceae > Prevotella. The sequence continues at coordinate 49,900 of JAFVGZ010000013.1, forward strand.
TATGTGAACTCTCGCTTGACGGGCCGCGGTATTCCTGTGGCATGTGAGGTGGACCTCTATGGTGCTGTCTCTGAGTTCATGTGCGAATGTGCTACGGAGATGCCTGCTACGTTGCTGGATATCAACAACTCCGTGCCCGATGACGTGATACCAGCCGGAGCTGACCTGAAGGGCGCTTCGCAGAAGGACCTCTACATGGGCTTCCACTGTGGAAACACCTGTTCACAGTGCATGAAGGAGTGCAAGATAAAGTATCAGCTCATCCAGGCCCGCCTGATGGGTGAGGACATCACGAAGGGAACGCTGGAGGGTCAGATACAGCCCAGCGCCACCACGATGTTCCGTCTGCAGAGCAACAGCGACGCGAAGCTTGTCAGCTATATCGCAGAGGGTAACTTCCTCGACATCAACCCATGCTCCTTTGGCGGCATAGGCATAGCAGCCATCCCTGGCTTCGCACGCTTCTATCGCCACGTCCTGATACAGAAGCGCTTCCCACATCACGGAGCGTATGCATTCAAGGCTGTGGGCAAGATACTCTTTGAGGCGCTCCACCTGCTCGGCGTTGACGACATCAACACACCTCTGCCAGCAGGACAGCTCTACCCAGGAGAGAACCCATTTGCAGTATAAGGCAAGGAAGATAGAAGGAGTAAGAAGGAGATAGAGGACAAATACATTAGACCTCGGGCTGGTAAATGTAATGTCTTCTATCTCCTTCTATCTTCTTCTAACTCCTTCTATCTCCTTCTAACTCCTTATAAAAAAACTCCCTGTCCACGACATTACGCGGACAGGGCTCTTCGTTTTCTATTGCTTTAAGATACCCTTCATGGGGTAGGGATGTTTACAGATCGTCAGCTGGTGGCGACCCAAGTTCGCCGTACTCTTCGTCTTGCTCTGTGGATGCCGGCTGTTGCGGTGTAGCATTTTTATCTGATGACAGAGAAGGGAACACGCGATCGGAATAATCTTCCTCGGTGGCATCGTCAAAGGCATTTGTGTCGCAACTGTTCAGGTCGTAATAGCCATAGAAGAGATCTACGCGCTTGCCGCCCCATGAGATGTAGTAGTACAAGCCCGGGCTTGTCTCGATGACAGCGGAATTCTTGCCCTCCTTAACGGTCTTGCCGGTCTTCTTCACCGCCTCAAGCATCTTGGCATACATCTCGCGCATCTTGCCCTGGAGCTGTTCGTTGCCAGTGATATAAAACGTCAGGATCATGCTCTTGACAGGCTTGTCGGTCCATACGCTCTTGTAGTAAGAGAACCACCCGCTGCCAGTACGCTCCTGGCTTACCAAACCGTAGTTCTGCACCTCCACGGTAATCTCACCCTTGTTTGTCAGTTGACAGATAGCATAGATGCTGGTACTGTTGCTATACTCTCTGGCTTCGCCGCTGAGAGACTTTGTGAGGGTATTCGTAGAGTTCAGCTTCTCGATAACCATAGGTCCGGTGCACTTAGTGTCTAAGCCCATGAATCCGGTAGGACTGATCTTCATGGCACTGACAACCTCGTCCATGTCATAATAGTCACTCTCCAAAGTGTTGTCGTCAAACGTGAAATCTATTGCACAGATATTGGTCTTGAGTTTCTGCTCCTCGCCATTCTTGTTGATGAGCACGACGTCATTCTTGCCCACACGGGCAAAACAGTGCTTGCCGTCGTAGAAGTGACTTATCTGCAAGTACTCGTCCTTGCCTATCTTCTCTCCCTCAAGATTGTAGAGAGAGAATGTCTCATCCGACTTGCTTTTAGCAGCGAACACATCCTCATCGAGCAAGAACATGAATTCATACTTAGGACGTATCTTCTCCTCACCGCTGATGTCCATGAGACCATAGCCCTCGCCGTCATAGAACACCATATTCTGGCCTGTTTTCTGGGAGAAGCTCTTGACCCTGGACGAGGGTTTTAGCAGCCATTCCCCATTGAAACCTAAAAGACCTGCCTGCCTGTCGCCGTTGATATCAGCACTGACGTAGAGAGCCTCGTCGATGATGTAATCTTCGAAACGGTAGGAAGTGCGCATAGATTGTGTTTCCTTGAACTTGGAACCTTTGATGTCGGCAACGACCTTGCCGTTTGAATTCAGAATGGTATAAGTAATCTTCTCATAGTCACTCTCATTCTCATACTTCTGGTCCACAGCAAGGAAGTATCCTTCAGTGCTGGAGAGCATAAGGGTGTATTTCGGCTCTATGACAACTTTTCCGTCAGTATCTACCGCGCCCCATTTGCCATCAACGAGCACCATAGCCCGCCCCGCAACGAAGGATTTACACTTGCTCACGGCCTTGCCGCCAATCTTATCAAGAGTGGTCTTCACATTACCATCACGGTCAATGAACTGTATGCGCTGACCTTTGGCAACGACAGGAGCCACATCCTCATAGAAAAGACTGGCATACAGGTATTCGCCGCCAATCTTTTTAGGCTTCTTGTCTGTAGTATAGATTTCCCACAGGCCATCGGCATTCTTAACCATGAAGCGTCCGTTAATAGCCACAGTGGGTTCGTTCTGGAACTCTTCAGAGAAGAGCACCTCGCCCGAGGGACTTATCATGCCCCAGTTGCCATCTTTGGACTCCTGGAATGGGATATACTCGATTTCCCTCTCAGGGATAACTGTATCTACACAGGAAACCAGTAGCAGCAATAATGCTGCTGCCGGCATGAATAGAGATTGATGTATCTTCATAACGTGTAATTTCGTGTGTGCTATTCTTTCTCGATAGGTATGCTGAGGAAGCGCAGGGTGTTGTCCTCGAAGACGTAGTATTCAGAGCCAATAAGGAACGACAGAGAAATCTCGTTGGCGTTGCTCCTTACGTCGGTCACGCGTGCTGTAACGCTGATGCTGCCTCCCGCAGGGATGTTGGTCTCGATCACTGATACCCACTCTTCGCCGTTAAGACTGAGGAAACGTGTGCCGCGTTGAGCTGTGTAGTTGTTGCCCAGGTCGTCATAAGCCTTGTAGCCGGCACGGTCAGACTCTTCGTTGAAGTACAGGTCTCTCAGCGTGGCACCGGTGTTGTTGGTCAGGGTGAATGTCACGTCAACATTACCCTCGTCATAGGTACAAGACGTTACCTGATATGCCAGCTTTGAGTCGTTGGTCTGCACGCCATGCTCCTTCACGCGGTTGTCTGTAAGCTTGATGTTGCTCATACCGTAGGTGCTGTTTCCAAGCGTCACATTTTCTATACCTACATCCATCCTCACAGAAACACTGCTGGCACTGTTGGTTGGGTTGAAGTCATAGACCTTTAGATGTCCCTTTGCGCTGCCCTTGCCAACAAGGGTGAAGGACGTATTGCCGAAGAATTTATCATTGTTCATCGCAATGGCAGTAGTCTCATAATCTGAGCTGCCCCATACCAGAGTACGGTAAGTCTTGCCGACGTTGTCAGTGACGGTCTGTTCGTCAAGGTCTACCTGCAAGGTGTTGTCTTTCTTGTTTGTAATGGTGAAGTCAACCATCAGCACTCCACCCACACGCTCGCAGCGGGTGATGTTGAATTCAACAAAGTCGGCCCATGAAGGGAGTTTGTCATCATCGTTCTTGTTGCAAGAGGTGAAACTCATGCAGAGAGCCACTGCCGCTAAGCAAATGCCCCAGTAATTCTTCAGATTAATCTTTCTCATTTTTGTTTTCTTTATTGGTTAATAATAATATATAAGGTACGCGATATATGTGCGTGTTTATACACCGTAGATTTTACTTCTCACTACGCTGCGACAAAGTTATTCATATCTCTGCAAATGTGCAATAACGGAAATCCGCTATTTTTGCGTTCTTTTTCTTGCATATCTCACGACTTAGCCGTACCTTTGCAAAAAGCAAACATAGAACCTTGAAAACCTCTCTTCATCACTTGCTGCATACAGAGTCTGGCGCTCTGACTCAGGTCTCTGCACTTACCCGCCACATATTTCTTATTGTGTTGCTGTGGCTGTGCACCGTGCCAGTTGTAGCCGATGAGACTGCTGCGTTGTGGCAGAGACTGCAACATGCCAGAGAGTGCTATAATCGCGGATTGCCTGACTCGGCCATGATACAGGCTCGCGAGTTGCTACCGAAGCTGCTCAACCACGGCAACATGGTAATGCTGGCTATGGACTATGTCGTGATAGGTACGGTATATAGCGACCGTGATGACAAGCAGGCTGCGCTGAAAGAGTATGACAAGGTGGCGAGGATTGCAGAGAAGTATGATTTTCTGGAGCAAGCGAAAAAGCCTAAACTCAAATTCCTCTATCAGACTATGATTCCGGTCTATGCTCTGCTGACGACGCTCAGCGAAGACCTGGGGCACTATGAGCAAAGCCGTGACTATGCCAGCAAGGGTGCCGAGTGGGTACAGCAACATGGAGACCCTGGGCAGTTTGCCGTAGCCGTAACAGTCTTTACTGAGGCGCAGAACAGCAAGCCTGACGAAAAACATAGCAAAGATGAGTCTCCTGAACTTATAGCCATGAAACAGAAGGCAACTGCGGACACGAGTGCAGCCCACAATGCAGCTCTGGAGAAAGAGAGGGACGGAACAAATGTCAAAAGTGATAGCAGCGAAAAGCCCACGGGTGTGCGTACGATTGTGAGATATGTGAGTCTGAACGGCCACCGCTTTGCCTGGGCTGTCACGGGGCTTGTAATAGTTGTGCTACTTTTCCTCGGATATGTGGTGTGGCAGCGGCACGTTGGAAAGAAAAGAAAAAGGGAGACGGAGCAGCAGATGGACGAGCGATACATGGAAGGGCAGGAAGAGGAACGCAACCGCCTGGCACGAGAGTTACACGATGGTATCAGCAATCAGCTGCTGGCTGTGGAGATGAAACTGAATGCAGACGGCAATTCGCCGCAGACGCTGCAGCTGCTAGGTGAGAGTAGGGAAATGGTGAGGCGGATATCTCATGGGCTGATAGCTCCAGAGTTTGAGCGTACCACGATAGACCAGGCCCTCTCCAGCTATGCCGCACAGATGTGTGAGATGGGACAGATGGAGGTGTGCTTTGTGGCAAAACCCGCTGATGCAGAATGGGATACCATAGACCCCCGCACCGCACATGAGGTGTATCGCATTGTGCAAGAGGCTGTGGGTAACGCTATGAAACATGCAAACGCCACATTAGTCAGCATAGGTCTGCACCGCACAGCCAACGGACTTGTCGTGGATGTGAGTGATGATGGAGGGCTGAACAATAATGGTAACCTTAACGATGACAATAAACTTAATGAAAATTCTACTGGCATCGGTCACCGCACAATGAGCCAGCGAGCTGCTCTCATATCGGGCAAGATAGAGGTGTTCAGACACCCATACGGGACAACGCTGAGGCTCACAGTGACTAATAAAAGTGCTCCAGATGAGTCATAACTATTAAAAATCACGGATTTCCGTGATTGGCATTTCGGTTTTTTTATGCTAACTTTGCAACCAATTATGACTAACATATCAAGACATAGGCTGGAGAACCTCTCAATAGCTGTTATCGATGACCACGAGGTGGTGCTTGAGGGTATCAGGAGTTTCCTGGAGCGAAAAGGCATTAGGCATGTGGAAGCCTTTGACAAGGCACGTGATTTGCTCGACCGCGCCAAGAATGAGCATTTTGACCAGTTCGTCGTTGACGTGGAGCTGCCCGACATGGATGCTGCTGAGCTCATAGACAATATACACGTGTTGCAACCACATGCACACATTATTGTCAACACGATGCACGAAGAAATGTGGGTGGTGGAAAGAATTGCAGAGAAGAAGGTGGATGGCGTAATATACAAATCAGGCCAACTGGAACAGCTCATAGAGGCCATTTCGTCTGTGGCTGACGGTAGGCAGTATTTCTGTGCGAAGTTCAAAAAGTTGCAGAAACGCATGGAACAGACTGACGAGGTGCTCACAAACAGAGAGAAGGAGGTGCTCAGATGTATAGCCCAGGGATATTCCACCAAACAGATAACACAGATCCTCTTCATATCAGAAAACACCGTGGAGAGCCATCGGCAGAATATGTTCCGCAAGTTGCACGCACGCAATATGGCAGAACTGGTCATCAAAGCTATTGCGGAAGGATATATTACCCCCGAAAGTGTAAAAAACTGATGGTTGTGTCAGATTTATTTTGACCTTTCGCTTATTTTTACTATCTTTGCCCCTTGAAAACAGATATAACGAAAAACTTTTAGGTGGGTTCTATTAATTTGCTTTGTCAGATTTTTGGTTCTATCTCGAGTGTAGATTGACAGTTTCTTGAGCGCCTGCGGCCAGCTGAAAAAGAAAGCTTTAGCTTTTCTTTGAACAGAAAGAAATGCTGGCTTGTACTATGCCGAGCGTGAGCATCTTATCTAATGAACTGGCAGTATGCGCCGAAAGAAAACAAAATGATGACAAAACATCAAAGGCCCATGAATAAAAAATAAAACGGTGGTAATTAGTAGTTCCGCTCGCGCCTGAGCACCTATGGAGCGCAAGAACCCACCTATATCTAAACAATGGGTAAGATCTATACAAAGACCGGCGATGATGGACTGACATCGCTGGTGGGTGGGGAGCGCGTTTCTAAATGCTCCCCGCGTTTGGAAAGTTACGGCACCGTTGATGAGTTGAACTCGAACATTGGCGTGCTGATTGCTTCTATGGTAGAGACTGGTAGTTGCAAAGGTGATGATGAGGTTGTTATTCGCTCGTTCCTTTGCAACGTGCAGAGGGGACTCTTCGTAGTGGGAGGCTATCTGGCTACTGACACCTCTAAGCGCGAGACGACAAAGGGAACTACGGTGACGCAGGAGATGGTGGACGAAGTGGAGAAGGAGATAGATCGCCTGACAACCCTACTGAAGCCGCAGAGAGCATTCATACTGCCCGGAGGATGCCTCGCCGCAGCCCATGCACACGTTTGCCGCACCGTCTGCCGAAGGGCTGAGCGCGACGTGCTGAGGCTGCAGGAGAGTGGGGTAGAGGTGGATACTAACGTAAAGAAGTATCTGAACCGACTGAGCGACTATTTCTTTGTCCTGTCACGCAAGCTCAACGCTGATGCCGGCGTAGAGGATGTGGAGTGGTAAGGGAAGCGCATGATGCTTTATGGAAAAGTAATGCGCATGATACCTTAATATAGTGGCATATACTCGTAGCTGTTACCCACTAAATCAAGGTAGCGCTCAAAGTCCTCACGGCGTATCACCACCGTGCCGCGACAGTCGTTGGGATGAAACGAGAGCGTCTCAGCGTTGCGCAGAGTCTCATCGATGAAGAAAAGCACGTGGTTCTCCGTATCGTTGATAAGACCGAAGGGAGATACGCTGCCAGGCTCCAGACCCAGATATTTCTCCATTCGTTCGGCAGAAGCAAAGGACAGTTTGCCGCATGATGCCTTGCCCTGAGATTGCAGACGGGCCTTCAGACGGGCCTCAAGGTCGTGGATGTCAAGGTCGTGATCGCAATGGAACGATATGAGATAGTGCTGGTTGCCCTTGTGGTTGCGCATGAATATGTTCTTGCAATGCACCGAACCGTCGTCGCGCCACCAGCGCTTGGCCTCTTCGATGGTCTTCCCCTCAGGGTGATTGTAAACGGTAAACGGGATATTGTGGCTGCTCAGATAGGTCAGCACAGTTTCTTCTCTGGTCATAGGCAAATAGTCTTTAGGAGCAAAGTCCAGGGTTGTCTTTGCAGAATTGCGGGGTCAAAGGTACGATTAAGTTTTGAGATATACAAGAAAAAGTGCTCGCATTTTTTATCGCATATCCAAGACGGAGTACCTTCTTTCAGTCGCAGCGCTTGGTGAAAGCGTCGCAAGCGCCGAGCGAGACGCAGTCAGAGGTACGATTAAGTTTTGAGATGTGCAAGAATCGAGATTATTAACACTATACACCGGGGATAACCGCGGCACCAAATCGGCAATGCACAATATCTTCTACCTCTCGCAGTACGGAATGTCACTTGCTGTGCAACATCCCGAAATCCCATTGGAATAATGCGTAGGCAAGGTGGCGCGTGATGGTAAACAGAACGGCATAATAACTGCAAACGGGACGGCAAAAATAACAGTAAATAAGACGGCATATAGAGCGGCATATAAAAATATCTTTGAAAAAAAATGCCAAAACATTTGGCAGTTTGAAAAAAACTCCGTACCTTTGCACCCGCAATTCAGAGATCACTTATTCTGTATGCCGTTCAACGCCCCTCAAGGGCAGCGAATCGAAGGAGAGATGGTAGAGTGGTCGATTACAGCGGTCTTGAAAACCGCCGTGCTGAGAGGCACCGGGGGTTCGAATCCCTCTCTCTCCGCAAAGAGTTCAGCCAATTGGTTGAACTCTTTTTGTTTTTCTAATGTGTGCTAACTTGTCATCATAAGCCAGAAATCTGACTACCATTCCCAAAGATGTAACTGTCGATATGGGCAAATGTCTGCACATCAGCTTCCTCCAAGCAGAAAAAGGTCTAAATCCATTCCGTGTTCAGACGAATGAAAGCAGCCTTTTACTGTTCGCTATAGGTTATTATCTTTTATCATTTCAGGATGGTTACTACAATCAGAACTAAACATAGAAAGGACAAAGCCATCATGAGCCCATAAGAAAACTTGTTGTGACACACTTCCGATTTCTTCATTCGGTGCATAGGGATATGATAGCCTGCTGCGCCTAATCCTCCGATGCCAACAAGGATGCTTAGTATATCCCCTGACTGACTGCCAATCCACACGGGAACTATGCCCGCCAAAGCCAAAGCAATCAGCAGAAGTGAAGATATTAGCCACCCCTTATAGCTGCCCCGATATAGAAAATCAGTCCATTCCTGCTCTTTTGCGCTGTCGAGAAAATGGGCTATAACCATCAAGAATGTAAGGTTATATACAATGAACTGTAAGTGCATGTGGATGCCTATTAGAAATTTACTTTCCTTTCTGCTCCCGAGAATGAACAGAAACGAGCTGTGCCGTTGGTGATGTATAGGACAGCCATGTTGTCATCGTCAGCTTTATACATCGACTTCAGACTCTCATTACGATTCAGAAACTCTTCTTTAACTGCAAGGTCATCGTCGTTGACTAATGTTCCCGTTACACGCATCCACTCGCTTCCAGACTGTTTCAATGCACAGATTTCAAACTTTCCGTTTGCTGCCATCTGCTTATAAACGTCTTTTACTTTGCCTGTCATAATGTAGAGACGGTTGTTGATAATCTCAGATACTCCAAAGGCACGAACATGAGGCTGATCGCCATCGGTGGTTGCAATGAAGAATGCTCCGCACTCTTTCAAATACGCTTGTACTTCTTTCATGTTTTCTTGTTTTGTTTGTGGATTAATACTGTCAGCAGCTTCTGTTTGGGCTGCTGTTTCTTTCTCATTCTCTGTTGTCTGTGAAGGCTTGTTCTGTGTGCAAGCTGCTATTGAAAGCAATACTGCTAAGGCGAAATTAATCTTTTTCATCAGTCTAATATGTTTTGTCTGTCAAGAGTGTTATTTGAATTATCAGAATAAGTGGAATGCCGTACTTAAGCCTCTTCAGCTGGGTCTTGTGGTGCCATATCTGGCTACAAAGTTACGAAAAGTCGAGCGAAGAACAAAACAAAATCCATTTCTTTTTTATCCTGAGACGTTGTAACTTCGCATCATCCTCGCAAAGTAACTAAAAAAAACACCAAATCACCTACTAAACCGCCCGTAATAAAGCTGCGGAAATTTTTTCCGCACGCTGCGGACTCCCATTCCGAAGCCTACGGATAAGAATTCCGCTTACTGCGGAAAAAGTTTCCGAAGCGCTACGGAAAATCCTCTCAAGTCCATTCTGCAATTCAATAATTTATTCGACTTTCTCAAGTAGTCAGTAGTTCTTGCTCCACAATGTTACCCAAGCGTCCCATAGGGCCGAGCGCAGGGCGCACTTGCGATACTAGAATCAATTTATTATTCTATGGCTGCAGATTTACAAAAATATTCCGAAAGTAGCACGACTTTGAAATAAAAGTGACGAAATGATGTGCTTTAATATTCACTAAGCCTCAATGTTCTGTGCCACCACGCCCTGCTCTTATCTTGGTTCTTTTCTCTTCGCGCTGGCTTTTACCCTAAAGTCGGGTACAAAAATTCACAATTCTCAGCACAAAAATGACAAAATAACAATCATTCACTTTTATTATGGCAGAATAATGCCCGTTTTTTATTAACTTTGCAACCTGGATTGTGATGATTGTCGAAGAGCGCAATGTTCTCTATTACGACAGTAGCGCGAAAACTTATTAGCGATATGGACTACAGAAAGATAGGCGAGACATATTATATCAGGCTGGATCGGGATGATGAGGTGATAGGAAATATCCTTGAGGTGTGCCGTAGGGAATCTATCCCATCAGCCGTGTTCTCTGGCATCGGTGGCTGCAAGAGTGCTGAGTTGCAGGTGTTTATCCCCGAGACAGGTGAGTTTGAGACGGAACAGCTGGAGGGGATGCTTGAACTGGTCACACTCAACGGCAATGTGGTGAGAGATGATGCAGGGCAGTTGTTCCATCACACTCATGCTCTGTTCACGTTTAAGAAAGATGGTCAGCATGGGATGGCAGGAGGTCATCTGAAATCTACTACGGTTCTATACACGGCAGAGATAGAATTGCGCCCTACTGTAGGCGGAGCTATTGGCAGGAAGTATGACCCTGAGACCGGCACGGGATTTTGGAATTTCAAATAATATGAAATATGAAAGTAAAGATACAGACAATGCTTGGCGACATTGTGGTTCGCCTATATGACGAGACTCCCATTCACCGCGACAACTTCGTGAAACTGGTGAAGGAGGGCTATTATGATGGTACGCTGTTCCATCGAGTGATTAAGGATTTTATGATTCAGGGCGGTGATCCTGATTCAAAGGGTGCGCCGGCTGGCATGATGCTTGGCGTTGGTGGGCCTGATTATACCCTCGAAGCAGAAATCAAGGACGGCATCTTCCATAAACGAGGTGCTTTGGCTGCTGCAAGACAGGGTGATGAGGTAAATCCAGAACGCCGCAGTAGTGGTTCTCAGTTCTATATCGTTTGGGGACAAGTGTATAATGAGGGGCAACTTCGCCAGTTCTCCAAACAGTTGAGGATGCAACAGGTTCAGCAGGCCTTTAATGCCCTTGCTGCCAGTCATAAGGACGAAATCATGCAGATGCGTCGTGAAAGGAACCGTGCCGGACTGCAGGAATTGCAGGACAAACTGGTTGCGGAAGCTGAGAGCAAGGTAGGAAAGACTGGTTTGACCGATGAACAGTTGAAGATATATTCTACTGTTGGTGGCACTCCCCATCTTGACGGCCAATATACTGTGTTCGGAGAGGTCGAGGAAGGTCTTGATGTGGTTGAAATGATACAAGGCACTGCTACAGGACGGGCGGACAGACCTGTTGATGACATTGAAATGAGAATAACTGTCATTGAGTGATATGCTGGAAACTGGATTAAAACATACAAGCGAGCTGACAGTTAGCGAAGGCTTGACCGCTATTCAGATGGGGTCTGGTGATATGCCTGTCCTTGCTACACCCGCTATGATGGCATTGATGGAGAACGCCGCCATGCTTGCCGTTGCTGATGAATTGCCTGAAGGCTGCACAACAGTCGGTGGCCATATTGAAGCCTCACACCTCAGACCTTCGAAGATTGGGGATACGGTATCTGCTACAGCCGAAGTGACCAAGGTTGACGGTAAGAAGATTGAGTTTAAGGTATCTGCTTATTCAGGTGAAACGCTGCTTGGTGAGGGTACACACCTGAGATTCATTGTTGATAGAGAACGGTTCGTGTCAAAACTCACTAACTCGTGATATGAAGAAACTGTTATTATCCATAGTCCTGCTGTTGTCTGCAGCCTACATTCAGTCACAGAACATCAGCCATCTAGAGACAACGAAGAGCTGGTACTATATCTATGACCAGGACGGCAAAAAGTTAAAGACCCTCAGTAGCGCCATCGGAGAGCTGCAGGGGTAATGAACAAATGACATGACACAAGAACAACACAAAGCGCTCGACCCAATGGTCGCTTCGCATCGCGAAGAATTATTGAGCAGTCAGCAGGGCGAACTGGATGCCGTGCTGATGTATCAGAGACTGGCTAAAGTAGTCAAGACAGACAAAGAACGAGAGACGTTCCTTCAGTTGGCAAAGGAAGAAGGCAGACATGCAAGTGTTTTCCATGCCTATACGAAAGAGGTATTGAGGCCGAAGAAAACAATGGCTCGTATCATGCCGATACTCTATTATCTCTTAGGAAAGAAGCGGCTATACAAACTCATAGCTGCCGGGGAGTATAAGGCTGCTGTTGGCTATGAACATCTGATAGCAGACTTTCCAGAGGTGGAGAGTGTGAAGAACGACGAAAAACGGCATGGTGACATGGTGTCAGGACTTCTCGAATGATAGATTTATCTGCCTACATACATAGTGATTGGGCGTGGGTTGTCCTTTTTGTTATGGCCATATTCGTCGGAATGTCCAAGACGGGCGTTCAGGGACTGGCTATTCTAACGGTCCCCATGCTGGCAATGGCATTCGGAGCCAAGCCGTCCACGGGCTTAATGCTACCAGTCCTCTGCTTTGCTGATGTCATCGGAGTGAGTTATTATCGCAGACAGGCAGAATGGAAGTATATCATTCGCTTACTTCCTATGGCTATAGCCGGTTTCTTCCTTGCTCTTTGGGTAGATAACATGATTCCGGCAAAAGAATTCAAACACCTGATGGGAGCTTGTCTTGCTCTGGTGCTAGCCGTGATGCTTTGGAGTCAGTGGAAGGGAAAGGCTGCGAATAAGCGAGAACAGAACGATGATTCCATCGATTCGGTCGAGCGTGAGCAGGCTCAACTGAAAGTCAAGGAGAATCTGATTATCGACAAATGGTGGTACAGTCCACTGTTCGGTTTGCTTGGAGGATTTACGACTATGATTGGTAATGCAGCAGGCCCTGTAATGGCAATCTATCTGCTATCCACTCGTATGCCGAAATTGGCTTTTGTCGGGACTAATGCATGGTTCTTCCTATGCGTGAACTTCTTGAAACTTCCCTTTCAGGTGTTTGCGTGGCATAATATCAACCTAACGACACTGGCTATTGATGCTTGTGCCATCCCGTTTGTACTGATTGGGGCATTTCTTGGTATTCGGATCGTTAAATTCTTACCCGAAAAGGGCTTCCGTATCTTCACAACAATAGTAACCATTATCAGTGTCCTTGTGATGCTGCTTGCATAGAATCTTTGATATGACACACTTGACTTCCATACAGGACATAGAGCTGACCATTTCAGACAATCGTCTTTGCCTTTTCTATATCAAAGCTCCTGATTGCGGAGTCTGTAATGTAATGCTTGACAAGGCGAGACAGGTTTCAGATGTATTCCCTTCGCCATGCTCATTCTATTCTGATGTTGAGTTCTGCTTACGCTGATAGCAAAACGAAGTTAGAGCTACTAATTCTAATAAACCTAAAATCCGCAACTATCATCCAATACACGATTAAGGGTAGATTTATGAGTCGTTAGTAGCAGCTTTCAGTAAAAAGCAACAGCACAACATCAATATGTAGCCACCATCCCCTTACCCC
>JAFVGZ010000014.1 GCA_017478025.1 Prevotella sp.
AGCGAGGAAGAGTTCACCGCCACGGAGAACATCACCGGCTTCCGCGTGAAGTTCCTCCCTGAGGGCAAGAAGGACGGCACTACGGGCAAGATTACCCGCAACTGGCTGGAAGACCTGAAGGTGCAGAAGGCTACGGGGTTCGTTAAGGCGTAAGGACATGTACAATGTACCATTTACAATGTACGATTTTCATTGTTGCATAGAGTCATTCTCTTTCCCAATCGCGCAAGCCAAATTGTACATTGTACTTGGTAAATTGTACATAGTAAATGGCACATCGCGCAAGCCAAATTGTACATTGTACTTGGTAAATTGTAAATGAAATGATGAACATTCGTGAACTAACGGCTGTCGCCATGCTCTTTGCAGGCGTGGCGATGGCTTTTACCGCACTCCTGATGCCGCCGCCTGGCGAGATACACGACTCCGTGCTGTGGATATTCGCACAGATCCTGCTCTACGCAGGCTCAGCACTGGGCATAGACGCATACGTCAGGAAGCGACTTGGGAATTAAAATGAAAGGAGGAAACAATGACTGACAACACAAAGAACAAGTGGTCTGTGTGGATAAATCTCATCCTCACGACCGTCACAGCGGTACTCACTACCCTCGGATTTAATGTGTAGACCATTGACCGTTGACCATTGACCGTTGAGCGTTGACCATTATGTCCCCGAAATAGGATTAACCACCCTGTTTCGGGGATTTTTTTGTATGATTACTCATTACTATAAACAGTAGAAACAGTTTATTGTTTCCATTTCTCCCATTCCTTCATGGCTTTCTGCCAATCAGCATTCTCATCGTATGGCTCAGCTGCGGGCTTTTCGGCGGCATCGCGCTCTTTGTCGCGTGCACGCTTTGCTTTCATGTCGGCAATAGTGGCATCGTCGAGTATCTGTATGACACCTCTCTGCAATGCATCATCAAACGACACATCGCTGAAGGCCTGACCCGGAGTTCCGAAGTCAGAGATGTTGAACTCGTATTTTGTGCGCAGCTCATGCCTGATGACTTTCTGCTTAAAGCGGTTTGCGCTGCATTTCATACGCAGAAGTTTCCTGATATCGTCTGCTTCGCTTTGTGAAAATTTGCTTCTGCCCATAGTGCTTTGTTTGTGAGAAGTTTTGAGTGTCTATTATTTAGCGTATTGACTTAACCGATTACGGAATGTTGACAAACACGAAAAGATAATGAAACCATCATTTTGGGAACATCTTGGCGCGTGTATTCCCATTTATAATACTTTCAGAAGTGCATCTGCTTCTGCCTCAAGGTTTTTCTGATCCGCATCTGTCAGGATAAGTTCGTCTGTTGTCCAGCATTCCGGTTGTAATGCAATACCTGTCTGTTGGTCAATAACTTCGGCTTTGATAAACTCCAGCAAGTCTGTGAGTTTCTGCCGGCATTGGGCAGTTGCAACTTGGCCGCCAACACCGCTGATGGCGACTTTCTTGCCGTTGATGCAGGTGGGCGTTCCGTAATCCATCGGCTTGAGTGGACGCGAGAGCCAATCGAGCAGATTTTTCACATGACCGGGATAGCTGAAATTATACTCTGGTGTAAAAATCCACAGAGCATCAGCCGCTGTTATTTCTGAACGGACACGGGCGACCTCTGCCGGAGCAGGAAACTCCTTGTCTTGATTTATCCAAGGCAGATCTGCGAAGTCCAGATACTTCACCTCAGCCTTACCTTCCAGCAACTTTTCAGCCTTCTTGGCTAATTGTCTGTTGAACGATTTCTCACGCAACGACCCGATGACAAACAAAACACTCTTCATATCTTTTAGTTTTTATAAGTTTTTCGCTGGCAAAGATACGATTATTTTTTCAAATAAGCAAAGAAATATGATTATTTATATGAACAGGACAGCACGGGGATAATAGTTTTCCTGCTCATTACTTATTCTTCTTCGGGGTTTTGGTGAATCGGTAACTTACGGTCAGCATGGCGTAGCGGCGCATGGAGTTGGTCCAGGTCTCGGTGCGGCCCTGTGCGTTGATGCTGTAACGGAGGTTGCTGACCTGGCCTAAGAGGTCGTAGCCACGAAGCTTCAGCACCCAGCGGCCTTGTGCCAGAGATTTGGTGAGCGAGGCATCCCAATAGAGGCGGTTGTCGTTCATCTCCGCGTCGGCATATCCACGGTGGGAGTGCATGGTCAGGTCGGTGTCGATAGTGAGGTTCCACGGCAGTTTATACGAGCCGTCGATGCCGTAGCTGAAGTCCCAGATGTCAGTGGGCTGGTTGACTGCCTCGATGTTGCGGTGAATGTTGCGATAGTTCAGCTCGCCCTTCAGCCGCAGCGTAAGGTTTCCTTTCTGGTAACGTACATTGGGCTTGTAACGCACGAAGAAGTTGCCTACGCGACTCAAATCTGCTGAGGTACTGCCTGTGGTGAGTGCCAATCCCGTGCTCTTGTTGTAGCGCACTGTCACCTCGTTGGTAATGTGGAAGAACTTCTGCTTGCCTATGGCACGGCTCCAATTCACTGAGGCGCTCAGGTTCCAGTTGCCGCTACTGATATTTTCAGGACGGTAGGTGCGAATACCGGTCGTCAGGTCATAAGTATAGCCCTGCGTGCGTTGGTTGTGGGTGATACTGCCGTCGATGTTGAAACGTATGGTCTGGTCGATACTGTCGCGACGCAACCGCAGCATGGCGTTCCAGTTGTGCTGCACCTGCATCTTCAGGTCGGGATTGCCGAGATAGATATTCAGCGGATCGCTGGTGATGGGACGGTCTATGAGGTCGGTGACGGAGGGCGTAGAGGGGCTGAGGTAGTATTGGCCATCCAGATTCACTTTGTTGTCCTTGCTACTAAGGTAGAAAAACACGTTAGGCTGGAAGAGTGTGTAATGGCGTGTTAGGTCCGTGGTCAGTGGCTGACTGTCATAACGCATACGCTGCCGCTGGAAGTTAACCTGAATCGAAGGTCTGGCATACAGGTAATAGTTCCCCATCTCCTTATTATAGTTTACGCTCATCAAGGCCTTGCGGTCAAGTTTCTGTGTGCGTTGATTGTAGCTGTTCTGCCGGTCAAACAGATAGTCAACACTGTCACGCAGGTATTCGTGGCGGTCGCTGCGGTCATCGCTGGTGCCGATGCTTATCTCGGGGATGATGTCTATATACTTCGACAACTGGTAGCGATAAGACAGATCTGCGGAGTAGCCATACCTGTAACCAGGCGAGTGAGTGTAACGGTCGCGGTGGTCGGTAGTACCAAACTTGTAGTAGTCATAGTGGTTCAGGCTCCATGAGTCCGGTTTATACTGACGGCTGAAGTTGCCGTTTACTGAGAGTGAGATATTGTCGCCTGTTGCCAGTTTGCGTGTGATGTATGCATAGCCCTGCCCACTGAGGCGGTCATTCTTACTGCGCGAGCGGTACCACGAGCTGTTGATGCTATCTGTCTTCAGGGCATCGGCAGTGGTCAGGTTCCATCCCTCACTCTCGTTGCGGCTGCGGTTGTAGGATAGTTGCAGGTCAGAGTACAGGCGCCACTTGTCCTGCCATGTTGCTCGCAGGGTGTTCCTCAGGCTCACATTGGTGGGCTTACTGCGACTGCTGCGCTGCGACTGTCCGAAGGTGCTGGCATCGCTCATGTAGGTCTCGCTCTGCTGGCGTGTCTCAGTCCGCTCATCTTGCCATGAAGCATCCACCTCCGTAGAGTTGGTCAGCCGTTGCTCTGGGGCCTGATAGACAAATTGTCCGCCCACCTGTCTGAAATGTCGATTGCCCGACTGGTTCTGCTTATCGTTGTAACTGCTACGGTCGCCGTTGTATTCCATAGTCTCGTTGATATTGTTCGCTCCGCCAAAGAGCACTGCCCTCGTGCGGTCAGTGAAGCGCATACCAAAGGCTTTCAGCTTATAGCGAAGCCCCCCTCCCGTACCGCCGAGGGTGGATGACGTGCCATCATCTTGCGACGACAACGTAGGGCCAAGACCCGCCTCAATGTTAGCAGAGCCTCCTATGCTGTATTCCCGCTTCAGCACCACGTCCATCGTATATTCCTTCTTGTCCTCGTCGGTGATGCCGAGGAACTTGTTCTCCTCCGTTTGCTTCTTATACACCTCGATGTTCTTTACCGTGAAGTAAGGCAGGTTGTCAAGCATCACCTTATTCTTGCCTTTGAAGAAATCCGCGCCATTCAGCGTCAGGTTGTCAATCTTCTTGCCATTGACAAATATCTCGCCCTCGTCGGTCAGTTCCACACCAGGCAACTGCCTGATGAGTCCGTCGAGCATCGACCCCTCAGGCACGTTGAAGGCATCGGCATTATATACCAAGGTGTCGCCCTTCCACACCATCTTCACCTTCGTGGCCTTCACCACCACCTCGTCCAGCTCTCCGCCTTCATGGTGGTGGGCCTTTGCCGCCTTCTTCATATACACGGTAGGTATGTCCGTATATTGCAATCGGCGGCTCACTTTCTTCTGCGTATAGGGGGTAAAGGCGGTTTCGTAATTCTCATGCTCCACCTTGATGATATAGTCCTGCGGCTCACGGCTGATCTGGAAGTAGTAACGCGATGTGGCATTTCCCTTTCCCACCCCCGACACCCAGGTGTGGCTATCATGGACGTGCATAGTATCTACCACCGTCGAGTCCTGCCGCATCAGCGTAACGAAGGCCTCAGGCACGGCGGCTTTTGTAAATCCGTCGGCCACGGTTCCTATGATGTAAAGTGAGTCTTTGCTCTCCTGAGCGTGTCCCGCCAATGTGAGAGAGGCCAGTAACATCAGCAGTATGGTTAGTGATAGCTTCATTGTGTAGTCTTTCTTATGATTTGGGATGTATGCGGACATGGCGCATCCTCACGATGTACCATACCCTGATTTTTACTAACTAAATATCTGATTACTGATTATTTATCTCTCAACTTCAGGCTTTCCACCTTCTGCTTCAGGCTTTCACCCGCAAGTCCTGTGCTGATGATACGGCCTTTGGGGTCGAAGATTATTGTCTCGGGCAATGACTTTATGCCGTATGCCTTCACGACGTTGTCCTCCCAGCGTTTGTTTGCATCAGATGTCAAGATGGTGAGGTGCTCATAGCTCAGGTCACGCTTTCTCACATAATTCTTCCACGTTTCCTTATTATAGTCTAATGAAAGGCCTACGAAACGTATGTTCTTGCCTTTATACTTCTTCGCCATCTGCTTCATCTGCTTGCATCCTGCATGTGCAATCCAGCTTTGCTCCTCCCAGAACTGCAGCACCACATAGTCACCCTTGCCTATGTATTCGCTCAGTCGGTGTCTGGTGCCTGTGGTGTCGGCACACTCTGCATCGGCAAACCTTCTGCCAGTCAGACGTTTTGCCATACCTTCATAATACTCCCATACCGGCTGCAACGCCACGTGATTGGAGTAGGGTCTGTCCTTCTTCAGGTAGCGTCCAAGGTCATCATAACTCATCATGGTGTAGTTATTGGCAAGGAACCACACGGGTATCAGGTTGTCAGCATTCTCGTCCATCAGCTGCATCTGCAATCGCTGCACGTCTGCCAGCCATCCCTTGTAACCTTCCTGATCCATCACGGTAACGTCGCCGTCAGAATCAACAATGGCATATCTGCGCACCTCTGGGTCAAGGGCCTTCAGCCTCTGCTGTGCCTGGGCAAAGCGCTCGTTGAGGGGTGAGCCGCTGAGGATCATTGTCAGAAGGTTAACGGTGGTGGGTATGCTGTCGGCAAAGACAGCGAGGCTATTGCCGTTTGCGTCTCTTATCATAAAGAGTTGGTTCTCTATCAGCTGCTCTCCGAACGTGAAGCGGCCGGAGTCGGCTGCTGTCTCATACGGACGCCAATTAGGGAAACACGGATAGACATCCACCCTACCCGATGCGGTGCCCGTCAATTTGGTATTCATAAGCCTGGGCTTGTCACTGCCCAGGTTGTACTTCACCTCCATCATGCGCTCCAGTTCGGGGTCTGTATATTTGCCGCTATTGGTAGCAGAGCAATTGACGATGCCTGAAGGGAATGTGCGGACATGTTTGTAAAGCGAAGCTGAGGCCTTGCTGATGAAGCGCTTTTCCTCTTCTGACGAGCTATTAAGGGCAAAGGAATGGAGTTTTCCTGTCAGTTCTTGATGCTGTTGCTCGGTAAGTTGCCCGTCATATTCATCTATCAGTTTTGTCAAAATGTACAGACGCAGGTCAGCATTCGTGCCCTCTCCATTGCTGAAGCGCTCTTCCAGTTTCTGCAACTGGGTCATCAGCGTCTCAAACTTCAGCTGGTCGCTGCTGCTCAGCGGAGGCAGGGCATACCCTTTCCGGTACTGCGAATGGTTGTACTGAGGTTGCACGTCAATGTCCCAGATGCCGTCCCTGAATATGAACAGCCAGCCATCCAGCGTGCACCATGACTTGCCGTTACGGTCACAGAAAGGCGTGACACGCCACTTCATGCCGTAATATGTCCTATTCGCCGAGTCTCCAAGGGCTACTATGCGCATATCGCTGGACTTATCCATGCTGTAGCGTCCGTAGATGTTGCCATACATATTGTCGGTCCTGACGAAGCGCACTTCTGCCTCTTGCTTCGGACCATTGCCGGCATCACGGAGATAGACAAATGGGCTGTGCGAGGCAGCAGCGGCAAAGGCATCCTTGAGGCGGGTCAGAGCCTGAGGCTCACAGAGGGTGTCGCCCTGTATGACGTACTTGAAGTCCCATTGCTCCATAGCATGGCTCCAATGCGTGTCCTTCGTCATCAACTGGCCAGAGGCGAGGAAAGACTCTACCGCAGCATTCATATCGGCAATGCCGTTATCGTTCCGGGCTTTCATGCCTATGGCACAAAGCAGCGCGGCAGCAAGCAGGATGGTCGTATTCTTTTTCATTGTGGTTATAGAGCCTCCCTCCAGCTCCCCCCAAGGGGGGAGGACGTAAAGCGGCTAATTATGAATTATGAATTATAAATTAATTATGAATTTTGCATTATTAATTATTAATTTAAAGGTGCTTCACATGTACGGCAGATTGCGCTTCCTCGGTGGTCTCGTTGATGAAGTCATCCACCAGTCGCCGCAGCTGTGGATCATTGTTGATGGTTCTCGACAGGCGTTCCATGTAGCAGTCATCACTAATCTGCTGCATCTCAGCCTCTATGCGGGCCGAGAGGATTGCCGTGCTGTCAGCACTTCTCGGTGTGGTCTCAGCCAATGCCGGCGCTTCCTTCACGGTTTCCCTGACTTGCATGTCAGGCTTCCTTTTCTCTTTCTTCGCAGTTATGACAGAGGGCTTTACGGCTACGGTATCGGCAAGCATACTCTTCACCAGATGCCGATCAACGGCGCGTGCCGTATGAACGACCGTCGGCTGTCCTTTATGAGCCTGCTTCGGCACTTCCGTAGCAATGCCAAAACGGAGCACCATCAGCAGGGCGATGCCTGCGGCGATGGAGATGGCAGAGAGGGCGTACAGCCTTGAGCGCCGCAGGGGCTTTGGCTCCACAGTCTCCCTGTCAGGCAAAGCGGACATGATACTGTCCGTCAGCTCGTCCGGAAGGTCAACCGCTGGTTGCGGCTGGTTCTGCAACCTTTCAAGTATGTCATCTATTTTATTCATATCCTAAGTCTTTCAGTCGTTTGCGTATTGTCTGGCGTGCCACGTAAAGGTTGCTCTTCACCTGCCGGGCATCCATCTCTGTAATCTGTTCCACCTCTGCCGATGACAGCCCTTCGAGCTGGCAGAGCGTAAAGACGAGGCGCTGCTTCTCACTGAGTTCCGCTGCCAGCATCCTCACTATCGACACCCATTCGCTGTTCTCCAGTGCGCGCTCCGTATCGGTCTCTGAAGCAAAGCGTGCCAGCACCTGCTCGTCCTGTGGCAGAGGTCTAAGCCTTCGCAGGCGGTCCAAGCATAGCCGCGAGGCTATGGTGTAAAGCCATGTGGGGAATGACCGCCGCGGGTCGTAGTCCGTAATGTTCTGCCAGGCACGGATGAAGGCCTCCTGAACGACGTCTTTAGCGTCCTCCTCGTCGGCAAGCATCTTCAGAGCGAGGGAGAAAAGCATGCGCTGATAGGTCTGCACCACCCACCGGAACGCGGTCCTGTCACCGTTCCGGCATCGCTGGAGTATGTCGCTTTCCATCTCTGTCATTTCTGTGCCTGTCTATTATGTTATACGTATGACGCAGACAAAAGTCAAAAAGAAAATGCAAAAAACAGTCTGTGCCGCCTTGAAAGAGGGGGGATGGTTAAGGGCTGGAGGGAGCTTCCCAGCGGCCTCCAGGGTCCCGGGATATCAATTATGAAAAAACGTAAGACATGGTGAAAAACGCGGTTAGCGTATGATGCGTCCTTGCTTCTTGGGCTTCTCTTTTGCCTGCTTCTTGGCTTTGGGGCGCAGGTCATCAAGGTTATATGCCTTGGAGATACTGCCATCACCGCTCATCCATTGGCGTGCCTCGCTGCTGGCAGAGTATATCTGCACACGCTTTACCGACAGAGGCAGTGGGGGATACTTGCAGATGAGGCGTATGGTCTCGTTCTTATGGCCGTAGATCCAGAAGCATTGGTCGAGGGGGAAGTGTATGTGGCTCTGCACTACGTAACGGTCTCCCGTGTCGGCATCGATGATTGCGGAGCCTGAATTCTCGCGGAAGAACCACCAGTCCTGATATTCCGGCACGTGGAAGTCGAAGCACAGATAGGTAGCATCCTTGCATCGGTAGAGCGTGGTTCTGGTGGTATTGAAGGTTCCGTCTTCCATTATGAGATTCACTCCCTCACCCTTGGGTGCTGTCTGCACGTGTGAGAAGGCTGCAAACGAGCGGTCATCGTGGAGGTCGTAGTTAGGCCATGCGGGGCGCTCTAAGACGGGTTGCTTGTTCTCGGGTTGCTCGTCGTATGCTGAGCGGGGATTATTTATGGTCTGGCAACTGAAGAGCATGACCGCTGCTATAATGCTTAAGGCATAATGGAAGAGGGAGGAGCGATGAAAGAGTCGTGGGGGTGTCGCGATTAAATCGCGACGCAATGGACGAAGGAAGCGTGGGGGTGTTGCGATTAAATCGTGACGCAATGGACGGAGGAGGAGGGTGGTTTTATGTTTTGTATTCATAGTTGTCAAAACTCTTTGTTTGGGGTTATCATTTAGTTATCACGCGTCCTTTGCGGGGGATGGCGTTCAGATCGAAGGATCGGGAGGCGTAGTCGGATTCACTGTCAATCGTTCCCATATAAGCTTCCTTCATGTGCTTGCTAAACGGAGGAAAGACAAGGCAAGCCTGATAGATTCTGACGGTGTCACGGCCTATGTACTCGTCACGGACATACTTGAAGTAGTCGTAGTCAATGGAGCGGCACACGTATTTGTCGCCTGTCTGGTCGTCAACGATGGCGAGGTCTTTATATATATTGATGTTTTGCTGCCGCCAAATATCTATTTGCTGCTCTCGCCTATCCCTGAAGCCCATGTATATGTAAACGCGGGTCTCTTTCTTGCCCCGCTCTATGGCAGCTGGCTTGAAGGTGAGGAGATCACGGCGGCTGCGCTTGGTGAGCACGCTGTCTGTGGAGAGCATCTTGGGGTCTATGTACTTCTTGTCATAGCTGCGCACGTTGGAGCTGACGGGCTGCAGGTAGCGTATGTAGTAGCCTGTGCGGTCCTTGCGTGTCTCGGCATTGAGGGTGATGTTGAAGGCATAGGGGTCAGAGGCGTTGTGGGCAAAGAGGTGTTCGCCTGTCTGCTTTGACTCGCTGTCAAGGATGGTGGCGCGGGCTATGCGCACGGTGTCGTTGTTCAGGTTGGGCTGGAAGTGGCCGATGTAGGTGCCTTCGGCAATCTTTCTGGCTCCCACGGCCTGCATGGTGCTGTCGAGGAGCTGGGTGGGGGACTTGGCGGGGAAACTGCCAAGCACTCTATGGGCAGACTCTGCGAGGTCAGCCTTTACCAGGTTGGAGTCTGAGAATGCCTGCAGCTGGGGTTGCGATGGCATAGCAACTGGCTTGGCGGGGAAACTGCCAGACACGGTGCTGGCGGGGTCGGTAGGCTCTGTTAGGACGGCTTCATACTTGGTAACCTCCTGTTCCACTTTCTCTTCAATTTCGCTGAGGGCCTTAGGATGGGCAAAGGCGATGACGGCCAATGCGCTCAGCGGGAGCAGATAGGCGGCTTTTAGGGCCACCCATCGCCGGGATGGTTTGCGGTACATCATTTTGAATCTTCGTTTGATTGGACTTTGGTTGAATGCATTCACCACAGGCTGCAGTCCCGTGCTGGTTGCTTTCTTTATTAATAACAGCTGATATTCTTCATCTCTTATGCCGCTCTGCAAGACGTTTCTGTCGGCCTGATATTCGTGTACATCACGCAAATCCTGACGCAGCATCCATGCAAAGGGGACGAACCACAGCATGCGGCATGTGAGTTCGCAGAGCAGTATGTCCCATGAGTGACCATAGCGCACGTGGGCAAGCTCATGGCTGATGATGGCACGGGTTCGTGTGTCAGCGGGGTTTAGGATAATCCATCGCATCCAGCTGCACGGTGCCTTTACATCGGGATTGGTCACTACATGCACGTAAGCGGGCACTCCCTCTGTGCTTATCCTGTTGCTGCGGCGTATCAGTAGCAACAGAGCAGCCATCTGCCAGAAGTAACGGAGCCAACAGACGATGAGGCCGAGAAGGTAGATAGCGATGGCGATGAGGATAAACATCTCCCCCGACCAATCATTGATCATTGACCATTGAGAATTGACCATTGAGAATGGAGAATTAAAGCCCCCTTCAGCTTCCCTTAGGGGTGAAGGGACGTGGGCGGCGGCGCTTTGATGGCTTGTGGGAAGCCCATCGGGATGCTCAACGGAGAGCCGTTGAGCACTGTGGCTTACGCTGGTGATCTGCTGTTCTATCAGTTCGCGTCCCTGTGTCACAATGTTTGACTGTGTTGTGCTAACCTGTATCAGGGGCAGTATCATGCTGGATACAAGGACGAGCATGAGGACGATACGGTTCACGGAGTGCAACGTCTCGCGCTTCATGAAGAGCCCGAAAAGGGAGTAAAGCATGGTAAGGCATACGGCCCACCTTATTATATATATAATGAATGCTGCCATATTCTAATTAACAAATTAACGAATTAACGAATTGCGCCGCTACTATGCACGTGATTGTCTCAGTTCTTTAACGAAATCGAGAAGCTCCTGTTCGCTTACCTTCTCCTCTGCCACGAGGGATGAGACGAGCTCCATGTAAGAGTGTTTGAAGTATCTATCTACAAATCCGCCCAGCTTTGTGCGGCCATAATCATCCTGACTGACTATGGGGAAATAGATGTAGCCCCGCCCCTGGGGACGATGACTAACGTATCCCTTGCGCTCTAATGACTGCACCATTGTGGCTATGGTGTTGACATGAGGCTGCGGTTCATCATAGAGAGCCACGATGTCCTTGGGGGCACACTCACCCAATTGCCACATCAGCTCCAGTACTTCTTCCTCTTTTGCGGTTAGTTTATGCATAGAATCCTTGATGTTTGATTTGACTAAATTTTTAGTTTGATGCTGCAAAGGTATGCTTTTTTATTATAGCATCCAAATATCAGAGATTCTTTTAACCTATTTTTTTAGTTGAATCAGATTAAGCCTCACGGGGGATTTCCTCTTCCACGGTAGGAAAAACTCCCGTCGGTTTAGGGCTTATCCTTTGCGTATTAGCCAAGGAATGCCGAACTTTGCCGGTGAAATAAAACAAACAAATATATTAACCCATTAAAAAATAGGAGACATTATTATGAAGAAGATGATGATTATGGCAATGATGATGGTGATGACTATCGCAGCCAACGCTATGAGCTATACGAAGGTAAGGAACGAGGCACTGTTCCTGAGTGACAAGATGGCTTATGAGCTGAACCTGACAGATGCTCAGTATGATGCTGTCTATGAGATAAACCTCGACTATCTGATGAGCATCAACGGACGCAACGATGTGTATGGCACGTGGTGGGACCGCCGCAACACCGACCTGCAGTATGTGTTGACCGCCTGGCAGTATAACAAGTACGTGGCACAGAGCTATTTCTATCGCCCGCTATCATGGGAGACAGGCACGCGGACACTTCATATCTACAAGCACTACACCAACCATACGCACTTCTATAAGGCTCATCCGACGGTATATGTGACCTATAAGGGCGGCAACAACCGCAAGACTGCACGATACTATGCTGACCGCAAGGTGGCAAAGCCGGCTCCTCATCACAATGTGAGCAAGCCAGCTCCCGCACCAAAGCACCATGCGAGCAAGCCAGCTCCCGCACCAACGCCAAAGAGCAGCACCCCGGCCAAGGCAAAAACGAACAGTAAGACACACGCTAATAAGCACATAGCTCAGAACATGGGCAAGAGCAGCAACGGTATGATGCGCCGATAAGGAGGATGCTTTCATAGTATGATAAAGGAGGACAGGGCTGATGACCTTGTCCTTCTTCCGTATTGATACGCATGGCGCATAGCGGGAATGATTTGTGATAAAATACGTTAAGCGGAGTGTTTTTACTCCGTTTGCGTGGATGATAATCGGAATAAAATGCTTAACTTTGCGCAAAATATATGGAAAAGGAATATACACTACAAGACATAAAGGCTGCTGCCATAAGTATGGCGGCCAAGGCCGGAGAGATACAGATGGAGCATTTCCGCTCCAAATCGTTGCAAATGGAGACCAAGAGCACCGTCTATGACGTTGTGACCCAGGTGGACAAGGCCTGTGAGAACATGCTCGTGAAGGCTATTTCCAAGAAGTTTCCCGACCACTCCATCATTGGTGAGGAGACTGGTAAGCACCTGCACGACGAGTCGCGTTGGGCATGGGTGATAGATCCGCTTGACGGTACGAACAACTATTCACAGGGGCTGCCCATCTTCTGCGTCAGCATCGGCGTGACATACGAGGGTGAACCCGTTGTGGGGGTGGTTTATACACCCTATCTTGACGAGCTGTTTACCGCCGTCAAGGGCGAGGGAGCGTACATACAGATGGGCCTTTGCATGGATGAGCTGCTGCCACCCGAGAGGCTGCACGTTTCAACAAAGACGGACCTGAAGCAGAGTGTTGTGGCTTCGGGCTTCCCATATGACAAGGCTACGCATCCGATAAACAATGTGAGGGAGGCTTCGCTGGTGATACCCCAGGTGAGAGGATTCCGCAGAATGGGTGCCGCAGCATACGACCTCTGCTCCGTGGCGCTCGGCACGATAGACGTGTATTGGGAGTATGACCTGAAACCGTGGGATGCCTGCGCTGCCAGCCTGATAGTGAAAGAGGCAGGAGGCGTCATAAAGCCCTTGCGAGATGACCGCAACATCAGCATCGTGGCAGGCAATGAGACGATAGTAGAGAACCTGATGGGGATAATTAAGAATGCATAATTCATAATGCAGAATTAAGAATGCAGAATGCATAGTTAATCCAAGTTTCTGAAGTCGAAAGACACCCTGAAACTTGAATAATTAAGTATTGACCAAACATCATAATCCTTGGAAGCAAACATTATATTATATACATCAATAGCGATAATGCTATTTGCATGCGTACTCCTCTGTACGCTATTAGTGCGCACTATGCACAGTAAATCACGCTCATCACGGCTCATTGAGGACATAAAGAATATGTACGAGAAGCAGATGAGCGATGAGAGGGAGAGGGAAGAGAAACGTATGACTGATGAGAGAGAGAGGTATGAGAAGCGACTTGCTGAGCAACGCGTGCTGCATGAGAAGCAGGTTACGGAGCTGCGCGGGCAGTACGATAAACAACTTACGGAGCAAAGGGAGCAGTATGATAAACAGCTTACGGAGCAAAGGGAGCTGCATGAGAAACAGATTACTGAGCAGCGTGAGCAGTATGAGCAGCAGATGAGGGATGAAAGAGAGAGGGAAGAGAAAAAGTTTGCGGACATTAAGCAGCAGCACTCCGAGCAGATGCAGCAGCAGATGCAGCTGATACGCGAGCAGATGAACACGGCATCTGAGAAGATATTGCGTGAGCGTTCGGAGCAGTTGACTGAGCAGAACCGCGAGCAACTGGCCTCCATTCTCAATCCTCTGAAGGACGGTATCAGCCAAATGAAGGAGGCTGTGGAGAAGAGCGAGCGTGAGCATGCAGACAGAATGGTGCGCCTTGATGCTACTATCAAGACCAGCATAACCCAGAGCCGCGAGGTGGGTGAACGCGCAGACAAACTGGCTCAGGCGCTGACAGGAGAGAACAAGTCGCAGGGAAACTTCGGCGAACTGCGTCTGAAACAGCTGCTTGAGGATATGGGACTTGAGGAAGGAGTGCAGTTTGAGGAGCAGACGACGATGCGCGACGAATTCGGGCGCGCCATATATGACGAAGAGGATCGTACCCGCAAGGTGCCTGATGTAATTCTCCACTTCCCCGACAAGCGCGACATCATAATAGATTCCAAAATGTCGCTGAAGGCTTTTGAGGACTATCACAACGCAACAACAGAAGAAGAGCGCCAAGCGGCACTGAAGAATCACATCGCTTCG
The DNA here is from genome assembly GCA_017478025.1 of Prevotella sp. Lineage (GTDB taxonomy): Bacteria > Bacteroidota > Bacteroidia > Bacteroidales > Bacteroidaceae > Prevotella. Next base: position 14,524 of record JAFVGZ010000014.1, read on the forward strand.
GTGCGCAATCACGTCAATGAACTGTCGCGCAAGAACTACAGTTCATACATCAAGTCAGACCGCAACCGGCTCGATTTCGTCATGATGTACGTATTCTCAGAGAGTGCGTTGCAATTGGCTCTGTCCAATGCTCCCACGCTGTGGAAGGAAGCATACGACAAGGGCGTCATAATATCAGGCAGCCAGACACTCTATATGATGCTGCGCATACTGGAGATGACGTGGCGACAGATGCGACAGGTGGAGAATCAGCAGGACATGATGAAGGCCGCCAATACCGTCATAGACCGCGTGCAGATGTTCTATGAGCGCTTTGCAAAGGTTGATGACATGCTTAACAAGACGCAGGAGGCATTCAGAGAAATGAAAAACATCAGCGCATCATCAGGAAAAAGCGTAGAGGTTGCTGCACGCAACCTCCTGAAATTCGGCGCTCAGGAGAACCCAAAGCGCAAGCATAGCTTGACGTCTTCTAACTCTATACAAGATTCTATACCAGAGTAACACGCGCCAAACCTCCACAAGGGTATCCCTATACGAACTAAAGAATAATTTTCCGTATTTGCAGAATTCTCAGAATATTATTCTGCAAATACGCTTATTGTTTGGAAGTAATATCCCAATCTTACTAATTTTGCATTCGGAAATCCTAACCGATTCACCTTTTTCTCTGTGAAAAGTGTCGCTGGAGATTATTATAATAAAGGTGAATATAATAAAATAAGGAAAGAAGAATGGCAAAAGAAGAATTACATCACCACCATGAGCACCATCACCACGACCTCAACGAGCAGTTTGAGGAGGTGTTTTCGGGCAAGAAGACGGATGAGGAAATCCTGGCTCATCAGGCATCCCATGCACATCATCACGACCCCGAGCACCCACATGTGCATGGTGACACTAAGGATTACATGTCTGCTGTGAACGAGTATCGCAAGACATTCTCAAACAAGCAGAAAGTTATTGAACAGACTCCAGACCCCGCAGTGCGCGAGATGTTGCTGCGTATGGAGGAGCTGGGCATCGAAACGGTGTTTGACCGCTTTGACAGTCAGCAGCCACAGTGTAACTTCGGCATTGCCGGCACGTGTTGTAAGAACTGTTTCATGGGCCCATGCCGCATCACTAAGAAGGCTCCACGCGGCGTATGCGGTGCTGATGCCGACCTGATAGCAGCGCGCAACCTGCTGCGCCACCTTGCTGCAGGGACTGCAAGTCACGGCGCACGCGGCAGGGCATCGATGTTGGCATTGAAGTATGCTGCTGAGGGTAAAGCTCCTATAGACATTGAGGGAGAGAAGAAAATCCTGGCAGAAGCAAAGACCTACGGCCTCAACACCGAGGGCAAGAGCGTAAAGGAACTGGCAGGCGAGATTGCAGACATACTGCTTGAGGACCTTAGCCGCACCGTACCGGGTAAGCACAAGACCATCTACAGCCACGCTCCAAAGGAACGCATAGCCGCATGGGAGAAGGCTGGCATCATACCCATATCGCCCTATCACGAGGTGTTTGAGTCGCTACACCGCACCACTACGGGCACCGATGGCGACTGGCGCAACGTGATGCAGCAGTTTCTGCGCACAGGTGTCAGCTTTGCATGGACATCGTGTCTGGGGTCTGGCATAGCGATGGACTGTCTATACGGCTTACCACACCGCAGCACGTCGAAGGTCAACCTGGGTGCGCTGAAGAAAGGATGGGTGAACATAGCCGTTCACGGACACTCCCCGCTGCTTATTCGGGAGATTGTGAAACTCGGACAAAGCGACGAGTATCAGCAGAAGGCTCGCGAGGCCGGTGCTGAGGGCATACAGTTCTACGGCATCTGCTGCTCAGGACTTAGCGCCATGTACCGCTACGGAGGCGTGATACCACTAAGCAATGCCGTTGGTTCTGAACTCGTTTTGGGTACCGGAGCACTGGACCTGTGGGTGGCTGATGTTCAGGATGTATTCCCAACGATAATGGATGTGGCAAAGTGTTTCCGTACTGTGGTGGTGACAACAAGCGACTCAGCACGTCTGCCAGGGGCCGAGCACTATGGCTTTGACCATGAGCACTCCAATATAGGCCAAATAAAGGAGTTGGCACAGAAAATCATACTGCGTGCTATTGAGGCTTTTCAGGACCGTCGTGATGTGCCGGTGAAGATACCACAGTATGAGGTGGAAGCCGAGATGGGATTCTCCGTAGAGTGGGCCGCACAGCACTTTGAGCGTGGTTTACGCGACCTGGCCGATGCCCTGAGAACGGGAAAGATACGCGGCATCGTAAATCTCGTGGGCTGTAACAATCCGCGCTTAGTGTATGAGAAGCACATCGTGGAGGCAGCAGAAACACTTCTGAAGAACAATATACTGATACTCACCAACGGGTGTGCATCGTTTGCGTTGCTAAAGTTAGGCTACTGCTCATCTAAGGCGTTGGAATATACAGGCGATGACCTGCGCAGATTCTGCGAAGAGCACGGCAACATACCCCCTGTATGGCATCTCGGAGAATGCTTGGACAATGCCCGTGCAAGCGGCTTCTTCAACGGTATCAGCGGAGCCTTGGGCATAGCGATAAAGGATTTGCCGTATGCTTTCATGTCTCCAGAGTGGAGCAACGAGAAAGGTATCTGTGCAGCACTTGCCTTCAGGCTGTTGGGCATGAACTCCTACCACAGCGTATATGCCCCAACACAGGGCGCGCCAAACGTGCATGAATTTATGGCAACGGGCACAAAACCCATCCTTGGCTCTGAGATGGTAGTGAATGTTGATACGCAGGAGCTGGCTCAGCAGCTGGTGGATGACCTCAACGCAAAGAGAAAGGCGTTGGGATGGAGCTAATTCAAAATTCAGAATTAATAATGCAAAATTCAGAATTCATAATGCATAATTTTATGAGAAGAATATATTATTTATTGTTTGTCGCAGCGCTGGCACTCGCGGTGTCATGTGGCAAGAAAGAGAGTAAGGACGTTGTGCGCATAGCATATCTTCCTATCACGCACGCCCTGCCACTGGTTGAGTTGCAGGATGCGGAGGGCGTAGAGGTGGAATTAGTAAGGTACGGCTCATGGCCGGAGTTGCTTGATGCCCTCAACACGGGGCGTGTGGATGGAGCCAGTGTCCTGATAGAACTGGCTATGGCTGCAAAGGCGCAGGGCATAGGTCTGACCGCCGTAGCACTGGGACACACCGATGGTAACGTGATAGTGGTGTCTGAGGGCATCAACTCCGTAAAAGATTTGAAAGGCAAGACGTTTGCTATACCCCACAGAGCATCGTCTCACCACATACTTTTGCAAGAGGCTTTAGCCAAAGGAGGCTTGACCATAAGCGACGTTAACGTGGTGGAACTTGCTCCGCCAGAGATGCCAAGTGCTCTGTCTAGAGGCCAAATTGCAGGCTATTGCGTGGCAGAACCGTTTGGAGCGATGGGTCTGAAAGTGGCTAATGGCAAGGTGCTTTACAGGAGTGAAGAACTATGGCCCAACTCCATCTGCTGCGGATTGGTGGTAAATGATGCATCATACAAGCAGAAAAAAGAACTCATAGACAAAGTGATAACGGCATACCGCAGTAACGGCAAACATCTGGAGGACAAGGACAAGGCTCTCACCGTGGCAAAACAGATACTGAAACAGCCCGACGATGTGCTGCAGCAATCGCTGAAATGGATTGACTACTCAAAACTTGACATCACCGAAGAAGCCTATTCCAATCTCTCCTCAAAGGTAAAGCAATACGGAATACTTGACAATCCACCTTCCTTTGATGAGTTTGTTGCAAAGTAATATACTCCGAAAATGAAGACAGTTCTATATACAACAGCCTCATTTGTGCTGGCAATAGCGTTATGGCAGCTGGCCATCATAGTGGGCAACTTTGATGAAGCACTCCTGCCCTCGCCGCTGAAGGTGGTGCAGGCGCTGGTGGAGATAGGCTCAAACGGCGTACTGCTGGACGGTATTGCCAGCAGTATGTACCGCTTTGTGATTGGCTACCTCATCTCGGTTGTGTTTGGAGTGGCTGTGGGTCTGCTGATTGGCAATGTGAATATACTGTTCCGTTTGGTCAATCCGGTGGTGCAAATGATACGCCCCATCGCCCCCGTAGCATGGATGCCCATCATCGTACTGCTCATCGGCATAGGCGATGCACCGGCTATAGCCATTATTTTCCTCGCCGGATTCTTCCCCGTGATGCTCACCACTGCAAGTGCGACGCACAAGGTTGATGACATCTATCTCAAGGTAGCAAGAAACTATGGCATCTCACACACAAAGACAGTATTTCAGATTATACTACCCGCGATATTCCCACAGATAGCAAACTCGCTGCATATAGCCCTCGGCACTTCGTGGATCTTTCTCGTATCAGGCGAGATGGTCGGTACACAATCCGGCCTGGGATACATGATAATAGATGCCCGCAATAACTTGCGCACAGATATTCTGCTTGCCACAATGTTGGTAATCGGCGTGATAGGCTTTGTGCTTGACATACTTATAGGGCGATTTGAGCTGAGTGTGCTACGTCTGTGGGGGCGGAAAGAGTAATTAATTCATAATTCATAGTGCATAATTCATAATGAATAATTCATGGCTTATATAAAAGTAGAACATCTGAAAAAAGACTTCCCCATAAAGAACGGCGTGCAGCATGTATTGGGCGATGTCAACTTTGAGATTGAGAAAGGAGAGTTCATCTGTCTGCTTGGCTTCTCGGGCTGCGGCAAATCTACCATCCTCAATATCCTTGCAGGCTTTGAGAAGCCAACGGGGGGCACCGTAACGATAGGAGGAGAACCTGTGACCGGTCCTTCTCCACGCAACATCATGATATTCCAGCATTACGGCTTGCTGCCCTGGAAGAATGTGCAGAAGAATGTAGAACTCGGACTTGAGACGCACCATCTGAAGGAATCAGAACGTAAGGAGAAGGCGCTGCAGTACATCGAACTGGTAGGACTAAAGGGATTTGAGAACCAATTCCCCGCACAACTATCAGGAGGACAGCAGCAACGTGTGGCAATAGCACGCGGTCTGGCCGTCAATCCGGAATGTATATTCATGGATGAGCCCTTCGGAGCCCTTGATCCTATCATCCGCAACAAACTGCAGGATGACCTGCTGGGCATCGTAAAGGAACAGAATAAGACCGTAGTGTTTGTGACTCACGACATTGAGGAGGCTGTCTATCTGGCTGACCGTGTATTCGTCATGAAGTCATCTCCCGGACACATCGAAAAGATATACGATATACGCCTGCCAAAGCCAAGGGGACGCAACACTCCCGCTACGCTGCAGTACAGAAAGAAGATATACGAAAAGCTATACTCCATACAGGAAGAACAGGTGGAGTACGTAATTTAATAACATATAATCATCAAAATAACATCTTAACAGCATACAATCAATATGAGAACAAATCAACCTACAGGTATTGCTACCACCATACCATTCACCGACATAAGGGCATATCTGCTCGCAACAGCCTTTATCATCGGCAATCTTCTGTTGCCACAGTTGTGCCATCTCATTCCTCAGGGCGGACTCATATTCCTGCCTATATATTTCTTCACGCTCATAGCAGCCTATCGCTACGGATGGCAGGTGGGCATCCTTACCGCAGTAGGGTCGCCTATCATCAACAGTTTGCTCTTTGGAATGCCTCCTGCAACGGCGTTGCCAGCTATATTACTCAAATCTGTTGCGCTGGCTCTTGCCGCTGCCTATATATCCCGAAAGCGTGGAGGGGCTGTTACTTTAGCTGCACTTGCACTTGTTATCTTGTTATATCAAGGTGTGGGAATGATAGCAGAGTTTCTCGCTTATGACCTGCAGCACGCCCTTCAGGATGTGCGTTTAGGCTATCCGGGACTCATCGTACAGCTCTTCGGAGGATACCTGTTGCTGAAATGGTTGCAAAAATAATTGATAACAGAGGTTGACAACAATGATTGGCAATAATGTTTTGACTTCATTCCAATTGCCCGAGTCGCTCTATGCTGATGACGTTAATGCCATTCTTCGCGTCACGCAAGAGCGGTTCGGCATTAGGGAATGGCGGTTGGTAGTTCTCACCAACGAGATACACGGGCACCTTGGCATCTACTCCACCATAGGAGTGAAGATGGGACTCAGAGCGAAGGAGATTCTTGAGGCTGAGGGGTATGCAGACGAACCTTCAATTATCTCCTATGCCGGCAGCCACCCACCCATCAGTTGCATGAACGATGGCCTGCAGATCAGTACGGGTTCTACCCTTGGGCACGGCTTAATAAGCATTTCAGATACAGGCGAAGCTAATCCATCAGCATTAATCAGCTATGTCAAAGGCAAACAAAACATATCCTTCCGTATAGAACTGAAGGATGTATATCGCAAACAAATAGAAAAAGATATACTTAAAGGCATCAACATGTATGGACACACGGAGCCTTACTGGACTTATGTAAGGCAGCTTGCCCTAAAGTATTGGAGCACCTGGGACCGCAGGGAAATCTTCACGATTAAAGCTTAATTCTTCACTCTTAAACTTCGTTTGACTTTCCTCACGCTCGGCCATTGATGCGAGCATCATGGCTCTCGCTTAATCGGAAAGTTCACTTTTCACTCTTCACTTTTCACTCACCCTATTTCCACAACTGTTATACCTGCTCCGCCGAACTGTACATGCTCGTCTCTGCAGCCCAGGACATTGGGGACGGTGTTGAGATATTGCCTTATGAGTTGCCGCAGGATGCCGTTGCCCTTACCATGAAGAATGCGCACCTGCGACTCTCCCATCAGAATGGCATCGTCTATGAAGCGCTGCACCTCCATCACGGCTTCGTCACCTCTGTAGCCTCGCACGTCAATCTCATGCCGGAAGGTGCTGCGGTGTTCGTCTATGACATTGCGCGTCATGCGGCTCGACTTCGTAATCTGCTCTTCCGTAGGCGTTGCGGCAGCCTTGCCCTGCTTGCCTCCGGCCAGGAGAAGTTTCCATTTACCGTTCACCTGCACCCACTCTCCGCTTCCGCTGACGAGTTTCTTGGCTATCTTAGGCATCTCGTCGGCTGACGGAGCCGCCGGTTTTTCAGCTGTCTGGACAGGTTGTGATGCTTTTTCTTTGGCAGCCTGAGCTTTCTTCTTCTCGCGCCGCTCCTTGCGGGCTATGATTTGCTGCATCTTCTTCTCTATGGCAGCATCCTTAGCCTTAGTATCGATGTCGGCCACCTCCTCGCGGAACTCCTGCATCTCCTCTCGCAACTGGCGCGTACGTTCCTTCTCTGCCTCAGCCTCACGGATCTCGCGGATAGTGTTTTCTATCCTCCTGTTGGCTTCCTTCAGCAGTTCCTCCGCCTGCTCCTTAGCGCGGCGCAGTATGGCTTTTCGCTCCTGTTCTATCTCCAGGGCGCTGCTTTCATACTTCGTGATGGTCTTCTCTATATCCTTTTCCCTTTGGTGCACCGTCTGGCGTTTGTGCTCCCAGTAGCGCTTATCCCTCACGATGTCCTGCAGGTACTTGTCACTCTGTATGTAGTCGCTGCCCACAATCTCGCTGGCATCGCTGATGACCTCCTCGGGCAGACCTATCTTGCGTGCTATCTCTATAGCGAACGATGAGCCCGGCCTTCCTATCTGCAACTGGAAGAGGGCCTGCATCTGGTGACGGTCATAGAGCATGGCGCCGTTTGTCACGCCGGGATGTTCCTCGGCAAAGTGCTTCAGGTTCTGGTAGTGGGTGGTTATGATGCCCCATGTCTTATGCTGCCAGAACTGCTTGAGTATCGACTCTGCCAGCGCACCGCCTATCTGCGGCTCCGTGCCGGCACCGAACTCATCTATTAATAATAAGGTGTGGTCATCGCCCTGCTTTATCATCGCCTTCATATTCTGCAGGTGCGATGAGTAGGTAGATAGGTCATCCTCTATGCTTTGTTCGTCGCCGATGTCTATCATCAGGTTGCGGAAGATGCCCATAGTGCTTCTCTCGTCAATGGGTACACTCAGTCCGCATTGCACCATATACTGCAGCAGTCCCACAGTCTTCAGGCATACAGACTTACCGCCGGCGTTTGGACCCGATATGATGAGGATAGAAGCGGGGTTCAGGTTGAGGTTCAGGGGTACGATATCCTTCCCTTGCTTCTGCAAAGAGCGTCGCAACAGCGGGTGAACGGCATTAATCCAGTCTATGTGCGGATGGTCTGTCACCACGGGTTCGATAGCATTCAGCTCTGCCGCCAGCTGTCCTTTTGCCTGTATGAAGTCCAGCTCTGCCAGCAGTTTCATTGACTGCAGCACGCCCTCGGCATGCGGGCGTATCTCCCCGCTCACCTCTGACAGGATGCGTATCACCTCACGCTTCTCCTCTGCCTCCAGTTCCCTGACGCGGTTATTCGCCTCCACGACTGCCGTAGGTTCCACAAAGAGCGTCTTACCCGTAGCTGACTCATCGTGCACTATGCCGTTGATGCGTCGCTTCATGGCCGGTGCAATAGGTATCACGAGGCGTCCGTCGCGCATTGTCGGAGTGACGTCACGTTCCACGATGCCCTCTTGCTGAGCCTTCTTCAGTATGCCGTTCAGGGTCTGCGAGATACTGCCGGCCGTACGTCTCAACTCTCCCCTGACACGAAAGAGTGCCGGCGAAGCGTTATCCTTCAGGTGGCCGTACTTATCCAGAATGCCGTCGATACGCGTTGATATGTCGTGATAAGGATTGACATCGCGCACCAATTCCCACAGGAAGGGATATTCGGGAGTCTCGCTCTCAGGCGCTATGCACCCCTGAAAACCCTCTATCGTCTGCAGGCATCGCATCAGCTCATACATCTCCTGCTCCTCCAGATGCGTGCCGCGCAGCTTCAGTCTCGCCACGCTCTGCCTCACATCAAAGAAGAACTCCAGCGGCACCTCTTCCTTCTCTTCCTTCAGTCGGCGGAACTCACGCACCTCTGCCAGGCTGCGGTTAATCTCTGAGGCATCTGTCATAAACGACATCTCCCCCACCCGCTCCCAGCCGAGGGTGCACATACAGTTGCCGCGCAGCAACCGGCGCAGCTCGTCAAAGCCTATTTTCTTTTCGTAATTGTTAGGGTAAATCAACGTTTCTTACTGGTAAGCTAAAAGCTATATGATAAGTTATCTCTATAAGTGAAGGCTTCAGGATGATGCCTGATTTCCCTCACCCTCCCCCAGGGGAGGGCTGGGGTGGGGCTTTTTATATGAACGCAACGGTGAGGCCCGCCATTACGATGCTCACCATCGACATCAGTTTTATGAGGATATTGAGTGACGGACCGGATGTATCCTTGAACGGATCGCCTACGGTATCGCCCACTACGGTAGCCTTGTGGCACTCTGAGCCCTTGCCTCCGAAGTTGCCTTCCTCTACCATTTTCTTTGCATTATCCCACGCACCACCTGCGTTTGACATGAAGATGGCAAGTGTGAAGCCTGCTGCCAGACCTCCCACGAGGAGTCCGAGCACTCCTGCTACGCCAAGAAGGAGGCCTACCACGATAGGTATGATGATGGCGAGGAGCGACGGGAATATCATCTCGCGCTGTGCCGAGCGTGTGGAAATCTCCACGCAGCGACCGTAGTCAGGCGTTGCCTTACCCTCGAGGATGCCGGCAATCTCGCGGAACTGCCTGCGCACCTCTTTCACCATATCCTCCGCAGCACGTCCTACGGCTCCCATTGTGATGCCGGAGAACAGGAATGCCGCCATAGCACCGATGAAGACACCCACGATTACCTTCGGGTTCATCAGGTTCACCTGGAAGTAGTTCATGAACGACGGAATGTCACCAATCTGTCCCAGAACCTCTGCCATGTGCTGGTCGCCTGCGTTTGCCAGGCGCTGCACGGCCTCCTTTATCTCCTCTATGTAAGACGCCAAGAGCGCCAGAGCCGTCAGCGCTGCTGAGCCGATAGCGAAGCCCTTGCCCGTAGCTGCTGTCGTGTTGCCCAGAGCATCCAGCGCGTCGGTACGCTTGCGCACCTCTTCGCCCAGCTCCGACATCTCGGCGTTACCGCCGGCATTGTCGGCTATAGGACCGTATGCGTCTGTTGCCAGCGTGATGCCAAGCGTCGATAGCATTCCCACAGCGGCGATACCAACGCCATAGAGTCCCTTGGACAGAGCCTCAGCATTGACATCCAGGTTGAAACCGTTGGCGCAGAGGTAAGACAGCATGATTGCCACAGAGATAGTCACCACAGGCACCATAGTGGAAATCATGCCCGTGCCTACACCTTTTATTATTACTGTAGCCGCGCCTGTCTGCGATGCAGCGGAAATCTCCTGCGTCGGTTTGTAGGAGTGAGAGGTATAGTATTCCGTTGCCTGACCTATTATGACACCAGCCAGCAGGCCTACGACTACGGAACATGAGACGTATATCCAGTTTGGTATGCCCAGCAGATAGAGTATAGCGAATGTAGCCACCGCAATCAGCGCCGCCGATACGTTGGTACCCACGCCGAGCGAGTGCAGCAGCTGACGCATTGAGGCGCCCTCCTCGGTCCTTACGAGGAAGATGCCGAAGAGCGAGAGGAATATACCCACAGCCGCGATGATCATCGGAGCTATGACATAGTTCAGCTGCAGCTGTGTGCCGAGATATGCCGTAGCGCCCAGAGCGGCGGTAGAGAGTATGGAACCGCAGTATGACTCATAGAGGTCAGCGCCCATTCCGGCTACGTCGCCCACGTTGTCACCAACATTGTCGGCTATGGTAGCAGGATTACGCGGGTCATCCTCAGGTATGTCTGCCTCCACCTTGCCTACTATATCGGCACCCACGTCGGCTGCCTTCGTGTATATACCGCCGCCGACACGCGCAAAGAGAGCCTGCGTAGAGGCACCCATGCCGAATGTCAGCATCGTCGTAGTAATGGTGATCAGGCTGTTAACGCCTGCTGCATTGAGCACCACGAACCATATAGCGATGTCGAGCAATCCAAGTCCCACGACTGTCAATCCCATCACGGCACCTGAGCGGAATGCCACCTTGAGGCCGGCATCCAGGCTTTTGCGTGCTGCGTTGGCGGTACGGGCAGAGGCGTAAGTGGCTGTCTTCATGCCGAAGAAGCCTGCAAGACCTGAGAAGAAGCCACCGGTAAGGAATGCAAACGGCACCCACGGGTTCTGCAACTGGAAGCCGTAAGCCATCACGGAGAAGATTACGGCCAACACGATGAAGACCATCGTCACAACCTTGTACTGCTGCTTCAGATAAGCCATAGCGCCGTGACGCACATGCTCAGCAATTTCCTTCATACGCGGGGTGCCCTCATCGGCCTTCTTCATCTGAAGATAGAAAGACATAGCCATACCCAGCGACACCAGAGATGCCACAGGCACAAGCCAGAATACACTTGGAATGTTGTTCATAAAAGGTGAGTTTTAGTTTATATTGTTTAAGTTTCTTTTCGCAGAAAAGATGCTGTCGGACAGCGAATAAGCGAGCGCATCACGATGCCTGCTATGTTTATGCCAAGCGTGAGTAAACTCACGACCGCCCGATTATCAGGCGCAAAGTTACGATTAAGTTTTGAGATATACAAGAGAAAGAGCTTGTTTTTTCTATTGTATATCCAAAGCGGAGTGCCTGCGGCAACACAACGCACCAATAACAGTTAATGAGTCGCATTTCCCCAAATGTTAAAATCAGGCCCCGAAAAGTGTTAAAATCGCAAACGAACGATTTCGGATTCGTCCTCTCTCGTTAAGAATTTGCGAGCAAACTCTCCCTCAATCCAAAATTTGCGCATTTTTTGACGATTTCTGTCTCAATCGGACGCAAAAACAGCCACAACCGCAGAACACCCTGACTTCAAGCGAGTTAGCTCCAAACACACCTACTACCACACCCCGGAAGCACAAGGTCAAGAGCCAACGCCCTTTGCCTCTTTACAGAAAAACAGAACAATCCACTACCGAAAACCAACAATTTTCCGTCCTAATAGCAGGTCTTTTACCCTCTGAAAGACCTGCTATTACTGGGTAAAAGACCTACTATTACAGGGTAAAAGACCTACTATCACATGACTAAAGTAGGTCAGCGCCACCAGTAAAGTTACTTACATCCACCAGAAAAGTAGGCTATCGCCACCAGAAAGGCAGCTTCGCGTCTCTAGAATACATTTCCCAATGGGGAAAATCACAAAAATTATAAGCCCCGTTTTAACACTTTTCGGGGATGGATTTTAACAATTAACAACTGGTAATCATAGGGGGCAGTATTTCCGTCTGCCTGTGTGTTGGCTCAGTCGGATTTGAAAATGTTTCTACCACCCATTAATCTGGAAGCACGCTCCAATACTGATTCCCAAACCGTGAACCAGTTTGCTTTTGTAACCGTTGCTTTGAGTGTCATAAGCATTATTCACGAGATAGGACTCGTCACTTACCGATGCCATGATGCCTATGCTGGGTGTGACGTGTATCTTCAGGCCCACGCTCGGCGAGAAATACAGGCTGAAGCTCTGCTTTTCTTTTGAAAGGGAGTACTTCTCGTTTGCTCCTACGTTCTTCGTATTGAACATGGCATATCCTCCAAGGCGCAGATTAACAAAGGGGGAAAACCGCTTGTCGAGAAAGAAATAGTGGGTGCTGAGATAGATGAGGATTGCAGAAAACTTATACTTTTGGTGATAACTATATCCTGCACCGGGTCCTATGCTGAAGCGATCATTGATGAACTTTTCGTGCAGGTAGTTTGCGGAGATGCCGCCGTCACCATATTCTCCAAGCCCTTTGGCATAAGAAACATCAACGACATTCAGGCAACCTCCTTCAGAATCAAACGAGGTCTGAGCAACCGATGGTGATGCTACCGTCAGCATCACCAAACAAAGTCTCAGAATCTTCAATGATTTCATTTTCGGTGTCATATCGTTGTTAATGTTCTACCTGATAAAACGTAGTGACTCATAAAATCTTGCGCCATTGGGCGTTAATTGTTCTTAATTGGGAGAATGTCTTTGCCGATGCAAGGCTAAGGCTCATAATAACATGTAAAGAGATAGGTAAGAGCGTCCTTCAACATAGAATTTTGAAGCAGGAAAAACTCGATGACACATGAAGAACGCTCTCAATAATAGTTACAGTCTGTTCTTCTCTGTATTACCGGCGCCGGTGCCGCGATATTTTGACGGAGTGACGTTGAAGCGGTAACGCAGGGAGAGAATGACGGAACGCGTGTCGTTGTCCTCAGCCTTAGTCACCTTCATGCGGCTGAAGTAGAATGTGCCGTAGCCCGCACCTTGGTTGAAGAGGTCGCTGCCCGTCAGCTTGATGTTCAGGCGACGCTTGAACAGGTCTTTGCTGACGCTAAGTGACAGCATCGCATTGGTGGTCTCTATCTTGAAGTTAGAGCCGGTATAGCCGTGCGTATGCATGTTGAAATCAGCCTGCAGCAGCCAGTCGTGAGGCAGGGAGACGATGTTGCCCAGTTGCAGCGACAGCATCGGTGTGTTGAGGTGCATATCCTGACCGTTAAAGGTGGTCGTGACCCATTGCTTCATCAGCGTGATATTATACTGCGGCGTCCACGTCACGCCCTCTACCAGCCTGACATCGCGCTGCGCCCCCAGCGTGAGGATGAGCCAGTCGCAGTCGTTGTAGTTCTTGGTGGTGGCGACGTTTACCTTGCTGTCCTGCTCCATGCTCTCCATAACAGACATAAAAGGGTCTATGCAATGCACAAAGTTGGCGGTCAGATAGAAGCCCTTCCACATCGCCATGGCGTTCAGGTTGTGATACTTCACAGGTCGCAGATAGGGATTACCCATCACCCTGTTCAGTCGGTTCTCATACATCACGTCGTTGTTCAGCAGCCAGTATGCGGGGCGGTTCGTGCGCTTCGCATAGCTCAGGGAGAGCTGCACCTTCCTGACCGAAGTCGATAGGGCGACGGCGGGGAACAGATCATCGTAGGTGCGGCATTGGTCGTCACGACGGAGACCGTTGACATAGTAGTCAGACGATACATGCTCATAGCGCAGACCTGCCTGCAGTTGGAAGCGCCCTAACCGCTGTCGCAGCTCCACGAACGGAGCCATATTGCTCTCATGCTGCTCATTCTGGCTGTTTGCTATATAGCCCTCCACGTTCTCAAAGCTGCTGCTCCAGCGGGTATTGGTATATTCCTCACCTATGGACAGCTCGCCCTTCCACAACGGATAGCTGACGATAAGCTTCTCAGCCACCATCCTGCCACGCGTATTTGTCTCGGTATTCACGTCGCGGTCTTCGTAATTGAGGCTCTGTTCCCGCTGCCCGTTGCTGCTCTGCCGCTTGTAGGAAGTGTAGTCGGCATTGAAGTCAAAGGAGAACCGCCCCACTTTTCCTATATAATAAAGGTTTGCCTGATGCTTGGGTGTGTTCCTGTCACGACGGATTCCGCTGTTGTGCAGATGGTCGTATGGGATGCCGTCAGCCTGCAAGTCATCGGAATTGTCGTAGCATGTCTTCACGTAGTCATAGGTATGCTGATAGAAACCGCCAAGCGAATTACTGTCATTCAGCTGATAGTTGAAGCCGCCGCGTCCTTCAAAATACGGGTTGCGAGCCGTGGACTCATTGCGATTGGTGACGGACCACAGCGTATCGGCAAAGGCGGCCTGCTCGTAGTTGCCCTTCTCCACCCTCTTGTTATAGGCTCCGAAGAGGTTGGCAAACAATTCCAGGCCTCCCTTTCGGTAAGTCAGGTTTATGCGCTCGTTGTTGACGTAGCCACGCCCCTTGCGGCTCCACGATGTCAGTTCTACACCAAGACCTTCGCCAGCTGTGCGCTTGGTGTGGATAACGATAACTGAGTTGACCGAAGCATCATATCGGGCACCGGGATTCTGAATGACCTCTATATTGCGTATATTGTCCGATTGGATGTTACGCAGCTCATTCAGGTCGGTCAGCTTGCGGTTGTTCACATAGATGATCGGCGCACCCTTGCCGAGGATTTCAAAGCCTTCTCCGTTCTTCGAGATTGTCGGCACTCGCGACAGCACATCCTCTGCTGTGCCCAGACGCTCCATGACCGTGCCTTCCACATTCATCACAAGCGTGTTTCCCTGCATCTGCACCTTGGGACGCTCGCCCTGCACCACCACGCCATTGATGGTATAGTTGTCAGGCCTCATCCTGAGAGTACCCACCTCGGGTTTCTCGCACAGCCTGCAGATACTCTTGTAACCGACGTAGGTGATACGGACAAGCACCTTGTCTTGCTCTATGGGAACGGCGAAGTATCCGCTCTCATTCGACACCCCGCCGCTAAGCAGCACAGAATCAGCAGGATTAAGCACGGCAATGTTGGCATAGGCCACGGGGCGCCCTTGCTCGTCTATGACATTACCGGTCAGGCGATGGTCGGTCTTGTGGATGCACTCCACGAATATTTTCTTCATTCCCGCACCATGCCTGCCTTCTTGCAGGCCTTCCTCCTGTGTGCTTTCATATACAGTCATGCGGATAGGGTAAAAGCCTATCATCTGCTGAATGGCATCAGGCAATGTCTTGCGATGTATGGTGGTGGTGATGCGAAAGTCCTCCAGCTCGTTGTAGAGGAACATGATGGCATATTCCTTCTGTTGCTCAGCAAGACCGCTGAGGGCTACAGAGAGCGACACATTATTATATTTGCCATTTACGTATTTACCCTTTACAATTTGCTGCGCCCGTGCGCTGACAGCCAATAGCAGGGCGAAGGTTAGGAGAGTTGTAATATATCTGTTCATGGCACTTTACTACTTTATGGTCATTTCATTATCATTCAGCGTAACGGTCAGACGCTCAAACTGGTTGAGATCGCTGATGACCTGACCTATCCCCTGCTGCGGATTCCACACAAAGCGAAAGCGGAGCCCACGGGCCTCGTCGCTGAGGAATGTCACCCTGACGTTGTAGTGCGCAGCTATCTCCGGCAACATCTTCTCCAGTGGGATATTATCATAGGTGACGGGCTCAATGGCAATGGTGTCTTCGGCAAGTGAAGAGTGAAGAGTGAAGGGGGAGGAATTTGCTGCCGCAGTAGTGTCTGCAGCCTCGGTCATAGGAGGCTTTTGCTTCTGATACTGACTGACTATGTGGATGGCTGCAAAGGCGATACCCGACACAAGGAGCACACCCACAATGGAGGCAGCTATCTTTCTGAATCGAGGATAGAGAATTGAGGCCTGAGACTTATGCTGCTCCGCTGGATATGCAGTAGTGCAGAATCTCTGCCACGCGGCATCTATATCGACAGGCTTGTTGTCCTGACAATGTCTTCTGCTGCGTTTGGCTTCTGTCATGAGGCGATAGGTCTCGCGTGTATTGTCATCACGGTTGATGATGTCACGGATTTCCTGCTCTGAGTAAGCATCAGGATTGTCGAGCATCTCCAGCAGTATGCGAATGTTTTCGTTTGTCGTTTCCATTGTTATTTTATTTTTTTGAAGTGGTTTTTGATTTGCTGAATGCTCTGCATGAGATACTTGTAGGCGGTACTTTGATTCAGCCCAAGCCTGCTGGCTATCTCCGCTATGGTCAGGTCTTCGTCAAAACGGAGGCGAAAGATACTGCGGTGCGGTTCCCCCAACTGTTCGTCCACATAAGCAGCAATCTCATCTAAACGCTCCAGGCGCTTGTCTATGGGTTGCATATCAGCCTCATCCTCAATTGGCATCAGGCCTTTCACCCTTTCCCTGAGCCGCATCTGCCTTATTCTGTTCAGGCAGGCATTACGTACAGCTACGAGCAGATATCCCTGGTTCTTAGGCGGCATCTCACTATTCGCCACACGCAGGAATACATCCTGCACCACGTCCTCTGCCTCTTCGTCATTGCCTAGCAAGACTCTGGCCAGATGAATCATCCTGCCGTAGTTTTGTCGGAAAAGCAGTTCGACAAATTGCTTACGCTCAGCCACCCCCAAACTCTCTTGGTCGCCATGCGCGGGATTGCTGTTTTCAAGTATTCTCTGTTTTAGCATATCAGTCTGTTCACATTTGCGCCCTATTCTCAAGGCGCTTCTATATATAAGACACTTCAGCCCTATCGTTTTTTACGGAAACGTCATTTTTTTCATTTTATTCCCTTTAACCGCAATAATTCTAAAGGTTGCTGCTATTATTATCAACAGACAGAACATACTGATGCATGGGCATTTATCCCCCACCTTAGATATGCATTAGTCTTTACAAAAAATATCACATTCGTTTGTTTGTTTCAAAAAACGACCTGTGCGGTTGAAAGTTTTTTTTCACAGAATGTTTGAAGAATACAGAAAAATGTGTAACTTTGCACACAGACCTACAAACCAACTAACAAACAAAAACTAAAAGTGTAAATCTATGTTTGGATTAGGCATACAGGAAATACTGATTATCGCTTTTATCATTCTGCTCCTCTTCGGGGGTAAGAAGATACCCGAGATGATGCGCGGTCTTGGACGCGGCGTAAAAAGTTTCAAGGACGGCATGAAGGAAGGCGACGAGAGTGAAGAGTGAAGAGTGAAGAGTAAACCTCACCCCCCGGCCCCCTCTCCAAGGGGCGAGGGGGAGATGCCCCATCCCGAGCCTCACGGTTAGGCGCGGATGAAGAGATGTATTCTTTTTGGGATCACCTTGACGTGTTGCGCTCAGCCTTGCTGCGCGCGGCGGTGGTGACGGTGGTATTTGCCGTGGGTGCTTTCGTAATGAAGGACTGGCTGTTCGCCGTAGTGCTGGCACCGAGGAGCAGCGATTTCATCACATATCGGTTGATGGAGACGGAGCCGTTCTTCCTGCATCTGATGAACACGGGACTGACGGAGCAGTTTATGGTACACGTGCACACGGCACTCTATGCGGGACTGCTGTTGGCTTCACCTTATATAATATATGAGGTGTTTCACTTCATCTCTCCGGCCCTATACAGGCAGGAGCGCCGCTATGCGGTGTGGATAGTAGGTGCGGCATACGCGATGTTCTTGATAGGAACGCTGACGAACTATTTCGTCGTTTTCCCCCTGACGCTGCGTTTTCTGGGCACCTATCAAGTGAGCGCCGACGTGGAGAATATGCTCACGCTCCAGTCTTACGTTGACACTCTGCTGAGCATGAGCCTCGTGATGGGGGCTGTGTTTGAGCTGCCTGTGGTAAGCGCCATACTGGGGCGCATGGGGATAATCTCATCATCACTCATGTCCGCATATCGCCGCCACGCACTTGTAGCAATACTCATAGTGGCAGCCATCATAACGCCAACGACCGATGTGTTCACCCTATTCATCGTGGCGCTGCCGATATATCTGCTATATGAAGTAAGCATCGGGGTATGTACAATTTACAATGTACAAAGTACAAGTTCTTGAGTTCCTTCTACTGCTTACTTGAAAAAGTTGAGTTAATTAACAAATTCGCTAACTGATGCTAAGGAAGATTCGTATTACTCTCGCGACGCTGATGTTTGTCGGCCTCATCTGGCTGTTCGTTGATTTCACCGGTACGGCCAGCGGCATCGTAGGATGGATGGCGCGCATACAGTTTCTTGAGGCTGTGCTGTGTGGCAGCATCGCCATCACGGCTGTGCTGCTGGTGCTGACGCTTGTTTTCGGGCGTGTGTATTGTTCTGTCATCTGCCCGCTGGGGGTGATGCAGGATGTCATAGCGCGCATAGGGCGTAAAGCCAACAAGAGGAAGCGCTACACCTTCTCGCCGGCAAAACGTGTGCTGCGCTATGCGGTACTGGCGCTATATGTGGCAGCACTTGTGGGCGGAGTGAGCATCGTGATTCAGTTGCTTGCCCCCTACTCCACGTTCGGGCGTATAGCCACGAATATCCTACAGCCTATCTACATGTTTATGAACAATCTGTTTGCATGGGTTGCAGAGAGGATGGACAGCTACATGTTTTACCAAAGTGACCTGTGGCTGCGCTCTGCCGCATCGCTGGGCATATCGATAGCGATGCTGCTGGTGATAGGCGTACTTGCATGGCGCAACGGTCGCACGTGGTGTAACACCATCTGTCCCGTCGGTACGTTCCTCTCTTTCTTCAGCCGCTTCTCGCTCTTCAAGGTGCGCTTTGATGCTGATAAGTGCCGCAACTGTACATTGTGCACTTCGGGGTGCAAGGCATCGTGCATAGACTATAAGACGCACACGGTGGATAGCAGCCGATGCGTAGTATGCGGCAACTGCGTAAGCAACTGCAAGTTCGGAGCGCTGAAATACGAGGTGGGCGCGCTTACCCTGCGGAGAACCGCAGGGCACGGTAGCTGCGCTGAAGGAGAAGAAACAAACAGTAAAAGCAATAATGGTAGCTGCGCTGAAGGTGGGAGCGATAACAAGGGAGGCGATAACAGCAAGAACGGAAACGGAGTCAACAGCGGACGTAGGGCATTTCTTACTACCGGCGCGATGCTGGCGGGTGTGGCGCTGGCACAGGAGGAGAAGAAGGTACACGGAGGCTTGGCTGAGCTTATAGACAAGAAAGCGCCACAACGCAATACGGCCATCACCCCGCCAGGTTCTGGGTCGGCACGCAATATGGAGCGCCTGTGCACGGGATGTCAGTTGTGCATATCGGAATGTCCGAATAGCGTGTTGCGTCCAAGCACGGATTTGCTTCACTTCATGCAGCCCGTCATGAGCTATGAGCGCGGTTATTGCCGCCCTGAATGCAACCGTTGTTCGGAGGTGTGTCCTGCCGGTGCCATCAAGCCCATCAGTCTGGAGAAGAAGGTATCTACGCAGATAGGCCATGCGGTGTGGATAAAGAAGAACTGCGTAATCCTTACGGACAGCGTAGAGTGCGGCAACTGTGCGCGCCATTGCCCTGTGCAGGCAATAGAGATGGTGCCCTCAGACCCCAATGACGAAGAGAGTCCATACATACCCGCAGTTGACGAGACGCGCTGCATAGGATGCGGCGCATGTGAAAACCTGTGCCCGGCACGCCCATTCTCTGCTATTTATGTGGAAGGGCATGAGGTGCATAAAGAGAGTTGATACCTCACCCCCCGCCCCCCTCTCCCAAGGCGAGGGGGAGGGAAGAGGGTAATTAAGAATGCAAAATGCAGAATGCAGAATTAAGGGAAGAGGGAAGAATTAAAATTGAATATGGATAAGAGCAGACGACAGTTTATAAAGATGCTAGGCGGCGGTGCTGTAGGCGCTGCTGCTATGATGGCAGGATGCAAGAAGGATATGAATAGTAGCGATATACCCGATGCAGGAGGCAGCCAGACAGAACCGCCTGTGGGTAAGATGACATATCGCACAGACCCCAAGACGCATGACAAAATTTCGCTGCTGGGGTATGGCATGATGCGACTGCCTACCGTGGATGGTAATGCGGCGCGTGAGAGCAACGAGGAGATAGACCAGGAGATGGTGAACCGCCTCGTGGATTACGCCATAGAGCACGGCGTGAACTATTTCGATACTTCTCCCGGCTACTGCAAGGGGATGTCGGAACACTCCACAGGTATTGCCCTGCACCGCCACAAACGGTCGGAATACTTCATCGCCACGAAGCTGTCTAACTTTAACCAGGAAGTATGGGGACGGGAGAAGAGCATTGAGATGTATCACAACTCGTTCAAGGAACTGCAGGTAGATTACATAGACTACTACCTGCTGCACGGCATCGGCATGGGCGGTATGGACAACCTGCACGGACGGTATCTGGACAACGGGGTGCTGGACTTCCTGCTTGAGGAGCGCAAGGCAGGGCGCATACGCAACTTAGGGTTCTCATACCACGGCGACATAGCGGTATATGACTACCTGCTGTCCCAGCACGACAAGTATAAGTGGGACTTTGTGCAGATAGAGCTGAACTATCTGGATTGGGATTATGCAGATGAGATCAACGACCGTAACACAGATGCCCGCTACCTGTATGCAGAACTGGAGAAGCGCAATATCCCCGCTGTCATAATGGAGCCGCTGCTCGGCGGCCGACTGAGCAACCTGCCCGGATACTTGGTAAAGGAGCTGAAGCAGCGCGATCCAGAACGCAGCATCGCTTCATGGGCCTTTCGCTATGCTGGAACGCCGAAGGGAGTGCTTACTGTTCTATCGGGTATGACATACATGGAACACCTGAAAGACAACCTGCTTTCCTATTGTCCGCTCAAGCCTCTCACGGATGAGGAGATGCAATATCTACAAAAGGACATAGCAGAGCAGATAGTGGGTGTAGAGACGATACCGTGCAACGACTGCAAGTACTGCATGCCGTGTCCGTACGGAATAGACATTCCTGGCATCTTCGTGCATTACAACAAGTGCAAGAACGAGGGCACCCTGCCCCGACAGACACAGATGGATGAGACATACAGGAAGCTGCGCAGACAGTATCTGATAGGACTTGACCGCGCAGTTCCACGTATGCGTCAGGCTGACCATTGCATAGGATGCGGGCATTGTGAGCCTCTCTGTCCGCAGAATATCCGCATAGTACGCGAGATGGCAAAAATCAGTAACTATGTGGAAGAGCTGAGAGTGAAAGCCCCACCCCAGCCCTCCCCTGGGGGAGGGAGGAGTGAAGAGTGAAATTATAAGAACAAGACAGAGCGTTGATACACGTGCGGTGTGTATCAACGCTCTTACAGACAAAACGAAGGAAGCATCAGCAGAAGCCGATGCATTCGTAACAGAAACAGATAAATAACATGAGTATGGATCAGCAAATAGAATTTATCCTGCGCATCCTTATAGCATGCCTGCTTGGCGGTGTGATTGGCTTGGAGCGCGAGTACCGTGAGAAGGCTGTGGGCTTCCGCACACACTTTCTGGTGTCGCTGGGCTCGGCATTGTTTATGATTATTTCGGCATACGGCTTTGAGGGCGTACTGTCTGATGACTTCCAGTCTCCGATACGCCTTGACGTATCGCGCATTGCGGCACAGGTGGTGACGGGTATCGGTTTCATTGGCGCAGGTACCATTATATTCCAAAAGAACACGGTCCGCGGTCTGACCACAGCGGCAGGCGTGTGGGTTACGGCAGCTATCGGTATGGCTTGCGGCGGCGGGATGTATCTCCTGGCAACGGTCTCTACGATAATGGTGCTTGTTGGCTTGGAGGCGTTCAATTACTTCCTTCATCGCTTTGATGCAAGGAGAAACCTGAAGCAGAATGAGAACACAGATGCTCCAGCACTTCAAGGGGAAAGTGACGAGTGATCAGAACGGGTAGCCTATAGAGAAGTTGAGGCACTGGGCATCCTTGAAGTTCGGGATGTTGAAGAACCCCGAACGAGCGGTTTTGTAGGGCACGTGAAGTCCTATGCCCCAGTCGAGTCGAAGGACGAAGTAGTCAAGGTCATATCTTATACCAATACCCGTATTGACGGCAATGTCCGGCTTCACGGTGTTCACATCGAATATCTCTCGATACTCTTCGCGTATATCGTGCTTGAGATACCAGATATTTCCGGCGTCAAGGAAGAAAGCCCCGTAGAGCGAGCCGAAGAGCCTGGGCCGGTATTCGAGATTGAGCACCAGCTTGAGGTCTCCTCCGCCGAAGAGGTACGCCAACTGCCTGTCGGTGTTGTGATTGTCGCCAGGACCGATGGAGCGCTGTGTAAATGCACGCAGGTCGTTGTATCCACTGATGTACAGCAGTTCTGAGAACGGACCGCTGTTGTCGTTGCCATAAGCAGCCATGATACCCCCGTAGAAGTGGAACACGAAGGCATCGTGAGTCCCAATGTGCCACGTTCTCCTTATATCAGTTTCCAACTTGATAAACTGAGAGAAGGGCGTCCCAAGCAGGGTCTTGTTTCTGTCACCCCATGCATGGTGTGTGAAGGCCGTAGCGAGAAGGTTGGTGATTGCTCCTGCCTGGGTGACAGTGGTGGTAAGATATATTGACGAGGTGCGCGGTGTGGCATAGATGTATGTGTATCGCATACGCGGGATGAGTTCGTCCTGCAGTGCAACAATACCGACCGCAGTCTTTGACATCTTCTCCTCGTATTCAGCAGTCTTATTGGTGGTTCGTCCATAGGCCAGCGTGAGCGGAGAGAAACGATGTATGGAAGATGCCGTAGGTTGAAAAACGTATGCGTATTCTGCCGACAGGAGAATGCGATTGAAGTATCCTGCCCGTCGTGTTAGTGTGGCGTTGACATCTATGAGCGTTGACGGCGTGGTGTGCCAGCGGCGACGCTTAGTGATAAACTTGGGTACTATGAGTCGCGGGAAATCAATTGTAGTGCCCAGCGAGAATTCATAGCTATCACCCATAGAAGCCTGACTCCCTAACTGGAATTCGTAATTTGCCCCCGCGTTGATGCTGAATCTCTCACCGCCCCGGAAAGCGTTGCGCTTGGTGAGGGAGATACTCAGTCCCGGTCCGACTCTGCGTGATGTCTTTCCAATGACATCTGCCTGAAAGGTAAGGTCGTATGGCTTGTCCAGCACGGTGTTCACGGTCATATCGAGAATGCCTATACTGTCAGCATCGGGACGTGGAGCAAATGAAATATCTACTGACGAGAACACGCCCTTGGAGGCGAGCCTGTTGAGCGACTCCTCATAAGCCTCCTGTGAGAAGGGCATACCGGGGCGCAACCGAGTATCAGCAAGGATGATGCGGGGACGTATGGGAGTTTTTGGCCCTTTGTAGCGTATCTTCAAGGCCCTGTATTGGAGGCTGTCGGTAAATGGTTCCATAAACTGACGCCGTATCTGCACGGTTGTACTTCCGATGGTCCATTTCTTTTCTGCCTCTGGCGGCAGGGAGTCAGCCTGCTGCACTCTCAGCTGTACCTTGCCCGGCACCATGAGAGTATCGGCAAGGAACACGATGTTGGAGGGTTTGTAGTAATAATACCCGTTGTCACGTTTCTTCTTATATATGCGCTGTCGCTCCTCGTCGAGGGCTGAGATGGAGAAAGATTCTCCCTTAGTAAGCGGCTTGACGGAATACTCCCTCAGCTCAGGACTATAGCTTACGCTGTCAAGAGTATAGAGAGGCCCGAAGTTGACATGATACTGAACCTTGGCTGTCCGGGGCTTCATCACGGTGTCGGTCTTGGTTGTCCGTGGCTTTCCCTCAATGACATCGTATGTCACATCTCCTTGAAAGAAGCCGTTGTTTTGCAACACCGTCTTGGCAACCGACGCTCGGAGAGCCGGATTGACATTCTGCATCAGCACCGGAGCCTTGCCGAAAGAGGACACAAGCCACTTGGCAAAAGCCCCTTCCCGATGGGAATACGCATTCCATATCCACAGTCCATAGGGGAACGGTGTGCGATAATACGACGACCCGAAGAAGGCACCATTGGGAGCTGTTGCCAATGCTGCCTCAACCTCCGACTTCGTGTCGTTGAGATGAGTGGAGAAGACTAATGATTTCTGCGGCATATCAACAGGCGGGACGGCAGTGGCATAGTCTATCTTCTTCAGCCCCGTGAAGAGCT
The DNA here is from genome assembly GCA_017478025.1 of Prevotella sp. Classification (GTDB taxonomy): domain Bacteria; phylum Bacteroidota; class Bacteroidia; order Bacteroidales; family Bacteroidaceae; genus Prevotella. The sequence continues at coordinate 38,925 of JAFVGZ010000014.1, forward strand.
GCTCATCTTCCTCCAGATGCGACACGGATGAGCATGAGGATAGTGCGATGAGCGTACATGATATGATTATGTATATAAACTTATTCATGGACAGATGTCTGCGATGGTTTTATATCCTCCCGTGCAGGAGAGTTTGTTGTATGTGATGGCGCAGTATTCTGCTGTAGTGAGGATATTGCAGAAGTGTCTCTTTTCTCTCCCTGTGGGTATCGGATTAAACCCGGACTCGCTATGGGGGCGGGTTTAAGGAACAGTTCTTTGAGCGTCTGCGCTTTCTTCTTCCACATGTATCCTGCACCGAAGCGTCCTACATATCCCTCCAGATAGTCATAGACAGAGCGCTTATAAAACATTGTGACATAGCTGTTAGCCGTTTCTGAGAGGCGATACTGCACGTCAACATTGTCGAAGAATGATTTATTCTGACCCGAGACGTCCGGACCTGTGGATATTTTACCGCCGATAGAGATGTTCAGTCTGTTGTTCCAGAAGCGCTTAGCAAACTTGAACGTGTAGTCTGTGTGCATAGTGCCATCCATTTCTGTGGCGTTGTCCATGCCGAATGAGAGGTCAACGGTTCTGAGTGCCGAGCCCGCAATGTTGGATATCTCAGCCTGCAGGAAGTTGCTGAGCGCTGAGTTCATGGAGAAGTTGCCCGTGTTTCCATCTGCCAGATACATACCGGTGGTAAGCATAGTTACCGCCACTTTTCCCCGTTCCTCGGCAGACATTATCTTCAGCTCATCGCCGACGGTCTGGTTCTCGGGCGCGCTGATTATGAATTCCAGTCCCATATCGTTGAGAGTCTTGCTGAGAACCACTCCTGTCTTGAAGTTACATATCTGGCTCACACCGTTAAGCATTACCGATGCGCGAATATCTTCTGTCGCGGTAATGCTGAGCCGGGGGTTCATAATATCTCCCATGAACTCCACATAACTGTCAGGAGCAATGGTGAATGTCTTCAGAGGTATGATGGGCAGGGAGTACTTCATCTCTCCCTCGCTGATGGTGAAGCGCCCCATCATATTGCTCTCTCCGTTGTTATAACGCAGACGCAGATTGCCGTTACCGGTGAAGTCAAGGTAGTTCTTATGGTCAGGGGTTATCCAGCACTTTATGTGTGCCCCCTCCTGAACGTTGATTGTCATATCGGCAGTCAGGTTATCCTCTGCGGGGCGCTGTATTATGATGGGTTCCTCGGTAGAGAAATCGGTGAATGTAACCAGCTCCTTGAGCCTGTTGTCTGCGGTCAGGGGCGAGTCCTTCAGTATGTAGAACAGATTGGTTGCGGGCAACAGGTCAATACGTCCGCGCACGTTCAGCTTGTCCAGCTCTCCATTGATGCCGCAGAAAAGGTTTATATAAGCTTTTCCATAAGCCTCAGAATGCTTTGTCTCCTTGGAGTCTATGAGCAGGAAATTCCTTGCCGTAGCGCGCAGAGCCAACTGCAAATGGTCTGTGTTAGCGAAGTCTATGTTTCCATTGACAGTCAGCGGACTGTTGTCTGAGGCATAGAACTTGATATTGTTGAGCTGCAAGTGGGAGCCCTGCACCTGTATCTTCTCATTGTTCATGCGCAGGGCTATGCCGTAAGGCAGGCTGAAGAGCATACAGCTGTCTAATGCTATCTCCCCGTCAACTATAGGTTTCTCTGATGTACCGTGCACAGAGAGGACACCATCGGCAAAGCCTGACAGGCCTACTATCTGCTGCGGGATAAAGCCATTTATCATCTCCAAAGGCAGTCGGTCCATTGAGAAATCTGCGTCAACTTTCTTGTTTTCGAAATTATATGATCCGTTGAGTGCTCCGATATGCCGTCCGTTAAGCTCCAGTTCAGCATCCACCACGTGTGTACCGTCCTCCTTTGGGATATAAACCAGCTCTGTCCCGACGTTTCCTATAGGGCTGTCCTCATAGCTCATGTTCTGCACTTTCATGTCGGTTGAGATGGCAAAGCTTCTGTTTTCCTCCTGTACGAAGTGGAAATCCCCGTACATCATTCCCTCTATATTCGGAGCGTACGGTATGGAACGTGCTACACGCCCTATATCGAAATGGCTGAGCGAGAGGGTAATGTTCTGGCGTTGGCTTTCGTCATATCCCTCATCGTCAGGCTTTACGCTATAGATTAGGATATCCGTACCGTCGGTTGCCCTTAGGTGAACATTCGCTGCCACACGGTTACCCTTTGTGAGGTTCACATAGTTATCATCGTTAATGCTGAACTCCTGATAGCCTATTATAGGGTTCTGGGGCGTGAGGCGCAGGTTCAGCATATTGTCTGCCACGGTAGCCTCAGCACCCAGTTTCAGGCCTATCTGCTTGCGGGCATCATAGATACACATGTTCACTGACACACCGTGTTCCAGCAATGAGCCGTCAAAATAAGCATCAAAGGCATACTGCCCCGCAAGGTTCTTCTTCTTCTCATCATCCAATCCATTCCTGATATTACCCCTGTAATTGATGCTCAGCGGGTCGTTGTCACTCTCAATTATGATGTTGACATTGTCTGCATGGTATCCTTTTGCATTCAGACCATCCACGTCTATCTCTGCGTTTACGCCCTCTTCGCGCGATGTATTCATGTCAACATGCAGAGTGTCAAAGTGTATATCGTTATATGCAATAATCCTCGAGAGCGGATTTTCCTCTCCCATGTTGAGTGACAGCGACATCTGGGGCAACACCTTGCGCAACTCTTCCTGGTTGAATGTATAGTCTTTGATGCTGTTCTTTATCACCCTGGTTATACGGTCCGAACACCCGATGAGCCATTGATATCCCCCGCGGGCATTGAGATTACAGTATAAATCACCGCAACTGGCCTTGACCGCTGTCGTATCACGGCGTGTCAAGAGGTCTAACTCCATATTATCCAGGGTATATGTGCCCGCTGAATCAACTATATTGATGTCATTGACAATTCCGCTTATGCTGTAATAGTCACCCAGGTCTGTCTGCATTTTGATGTCTCCGTTAAAGGCCATCTTCAGCGGAACATCCACTACTCCCAGCCTATAGAGGTCGAGTGACTTCAAGTTTGTTACCACAGTGCCTTGTGCGATTTTCCCCGTCATGTGAGCATTCAGGTCTATATCGCCATTTATCAGAGGTCCATTGACGTTTACATCTGACTTGGCGTACCCGCCGTCATAGCCCAGCGTGCCGTTGACAATGCCGATATTGTAACCCTTCAGGAAATGATCCACATTGAAATTCGTCAGCCGGGCATTGACCTTCGACTGTTTTGGGTTGCGCATATTATACCGTCCTTTGGCATTCACGGTTCCCCCACCCTCTTTCAGCGAGGCACTGAAGGCATAGTCTGCACCTTGGATGTCCACGTCACACTGGGCATTGAAGGCCGGTATCTTTATGGTATTAGCGGTGCTCTTGTCAAGCATTTTCATGATAAACGAAGTGTTTGATACCCTTGCGTCCGTACGAAGTGAGGCTTTGAAATCAGGAGAATACGGATTATCCCCCAGCGATTCCAATCCCTCGGCAGAGCCTGACAGGTTGAGCGCTATCACACCGGGAGCATTGACAGCCAGTGTCGGAACAAGAATCCTTATTCCTCCCTTCTTCCCGTCTGCCTGTTTTGCAGGAGTGTGCTGCGCCGTTACGGTTCCTTTCACCTGCAGCGGGAAGAGCATCGGCGGTACGTCAGAGAGTGGCGATGCCACTCCCGCAATGCTCAGGCAGGTCTCAATATCCCTGCGGCTTATCGACGCATCAACGGTAGCATTGAGCGCACCCGCCACGCTATCGGCAAAGGCATCCTGATCCATATCCATTTTAGCATACAGAGTGCTGGCCGGCGTACGCAGCGTAGCGTCAACAGAGAGGCGGGCCGAGTCCATCATTACGTCTGCGCGCAACGATTTCACATCCAGTCCCCTGCGTTCTTTGAGCGAGCATTGCCTTACACCGACGGTCATCTTGCCGTCCTGAGTCATCTCAAAGGCGGCTCTGGCGTTCAGGTATCCCGCATCAATCTCCATGCTGTCATTGAGCCACAGGTCAACGCGGCTGTCTGCTATACTGATGTCATCTATCTCTATCCCCCAGGGCTTGCTCTGCGTCGTATCCTCCGGCACGCTGTCACGCAAGGCTATCAGCAGGTCGCAATGATCCAGCGTAGCCTTAGGAATGAGCACGTTTCTCCCATTCAGCCCCACCTCTGCTACAGCCCCGCTGGGTGGCGGCACCAGGTGCTTAGGGTTGTCTATTGTCAGTCGGCCCACGGTACCACGTATATACACGGCATCAATGAAGTTTGACGTGTTCACCTTTGCCCCTAACAACTCCACTGCATTGAGCACCACATCACCGTCTATGAGCGGTCTGAACCTGACATCGCACACCACGCGCTGGGCACTGACCAGCGTATCTCTGCGCATCATGACCGAATCCATACCGACACACTTCACACCCTCAAGACTCACATTGAGCGGGAATGCCAGACCCACACGGTCTATGGAAACCTCCATCCCCGTTTTCTCTGAAGCTATCCCACACGCCTTATCCACCATCCAATTCTGTATCGGAGGGTAATACAACGCAGCTACTGCCATTGCAAAGATAATAATCGGCAGCAGAACAATAACAACTATAATGCGTAGCAGATGCTTCATGCCCGCGCAAAGGTACGATTAAGTTTTGAGATACACAAGAAAAAGTGCTCGCATTTTTTCTTGTACATCCAAAACGGAGTACCTACGACACAGTCAAAGGTACGATTAAGTTTTGAGGTATGCAAGAGAATAAACTACGCTCCGAACTTGCTCGCCTGAGTACCGCTAAAGATAAGCAACGAGCGAAGAGAGGCCGAAGTCGAGTAAGACGATTACCAAGGGCTGGTAAACCGATTACCAACGCTTGGTAACTACATTACCAAGGCTTGGTAACTCATTTACCAACGCTTGGTAATGTGTCAGAACTACTCCACTCAGGCCCTTCAGAAACATGAATGAATTGTCCAAACATCACTACTTTTTTCTATATTTTCACATAAAATGTACCTTTTTCTTGTCCATATAAAAAAAAACACTTACCTTTGCACGACATTTTTCATATATATAATAAGGAATATGGCAGACAGATTATTTATCTTTGACACCACACTTAGAGATGGTGAACAGGTTCCAGGATGCCAGCTGAACACAGTAGAGAAGATTCAGGTAGCAAAACAATTGGAACAGTTGGGAGTTGATGTCATTGAGGCTGGTTTCCCTATCAGCTCTCCTGGCGATTTCAACTCAGTGATAGAAATATCAAAGGCCGTCACATGGCCTACTATCTGTGCCCTTACACGCGCCGTGGAGAAGGACATAGACTGTGCTGCCGAAGCCCTACAATACGCAAAGCACAAGCGCATTCACACAGGTATTGGAACTTCGCCGACACACATCAAGTATAAATTCAACTCTACGCCCGAGGAAATCATTGAGCGTGCTGTGGCTGCTGTAAAGTACGCCAAGAAGTACGTGGAGGATGTGGAGTTCTATGCCGAGGATGCTGGACGCACAGACAACGAGTACCTTGCACGCGTCATTGACGCCGTGACAAAGGCCGGTGCCACCGTGTGCAACATTCCCGACACTACTGGTTTCCGCACTCCATACGAGTACGGAGAGAAGATCAAGTATCTCTATGAGCACGTAGATGCCTTTGCAGCAGGCAAGTCAATACTCTCCACCCACTGTCACAACGACCTGGGCATGGCTACCGCCAATACCTGTGCAGGCATTCTGAACGGTGCGCGTCAGGCTGAGGTGACCATCAACGGTATCGGCGAGCGTGCCGGAAACACATCGCTCGAGGAGATCACGATGATATTCAAGACTCACCCGGACCTGGGCATAGAGACCAACATCAACACTCAGAAGATATGGCCGACAAGCCGCATGGTGAGCACGCTGATGAATATGCCTGTGCAGCCTAACAAGGCCATTGTGGGCAAGAATGCCTTTGCACACTCATCAGGCATTCATCAGGACGGTGTCCTGAAGGATGCATCCACATACGAAATCATGGATCCGAAGGAGGTGGGCATTGATGACAACGCTATTGTGCTGACAGCACGCTCAGGACGCGCTGCCCTGAAGCATCGCCTCTCTATTCTCGGCATTGAAATGAAGTCACAGGAGCAGCTGGACACTCTGTACCAGAAGTTCCTCGAGATGGCCGACAAGAAGAAGCAACTGGGCGATGATGACCTCCTTGTACTCGCCGGAGTTTCAGATACCTCTGAGCAGTTGGTGAAGATGGAGTCTCTGCAGGTTACATCGGGTAAGGGCGTTACACCTATCGCAGCCATAAAGCTGAGGATAGCCAACGAGGTGTTTGAGGCTGCCGCAACGGGTAACGGCCCTGTTGACGCCTCTATCAAGGCCCTGAAGCAGATTATACACCGCCAGATGGAGCTGAAAGAGCTGACCATTCAGGCAATCAACAAGGGTAGCGACGACCTGTGTAAGGTGCATGTACAGGTGGAGCACGAGGGTACAATCTATTACGGATTCGGCTCTAACACCGATATCGTCACAGCTACCGTAGAGGCTTACATTGACTGTATCAACAAGTTTAAGGTTGCAAAATTGTAATCATAATTCTCAATTTTCAATTCTCAATTCCCAATTACTAATGAACACTCTATTTGACAAAATCTGGGACTCTCACGTAGTTCAGAACGTGCAGGACGGCCCCACACAGTTATACATAGACCGCCTCTATGCGCATGAGGTTACCAGTCCGCAGGCTTTTGACACTCTGCGCGACAAAGGACTGAAGGTTTTCCGTCCTGATCATGTCATCGCCATGCCCGACCACAACACCCCATCCGACCAGCAGGAGCGCATTGACGACCCTATAGGAAAGAAGCAGGTGGAGACACTGAAGGCAAACTGTGAGGAGTTTGGCATCAAGCATTTCACAATGGGCACCAAGGACAACGGTATCATCCATGTGGTAGGTCCTGAGAAGGGTCTCTCTCTGCCGGGCATGACCATCGTCTGCGGCGACTCACACACCTCAACTCACGGTGCAGTGGGAGCGCTGGCAATGGGTATCGGTACGTCTGAGGTGGCTCAGGTGCTGGCATCTGAGACCATTCTGCAGTCCAAGCCAAAGTCTATGCGCATCAATATCGAGGGCGAACTGCAGCCTGGTGTTACAGCCAAGGATGTGGCTCTCTATATCATGGCTCAGATGACGACATCAGGTGCAACGGGCTATGTAGTGGAGTACGCAGGTTCTACCATACGCAATATGTCTATGGAAGGCCGTCTCACACTCTCCAATCTCTCTATCGAGATGGGTAGCCGCGCAGGTATCATCGCTCCAGATGAGACAACCTTCGCATATCTCAAGGGACGCGAATATGCTCCTAAGGGCGCAGAGTGGGATAAGGCCGTAGAGTACTGGAAGACGCTGAAGTCTGATGACGATGCCGTATTCGACAAGGAGGTGACCTATAAGGCAGAGGACATTGCGCCTCGCATCACATACGGCACAAACCCGGGTGCAGGTATAGCCGTTGACGGCACCGTGCCTACCCTTGAGAGCGTTGGCGAGACAGAGGCAGCACAGCTGAAGAGCCAGCTGGAATATATGCAGTTCCAGCCAGGCGAGAAGCTGGAGGGTAAGCCTGTGGATTACGTGTTCCTCGGAGCATGTACCAACGGACGTATCGAGGACTTCCGCGCATTTGCATCCATCGTAAAGGGCAAGAAGAAGGCTGACAACGTGGTTGCATGGCTCGTACCGGGTTCATGGCTCGTTCGTCAGCAGATTATCGACGAGGGAATAGACAAGATTCTCGCTGATGCCGGCTTTGAGCTGCGTCTGCCATCATGCTCTGCATGTCTGGCAATGAACCCCGACAAGGTGCCAGCAGGCAAATTAGCCATATCCACATCAAACCGCAACTTCGTAGGTCGTCAGGGTCCTGGTGCGCGCACCGTACTTGCATCGCCTCTTACCGTTGCGGCCAGTGCCATCACGGGAGTAATCACAGACCCAAGGACGATGATCTAACCCCTGCCCCGCCCCGCGGTTTCTCAAAAGAAGAGCCACCGTGCCCTGCGGTTCTTTGCCGAGCAAAGCGTCACCGCTCGGCACTTGTGACGCTTTGCTCCGCAAAGAAGTGACGAGCGCTCCGCAGGGATATAACAAGACTAAAAAAAACAGAAAACAAAATGGCTAAAGAAAAATTCAACATAATAAAGTCAACATGTCTGCCAATCAATATTGACAACTGTAACACCGACCTCATTATCCCAGCACGCTATCTGGCTTTCACCACGCGCGATCCCAAGTTCTTTGGCGAGGCGTTCATGCATGACCTGCGATATGATGCCAACGACAAGCCCGTTGCCGACTTCGTAATGAACCAGCCACAGTTCTCTGAGGCTCCACGCGAGGGTGTTCACCAGATTATCGTGGGCGGCAAGAACTGGGGCTCAGGCTCTTCGCGCGAGCATGCAGCATGGGCCATCGCCGGCTATGGAGTGCGCGTTGTCATCAGCTCAAGCTTTGCTGACATTCACCGCAACAACCTCCTCAACTGCTTTGTGCTCCCTGTCATCGTGACACCGGAGTTCCAGACAGAGCTCTTTGACTCTATCGAGAAAGACCCACAGACCATCGTCACCGTTGACGTGCCCAACCAGACCGTCACAAACGAGGCTACAGGTCACAGCGAGAAGTTTGAAATCAACTCCTACAAGAAGTACTGTCTTGAGAACGCTCTGGACGATATCGACTTCCTGCTCCAGAACAAAGACAAGATCACTGCCTGGGAAGAGGGGAATGCGTAATTCATAATGTACAATTTACCATGTACAATGTACAATTTACCATGTACAATGTACAATTTGGCTGGCGCGATTAGGACTCAAAGGTCTAAATGTCCCAAAGGAAACAGAAAATTGTACATTGGACTCCGAGCTTTGCTCGCCTGAGCACCTACGGAGCGCAAGAAATTGTACATTGTAAATTGTAAATGGTAATTGTACATTGGACTCCGAGCTTTGCTCGCCTGAGCACCTACGGAGCGCAAGAAATTGTACATGGTAAATTGTACATGGTAAATTGTACATGGTAATTGTACATTGTACATTGTACATTGTAAATGGTAAATGGTAAATTGTACATGACAAAGATGAATGTCGAAATAATGGACTGCACGCTACGTGATGGCGAACAGACCAACGGAGTTTCTTTCCTGCCTCACGAGAAATTGGGCATCGCACGCTTGTTGCTGCGCGATGTGCATGTGGATCGCATTGAGGTAGCCTCGGCGCGCGTCTCTGATGGCGAGAAGGATGCTGTCAGCATGATTTGTCGGTATGCACGCAGTCTTGAGACTTCTACAGATACACCAATACCCAATGCTTCAGAGAAAGTCGAAGTGCTGGGATTTGTTGACGGTGGCAAATCAATAGAATGGATTCTGCAATGCGGCGGCAAGGTTATCAACCTGCTGACAAAAGGCTCCGAAAACCACTGTCGTCACCAGCTGTCCAAGACCCCCGACGAGCATATCTCAGATATAAAGGAGAACGTCAGGCTGGCTCAGAAGCGCGGCCTGACCGTCAATGTGTATCTGGAGGACTGGAGCAATGGCATGAAGGACTCTCCGGAGTATGTCTATCACATGCTCTCATCGCTTCAGGGATTAGGCATAAAGCGCTTCATGCTGCCCGACACCTTAGGCATCCTGACCCCAAAGGAGACAGCGGCATTCTTCCAGGATATCACCAGTCGCTATCCCGACATCCACTTTGACTTCCACGCCCACAACGACTATGACCTCGCGGTGGGCAACACCCTGGCTGCCGTTCGCAATGGCGCACGTGGCGTGCATGTGACAATCAACGGTCTCGGCGAGCGTTGCGGCAACGCGCCCCTTGCCAGTGTGCAGGCCGTATTGCACGACCATCTCGGCATCAACACATCCATTGTGGAGGAGATGCTCGGCGAAGCATCACGCACAGTAGAAGGCTATAGCGGCATCGCCATAGCGCCAAACCAGCCCATTGTGGGTGACAATGTGTTTACACAGGTTGCCGGCGTACATGCCGATGGTGACAACAAGCACAACCTCTACTGCAATGCCCTGGCACCTGAGCGCTTCGGACGCAAGCGTGAGTATGCCTTGGGAAAGAATTCCGGCAAGGCAAACATTGAGAAGAACCTCAAGGAGCTGGGCCTGGACCTCACGCCTGAGCAGACAAAGAAGGTTACGGCACGCATCACAGAGTTGGGCGACCGTAAGGCTCTCGTCACGCAGGATGACCTGCCTTACATCGTTGCCGACGTGCTGAAGCACTCTGCTCCTGAAGACCGCGTGCGTCTGAAGGGCTACATGGTGTCCCTGTCCTACGGTCTGAAGCCCCATGCCTGCGTCAAGATTGACATTGACGGCAAGCGCTTTGAGGCTGACAGCAGCGGTGATGGACAGTATGATGCCTTTGTAAAGGCGCTGCGTCACATCTACAAGGTGACGCTCGGACGCACCTTCCCCATGCTTGAGAACTATGCTGTCAGCATACCCCCGGGAGGTCGTACCGATGCGTTGGTGCAGACTCAGATTACATGGAGAATGAAGGACGGACGTCTGTTGCGCTCACGCGCGCTGGATGCCGACCAGACCGAAGCGGCTATCAAGGCAACAATAAAGATGCTGAACCAGATAGAACCCGAATTCCCCAAGGTGTCAACACAAGACGAGGAAAGCGAAACCACAGAATAACAAACAGACAAACCATATCAGCAAAAAGCAGGTTCCACACTAGGAGCCTGCTTTTTTTTGTGCTAGAAATGACTGTATAATCCCCCCTGAGCGGTATAAGCCCATGCAAAGAACATGCTAACAATCCGCATGGCCAATTATTATTAGTTCCTGATTCAGAACGAGAAAATAAGGCGTATAGCTCATTTTGCAGTGAAATATGAAAAACACCGTCCGGACTGTCGTAGATGGCTGAGCAATTCTTCACTCTTCACTTTTCACTCTTCACTCTTCACTCTTCACTTTTCACTCTTCACTCTTCCCCTCCCATTACATTATACATCTTTCCGTCTTTCTCTATGACTACGCGTCCTCCGCGTATTCTCTTCTGCGGAGTGTTGGCTGCTGCGTTCTCCGACGAGATGCGGGGGAGTATCTCCTCTATTGCCGTCGTTGAGCCGGGAGTTACCTCGGGACGCTCGTAGGGCCCCAGGTCACGGGTTGTGCCCGTTATGGTGCGGCGCAGGAAGGGGAAGTCCTCCAGCAGGCTCTCAGGCATATCGTGGTCCGCCGTGCCCCTGTCTATCATCCTGCTGTCTGCAGCCAAACGCCCGAAGCGGCGAGGCAGCGAGCCGTCAATGGCACGGGGCTTCAGCGCATCGTCCTCGTCAAGCGACAGGAAATCATCTGCGCCAATGCCCGTCACGAGGTGGTTGCTCCATCCATTCTTCGACATCTGAGCGGAGATGGCGTTATAATCATCCGTACCCACGCAGATCTCCTGCTTGCCCAGGCAGATGTTGTTATAGAAGAAGGTCTTGGCATCAGAACCACCTGACTCAAACATATAGTCGTAACTGTTATTGAATGCCAGACAGCCTATGAGCACATGTCCGTCCTTGTGGCTGTTGCAGTCAAAGCCCTTCACGCTGCTGCCGGCGTTACAGTTGAACGCTATGCAGTTATACGCATAGTGCACGCCCTTTGACGAGCCTCCCGTACCGTTGCCGCCCAGCTTTATGCCGTTACCGTTGCCTGAGAATGACATATTGCCGCTCTTGGTGATATAGTCCTTCACCCACAGATGATCCTCAGCCTTACCCGAGTCCCACGCCCAGCACTCAGCCAGTATCACGTCATAATCCGTCTCATACAGATCCCATGCGTCATCGCTGTTGTGCCACGCCCTGCACCTTATGAAACGGTTGCCCCGGCCGTTGTGCATCTTGCAGGCAAAGCCGTCAGCATCCGATCCGTAGTTGGCGTCATAATCGCAGTTGTGATGCGAGTCACAATCCACTATGTCGTTGTACGAACAGTAGGAGCCGTCGTTCTTGCTCACGCCGGGGAAGGAGTCGCTGAAGTTATGACCGAAGCCCAACTGCAGGCCTGTGTCAAGGCAATACGAGAATTCGCATCGCTCTATGCGGTTGTGCGAGCCCTCTAACTTTATTCCGTTGTCAGCGGCGTGTGTGATATGCAGGCCGAAGAACCACCAGTAGTCCCCTTGCAGCAACACGCCTCTGTCGCCTACGCTCTGATCCCTCAGCTGCTGCTCAAAGTCAAACACGGGTTTCTCGTCCTCATAACTCCTCACGATGATAGGCCGCTCTGCCGTTCCGCTCGTGGTGATGCGAACGGTATATTTCTTGCCGTCCTTCTTCATTGTGGGCTTATACACCCCGCCGCGACACACTATGTGGTCACCCGGCACAGCGCGGTCTATGGCATACTGCAGATTCAGCCACGGGTGCTCCTTCGTACCGTCACCGGTCTGGTCATCGCCGTTGGGGGCGATGTAGAGCTCATGGAGCGGCGCGGGGAAAGCCTTTGTCGGCACGGGCACACCCGTAGTGATATATGTCGGGTCATCAGGCTCTGTCGGCACCACCGTGGTGGCGCTGTTGAGCGTGATGCTCACATCGTCCAGGTATATCGTGGCGTTCTGACACGTAAAGCGTATGAGCACCTGCGTGTCCTCCTCCTCGCTGTTCACCTTATACGAGCTGCTGCCGTATGGCGTTGACGACGATATGGTTGACGTGCCCAACTGGCTCCATGTGCTGCCGTTGTCCGTAGATTTCTCCACCACGAGCTTCTTGCCGCTTCCCGAAGCGCGATGCTTGAATGTCACCCTGCCGGGCTGACACAGGGGCGGCGTGATGAGATACGCTCCCGTGCTGCCCATCGTAGCGCGCAGGCTGCCGTTATCGCTCTTGCTATACACGCCCTTAGCGCGCCACACCCCGGAGGACAATGTGACCGACGTCTCAGCCGACGGAGCCGAAGATGGCAACCCGCTGTCAAAACTCTCCTCCAAGCTGTCTGCAAAGACGCAGCAACAAACCAAACACAACGCAATAAGGGTATAAAGTCTCTTCATATTTTTATGAGTTTTACTGAAGTTTCATATATATCTTTAGAACCGAATAACACATTGTACTTTGTAAATAGTCAATGGTCAATGGTACATTGGACTCCGAGCTTTGCTCGCCTGAGCACCTACGGAGCGCAAGAAATGGTCAATGGTCAATGGTCAATGGTCAATGGTCAATGGTCAATGGTCCGCTCGGCCCTATGGGACGCTTGCGTAGTATAACGGAGCAAGAATGATCAATGGTCAATGGTCAATGGTCAATGGTCAACTCCGTTGCAAAGATATGCATTTTCTTTCATCCGTGCAAAAATACATTTGCCATTTAAGAAAAAAATGTTACTTTTGCACCCGCAAACAAAAGGAGAATACCAAAAACAATGGAAAATATAGTATCCCAGATGCTCATCATGCTGCTCGTTGTCATGGTGGGCTTTGTAGCCCAGAAATGCCGCCTCATGGGCGAGGTCTTTGAGCGCCAGCTCTCCAATCTCATCATCAACCTCACCTGCCCCTGCCTCATCCTCTCATCCGTCATGGGCGATGTCTTTCCGCGCAGCGAACTCATCCTGCCTCTGCTGGGCGTAGGGTTCCTCACCTACACCGTCCTCTTCATCGTCTGCAGCCTCCTGCCGCGCTTCTATGTCAACGCCCCCACCCTACGCGGCATGCACAGCTTCATGCTCATGTTCGGCAACGTCGGCTTCATCGGCTACCCCGTGGCCGCCTCCATCTTCGGCGGAGAGGCCGTCTTCTACGCCTCCCTGCTCAACGTCGCCAACACCCTCTCCGTCTTCATCTGCGGCGTCTATTTCATGCTCGGTGCCGAAGCCACCGAGCACCATCGCTTCAACTGGCGCGTGCTCTACTGCCCGGGCCTCGTAGCGTCCTATCTCTCCATCCTCATCGTCCTCCTGGGTCTCAGCCACATCCCTCGCGAGCTCAGCGTGCCGCTACGCTTAGTCGGCGACATCACCGTCCCGGGTTCCCTGCTCATCATCGGTTCCTCCATCGCCGCCATCTCCCCTCGCCGCATGCTGGGCACCCCCACCGTCTATGTCACCTCCCTCTTCCGTCTCCTCCTCATCCCGGGCTGCATGTACCTCCTCCTCAGAGCCCTCGGCATCGACGAGACCATCAACCGCATCAACACCATCCTCATCGGCATGCCCGTAGCCTCCTTCGGCACCATGTTCTGCCTCCGCTACCAGCGTGACGACACCCTCATGGTGCAGGGCACCCTCATCACCACCATCCTCTCCGTCATCACCATCCCTCTACTCACACTCCTCTTCGGGTAACGGCATCTTTGGTTCTAAGAAATATTTTTTAGACATAGTTTTCAAAATATATACACAAAAAATCCCGTAACTGCAAGAAGATAAACGGATTTACCCATTTTTTACATACACCTATACCTACACTAGGCCTACACTAAATATACACCTGATATACACCTGATCAAATTCTTTTTATCTTTAGAAAAAAGCGTCTCATTAAGAGTCAGGCGAACGAATTGCCTCGCGAGTCTTGCCTGGCTACAGGCGAAGTTACTTACAAGCACAGCCGAAGTTACTTACAAGCGTAAGCGAAGTTACTTACACGCGCGACCGAAGTGGCTCGCCAGTACGGTTTAATCTTCAATCTGATAGGTGTCCTGTAATCCCCTTCTCCCTCCCTCAGGGGGAGGGACGGGGTGGGGCCTCCCTCTCCTCCTAGGGGGGAAGAGATGCCCTCCGGACAGAGAGGGAACCCCAATTCGACCAGGTGTACTTTTAGTGTATATTTAGTGTAGATTTAGTGTAGTTACAGGTGTATATCTAAAACGACTTAAATAACTTAAAACCAATGACATAAATCAAAATAGGTGTATATATTTTGAAAAGTGCAAACTTTTTTTTCAAAATCCAGAATAATTCAAAATAATTTATTAACTTTGCATAAAGAAAGGCACCGAATGTGAGCTTTATAACCATCAGATAATCAGCGCATTGCAATAGCAGGCCTTTTACCCTCTAAAAGGCCTGCTATTACCTTGTAAAAGTTACTCCATTAGACCCTAATAGTAGGTCTATCATATCGTCACGAACACGCACCGAAAACAGCCAGGTGTATGTACCCCATAAAAAAAATCCACTCCCGAAATTCTCGCGAACCGTTTTTTATCAAAAAAAACTGGATTGTTTCATAGGTTATTACCTCTTTCGACTTGAGCCGATATTGTTACCATACTCATCGTAGAATGTTGTAGTCGTGCCGCCTCCATAGTTAGAGCGTGTCCTTGATGAGCCGATATTGTTACCATACTCATCATAGTATGTTGTCGTTGAACCTCCACCATAATCAGAGCGTGTTCTGGCACTTCCGGTACTGCCACCATATTCATCATAGTATGTTGTCGTTGAGCCGCCACCATAATCGGAACGTGTTTTGGAACTGCCAGTACTGCCACCATACTGGTCATAATACGTTGTTGTAGATCCTCCACCATAGTCAGAACGTGTCCTAGCGCTTCCAGTACTGCCACCGTACTGGTCATAATACGTTGTTGTAGATCCTCCACCATAGTCGGAACGAGTTCTGGCAGAGCCGATACTGCTACCATACTGGTCATAATAGTTAGTGTTGTACTGAGCGTTTGCCGTGATGGCAAATACGACAGCCATCAGTGTCATCATAATCTTTTTCATAAACTTTTTGCGCTTTTGAGTTTTTATACTTTTGATGCTGCAAAAATAGATGATATTTTGGTGCGAACCAAGCAAATTACAATAACAAGGCTTGTGAAAGTTGTATTTTCATGTGGAAGGAGTGATTGAATTTCAAGAAAAAGTGTTAACTTTGCAGCATGTATAATGCAACAAGTATGGCGACCAAGAATATCTTTGCAGGAACAGGTGTCAAGACGATCTTTGTGAATGTCTTCTATGAGGAACTGATGAAGCGGGAGTTTGTGACACTCGCTGATGTGATGTGTATCAAGCGAAGGCTTCCGAAGGGATACTACGACCATAATCCGAAAGCGACATTGTCAGGGGAAATGTTCTATGGTGATTTGAAGAAGGCCTCTTCTGAGGTGGTAAAGGCATTGGAGCAAGCCAGTCCCGGATGTATTGAGGATAATGGTAAGAAGGGAAAAGGTAAAGCCTTCAGGTATGTTGGTGCAGATGATGATCCGCTGGCAGCAGAACGCCATGCCATTGAGCAGAAGCGGATTGAGGATTATGTTGCTTTCTGCAAGGCGTCAGCAGGTATCTTGCCGTCTAGTTGGTTCTCGTCTTATTTCGAGAATACGCAGTTGCTGCTTGACACCAATAGAGAGGCAGAGAGCGGAGCCAGCCATATTCGTTCGAGTCTGGAGCAGAACCTTACCAACATAGATCTGCTGCCTGTGTTCAACAAGGCTATTACGGACAGGCAGGTTATGCGGTTCTCCTATCAGCCTTTCGGACAGGATCAGTTTGAATTGACGTTCCATCCGCAATTCCTCAAAGAATACAATGGACGATGGTTCGTGTTTGGCGAGGCTGACCGCGAGCCATATCAAGCCTATAATGTGCCATTAGACAGAATTGTTGGCGAGGTCAGTCCCATTGAAGGTGTTGAATACCTACCAGCTACAAAAGGTTTCTATCAGCACTATTTCAAGGATATCATCGGTGTCACCCATGAGCAAGATGCAAAAGTAGAGCAAGTTGTTATCCGTACAAAATCGGAATATCAGCACGGATTGTTGCTCACCAAGCCACTGCATCATTCTCAAAAGGAGACGCTGCCATTTGGCGAGCACGATGGTCTGTGGTATGGCGAGGTGACACTGACGATAGAACCTAATCGCGAACTGCGAGGCCGGATTTTGATGTATGGGGAGGGCCTTGAAGTGATGCAACCGCTGACGTTGAGAGAGCAAATCAATGAGATTGTTCTGAAAATGACAAAGCAATACGAACCAAAGGCAATATAAAAAAGTATCAGAATCGTTTTACAAATATGACAATACAAGAAATCACCACTCGAAAAGAGGATCAGACTTTCGACTGCAAAAGCATACAGATAGACCCCAAAGCATTGGCTGTAACTATCGTGGCATTTGCCAATGCTGATGGCGGCGTGATAGCCATTGGCGTGTCAGACAAGACCAGGAAGATTGAAGGGATTGACCAGCATACGGAGAAACTCAACGAACTGTTACGTGCGCCCTTCGACTTCTGTAATCCATCGGTGCCTGTTACTTGTTCGTACCTGCCTTGTACAGACAAGGAAGGTAATGACAACCGTGTCTTGTTGATGCAAGTGCCCGCCAGTATGTATCTGCATACGAACCAGGCAGACGAAGCATTCATGCGAGTGGGTGACAAGAGCAGAAAACTGGGTTTCGACGAACGGGTGCAACTCATGTATGACAAAGGTGAGCGCTTCTACGAGGATACCGCAGTCTATGGTGCTACGATTGATGACATTGACATGAATGCCGTTGCAGAATATGCACAAATAGTTGGCTATGGAAAGACTCCACTTGAATACCTGCGTGAGAACAACGGCTTCGTAACCACCAACAAGAAAGGAGAAGAAGATGTCAGTGTAGCCTGTATCCTGCTCTTTGGAAAGGATCCTCAGAGGTTTTTCCCTCGCAGCCGTACCCGTTTTATCCGATATGAAGGTGTTGATGAAAGAGTAGGTGCAGAGATGAACGTCATTAAGGATGTCATCTTCGAGGGGACTATCCTGAATCAGGTACAAAAGACCATCGAGTTTATAGAGACTCAAGTACGTGAGCACACTTTCTTGGGGCAGCATGGGCAGTTCATCACTCGTCGCGACTATCCGAAGTTCGTTATACAAGAGATGGTGGTCAATAGCTGCTGTCATAGAGCCCACAATATAAAAGGTACAGAGATTCAGGTCAAGATGTTCGATGACAGATTGGTGTTTGAGACGCCTGGAAAATTGCCTGGTCAGGTGAAACCAAGTAACATTCGCGACACTCACTTTTCTCGGAACCCCAAGATTGCAGCCTTCCTCAAGGCCTATCACTACGTGAAGGAGTTTGGCGAGGGTATGGACCGTATCTGTCGTGAACAAGAGGCTAATGGTGCTGCTGCTCCGACCTTTAGGACTGACGATTTCATTTTGAAGATTACAGTGCCAAAGGTGACAGAAATGGTGACAGAAAAGGTGTCAGAAAGCGTAAACGTCACAGAAAACACAAGAAAGGTGATAGAAAAGAATGACGGGGTTATAGAAAAAGTGATAGAAAAAGCGGCTTTGCTCAATGAAAAGTTGACAGAAAACCGAATTCTCATCATCAAACTAATGATAGAGGATCCATACATTTCCAAATCGGAATTGTCCAAACATATTGGAATCAGCGAAAACTCAATTTCTCGCAACATTGAAGCTCTGCGTGGCAAATACCTGCGTCGTGTCGGTCCGGACAAGGGCGGCTTCTGGGAAGTTATTTATGATTAGGATGCTTAACAACTACTCCAAAAACGGTTCCACGAAGAACGGAACCGTTCGCGATACAGAAATGCTTGGAATAATATAAAACGGGTTGTACTTTTACACTAAAAAACTTGTAGAAGTCAAAGATAAGTCGTATTTTTGCCATTGTAAAACCACGTGAGACCTAAACTACGAATACCTAAATGAAATATATACGAACACTAACAGTATTAACCGATGCGGAGATTCTACAGAGAGAAATTCCGCTATTCCGAGGGGCTGTTATCCACAGCCTTGGCGAACATCCTAATGTGTATTTCCATAATCATTTGGATAATGATAAGTACAGATATGCTTACCCCCTTATCCAGTATAAACGATTAAGTGGCAAGGCTGCTATCGTCTGTGTTGAAGATGGTGTAGACATCATCGGGCAGTTCCTGACGGAGGTTGATGGTACGCTGACCATCGGAGACCGCCAGGTAACATGTAATACAGGAAGAATCCAGCCAGCCAGGATTCTCGTTCAGACATGGGAAGAGATGTTCAGTTATCATATAAGCAGGTGGCTGCCTCTTAACTCACAGAACTACCAGCGTTATAAAGGCATCGAAGGTGTGGTGGAAAAGGTTTCATTCCTTGAGAATATACTGAAGGCCAATCTGCTCTCCATGCTGAAGGGGCTGGATATCCATCTGGAAAAGGAACTGATTCTGAAGATTACCGAGATAAGCGATTCCTACCTTATATATAATAAAGGTGTAAAGATGATGGCTTTCAATGCCGACTTCAAGTGCAACCTGTCGATTCCTAACAACATTGGGATAGGCAAGAATGCCAGCATCGGGTGTGGAAGAGTACACCAGTTACGAAAAGGCAAAGACATTAACAACAATACTAATCAATAACCACGGATGGAAAAAAGTCAAGTTTTCAATCGACTGTTTGTGGGAGGGGATTTGTCTGGTATCCAGCGATTCCTTTATAACATCTCGTCAAAGAAGGCTGCCGTCAGTCTGAAGGGCCGTTCCTACTATCTCCGTCAACTGATGGAGAATGTCTGTGATGACATCAAGCAGGCCGCAGAAGCGAATGGAGCCAAAACTACAAAGGTCATCTACAGTTCTGGTGGCAAGTTCTACCTATTGACGGATAATACTCCCCAGATTGTGCAGGCTGTCGAATCATGTGCCATGCAAGCAAAACAAAAGCTTTGGGAAGAGCACAAAGGACAGTTGGGGCTGAGCATCAGCCATGTGGCTTTCAACGAGAATCCTGATGGCACTGTAGATTGTCAGGATGCACCCAGACAGAAGCCTGGCTATCTCTGGAAATTGGTGAATGCTGATTTCGCACATCAAAAAAGTCAGAAGTTCAAAGAGCTTCTCACTGAAAGTTATCAAAACTTCTTTGAGCCAATACCTGTTGGTGGCAAACCCAAGGTATGTGCCATAACAGGTGTAGAATCACCTGATTGTGTCAAAATGTCGGCAGACGGAAAAGATGATGAGATGTACGTACTTCCATCTGTTCGGCAGCAGATACAGTTAGGTGAGGAACTTCGTCGGCAAGAAGGATTTAAGACCTTTGAAGAATACGCAGAAGATACAAACTTAGGCATTCTCCGTATGGACGTTGATGGTTTAGGAAAACGTTTCATCACAGGCTTCGATAGCTTCAGTCAGTACAAGGCCTTCTCCGAGCGACTGGTTGAATTCTTTGAAGATGAAACAAAAAAGATACAGCGTGAACCTGCCTTCAAACCCTATCTGAATATCATCTATGCAGGTGGTGATGACTTGTTTGTCGTGGGGCGCTGGGATAAAGTGATTGATTTTGCCGAGCGCATCCATCAAGAGACAAATGCCCGCTTCGGAAGTGATGACATTAGCATATCAGGAGGCATTGCTATCGTACAGCCCAAGTTCCCGATAGCAAAGGCAGCTGAATTGGCTGGCGAAGCCGAAGATGCAGCCAAGCACTTCCGTGATGGAGAGAAGAACGCCTTCTGCCTGTTGGGTAAAACGATTTCATGGAATCAAGAGTTTGGCTACGTGAAGAGTTTCAAGCAACAGTTCGTAAGTCTGATAAAAGACTTTGACCTCAGTAAAGGTATTCTGCATAAGTTGATGCTCTATTCTTCAATTGCCGACCGTAACAAACTACGTCGTAAAGAAGGCAAGACAGAGGACTTCAGCTATATTTGGCACATCAGTTATTACTTGACGCGCTTCATGAAACGCTATGAGGCTAGCACTGCCGTCTGTGATTTCTGTCAATCACTGCGAGACAAAGAGATTGATTATCGCAATGGGCGCAAATTGGAACTGATTGCTCTTGCAGCCCGTTGGGCGGAATTAATTTTAAAGGACGAGATTAATAACTAAAAACATTATAACAATGAGTTGGAAAAAGAATGATCGAATTCCTAAAGAGGAAATTCAAAACAAAGTAACAGACATTACGGTACAGTTCGCAAAAGGCTTTGGTGACTATCTTGCTGAAAGAGAGGATAATGCAGAACCTTTGTCAACTAGCCAACTTCGCAAGTTCTTCGGAGAAGTAAAACGCCAACAGATGCTTGGCTACAAAGAAACAGAGTTTGTGATGCTCAAACCAAAACTTGCATACGCTGTTGGGCGTGCTAAGCAGAATGGTGGTAAATTTAAGGCTTATAAGATAGAGGACTTTTACGATGTTTTAGCAGATGCTATTGACAAAGTTCAAAGTTGTGTAGATAGACAAAAGGCTTTCAAGAATTTTATTACAGTCTTCGAGGCTATCGTAGCCTATCACAAAGCAGCAGAAAAGAAATAATAACCCAAAACCGAAAACGACAATGAAACAGTTAGTTAAAAAGATCAAGATAAACACCTCCATCACCCTCATTACAGGTCTCCACATCGGAGGTAACAGTGAGAATGTTGAGATTGGTGGTATTGATAATCCAGTTATCAAGTTGGCATCAAAGGGTGACGTTCCTTATATTCCAGGAAGTTCATTAAAGGGCAAAATGCGTTGCTTGTTGGAACAGGCAGCTGGTGCTCCAAAGGTAGGGCTTGATGCAAAGGTTAACAATCTGTTTGGCATCACAGAGAGTAAGGCAAATAACACTACTAATCAGCCCTCTAAAATCATAGTCAGGGATGCCATGCTGAGCGATGACTCTAAGAAGATGCTCTTGGATTGCGACAACTTGGATATGCCCTATACAGAAAATAAGTTCGAGAATGTTATCGATCGCGTAAAGGGTATTGCCCAGCATCCTCGCCAGACAGAGCGTGTTCCAGCAGGTGCCGAGTTCAATGCGGAGTTCGTCATCAATATTTGGGATGATGATAAGGAAGAGGAACTGATGGCTCTTTTCGAGAAGGGCATCCGTCTGTTAGAGAACGACTATCTTGGTGGCAGTGGCTCTCGTGGCTATGGTCAGATTAAGTTCGGAGAGATGAAGAAGACGGAGTTCTCTGATGCAAACAACTGGACAGCATAAAGCAGGTAACTATGGCAACATTTAAAATCTATAAGTTGCACTTCACGGCTCCCCTCCATATCAGCGACCAGCATGAGGATTTGGGCAACAGTCAGAGAACTATCCAGTCTGATACACTCTATGCTGCCCTTATGTCGTGCCTGGCAAAGAGTGGAGAGAGTCTGCCTGAGGATGGTGACCTTGGATTCACTGTGAGCAGTCTGTTCCCTTATTTCCAAAAGGATGTGGATAGCACGCCCGTCTATTTCCTGCCCATCCCAATGCAAGCCAGACAAGCGAATCTTCCGGATGCTTCAATGGCCAAGAAAGTGAAAAAGGTGCAGTGGATAGACAGTGCTCTTTATTCCTCAGTCTTGTCTGGTGACTCTTTGTTTGATGGAACAGACAAATACATCCCTTATATCCAGGAAGGCTATCTGTCAGCCTGCGAATTACCAGAAGATGTCAATGGCTCAAAAGAGTTTGTAAGGTCTGAGGTATCACAGCGCGTTACGCTGGACAGCAGAACAGGAGAAGAAGATGCCAACCCCTTTTATGTCGACAAGATACTCTTCCGTCATCATGCTGGGTTCTACTTCATGGCAGAAGGAGATACCGCGCTATTAGAAAAAGCATTGCAACTTCTTTCTATGGAGGGCATCGGCACCGACAGAAATGTAGGATATGGATTCTTCGAGTATGTGGCTGATACACTTTCGATAGATTTGCCTGAAAATGCTAATTATCAGCTGTCGCTTTCTCTCTTCATTCCAGAGTCAAGTGAGCAGTTGAAGGCATTGATGAACTCTGAACGGGTCGCTTACGACTTTGTGCGTCGCGGTGGTTGGATTACCACATATCCCTACACGACGCTACGAAAGAATGCCATATATGGTTTCCTGCCTGGTTCCGTATTCTGTAAGGACGCAAATACCGCAGCCACTGTTATTGGCAAGATTGCGGATTTGAAGCCAGAGGCCGACTTGGGCATTTCGCACCATATATGGCGGAATGGCAAGGCAATTATGCTACCTATAAATCTAAAATGACAATGGAAGATAGAAGATATCCCATAGAGTTAGAAGTCATCACCCCGCTCTCTGTCGGTGCAGGCAATGATAATGAATGGGTGAAGGGCCTTGATTTTGTGCAGAAAGATGGCAAGGTCTATGTCATTGACATGCAGAAAGTGTCTGCTGCTGGTTTAGACGTGGGAACACTTACTGCCTTGTTTCTGAAATCGGACGACAAAGGTATCAGCCAACTTCTTGGCAATAAAATTGGCGAGCTGTCGCGCTATGTCTTTGATTTGCCAGCGAAGACAGATAATAACATCAAGACATTTCTGCGTACCCAGTTTTACGACAAACCTTTAGTGGCAGGAAGTTCCATCAAAGGGTCTATACGTTCTGCGCTTTTCAACTATCTGCGGACTGACGAACATAAGAATGAAGATGTCTTTGGCACTATGAAGGACGGAACAGACTTTATGCGTTTCGTTCGCATTAGCGATGTGGAAATGCCAACGACTGTACTTGTCAATACCAAGTTGTTCAATCTTCAAAAAGGCGGTGATGAATGGTTTGGTGGATGGAAACACTCTAAGAATAAGACAACTGATGATTACAATTCAGTTGGCTTTAACACACTCTATGAGTGCGTCGCTCCTGGTAGCAAAGGACTCGGCAATATCTCTCTGGCAACAAATGCCTTTAGTTTGCTGGACAAATATGGTAAAACCAAGTTGTCATATTACAGTAAGAAAAAGTCATTACTCAATGAGCCTATCAACCACCTGTTTCAGGTAATCAATGATGTCACTAAAGAATATCTGCAGAAAGAGTTGGCTTTCTTTCAAAAGTATGATGCGGAAAGGTCTGATGAAGTGTTAACCTGCATAGAGTCACTTCTGTCAAAGATTCCTGCTGATGGTAGCTCTTGTCTGATGAAGATGTCGGCAGGTGTTGGCTTTCATTCCATTACCGGCGATTGGCAGTATGATGACTATGACAAGACGAAATTATGGACAGAAGGAAGACACGCAGGGAAGAAGAAGTATAAATCGAGAAAGATTGCAGACTACAATCATCGTCTTCAACTGATGGGATTTGTGAGGCTTCACGCTTTGAGTCAAGATGAGGTATCTGAGAGAGAGCAGAAACTTCTGAAAAGTCACTTTGTAAAGCAAAAACAGATGTTAAATGCTGTTAGAAAGTGCGAAGCAGAACAGCAACGGAAACATGTAGAAGAACTTGCTCGCCAGCAGGCTGCGGAGCAAGAAAAGAAGAGGCAAGAAGAATATAACAGACTTATTCTTCAGGCTAAGCAGGATAAAGACTCTGAACGATGGGATGCGGCTATATCCAATTTGGAGAATGCCGCTGCTCTATATCCTGAAAAGACAGAGGTTATTCAATTGAAGGATGAATGTCAGAATGCTAAATCCATTGAGGAGTATCGTAGGAGGGAATTGGATGATAATCAAAAGAAATTCAGCCAACCTCTATCAGAGGTGATAAAAGGCAAGACATCTGCCGGCAACTTAGTAGGAACTACCGTAAAGTGGCTGAAAGGTGATGGACATGCCTTTGGACTGCCTGAACAAGCTGCATTCCTTAATGAGGCCCAAAAACTGAATTCTGGTGAGAAGAAAAGACTTAAAAGCAAGCTCTCTGCCTTAGAGGAAATAGCAGGTAAAGGAAGTGTAGATCAGTTGTGTAGAGAATTAGGAATAGTATAACTATGGCAAGAAAAGTATTTATTTCCGTGTTGGGCACAGGCTTTTACGATGCCTGTAAGTATGTGAAGGGTGGATTCGTTTCGTCCGAAACGCGATTTATCCAGCAGGCTACGCTGGAGTATCTTAAGGTTTGTAACAACTGGACGACGAAAAACGCCAATGGTGAAGTTATTGATCGTATCTATATTCTTCTGACGGATGGGGCAAGAGAAAAGAATTGGAACAAGGCAATATCATCACGCACTAATTTTAAGAATGGGCAAGAAGAACCTTATCTGGGTTTAGAGCAGGTGCTGATAGGTATGAATTTGCCATGTCCTGTAGAGACTCTTGAAATTCCGGATGGTAAGAACGAGGAAGAGATGTGGGTAATCTTCAATACTGTTTATGAAGCGTTAAAACCTAGCGATGAACTTTATTTCGACCTCACCCACAGCTATCGATATTTGCCTATGTTGGTATTGGTGCTTGGAAACTATGCAAAATTCTTAAAGAACGTCAAGGTAAAACATATTTCCTACGGTAATTACGAAGCTCGTGATACTGTCACCAATGAAGCACCATTAATGGATATCCTACCACTGACGATGCTTCAGGACTGGACTTTTGCCGCTGCCGACTTGATACAGAATGGTAATATTACGAAGCTGCAAGAATTGAAAGATGCCAATGCGTTGACTCCTATGCTACGCACAAGAGGAAAAAACAACAAGGATAAAAGGATAACCGATGAGTCGCTGACAAACTACGTTGATTCTCTACATGCCTTTTTGCTGGATATGAAGTTGTGCTTGGGCCCTAATGTTCTAAGTGGTATCAACATTAATAGAATCAAGAGCTGTTATGAGCAAGTGATGGATGTTTATGGTGATGTGATTGCTCCTATACCACCGATTTTTGAAAAAATAGAACAGTCTCTTCGGGAGTTTGAAGAAACAGATGCAATTAGTCTTCAAAACGGTTATGAAGCTGCAAAATGGTGTTATTACCACCAACTTTATCAGCAAGCATGCACCATACTTGACGAGAATATCACCACCCATTTCTGTAAGTTACTGGGCACGGATGAGCACGATATCAATCATCGAAAGGCAAGTAATGCATTTTTGCGTTGGGGTGAATATAGAGATAATGATTGGAATGATGCATGTTTTGATAGTATCAGGGAAAGTGTTAAGTTGGCTGAAACAAATCCCGAAATTCAAGACTTTATCAGACTGATGCGGTGGGATGTGATATGGATACATAATGATTGTAGAAACAAGTATAACCATGCATCAATGATTCAAGGTTCAGAAGGCATGCTAAGCTCTGAGGATATTGAAAAACTCGGCAAAATTATCAGGAAAATCACAGCCCGTGTTAGATAATATAACTTATGCTCATAAATCTTAGCAATCATCCATATAGATATTGGGGAACTCTGCAAATAGAAGCTTCTCGCTGCTATGGCAATGTGGTTGATTTGCCTTTTCCAGTTGTTGCCCCAGATGCTGATAGTCAGAAGTTACAAACCTTGGCTCAAAATTGTGTGCAGGAGATACTGTCTATGGGTGAGGCAAATAACATAACTGTTCATGTCATGGGAGAGATGACGCTTTGCTTTATGATTGTCAAGTTGCTTAAGGAGAAAGGAATTCGGTGTGTAGCTTCTACCACCGAGCGAAAGACTACCTACAATGATGATGGATCGAAGGTGTCTGAATTCTCATTCGTGAGGTTCCGTGAGTATTAGTTGAACAATACAAGTTATAGCCTATGGAGATAGTACTGAATACCTTTGGCGTATTGCTCAATCGTGACAACGAGGCATTTGTCATCACATCGAAGGATGGACGTCAGCGTATCCCTGTTGACGACATCAAGTCGATACAGATCAGTCGTGGCACACAGATTACCAGCGATGCCGTTACACTCCGAGGCTGGGAAGGCCAGGCATCACGTATCTACTTCAGTACTATAGTGAAGTATCTGCCTTTGGAATACCAGTTTGAACAGCGCAGTCAGCATCCTGCGATGGATGTTACCAATGCTTTCCTCAATTACGGCTATGGAATACTGTATGGCAGGTATGAAGAGTATCGGACAGAACATCAATCTTGATATAATTACACATAGTAGGAATACTTTGTTCTTTTAGGAAAGATTAACCAAAGAGATCTTTGACATATTGAAAAAAAGTGAACCTTTGCACGCCCTTAAAAGCGGCCTGTTTTTTGAGGGGAAATGTTGACCTTTTCGTTGGTGGTACAGCTAACTTTAAGTGAATAAGGAATTTGTGAATTTAAGTCTTATAGAGTATATTCCATTAGAATAAGGATTAAGACACCTTTGCTTGTTTTTGGATTTTTTCCATAGTCTTATAGAGTATATTCCATTAGAATAAGGATTAAGACCTATAAACAGGAACTTTGGTGTCAACATTAAACAGAATACTTATAGAGTATATTCCATTAGAATAAGGATTAAGACTCAGTTACTACAGTGAGAGTCTTCTTCTCTGCGTCGAGCTCTTATAGAGTATATTCCATTAGAATAAGGATTAAGACTCCAACGGCTCGTCACTAATAGAAATAACTTTTGCTTGCTTATAGAGTATATTCCATTAGAATAAGGATTAAGACTACCCGTCTAAAGAAACCAGTCATAATGTTGTCTGCCTTATAGAGTATATTCCATTAGAATAAGGATTAAGACTCTTTGAGTACGTACTTCATAATAATTGTAATTTAATTAAAAGTTTATAGAGTATATTCCATTAGAATAAGGATTAAGACCGCTTCATAACTTGTACGAAGATAGGCTCGGTAATAGTCTTATAGAGTATATTCCATTAGAATAAGGATTAAGACTCACACTCTACATACTCTTTTGATAATTCTATTGCTACTTATAGAGTATATTCCATTAGAATAAGGATTAAGACTCATTCTTAAACAATTCACATGGTTGGTTATCACTTTTTTTCACAAAAAAACGGTTCCAAGTAGAATGGAACCGTATGCAAGGTTGTATTTCTTGCAAGGTTGTGAAAATCGTCTTAATTTTGCAGCGTCAATCATCGATACCACCTCGAGATTGATGCCGCAAATGGTTAATGGTGGGAATGAAACAACACACAAACCAAAACATTTATGATGAACACAGCACTCCAAGCTATTACCAACAATATGTTTCCCTGCATGTCTGGTGAGCAGGTGACCTACAACGCAGCCAGAAATGTGTTCCTCTCGCAGGGATACACAAGTGCAGCTGGTAATATGTACTATAAGGCCATTCGCCTATCGAACAGGCTGGTGGTGTATTACGATCTGGGACAAGGGTATATCCACACCTTCCTGAACGGTATCAAGCTGTTCGCATGGGATGGACAGAAGGCGCAGCTTGTCGCTCAGAAGTATTGGGGGGGTGACAACTGGCGAAAGTTCGATGAGTACTTCGCTAAGGAGCAGAGCATCCTGATGTTGAAGGGCTTTCTGGAGGGACAGCTGAAGCTACAGGGGGCACATGTCAGCAACCAGGAACTTGCCTGCTTCGCAAGGAGCATGGTAGAGGAGACACAACGCAAACAACTTGCGTAAGAAGCCCCTCCCGATCTTCTCCCAAAGGGGAGGAGTGCATTCAGAGTATTCAACAGAAAGAAACAGCAACGCAAATCTAAACAACTATGGCAACACTGACCAAAGCAATCAACAGGAATCTGTTTGACAGTATATTGCCGACATTCGGCACACCGAGAGTGAATATCCCCACATGGGATGAGAGCCAGAAGATGTTTATCTGCAACCAGTATGAGAGTGCAAATGGACACCGATACTATCTGGGCGTCCGGTTCTGCGACCGCATTATCATAGTGGAGAAGGTGGGGCTCTACCATAACTGGACGTATATCGACGGCATCGAGCTCTATGCCTTCAACGGGCAGAAGATGGAACTCATCCAGAAACGCGACTATGATAAGGCGTTTCATAGTGAGGACTTCATCCGGCAGGAGGCGGAGCAGATGGCCATAGAGTACCTGACCGGTGTGATGAAGGTGCAGCGCACCTGTGTGCCAGTAGAGCAGATCGGCATGCAGGCTCGGGAGTTGATCAGCGGATGCTATAAGAGTTTCCTCGCCCCAGACTTCAACACATGTTTAACCCAAATACTCCCCAAACTTGGACAGCACTAAAACAATGGAGAATACTAAGACTATGGAGAACATGATAGACACAGATAACAAGCAGCAGGTGATGGCTTTTGAACTGGTAGCTAACACGAACAGTTGTTTCTTCCTTACCGGTAGGGCAGGAACGGGTAAGACCACCTTTCTCCGTAAGGTGCAGCAGCTGGTGGACAAGCAGTTTATCACGCTGGCATCGACGGGCGCTGCAGCTATCCTTGCAGGTGGAGACACTATCCACTCATTCTTCGGACTTCCGATGGATGTCTGTACGCCCGGCACGATGGGTAAGATGAGTGAGGCAAGAATCCTGACGCTGATTCATACGGATACCATTATTATAGATGAGGTGTCAATGGTACGCTGTGACATCATTGATGCTATCGACTACACGATGCGGAAGACACTTCGTTCTTCGCTTCCGTTTGGTGGCAAGCAGGTGATTTTCGTGGGCGACATGTTCCAGTTGCCGCCAGTGGCTGGTAGGAGGGAAGAGAAAGATTTGCTTCAGGACCTCTATCACACGGATGATTTCTTCTTCTACAAGGCAGATGTAATCAAACGGATGAGGCTGGTGAAGATTGAATTCCAGAAGGTGTATCGTCAGGAGGACGAGCAGTTTCTGCAGATACTGGAGAACGTGAGGCTTAACAAAACGACGCCAGAGAACCTGATGCACCTGAACGAGCGGGTCTGTCAGCCTACGAAAGAGGACGGGACGGTGATTACGCTGGCCTCAATCAATAAGACGGCTGACAGCATCAACCAACAGCAGTTGGCAGAGATTGACAGTGAGGAGTACACCTATGAAGGCATGGTGACAGGGAAGTTTGAAGAGAAACGGTTTCCTGTTGACCTGACCTTGAAACTGAAGGTGGGAGCACAGGTGATGTTCACCCGCAACGACCAGCAGAAACGGTGGGCGAACGGAACTATTGGCACCGTGACGAAGTTGAGTAAAGACGAAATACAGGTGACAACTGGCGGTGGAAACACTTACGTGGTGCCATGCTGCTCATGGGAGTCATATAGCTACGAGTATGACAGAGAAACGCGGAAAATGAAGAAGGAACAGATTGGTTCATTTACGCAGTATCCGCTCCGCCTTGCATGGGCCATCACGGTGCATAAGAGTCAGGGCATGACGTTTGACAAACTCTACCTGGACCTGAGCCGCGGGATGTTTGCGGCAGGTCAGTTGTATGTAGCATTGAGCCGTGTTCGTTCGTTGGGCGGACTGTATCTTTCGCATCCCATCATTCCCCAGTATGCCCATACCAGTCGTGAGGTACTGTCGTATGCCAGCGGGTATAACGATGAGCAGATTATCAGTAGCGAGATAGAGAGCGGGAAGGCAGTGTATCAGTTGCTTAGTCATCACGACTATGATGAGGCAGCGCGGCAGTATCTGTTGCTGGTGCAGAAGAAAGCAGAGGCTGGCGACATCAAGGAAGCGATGCAGCAGACGAAGCGGTTCCTCGATACCGTCATCTGCGACGAGGATTTGTTTGGCTGCATCAGTGAGGTGCCGGCATCGCTGATGGAGGCGGACCACTGGGCACCGAAGTTCTTGGTGGCTTTGCTGAGCCTCTATGCAGGAGATTACGAGCAGGCTTTGCTGTATGTGGATAGCGTGTTGGCACAGCATCAGTGCCAGGAGGCTCTCTATGTGAAGTCGCGCTGTCTGACAAAGTTGGAACGTTATCAAGAGGCTGATGCCGTGAATGTGCTGATGGGCAACGTGTTCGACATGTCCATGCCTGACGTAAAGGTGCTCTACTCAATAGCAATGTTGAACGAACTTCATATCGGGGATTCGGGGCTGAACCTAATGCAGGAATTGATTAAGGCAAGGCCCAAGTATGACAAGGGCATCCTGTCACTCCGTATGCTGATGAAACGGAAAGGACTTGTGCTGGTGAAGTCTTCAGACGAACCTCGGGAACTATTGGATGACTTCAATAGCGACATCGCTGACGAGGAATTTGCCGAGATATTGTGCAATGCTCGCGAGAAAGCTCCCAAGGCAGTGGACTACTTACTTCGGTTGATTAGGAGACAAGAGTTCACCGAATGAGTCAAGAAAAAACAAAAGAACAACACAAACAGGAAATACAGTATAGAAATAAAAACTACTATGGTAAACACGGACATCAGTAAAAACCTTTGCATGCAGCTCGTGGCTGAGGTAAAGGAGAGAATCGGGAAATTGAAGGAGTACGGTATGAGCGAGAAGGAGATAGCTTCTGTCTTGCAATCGGAACAAACTTTGTTGAAAATGACCATAGACAGAAATCATAGGATATACCTTGGTGATAATCGTATTGAGGTTCGCATGGAGCCGTTGGTGAGGGCAGTCTATTTGCTATTCTTGCGGCATCCGGAGGGTATTGTTTTCAAGGAATTGCCTGACTATAGGCAGGAATTGAAGATGATATACGCAGAAATCAGACCGTGGGGACTGACAGACAGAGCGTTTACAAGCATTGAAGATGTTACAGACCCAATGCGGAATTCTATTAATGAAAAATGCGCAAGAATAAAAAAGGTGTTTGTCTCTTTTCTCGGTAGTAGAATGGCAGAGCTGTATTTTATAAGAGGAGAACGAGGTGGAATTAAGAAAATTTCACTGCCTCGTGACTTGGTTGTCTGGGAATAAAATTATCAATTCCACAAGGCTTGTGAAGTGAAATAATTTCGTGGCGAAGGGAAAAGGTTGTATCTTTGCAACCAAATGGGATATATACATGGGATTTTAAAATAACAATAGTGTATGTTTTATAAAGTGTTGAGATTCTTTGGGGCGATAATTGCAGCCCTCTTATTTGCCTATTTGGTAGATGCCTTTCACCTTGCTTTCTTTGGCGGGGCGGTACATTTCCTTGCAAACCTGTCCTGGGGCAGCTTGCTTGGCTTTGATATCCTCAGGGGGTTTTTATTGCCTGTGGTCTGGGGTGTTCTGTGGTTGATAGGAATGGGGTTAGCTTGCTTGGTTAGGGGCTCAAAGGTTATGGCGGCATTGCCGTTGGTTATTTTCGTATTGGCTGTCATAGCGGATTTCAGAATTCTTTTCTTGGAGCCTATTGACTTAATCGTCTCAGATATTGGACAAGGCTTCTGGTACTATTTTGGTGCAATTCTCACCTTCATTGGGATAGTTTTTTTCTATGGGATATGTGCCGCATTTATGCTTGCATCTGATGAAAACTTAAAGTAATGAAACAAGTCTATCTCATTCTTGCAGCCCTGCTGCTGATTTGCCTCGCTCCAATGCCCTATTGGTACTACATGCTGGTGAGGTTTGGGGCAATGGCCGTATTTGCTTATTTTGCATACAATCACTTTACTCTGAAAGAAGAGGGGTTAGGCTTTATGTTCTTGAGCCTGTCACTTTTATTCCAGCCATTCTTGAAGATTGCTCTTGGAAGGACTCTCTGGAATGTGGTGGATGTGATTGTGGCGATTGTATTGGTAATACTATGGTATAGAAAACGCTAATTATAAAACACTATTATGATTATTAGAATTCTTATCTCATTTTTAATGTGCTGCTTCTTGGGGTGGCTGTTATGTGATATCAGCCCAAACAAGGAATACACGTGGTATTCTGGCATTTGGCACGGTATGTTTTTCCTGATTAATTTTGTAAGGAGTTGGTTCACCGATGCTTTATACAAGGCAGAGATTTATACAACTGCTTATAACGTGTTCTACTGGATTTTCAGCATTCTGTCTGTTTTGGGAGTTCTCTTTGGCGGAGCGGGCAGAAGAAGATATTAACAACCATTCTTAATTGTACTGTGATAAACAGAGGAAGATATTGCTCACGCGATTGGTACAGGAGGTGACGATGAACTTTTTTGATTATATCTTCAGAAGAAATGCTGCGCATAAGGAGAATCCTAAAAAACTGTCATCGTATAGAGAGGCAGCAGAGCTGATATGTATGTGCTGGAAGAGACTGGACATGAGTTTGCTGGAGCCATATTTGGACCATGACATGAAATGGAAAAGTAGCGCAATGCGAGAAAACAAGCATGGAAAGATGAGTTATCTTAATCAGATGAATCAGGTTTTTGCCTCTCTTGAATACTCTAAAAAGAGTTATAGGGCTGATGTCGATGGTTCAGAAGACAGGGCTGTTGCCATAGTAACTATTGATGGTGAGGGTGAAGACATGATGCATCGTGTGAAGATAGAGGATGGCATCATCAAGGAAATAGAGATAACGCCGTCGCCCTATTGGTGGAACAGACAGTTGGGCGGCCATTCACCATTTGGAGTCATACACCAGACTTCATTACATGAGCAGGCTGCTGCTGTAGCTGCCATAGAGAATTATGTGAAGACAGAACTCGGTAATAAACCTATAAAATGGGCTACGCAATACGAACTGAGAAATTCTTGTTGCCAGTTGTCGTTTACCTGTGATGGATTGACTTATGATGTTCTGGTTGAGATTCACACGTTTAATGAAGATAAGTGCCGTTTTGTTATGTACTCGGAGTATTGTGGACTGAAAGCAGAATGTAAAGAGAATGATCATGTACCATGTATCTTGGCACTCGATGAGGATCAAGAGTTCTCAAGTCTGACATTGCTTGAAGATATGGATGTTAGAGTGCAAAAATTGAGGAAAAAGGGTATAAACGAATGGACTTTCAGAAGTTTATTCAAGACAAAGTCTCAACTTAGCAAGATGGTCATTACTAAGGACTACAGTATTCTGTTGCCTGATTATAATGATATCGAAATTAAGATGGAACCGTTGGTTAAGGCGGTTTATCTGCTGTTCCTCAGGCATCCGGAGGGTATTGTGTTTAAGGAACTGAGCAGTTATAAAGAAGAACTACTTGACATCTACAATAAACTTAAACCAATGGGGCTGAATAAACGAGCTGTTCAGAGTGTCGAAGACGTGACTAATCCGTTACAGAACTCCATCAACGAGAAATGTGCCAGAATTCGTTCCGCATTCATTAGGGAGTTTGATGAGTCATTGGCCAAGAATTATTTTGTAACAGGAGAGCGTGGCGAAGCAAAGAAGATAGATTTACCTCGGGATTTGGTTGTTTGGGAATAATACCATATTTCCGCAAGCCTTGTGAATAAAAATCGTTTGGAGGTTAAGGTGTTTTTTAGTAACTTTGCGAACGAATTATGTGGCCTGGAGATTTCTGCTATGATGGCTATCTGTGCTCAAACTAAGGAATATTTGGCAGGAACGCGTTAGGTCCATATGATGGTCTTAACAAAATGACAGGAGAGAATGATATGTAAAATTGAGAAGCGCTATGGCATACTATAAAGAAAGGAAACGAAATACCCCTATAGCCACATTGATTAGGAACTATGTCAATAAGAAAAGCGGCTTGGTCACTGATTCCCGCGAAGAGATTCAGAGGCGATTTGACTATCTTGACTGGAAGGACCAGAAGAAAATATTATCCGTTTTCCTTGATTCTGGAAAGACGGATAGACAATGGGCATATTCAAAGGTTCTTGATTATTGGGACAAGTCTTTTGAGCCAAAGATAAAAGAGCTATGGGAGCATTTGCATGAAGATAAGTGTTCATGGGTTGTCATTCGGCATTTTCCCATAGATTATATATCTCAGAACTTAGATGAGTTTACAAGCGAACGTGACTACTTTTTTATTTGTCTGAGGCTGGCAGAAGACAAAGACTACATAATAGAAAGAGACAAACTGTCTAAGACCGATTATCTTGCTGTAATATATCATACAGGAAGATCAATTGATGAAAAAGAGGCAGAGGATATACTCTTTGATACTGTGCATGATATTTGCTTGGATTGTGATTCAATCTTAGCTTTGGATAGATATGCAGATGTTAGCAAAGGGACTATCATCAGTCCGAAATGTTTTCATAGTGTCAGCCTGGCGCTATACTATATACGCATGTTGGGCTATAATAGCCTGTCAAGGGATTTTGATGAATGGAATGAGAAAGTGACGAAAGCAATCTTAGATAGTCCTGATTCTAAGGAAATGTCAATATATGGGGAATCAGAGTTTGAATATAGGTTCAGAATGATTAAAGTTGCAAGAAGATACGCGTACCTTTTGCTTGACGAGAAATACAAGAAAACTGCAGACCCTACAATTGAGGAAATGCTCAAATCCAAATATTGGTGTAGATTAGATGATGACGATGTTTTAAAAGATCTGATAGCAGACGACCCCGCTTTCGGAAAGTTAGTGGATGTTCTCGCTCTGGAGGCTAACGACTACTGTCAGAGCGATTTCCCTCCAGACATCAATGACGTCAACGATTATGGTAAGCGTGCCGTCAGCTACTCCCACATAGATACGAATGTAAATAACGAACTACCATTTTAAAGGAATATGGATTGTTAAAGATGAAGCGATAATTGTTAAGGTGTTGAAGAAGATACAATAGTTATGAGATATATTGGATTATTGATACTTTGGGTGACCATTGTTGGTGCTCTTTCTTGCTCCAATGAGGGGAGAGCACTAAATGGACAAATGAGACAATCGTCTTTGAAGCTGGATAACGTGCGCGCTGATAGTGTTGTGGCTGCTGATAGTACGGAGGTGACGGCTGATGGTACGGAGGCGGCAGTAGATGATGCTGATACGGAGTGTAGGTCGTATGAGAGGACTATAT
The DNA here is from genome assembly GCA_017478025.1 of Prevotella sp. GTDB lineage: Bacteria > Bacteroidota > Bacteroidia > Bacteroidales > Bacteroidaceae > Prevotella. Next base: position 74,522 of record JAFVGZ010000014.1, read on the forward strand.
ATAGTAAGGATGGAAGGAGGATATTTTTTAAGGTGGACAACTGCATGGTCTATTGTTATGCTAAGGCGGGTAATAAGTCTCCACGGAAGATGATCTTCGGGCATGAGTATGGTGAGGACAGTTTTCCCATCATGTATAGTCACACGTATGGGGATAATGTCTTTGTCGTGGGAGATTTTATGCCTAACAGTAACGGATGGACTGTTAGATTTCCCATTTATAAGATTAACGCAAGGACATTCAGGATGACTTACGTTGACGAGGGGGCAGCGATTCACTTTGGGAAGGATGGGTTCAGGGTTGCCAAATGCAGGCTGACAAATCCTGACGCTACTTGTACGGCAGATGAGAGATGGGTGATGCATGATGTTTATTATAACTATGCCGGCAAGAAGGTGCGTAAAGACAAGCGTGAATACGATTGGGACAAGATGGAAGAGATGTATGGAGATACGTTGGTCAATGCGTTTAGAGTGAAGAGTGAAGAATGAAGAGGGAGGAGGAAATTAAGAATTAAGAATGCAAAATGCAGAATTAAAGCCCCACCCCGGCCCTCCCCAAGGGGAGGGAGGGAAATTAAGAATTAAGAATGCAAAATGCAGAATTAGGGATGAGGGGGCGGTGCTTACGCGCGTGTAATAAATAATAAGGTGGGGGGGCAGGGATTTGCTATAATAAAAAAAGGTGGACTCTGTTAATTGGCTGGAATTAACAGAATCCACCTCAAAAATAAGGAGAGGAGCGGTAAGCGGGGCTCGAACCCGTGACCTGCGGCTTGGGAAGCCGCTGCTCTACCAACTGAGCTATTACCGCATTGCTGCTTTCAGGAGGGGGAACTTGCCCCCCCTCTAAGAGAAAATTGAAAATTGAAAACCATCGATAAGCAAGGGGCTATCGCCACATACTGGCATAATTTTCAATCTTCAATTTCCATCTGTAGTTTCCTGGAGCCGATAACGAGACTCGAACTCGTGACCCACGCATTACGAATGCGTTGCTCTACCAACTGAGCCATATCGGCGTGAAAAGCGGGTGCAAAGGTAATAAGTTTTTTTGTATTGTGCAAGCAATGAAGGGAAAAAGTTTAGCAATGAAGGCGCGCAATTCTTAAAAAACCTTAATTACAATGTGGCTCAGCGGGTTAAATTTGTCCATATAAAAAAAAAGCAGTAATTTTGCACTCCGTTTGGAATAAGTTATCCGTTTAACTTTATTAAAGAAAGAAAAGGAAGTATGTCTAAAGTTTGTCAAATAACCGGCAAGAAGGCGATGATTGGCAACAATGTGTCGCACTCAAAGCATCGCACAAAGCGCAGTTTTGATGTGAACCTGTTCAGCAAGAAGTTCTTCTATGTGGAGGAGAATTGCTGGATTAGCCTGAGAATATCTGCTGCTGGTCTTCGTATGATTAACAAGGTGGGCCTTGACGCTGCGCTGAAGCAGGCTGTCAGCAAGGGCTACGTGGATTGGAAGGATATTAAAGTTATAGGAGACTAAGAATCATGGCAAAGAAAGCAAAAGGAAACCGCGTGCAGGTAATACTGGAGTGCACCGAGATAAAGAACAGCGGTCTGCCCGGCACAAGCCGTTACATCACAACAAAGAACCGCAAGAACACTCCTGAGCGTCTGGAGCTGATGAAGTATAATCCTATACTGAAGAAGATGACGCTGCATAAGGAGATCAAGTAATAAACGTAAAATCTTTAACTGATATAAGACTATGGCAAAGAAAGCGGTCGCTACCCTCCATGAAGGTTCTTCGGACGGTCGCGCATACACCAAGGTGATAAAGATGGTTAAGAGCCAGAAGACTGGTGCTTACATCTTTGACGAGCGCATGGTGCGCAATGAGGATGTTCAGGCGTTCTTCAAGTAAAAAGATATTTGCAATATAAATAAGGTTACATTCGTTATCCAACAATAACGCATGTGACCTTTTTTCGTTTCTATGGAGAAGTTTAAAGTCGTTATAGTGGAGGATGTGCCCCTGGAGCTGAAGGGCACGGAGAGCCTGCTGCGCGCTGAGGTGCCCGAGGCAGAGATAGTGGGCACGGCACAGACGGAGGGTGAGTACCTGAGGCTGATGCGCACGGTGGAGCCGGACCTCGTGTTGCTGGACCTGGGGCTGCAGGGGAGCACCACCATCGGAGTGGAGCTGTGTCGCAATACGAAGGCAGAGAAGCGCAGCATCAAGGTGCTGGTGTTCACGGGAGAGATACTGAACGAGAAGCTGTGGGTGGATGTGCTGGACGCCGGTGCCGACGGTATCATCCTGAAGACCGGGGAGATGCTGACACGCACGGATATCATCAATGTGATGAGCGGAAAGAAGTATGTGTTTAATCAGCCGATGATGGAGTGCATAGTGGATAGCTTTCGCCGCACGGTGTCGGGCAGCACGATGAAGAATGAGGCGGCCATAGGATATGACATCGATGAGTATGACGAGCGTTTCCTGAGACACCTGGCGTTGGGATATACCAAGGAGCAGATTACGACGCTGCGCGGCATGCCGTTCGGCGTGAAGAGCCTGGAGAAGAGGCAAGCGGAGCTGGTACACAAACTGTTCCCCGAGGGCAACGGCAAGCAGAGCGTGAACGCGCTGAGACTGGTGACAAGGGCGTTCCAGCTGCACATACTGGACATAGACAACCTGGAGGCGGACGAAGAGTGAAGAGTGAAGAGTGAAGAGTGAAGAATTAGCCCCCCTCCGGCTCCCCCCTAAGGGGGAGGGACGTAAACGGGACCACGAATTACGCGAATTTCACGAATTAAGGGGGACCTCGAAATAAATGGGACTACGAATTACGCGAATTTCACGAATTAAATGGGACCACGAAATAAACGGGATTACGAATTTCCGTGCTATGCGGTTGTGTATGGTTCCATGACCGCAACGCGGTCACCGCTCAATAACCGGGGGGGCGTAGTACCCCCGGAGAGTGGCAGGGAGGGCATCGACCCTGGAGGGGTCGCCCATTATAATTGTTGGGGCACTCCTTCAGAGTGCAATCACTCCGCTCAGACCTGCAGCAGGTCCTTCGGACGCTGCGGTTCTTGGATAAGCAAAGCGAACAAGTTCTTTGCGGGGCAAAGCGGCAAAGCCAAGCGCGAGTGCTGAGAGGTGACGCTTTTAGCGCCATTTAAACCGCACAGGTCGCAATTTTCACGAAAAGAAACGTCCGTGCAATCCGTGGAATCTGTGCAACAAAAATATAACACTATATCATGTCTGAACTGATACAGAAATACTTCCCTACCCTTTCAGAGACGCAACGACAGCAGTTTGCGGCGCTGGATGAGCTGTACCACGATTGGAACAGTAAGATTAACGTCATATCGCGCAAGGACATCGACAACCTTTACGAGCACCACGTGCTGCACTCGCTTGCCATTGCCAAGGCCATCAACTTTCGCGAGGGCACGAGGATTATGGACTTCGGATGCGGAGGTGGGTTCCCCGGCATACCATTGGCCATCATGTTCCCGCAATGTGAGTTCAAGCTCATAGACGGTACGGCAAAGAAGATACGCGTGTGCAACGAGGTGGCAACGGCCATAAAGCTGCAGAATGTGACGGCAGAGCAGCGACGCGGCGAGGAGGAGAAGGGACTGTTTGACTTCATCGTGTCGCGCGCCGTGATGCCCCTGCCCGACCTGAACAAGATAGTGAAGAAGAATATCTCGAAGAAGTCACAGAACGCTATGCCCAATGGCATCTTCTGCCTCAAAGGAGGAGACTTGCAGGAGGAGCTGAAGCCATTCCGCAACATCGTGGAGAAGACAGAACTCTCGACATGGTTCGCGGAGGAGTGGTACAAGGAGAAATACCTTATATACCTGCCGGGGTGATGCTGAATGCATAATTCATAATGCATAATGCATAATTAAGAATGAATAATTCATAATGCATAATGTTTAAGAGTTTAGAATATGCTTAAAATAAAACGGATAGAATGTAATGCTCTGGCGGAGAACTGCTATATCGTCAGCGATGACACTAAGGAGTGTATGATTGTTGACTGTGGGGCTATCTCGCCATTTGAACAGGAGTATATCTCTAAGTACATAGAGGAGAACGGTCTGAAGGTGGTGTTGCACGCGCTGACCCACGGGCACTTTGACCATTGCATGGGCGCGCAGTGGATTAACGACACATACGGCATACGCCCCACGATCCATGAGCGCGATGCTGACCTGTATAAGAACTGCAACCAGCTCGCCGCTGCGATGGGTTACCCGAACCTGACGCTGCAGATGCCACCAATAGGCCGGTGTGTGAACAACGGTGACACGGTGAGCTTTGGCAACACGACGTTTCGCGTCATTCATACCCCAGGACATTCGCACGGATGCGTGGTGTATTATTGCGAAGAAGAGGGCGTGGCGTTTACCGGCGATACGTTGTTCAAGGGCAGCATAGGAACAACGAGTTTCCCTGAGGGCTCGATGTTTCAGATGACGCAGAGCCTACGCATACTGTGTAAGCTGCCGGAGGAGACGAAGCTATTCCCCGGACACGGCCCCGCTACGACAATGGGATATGAGGGAGCGACCAATCCGTTCCTGGAATAAGAGACAGAAGGAGTCACAGGGAGTCTGAAGGAGAGGGAGGGGAATTAAGAATTAAGAATGCAAAATGCAAAATGCAGAATTAAGTGAAGAGTTAAGAGTGAAGAGTGAAGAATTAGCCCCACCCCGACCCTCCCCTGAAGGAGAGGGAGGAGGGGATGAGGGAAAATGTCAATGGTCAATGATCAATGGTCAATGGTCAATGGTCAATGGTCAATGGTCAATGGTGAAGAATTAGCCCGCCTCCTCCCTCTATCTCCTTCTAACTCCTAAACAAATGCGCAATTTGAATAATATGCCAAAAGGACCAGCAACAGAGAAGATCATTATGGGTATAGACCCCGGCACCAATGTGATGGGCTACGGGGTCATACGTTGCGTTGGCCAAAAGGCGAGCATGGTGGCGATGGGTGTCATCGATATGCACAAGGAGAATGACCCCTACCTGAAGCTGGGACATATCTTTGAGCGTGTCACAGGTATCATCGACTCATACCTGCCCGACGAGATTGCCATCGAAGCCCCTTTCTTTGGCAAGAACGTGCAGTCTATGCTGAAGCTCGGACGGGCACAGGGTGTCGCCATTGCCGCAGCCATACATCATAGCATCCCGATTCATGAGTATGCCCCTATGAAGATCAAGATGGCGCTGACCGGTGTGGGCTCTGCCTCAAAGGAGCAAGTGGCGGGAATGCTGCAACGCATACTCCATATCTCTGCCGACGAGATGCCGAAGTATATGGACGCCACCGACGCTCTCGCCGCAGCGTACTGCCATTTCATACAGATCAGCTCGCCGGTAAGCCAAAGCAAAGCCTACTCAGGATGGAAGGATTTCATAAACAAGAACAAAGAGCGAGTAAAGAAATAAAAGAACATGATTATATCAGTACATAACGGAGTGGCCCGTATGCCTGAGTGGAGGCTGGCTGAACCTGTCAACTTTGAGCTTGATGACAATGAGCACATCGCCATCGTAGGTCCCAACGGCAGCGGAAAGACACTATTGGTAGATATCCTGACCAGTTCGCACCCATTGCTGATGCAGAATGTGGCGTATGACTTCAGCCCAAAGACCTCACACCTGGCATCAGCCAACATAAAGTATATCACATTCCGCGACACGTACGGAGGCGACAATGACCGCACGTACTATCTGCAGCAGAGGTGGAACCAGATGGAGATAGACGACAGCACGCCCACTGTGGGCAAGCTGCTGGGCGAGGCATACAGCATGACGGGAGACGACACCGAGGAACGCAGGCTGTTCAGGGAGCATCTGTATGACATCTTCAACCTGCGATACCTACTGGATAAATACATCATTCTGCTGTCATCAGGCGAGCTGAGGAAGTTCATGCTGTGCCGCACGTTGATGTGTGACCCGCGCGTGCTCATCATGGACAATCCCTTCATAGGCCTGGACAAGGAGACACGCGAGCAGTTGAAGGAGGTAATGAGAAAGGTAAGCAGCGAGCGAAACCTGCAGATAATCCTTGTTTTGGCAAAGAACAGCGACATACCCGACTTCATAACCCATGTGGTGCCGGTGAAAGATATGGTGGTGCAGCCCAAGGTGACGTACGAGGAGTACATGCGCTCCATTGAGGGTATATGCTATTCTGACCCCGCCCTCTATGGCGCCCTGGACAAGGAGATACAGGCCCTGCCCTATCATGACGATGACTATGACACCAACGAGGTGGTGCGTATGAACAAGGTGAGCATACGCTATGGCGAGCGTACCATACTGAAGGACCTCGACTGGACCGTGCACAACAGCGAGCACTGGGCGCTGTCGGGGCAGAACGGCTCGGGAAAGTCAACGCTTCTGAGCCTCGTCTGTGCCGACAACCCGCAGAGCTACGCGTGCGACATCGTGCTCTTTGACCGTCAGCGAGGACACGGCGAGAGCATCTGGGACATCAAGAAGCACATCGGATATGTCTCACCTGAGCTGCATCGCTCATACAACCGCGACATGCCGGCGATACGCATCGTGGCAAGCGGACTGAAAGACTCCGTGGGGCTGTATGTGAAACCGTCGGAAAAGGATTACGATATCTGCCGAAAGTGGATGCATATCTTCGGCATAGAGGACCTTGCGGAGCGCACATTCCTCAAGCTCTCAAGCGGCGAGCAGCGCATGGTATTGTTGGCACGTGCCTTCGTCAAGGACCCAGAACTGCTGATACTTGACGAACCCCTGCACGGACTGGACGAGAAACGGGGAGAGCTGGTAAAGAGCATCATTGACTCCTTCTGTCAGCGACGCAACAAGACACTCATCATGGTGACGCACTATCAGGAGAATCTGCCCAAGTGCATCACCCACAACATCTACCTCACGAGGCATACGTAGTGTCAACGCCGTATCCGAAGAGGGCGAAGTCACCCTTCAGTGGGTCATCGGGGAACATCTCGCGCAGCCTGTCGGTCAGTTTTATCGCAGCCGCCATAGTGGTGGATTTACTGTGAATCAAGCCCAGTCGGTTGGCCTCTTGCACCACGTGAGTATCCATCGGCATTATCAATGTGCGGCGATCTATGATGTCGCTCCACAGCCCAAGATCCACAGGTGAGCCATCGCGCACCATCCATCTGAGGAACATGCAGAGGCGCTTGCAGCTGGACTGAGCATTCTTTGGCACCACGCCGCTTGAGCCGTGAGCAGCAAACCATGAGGTGAGACTTACTATAGCATCAAGACAAGTGATGCTCTTATCGCGCTCCGTCAGCCATGACAAACGGCTTTCCGGGTCATCCGGAACGCCTGATTCCTCTCCATTCCCTTCACGGGAAGATTGGCGAGAGGTTTCATCCCTCATCTCTCTTCCCTCATCCAAGGACATAACAAAAGCCTTCATGCTGCCATATTGCCACACCATCAGGGCCAGCGCATCCAGGAACGCGCGCATCATGCGGTTGCTGTAAAGGCGGTAATAGCAGCTGTCATCATCGGGAAAAGCCCGCTGATAGTCGCCTCGCAACAGCCAGCCCGTGATGTCTCCCCCACTACACTCAAGCACATACCGTATCTTAGGCAGAAACTGCGCCCTGCTGCCATAGCTCAGCGCAGACGCAATAAACGCAAGGAGTTCCTTGTTGGCATCCCCCTCCACCTGGTGCATAAACCAAGACGGGTCGCCATCAAGGAACTCCTTTTTCTCATATTTACAGGCCAAAGCCCTCAGTTGCTCTTCCAAATTACTCATTCTGTAAAAACATATTATCAAGCTTCACTATCTCAAACCCTTGCGAAGAAAGTGGCTACCTCTCCTGCAAATTTACTGCTTTTCCCCGACATCTCAAAACATCAACTGCATATTTAATCTATTTTCATACAATACTGTGCCTGCCCCCGATTTTACAAAATGACAGTTTTTTAACAAAAAATGAGCTAAACGACTTTTTGCCTTACGTGTGCAGCACGCATACATTTAGCTCACAAACTATTTATCATCTTTGCCCACAACATGCTTTGGCAATCCTACCCGACACTCAGGCGGGTGGTAATCATAGGGTCTATAATACAATTCTTATTATGCATTAAAGCCGGTCTAAGCATTTTATATGTCACAAAGAACACAAGTATATGCAATTTTTGTTGCTATTATTTTGCAATATAACAAATAATTTGTATCTTTGCAGCAGATTTATCGAAAACAAAATATTATGGAGTTATTAATAATATGAGCACAAAAGAACCAGGAATCAACCAGAGCAGAAGTGCGAAGGAGGAAGAGGGCGTAGCCAATTCTCCATGTAATGAAGAAAGTTCCCAACGCAGACAGAGAAGAACGAAAGGTGATATTGAAGCCGCGATTAATCAGGCTGCAGAGAAGCTGATATGCGAGAAAGGCTTCTCTAACACTTTGGTTACGGATATTATCAGGGAGGCTGGGATAGAGCCGACAGTATTCTATAAACGCTACAAAAACATTGATGAGTTCTATGCAGAATTTGTCAAGAGGCACGATTTTTGGTTTAGCAACGTAATCAAAGAGGCGATGCCCGGCAAGGACATGATGGACGATGTATATAATATGCTTAGTTCATTGTTGACAGAGCTGAATGGCAAGTCCTTAATGTTAGAGCTGCTCAGATGGGAGGTGACGGAAGGCAACGAGATTACCAATCACACATCGCAGTTGCGGGAACAGCACACTCTGCCCTTGGCAGGCAAATACCTTAGCCATTACTTTGGCACAGACGTGGATATCGTCGCATGGTCATCACTGTTGATTAGCGGCATATACTATCTTTGCCTACATAAGGACAGAGCTGAATTTTGCGGAATAGACATAAACAACCCCAAGCACGTGGAGAGGGTAAAGAATGCCCTCAGGGTAATTGTAGATCAGCTCCGCTGGTTGATGGAGAAACAATCAGAGAAGCAACGCATAGCAGAGAAGTTACGACTTTGCGGAGTTGACGAAGATGTTATAAGTAAATGTCTGTATGACAGACCTGAGTCATAATCATTGTTAACGAATAGCTATATTACGGAATGAAAACAAAGAATTTTACAAACCCACTGCCTCACGCATGCATAACTATTCTAATGATGTTCTGTTGTGTTGTGCCCGTGAATGCCCAACGAGCACATTATACGGAAGATCATGCGCGGCATGCCGAAGGAGTGTTGCGTGGCATATTCTTCGACTACAGCAAAGAAAAGGCCGTCACCATTCTGCATGAGACTGCAGAACAAGACAGCGTGCCATACGCTATGAATGCACTCGGCCAGATGTATCTCAAGGGGAAAGGCGTGAAGAAGAACATGAAAGAGGCTTTGCACTGGCTGGAAGAAGCAGGGAAACATGGCTTTATGGATGCATATCACGACATCGGGGCAGTATATAAGGACGGGAGGTCTGGCATCAAGCAGGATTACTCCAAGGCCTATGAGGCATTCCTTGAAGGAGCAAGGCTTGGCTCCAGAAAATGCTGCTACGATACGGGCTTTATGCTATACAAAGGCTTGGGATGTGAACAGAGCTACACTAAGGCAATGGAACTATTTGAGATTGCCGCAAAGATGGGGCATAGTGGGGCGATGTATATGTTGGGACTATGCTACAGAAACGGATATGGCACGGAACAGAATGAGGAAAAAGGCATAGAATTGCTCAACAAAGCAGCAAGAAGAGGATTTAAGGCGGCAAGAATAGAATTAGCACGTCGTAAGCCTGAAAATTATTTACGCAAGACACAGGCCGAAGCTATTGATAGTGGATGTTCCCCTTTAAGCATGTCCGAAATTAATGACAGTCACAATGATACTACCATATTTAACGGCAAATATGAAGGTCAGCTTGTCGTATATGATTGGAGCGGGAAATATATACTGCAGGAAAAAACCGTAAAAGTGTCTGTGAACAGAAGCAGCAATGAAGTAACGGGGAATATCTCTATCGGACACGACGACATTCCTTTTTATGCAGACATCATGGATGATGGTATGCTTAAGTTCAGGGACAGCTATGCTAACCTAAAAGAACGGTACACAAGGAAAGGCAAGGTAAGGTACAGGTTGAACTACGCAAAACTGGGCATTTGCAAAGATGGGATTATAGGTGAATTGTCTGTATATTCACTAAACCACCGGGAACCGGAAAAGCCGATGCATATACAACTATACAGAAGTGACAGATTAAACAGAAAAATGTGATTGTAAAAGCACTATAAACAAATAACCAAAAAGAAAAACTATGAATACCTTTTTTATTTCCAACTATTCCAAACGTATTATAACTCTTACTGTTCTCTTTGTGTTTTCTCTACATCTGACATTTGCACAGCAATTGGTGGGCAAATGGAAATGTGCGGAGGAGACGCTGAAAGAAATGGAATTCAACTTCACTAAGGTAAAAAGCAAGTGCACATTCAAGAAGGATGGCACATTTACTCTCGTCCTCAAGGGATACAGTATGAAAGGTGTATATACTCCGTACCGTTATATGTCAGCAGAAGCAAAAGGCAAATTCATTCTGAACGGCAATACCATCACATCGACAATAGACGCCAAAGACATTGAAGTGGGCGTAGGGACGGACATGGAAGACCCTGCACGGGATGAAAGCATCATGGACAAGAGAGATGTAACAGGCAACCGTGCGGAATGGAGTTACGCCAACAGAAGATATGAGACTGAATTTTTTAATGGCAAAGTGCAGGAACAGACTATCAAAGAGAAAATCATAGAATTATGGACTTGGAATGAACAGCCCGTTTCGCCTAATGGAAGTGACGGTATAACCATAGGGGATATGATAATGCTGAGAAAATAGCGTTAGTTTAGGCATCGTTGTTTCACACCTTTGGATAAGTCTATCATTTTGCTGACGTCAGCAAAATGGTAGGCAACCGACCGCCCTGCATTGTTGCAGGCATCCTTGGCTTTGTCTATGACATTGTTAATGTTGCGCCATTGCTGGTATCCCAAAAGGGTGCTTACTTCCCTTGCGCTCCAACATTCGGTATTGTCTATCATGCAAACAGCAAATACAAATTCCTCAAAATTTATTTGCGATGAAAACACAATTTCCTCATAATTTATTTGCAGCAAAAGCGCAATTTCCTCAAAATCTTAAACTGACAGCATAAAAAAAACGGTCTGAAAGACCAACTCTGCTTTCAGACCGTTTTATACTCGTAAAATAAATAACGTGCTATTCGATTTATTACAGGATTGACTTCACTGTCTCAAGCATTCCCTTAGACTGGATGTCATTGAGGAAGCCTACTACCATGTCGGTGAGTCCAGGAATCTTGTTCAGGTCGCCGTGCTCGCCCCAAATCCAGTCAGCAGCGAGGACACCCTCTGCAACTTTCTGAGTGTCGCCTGTAGCCCACAGGTCCTTCAGCAGGTCCATGATCTTCTGATCGTCATTAGGCTGAATAGGTGCACCGTCTGCGCGTGTGCCGCCCTTGTAGTAGGTGATGATGGCAGCGAGACCGAGTACGAGACCCTTTGGCAGCTCGCCCTTGCGCTCCAGATATACCTTCACTCCTGGCAAATCGCGTGCCTGGAACTTCGGGAAGGAGTTGAGCATGATGGATGTAACCTGATGGTCAACGTATGGGTTGTCGAAACGCTCCAGCACGTCAGCAGCAAACTTCTGCAGCTCCTCCATTGGGAGGTTAAGAGTCTGCATCAGCTCATCATACTGTACCTTCTTGATATACTTGCCTACTACCTCATCGTGCAGGGCATCGCGAACGATGTTGATGCCTGAGAGATAAGCTACAGGAGAGAGAACTGTGTGCGGGCCGTTGAGCAGCGTCACCTTTCTCTCGTGGTATGGAGCCTCTGACTCTGCTATGAGCACGTGCAGGCCGGCCTGATCTGCAGGGAACTCAGCGCGCAGCTCCTCGCATGTCATATTCTCTGCCTTCTCAATCACCCACAGGTGGAAAATCTCAGCCTGAACAACGAGGTTGTCCTTGTAGCCGATCTTGTTCTGGATCTCAACGATATCCTTGCGTGGGAAGCCAGGAACGATACGGTCAACGAGAGTAGCGCAAACATAGTTGTACTTCTCAAACCACTCCTTGAAGCCTTCATAGTCAGCGCCGAAGTCATCCTTCCACAACTCAATGTACTTGCGGATGCAGTCCTTCAGGTGGTGACCGTTGAGGAATATCAGCTCACAAGGCATGATGATGAGACCCTTTGATGGGTCGCCATTGAATGTCTGATAACGACGATAGAGCAGCTGCACGAGCTTGCCAGGGTAGCTTGATGCAGGAGCATCAGAGAGCTTGCATGCGGGATCAAATGCGATACCTGCCTCTGTGGTGTTAGAGATAACGAAACGAATCTCTGGCTGCTCAGCCAGCGACATGAACGCCCAGTTCTGAGCGTATGGGTCGAGGGCGCGGGAAATCACGTCGATACGATCCAACTGGTTTACAGCCTCACCGTTCAGGCGGCCCTGCAGGTTTACGTGATAAAGGCAATCCTGACCATTGAGCCAAGGTACCATACCCTTGTCAATAGGCTGTACAACAACGACAGAACCGTTAAAGTTCGTCTTCGCATTCATGTTCCAGATAATCCAATCTACGAAAGCGCGCAAAAAGTTACCTTCACCAAACTGAATAATCTTCTCGGGGGCTGTGCTCTTAGGAGCAGTCAGCTTACTTAGGGATTTTAACTTTGTCATTTTTATCTGTCAGATTAGTATTTAGATTTACATGTGATATGCTTGCAAAGTTAGCAAAAAAAAGCGAAACAGAAACTATCTTTCTCTGTTTCGCTTGATAATTATCATTTTTTAACTTACAAGGCTCCTTTGGTGGATGGTAATTGGTAGTGATAGATGTCTCTTTTGACCGCCATTCTGACTGCCCGGGCAAAGGCCTTGAATATGCCTTCTATCTTATGATGCTCATTCGTGCCCTCTGCTTTGATGTTCAGATTCATCTTTGAAGCATCAGAAACACTCTTGAAGAAATGCTGGAACATCTCTGTCGGCATTTCCCCTACTTTCTCTCTGTGGAACTCAGCATCCCATATCAGCCAGGGACGTCCACCGAAATCAAGTGCCACCTGGCACAGACAGTCATCCATAGGCAGGCAATAGCCGTAGCGCTCTATGCCGCGCTTGTCGCCAAGAGCCTTCAGCAGGCACTCGCCAAGCACTATGCCCGTGTCCTCGATGGTATGATGCTCATCCACATCAAGGTCACCCTTGCAGCGCACATACAGGTCCATCATTCCGTGACGGCCTATCTGCTCCAGCATGTGATTGAAGAAACCGAGGCCGGTCTCAATGTCACACTGGCCTGTTCCGTCAAGATTCAAGCGCACGGTGATGTCTGTCTCCTTCGTAGTGCGGGTGATTTCCACTTCGCGTTCACCGGCAAAGAGGAACTCCGCAATGGTGTCCCACGATGTAGGGCCGTCAATTTTCAGGAAGTGACAGCCAAGATTCTTTGCCAGCATCTCATCGCTTTCACGGTCACCGATGACGTAAGAGCCTGCAAGGTCATACAGAGGCTCCTCTGTAAGGTCCTTGTTAAGATTTGACTTCTCTATGTATTCCTTCAGCATTCCCGTACCGGGCTTGCGGCAAGGATGGTTGTCGGCAGGGAAATGACGGTCTATCAGGATATTATCAAACTCTATCCCCTCGCCTTTCAGCGTCTGAAGTATAAAGTTGTGGACAGGCCAGAAGGTGTCTTCAGGGAAAGATGATGTCCCTAATCCATCCTGATTGCTTACCATCACGAACTCAAAATCCAGGTTCTTGCGGATAAAAGAGAGGTTACGGAACACGCCCTCAACAAACTCCAGCTTGCTGAAACTGTCTATCTGCTCGTCCTCTGGTTCCTTTATCAGGGTTCCGTCGCGGTCTATGAACAGTACCTTTTTCATATTGCTTGTTCTGACTTATTATCTGATGTTTGTTCTTTTCTTTGGAAAATGTCGCCATATCTCAACAATACAGCGGTCTGAAAGAATATGCTGAAAAGAAGTATCAATGAGTACGCCAACACACATAGCAGCATCATTCCGACATAGCCGCTGGTCGGGATGTCTATGGGGTCACTGAAATTCACCTGTCCCTCGATGCTCGCAAAGTATGTATTGACTGCTGTCACGTATGGCAGGCAGAGTATCAGCGATGCTATGACAAAGAGGAAAAGGGAGAAAAGCACTACGCCGAGCATTCGTCCCCAGTGCTGGAAACCCTTGCGGGCAGTTGCTTTCAGTGTAAATGCCTCTGCGGCATCTGCCTTTGGCTTCATCACCCATGCATAGAACATGTAGGGTACGGGGGTGAAGAACAGCGGTGCAAGCAGGCATCCTGCCAATCCTTTCAGTGCCATCTGCCACGATGCGGGATGCTCCGTGAGTCCCGCCAAGCGTCTGTACATCATGAACAGACGCCCCTGGGCAAACATTATGGCCAACAAAAGCAGAGGCAGTACAGACACGGCAAGTATCAATGCAGATGTCTCGACCTCCATATTGGCAACAGCACGCACATTGACATAGAGGAATACTGAGTTCATCAGCGTCAGCAGCAGAGCCACCAAGACATAATACGGCATCATTATCTTGGTGACAAGCCACAAATTCTTAGCAAGGAAGTCATAGCTATCCTTGATGCAGCGTGCGTAGGAACGTTCTTTATATACTTCTAATGTCATGTGAGACTATAGGAAATGTCATGTGAGACTACTAAATCATGATATTGCTGCGCTGGCAATTGTGCCGGCGAGCCATGCAACGAGGCTATGGAATTACAGCTTTTTCAGCTCAGCGATAGTCTGCTCCAGCGTTGCGATCTTTTCCTTTGCGTCAGACTCCTTCTTGCGTTCCAGAGCCACGACAGCCTCAGGAGCATTTGCGACGAAGCGTTCGTTGGAGAGTTTCTTCTGCACGCCGACAATGAATCCCTGCAGATGTTTCAGCTCAGCCTCAGCCTTTGCTATCTCTGCAGCCACATCAATAAGCGAACCAAGAGGTATTGCATACTCACGGGTACCGATCATGAAGGCTACCGTTCCCTCGCTCTTCTGCGCCACATACGCAATCTCCGAGAGTCCTGCCATCTTTGTGATTATAGGTCCGAGAGCCGGGCACTTGGTCACCACGGCATCATCATCGCCACTTACTACCACCTGAAGTGTCAGCGGTTCGCGTGGTCCGATGTTCTTAGTCTGACGTACGGCACGCACGCCGGATATTACCTGCTTCACATCCTCAAACTGCCTGAGCAGTTCTTTCTCTGCCTCTGTAGGCGCGTCAAGCTTGAAGACATCAACCATCAGCGCCTCTCCGGGCTTTCTGTCTGCAATGTGCTGCCACAGTTCCTCGGTGATGAACGGCATGAAAGGATGTATGATGTGCAGCAGCTGATCGAAGATATTCAAGGTTGCGTCGTATGTGGCCTGGTCTATCGGCTGCTGATATGCGGGTTTGATAACCTCAAGGTACCATCCTGAGAACTCATCGGTGAAGAGTTTGAAGGCTGCCATAAGCGCCTCATTGAGGCGATACTTCTTATAGTCATCGTTGATTTCCTCATATACTGCCTTGATTTTAGCGTTCATCCACTCTATGGCCTTCTTGCTTGAGAGGCTCTGCTCCAGGTTACTGTCTGCTGTCCAGCCCTGAACAAGTCGGAACGCATTCCATATCTTGTTGCAGAAAGCCAGACCCTGAGCACTCAGTGAGTCATCATAGAGGATATCATTGCCTGCCGGAGCAGCCAGCATCATTCCCATACGCACGCCGTCAGCGCCATATTTCTCTATCAACTCAAGCGGATCAGGAGAGTTGCCAAGTGACTTACTCATCTTTCTGCCCAGCTTATCTCTCACGATACCGGTGAAATATACATTGCGGAATGGTATCTCATGCTGATACTCACAACCGGCCATAATCATGCGAGCCACCCAGAAGAAGATGATATCAGGTCCTGTGACAAGGTCATTTGTGGGATAATAGTACTTTATTTCCTCGTTGCCCGGGTTATTGATGCCGTCGAAGAGGGATATTGGCCACAGCCAAGAGGAGAACCAAGTATCCAGAGCATCCTCATCGCGCACCAATTGGTCAGCCGTGATATCCTTGCCATACTTCTCCTGTGCCTTTGCGAGGGCATCCTCAGGTGTCAGCGCAACAACGAACTTCTCTTCTGCTTCATCGTTCTGGCTATCGTTATCCTGCTTTATGAAGTAAGCCGGAATGCGATGTCCCCACCACAGTTGGCGTGAGATACACCAGTCCTGGATATTCTCCAGCCAGTTCTTGTATGTGGTGACATACTTGGTAGGATAGAACTTCAGCTCACCGTTCAGCACCGGCGGCAGAGCTATGTCAGCCATGTGCTTCATAGACAGGAACCACTGCATGCACAGGCGAGGCTCAACGGCGGTATCCTGATTACGCTCAGAATATCCCACCTTATTTATATAGTCCTCTATGTGGTCCATCAGTCCGGCTGCCGTGAGGTCTTCTGCTATCTGCTTACGCACATCCATACGGTCCATACCGACATATATGCCGGCTGCATCGCTGATAGTACCATCAGGGTTGAAGATGTCTATTGTCTCCAGATTGTGAGTCTTACCAAGGGCATAGTCGTTCACGTCATGTGCCGGAGTAACCTTCAGACAACCTGTACCGAACTCAATATCAACGTATCTGTCCTCAATCACAGGTATGACACGGTTTACGAGCGGCACAATCACCTTATGTCCCTTGAGCCACTGGTTCTTCGGGTCTTTTGGGTTGATACACATTGCGGTATCGCCCATGATTGTCTCAGGACGTGTTGTAGCGACAATGGCAAAATATCCCTTGTCATCTTTGTGCCACACTTCATCCTCGCTGCCTGTCAGGACAACGGGATTGACATCAGCATCAGCAACGTAATACTTCAGATGATACAGCTTTGAGTTCTCCTCACGGTAGATTACCTCTTCCGTTGAAAGCACCGTCTGGGCCTTCGGGTCCCAGTTCACCATGCGCAGTCCGCGATAGATGTATCCTTTCTCATAGAGATCCACAAAGACTTTCAGCACCGACTCGGAGCGTTTCTCGTCCATTGTGAATGCTGTACGGTCCCAATCGCACGATGCTCCCAGCTTGCGCAGCTGCTGCAGTATTATGCCTCCGTGCTCTCTTGTCCACTCCCAGGCGTGCTCCAGGAACTGCTCACGCGTCAGGTCGCGCTTCTTGATGCCTTGCTGTGCAAGCTTGTTCACCACCTTAGCCTCCGTAGCTATTGAGGCGTGGTCAGTGCCAGGCACCCAACAGGCATTCTTTCCGTCAAGGCGGGCCTTACGGATGAGGATGTCCTGAATGGTATTGTTGAGCATGTGGCCCATGTGCAGCACACCGGTCACATTTGGTGGTGGGATTACTATGGTATAAGGCTCACGGTTGTCAGGCTTGCTGGCAAAGAGCTTGTTATCTGTCCAATACTGATACCATCGCGCTTCTACTTCCTTAGGCGCATACTTGCTTGCTAATTCCATTATCTTTGTATTGTTTAATTATCGCTGATTTACTGTAAATTCAATGGCGCATACGGCGTGCAAAGTTACATATTTTTCCTGAGATGGCAAAATAATCTCGATATTATATTTTACCACCGCAAACTATCTGACATGTATGTCGTATATATCTTTGATATATCTCGCCTGATCCACACATACCTATCAATAGACCTTCAGCACATCACCGGGGCGCAACTGATAATAAGCCGGGAGTTTGTTCTTCTTGTACAGGCTCTTCAAGCGTATGCCATACATCTGAGATATGGAGTACATGCTCTCCCCCACCTTGACCACATGAGGTTTCTTCTTGAATTGCTTATCGGCCTTGGTACGTTTTTTCTCTAAATAGACGATATCGCCTTCAGTCAGCACATCGTTCTTGTCACGCTCATTATAGCGTGCCAACTTCTTGTAACTCACGCCGACTTCCTTTGCCAATGTACGGAAAGTGTCACCCTGTCTGGCCACAAGATAGTAGTTCTTGTTGTAATATAATATCTGGTGAGACAGGCTTGGATTAGTGGTAACGGCACCAGAATGATTAGCTATGAACTTGTCATATTTCTTCGCCCTGTCATATTGTTGCAGCCCATACAGTTCTATGATGCCAATCAGCTTGTCCGCATACTTCGGATTAGTGGCATATCCGCAAGCCTTCAGCCCACGGGCCCAACCCTTATAGTCGGTAGTGGAAAGGCTGAAAAGGGTGCTGTATCTTGGCCGCTTGAGGAATTTGCTATGGTCCTCGAAGCTGCTTCGCGCATTGTCATAGACGCGGAAGCAGTCATTACGCATGTCATCATCCTTATACATGCGCCTCCCATTCCACTCATGACACTTTATGCCAAAGTGGTTATTACCCTGAACCGCCAACACACTCGTGCCGGCACCACTCTCCAACAGTCCCTGAGCCAAAGTGATAGAAGCCGGTATGCGGTGTTCCAGCATTTGCTCTATCGCCAAATCCTTGTAACGATCTATATATGCCTGATAGGCACTGTTCCACTTCATCTGCGCTCCACACACCAGGGGCAGAGCGAGAAGCAGCATTACAGCGATGTATAATCTACGAGTCATTAGCTATAATATAATAAGGTGGAGAAGTTTCTTCCCACCGTGATGCTTATCCTTTTAAGGGCATTGATGTATTGTCAATCAATATAACCCGCCATAAAACAAGAAACGGAGCACCGAGAATATCGTGCACCGCTTCGTGAAAAATAAATGTTGTAGTGGGTACGGGAGTCGAACCCGTGTACCCGGCGTGAGAGGCCGGTATCCTAGGCCACTAGATGAACCCACCCTTTCCATTCTGTCTTTCCTTGTGTAGTGGGTACGGGAGTCGAACCCGTGTACCCGGCGTGAGAGGCCGGTATCCTAGGCCACTAGATGAACCCACCGAACAAGAATGAAACTCTTAGACAAAGGTGCGGAAGGTGGGGGATTCGAACCCCCGGTACGGTAAACCCGTACGTCAGTTTAGCAAACTGGTGGTTTCAGCCACTCACCCAACCTTCCTTTTTCCTGAGGAAATCAGGTCTTGCTGACACCTTTTCTAAAAAGCGAGTGCAAAGTTAATATATTTTCCTGACATTACCAAATAAAAGCGCAACTTTTTTCAAAACTCTCGCTTTGATGCCGGTTTTATCCAGCTGCTTTCCTCTGTCTGTCTGGGGCAAACGCGATATTGTCTCCAGGCAGACAGAGGGGTCAGCCTTCGGTTTTATCAGTATTCTTCCTTAGTCCAGTTTATGTATTACCAATCCCGAGCGCAGCTTCGGCTCAAACCATGTAGCCTTAGGCGGCATGATGTTTCCAGAGTCGGCGATGTCCATTATCTGCTTCATTGATACAGGATAGAGTGCGAGTGCAGCACGCATCTCACCGCTATCCACGCGTCTCTTCAGCTCACCCAGTCCTCTGAGGCCTCCCACGAAGTCTATGCGCTGGCTGGAGCGCAGGTCACCAATCTCCAGAATGTCCTGCAGTATCAGCCTTGAGGAGATGTCAACGTCCAGCACTCCGATAGGATCTGAGTCATCGAATGTTCCGGGCTTGGCATCCAGGCTGTACCACTCGCCGTCCAGATAGAGCGAGAACTGGTGTGCATGCTGTGGGCGATACTCTTCTGCGCCTTTCTTTTCCACAACGAAATTCTTTGCCAACTTCTCCAGGAACTGCTCTGAGGTATTGCCGTTGAGGTCTTTTACCACGCGGTTATAGTCAAGCACAGTCAGCTGGCTTGCCTGGAAACATACAGCCATGAAGTAGTTATACTCCTCATCACCCTTGTGGTTAGGGTTCTGCTTTGCCTTCTCTGTGCCTACGAGTGCTGCTGCCGCAGAGCGGTGGTGACCGTCGGCGATATAGAGGGCAGGCATCTTGGCAAACTCTTCCGTGATGGTCTTTATGTCCGCATCGTTATCCACTACCCACAACTGATGACGGAAACCGTCAATAGGAGCGACGAAGTCATACTCAGGCTCAGTAGCCGCATACTTCATAATCAGCTCATTGAGCGTCGCATTATCGGGATAAGCGAAGAATACCGGCTCTATGTTTGCATTGTTCACGCGCACATGCTTCATGCGATCCTCTTCCTTATCGCGGCGTGTCAGCTCGTGCTTCTTTATGATGCCCTTCTCATAGTCACCCGAATAAGCACCTACGACGAGGCCGTACTGTGTCTTCTCCTTGCCGCCGTTGGCAGGCAACGCTGAGGTCTGGGCATAGATGTAATACTGTTCCTTATCATCCTGCACCAGCCATCCCTTGTCCTGGAACTTCTGGAACTGGCGGGCTGCCTCCTCATACACTTTCGGATCATACTCGCTTGTGCCGGGCTCAAAGTTTATCTCTGGCTTGATGATATGATACAGCGACATTTCGTTATCGCCTGCTTCTGCGCGGGCTTCTTCTGAATCAAGCACGTCATAAGGACGAGACTCCACGCGCTCTACATACTCCTTTGGTGGGCGAATGCCCTTGAATGGTTTTACTATTGCCATATTGTTCGAATTAACAAATAAAGCCCCCTCCGTCTCCCTCAAGGGGGAGGGTAAGCCATCAAATTTAACAAATTATGAATTACGAATTATGCATTGAGCATCATTCAGGCGACAAAGGTAATGACATTTTCCGACATAGCCAAAGAAATGAAGATTTTTTCACAATATATGCGGGTTCTATTAATTTGCCTTATCAGAACAGAACCCTCCTAAAAAGTAAAAGGCCGGCTTCACAGCCAGCCAAAATTACTATACAAAAACATTATGAACTTTATCTTATTAACAAAAATACTTCTTGTCCTTTTCGGGTGCAAAGTTACGATGTTTCTGTTATTCTCGCAATACCTAAAAATGGTTATTTCTTCATTCGCTAACTTGTTAACTCGTTAATTTGTTAATTTGTTAATTTGGAATTCTCCTCTTTGGTCACCTTTATGCGGGATATTCTGTGCTGCTCCTTCTTCATTATCTCAAATGAAAGGTTCTTATACTTGAAGCGCTCATGCACATTGGGGAAATCCCCTTTGAGTTCCAGCATCAGTCCCGCCAGCGTATCGGCATTCAGCCCATTGTCCAGGAAGTCATCGTCGTCTATATTCAGCGCGCGGCAGAAATCTACAAGCTTCGTTTTACCCTCAAAGACATAGGTGTTGTATGACAGTTTGGTATATTGCAGCTCCTCCTCATCATACTCATCGCTTATCTCACCCACTATCTCCTCAAGGATATCCTCCAGGGTTATGACTCCACACGTGCCGCCATATTCATCTACGACGACAGCGATATGCACCTTGTTAGTCTGAAATTCCTGCAGCAGAGCATCGATCTTCTTCGTCTCTGGCACGAAATGCGCGTGCCTTACAAGGCTCTGCCAACGGAAGTTGTCGGGCTTGCCGATGTGCTGGAGCAGGTCTTTGATGTAGAGTATGCCGCGGATATTATCGATATTGTCCAGATATACGGGTATGCGGCTATAGCTGTTTTCCACGATACAACGTATCACATCCTTGAATGACGTGTGCAAGTCTATGGCAACGATGTCCTGTCTGCTGGTCATTATCTCGCTGGCCATCTCATCGCCAAAGCGTATGATGCCCTGCAGGATGTCTTTCTCCTCCTTGATATCCTCCTTTGCTGTCAGCTCAAGGGCCTGCCCCAGTTCATCTACGCTGAGGGTGTGATTACGCTGCTGCACTATCTTCTCGGCTATCACGCCCGACCCGAGCAGCAACGTGCCGATGGGCCAGAAGAGCTGCCTGACGAACAGTATGCCATCGACCACTCTGCGACAGAAGTTTAGGGGACTGATGCGCGAATAGACCTTTGGCACTATCTCGCCAAAGAGCAACAGGAGAAAGGTCAGCAACACCGTTGTGACAAGGAAATGCATCCAGTATGAGCCGCCGAAGTCTGTCAGTTTTGCTATGACATAGTTCAGCAGCATAATGATTGTCACGTTGACAAAATTATTTGTGATAAGGATTGTTGCCAGTGTGCGCTCCGAATCATTTCTGAGCATCATAATCTTTCTATCCTTATCGCGATTCTCGTCCAGCGCGGCGAGATCTTTCGGCGAGAGACTGAAGAAAGCAATCTCTGCACCACTGGCAAAGCCCGAGAGCACCAAGAGCAGCACCGACAATGCCAGGCATATTATGACTGGAAGTTCCATCAAGCCTCTTCTGGTTTCTCTGTTCGGGGCGACAACATCTCCATGGTGTCCACCACTATTTCTACGGCAGTGCGCTGTATGCCCTGCTTATCATCATACTTACGGTATTGCAGTCGTCCCTCCACATAGAGCTTGTCGCCCTTACGCACATAACGGTCCACCACCCTTGCCAGACGCTGGAAGAAAAGGAGGTTATGCCAGTCAGTCCTGTCAGGAACCTTCGTACCGTTGGGCAGCGTATAGCCCTTCTCTGTCGTTGCCAACCTTACGGTAGCAACGGCACGGTCGGCCTCGTAGTATCTCACGTCGGGATCTACGCCAACATTGCCTATAAGCATCACCTTGTTCATTATCCCCTTAGCGCTACTCTACTTTGCCTTGCCCAGAAATTTGCACTGGAAGTTCTTTCCCTTAGGTGATGGGAACTGTGAACGGCTATCGACACGTGTGCGCAGGTGCTCCACGATGCGCTCATAGCAGCGCATCGGTGACTTGCCCTTCAGGCGTACCGAGAACTCCGTGTCACGATATTCGCACTTGCCGTTATGGTTCGTCACCACCCTTTTGAAGAACACAGTACACTCATACCATCCCTCGCGCTCCACATTCAGCAGATCCTCGGCAGGTTTGTGGGATGCAGG
Source organism: Prevotella sp. (assembly GCA_017478025.1). GTDB lineage: Bacteria > Bacteroidota > Bacteroidia > Bacteroidales > Bacteroidaceae > Prevotella. The sequence continues at coordinate 97,440 of JAFVGZ010000014.1, forward strand.
GCGCAGAGCTTTCTTGTCCTTAAAGTCCTGCATGGTGTGCGCCTCTGTCTTAATAATAATAAAGTACACGCGCGAGCGTACCTTATATCTCTTAGGGAAGAATACGTCGCTATCGGCATATTCATACAACTCGCGCTCCATAGCTGGAGTGACTTCTATCTCGTCTATCTCTGAAAGGAATGCCAAAACCTCATCCATAGTATGGACGAGTGTCTCATCATCAAAATACCTGACGTAGTAATTCATATTAATGTACCTTTTCGTCGCACATTGATTGTTTTCAGCGATGCCCAGACGTACAGATGCCGTAACACGTCACAACAATGATGTAGTAAGTTTTTCGTTTCTCTTCTGGTTTGCCAAAAACATCATTATCAACCATTGATAACAGATACTGTAAAGGGAGTGAGAGCGGAAAACGGGACTCGGACCCGCGACCCCAACCTTGGCAAGGTTGTGCTCTACCAACTGAGCTATTTCCGCCGATTAAAAATAAGAGTGAAGAGGAGGAGACTCGAACTCCCACGTCGCAATTGACACTACCCCCTCAAAGTAGCGCGTCTACCAATTCCGCCACCTCTCCAGCTATTATTTTCTAACAGAAAGAGAGCCTTCACGCGAGAAAAGCAAGTGCCCAGAACAGGACTCGAACCTGCACGCCTTGCGGCACACGCACCTGAAACGTGCGCGTCTACCAATTCCGCCACCTGGGCATTAAGAATTGCTTTCCTTCATCGCGAGGCTTTTCGCCTCCCTGTATTACAGTATTTCAAAGAAGAGCGGAAAACGGGACTCGGACCCGCGACCCCAACCTTGGCAAGGTTGTGCTCTACCAACTGAGCTATTTCCGCATGCTTAAAAACCTCATCGTCCTTTGTCTTAAAGCTACCGAAGACCCTCTGTCAGGTCGTCAAAACAATGACGTTTTTACAAATGCGAGTGCAAAGGTAATATAATTCCACGAAACAGACAAATTTTTTTCGAGATTTTATTCGCATGAACCCGCAAAACAGTCCGTTAATTGATAAATGTCAATACACCCTACAAACAAGGAAACGCCCTGCTCCGAGTTCCTACAAAAAGAAAGAAATGAGCGAAGAATAAGAATAATGGAAAGAAATTGGAATAATAAGAATAATAGGCTGGCGCGTGGAGGGGTAAGGACAGAAATTATTATAATTAAAATAATTATGTTCGCGCGTGAGAGGAAAAGATATAATTCTTCACTCTGCATTATGCATTTATCCCTCTTCACTCCTCCCTCTTCACTCCTCCCTCTTCACTCAAACGGGATAGGACAAAACGCGCATTTATGCAGATTGTGCATAATTATTCGTGCTCTACAGCGGCGTATTTTCCACGAATAATTATCTGGACGCGTATAAACGTTAAAATGAACGATTCTTGTAACACGCTGACAGTGTGACAGTTGAAGTTTGAAGTGTTAAAATGCGGCATTTTGGAGAGGGAGAATGGAACAATGAAGCCGCAGGATGGGTGAATTTTGGCACTATCCGCGAGTAACTTAGAGGGTGTCCGCGAGTAACTTTGAGGGTGTTCCGGAGTAACTTTAAGGGTCTAAAAGTTACTCGGCGACATGACGAGGGGTCTTCACCGCCTCTCAGAATGGATTTTCGCGATTTATTAGAGCTTTTTTGGTGGTAATTTTTCGGAGTGCGTATGCATCGAAATGCATAATTATGCATGGCTTTTTGTTTGAAAGGAATTAGCATAATTAGAATAATTTTTCATTATCAGACAGTCCAACTGCGCCAGCCTATTATTTTAATTCTTCGCACATTGTTTATATATAGCGGTGCTCAGGCGCTTCGCGGAGTCTTCCGATTTCTTTTTCGGGTAATTCTTAGTGTAGGTTTGCGAAAATAAAGTGGTAATCTTTTGTCATTAAAAATATTTTTTGTACTTTTGCATCTCGAACCTCTTTAATCCGGAAGCGTATGGCAATGGAAAATATGACAACGAGCAGACTGTCAGCAACACGTAATCTATTGGTGATGCTGAGTGTCGTCGTGGTTACTGTTGGAACGATAGTACTCTCTATGCCTAACACGGAGCAGCCTCTGCTCTATTATACGTTGGGCGAACCGTGGCTGAGTCCTCAGCTTATCTCGCCTGCCGAGATACCGATACGCAAGGATGCGACTCTGCTGGAGCAGGAGCGCAACGAGGCGTTGCGCACCGACTTCCTGCCCTACTACACGCTGAACACCGTGACGGGCGAGAAGCAGGTGAACAGTTTCCTGCAGAAGTACACGAACTCTGATGACAACATGTCGGCATACGCGGTGCAAATCATTGCGGGCATAATGAGAGACCTCTATGGGCACGGCATCATGTCGCAGAGCGACTATGGGCAGCTGATGAGCGAGGACAGCACGTTCACCTTTATGCTGGCTAAGGACAACGAGGCTGTACGCACCACTATCGGCGAAGTCAACTCTACGAAGATGGCATACGAAAAGCTGATGGGTAACAGCCGCGTGGCGAAGTATAGGGAGCTGATGCAGACGATGAACCTGGAGCAGTATATCGTGTCCAACGTGAAGTTTGACCAGGACCGCAGCGAGCAGGCCCGACGGGACATCATAGCCCTGGTGCCGGAAAACACCGGCATGATGAAACCCGGACAGGAGATAATAAACCGAGGCGACATAGTGGATGAGGATCGCGCGCGCATGATAGACAGCTACAACGAGTTTATCATGACGAAGTCGCAGAATGACCTCTACACGATACTGCTGACAAACGGTTCGCAGGCGCTGTATGTGCTCATAATGATTACGATAGCGCTGGCTTACATTTACCTCTTCAGGAAGGACTACTATGCCAAGCCTCGCTCGCTATACCTTATACTATGCCTTCTGGGTATCTTCTCCGTGATGCACGCGCTGTTCATCAGGGTCAATCCGCGCTTCGCGTATATCACGCCAATCTGTCTGGTGCCAATATTCATCCGCATATTCCTGGACTCGAGGACGGCTGTACTGGCCCACATGGTGACGCTGCTCATCTGTTCGGCCACGGTGACAGACAAGTTTGAATACATCGTAGTGCAATTCGTGGCAGGCATTACTGCCATATACTCCCTGCGCGAGGTAAACCGCAGGTCGCAGACATTCAACGCCGCCATATTGGTGATGATAGCATACATCGTGATGTACACGATACTGAAATGCCTGAACAACCCCGACATGACGTTTGAATCGATGAAGCACTACTACTACTCATTCGTCCTCAACGGTGTTCTGCTGTTGCTGGCATATCCGCTGATGTATCTCGTAGAGAAGATGTTCGGCTTCATCTCCACGATAACGCTCATCGAGCTGTCTGACACCAACCGCGGATTGCTGCGCCGCCTGTCAGAGATAGCACCGGGAACATTCCAGCACTCATTCATGGTGAGCAACCTGGCCGGTGCCGTAGCAACCGAGATTGACGCCAAGCCGCTGCTGGTGCGTGTCGGAGCGCTGTATCACGACATTGGCAAGATGGTGAACCCAGCCTTCTTTACCGAGAACCAGCACGGCATCAACCCCCACACACGACTGACACCGCAAGAGAGCGCAAAGATTATCATCGGCCACGTGGCAGAGGGTGTGCAGCTGGCAGAAGAGAACGACATACCACAGGTGATACGCAACTTCATACGCACACACCACGGAAAGTCACTGGCGCGCTATTTCTATAACACATACAAGAACGCCCACCCCGACGAGGAGGTGGATGACAGGCTCTTCAGATACCCGGGCCCTAACCCTTTCTCAAAGGAGACAGCCATACTGATGATGTGCGACAGCGTGGAGGCGGCATCCAGATCGCTGACTGAGTATGACGAGGACACCATAAACCAACTCGTCAACAATATCATCGACACGCAGGTGAGAGAGGGATACCTGCAACAGAGCCCTATAACATTCCGTGACATCGAGACGGTAAAGAGGGTGTTGAAGGAAAAGCTTATCAGCATACACCATCCACGCATCAAATATCCTGAGCTGAAGAAATGAGCTGGCTTGCACGATGGTGGCAGAATATGGGCTTTGGCATACAGAGCCCTACGGACTATGCGTTTCTCCACGATGTGATACGTGAGAAGATGCTGTACTATGCCTATGCCGACATAGAGAAGCAGCATCCCCATGCTACGCAGCGAGAGCTCAGGGTGCGCAAACTCATCTTCAGGGTGCGCAACGCCTTCCCGCACGAGAAGGTGGAGGTGATAGACCGTGATGACACCATGCTCATAAGCCGCGATGCGCGGGCCATTATGCTGATAGGGATACAGCTCGACCAGTCAGCCCTGTGGCAGGAGTTGTTGGGGCATCGACACGTCATCACGTTTGACATGGAAGACATAGGCATCGCCATATTTGATGTCGAAAGACATGCGCAGCATTACAAGATACTGACGGTGTAGATGGATGAGGGGTGATGGAAGATAGGTGAGGGGTGAGTGATGGATTAAAAAAAGTTAATTCATGCCTATATACGCATAATTATGAATTATGAATTATGCATTATGAATTAAAATTACTACCTTTGCGCCCGCAAAACAACAAAAACATAAACTGAACATGTACTGGACTTTAGAATTAGCATCAAAACTTGAGGACGCTCCCTGGCCCGCAACCAAAGAGGAACTCATAGATTATGCCGTTCGCTCAGGCATATCACTTGAAGTAATAGAAAACCTGCAGGAGTTGGAAGACGAAGGCGAGCCGTATGACTCAATAGAAGACATCTGGCCCGACTATCCAACAAAGGAAGACTTCCTCTTTGACGAGGAGGAGTATTAATCGGTTTTCCTAAGTATAAGTGGATGATAATCAACGAGGTGTGCAAAAAAAAATAATTTGCACACCTCGTTTTTTGTGCAAAATATGCCATTTTTAGTGGCACAATAATGGCACAAACGGTCAAAATTAGGCTTAATTAGGTGAGGAAATCGAATTATTTGCACTAAAAACTGTACCTTTGCAAAATCCTCTTTCAGTGCAAATAATTATTTGATATGGCAAGACAACAACGACAATTTCCTCAAGGAAAGTATATTTTACGTTCGCAGAAGAAGTCTTAACTTCATTCGTTTTCATAATCGTAACTTTTTAAATGGTGAATACTTCAATTCAAGACGTCTTTTATCTCTTTGAAGAAGAATTTGGAGAAAAATTAAGCTATGAAGCGATTTTTTTTGTAATTTTGCAGAAAATATATCGAGTTATATACTATCAGCGATTGTCAGACGAAGAGATTCTGAGCGGTTTCCGCGAGGGCGATGCCGACATTATCCGTGAATATTTCTACGGGAACTGTCAGGTGGGCTATAACATCTTCGACCAGCGGTATCAGTTGCGCGAGAAGGAGAACCTGGACTTCATGTCGCTGGCTCACCAGTATGCGCTCTATCTGATGGAGCACGACTGGAAGCCGTTGGAGGATCACTCGCCGAATGTGAGTCTGAAGACGTGGCTCATCAACGGGTTCCGCTATGTGGTGCTCGATGCACTGAAATGGTACCGTAAGGAGTACGGCAGCATCACGGCGGTGCGGCCTATATCGCCTACCGCAAGTTTGGGGCCATCATGGGTCAGGGCGTGGGTCTGCAGGGCCAGAGCTATGCCATCCCGACGATGCAGGGCGGTGTTGAGACCATCCGCCCGTATGTGGACGAGTTTATCGCGTTCGCCAAGGAGCACCCTACCCTCACCTTCCTCGTGACCCGCATCGGCTGCGGTATTGCCGGATTCACCGATAACGAGATTTCTCCGTTGCTCGAGAAGGCTCACGACGTGGAGAATATCGTGCTGCCACCAGGTTGGTAATGTAGAATAAAATATCAGAAACAAACAGCAATGAAGAAAGCATCTTTCTTACTGACCGTACTCTTCACACTGGCACTGACCGCCTGTGTGCATAAGACTCTCATCACGCCGAGTCAGAGCCGCGTGGGGTATTCCGCTTGGAACACGCAGGTTAGCTACACACATTGCGACCCTCTGCCCAAGACAGGGAAGCCTGAGTCCGTCCGCGGCACGTGGGAGGTTAACGACGGCATCTTGCAACACAAAGCATCCGAAGAGGCCCCGTTGGCCATCTGCAACTACATTATCCCTTCCAACCACTACACCATCCAGTGTACCGCCCGAAAAGATAGTGGGCCTGATGGTTTCATCATCGTGTTTAACTACGTGGATGCGCAGCACTATTGTCAGCTGAACTATGGTTACGAGGGCAACACGATGCACGCCATCGAGCAAATCAGCGGTGACGGCAAGAAACAGTTGGCCACACGCTCTGGCAGCATAGAAACAGGGAAGTGGTATAACGTGAAACTGACCGTGGCAGGCGACAGCATCAAAGCATGGCTCAACAGTGAACTCATGTTCGATGAAGTACTCAAATAAAATCGAACGAGAATAGTGTAGCGGCTAAAGTAAAAAGATGACTGTTGATTTCGACATACTGAAACGAAATGAGCTGAGGGCTGCGGTTGAACTGGTGGGCAGAGCTTTTGAGGATTATGAGTACTTTACGAACTACTTTCCCGACTTGGAAGAAAGAAGAAAGGTACTTCGAGGCGTCGTCTATCAGGAATTCCTGACAAACTTCAAGAAGACGCACTATCTGGTGGCTAAGAGAAATGGTGAACTGGTGGCTGTGGTTCAACTCAATGCGCCGGATTACAAAAAGCCGTCAGACTTTCAGTATCTGATACATGGCTGGCTGCTGATATATCTTGGAGTTAACAGGCAGCGGCTGGATGACTGGCTGGCAATGGATGCAGCGGCAGGCAAACCTTGTCACGATTATCAGGCTACTGGAACAAGAATCTGGTATCTCAGTTCAATAACCGTTGACCCGTCAGCACAAGGCATCGGCATCGGGAAGGAGTTTATTACCTACATTGAGGATTTCATCCGAACACAAGGCGGCAGGGAGCTCGTGCTCTTTACGAACTCTGACAAGAACATCGCATATTATAAAAGATGTGGTTTTGAGGTGTTCGATGAGCGGGAGTTTACTTATAACGGGAAGACGATGCGAAGTTGGAGTGTGAAGAAGATACTGCTGACTAACGAGAATAGAAGCTAATGAGTAATAAAGAGAATGTAAAGATCATCTCGGCCAGACCTGAAGATGCAGATTTCATTGCATGGATTGTAGCCCAAGGGATGCACATGGATGGTGTGCCTTCGTTTTTGAAAAAACACGGTGCTCGCGAAAATACGCTCTATAGTTGGCAGAATACTCGCCTTCTTCGGTGCGATGGCAAACTGGCTGGCGGTCTTATCTCCTACGACGGAGCCACACATGAGGAAAGGCGAAGGAATACCTGGGTGCTGCCCGACGGAAGACTGTTCAGTTCGGGTTACGTACCAGAGACGATGGCTGGTGAATACTATCTTGACTCTTTGGCCATCGTTCCTGAGTTTCGTGGGCAAGGGCTTTGGAAACTGCTATTTGACGATGCGATAGAAACGGCCAAGGAAAAGGGTTTCCATCGCGTCACGCTGATTTGTGATGAGAGTTATCCAAAGTTGGCACACCTTTATACTTCCTATGGGTTTGTGCCAGAAAATACAATTATGTTTTTCGACACGCTTTGCCGCAAGATGTCTCTCTCAATATAAGAAAGATGATGCTCATCTTCTTCAGTGAGAATTTCTTATGATTTTATATATAATCAGGTATGCGAGGACATATTGACAGTTTAATCGCTAAATAAAACTAAAACTTTATAGAAGTGTGAGTTGTTCAGACGGAAAATGATTAATTTTGCACTACGAAAAATTGTAACAATTAAAAAAAAGGAAATATTATGGCATTATTTGATCAAATCAGTGAAGACATCAAGGCCGCTATGAAGGCCCACGACAAGGTGCGTCTGGAGACGCTTCGCAACATTAAGAAAGTGTTCCTTGAAGCAAAGACCGCTCCTGGAGCCAACGACACATTGGCTGATGCTGATGCGCTGAAGATTATCTCAAAACTTGCAAAGCAGGGCAAGGAGACTGCGGCAACCTACACACAGGCTGGCCGTCAGGATTTGGCTGATGCTGAGTTGGCACAGGTGGAGGTACTTGAGAGTTACCTGCCGAAACAACTTTCCCAAGAGGAGATTGAGGCAGAGGTGAAGAAGATTATTGCTGAAGTGGGAGCCACAAGCATGAAGGAGATGGGAAAGGTTATGGGCACAGCCAGCAAGCTGTTGGCAGGAAAGGCTGATGGCCGTGTCATCTCTGAGATTGTAAAGAAACTCTTGGCATAAGCTTAGATTTTATGTTTGGAATTAGTGGCACAATAATGGCACAGAACACCGTAACTCGTTGGTACTCAGTATGTGCTTTAAACTTTGACGAGGAGGAGTATTAAGAGGGTAGGTTCTATCGATTCACACGTAGGAATCATCAACTATCTCAACCAAACAGCGGGAATACTCACAGACAAGCAAGAGTAGCATTCATATTCCCCAATACCGTTTTCGCCGAGGTGCATCTATATATATAATAAGGTGTACCTCGGCGAAAGTTGTATAATACTGTGTAGTTACGATAATCCGAGCTGTTAGCCCAAGAGGGACTATCTGCCCCTAAGGAGGGGGCTGTAACAAAATTGTAATGGCAATTATTGCTTATAATCCAATTTTTATTTGTAATTTTGCACCCATGAATTCATTGGTATTACCCCTTTGGGCTTGGATTGTATTCTATGTATTAGTGTTGCTCATGCTTGTTGCCGACCTGAAGATGTTCGGCAAGAAGGGGCAGCATGAGGTGAAGGTTGGTGAGGCTCTCAGGATGACAGCCGTGTGGATAGGTGTCTCGCTGCTGTTCTGTGCGGCGATATATTTCTTCTATCCCGTCAACTCTCACGAGATGGCGCTGGAGTTCATGGCTGGCTACCTGATAGAGAAGTCTCTGTCGATGGACAATCTGTTTGTCTTCCTGATGCTCTTCTCCTTCTTCGGCATTGAGCGCAAGTATCAGCATGAGGTGCTCTTTTGGGGCATCTTCGGTGCACTCGTCCTGCGCAGCATCTTCATCTTTGCCGGTGTTGCCATCATCGAGCGCTTTGAGTGGGTGCTGGGACTCTTCGGGCTCTTCCTGCTCTACACGGGCGGCAAGATGCTTGTCCACGATGAGGATGAGCTGACAGACCCCTCGCAAAACATCATCGTGCGTTGGTTTGGCAAGGTCTATCCAGTGGCAGACAGAATGCACGGCGACCGTTTCTTCGTCGTGGAGCAGGGCCGCCGCATGGCTACGCCGCTGTTCGTAGCCCTGCTGGTCATTGAAACGACAGACGTAGCCTTTGCCGTTGACAGCATCCCGGCAGTGTTCAGCGTAAGCCGCGATCCGTTCATTGTGCTCACGTCAAACATATTTGCCATACTGGGTCTCCGCGCCCTCTACTTCGCTTTGGCTGCCGTAGCAAAATACTTCAAGTGTCTGAAGTACGGGCTTGGGCTGATACTGATGTTCGTTGGCGTCAAGATGCTGCTGGCCATGAACGAGTACATCAACAGCCTTGGCGCCCTCGCAGGCCTCAGCCTTAACATCCCCCACATCGAGATACCCACCCCCATCAGCCTTGCCATAATCTTCGGACTTCTGTTCCTGTCTATGCTGTTCTCTGTCATCGTGACAGATAAGAAGACAATTGATAATTAATAATGCACAATGCAGAATGCATAATGCTTAATTTATAATGCTTAATTCATAATGAGACGTAAGCACAATTTTGTATGGCTTCTTGCAGCGCTTATTGCTGTATGCCTGACAGTTCTGATGAACGGCCAGGAGGGGGAGACTGTGGCTCAGCAAGACCAGCTTCATAAAAGCGGGTCATCGGTCATAGCCCCTCAGCAGCAACAGCCCCACGAGGCTACGCTGACAGATGCCACGCAGCTTTATCGTGTCTGTTCGTCTCGGCCACAACGCATTCTGCCCACACAGGGTGCAAGGAACGAACGCACCCTGACACCTGCCATTAGGTTGGTAAGGCAGTATATACTCAAACCCTTACATTCCTACCACGACAGCCGATGCCGCACAGAGTCGGCACCGTTCTCGCTGTCGGCCTCATGCGATTATTACGTTATCGCATTGAGGCACATCATTCGTTAGCGCAGCTTTTGATACTACCGTAAAAACACAACAATACACATTTATTTATTAACTATTTAACGCAAGCCGCCCGGTCTTCTTTGACTGATGCGGCAATAAACGATTATGCCAAGTATCAAAAGCTTGGGGATGGCTGCTGCCGTCTCCGCACATCAGAATATAACAATCAAGAAGTCATTCTTTTCCACCAAAGCCATCTACACACCCACGGGGAGTCCCGTCAAGGCAATGGTGCTGGAGTATTCACCCACAGAAGGAGAGGAGGTAGAGCGCCTGCTTGACTTGCCGCCAGAGAGAATCCCCGCTGAAATAGGGAGGAAAGGCAAGCCCCGCGCTGGTGCCAACGGCAACTTCCGCCTGGAGGTATGCCTGAGCGACGACCATCAGTTCTGCTCGCTTCAGCTCTTCCGATACGTTGACTTCATTTATCAGCCCCTCTTTGAGCCGCGCTTCTATGAAGGCAAGGATGTTGAACCGCTCCTGAGTATCTTTTAGGGGCAGCCATTGGGCTGAGAATACATTTATAGTCTAAGACCATAACAATAAAAGCACACAAAGAAAGGACTATCCAGCTGTAATCGCCGGATAGTCCTTTCGCTATTTAACTGTTGCGTCGATGACTCCCTTATGGAGCATGATGGTGAGGTCGTCGTTGGTCTTCACCTGCTTAGGATCGGTGACGATGGTGCCGTTGTGCATAACAAGACTATAGCCGCGCTTGAGAACATTCATGGGATTGGCAGAGTTGATGCGCTGCTCCAGGAGGTCCAGGCGGCTGCGCTCACGCGCTATGTTCGTGGCGGCACAATGACTGATGGTGCGCTGATGGGCATCGAGCATGTTTCGCTGCACAAGGAGCTGATGGCGGGCAGCAGAGTGGATGCGCTGCTCATAGCTCTGCAGGCGAGAGAGAAGATGGACTTTCTTCACGGAGAAAGCAGAAAGAAAATAGTGCTCTAACCGCGCCAGACGGAGTCGCTCGCGCTCCAGTGTGCGCCTTGTGGCAACGGAGATAGCTTCAGCAGCGCTGTCTATACGCGCGAGCGTACGCGATAAATTATCTATAAGGTATGCCGCAACAGCTGTGGGGGTCTTGACGCTGATGCATGCCACCTCGTCGAGCACGGTCTTGTCGCGCTCATGGCCTATGCCCGTAATCACGGGAATGGGGAAGTTGGCTACATTCTCCGCCAACTCCAGCGTGTCGAAGCCTGACAGGTCTGCATTACTGCCTCCACCACGAATGATGACGACAGCATCGAAGTCATCAATGCTTTCGAACACATTGTCGAGTGCCGCAATAATGCTCTGCTCCACCTGCTCACCCTGCATCACGGCAGGGAAGAGGCGCGTGGAGAAGGCAAAGCCATAGTCATTGTTGGCCAGCTGACTGGCAAAGTCACCATAGCCTGCCGCTGTGGAACTGGATATGACTGCGATGCGCGTGGCAAAGGGCGAGATGGCGAGGGAACGGTTATTGTCTATGACACCCTCCTGCCTGAGCTGCTCCAGTATCTCCTTACGGCGGCGAGCCATGTCGCCGAGGGTGAAGGTGGGGTCTATGTCCTGCACTATCCATGAGAAGCCGTATGCCTCATGGAAATTGGCCCTGACCTGTAGGAGCACCTTCATGCCCGCATGTAACGGCTGCCCAGTGGCACGCTGGAAGCGGGGACCCAAAGAGAACCACACACTTGCCCAGCAACAGGCGCGGGCCTGGGCTACGGGGGTGTTGCCTGTAGGGCCTTTCTCTATGAGCTCCATGTAACAGTGGCCGCGACGATCATTGACAGAAGCCAGTTCTGCAAGAACCCATAAGGGCTCCTGCAGGGTCAGTTCTATGGATTGGCGCACAAGGTTGTTGGCCTCAAGAAGGGAAATGTAATTCATAATTCAGAATGCATAATTCAGAATGCATAATTGCAAATTTATAGGAAATTTATGAAATACCAAACTTTTCGTTGCTTTTTCTTTGTCAGGTAATGAAAAAATCGTAATTTTGCAACTTGAGAACATTAGAACTCAAGAAAAGACATGAGCAATAAGAAAGCGGCCTTAGAGCTGGGCACGAAGCCAGTGAGCTCCCTGTTGGTGCAGTATGCGCTGCCGGCGATAGTAGCAATGGTTGCTACGTCGCTTTACAACATGGTGGACAGCATCTTCATCGGTCAGGGTGTGGGCCCGTTGGCTATCTCAGGCTTAGCTATCACTTTTCCCTTTATGAACCTCAGTGCAGCCTTTGGTGCTGCTATCGGCGTGGGTGCCTCGACGCTGCTTAGCGTGAAGTTAGGGCAGCGCGACTATGCCATAGCGAACAGGATACTGGGAAACTGTGTGATGCTTAATATCATTGTGGGTATAGCGTTCGGCCTTGTGGGATTACTGTTCCTTGACCCCATACTGCTTTTCTTTGGTGCCAGCGCTGCCACGTTGCCCTACGCACGTGACTATATGGAGATTATCCTTTTGGGTAATGCCATCACACACCTTACGCTGGGCCTCAACGCCGTGTTGCGCTCGGCAGGCAAACCAAAGGCGGCAATGTATATCACCATCTTCACGGTGGTGGTAAATGCCATACTGGACCCTATATTCATCTACACTCTGCACCTCGGCATCAGAGGTGCCGCATACGCCACGATACTGGCACAACTGCTGGCGGTGCTGTGGCAGTGGATTATCTTCAGCAACAAGAAGGAACTGCTACACTTTGAATATGACAAGTTCCATCTGGACCGCAACATCGTAGGCAACATTGTGAGCATCGGCATCTCGCCTTTTGCCATGAATGCCTGCGCTTGTCTGGTGGTGATATTTGTGAATAACAGCCTGCAGAAATATGGCGGCGATATGGCTGTGGGAGCCTACGGCATATCAAACCGCGTGGCGTTTGTCTTTGTAATGGTGACGATGGGCGTGTGTCAGGGCATGCAGCCCATAGCCGGATATAACTACGGTGCACAGAACTATAACAGGATGCTGGAGGCGCTGAAGCTGGCTGTGATTGCCGGCACATCGGTATGCTCGGTGGGCTTTTTCATCGCAATGTTTTTTCCAAGAGCCTGTGCACGGATGTTTACAACGGACGAGGCGCTGATTGCCCACTCTGTCGTGGCAATGCGATACATCATGGCTATGTTCCTGATAATAGGAGCCCAGATGGTGATAACGAATTTCTTTCAGTCGATTGGCAAGGTTAAGGTAAGCATTTTCCTCAGCCTCTCACGCCAACTGATATTCCTGGTGCCTCTGATAGCCCTGCTGCCAAAGAGCATGGGACTGAACGGAGTATGGTTGGCAATGCCTGTCTCTGATGCCATAGCAGCTGTGATGGCATATTTCATGATATGGATGTATATTAAACGATTCAAAAGACTGCAGGTAGAATGAACAACATTTTCGATAAGCCGGAGGGACAAAACGAAGCGGGCTTCAACTCTGCCTCGGCAAAAACAAGCGGGATGGGTTCCAACTTAATCATTTGCGTAGGACGACAGTTGGGCAGTGGCGGCTGTGAGATAGCTCGAATGCTGGCAAAGGAGTTTGACTGCAAATTCTATGACAGCGAGCTGATAAACATGGCTGCGGAGCGTAGCGGCTTCAGCCCTTCCATATTCAAGACCCAGGACGAGAGCCACGGAGTGCTGAAATCCATTCTTGACGGATTCTCCGGAAGATTGGGGAGAATGTCAGAGAACTTCTATGACAACAGCATATCCCAGGAGTCTCTGTTCCAAATACAGAGCGAAGCTATCTTCAAGGCAGCAAAAGAGGAGAACTGCGTGTTCGTGGGGCGCTGTGCCGACTACATACTGAGAAAGCACGAGAAGTTGTTCTCTGTATTTATCACCGCCAACGACGATGAGCGTCGCAAGGTGGTGGCAAACCGAATGGGCTGCGATGAGAACGTAGCTGCTAAGTATATAGCCAAGAAAGAACGCCAACGCGCGGACTATTACAACTACTATACTTCAAAAAAATGGGGAGCAGCAGAGAGCTACGACATGTGTATCAACTCCTCGTTGCTGGGTTGGGAGCGCACAGCAGCGCTGATAGCACAAGTGATAAGAAGCACTTTTAATGCATAATTCATAACTCATAATTTATAATTCACGATTCTAACATGAAGAAGATTCTCCTTCTTGGCTCAGGCGAACTGGGCAAAGAGTTCGTTATTGCCGCCAAGCGTGCCGGCCAGTATGTCATTGCCTGCGATCGTTATGCGGGAGCACCCGCCATGCAGGTTGCAGATGAGTGCGAGGTATTCTCTATGCTCGACGGCGATGCCCTGGCTGCCGTTGTAAACAAACACCAGCCTGACATCATCGTACCAGAGGTGGAGGCAATCCGTACCGAGCGTCTGTTTGACTTTGAGAAGCAGGGCATACAGGTAGTACCGTCAGCCCGTGCCGTCAACTACACGATGAACCGTCAAGCTATCCGTGACCTGGCTGCCAAGGAGCTGGGCCTGCGTACAGCGAAGTATTTCTATGCCAAGACTTATGAAGAGCTCGTAGAAGCCAGCAAGGAGATTGGCTTCCCATGCGTCATCAAGCCTCTCATGTCTTCTTCCGGTCATGGCCAGAGCACAGTAAAGAGCGCCGACGAGCTGCGCAAAGCCTTTGACGACGCTATGGCAGGAGCCAGAGGCGACGTGAAGGAACTGATTATAGAGGAGTTCATACACTTCACATCAGAGTTCACTCTGCTCACCGTAACACAGAAAAACGGTCCTACGCTGTTCTGCCCACCAATCGGTCACGTGCAGAAAGGCGGCGACTACCGTGAGTCATGGATGCCTTACGAGATACCAGAGAAGGATCTGAAGGCAGCACAGGAGATGGCTGAGAAGGTAACAGCATCGCTGACCGGATACGGCATCTGGGGTGTGGAATTCTTCCTCACCGACACAGGCGTAGTCTTCTCAGAGCTCTCACCACGTCCACATGACACAGGTATGGTGACACTGGGACACACAACGAACCTATCAGAGTTTGAGCTGCACTTCCGTGCCGTCATGGGTCTGCCAATCCACGACATCCGCTTTGAGCACGCAGGATGCTCTGCCGTAATCCTGAGCGACAAGGATTATGAGAGGGGCGACATCATACCTTACAACATGGTAGATGCCCTCAAGGAGGAGTGCACCCGCATCCGCATCTTCGGCAAGCCCGATGCTCACTTCGGACGCCGCATGGGTGTAGTGCTGTGCTATGGCGATACCGACGCTGACATCAACAGCCTGCGCGACAAGGCAAAGCGTCTGGCAAAGACCATACTGGGTACTGACCCATATATGGAGAAGTAATGACGCTGGCATAGCGTATAGCAACATGGCCACCGTCGTACAGATAGGAACATTTCATTCTCCGTTCAAGGAGAAATTCGGCATACCACGCCAGGCAGGCATAGTCAATGACCTGCCTGGCTATATTTCTTTTGAGAAGCCATACAACTCTCCTGAGGCGATACGCGGTCTGGAGGATTTTGACTATATCTGGATAATCTGGCAGTCTGCCCCACCCCACTCCAATGCTCAGAATGAGAAGAACCGAAGTGCGAAGGAGGAAGGCGAAGCCAATAGCAGCCTTGACAAGACTGTTTCGCCAACTGCAAACGTGAGGGTTCCACTTACTGTTCGCCCTCCACGCCTGGGGGGTAACAAACGAATGGGCGTCTTTGCTACACGCAGCCCTTTCAGGCCTAACCCGCTGTGTATGTCGTGCGTCAGGATAGACCACATAGACACAGAGACTAATACCATCCATGTATTGGGCGCAGATATCCTTGACGGCACGCCTATCCTGGACATAAAGCCCTATATCCCCTATAGCGATGCGCACCCGGAGGCTCGCGGCGGCTTTACGGACCAGACACAATGGAGCCTGCTGCAGGTAAACATACCCAAGGAGATGGAGCTGCATCTGATGGACTGCAACATACCAACCGACACAATAAGACAACTGATAGCACAAGACCCCAGGCCCCACTTTCACCATGATGCGCAACGTGTCTATGGCATGACGTATGAGGGATGGAACGTGAAATTCACCGTTGATGGCACTACAGCATACATCATCGGCATTGAAAAGAGGAAATAAATTTGCACAATTCGCAGAAATGTATTACCTTTGCAGCCGCAATAAGACAAGGAGAGGTGCTCGAGTGGCTGAAGAGGCACGCCTGGAAAGCGTGTAACCGTCAAAAGCGGTTCGCAGGTTCGAATCCTGTTCTCTCCGCAAAAATGCAACAAAGTCCGTTGAATCTCAGCGGACTTTATTTATTTAATATAAGTTGTTACGGTTATTTTGACTATCTGTAAGAAGGGGCAATATGCTATGAATTGGATTATTCTGATAGTTGCAGGTCTCTGTGAGGTCGGCTTCACGTATTGCTTAGGGAGGGCGAAAGGTGCTTCCAGTGATTGGTGGAGCTGGATTACAGCCTTTGGAATGTTATATGTCCTTAGCGCTGTTTTGCTGGCGAAGGCTACGGAAACTATCTCGCTTGGCACGGCCTACTGCGTGTGGACAGGCATCGGTGCCGTGGGCGCTGTGCTTGTGGGTATATTTATCTTCCGTGAGCCTGCCACATTCTGGAGGCTGTTCTTTCTTACTACACTTATAGCTTCTATCATAGGATTAAAGGCAATATCATAAATATGAACGTTTTCGATAAGCCAGAAGAGCAGAGTGATGCTCACATCGACTCCGCTTTGGCGAGAAAAAGTCAGATGAAATACAAGGATAACGAAAAAGAATTATTCCCCTTAGTGGACGAGGATGGTACAGTCACTGGCTGTGCCACACGTGGTGAGTGTCACAGCGGTTCAAGGCTGCTGCACCCCGTGGTTCACCTTCACGTATTCAATTCCAAAGGAGAGCTATACCTACAACAGCGTCCTGAGTGGAAGGATATCCAGCCAGGCAAATGGGATACTGCCGTGGGTGGGCATGTAGATTATCGTGAGCAATGGAACGACGCGTTGCTTAGGGAAGCGAGGGAAGAACTGGGCATCACGGACTTCACGCCAGTATATATGGGCAAGTACGTGTTTGACAGTGACCGTGAACGTGAACTGGTGTATGTGAACCGCACAACGTACGATGGTGCTATCACGCCTTCTAAGAGTGAACTCTCAGGTGGTCGGTTCTGGTCCATGAAGGAGATAAACGATGCAATGGGCAAGGGAATACTGACTCCGAACTTCGAGCGTGAGTTTCAGCGTTTCTTCGGCAATGACCGAGGCGCTAAGGAGGAAGGCGCAGCCAAATACGCAATGTTTTTCGACATCGACGGTACGCTGGTGAGCTTTAAGACCCATAAGATTCCTGCCTCTACGATTGCCGCCCTTACTGAGGCAAAGGAGCATGGTCATAAGGTGTTTATTGCTACAGGCCGTCCTCCACTTATCATAACAAACCTTGGAGACATAGAACACTTGATAGACGGCTATATCACCACTAACGGTGCTCTCTGCTACGTTGGGGATGAGACAGTATGCTGCAAGAGCATCCCCGATAATGCTGCGCGCCTGTTGGTAGATGATGCCTTAGCTAATGATTACAGTATGATAGTCGTGGGCGAAAGGGATGTGGCAGTGATTGACCCGCATGGTGAGGTTGATAGGATATTCCGTCAGGAGATTGCTGTGGAGAACCTTGACCTTGAGAAACCTCTGGAGACTGTGATGCAGCAACGCATCATGCAAATCACCCCATTCTTCGACGAAAGCTATGAACGCGAGATGATGGCCCGTATTCCTTGTTGCGTTTCCGGGCGATGGCACCCCTCATTTACCGACATCACCGCGAAGGGTGCAGACAAGGGTGCCGGTATCATGGCGTTGGCAGCTCACCTGGGCTTCAACCCCCGTCATACAATAGCATTCGGTGACGGCGGCAACGACACATCGATGATAAGGTCTGCCGGCATCGGAGTGGCAATGGGTAACGCCCTTGACTCTCTGAAGGCAGAGGCAGACTATATCACCACCTCCGTGGATGAGGATGGAGTGATGAATGCCCTGCGCCATTTTGGGATTATCTCCGCATGAGAACAGACGGGGATTATAAGAAAAGCCTGCAATGACATTGCAGGCTTTTCTTATATATAGACGTAGGGGATGATTGTTAGATGCTCAGTTCGTCAAGCACGGTAATCAGCTTTTTGTCAAAGCGCTTGTCTGTTCGGATACATTCAGAGAATGGCACATAGACAATCTCATTCATACGATAGCCAATCATAACATTACGCTGTCCCTGCTTGATAGCTTCGATAGCACCCACTCCCATGCAGCTTGCCAGGATGCGGTCACGGGCAGAGGGGCTGCCACCTCTCTGCAGATGTCCAAGGATAGAGACACGCACATCGAACTCTGGGAACTCCTTCTTTACACGATCAGCATAGTACAGAGCGCCGCACTTTGGACTCTCAGACACAATGACGATGCATGACTTCTTGGATTTACGTATGCCACGCCCCATGAACACCGCCAGTTGGTCAACATCCGTTGCCTCCTCTGGTACTATGGCAGCCTCAGCACCACACGCGATGGCACAGTTCTGGGCCAGGAATCCTGCATCACGTCCCATAACTTCGACGAAGAATATGCGCTCATGCGAGTTTGCAGTATCGCGTATGCGGTCAACGCATTCCATGATGGTATTCATCGTTGTGTCATATCCGATGGTAGCGTCCGTTCCGTAAAGGTCGTTGTCAATAGTTCCGGGAAGTCCTATGACAGGGAAGTCGAACTCCACACCAAAGTTCCATGCTCCCGTCAGCGAGCCATTGCCACCAATGACTACGAGGGCATCAATGCCGTGTGCTTGGCATTGTTCGTATGCTTTCTGTCGCCCCTCCGGGGTCATAAACTCCTTGCTGCGTGCAGTTTTCAGTATTGTACCACCCCTGGTGATTATTCCGCTCACGTCTTCCGTAGTGAAATCCTTTATCTCACCCTTGATGAGTCCGTCAAAGCCTCGATAGATACCTTTGATGTTAAAGAGGTTATAGATGCCAGCACGTGTGACGGCACGTATAGCTGCATTCATGCCGGGAGCATCTCCTCCCGATGTCAGGATACCGATTGTTTTAATTCTGCTCATAATGCTGAAATGAAAATTGAGTTTAGATAATATATAATAAATAATGTGGAGCTATTCATAGAATTGTCTCCATCCCTGTCTTTTGTACTTTCATGCCCATACTTTTGTAGAAGAGCAGCGCGGCATCGTTACCCTCCCACACATTGAGCGTAATGTTATGACAGCCTATCGAGCGTGCATAGTCGCGAATGTATTCGTATAACGCGCTACCGATGTGCCTGCCCCGTGCAGTCTTATCTACACAGATATCGTCGATATATAGCGTCTTGACATCCTGAAGCAGCCTGTGGCCTTTTGTTTCATTAATCTGACAGAAGGCATGTGCCAGCACCTCTTCCTCCTCATAAACGAAGATGGGCTTACTGTCATCGTCCAGTATGCACACCAGCTCGGCCTCGTCATACTTTGACACATTTCCCTTGAACAGGTCAGGCCTGATACCGTTGTGCACCTCATCTGCCTGATAGAGCAGTTCTATCAACCTGCTTATGTCTTGATGTTCTGCTTTTCTTATCATTGTTATTTATTGGTTAGTGTTCGTGTCAGTTCTCTGTCCCTGCTGAGGTGGCTGAGCGTGGGCGTGCTGGTACAGCTGCCATGAGTTTATTACGTTATGCCAGATGGAGTAAAATCCTCCTGCTGTGGCGCTGATTGGCGAGAGGAAGGTGTATCCGAGCCATATTATGAAGATAGTATTCTTCT
The DNA here is from genome assembly GCA_017478025.1 of Prevotella sp. Classification (GTDB taxonomy): domain Bacteria; phylum Bacteroidota; class Bacteroidia; order Bacteroidales; family Bacteroidaceae; genus Prevotella. The sequence goes on from JAFVGZ010000014.1 coordinate 117,400, forward strand.
GCCCCAACGCCTGTCCTCCCTCCATTCTCAATCCATATCGACTTCCTATTCTCTTTCCTATCCAGAACTGCATGATGCATGCTGCAAGAGTGGCAAGTGCTATGCCGAGAATGTGTATCCCCGGCACGTGACTGTGGTAGAGCGCACGTACTGTGACGCTGATGGCAAGAGCCAATGCCACGGCCCACATATAGAATGCGAGGTTGTGTATGCTGAGTATGCGTCGGTGTATCTTGGGCAGGAGCAGCTCAATGGTCCATGCGAGGAAAAGCGGCGCGAGAAGAATGGGGAACACCTTTTTTATAATAAGGAGGAACGTCGGGAGGAATGCCATCCCGTGGCGCGAAGTTGCAATAGGCAGCAGAAGGGGTGCTATGACAGCGACGAGGGCCGAGATGAGGATGGTGTATGATGTAGTGATGCCAGCATCGCCGCCCAGTTTCTGCGTCACTACGGAGCATGCCGTTGCCGTAGGACAGATAAGGGCCAGCAACAGAGCCTCTATGACGAGGCGATATTCCGTATTGGGGTATAGCCAAAGGAGCAGACATAGCAGCGAGAATGAGAGGCATTGTATCAATGCGAGCCAGAGATGCAGCCGTCTGGGTTTCAGGTCGCGAGGCGATACCTTGCAGAATGCGACAAAGAGCATGCAGAATAGCAACGCTGGCTGCAAGACCTCTATGCAATGTAGGATGTCTCCCTTTGCAGCAGGGGCAAGGGGCAACTCTCGTCCTACGATGTAGAACAAGGCACCTGATATCATCGATATCGGCAGGACTGCTGAGGAAGAGAGTCTTTTCAAATTAACAAATTAACGAATTAACTAATTAACTAATTAACGATACTTCAACATATCGACATATCGAGATATCGAGATATCGAATTATGAATTATGAATTATGCATTATTAGCTTTCAGCGTCTCCGTTATGTTCTGCTCACGATGGGTGACACGCACTTCGATGCCGAACTTATTGTGTATGTGCTCAGCCAGATGCTGCGCGGAATATACGCTGCGATGCTGTCCGCCAGTGCATCCGAAGGAGAACATGAGCGATGTAAATCCTCGTTGCAGATAGCGCGTGACATGTGCGTCAGCCAACTTATAGACAGAGTCGAGGAAGGTTAGGATTTCTCCGTCATCCTCAAGGAAACGTATTACGGGTTCGTCAAGTCCGGTGAGTTTCTTGTACGGCTCATAGCGGCCCGGGTTGTGCGTGCTGCGACAGTCGAAGACATATCCTCCTCCGTTGCCGCTATCATCCTCGGGAATGCCTTTGTGAAACGAGAAGGAAAAGACCTTTACCACCAACGGACCCTTGCCGTCATATTTTGAGAAGGTGGCCTTACCGTCTGACGGATTAGCTGAATAGGGGTTATTGTCTGTGGTCTTATATCCGTCCTTTCTTGCCTTGGGCTCTGCCGGTTGTACTGCAAACTGTGGCAGTTCCGTCAGTTCCTTAAGCAGGCCGATGAGATACGGATAAGGGAAATCGTTGTCATTTATTATCTGACGAAGGTTCTGGATAGCTGGGGGGATGCTCTGAATGAAGTGTGCCTTACGTTCAAAGTAGCCTCTGAAGCCGTATGCGCCGAGAACCTGCAGCGTGCGGAAGAGCACAAAGAGCTGAAGGCGCTCATTGAACTTTTTGAATGAAGGTGCCTCAACATAGTGTTTCAGCGCCTCATAGTACTCCTTTATCAGTTGCTTTCGCAGCGAAGGGGAATAGCGTGCCGATGCCTGCCACAGGAATGATGCCACGTCATAGTAGAACGGTCCCTTCCTGCCTCCCTGGAAGTCAATGAAGTATGGGTTATCATCCTTATCGAGCATCACGTTGCGCGCCTGAAAGTCACGGTACAGGAATGCCTGTTTGCCCACCTCGTCAGCCTCAGCTGCAAGGTCTTTCGCCAGCAAGCGGAAGTTGGCCTCGAGCTTGAGTTCATGAAAGTCGATATTGGTAGCCTTGAGGAAGCAGTATTTGAAGTAATTCAGGTCAAAGCGTATGCCCTCCTCGTTGAACTCCGGTTGGGGATAGCAGACCGAGAAATCCAGTCCTCGCGCTCCACGTATTTGTATATTCGGCAACTGCCGAATAGTCTTGATGAGCAGCTCCTTCTCTTTCACGTTGTAACGACCGCCTGCATCACGTCCGCCCTTCAGAGCGTCAAAGAGTGTTTTTGACCCCAGGTCTTCCTGCAGATAGAACATCTCATCCTCGCTTGCTGCGAGTACATGCGGCACAGGCAGCTTACGCTTGGCGAAATGCTTGGCGAGGGCTATGAAGGCGTGGTTCTCCTCTCGCGAGGTGCCCACACAGCCTATCACGGTCTTGCCCGCCCCGTCAAAGAAGCGATAGTACTCGCGATTGCTGCCTGCCCCGGGCAGTTTCTCCACAGTAGCAGGCTCATGCCCACTCCAATTGATATATAATTCTCTTAACGAAGGATTCATAAGTAGATGCTGTTTGTTGTAGCCCCCTATAGGGGTAAAAGATGTTCATCCTTGTTGTTCTGCTGCCATTACAGGGCTAAAGATGTTCATCCATATTGTTCTGCTGCCCTTGCAGGGCGTGATTACTGCTCGTATTCATACCCAGGGCGCTGCCCTGGGCTATATGCTTTTGCCCTTTCAGGGCGTTTATTCGAATTATGCATTCTGAATTATGCATTCTGAATTATGCATTTTGAATTATGCATTATGAATTATGCATTATGAATTATGCATTTTGAATTATGCATTTTGAATTATGCATTTTGAATTATGCATTATGAATTGCCTAACGCCTGCAGCAGTATGTCGCTGTCGCCCAGTTTGCCGTTGATGAGGCATACTACCTCCACTTTCGCCTTGGTGCACAGCGTCTCATCGGGGAGGCGATAGATGTCCTGATAGAATATGTATCGCAGTCCTTTCTTTTCAAGCTGTATGCGCACAGCATACTCATCGCGTGAGCGCAGGGGAACCTTAAATCGCAGTTCCAGTCCTGCAACAACGCAGTCGATTCCCTGGTCGTGGAGCTCGGCAAAGCTCAGGCCCTTGGAAAGAATAAACTCATGTCGTGCATGCTCCGTATAGTGCTGATAGTTAGCATTGTTCACAATGCCTTGCAGGTCACATTCATAGTCACGCACCTTGTCACGGTGTTCGTATATATAGTCCATATCAATTGCAAAATTACAATTTAGTCTTGAGATACACAAGAAAACGAATTGAAAAAAAAAAATAAATTCTTCGAGTATCACCATAACTTGCATTTGAAAAAAAGAGGAATGAAATGATGGTTATAAAGAAGTTTTTTTGTAATTTTGCCTCTTGAAATATGTTTTTCCATCTTAATATGAATAAGCTACTACCTATACTACTCCTGCTCTTGGGCACATTAGTTTCTGTCGCAAGCCCTAAGAGCAAGGCTGCTGACAACAGCCGCGACCAGTTATGGAAATCGTTCCTCTGTCCTCCAGATAGCATCAAGGTGGGATGTTATTACTATTGGATTAACGAGATTGTTGACCCCAAGGGTGTCAAGGCCGACCTGCAATGGATGAAGGACAACGGCATCACGCTGGCATTCCTCGCTACAGACATACGCAATCGCATAGATGGTGAGAACCCGTGGAAGGAAGAGTACTTCGGCGACAATAAGTTCCAGAGCCCCCTGTGGTGGAAGAATCTGCGTACAGCCCTCAAGACGGCAGGCAAGCTCGGCATTGAGATGGGTCTCTTCAACTGTCCCGGATGGAGTCAGTCAGGAGGCCCTTGGGTGAAGCCCGGGGAGGCTATGCGCAACTGGACACCCAATGGTATCGAAGTATGCAAGACAAAAAAAGGCACCGACGTGGTGTGCAGCCCCTGTTCGCCTGAGGCACAAGGGCTGGAGGTTGACAAACTCTCCAAGACTCATGTGAAGAAACACTTCGAGGCTTTCTTTGGCGAGATACTGCGTCGCATTCCTGCAAAAGACCGTAAGACGCTGACCACCGTCGTTGTAGATAGCTGGGAGCGAGGCAAGCAGAACTATACCGACTCTATCTTCGAGAAGTTCCAGCAGCGCTACGGCTATCCTTTGGACTATCAGAACGAAGCCTGCAAGAAAGACCTTGACCGTCTAATAGCCGACCTGGTGGCGAGTGAATACATGGGAGGGCTTACAGAGAAAGCCCATGAATACGGGCTTCGCACATGGTGTGAGCCATACGCTCACAGTCCTTTCCCCGCCAACAGCGTAACCTATGGCAGCGCCGCTGATGAGGTGGCAGCAGAGTTTTGGGTCGGAGACAGGAAATACCGCCAGAAGGAGATGGATGCGGCTTTGGGAGCAGCCCGCAAAAGCGGCAAGAACCGTGTGTGGGCAGAGAGCTTTACAGATGGTTGGCCGGAATTTGCGAAGGATGACTGGAGTTTTGAAAAGCTGAAGCCTATAGCTGACCGCTACTTCCATGCGGGTGTGAATGCCACCATCCTGCACGTCATGATATCCCAGCCGGGTGATGACAGCAAGCCTGCCGTGAGACCTTGGTTCGGCACCTACTTTGACCGCCGTAGCAAGAATGCCAAAGAGCTGAAGCCCCTTGTCAGCTATCTGCGTCGTTGCAACTTCATGCTGCAGCTCGGCAAGCCCTACAACAACGCTACTGACTGCCGCATCATGAATGACGGCACCATAGTACGATTTACGGAAGATTCAAAGTTTGAGGTAACCTTCCCCAATGGCACCAAGGAAACATGGGACCCGGTTCAATAATTCATAATTTATAATGAATAATTCATAATATATTTATGAAAGGCTCAACTATCATCCGTCTAATACTTCTTACTGTAGCCGTCACTCATCATTCACATGCTGATTACGCAAAAAAAATCCACGCCCTGACTTGTGTAATTGAATAATTTTTGCTACCTTTGCACCCTGTGAAGCGAGAAAAAGCCAAAATAACAATTTGTTCATTTTTTTGTTAAAAAAGTAACAAAAGCGATTTTTCAACCTTCAAAAAACGGGCATATTTTCGACCGAGGTCAACTGTGCTCGCAAATAACGCCAAAAAGCGCACGAATAGCTAACGCACTGAATAACAGAGTGTTTGACGGTCCCCCCGTCAAAACAGAATAACAGAACCGAAAAACGGACCACAAAAATCAGGGTAAAAGACCTGCTTTTACCCCCTAATAGACCTAAGAGAAGGGTCTTCCGCACCATCGCGGACACCCTAAAAGACCTGCTTCCACACTCAAAAAATGAATTTTCGGTCTCCGAATTGTTAATTTTCTGTTCTATATTTCCATTTTCTTCAACATGCGCCACTCTAGATTTCATTTTTTAGTGGAAAAAGTCAAAATGACAATTTGTTCATTTTTTTGTTAAAAAAGTGACAATTTGTAAATTCGGGTAGAACAGTTTTTTATGCCCGCAGGGGAAATTATAAGGTCATTTATTTGTGAGTATCGGAAATTATTTTTATTTTTGCACCCCATGAACTATAGTGAAGACATACAGGAGGCCGTTTCCGTGATGCGTCGCGGCGGCGTGATCCTCTACCCCACCGATACGGTATGGGGAATAGGTTGTGATGCCACAAATGCCGAGGCAGTGGCCCGTATCTATGAGATAAAGCGCCGCGAGGAGTCAAAGGCAATGATTTGCCTGGTGGATTCTGACGACAGGATACAGCGCTATGTGCGTAATGTGCCCGAGGTGGCATGGGATGTGATGAACCTCTCCACCACCCCGACAACCGTGATACTGGATGGTGCCAACGGTCTGGCGCCCAACCTGATAGCCGAGGATGGGTCGATAGCTATGCGCATCACGCATGAGGAATTCTCACGCGAGCTGTGCTACCGCATGCAGCGCCCCATCGTTTCGACCAGCGCGAACATCAGCGGACAGCCTGCGGCACAGAATTACCGCGACATTTCAAAGGAGATACTGCAGAGCGTGGACTACGTGTGCAAGTCGCGCAGGCAGGAGCATAAGCCGCATAAGCCCTCCTCCATCATCAGAATAAGACAGAATGGAGAATTCAAAATTATTCGATAACTTTCTCACTTGGCGCCAGAAGCGACTGTCAGACAGGCAGTTCACGCTCATCCTGGCTTTTGCCGTAGGCATATTGGCTGCATTTGCGGCCTATGTGCTGCACTCCCTGATACACCTCATACAAACTCTGCTGACACGCGAAGTGGAGGGCAGCAGGTACAACTGGCTCTATCTGGTGCTACCCGTGGTGGGAATATGGCTCACGATGCTGTTTGTGAAGTACATCGTGAGAAACAATATCTCGCACGGCATCACGCGCATACTCTATGCCATCAGCACAAACAAGAGCCGCCTGAAGGCCCACAACTGCTGGACGAGCGTGGTGGCGAGTGCCATCACCATCGGCTTCGGCGGCTCTGTGGGTGCCGAGGCGCCTATCGTGCTGACGGGCTCGAGCATTGCCAGCACGCTGGGACAGAAGTTCCGCATGAACAACAAGACGCTGATGCTCCTTGTAGGATGCGGCGCGGCAGCAGCGATAGCGGGCATATTCAAGGCTCCCATAGCCGGCCTGGTGTTCACCATCGAGGTGCTGATGATAGACCTGACGATGGCAAGCATCTCGCCGATTATCATTGCGAGCGTCACGGCGACATGCTTCACATACGTCCTCGTGGGCGATGACAAGTTGTTTACGTTCAACAGACTGGCGCCCTGGGAGGTTGGAATGGTGCCTTCTGATATTCTGCTGGGACTGTTCTGCGGATTGGTATCGCTCTATTTCATACGCACGATGACATTCTGCGAGGACATCTTCGCACGTCTGCACAACCGTTACGCCAAGCTGTTCTTCGGCGGCATCATGCTCAGCGTGCTCATATTCCTCCTGCCTTCGCTCTACGGCGAGGGCTATAAATCCATCGAGATACTCCTCAGCGGCACCTCTGAACAGGAATGGAACGAGGTGATGAGCAACTCGTGGTTCTACGGCAAGGGCACTATGATGATGGTGCTCTACCTTGCCTGCGTCATTCTGGCAAAGAGTTTTGCCACTGCCAGCACCAATGGCGGCGGCGGATGTGGCGGTACCTTCGCGCCCTCGCTGTTCGTGGGAGCATTCTCAGGCTTCCTCTTTGCACGCCTGTGGAACATCTATGATATAGGAATACCCTATCCCGAGACCAATGCCGCCCTGCTGGGAATGGCCGGAGTGATGTCGGGAGTGATGCACGCACCGCTGACGGGAGTTTTCCTTATTGCAGAGCTGACGGCGGGATATGATATGTTCCTTCCGCTCATCATCACCAGCGTGATGGCCTATCTCACCATCCTCGCCTTTGAGCCTCACAGCATCTACGGCATGCGATTGGCACGCCAGGGAAAGCTCATCACCCACCACACAGACAAGAGTGTGCTGACGCTGATGACACTCGACAGCGTGATAGACCGCGAATACACACCCGTCAGCAAGGATATGGAAATGGGAATGCTCGTTGCAGCCATCAGCCGCAGCCACAGCCCCATCCTGCCGGTGCTCGACGGAGCGGGAGGGCTGATAGGCGAGGTGGATACCAACAAAATCAGACACCTCATATTCCGCACCGAACTGTATCATCACTTCAAGGTCAGTCAACTCATGTCACCCCCCGTTGCCACCCTGCGCCTGGCAGACCCGATGGAGGATGTGATGCACGCCTTTGAGAACACAGCGGCTGAGCAGCTGCCCGTGATTGATGAGGATGCACGCCTGGTGGGATATATCTACAAGGCCCAGCTGTACAGCCGCTACCGCAAGATGGTGGCAGACCTGAGCACGGAGTGATTGGATGAGGGAAGATAGATGAAGGATGAGGGATGAGGGTTTAATGCATAATGCATAATTCAAAACACTAACTTTTATTATCACTCTTCTCCCTCCCCTAGGGGAGGGTTGGGGTGGGGCTTCTATGAGAATAATATTCATGGGCACGCCAGAGTTTGCCGTAGGCACTCTGCAAGCATTAGTAGATGGCGGTTACGACGTAGTAGCCGTAGTGACACAGCCTGACAAACCTGTTGGGCGACATGGTTCAGTACTTCAGCCGCCTCCGGTAAAGGTCTTTGCACAAGAGCACGGCATCCCTGTTCTGCAACCTGAGAAGATGAAAGACCCTGCTTTCATCGAAGAGTTGCGTTCCTATAACGCCGACGTGCAGGTGGTCGTGGCGTTCCGCATGCTGCCCGAGGTGGTGTGGAGCATGCCGCGATGGGGCACGTTCAACGTTCATGCCGCCCTGTTGCCGCAGTATCGCGGGGCAGCGCCCATCAACTGGGCCATCATCAACGGAGAGACGGAGACGGGAGTCACCACCTTCTTCCTTGACCACGACATCGACACCGGGCGTATCATCATGCAGAAACCCTTCGCTATCCCCGACGATGCCGACGTGGAATACGTCTATGACGGCCTGATGAAGCTAGGTGCTGAGGCTGCCGTTGAGACGCTGAAAATGCTACAGGAAAGCGGCGGCGACATACCATCCATGCCGCAGGAAGAGCTTATTGCCGACAGCACCGAGTTGCACAACGCGCCGAAGATATTCAAAGAGACCTGCAAGATAGACTTGCAGCAGCCTTGCAAGCGTGTCTATGACTTCATCAGAGGCCTGTCACCAATCCCCGGTGCATGGGGTTCAGTCATCATGCCAGGCGGCACAAATGCTGAGCTGAAGATATATCGCTCGGCAAAGACCGACATCCCTACCCCACCAGAAATAAGCGTAGGACAGCTGATAGCAGAGAAAAAGCATTGCTACGTAGCATGTCAGGACACCCTGCTGGAGCTGCTCACCATACAGCCCGCAGGCAAAAAACGCATGGCGGCACAGGACTACCTGAACGGAATTCATAACGCATGATGCACAATTCACACTTTTTATACAAATTGTTGTGTAATTATGAATGCCGCATTATGAATTATGAATTATTTTTATTACCTTTGCACCCATTATGACAGAAAGAAAAGTAAGAGTGCGCTTTGCGCCAAGTCCTACAGGCCCGCTCCACATTGGAGGTGTCAGGACAGCATTATTCAATTATCTCTTTGCCCGCCAGAGAGGTGGAGAGTTTATTTTCCGTATTGAGGATACAGACTCCACACGCTTTGTTCCGGGGGCAGAGGAGTATATCATAGAGTCATTCCGATGGTTAGGCATCACGTTTGATGAGGGTGTAGGCATCGGCGGTGACAAGGGTCCCTATCGCCAGAGCGAGCGCAGGGAGATATACAAGCAGTATGTGCAGCAACTGCTGGACAACGGCAAGGCATACATGGCCTTTGACACTCCGCAGGAACTGGAGCAGAAACGTAATGAAACGCCTAACTTCCAGTACGATGCCCGCACTCGCGGAGAGATGCGCAACTCGCTGACTCTCTCAAAGGAAGAGGTTGACGAACTCCTTGCTGACGGCAAGCAGTACGTGGTGCGATTCAAGATTGAGCCGGGTGAAGAGATACGCGTGAATGACCTCATACGCGGTGAAGTAAAGGTGAAGAGCGACATACTGGATGACAAAGTGCTCTATAAGAGTGCCGACGAACTGCCTACCTACCACCTCGCCAACATCGTGGATGACCACTTGATGGAAGTAAGTCACGTCATTCGCGGTGAGGAATGGCTGCCATCGGCTCCGTTGCACGTCCTGCTCTACCGTGCCTTCGGATGGGAGGACACCATGCCTGAGTTTGCACACCTGCCGCTATTGCTGAAGCCAGAAGGCAAGGGCAAGCTGTCAAAGCGCGACGGTGATCGTCTGGGATTCCCTGTTTTCCCGCTGGAATGGCATGACCGTAAGAGCGGAGAGGTAAGTTCCGGATACCGCGAAGCAGGATATTTCCCAGAGGCATTGCTCAATTTCCTTGCCCTTCTGGGCTGGAATCCCGGCACTGAGCAGGAGCTCTTCTCGCTCGATGAGCTGGTAGAGGCTTTCGACATCTCACGCTGCTCAAAGGCCGGCGCTAAGTTCGACTACAAGAAAGGCATCTGGTTCAACCATGAGTATCTGCTGCGCAAACCGGCAGAAGAGGTTGCCACGCTCTTTGCCCCCATCGTGGCAGGCAACGGAGTAGAGGTGGATATGGCTCGCATCACCAAGGTTGCAGAGCTGATGAAGGACCGCGTGAACTTCGTACACGAGCTGTGGCCACTGTGCTCATTCTTCTTCTTCGCTCCCCAACAGTATGACGAAAAGACCGTAGCGAAGCGTTGGAAGGCCGACTCTCCACAGGTGATGAGAGAGCTTGCCGACGTGCTCAAGGGCATTGACGACTTCTCCGTTGAGGGCCAGGAGCCTATCGTAATGGCCTGGGTCAATGAGAAGGGCTACAAACTGGGCGACGTGATGAATGCATTCCGCCTCTGTCTGGTAGGCGAAGGCAAGGGCCCCGGCATGTTTGACATCTCCGCATTCCTTGGAAAAGAAGAGACTCTGAAACGCATAGAAAAAGCAATCCAACAACTGCCTTGATATACAACATCCTCTTATATATATACGAGTTTGGTATCTTCGTTGCATCTTTCTTCTCCGATAAGGTCAAGAAGATGTGGCGCGGTGAGCGTCAGGCCATACGATACTTGAAGGATCACGTTGACCCCAATGCTGAGTACGCGTGGTTTCACGCTGCTTCGCTGGGAGAATTTGAGCAGGGGCGCCCCATCATTGAGGAGTATCGCAACGTTCATCCCGAGCGCAAGATACTGCTGACGTTCTTCTCGCCATCGGGCTATGAGGTCAGGAAGAACTATGACGGTGCTGACCTCATCTGCTATCTCCCCATCGACACCTTTACAAACGCACGCCGTTTCCTGCGTGCCGTGAGGCCGGTGGAGGCATTCTTCATTAAGTATGAGTTCTGGTACAACTACCTCCACATCCTGCGCCATCGTCATGTGCCTGTCTATAGCGTCAGTTCCATCTTCCGTCCCGGCCAGATCTTCTTCCGTTGGTACGGATATCAGTATCGTGCGGTGCTGAGATGCTTCACACATTTCTTTGTCCAGACAGAGAAATCGAAAGAGTTGCTATCGGAACTGGGTTATGACAATGTTACCGTGACAGGCGATACACGCTTCGACCGTGTGTTGCAGATAGCCCGCCAGAGCAAGCAGATACCCGCAGTGGAGACATTCCTAAACATGGGCGAGCCAAAAACAGAACATGCGAAACGACCATTTGTATTCGTTGCAGGCTCGTCGTGGCTTCCCGATGAGGAGATATTCATCCCCTATTTCGCTGAGCACAAGGACTGGAAGGTCATCATTGCGCCCCACGTAATCGGTGAGTCGCACATTTCCCAAATTATGAAACTGCTTGAAGGACGCCGCGTCATGCGCTACTCACAACTGGGCAAGAACGATGAGATAGCCCTTCGCGAGGCCGATGTGCTCATCATCGACTGCTTCGGGCTCCTCTCTTCCATCTATCGCTATGCTACAGTAGCATACGTGGGAGGCGGTTTTGGAGTGGGAATACACAACCTCCCCGAGGCTGCAGTGTGGAACGTGCCGGTAATCTTCGGCCCCAACCATGAGAAGTTCCAGGAGGCATTGGAGCTCACAGCATGTGACGGAGGCATTCCCATCAAGGGCACAGAGGACTTCGTGCAGGCTATGACAACCCTTACCGAGCAGCCTGAGGAACTGAAACGGCGCTCCGATGCTGCGGGACAGTACGTCAAGAGCCACTCAGGCGCAGCAAGCAAGATACTCTCAGCTATATCCACTAAATAAAGGATTACGAATTAAAAGAATCAACAACTAAATAAATCATGCATTACAGACGTGCATTCTGAATTATGAAAAACCTCGAAACACTATGCGTACACGGTGGTTACAAAGCCACTAAGGGCGAGCCTCAGCAGCTGCCCATCATACAGTCAACCACATTCAAATATGACACCAGCGAGCAGATGGCCCGCCTCTTCGACCTGAAGGACAACGGATACTTCTATACCCGCCTGGCAAACCCCACCAATGATGCCGTAGCCAAGAAGATTGCGGCGCTGGAAGGCGGCGTGGGAGCCGTGCTGACATCATCAGGACAGGCTGCTAACTTCTATGCTATTTTCAACATCTGCGAGAGCGGCGACCACTTCATCACCTCCAATACCATATATGGAGGCACCTTCAACCTCTTCGGCGTCACGATGAAGAAGCTCGGCATCGAGTGCACCTTTGTAGATCCTGACTGGGATGACGAGACTATTGAGAAATGCTTCAAGCCCAACACCAAATGTTTCTTTGGTGAGACAATCAGCAACCCTGGCGGCAACGTCTTCGACATAGAGCGCTTTGCCAAGATGGCGCATAAGCATGGAGTGCCGCTGATTGTTGACAATACCTTCGCTACTCCTATCAACTGCCGTCCTTTCGAGTGGGGATGCGACATCGTCACCCACTCCACTACCAAATATATGGACGGTCACGCCACACAGGTGGGAGGCTGCATAGTCGATTCCGGCAACTTCGACTGGGAGACCTGCACACACAATGGTGATTCTTCACTCTTCACACTTCACTCTTCACTTCCAAAATACCCGGGCCTGACAACTCCCGACGAGTCCTATCACGGTCTTACATACACCAAGGCCTTTGGCAAACTGGCATACAGCACCAAGCTCGTCAGCCAGCTCATGCGCGACCTGGGCAGCATACCCGCACCAATGAACTCCTTCCTCCTCAACCTCGGCCTTGAGACTCTTGCTCTGAGAATGAAGCAGCACTGTGCCAACGCGCAGAAAGTAGCTGAATGGCTGGAGAAGAATGACAAGGTGGCATGGGTGAACTATTGCGGTCTGCCTTCAAACAAATACTACGCTCTGGGACAGAAATACCTGCCTAACGGCTCATGCGGCGTCATCGCCTTCGGACTCAAAGGCACCCGCGAAGATGCCATCAAGTTCATGGATAGCTTGGAATTCATATCCATCGTCACCCACGTAGCCGATGCACGCACCTGCATACTCCATCCTGCCAGCCACACACACCGCCAGATGTCTGACGAACAGCTGCTCGAAGCCGGTGTCGCACCTGACCTTGTACGTCTCTCCGTAGGCATTGAGAATGCTGACGACATCATCGCCGACATCCAGAACGCAATGAACAAGATGGGATAACCCTTCGTTAAAGAATCTGCTATACCATAGCAGACAAAACAACCACCTTCGTTCAAGAATCTGCTATACCATAGCAGATAAAACAACCACCATCGTTCAAGAATCTGCTATACCATAGCAGATAAAAATCTCCACAGCATGAATCCACAAGCCCTTGTACTCGAAGGCGGCGGCATGCGGGGTGTTTTCACCACCGGCGTGCTCGATGCACTGATGAAACACGATGTACATTTCCAGTACATCGTGGGTGTCAGCGCGGGGGCATGCAACGGCCTCTCCTACGCCTCATGGCAGCCGGGCAGGGCACATTTCTCTAACATCGAGCTCTTTGAGCGCTACGACTACCTCAGCATACGACACCTCATACAACAGGGAAGCATCTTCGATACCAAGCTGCTCTACGAGCGTATGCCGCAGTATATCTATCCATACGACTACGACACCTACTTCAACAGCGGCATCATCTTCGAACAGGTGGTCACCAATTGTCGCACTGGGCGGGCTGAATACCTCTCCGAGCACTCCGGCAATAGCCGCCGCCTCCTTGCCATCTGTCAGGCCACATCGTCGCTGCCCTACGTCGCAAAGATACAATACGTTGACAACACTCCCTACCTGGACGGCGGCATCGTTGACAGCATACCCGTAGAGCGGGCCCTGAAACAAGGCTATGAGAAGCCCCTCGTAGTGCTGACACGCAATCGCGGATACCGTAAGAAGATGAAAGACCGTCGCCTACCGTCAATCTTCTACAGGCAATACCCTCGCCTGCGTGTTGCATTGAGCCACAGAAATAGCGTTTACAACGCCCAGCTTGAGAACGTAGAACGCTTGGAGGATGCAGGACTTATCACCGTCATACGCCCACAGAAGCCCATCGTAGTAGATCGTTTGGAGAAGAACATCAACAAGCTGGAGGACCTCTATCAGCAAGGTTTTGCCCTGGGAGAGGAGTATTGCACCCGCAACAGATAGCCGTGCATCTCATATCTGCATACACAGAACAGTTCACAGCATCTGGCAGCGGAGCATTCACATAGATTACAGAGGGACACAAAGAATAGATTTAAGGCACTCTGAACACAAATACGCGATTTGACACTTTGCTCAATTTTTAACAAAAAAATGAGCAAAATGACTTTTTGAAAGTTTCGACTAAAAAATGAAATCTAGAGCGAAAGAGGGGTGAAATAATGCGTAAATCATAGTGCAAAATGCATAATTGAGGGTGAAAGTAGGTCTTTCACGTTGTAATAGTAGGTCTTTTACCTTGCAATAGTAGGTCTTTTACCGAGTGAAAGTAGGTCTATTAGGGGGTAAAAGCAGGTCTTTTACCCCTTTTTTTGTGGTCATTTTGACGGTTTCCGTGTTCCTTTTTCGGTCACATATCGCCGAACTTGATGATATACAACAAGTTAGACATCCACGCATTATTTGGCGATATTTGCAGGCGAGGGTGACCTTGGTCGAAAATATCGCGATTTTTTGAAGATATGAAAATCACTTTTGTCACTTTTTTAACAAAAAAATGAACAAAAGTGATTTTGGCATTATCTCCTTTTTCAGGCTTTTTTCGTCTTCTTCGCAACGGGGAAAGCATCGCGTTCAGCCCCCCTATGCACCGCAAAGTGCCCTCGATGGCGAAGTGCGGGCATCGATATGCGCAGTAAAGCCATTGACCACCTGCACACAATCGGGAGCATCGGCAGGACGGATGTCAGGCACGCCGCCGGCATTGAGGGAACTATGGATTACAGTCTCGGCAGATACACTGAAGGTTGCAGACCAACAAGTGGACATCAGCCAAAAGCATAAAGCATAGAAATGTTTCATTATTATTGTGAATGTGTTATCGTAATCCGCTCTTTCCCGAAGATATAGGGAGACAGTTTGCAAATATCTATCATCCTGCTGATGCACAGGCTGCCAACCGAGCAGACTATCAGGGAGATAACAAGGAATATCATCCCCGTTGGGTCAAAGGACAATAAGGGGACGAGCTGCTTGCAGAGGATGGTGAAGACAGGTGAGAAGAGGAAGAGACACAATGTGTTTCTGCCCAAAAGGACGAGGGTATTGTTTATCTTCTCACCGAGATATGGCTTCAATGCCAGGCAGAGAATGATGACAAGACAGACAATGAGGACGCTGCCAACAGAGGTGGATTCAAGCGAAGCGGGATTGGAGATGAGCATCAGCAGAGCGGCAAGTGAAAGCGTGGCAAGTGCCACACCTCTCAGACCCGTGCCTGTCTCCCCCTGGGTGGAGGTGAAATGAGCGACGGAATTGCGTGAGATGTGTCTTATGATGATGCCTGCCAGGAAATAGAAAGAAGCAGGCAATGAGAGGATTCCCACACAGGCATAGAGGGAATAGAGAATGCCCGTCATGATGAATTGTGATACAGCCCATCGGGGCATGAGGCGATGCACTGCGTAGTATGTTGTACCGCAAAGGATGAGCGTATGCAGATACCAGTATGGGCCTAAGGGCTTGATGAACAGTTTCTCAAGGAAAACGGTCAGGGTGAGGTTATCGATATGCTCACGAATGGGCAACAAGGAGGCCATGAACGTGTAGCCGCTTTCCATTATAATGTATGGCACAGCATACCAGAACATGGTTTTTAGGAACGCCCCGGCAGGCTTGCTACTGTTCAGCAGATAACCCGAGATAAGCAGAAAGACTGGCATGTGGAAAGTATATACCACGCGCTTGGCATAAGGATAGGTGTCGCCAATATATACCAAGTGGAAACTGATCATCAGAAGAATCATGATACCCTTCAGATAATCCAGTTCTGTTATTCGCCCACTGCCCCTCAACGGTTCCCCCACAGAAGCGCAAGAGGAAGCCTGCGATGCGTTCAACGGCTCATGTACGGAGGAAGTTGTCATGGCTTAATCAGATGGTAAAATCGTAAAGCGGCCCCTTATATGTCTGATCTACAGTCAGTGGCGTTATGGCAGCGATGCCATGAGCCACTGCCCAGGCATCGGTATCCTCAGCATCAGGCTCATCGTTCTGATAGTAACCCACCATCCAATAGTATGGCTTCCCAGTTCCGGGATGACGACGCTCTTCCACCTCGTTGCGCCAATGGCCGTGAGCCATGCGACACATACGCGATTCGCCATTCCATTCCTTTGGCACGTTGACATTGAGACAGACATATTCCGGCAGTCCCTGACTGAGCGCTTTCTGCACCAAATCGACTACAAGGGGGCGCATGGGCTCGAAGTCTGCATCGTCATCATAGTCGCACAGCGAGAAGGCTATGCTGGGAATACGCTTCAGCGCTCCCTCCAACACGATGCCGACGGTGCCGCTGTAGTGCATGTTGGTAGATGCGTTGTCACCGTGGTTTATGCCCCCGATAATAATGTCGGCCTTACGGGGACAGAGGCGCGAATAGGCCATTTTGACACAATCGACGGGGGTTCCGGAGCAGCTCCACACGTCGATGCTGTTGTCGCCACAGTTCATGTGCTTGCGATGCTTCATCGAAAGTGTGGTGGTGCTGAAAGCACGTGAGTAGCCGGAACGCACGCTCTCAGGTGCACAGACAATGATGTCTCCTATGGGGCTCAGCATGTCAATAAGAGCATTGAGACCCTTGGCGTGGTAACCGTCGTCGTTGGATATGAGGATAAGGGGTTTGTTCATTCGGAGAAATAATAATACCAATAGGTACCGAAGTAACTGTCGCGCAGGGCGGCATTACGTTTTACGGGGTCGGGATTGGCCTTGAGGATAGCGTAGAAGTCATCATAGTCGGCTATCTCGGCTGCTATCTCACGCTTGTCAACAGGCAAATCCAGACGGTTGAGGCGATGATACAGCAGGCATGCCTCGCGATAGTGGCGCGGAAGGTCATCGGTGACGGAATAATATTGCGGCAGGATGCGCATGAAAGATTTCAAGTCGCGGTCAATGAGACACGCACAGAGCAGATAGTCTTTTGCCACAGGCTTGACGAAGTGGCGGATTCCTGTCGAAGAGCTGTCAGTAGCTGCTGCCGATGATGCTGATGATGACGCTGTTCCCGAGGCCGATGGTGCAGATGATGATGTGGAAGAAGCGGCTGCTGATGCGGTTGATGTAGCTGATGATGCCGATGATGCGGAGGCATCTGAGGCGGCTGTCTCAAGACCGTTGGCAGCGGCAATGCTGTCTAAAAGCAACTTCTCACGCCTCAGCTCGCGCTCCAGGATGGTCCTGACGGACTCTGTGCGATTGCGCGGCACAAAGCCCACCGTCTGCCAGAGACGATAGCCGTTGGAGAGGAGGAAGGTTCCATGACCTGACCGACGCAGTTTATCATCAGTGACATCACCATAGAAGAGGCAGTCGGACGTTGTGCCGGGCGGGATATTGTATCTGAACAACCGTTCCGGCAGCTGTCCCTGATTAGCCAGTGCAATGGCTCGCAGCATCGTGATGGCTCCATTGTCATCATGCTGAGCCAGGCCTGTTTTGAGCGCTTTGTCCCACTGGCGCACCTTGCAGCAGTGCTCTGTCTTCAGACGAGTGTGCAGCGAACGATTTGTATTGCCCATAAGGAACGTCAGACCCATAAAGACTGCCATCCATAGTAATGGCATGAAGGGGTATGACCGACCTGACGACTGACGAATGCCAGTGTCTTCCATACCGCTGATATAGCGCAGGAAGTCACGGCCGACAAAGCCCATGACAAGCAACGACACAAATATCACGGCAGAAACGACCAGCCACCATACAGACGTGTGGACTGAACCATCAGGAGCTACATCCACCGCTGTGAGCACTCCCATGCAGAGCATTGCCGGACCATAGTAGAAAGGAAACGGCAATAGGCGTGCCATGAGAGCTGTTATCACCAATAGCGTGGTGAGCAATATCCCCGTGCCCCACACTGGGTCATAGGATGTCACCCCACCCGACCAAGCATGCTGAATCATTTCAAGCAGCGATGCCTGAAAAAAGTACAGGTAGGATATGGCGAAGAGAATGAAAATGGTAGCACACACGGCACCGAGCATGGTGGTGGTGCTACCCTTTGTTTTGTTATTCAACCGTTTATTCTTAAGGTGAGTCCTATATAATCCCCACCGTTATACATTATGCCTCTCGCACGGAGAGAACCTCACGCGCAGAGAGAGTATGGAATTTATGAATTAGTTCTTTCTCAATACGACAGCAGAGCGTGCAGGGATGTACATCTTGAGCCACTCTTTCTTGTCTTCCTGATAGACAGGATCGTAGTTGGTCAGGTGTGTCACGCTGTCATCTGCAAAGCCGAAGCCGCCGTAGTCCTTAGAGTCGGTATTGAGCACAACATCGTATGAGCCCAGCGGAACGAGGAAGCCGTAGTCGGTATAGGAGCGTGTAGGTGAGAAGTTGAAGATGAAGATGAGGTCTCCACGCATGAAGGCCATAATCTGATCACCTTCGTTGACCCATATCTCTTGTACCGGAGTAAGGTTGAAATCCTTCTGCGACTTCATCACCTCAAGCATCTTCTTGTCGAAGTCACCCAGCCAATGATAGCACAACTCCTTGTTGTCCACGAGGTTCCACTGTCTGCGTGCGTACTTGCAGCTCCATCCGTTGCCCTCGCGCGGGAAGTCTATCCACTCAGGATGTCCCCACTCGTTGCCCATGAAGTTGAGGTATCCGCCACCCATTGTAGAGGCAGTAACGAGGCGGATCATCTTGTGGAGAGCGATGCCGCGACGTGCCATCTCGTTCTCGTCACCCTTCTTGAAGTGCCAATACATGTCTGCATCAATGAGACGGAAGATGATTGTCTTGTCGCCCACCAGTGCCTGGTCATGTGATTCAGCATAGGAAATAGTCAGCTCACCGGCACGGCGATTGGTCATCTCCCAGAAGATGTCACGCGGATTCCACTGCTCATCACTCTTCTCCTTTATCATCTTAATCCAATAGTCAGGCAGACCCATGGCAAGACGATAGTTGAAACCGAGACCGCCATCCTCAAACTTTGCTGCCAGTCCAGGCATACCGGACATCTCTTCAGCAATGGTGATAGCGTTCTTGTTGACCGCGTGTATAAGGTTGTTGGCCAAAGCGAGATAGCAAATAGCGTTGTCATCCTCGGCTCCGTTGAAGTAATCACCATAGCTTCCGAAGTCAACTCCGAGGCCATGATTGTAGTATAACATAGAGGTGACACCGTCGAAACGGAAGCCATCGAAATGGAATTCCTCAAGCCAGTACTTACAGTTGGACAGGAGGAAATGCATCACCTGGTCCTTGCCGTAGTCGAAACAGAGGCTGTCCCACTGGTTGTGCTCGCGACGGTCACCGGTGTAGAAGTACTGGCAAGGGTCTCCGCAGAGGTTGCCAAGGCCCTCTACCTCGTTCTTAACTGCATGAGAGTGAACGAGATCCATTATGACTGCAATGCCATTCTGGTGTGCGGTATCGATGAGTTCCTTCAGGTCTTCCGGTGTTCCGAAGCGGCTTGACGGAGCAAAGAAGTTGCTGACATGATAACCGAAGGAGCCATAGTACGGGTGTTCCTGTATGGCCATCAGCTGTATGCAGTTGTATCCGTCCTCAATGATGCGCGGCAGGATATTGTCCTTAAACTCCTTGTAAGTGCCCACTTTCTCTGCATCCTGCGCCATACCGATGTGGCACTCGTAGATAAGCAGCGGTGTGGTATTGGGCTTGAAGGTCTTGCGCTTCCACTTATACTCCTTTTCCGGTGCCCATACCTGTGCAGAGAATATCTTTGTCTCATCGTCCTGCACGACACGGCGAACCCATGCGGGGATACGCTCACCTTGTCCACCGTCCCATTTCACCAGCATCTTATACAGATCGCCGTGCTTCATGGCTGTCTTAGGAAGCTTTATCTCCCAGTCCTGACCGTTCTTGCTTCTCTTGAGCTTATACTTCGGAGTCTCTTTCCAATCGTTGAAGTCTCCGATGAGATATATCTCCGTAGCGTTTGGTGCCCACTCACGGAATATCCACTCTCCCTTCTCATTACGCTGCAGGCCATAGTAGAGGTAACCGGTAGCGAAGTCCGTCAGAGATGTCTTGCCACCATTGGTCAGGTGGTCCATCATCCACACTGCGTGGTCATGACGACCGCGTATAGCTCCCTCAAACGGCTCGAGCCACGGATCAGCGGCTACGATTCCTATATGTTGCGGTGCAACGGGTTCCTGCACTTTCTTAGCAGGAGCCTTCTTTGCAACAGCAGTTTTCTTTGTCGTTGCTGCCTTCTTTGCAGCAGGTTTCTTTTCGGCGGGTTTCTTTGCTGCAGCCTTCTTAGCAGCAGGTTTCTTCGTTTCTGCCATAATAAAATAAACGAATTACGAACTGTAAATTATGATATATGCATCACTCATCATGCATAATGCATTATCTCTCTGCTTCGCCATAAAAGCAGCACACAGTGCCGGGCGACGAATTATGCATTATGCATCATAAAATATGCATTAAAAAACTAGCACTTTACCTTAAATACGGCCTTCTTGAACACCTCACAGTTTGCGATGCAGGGGGTATGACCGTCCTGAGGGAAGAATATGGCAAACATGCCGGGGCGGCACTCCACATAGGTAGAGCTGGGCTGGTTGGGATATTTAGTCACATCCTTTTCGGCATTATACTCCGCCTCCACAGAGATATCCTCCAATGGCAGATAGCCATAGGTCTCATTGTCATCAAGCGGTATCTGGATGTCAAGCATGTTACGATGAGTCTCCATCACAGCCTCATCGGGGGTCTTGCCCTTCTGGTTGATGATGTTCACAAAGAGATCTTTGCCCTTTATCTCGTGCTTACCGGGCTCAAGAGCCATCAGGTCGTTCTCCTCAATGAACTTTACCACATCACTAAACAAAGGGTTTAGTGCCTCATAATACTTTAGGTTTTCTAGTGTATCTACAATCATAGCTTATTGAGTTTTAAGGTGGGACCTATTAATTCCCACCGTGATAATTATGTTTTTTTGTGTCCTTGATGCTTTGCCAATAGAGAGAATCCGCCCGAGGCACCCTTGGTTAGTCAGCATGTCGCTGTCCCATGTCATAGGTACCAGTGGCTATCACCTGCCCGTTGCGGTCTTTTTCTACAAACTTTCCATTGCGTTCGTCATCTTTATATGTTCCCTCAAAACGCGTTCCGTCCTTTGCTTCCTCTATCGCCTTGCCTTCACGACTGCCTGCGCGATAGATTCCCTTGAACTTACTGCCGTCACCATAGTGGATAATTATCTCACCATCGAGGCGTCCGTTCTTGAATGTACCTTCATAGACATCGCCGTTCTTCTTTGTCAGTTTTCCTTTACCATGCTGCTTATCAGCCTTCCAGCCACCAACGTATATGTCGCCATTGCGCCATGAGAAGGTCCCCTGACCCTCTTTTTCTCCCGAGAGGAAGTGGCCGGTATATTTATCGCCGTTGGCATATTTGAAGACACCATTGCCAGTACGCTCGTCGTTGGCATAGTCGCCTTCATAGACATCGCCGTTGCGGAATTTGTATATACCTTTTCCGCTTTTCTGGTCATCCTTCCACATGCCATTGTACACATCACCCGAAGCATAATGGAAGACACCGCGTCCGTGACGTTTGTTCTCTACCCACTGGCCTTCATAGGAACTGCCGTCGGCCCAGTCGAACGTGCCTTTGCCCCACTTCATGTCATTCTTCCAATCGCCATCATAGAAGGCTCCGGCCTTAAACGTATAGCGTCCTTTGCCCTGGCGCTTGTCTTCCTGCCACTGGCCATCATACACGTCACCCGTATAATAGTACATTACACCGTGCCCCTGCTGATAATCACGGAACCACAGACCCTCGTAGCGGTTATTATTGGCAAAGTAATACGTTCCTTTGCCGTGCTGCTGGTCCTGATACCACTGGCCTTCATACTTCTCGCCGTCAACAAACGTGTAAACGCCATAGCCTTGACGCTTACCTTTCTCATACTCTCCCTCATAGACATCGCCATTGGCAAAGTCTGTCTTACCCTTGCCATGAGGCTTATTTCCAAGCATTTCGCCCTGATAAAGACCCTTATCGGCAGTGTAACACGATCCTAACACAATCTTTTGTGAGGATGCAACTTGAGGTAACAGTATTATGCAGATATATAATAATAGTCGTTTCACTGCACGCAAAATTACAAAATTATTTTGAAATACACACTATCAGACAACATTTTTTATGAAATAAATGAAAAACACGCATGCGCGCGTACATTTTACAAATATTATATGTACCTTTGTCGCCATGAATTTTATTGTAATCATACCGGCCCGATTTGCCTCCACTCGCTTTCCCGGCAAGCCTCTCGCAATATTAAAAGGCAAGAGCGTCATACAGCGCGTATATAGCCAAGTAGCTCAATTTCAGGCTCATGACAGTCGTCTGAAGGCTGTCTATGTTGCTACGGATGATGACCGTATCTATGAGCATGTGCTCTCATTTGGCGGCAAAGCCATCATGACGCGCCCTGACCATCAGAGCGGCACAGACCGGATTGAGGAAGCAATGACCCACATTGAGGAACAAGGAGTGACTTGCGATGTTGTCATCAACGTGCAGGGCGACGAGCCGTTCATCCAGCCACAGCAGATAGAGCAGCTGTGCCACTGTTTTGACGACAGTCAGACAGAGATTGCGACACTTGCCATTCCGTTTGGGAACAGCGACATCAACAATGCCAACTCACCCAAAATTGTGTGCGACATCAATGATTTTGCGCTCTATTTCAGCCGCTCCGCCATACCGTTTGTGCGTGGCAAGGAGGCATCGGAATGGCCTGCAGCCTTCCCTTACCTCAAGCACATCGGCATGTATGCCTATCGGCGCGAGGTACTCAGACAGGTAACAAAGTTGCCACAGTCACCGCTGGAACTGGCAGAAAGCCTGGAGCAACTGCGCTGGTTGCAAAACGGATACAAGATAAAAGTGGCACAAACGGACATACAGACCGTAGGTATTGACACCCCAGAAGATTTAAGACGTGCAGAAGAGTTATGCATCGACTGATAGTACATAATCTGATATGCCTTATCAAGGAGCACGCTTTCGGCCTGCCCCCCACAGACGGAGTAGGCGATAACGCAGCTACCCCTATCGTTCCCATGTCGCACCACAAATGGCGTACACTGAACTATGTGGCTGACACACTTGGCATTTCGCAATACATAGCAGGGACTCCGGCATCTGCCCATGAGTACAATGTAAATGATGCGCAGCTCTTTAATCACTGGACTAACAAGCGATATATGCAGTTGCGCGACGAGGAGATGGCATCAGAAACGCTGTCGGAGGACACGTTGCGACTGCTCGACATTATCGTAATGAATGCCGATCACATCATTACGCACGATGTGGACATCAAGGGCATCATAGCTTTGGGCCTTCACATACAGCAGCACAAGGCCACTATAGACTATGAGAAGCTGAACAATTGGCTCAGCCGCATCGGCATAATCCAACTTGCGTCCTTCGAAGGAAATATGCTTGTCAGCGCATTGGGGCTCAATGCAGATGACATTCCTTTCCTCGTTCGCCGCACAAAGAGTCGTGACAAGCAGGCTCGCAACCATTTCATCCGCTGCATAGACAAGGCTTTGGAGAAGCACTCCTTTGGCATGTCTTCACGACTGGGCCTCGCTATGAACGAAACACTGAGCCACAGATTCTTCTCTGCCATCTCCCTTGTCACTGACATAGAAGAGTAAAGGCAGAGGCATTCCCGCCATTTTGATGTATATTGAGGGTTACTTTTAACCCTTATATCCGACTCATCCCGTCCTGTTTGACCGTGACTTCCGTCCTGTTTGGCAGTGCTGGAAAATTTTCCGGCACTATCGGAAAAAGATTCCGAACCGCTTCGGAAAAAGTTTCCGACACTGCCGGAACGGTGTAAACAATACATATAGAGAATACAAAAGGGCTGCACACTGACACAAACAGTACATATATAAACCACAAAAGGGCTGCACAAGACGTGCAACCCTTTTATACTTTATAGCCTTACTAACCTATTTGCCACCAATGTTTCTTTTTTCTTTTAGGTGGCATCTGGCCTTCATCCCTTGCATGCTGACGCATGAGATCATCCCATGTCAGTCCCTGGGTGATCATCTGATACATCGTGCCCCAGTCTGGCAAGCCGCCTATGTTACGGTCATCTATCCACAGATCAACCTTCAGCTTGCGCGAGAAGTGATTATTCTTTTCACGTGTTTCCTCTGGATAGTCCCTGTTCACGGCATAGAACTCCACTCCCCGTTCGCGGCACCACTCTACGGCGTCATCCAAAAGTTTCCCTTCGCGTACGCTCCACAGGATGAGTTGGTGTCGCTGAGCAATCAGTTTCTTCAGCGTATCAGTAGCAAACGGTTTCTCCTTACCTATCTCAGGATACCGATGTTCTACTATTGTACCGTCAAAATCTACCGCGATTGTCATTGCTTAACCGATTTATCGTCAGGGTTTCCATAGTGGCTCGTGCTGTATGTGCCATAGCCATATGAGTGGTATCCATAGCTGCCGTAACTGCTGTAGGCACCATAGCTGCCATACTTGCCATAGTTAGACTTATAGCCGTAGCGTCCATATTTGCTGTACTTGCCGTACTTGCCATAGCCATAAGCATATCCATACTTCTTGCGTGACATGTCAATACCGTTGATAGCGATGCTGACATTAGGCAATTTCCGGGTAGAGATAAGTTCGTTAATCATGCCGAATGCAGACTTCTCCGTATAGTCAGCGCGGCAAACGATAACGCTTGCATCCACTACGCGACCCACCTGAAGTGTGTCTGACACCAATCCTATAGGTGCGGTATCAACTATTACGTAGTCATATTCCTTGCGCAGGATATTGAAGATACCTTCCAGAGAATGTCTTGCGATGAGCTCGGCAGGGTTTGGTGGTACTGGGCCTGCGAGAAGCAGGTCAAGATTCTTGTTGACTTGTGACGGCACGATGTTCTCCTTGATCTCCTCCAGAGTAGGATTCTCGTGCGTCAGCAGCACGCTGATACCCTTCTGAGTTTTTTCCAACTCGAAGAGGGAAATCAGTCGTGGACGTCTAATATCCAAGCCTATAAGTATGACCTTCTTATCAAGCAGCGCGAAGCTCACCGCGAGGTTTGCCGCACAGAACGTCTTACCTTCACCTGATGTTGCCGACGTGAACATTATCACGTTCTCGTCTTCCTTCAGCATAAACTGCAGATTTGTTCGCATAGCACGGAATATCTCTTCCATCTGGTTGTTCTCATTCTCGTGCACTACGATGTCTCCACGCGTCTTTGCCGACTGGCTCGACTGTGCTATATCAGCAATAATCGGCGCCTTTGTCAACTTCTCCACATCAGCATGACCCTCTATTCTGAAGCGTGTCAGCTCAATGAGGAAGAAGATAAGGAACGGCACACCAATGCTCAGCACCAGACAAACGAGCAGTATCACGTAGCCCTTTGGCTTCACTTTGCCCATGAAGACAGGCTCATCCACCAGCTTTCCCTTGTCGGCAGTAGCAGCAAGAGAGATAGAGTTCTCCTCTCTCTTCTGAAGCAGCATGATGTAAAGTGATGACTTTACTGTCTGCTGACGACCTATCTCGGTAAGTATTCTCTCCTGTTGAGGTGTCTGAGAGAGCTTAGACTGATACTTAGAGAAACGGTTTGCCAGGTGCTGGCGCTCTATGTTCATAGTACGCTTTGACTGATCTATGGCTCGGTTAATAGAGTTTGTCAGGTCTTCAAGTTGTGCTGTCACCGTCTGCACCGCAGGGCTCTTCTCTGATGCAGAGCGCAGCAAACGGTTACGTTCCAATGCAATCTGGTTGTACTGTGTGATGAGAGAGGTCGCAGCACCATCCTTCAGACCGACGTTTGATGGCAGGGTCTGATACTTATTATCAGGCTGCATCATGTAATCTTTGATGCTCTCCATGAGCATAATCTGCGTATTCATCTCAGCCAAAGCATTGTCAGCATTGTCTGTCTGACTCAATGAAGCACCGGCACTCGATGCTGCATCCACGATATTATTGCTGCGCTTATAGCTTGCTATGGCTCCGTCGGTGCTACCCAGCTCGGCATTAATCTTCTCCAAACGGTCGTTGATGAACTCCTCCGTACGGATAGCTATCTCGTTCTTGTCCTCATTAGCCTGACGGTTATACACTACAGCCACTTGTCTCAGGAAATCAATGCCACGCTCTGGCAACTCGTCCAAGCTCTCAAGGTTTGCTATGGTGGTGACCTTATTCAGGGGATCTACGGTAAGTCTTCCCGCATATGAATAAGCTACATACTTAGGATTGATTATGGTGACTTTGAGGTTTTTACCCTCATCCCATGAGTTTACATATTTATAATTAGGTATAATAGTGAACGTGCCGACCTTCACATTGATGGACATCGGCATTGCACCAGTGCTGCGGAACGTGTGAGCGCCATCCTCCAGCATATAGCTACCACGCACTTCATAGTCGCCCTTCGCGAGTTTGCTTATCTCAAGGTTCACGGGAGACTGCAAACGATCCAGATGCTTTTGGTCCATATCGACTACCAAAGGCGTTGTCTTGTATATCGGACGATCTACAACACGGCCCTCCATGCTATAGTCCACATACAGCTTCAAGTCGCGTACGGCACCTTCTGCAATAGAGTTAGACTTCAATATCTCTATCTCGTTTTCGAAACCATCACTCATCGTCATGGTTCCCAGATTGGTTGCTGCCATAATCTGGTTTGAAGAACGGCGGCGATTGTCGTCATTCTTGATAAGCATCTTAGCGCCAACCTTATAGACAGGCTGCGTATAACGCAAATAAACAAAACCGATTCCCATGAAGATTATTAACGACAATAGGAACCACACCCAATTAAGCACAAATGTCTTAATAACAAACTGAATGTTAAAGAAACTCAGCTGATCCTCCACCTCGGGTGGCAAAAGCTGCTCTTGGCTATTTTCTAATTCGTTCATTATAGTTGATTATTTTATGTTGCTACGTTAATATGCTTTCTTATCGTGTATAAACATCGTTAGTGCGGTCATGCCAATCAGCTTGATATCAAACCAAAACGACCAGTTTTCGATATAAAAGACATCCTTCTGTACACGCTCTTCCATCTGCGTAAGGTCAGTGATTTCGCCTCTTGAGCCTGTCACCTGGGCATAGCCCGTGATGCCTGGCTTGGCATAATGGCGGAACATATACTTCTCCACCACCTTGGCGTACTGCTCCGTGTGCTTCAGCATGTGCGGACGTGGACCTACCACACTCATGTCACCCTTCAGCACATTCCAGAACTGCGGCAGCTCGTCAATGTTGTAACGCCTTATGAAATCACCGAACGGGAACTTCCTCGGGTCATCCTTCGTGGCCTGCACGCTGTCGGCATCGGCGTTAACTTTCATAGAGCGGAACTTATAGCACGTAAACTGATGACCGTTGATACCCGTCCTCTCCTGTTTGAATATCACCGGGCCGGGGCTCTGCATCTTTATGATCAGCGCTATTATCGGTATGAGTGGCACCAACAATATCAACACCACCAGGCTGAACACGATGTCAAACGTACGCTTCAGCACACGGTTGGACATATATATCAGCGGCGACTGGTAGTTTGTGTAAACAGCTCCGCGGCCTATCATCTCAGGCTTCAGGCGCAACTGCAGGCTCTGCTGTATGCGTGGCACCAGACAGAAACGCATCACGTAGCGGTTACAGAAATTCATTATCGTACGGATGGCATCAATGTCATCATAGTCCAATGCGCAATAGACCTCGTCAATCTTCAGATCCACATTGTCTATATTATGTTCTTCCGTATCGCTGTTTATCAGGTCAAGCAGATCCTGCACGGTACCCAAATGGTCCACAGGATATGGTATCGACTCGTCATCACCGAAATAGCCTATCACCCTGTATCCCGTTGCGGGATCAGACATTATGGCTTTGTAGATATCCATATTAGCAGGATCGCTACCCACCAGCAATACCAACTTTGTATTACGGCCCTTACTACGCAACCATCTTAACACCTCACGCTCACACATACGCTTTATCAGCAACGCCGTGAGAGCTATCACCATCATGCTGCAGCCATAGACAACCTCGTTGTCGCTATGCCGCGTGATAACGTGCCACAGAAGACTGAAGAGTATCTGAGAGCAAAAAACCACTATAACATTGCGGTTGAATATGTTCGAAAGCGTAATGAGACGCTGGTGTACCCTTGTCGGTATGGCGATAGAGAACAGACACAGTATCATCAGCATAATAAAGATTCCTATGCCGATATGATTTGCCAGACTCTGCGGACTATTCTGCGGGAATAGGTGCACGTAGCAATACATGCACAATGCATAGACTGCGGCATCTCCTATGAGCACCACCCACTTTATAAGGTTATTCTTGTCAGAGAAATAAAACATGGCATCAATAAGCAATGATAAAACAGATGCAAAGATAATAATTTTCATTGATATGCACGTACATTTATGTATTTTTATGCAAAAAGATATGCATTTTTATATAAAACGCATAGAAAACTTTTGCCGTTTTAATTATTTTTCGTAACTTTGCGCCGATAAAAACTTTACATGCGGATGAGCAAAAAGCCAATCCGCCCTAACCGAAATATATACAACGTGGGAATCTTTTCGTTCTTCAAAAAGAAAGAAGAAAATACAAGAATAGGCGGCATGGAAGACTATATGACCCTCATTCGGGTCTATTTCCAATCTGCCATCGCTGCCACTATCGGCATCACCAACATTGCCCTGCTTCCTGACCTGCGGGTGTTCAAAAGCACTTTCAAAGTCAAGACGGAGCACGGCAAGCTGGGACTTGGCGAGAAAGCAGCCTGCCGCAAGATGTTGAAGCAGATGTATGGTCACGATGATGCCTTCTTCAAGGAGATAGATCATAGCATCAACAAGAACTGCCGCAAGATGCAGGACGTTCAGACATACCTCTACCAGTTTCAGGGATTCACGCAGGATATCATGATGCTCATGGGCAACCTCATGAAGTTCAAGCTACGCCTGCCATCGTTCTTCAAGAAGGCTATCTACGCCATGACCGAGAAGACCGTCAACGACCTCTTCAACAAGAACGACTACACAGACCCCGCTACGCTCAAAGCCGTCGCATCCGTAAGGAAGTATAACCAGCGCCTGGGTTTCTCTGAGCAGTGGATTACCAACTTCGTCTATCAGGTCGTAATGCTCGCCAAGAAAGAGAAACTGCCTAAAGAATAACAATAGCACACATGTCACAACAGCCGTCTGTCAATATACTGTCTACACGCGTCCGTGAGCTCATCGCGGACTATGAGGAGTTGCGCAAGCGCAACAACACCCTGACCGCCGATGTCACACGGCTGACAAACGAGATACAAAGCCTAAAGAGTCAACTGGAGAACGGGGAGAAGCGCTACAATGCGCTCATGACGGCCAAGATGCTCAGCGTCACCGACCATGACCTCGAAGCAGCAAAACAGCGCATTACCAACCTGCAGCGCTCCGTTTCACACTGCATCACACTCCTCACAGAAAAAGAATCAGACAACAATGGACTCTCAACAGAATAATAACACGCAACATATTACTATCCATGTCTATGACATGCCTATCGACATCATGGTCCCCAAAGACCAGGAAGCATTGTATCGTGAGGCCGGAACGATTATCAATGAGCGCCTCAATACATACTTCTCATATTTCAAGGGACAGCGTGCCGACAAGGAAATCATCTACTATGCCATGATTGACATAGCCTTGAAGTATGTCATGGAGACTAAACGAAACGATATGGAGCCTGTTACTACTATTCTTGATGAGTTGTCTGCCGAGATTCAAAAGGCAATGAAGTAAGACATTTCTTAATAAATACAACTCATAAACTAAAACAATTTAAAATCACATGGTATATGCTATCATAGCTGTGGCCGGCCTTATCATAGGCGGACTATTCGGCTACCTCGTCTTCAGATACGTCCTCAAGGGTAAATACAACGAAATGCTGGCGAATGCAGAAAAAGCCTCTGACGTACTGAAAGAGAAGAAACTCCTGGAGGTAAAGGAGAAATTTATCAACAAGAAGAGCGAGTTGGAGCGCGAAGTGCAGCAGCGCAACCAGAAGATTCAGCAGACAGAGAACAAGCTGAAGCAGCGCGAGATGTCACTCAACCAGCGTCAGGAGGAGCAGAGCAAGCGCCGTCAGGAGCTGGATCAGAAGGAGAACCGCATTGAGAACGAGAAAAAACTCCTTGCCGTCAAAGAGCAGGAACTCTCAAATATGCAGATGAAGGAGCGCGAGAAGTTGGAACAGCTCTCCGGTCTCTCTGCAGAGGAGGCTAAGACACGCCTCGTGGAATCGCTGAAAGATGAGGCGCGCACCAACGCCCAGAGCTATATCAACGAGATTATGGACGAGGCGAAGATCAATGCCAACAATGAGGCACGCAAGATTGTCATCAAGACAATTCAGCGCGTAGCTACTGAGGCGGCTATTGAGAACTCCGTCTCTATCTTCCACATTGATAATGATGAGGTAAAGGGACGCATCATCGGCCGTGAGGGACGCAATATCCGTGCTCTTGAAGCTGCCTGCGGAGTGGAAATCGTCGTTGATGACACCCCAGAGGCTATCGTAATATCCGCCTTTGACCCTATACGCCGCGAGACATGCCGACTGGCTCTTCACCAACTTGTAGCTGATGGACGCATACACCCAGCACGCATCGAGGAAGTGGTGGCAAAGGTTAAGAAGCAGCTGGAGCAAGAGGTGATTGAGACTGGTAAGCGCACTACCATCGACCTCGGCATACACGGCCTGCACCCGGAGCTCGTACGCATTGTGGGAAAGATGAAATACCGTTCTTCTTACGGTCAGAACCTGCTGCAACACGCCCGCGAGACCGCAAACCTCTGTGCTGTGATGGCTGCAGAGCTGGGTCTGAACCCAAAGAAAGCAAAGCGTGCCGGACTGCTGCACGACATAGGCAAGGTGCCTGATGAGGACCTGGAGATGCCACACGCACTCTACGGTGCCAAGATAGCAGAGAAGTATAAGGAGAAGCCCGACATCTGCAATGCCATCGGTGCACACCACGACGAGATGGAGATGGAGACTCTCATCGCGCCTATCGTGCAGATTTGTGATGCTATCTCAGGCGCACGCCCAGGTGCACGCCGCGAGATTGTAGAGGCATACATCAAGCGTCTCAACGATCTGGAGGCCATCGCTATGTCATATCCAGGCGTTACAAAGACATACGCAATACAGGCAGGACGTGAGCTGCGCGTCATTGTAGGAGCCGACAAGATGACCGATGCAGAGACAGAACAACTCTCTGGAGAGATAGCAACAAAGATACAGAACGAGATGACATACCCGGGACAGGTGAAAATCACCGTAATCCGCGAAACACGCGCGGTGGCTTACGCAAAGTAAAGTACACTCGTTAATTAAAAACATCGTTGCCTGCACGAGGTAAAGAATCTTCGGGAAACTGCAGAGGAAGCGATTATCTGCCTATTGGGACATCATTTTTCAATTGCAAAAACTTCTATCAACATTATAAAGCACCTTTTGTCAATCGCAAAAGGTGCTTTTTTCGTTTAGCCTATTCAGCATGTTTTCCACACAATGCATGTCGGTCATTTTGTCACTCCCAGATTTCGTCTATCTATCCCTGCACTCTCTTACAGCCAATACCGTAGATAGTTCTCAGGAGTGATGACGGCAGCAGAACCTATAGAGTTAGCATTGAGGAAAGTGATGACGGCAGCAGAATCTATAGGGCAGGCCTTTAGGAAAGTAATTAAGTCAGGAAAAGACAAAGAACCGAGGTCTGTTTACACGTTTTCTATTCACCATTTGCCTTCTCCAGCGCTCCGTAGATACTCAGACGAGAATACTGTAAACAACAGGGCCCATCATAGGAATGATGGGCCCTGTTGCATATATAATATATATAAATGTACGCGCGCGTTAGCCTAAGAAGCTTATCAGCACTCCGGCAGCGACGGCAGAGCCGATGACACCAGAGATGTTGCTGGCCATGCAGTAGTTCAGCACATGGTTCTTTGAGTCGTACTTGGTTGCAATCTCGTTGGCAACTCGTGATGCCATAGGCACAGCAGAGAGGCCTGTAGCACCTACAAGCGGGTTAACCTTCTTCTTAGCAAAGAGGTTGAATATCTTCACCATACAGATACCGGCAGCTATGGAGAGCGCGAAAGCGAGGAATCCGCCTACTACGATGCCGATAGTAGTCCAGTTGAGGAACGCCTCGCTGGTCATCGTAGCTCCCACGGAGAGCCCGAGGAAGATGGTAGCGGTATTCATAATGGCGTTGCTGGCAGTATCGAAGAGGCGGCTGGTCATGCTGCCAAGCTCCTTGAGCAAGTTACCAAACATCAGCATACCCACGAGGCTTACAGCCGTAGGCACAAGCAATGCCACGATGATTGTCACCACAATGGGGAAGAGAATCTTCAGCACACGCAGGTTCTTTATCTCAGTCTTATTGGGATAGAGCTTATCCTGCTCCTTCATATTAATCATCAGTTCCTTCCTGGTGCACAGTCCCTTTACCACAAGAGGAATGATGACAGGCACGAGAGCCATGTAGCTATAAGCTGCAATGGCTATAGGACCGAGGAGATGTGGCGCGAGTTTGATGGTGGTAAAGATTGCCGTAGGTCCGTCAGCACCGCCTATGATGCCGAGAGAGGCAGCCTCCTGCGGAGTGAATCCCATAGCAAGAGAGCAGAGCAGGACGGCAAAGATACCGAACTGTGCTCCTGCTCCAAAGATGGATAGTCGCAGGTTGCGCAGCATAGGACCGAAATCTGTCAATGCTCCCACACCCATGAAGATGATTGGCGGGATGAAACCGGTCTTGATGCACATATAATAAATGAAGTTCATCAGGCCCAGCTCATGCGCTATCTTGTGCAGAGGCATATCCCAGATTATTTCCCTCGTACCATCTGCAAGCATAACATAACCTTCCGAGTCGGCCTGTGCTACTCCCATACCGCCACCGGGGAAGTTGGCCAACAGCACACCCATGCCGATGGGCACAAGGAGCAGCGGCTCATATTTCTTTACGATGCCGAGATAGAGGAGCACGCAGGCTATTGCCAGCATGATGAGGAATGACCAGTCTCCGCCTGTCTGTGCGAAGGCTGTCATGTCGTATATGTTTTGTAGTATTTCCACTTATCAAATAGAATATTGAGAATTGAGAATTGAAAATTATCCTATTACCATGAGCACATCATCCTCATCCACAGAGTCACCGGAGGCAAAATTGATGCTGACAATGGTGCCGGCCTTCTCTGCCTTGATACGGTTGAATACCTTCATAGCCTCGATGTAGCAGATTACTTCGCCTGCCTCTACATGGTCACCCACCTTCTTAGGTGTCTCAGAAGATGACTGCACAAGGTATGCCTTGCCCTCCAATGGTGCGAGAACTTCAACGCCCTCACCTGCCGGCTGTAGTGCTGCCTGTGCCTGCTGTGGGTGAGCCGGTGTTGGATTGGTACCATCATATGAAATCTTCACAATATAATTCTTGCCGCCGACGTTCACCGTCACCTGCTCAGGCATTTGTTTCTTCACATTTCCGGTAGCCTTCTTAGCCTTGCGATTAGCCAAATCTTCCTCGAAAGCCTTCTTTGCAGCGCCGCTCTTATAAGCCTCATACTGCTGTGGATGCATGGCATACTCAAAGAGTTCCTCGTTGTCCTGACCTACTTCCCAGCCTCTGTGAGCCATCTCCAAACGATAGGTCTCCACCTCGTCAGGGTAGTTCTCCTGTGGGTCAGAGGTAAGGAACTGACGTCCTTCCTTCTTTGCCATATCTTTGAATACCTGATCTACAGGTCCGGGCAGGCGTCCTGACTTGCCTAGTATCATGTCCCAGATATTCTCGGCTATCATGCTCCAGCGCTCCTTACCCTTCTCCATCTGCATGACATTCATCAGCGCAAGGTTCTTGACATACTGTGAGAAAGGTGTAACGAGGCAAGGATAACCTACCTTTGGCCATACGTAAGCCACCTCATCGAAGAGCTTTATGAGCAGTTGGTCAGTGGTAAGCTCAGGCTGACCGTTCTTTACCTTCCACTTATTGAGTGAGCGCAGGTTGTCCTCCAGGTCAGTCATCAGCGATCCCATCATGCCTCCGGGCAGGCCCGGCTTGATAAGCAGCGAGTTGTTCAGGTGGTTCAGCTCAGGGATATAGTATCCAAGGAAGTCGTCCATCATCTCCTGTATCTGTGTGCGCACCTCCATATAGGCCTCCATATTGATGCTCTTAACCTTGAAGCCAGCATCTCTCAGCATCTCTTCTACGGCAATGATGTCTGCGTGGCCGGTGCCCCATGAGAGCGGAGCGATACCTGTATCAATGTAGTCACAACCGCCACGAGCCACCTCAAGGATTGAAGCCATGTTGAATCCGGGGCCGGCATGGGAGTGATACTGTATGATAATATCTTTCTTGTATGCCTTGATACCTGCCACGATTTTGCCGAGTGACTCAGGACGGCCAATGCCGGCCATGTCCTTGAGGCATATCTCATCAGCGCCGGCATTGATGAATGTCTTTGCCAGGTCGATGTAATAATCTACGGTGTGTATCGGAGAGTGTGTGATGCAGAGTGACGCCTGGGCTATCATACCTGCTTCCTTAGCGTACTGGATTGACGGTATCACATTGCGCGGGTCGTTGAGACCACAGAATATACGAGTGATGTCAGTGCCTTGTGCCTTCTTCACCTTATAGAAGAGCTGGCGCAGATCCTTGGGGCATGGGCTCATACGGAGACCGTTCAGTGCACGGTCAAGCATGTGAGTCTGTATGCCTGCCTCATGGAACGGCTTTGTCCATTGGCGCACAGCATTGTTGGGGTTCTCGCCATAGAGAAGGTTCACCTGCTCAAAGCCGCCGCCATTGGTCTCTACACGGTCAAAACAACCCATGCGGATAATGGCAGGGGCAACCTTTAGAAGTTGATCTACACGTGGCTGATACTTTCCCGCACTCTGCCACATATCGCGGAATACTAAACTGAATTTAATCTCTTTACCCACTATATTGTCGAATTATCAAATTAACAATTTAACAAATTAACGATTTTACGCCTCTGTCACTTGCGCCACCTTACCCTTGCCGCCGGTTATCTTGCTTACGGTAAGGCTTATCACTTCCATTACCTCCGGTGATATAGGACGCGGAGCAGCCGGTGCCTTGACCTTCTCAGCCTCAGCAGGGGCTATTCTGTTTACGATGCTTATGAGGACATTACTCAGACAGATGATAATGAGCAGCACGGCAAATACGGTTGTCATGCCGACTATCATCAATGTTATTCCTGTGTTCATTGCAGTTTAATTGTTTTATTTAGAGCGAAATCGGGTGCAAAGATAATAAAAAAAAATGAATTACGCATTATGATTTGGAAATTATTTTACTCGCCTTCCTCATCTAAGTTACCGCTCCATAGATATTTATCCGTATCACGGGCTATGACACTGCTGAGCAGGATGAGCGCAAAGAGGTTTGGTATTGCCATCAGTGCATTGAACACGTCGGCCAGGGTCCACACGGTGTTCAGGTTGATTACCGAGCCCACGAACACTGCGACGATGAAGAACCACGTGTATATCCTTGCCGTCTTGTAGCCCCCCAGATACTCCACGGCGCGCTTTGCGTAGATGCTCCAGCCCAGGATGGTGGAGAAAGCGAACGTGAAGAGTCCGAACAACAACAGAGGAGTACCTATGTATGGTATCTTTTTGAATGCCAGGTTGGTCAGTGTCCCGCCATCGATGCTGAGGTAAGTCTCCATCAGCTCCTGCTTGAACATTCTCTGCAACAGAGAAGCAGTTGGCAGGTCAGACAATGCCCCGAAGGTCTCCTCTACGGTGCTCAATATGCTGCTGACTATCACGATGCCCGTGATGGCACAGATGACCACCGTGTCCCAGAACGTACCGCTTGCGCTGACGAGTGCCTGCCTCACGGGGTTGCGGGTCTTTGCAGCCGCTGCCACGAGTGGTGCGGAGCCCAGTCCCGACTCATTGGAGAACAGTCCGCGGGCTATGCCATAGCGTGCAGCCAGCATGATGGCACTGCCCGCAATGCCGCCTCCCGCTGCCTCGGGCATGAAGGCCGAGACGACGATGAGCTTGATGGCCGGCAATACATAGTCGGCATTCATGCACAGGATTACGATGCAGCCAATGACATAGAGCGCTGCCATGAATGGCACAAGGGCTGTGCACACCTTTGCGATGCTCTTGATGCCCCCTACAAGCACGAGCGATACGAGCAGCGTCACGACGGAGCCCGTCACCCAGGGGTTGATGTGCAGGGCATCGGCAGCGAGTGTGGAGATGGCGTTGGCCTGCACGGTACTGCCTATGCCAAAGGCCGCAATGGCCGTGAAGACGGCAAAGAGCACACCTGCCCACTTGGCGTTCAGACCATCTTCAAGGGCATACATCGGGCCACCTATCATGTGTCCCTTCGGTGACTTTCTACGGTATTTCACGGCAAGGAGTCCCTCACCATATTTCGTTGCTATGCCGAAGACACCCGTGAGCCAACACCACATCACTGCGCCCGGGCCGCCCAGGGCTATTGCCGTGCCCACACCGATGATGTTGCCGGTGCCGATGGTGGCTGCGAGGGCTGTGGCAAGAGCTCCGAACTGGCTCACGTCGCCGGAGTTGCTGTTGTCTTTCTTGACTGACAGCTTGATGGCGGTAAATATCTTGCGCTGCGGAAACTTCAGCCTTATAGTAAGGTACAGATGAGTTCCCACAAGAAGGATTATCATGGGATAGCCCCACAGAAAGTCACTGATTTTAGAAAGAATTTGTTCCATAGATAGATCTTGTATGGCTCTTTGCTCGAAATATGTATTATAGTGATGATTATTGAGTTAATTTCCGGATATGTTCATTGATTGCACGAGTTCTGCTGCCATGTTAGCTGCGCGTATTCCATCTACTGCAGCAGACACTATACCTCCGGCATATCCCGCGCCTTCACCGGCTGGGAAAAGTCCCCGCAGGTAATTATGCTGCAGCGTCTCATTGCTACGGGTGATACGTACCGGGGCAGACGTACGCGTCTCCACGCCTATGATGATAGCCTCGTTGGTGACGAAGCCGCGACGCTGGGCATCGAAACGGATGAAGCCCTCTTGCAGTCTTGAGCTGATGTCTTTGGGTAACCAGAAGTGCAGAGGCGATGAGAAGATGCCGGGAGCGTATGACGAGCGCGGCAGGTCGTATGACAACTGGCCACGCGTGAAGTCAGCCAGACGCTGGGCAGGTGCCTGCTGTGTATGGCGGGGCATGACACCCGACGGAGAACCGTCAGGCACGGGAGCTGAAGAGGAGGGCACGGTGGCTGACGAGGAGGGCACGGTGACTGACTGCTGATGGCAGAGCCGCTCCAGATGCTCCTGATAATTCAGCACGGCAAGCGGGTTATCAGGGGTGGATGACGATATTCCATAGGCATCATTCTTGTGCGAACTGCCTAAAAGGTTCGCCATACTCTCCTCTATATTCGATGCCGGCACCTCTACCACAATGCCCGAGTTGCTCCATCTGCCACCGCGATTGCTGGGCGACATACCATTGACCACAATCTGGTCGTTCTCTGTGGCAGAAGGGATTATGAAGCCTCCGGGACACATACAGAATGAGTAAACACCGCAACCCCTGACCTGCGTGACAAAGGAGTACTCGGCAGGAGGCAGGTATTCACCGCGTCCCTTGGGCGAGTGGTACTGCAGACGGTCTATGAGCTCAGACGGATGCTCCACACGCACACCGACAGCAATGCCCTTAGCTTCCACTATCTGACGAGCATCACTGAGGCCGAAGATATTCTCCATGCGCGGAATGTCCGCAAGGTATCGATAGACATCACGGGCCGAGTGTCCTGTGGCAAGGATTACGGCATCAGCCCGGAAGGTGGATGTTCGCTCTCCGCAGACGCATTCCACGCCCTCCACACGGCATTTGTTATTGATGAGGAGGCGCGTCATCTTGGTCTTGAAATGCACCTCACCGCCGCTGCGGAGTATCTGCAGACGCATGCTCTCGATGATTCCGGGCAACTTGTCCGTGCCTATGTGCGGATGAACATCAACGAGAATACCCTGCCCGGCACCAAACTGGCAGAAAATGTTCAGCACCTTATCGGTGTCGCCGCGCTTCTTGCTGCGGGTGAACAGCTTGCCATCAGAATAGGCTCCTGCCCCACCCTCGCCAAAACAGTAGTTGCTCTCAGGATCCACACGCTGCTCATGTGAGATGCGTGCCAGGTCTTTCTTACGCTCACGCACATCCTTTCCCCGCTCTATCACGATGGGACGCAACCCCATCTCGATGAGCTGCAGGGCAGCAAAGAGTCCGGCGGGCCCGGCACCGACAACGATGACAGGCGCGCCACCCGACACATCTGGATAGTCTATAGGGGTAAAGAGCTCATCGGAGGGCAACTCATTGATATAGACGCGTACGGAGAGATTAACGTAAATCTGGCGCTGACGTGCATCAATGCTGCGTTTCAGAATGCGGAGATGCTTTATCGTGCGCCGATCTATGCCATATTCGCGACTGACATATTCCGATATATTTTGCTCGCTATATGCCACTTGAGGCACTACCCGAAGCTGAATTTCTTTTATCATGGATGCAAAGGTACAAAAAATAATTCATAATGCATAATTCATAATGCATAATTCGCAATTCATAGTTCAAAATATCTCAGAATTGAACTAAATGTTGTATATATCTATGTTAGCCATGGTGCGCCAAACTTAAGGTCTTGACAAAGTTTTTCGCTGGTATTTTGGTGGCATGAGGAAAATGTTGTACCTTTGCGCCATT
Source organism: Prevotella sp. (assembly GCA_017478025.1). Taxonomy (GTDB): domain Bacteria; phylum Bacteroidota; class Bacteroidia; order Bacteroidales; family Bacteroidaceae; genus Prevotella. The sequence goes on from JAFVGZ010000014.1 coordinate 156,483, forward strand.
GAGTATTACGAATCAAGGATATAGTACAACTATGAATGAAGGTATCTTTTCTCGCACGGCATTGCTTTTCGGCGAGGCTGGTGTGGAGCGGCTGAGGTCGCTGCGGGTCATCATCTTCGGTGTGGGCGGCGTGGGCTCCTGGTGTGCAGAGAGCCTGGTGCGCACCGGCGTGGGACACCTGACAATGGTGGACTGCGATGTGGTCTGTGACAGCAACATAAACAGACAGCTGATGGCAACGACCAGGACCGTCGGCAGACCGAAGGTGGAGGTGATGCGCGAACGATTGCTTGAGATAAATCCCGAAGCTGACATCACGGCCCTGCAGGAGGTGTTCTCAGCCGAGACAGCGGGGAATTTCGACCTGGATGCCTACGATTATGTCATTGATGCCATTGACTCGCTGCGGGACAAGGCGCTGCTGATCCTGCGGGCCTGCGAGTCAAAGGCGTGCCTATTCTCCTCTATGGGGGCTGCAAGAAAGCTGGATCCGCAGCGTGTAAAGGTGACGGAGTTTTGGAAAGTGGAGGGCGATCCGCTGGCCCGGACGCTGAGGAAGCGCTTCAAGCACGAGGGAGTATTCCCCGCAAGGAAGTTCCAGTGCGTCTATAGCGACGAGCGCCCTACAGGTGAGGTAGGCGGTACGGCGGCTCATGTCACCGCCGTCTTTGGGCTGACACTGGCTTCGAGGGTGATACAGGACACACTTTCTGATTGAGAAATCAGAACAAAAAGACTGAGAAATCAAAACAAAAAAAGTGCATTTCAGAGTCAAAAACGGAAAAACCCCAATTTGACACTTTGCTCATTTTTTTGTTAAAAAAGTGACAAAAGTGATTTTTCAACCTTCAAAATTTGGCGATATTTTCGACCAAGGTTGCCCGAGCTCGCAAATATCGCACGAGAGAGCACGAATAGCTAACTCGCTGTACAACAGAGTGTTTGATGGTTTCCTCATCAAAACAGAACAAAAGAACCGCAAAAACGAACACCCAAAAAGGGGTAATAGACCTGCTATTACCCCCTAATAGACCTACGAGAAGGGTGTTCTGCGCCATTGCGGACACCCTAAAAGACCTGCTTTTACCCCCTCATTTCTCTTCTCGACCCTTAATTTCGCACTAAAATCGCTCCATTTTGCATTATTTTTCCCTTTTCGCTTCTCTAGATTTCATTTTTTAGTGGTAAAAGTCAAAATGTCAATTTGCTCATTTTATTGTTAAAAAAGTGTCATTTTGTAAAATGGACTTTCAACGGAAAATGGGCGAAAACAGGATGAAATCAGACCCTGTTGAGTCTTACATCACCTGCTTGGTCTCCAAGCGTCTTATTGCCATTTGCTCATACTTTGTGCCTGGCCGACCGTAGTTGGCATAGGGATAGATGCTGATGCCGCCACGTGGCAGGAAGAGTCCGGTCACCTCTATGTACTTGGGGTCCATGAGTCTGATAAGGTCTTTCATTATGATGTTGACACAGTCCTCATGGAAATCGCCGTGATTGCGAAACGAGAACAGATAGAGTTTGAGGCTCTTGCTCTCCACCATTCGCTTATCAGGGATGTACATTATCTTGATTTCAGCAAAATCGGGCTGACCCGTGATGGGGCATAATGACGTGAACTCCGGACAGTTGAACTGCACCCAGTAGTCATTGTCGGGGTGCTTGTTTTCAAATGTCTCAAGCACCTCGGGAGCATAGTCGCTCCTGTATTGGGTCTTAGAACCGAGGAGCTGAAGTCCTTCTTCCTCCCTTTTCATCTTTATCCCTCCTGGCTCGTGGGTTTAAGGCTCTCCTCAAAGTCGGTGATACCGGCATTTACGAGGATGTTATACCACTGAATGAGCTTCTTGATGTCAGAAGAATGCACGCGGTCACGGTCGAAATTGGGGAGGAACGAAGCGAAGTATTCCTGCAATTCCGCTCCGCTGGCTTTCTTATAGTCCAGAGATGCAGTCTTGCCTGCCTCCTTATCGCGCAGGGCACACATTATCTCACCCAAAGGTTTGTCTTCATCGTCGGTGTACATAGCGATGTCACCCAGCGATGTCACTCTGTCAGTGGCGAAAGCTGGAACGCGCTTATGGTCGGTTATGTTTTCTACTATCAGGCCGTTGCTGGAACGTGTTACCAATTCATAGAGTCCGGGTTTGCCGGAGATGGCGAGGATTGTCTTACTCATTGTTGAGTGTTTTTGTTAAGTTATTGAGTTATTATGTTTTTAGTATAGTTGTCAGTATCGTTTTCTGTATGGTTTTCAGTGTTAGCGTTCTAAGCCTTGCAGGATGCTCTCTATCTGCGGTTCGAGAGGCTGTATGCCGTCATTGCATATACTGTAGTCAGCCCTGCGCTGCAACTCTTCCTGTGGCATCTGTGCTGCGAGCCATTCACGTGCCCTCTGCTCGGTGACGCCATCGCGCTGCATGATACGCCTGACGCGGACCTCCTCTGGTGCCACGACAGCCACCACACCGTCCACATAGTCCTGCAGATGAGCCTCATAGAGAATGGCGCACTCCATCCACTGCAGGCCAGAGGAGATGAAATCCTCCATCACCGCGGGGTGGATGATGCTGTTGAGAGCCAGCTTATTGGCTTCTGATGCCAGCAGGAACTTGGCTACTGCTGCTTTGTTGTATATGCCGTCAATGTAGGCATCAGGCCCCACAAGACGCGTCACCTGCTCGCGCACGGCAGGAGTCAGGACACACCGCTTGGCGCTGGCATCGCAATCGAACACCTCTATGCCTCGTTCCCGAAACAGGTTGCAGACATACGACTTACCCGAGCCTATGCCGCCAGTGATACAGTATCTGTTATTTTTTCTCAAGGAGGTAATCTACACTGTTTACCTTCAGCGTGGCTTTCAGCACGCCTTTAGGCTGATTGTTCACGCGAATAGGAAGTTTTGATTTGTTGTCGGGATTCAAGTCGGTGTAATCAGCAACGACAGAGAACTGCTCTGCATGAATACTTTCACTGCGACTCACGCCGATAGCTACTCTCACTTCCACTCTCGAGGGGAATGTCTTTACCGTCGTTCCGGGTGGGGCATTGATTACCGTTATGGGCACAACCAGCTGCACCTCAGTAAGTTGCTCGCACACCACATTGACTCTCACCTTCTCTGGATTGGCCTTTGAACCGTAGATATGCTGCAGTATCACCTCCTGTGAGAATGACTCTGAGATATTGTCAATGCGCAACGGTTCAGTCTTGATGGTGTGTATGCTGTCAAGAGCCTTTGTGGAGGCATAGAGATTGATGGTGTCAGGCGTCACAGTGATACTGGAGATGTAGTAATCCGGCTTTGTCGAAAGATTGGCATCCAGGATTACCGGCACCCTCTTGTTGGCTCCAAAGTTGAAGCAGAAATCCCAGTGTTTGGCCTTTACCGACATGATTCGCGTTGATGCCGCAAGGCGCGTAGCGAACTGTTTCTGTACGTCGTTAGACGACACACTCCCCCGTCCATTCTTGCCCACGTAGAGACGGAACGGAATACGTATGGGGCGGTCAAGTCCGCTTACCTTGTGCTCAAGCAGCACGAAGCCCTTATCCTTGAGGGTGAACGATATCGTGTCAGGCAGAGGCTCTGTGATTACCACATTCTGTGGTACGTCAGACAGTTGCAGGGGCACACGTATCTCCATCTCATAGGTGTCATTAAGGGCTGAGAGAAACCAGAAAGCGGCACTGATGACCAGGAAGATACAAAAGGCTACCATATCCCTTCCACGCATGGAGGGGAGCAGGAAACTTAACTCTTTCAGTTTATGCCACTTCATGTTATACGAGCTAAAGTTGGTGTTCTGAGTGCTGTCTTGCTATCTGCGGCCTACGGTCAGCTATCTGTGGGCATTATCTGGCCTGCTGAGAAGCAACGTCAGCATAGACGAAACTCTTCTCTACGGTGATTACCACACCCTTTGCAATCTCCAGATCCAGCGTGGCGTTTTCGATATTCACACGCTTCACGGTGCCATAGACACCACCGGCGGTAACTACTTTAGCGCCCTCTGTCAGAGAGTTCTGGAAGTTGAGTATCTCCTTCCTCTTCTTCTGCTGTGGACGTATCATGAAGAAATACATGATGGCGAAGATTGCCACCATCATAAGCAGCATGGAATAACCACCGTCGCTGCCTTGAGCCTGTGCTGCAAGAATGATGCTTGTCATTGTTCTGTATTGTTTTTATTGTTAGTATTCTTTCTCGTTTTGCGCTCTGGCATGACCTTAGTGAGCGCCCCTATATTAATAAGGTGACGCGCGATAGTGTCGAGCATACCGTTGATATACCCACCCGAGCGCGGTGTGGAATAGAGTTTTGCCAACTCTACGAACTCGTTGATCGTGACACTGATGGGGATATTGGGGAATGTCAGCATCTCTGCTATAGCCAGCTGCATAATCACCACATCCATATATGCCAGGCGCGAGAAGTCCCAGTTGCGTGATGCCTCTGTCATATACTGCTGATATTGGTCTGCATTCACTATAGCAGCCCTGAACAGTTGGCACGCATAGTCACGATCCTGTTCGTCGTCATACTCTGGCAACAGAGGCTGATCCACTCCGTTGGCGGGGTCAAAACGCTTGATTGTCTTCAGCACAAACGTGTCAACCACATCCTTATCGTCATTCCAATAGAGGCTTACCTCCTCTAATGCCTCGCCTACGGCATCGTTGTTCTGTATGAACGGACGGTATAGCTTGCGCCATATCTCGCGATGGGCCTCATAGTCATCTTCGGCAGACTCCAAGAACTCACGGTACGGCTCGCTCTTTTCCATCTGCAAAAACAGACTCTTGACAAACTCCTGCTTGTCTGCCCACACGTCTCCAGCCTCTTCCACATACTCCTGGAGCGCACGATTCTGCTCCAACTGAGTTGCAAACTTATTGAATGCAAACTTCTTCGTTGGCGGTTCTATGCCCTCGCGGTCACTCTTGGACTTAATAACTTCATAGCGTTTACGCGCCATGCGTGTGACATTCACTATCAGCAGGAGTAACACCTTATACAGATGGTACGACTTTGTGAGCGAGAAAACCAGTTCTTTCTCAGCTGCATCGATGTTATTGCCTTTGTTCTGGAAGAAGGCGTAGGTTAGCTGAACTGTCTTGATGCGAATTAACTCTCTGTTAATCATACGTTGAATTCCTATTAGATCGCTTTCTTATTATGAGGATACGCTATCCTCGGTGTTTGTAATTCGAGGTGCAAAGGTATATAAAAATAAGGAGTTAGAACGGCGTTTGCATACATTTTTACAACTTTTTTAGATTATTTATTGTGTATGTCAAGAAAATGTAGTAATTTTGCACCCCGAATTAGAAAAAGCTTTGATAAAGCATCCGTGTGATGGTGAGTTAAGCTATTATTTATTAAACACTTAATTTAGAGTAACACAACAATGTTAGAAATTAATCTTTCAGGCAAGAAGCGCGCAGAGATTGGCAAGAAGGCCTCTCGCTTGATGCGCAAAGAGGGACTCGTTCCATGTAATCTTTATGGTGAGAAGAAGGGCAGCAACGGACTTCCCGAGGCTATTTCCTTCTCTATTCCTTTCTCAGAGCTGCGTAAGGCTATCTATACGCCAAACATCTATGTCATCAACCTTGACATAGACGGCGAGAAGCACATCGCTATCATCAAGGAACTGCAGTTCCACCCAGTAACAGACGCACCTCTGCACGTTGACTTCTTTGAGATTACACCAGAGAAGCCTATCACTGTAGGTATTCCTGTTAACCTCGTCGGTCTGGCTGCAGGTGTACGTCTCGGTGGCCGTATGTCTCTCTCTATCCGCCAGATTAAGGTTACAGCACCTTACAAGCAGATCCCTGAGAAGCTCAACATCGATGTCACCAATCTTGAGATCGGTAAGTCTATTAAGGTTGGTAGCCTGAAGTTCGACGGTCTTGAGCTCGCTACTCCTGCAGAGGTCATCGTATGCTCTGTCAAGATGACACGTGCTGCACAGGCTGCCGCTGCCGCTGCCGCAGAAGCTAAATAATAAATGGAGAAATATCTCATCGCGGGTTTGGGCAACCCCGGCCCGGAATATCACGAGACACGACACAACATCGGATGGATGGTCGTGGACGCATTTGCACAGAACCAAGACGCTTCGTTTCAGGACAAGCGTTTTGGTTTTGTTGCAGAAACGAGTGTCAAGGGGCGCAAACTGTTCCTCCTGAAGCCTACCACCTTTATGAATCTCTCAGGCAATGCCGTAAGATATTGGCTGGAGAAGGAGCATATCCCCACAGAAAACCTTTTGGTCATCGTTGATGACCTTGCCCTGCCCCTTGGCAAACTGCGCCTCAAGGCACAGGGCTCCAACGGCAGTCACAATGGACTGGGACACATACAGCAACTCATTGGCCAAAAGTACTCACGCCTTCGCATAGGCATCGGCAACGAATTCTCACAGGGACATCAGGTTGACTGGGTTCTGAGCAAGTTCTCGGATGAGGACAAGCAAACCCTGAAACCAACCATCGATGAAGCATGTGAGATTATAAAATCCTTCTGTCTGGCCGGTGTGGATATCACAATGAACCAATTTAACAAGAAGTAGTTTCAGTCATGCTTTCCACCAACGAGACTGCCCGCATAGACAAATGGCTCTGGGCTGCACGCATATTCAAGACCCGCTCCATTGCCGCCGACGCATGCAAGAACGGCAGAGTGACGTGCAACGGAACCACCCTGAAACCCTCACGCACAGTGAAGATAGGCGATGTGGTGAATGTCAAGAAGGCGCCTATAACCTATTCCTTTAAGATACTCAATGCCATAGAGAACCGCGTAGGCCCAAAACTCGTTGCCGAGGTATATGAAAACGTTACCGAAGCAAAACAATACGAGCTCCTTGAAATGTCGCGCATCAGCGGGTTCGTTGACCGTGCACGAGGTACGGGACGCCCGACAAAAAAGGAACGCCGGGCCATTGACGCCTTCGTGGACCCTGTCACGTTTGGATGGGATGACGATGACGAAATGTTTGACATGGAATAACACAAGTGAGCAGCCCCTTCACTTGTTAATTTGTGTTAATTAATTGATTTACTTCCTTGTTAATTTGTTAATTAAAAAAAATTGTGTACCTTTGCACTGAAATAACAGGCATTTCGAGAGAAAAAATATCCAAATAACTGTTTAATATTTAAAGACGTATGAAATTAAGAAACATTATCGCAGCTGTTGCTCTCTGCTTTGTAGCAAGCACAGCATTTGCTCAGGACGAAAAGCCCGAGTACGAGTTCCTTCCTCATGCATTCCTTGATGTACAGGGTGGTGCACAGTACACCCTCGGCGAGGCAAAGTTCAAAGATCTCATCAGCCCTAACGTACAGCTGGGCTTCGGTTACCAGATCACCCCTTGGTTCGCTCCACGCCTCCAGGTAAACGGATGGCAGAGCAAGGGCGGTTGGAGTGCTTGGAAAGAGAATGGTATTGAGTATTCACCTAAGACCTACAAGTTCAACTACATCGCTCCTGGTATCGACTTCATCTTCGATCTTACCAACGCTATCGGTGGTTTCAATCCAAAGCGTGTCGTATCTGTTGCTCTGTTCGTAGGTGGTGGTGCTAACATCGCTTGGAAGAACGACGAGGCTAACAACATCGCAGCTTCTCTCATCGGCCAGCCAACCTATAGCGGCTACCAGATGGAGTATCTGTGGGACGGCACCAAGGTTCGCGCATTCGGTCGCGGTGGTGTTGAGGTAGGCTTCCGCGTAAGTGACGCTGTAGCTATCATGCTCGAGGGTAACGCAAACATTCTCTCTGACCGCTACAACTCTAAGAAGGCTGGCAACGCTGACTGGTACTTCAATGCACTCGCAGGCGTTCGCATCAACCTCGGCAAGAGCTACAAGGTTAAGGAAAAGCCAGCTCCAGAACCAGAACCAGCACCAGCTCCAGCACCTGTTGTTGAGAAGCCAAAACCAGCTCCAGCACCTGTTGTGAAGGTTGAGCCATATCGTTGCGACATCTTCTTCAAGATCAACAAGCACGTTGCAGCTGCTGAGGAGCTCGCTAAGCTTGACGCACTCAAGGCTTACATGGACAAGTATCCAAAGTCTAAGGTTAGCATCGTAGGTTATGCAGACAAGGGCACAGGTTCTGCTGCTTACAACCAGAAGATTTCTAGCCAGCGTTCTGCTTACATCAAGGATCTGCTCATCAACAAGTATGGCATCGATGCAAGCCGCATCAGCGAGGATTCAAAGGGTGACACAGTTCAGCCATTCGCAGAGAACGACGCAAACCGTGTGACAATCTGTATCGCAGAGTAATCACATAACAATATCATAACAACAAATCCCGACACTGTTCGCTCAGTGTCGGGATTTATTTTTGTGTTGCTTCAGCTGTTAATTCTACAGATGCTTCAGCTATTTACTCCGCTGTGCCTTCTGAAGAAGATGACGATGAGTAAGTGGAGTCAAACGACGTAAGCACATTCACATCTTTTTTTATTGTAAACGTCCTTCCATCTGCTCCCTTCGCGCGTACATATACAAAATATACTCCGTCCCTGACCTTCTTTCCGTGATAAGTTCCGTCCCATCCCGGACTGCTCACGTCAGTCCACTCATAGAGCTTCTGCCCGGTGCGGCTGAAGATAATAGCCTTGAATTCCACGATAGAGCGATACTCTTTGGGGCCGTAAGTGTCATTCCTCTGATCGCCGTTTGGAGAGAAGGCATTAGGGAATGTCAGCACACTCTCACTGGCTTTAATGGTCAACGCCGGTGCCCCGTCATACTGGTTCCAGTAGTAACGACGGTATTCCACTTTCTCCTCTCCACGGGTAAACGTGATATACAACGCGATGGAGTCAGTACCGGCCTGCGTGAATACGACCTCCGGCTCTTCCTCATACCTTATCATATACGGCTCCTCCAGCGTCCCGCCCTCATGACAGAAGCGCCACTCGAAGTCTGATTCAAAGTCTTCTTGATTGAGAATCTCAAACCTGAAGCGCGCGGTGATGGGTGCCGAACCCTCAAAAGTCGTGAGAGTATCACCTATCTCGCCGGCATTAGACGCAGCACTGAACACGGTGCGGATAGTAGGAATAGCACAGGCTCCCTGCGACATCAGCGCAGAGAGAGCCGTGAGGAGAATTGACTTTCTGAGTCTCCCCTTTTGTGGATTATTTTGTTTCTTCACTGTCTTGGGTAAGTTATTTTCTGCAAAATTAATCAATTTATTTGGTATAGCTTCTGTTTTTCCAAGTTTTTTTTATAATTTTGCATTCGATTATGCACCGCATCTTTATACTCATACTATCATTATTCTCCACTGTCTGCGTATTTTCACAGACGGTAAACGTGGGCGTCATGCTTCCGTTGCACGATGTTGACGGCGACGGGCGACGCATGGTGGAATACTATCGTGGCATCCTGATGGCTGTGGATCAGCTGAAACAGGATGGTGTTAATGTCAATGTGCATGCGTGGAATGTGTCCATTGATGCCGACCCGCGTCCCATGCTCCTGCAAAAGGGAGCGGCGGATTGCAATATCATCTTTGGCCCGCTATACACCAAGCAGGTCAAAGCGATAGGCGATTTCTGCAAGTCTTACGGCATCAAGATGGTGATACCATTCTCCATCTCAGGCAATGATGTCGATTCCAACCCACAGATATACCAGGTCTATCAGTCTCCAGATGTGCTCAACACCACTGCCATCAAGCAAGTGGCAGAGCACTTTGCCGACGGATGGCACCCTGTGTTCATAGACTGCAATGACTCTACCTCGCGCAAGGGAGTGTTCACCTTTGCTCTGCGCAACATTCTGGAGCAGCGTAAAGTACAGTATAGCATAACCAATCTCAACTCATCACCGGCAATGTTCGCCAAGGCGTTCTCGCTGACAAAGCCCAATCTTGTCATTCTCAACACGGGCCGCTCGCCTGAATTGACACGCGCACTTGCCAAACTTGATGAACTGACAGCAGCCAACAGCAACGTACAGATTTCTATGTTCGGCTACACGGAATGGCTGATGTACTCCAAGATAAACCGTGAATACTTCTGCAAATACGACACCTACGTGCCCTCCACCTTCTATTACAACGAGAACTCGTTACTGACACGCAGCTTCGTTGACAAGTACAAGTTGAACTTCGGGCAGGACATGATGTACGCCCTACCCCACTTTGCACTCACCGGATATGACCACGCCATGTACTTCATCGGCAACCGTCGCCAATGGCTACAGTCACCTCTGATATTCATCAAACAGGGTACAAACGGCGGATACCGCAATACGGCCTTTATGCTGGTGCACTACAAGACCAACGGGGCAGTCGAAGCGGTAACGTATTAATGCATAATTTCGACATATCGACATACCGACATATCGACATATCGACAATTCGTTAATTTGTTAATTCGTTAATTCGATAATTCGACAACTTGCGTCGCATCATTCTATTCATATTATCCTTGGTTTCCCTATGTGCCTCTGCGCAGGTAGGTGAGTACAGGCATGTCTTCAGCGTCGGTGCCTCAGGCGGCTATGTGCTCAACAGGATGACCTTTCAGCCCTCTCTGCCCCAGAAGATGCACGGCGGCACCACGTTCGGCATCGCGGGACGCTACACGTCAGAGAAGTATTTCTCCACGCTTTGCGCCATACAGATGGAGGTCAACATATCACAACTGGGATGGAATGAGGACATTGTGACCTATTACGACCAGCCGGTCATCAATCCTCTCACCGACGAGGCGGAGAAGTATCGTCGCGATATCACCTACGTACAGATTCCCTTCTTCGCACACCTCTCATGGGGAAAGGAGAAGAACGGTGTGTGCGGCTTTGTGAACCTCGGCCCACAGATAGGCTTCATGCTAAGTGAGAAGACCGAGCGGAACTACGACATTCCATTCACCAAGGCCAACTTCCCTGATGATTTCACCAATGACGACGGCCGTGTAAGCAACATCGTGGCACAGGAGACGATGCCTGTTGAGAACAAGTTTGACTATGGCATAGCCCTCGGTGCCGGCATCGAAGCAAGCATCAAGCACATCGGGCGTTTCAACCTTGAGGCCCGCTATTACTACGGACTCGGCAATATCTACGGTGACTCCAAGCGCGATTACTTTGGACAGTCAAGTCATGGTACCATCTTTATCAAGTTAGGTTACTTATACGACCTTCAAAAACACTAATACCTATCAACCCATTTCCATTCAAGATAACATAGAAGTATTAGGTGCCAGGGTAAACAATCTGAAGAACATCGATGTCACTATCCCACGCAACAGCCTGACAGTCATCACAGGATTGTCAGGTTCGGGTAAGTCGTCGCTGGCCTTTGACACCATCTATGCCGAGGGTCAGCGTCGCTATATGGAGACATTCTCCGCCTATGCCCGCAACTTTCTGGGCAATATGGAGCGTCCCGATGTTGATAAGATCACAGGTCTATCGCCCGTCATCAGCATCGAGCAGAAGACGACTTCGCGCAATCTGCGCTCTACCGTAGGCACCACCACGGAGGTTTACGACTTCCTGCGACTGCTCTACGCCCGTGCCGGTACGGCATATAGCTACCTCTCAGGCGAGAAGATGGTGAAATATACCGAGGAACAGATTGTTGATCTTGTCATACAGCGCTACTCCGACAAGCGCATCCTCATCCTTGCTCCGCTGGTGCGCAACCGCAAGGGACACTATCGCGAACTCTTTGAGCAGCTGCAGAAGAAGGGATTTCTGCAGGTACGCATAGACGATACCATCACCGAGATTACCCCGGGCATGAAGTTAGACCGCTACAAGAACCACAACATCGAGGTGGTTGTTGATAAGTTGCGCGTCAGTGCCGACAGTCGTGAGCGCCTTGGCAACACCGTCAAGACAGCCATGAGGCAGGGCGAAGGACTTATCATGGTGCTCGACCATGACTCCGGTGAGCACCGTTATTTCTCCAAACGCCTCATGTGTCCCACTACGGGACTGGCATACAAGGACCCCGCTCCCAATATCTTCTCCTTCAATTCTCCTGAGGGGGCATGCCCTTACTGCAAGGGTCTCGGTGTGGTGAATGCCAATGACCCGCTGCTGGCTACGCTCCATGATGAGCCTCTCGACGATGTGCCGTTTGACATCACGCCCTCGCAGCTCGACCTTGCAGCCGAGGCCGGTGCCTCAGATGACTCAGATGACGAAGAGACAATCACCGTCACCTGCCCCGCCTGTCATGGGCAGCGCCTGAACCGTGAGGCTCTTTCCTACCGTCTGTGGGACAAGAATATCGCAGAACTCTGTGAGATGGACATCGATGAGCTGTACGAATGGCTCGGGAAAGTGACGGATCATCTTGAGGAGCGTGAGCGCATCATAGCGCAAGAGATACTGAAAGAGATCCGCACCCGCCTGAAGTTCATGCTCGATGTGGGGTTGGAATACCTTGCTCTGGGCCGCCAGTCCTCTACCCTCTCAGGCGGAGAGAGCCAGCGCATACGCCTCGCCACGCAGATAGGTTCGCAACTCGTCAATGTGCTCTACATCCTCGACGAGCCCTCCATCGGCCTGCACCACCGCGACAACCAGCGCCTCATCAACTCGCTCAAGCAGCTGCGTGACCTGGGCAACACGGTCATCGTGGTAGAGCATGACAAGGACATGATGCTCGCTGCCGACTATATCATCGACATCGGCCCTGCTGCTGGGCGCAAAGGCGGGCAAGTGGTCTTTCAGGGCACACCGAAAGAGATTCTGAAAGCCAGCACCCTGACTGCCGACTATCTCAACGGGCGCCGCACTATAGAGAAGAAAGAGGCTCCGCGCAAAGGCAACGGCCTCGCCATTACGCTTCACGGTGCCAGGGGCAACAACCTCAAGAATGTTGACGTGACCTTCCCCCTCGGTACGCTGATACTTGTCACAGGCGTCAGCGGCTCAGGCAAATCGACGCTCATCAACGAAACACTCTACCCCATCCTGGCCCAGCATTTCTATCGTGCACAAAAGACGCCGATGCCCTATACCGACATTGAGGGTGTGGAAAACATCGACAAGGTGGTCAACGTGGATCAGAGTCCCATTGGCAGAACGCCTCGCAGCAACCCTGCCACATACACCGGTGTCTTCTCTGTCATACGCTCACTGTTTGTAAATCTTCCCGAATCCAAGATACGCGGCTACAAGCCGGGGCGCTTCTCCTTCAATGTAAAGGGCGGGCGATGTGAGACGTGCACAGGCAATGGCTACAGGACCGTGGCGATGAACTTCCTGCCCGATGTCTATGTGCCCTGCGAGGTATGTCGCGGCAAGCGCTACAACCGCGAGACCCTTGAGGTGAGGTATAAGGGCAAGAGCATTGCCGATGTGCTGGATATGACCATCAATCAGGCTGTGGAGTTCTTTGACTCCATGCCCGCCATCAAGAAGAAGATTAAGACTCTGCAGGATGTGGGCCTGGGCTACATCAAGCTGGGCCAGTCATCCACCACCCTCTCCGGCGGTGAGAGCCAGCGCGTGAAGCTGGCTACCGAACTGGCAAAGCGCGATACGGGCAAGACGCTCTATATCCTCGACGAACCCACCACCGGTCTGCACTTCGAAGACATCAAGGCGCTGATGGATATCCTCGCAAAACTGGTAGATAAGGGCAATACGGTCATCGTCATAGAGCACAACCTCGACGTAATCCGCCAGGCCGACTATATCATAGACCTCGGCCCCTCAGGAGGCCGTAACGGCGGACAGATCATCAGCGCAGCCCCACCCCTCTTCAAGGGAAGCAAAAGAAAGAAATTGGAATAATTATCATAATTATTTATACTCCAACACCATCCCACGACCTGCTTAATTATTCTTATTATTCCAATTTCTTTCAATTCCTATCCATTCCAATTACCTTCAATTCCAATTACTTTCAACAATAACATGTTCCATATCACAGGCGAGCCGGCAGAGGCAGCAGAGGCACGAGAGAGAATACTGACTGAGTTTGCTGACCTTCAGTTCTTTGAGGAAGGTCACAAATACCTTCTTCATGGCAAGTCGCTATGTTCAGTTTCCGGCATTGGTCACCGCTACATCCGCTTCCCCTTCGACGAGGCTAAGCAGGCTGCACGCTATGCTGAGCGCCACGGCGAGACGGCAGAATACTGGATACAGCAGTGGCGCCAGAACTCTTTCCGTGCCACCACTCTGGGCACCAAGACCCATGAGTTTGGTGAGAGCCTGGGCTATCTCCGTGCCGGACACCCCGAGCTGATACGCCCCTCAGTGCGCAATCAGTATATGGAGCAGTACAACTACCTTGCCCCCATACACCCCAAGGAAGAGGCCATCGTGCGCTTTATGAACGATATGCCGCGCTCCATGCACCTCGTGCTCAACGAGGCAATGGTCTATAGCGGCAAGAACCCCGTTGCTGAGCGCAACCTGAAGGAGCAGATCTGCGGCACCTTCGACATGCTCTACTACTACGACGGTGAGGGCGACAGCGGCAAGGCAGGCTTCGTAATCCTCGACTATAAGACCAACGCCAGCCTGGAGAGCGAGTACAACCGCCGCTTTGGGCGCACGTTGCTACCTCCGTTCAGCAATATGATAGAGGAGGACCTCAGCCTCTACACCATACAGCTCTCGCTCTATGCCTTGATGCTCCAGGACATCGGGCTCCCCGTCATAGACCGCCGCATCGTGTGGCTCAACGCCGACGGAGAGTATCAAATCATCTCCGTGCCCGACATCAGCGAAACCCTCAGGCTGGAACTGTAAACAGAGATTGAGGCATTGAAAGAAATTAGAATAATGATAATAATGCCATGCGGACAGAAAGGAAGGGACAGAAATTAGTATAACTCAAGTTTCGGAAGTGCGCCAGCTTATTATTCTTATTGTCCTTATTGTTCTTTCAGAATTCCCAAGTAAGAATATGCCAAGTTCCCAAGTGAAAACATGCCAAGTTCCCAAGTGAAAATACGCCAAGTTCCCAAGTGAAAACACGCCAAGTTCCCAAGTGAAAACATGCCAAGTTCCCAAGTAACTTGGCCATTTCATAAAATAGCAGTATCTTTGCACTCGATAAATGATTGACGAGGCGGCCGACCATCTGCAAGAACTGGCAAGGAAGGTAAACGAAGAGAAGATGGGACAACCTTCGTTCTTGATGGTACTGACAGGAGGCGAGTATGCTTACAGGCGTGACGACGGCATCCTCGTTATACCCATAGGGTGCTTGAAGAACTGACCCCTGTAAGCATTCCCGCATCAAGAGCCTTGGGGTTATGACTTACCCTAAAAAAACTTGACACTTTTGGATGCCTAAAACAAAAGTGTATGAGAACAAAAGTAAAACGTGAAAGAGATCGTGTCCTAAATGAAGCGACAGGTCAGTATGAATGGGTATGGGTAGAATCCACTCGCTAC
>JAFVGZ010000015.1 GCA_017478025.1 Prevotella sp.
GCTCAATTGTCAATGGTCAATGCTCAATGGTCAATGGTCAATGCTCAATGGTCAATGGTCAATGCTCAATGGTCAATGCTCAATGGTCAATGCTCAATGGTCAATGCTCAATGGTCAATGGTCAATGCTCAATGGCCAATGCTCAATGGTCAATGCTCAATGTTCAATGCTCAATGGTCAATTGTCAATGGTCAATTGTCAATGTTTTACTTCTTTCGTGCAACCTTGGAGGCTGACTTTACCACGGGCTGGGGGGCAGCCTTTGGAGCAAGGTATTTCTTCAGCGTACTCTCAAGGTTGGCACCTGTCAGCTCTACTGCGATAATCTTGCCCTTAGGATCAACAAGGAAATTCCACGGTATGTACTGCACATTGTATGTCTGCGCAGCACTATTCTCAAAATGCTTCAGGTCGCTCAGATGCGTCCAGGCATATCCTCCCCTAGTGACGGCACCCTTCCATGCCGCTGCGTTACGGTCCAGGGATATGCCAACCACCGTGAACCCCTTGCTGCGATACTTCTCCCAGCAGGCCTTCACATTGGGCATCTCGTTCATGCAAGGACCGCACCATGAAGCCCAGAAATCTACCAGCACGTACTTTCCCTTGCCGCAATACTCGCTCAGCTTGTGTGACTTGCCCTTCATATCGGGCTGCGTCACATCAATAAACTTCTTACCTATCAGATGTGCCCAAGGCGACATGCCCACATATCCTGATGACATGGGCTGTGAATACACCGCTGTGCCCACACAGAGTGTCAGAATTAGAAGAATGAACGTTTTCTTTATCATACTAATTATTATGAGTTTAAGAGTTTAAGGGTTTATGAGTTTATGTGCTTATGAGTTCACGTCCCTCCCCCTTGGGGGAGCCGGTGGGGGGCTTAATTTTGCATTTTGAATTCTTAATTTTTAATTTCCCTTCGGGGGCTTCTCCCTCCCCCAGGGGAGGGTCGGGGTGGGGCTTTGGGGTGGGGCTTTTAATTGTTACTCTCTCATGCGTCACGGGGTGACGGAAGCTTATGCTACAAGCATGGAGATACATCCTGTCTGCAGGTGTGTCACCATACAGCGGGTCACCGAGTATGGGGCGTCCAAGGCCATCGGGGTGTGCACAGTGGATGCGCAACTGGTGCGTACGGCCCGTCAGAGGAAAGAGGTGAACCGTGTCACCCTCCATGACATATCGCGTCACCGCCTCCTTGCCGTTCTCGTAATCCACTCGCTGCCTCGGACGGTTAAGGAAATCAGGAGCCAAGGGAATAGAAATAACCCCTCTTCCATCACCTCTCATCCCTCTTCCTTCATCCCCAACGGACAGCTTAGCCACATATTCCTTCTCCACGTCTTCATGCAAGGCGAACATACGCTGCATCTCCCTATACACTTCCTCGGTCTTGGCAAAGAGCAACACGCCGCTAGTGTCCATATCAAGTCGGTGCACAGCCTTTAGGAACGGCGCTCCCGTCTGCTCTCTCAGCATCGTCTCCGCACAGTAACTGTTGCGCTTGCCCGGCACGCTGAGCAGGCCTGCCGGTTTGTCTATGGCGATGAGATAAGGGTCTTCGTAGAGCACCGTAAGCGGTCCCTCATATTTCTCCGCACTCAACGAACGGCTATGGTTGCCGTAGCTGTCAAGCATTTCCTCAAGCCGCTCCTTCTCCATCAGGAATGGCAGTATCGGCATACACTTGGCCTGGCAAGGCTCATACTGTCTGCCGTGATGCCGTATCTCACCTTTGGGCGATGCCCCGTACCAGAACTCCGTGAGCGCCAATACCTTCAGCTGGTGGCTGTTGGCATAATGCAGCAGCTTTGGGGCGCAGCACTCTCCTGTGCCGCCAGGGGGCAATATCTGCTTGGAGTGGTTTGATGCAGCCCAATCGGTGAACACATCGAGCACGCTGCGGCGCTCACCATGTGCTCCCGTCAGCACGGTCTGCGTGAATAGCCATCGCTGCAAGGCCTGCGAACGCTCACGTGTGGGCTGTCCCGCATGGTGCAACGCCACTATCGCGGCCTCTTCTTGCTTGAAGTATCCGTCTGGTTGCAGATAGTCAAACACCGCAGGCACATAGCCCGGCCAGTCGCTACGACCGCAGATCTGACCCGAATAGGCCTTCAGCATACCTTCTCTGCCGTCCTTGTCACGGTATATCAGCAGCCCGAACATCTTGCCGCGTGACACCTCATCATGCCATTCGGGGCGCGAATCGATGTCGCGCATCATCTCAGAGACAAGCTCAGAGATCTGCCAGGTGTCGCTCAATGGGTATGCCTCGGTTCTTGTCTGCATTGTCCTTATTGATGTCTATCCATGCACGCAGGGTGTCCATAGCGGTGCGAGTGGCGTGACTCAGGCTGTCACCGTTCTGCAAGCGCCCCACGATGATTGACGAAAAGATGTCGCCCGTGCCGGGAAACTGCACCGGTATCTCGTCGTATGTCAACTTGAAATACTGCGCCGAAAAATGGTTATAGCCCACCACGGCGTGCTGTCCGTCGATGATGCAGCTGGTGATGAGTACAGAGAGCGAGCCGATGCGACGCAGCTTGTTGAGCAACATGCGTGCCTCGTCCCATGTGATGCCGCTCCCCCTGTACTCCGTGTCGGTCAGCAGGCAGGCCTCTGTGTAGTTGGGGAAGCAGAGGTGGGCCGTGGAGAGCATCTCGCGCATAGAGTGTATGGTCTGCTCGTCGGCGCCGCCATAGAGCTGACCGTAGTCGCCCATCACAGGGTCCACGAATATCTTAGTGCCCAGGGCAGCCTGCTCCTGACAGTAGTGCGACACCATCTCGGCCTGGCGGCGAGAGGGGATGAAGCCCGTCACGATGGCATCAAAGCGGAAACCCAGCTCCACCCATTTGTCCAAGGCCTCACGGATATAGTCCGTGCTCTCCATCATGGCATACTTACCGTATGGGAAAGTGTTGCTGATGAGCATCGTGGGCAGGTTGAAAACATCATGGCCCATATAGGAGAAAATAGGCATCTGGCACGCTGCCGCCACCTTCCCATAGCCACACATATCGCTGATGATAAGAATTTTCATGGGTGCAAATGTAGTAAAATAAATTCATAATTCATAATGCATAATTCATTATTTCACTTTTTTTCGGCATAAATCACTAATTTATTAACTGTTAATTTGATAATTCAAAAAATACTCGTACCTTTGTGTCTGTGAAATACTACCTCATAGCCGGCGAGGCATCCGGTGATTTGCATGCCTCTCACCTGATGACATCGCTCCGCCGTGTCGATGCCCATGCTGAGTTCCGCTTCTTTGGCGGTGACAATATGGCTGCTGCGGCACAGGGATGCGGAACGCTGGTGAAGCACTACAGGGAGATGGCCTACATGGGATTCATACCCGTGCTGCGGCATCTGCCCACGATAATGAGGAATATGCGGCTCTGCAGGGAGGACATCATGAGCTGGCAGCCTGACTGTGTAATCTTCGTGGACTATGCCAGCTTCAATCTGCGCATAGCGAAATACCTGCGCCAGAACAGCCGCCTGAAACTGTACTACTACATATCGCCGAAGATATGGGCGTGGAAGGAGTGGCGCATCAAGAACTTCAAGCGCGACATAGACGAGATGTTCTGCATACTGCCGTTTGAGAAAGATTTCTTTGAGACAAAGCACCACTACCCCGTGCACTATGTGGGCAACCCCACGATGGCAGAGGTGAGGGACTATCTCGCCCTCCAGCACTCATCCCTACAGCCCTCACCCATCACCACCATAGCGCTACTGGCAGGCAGCCGCAGGCAGGAGATCAAAGAGAATCTGCCAGCTATGATTGATGCCGTCACCTCACTGCCTCTGGAATGGGGCGAAATGGAGATTGTCGTGGCAGGGGCACCGGGCATAGAGAAGGACTATTACGACACCTTCCTGCGAGACCACCCGCAGATAGAGATTGTCTTCGGACGCACATACGACCTGCTGTCACGCGCTACGGCAGCCCTCGTCACCAGCGGCACGGCAACACTGGAGACCTGCTGCTTTAACGTGCCGCAAGTGGTGTGCTATCACACCTCACCCGCACGCCTCACCAGATGGGCCTTCGACCATATACTGAGCTGCAAGTATATCTCGCTGGTGAACCTCATAGCTGACCGCGAGGTGGTGCCGGAGCTATTCGCAGACCGCTTCAGCGTGGACAATATACGCCGCTGTCTCGCGGATATATTGCCCGGTGGCAAGGCGCGCATGGCTATGCTGAAAGGATATGAAGAAGTGCACAGACGCCTTGGCAATGACAACGCCCCTGACAATGCGGCGGCAATAATATACAAACAGTTGCAATAGAACACATAGGGGCCAGATGATATACAAGCTACTCAACAACACAACTAATAAAACATATAAATAACTAAATGAAAAAACTACTAACCCTACTTACCCTCTTCCTCATAGCCGTGGCTGTGAGGGCAGAAGTCATTTACAGTTTTGATGCTATGAACAGCCCCGTAGGCAGCAGCAAGCTCGAAACGAAGGGTGCGACATTGGCTGTTGCTTCGGGGTCGAAAGACTTTCAATCAGCCAAGCAGAACACCATTAAGTATAGCAAGGGCACTCAGTACAAGGTGACATTGCCAAACACAGCGAAGGTGACGAAGATTGTATTCTATGGCTATGGCAATGAAGACGGAAACTTCACTTCCCTCAAGGAGCTTGCGGGCAAGGAGTATGGCGAGGACACCTATAAGTTCAAGGCTCGCACGGATTACTCTGACCTCAACTCCGCTAAGTTCCAAACCTACACCATAGATTTTGCCACTCCGCTGACAAACTCATTTACTTTCACATTCTCCAATGCTCAGGCAGCTGTGACGATAGCCATCTACTCTGACGAGCAGGCATCGCAAGGCTCGCAGGATGATAACTCACGCGGTAAGTATAACAATCCCGCTACAGGCGGTGTGACCCCAACAGGGGCGAACAAGGTATTCGAGTGGAACACCTCTGAGAAGCAGATGGAAAAGCTGACCCGCAGCCTCGTGGTTCTGCCAGAGATGAACGGCAAAGGCAACGTGCTCACATGGAGAATGATGGGCACTGACGGACTGGGCGTGATGCAACAGGTGAAGTTCGACATCTATCGCAACGGAGCATGCATCGCCTCTGACCGTACGCTCAATAACTTTACCGATGCAGACGGCAATGCCTCTGACACTTATTATATAAAGGTAAAGAAAGACGGTGCCGAGGTGGAGACGAGCGAGACAGTTGCTCGCTGGTCACGCATCTACAAGACCATAAAGCTGGACCGTCCCGCTGCCGACGCTACCACGAAGGCCACCTATACGCCCAACGATATGTCTGCGGCTGACCTGGACGGTGACGGTAACTATGAGCTGATAGTGAAGTGGGACCCGAACAACTCAAAGGATAATTCACAATCTGGTATTACGGGCAATGTGCTCATCGATGCATATAAGATGGATGGCACGAAGCTGTGGCGCATAGACCTGGGACGCAACATCCGCGCAGGTGCCCACTATACGCAGTTCATGGTATATGACTTTGATGGTGACGGCAAGGCTGAACTGATGTGTAAGACTGCGCCTAACTCAAAAGACGGTGCAGGCGAATATGTCAATCAGGCCACTGATGATGAAAACATCAAGAAGGCAAGCAACACAAAGTCATGGCTCACCAGTTCAGGATATGTGGATGGCGGTCAGGAATACCTTACCGTATTCGACGGCGTGACAGGCAAGGCTATAAATACTATCGCCTATAACCCTAACCGCAACGCGAAGTCTGAACTCAGCGAGGCTGAAGGCACATTCAACTGGGCTGTTGGCAAGACTGATAATCACGGCTACAACCGCGGTGAAAGATATCTTGCCGCTGTGGCATATCTGGACGGTCCTGACAGCAATGCCAGCGCTATATTCTGTCGCGGATATTACGCGTATGCCTATATTTGGGCCGTTGACTTTGACGGAAGCAGGCTGATACCTCGTTGGCTGCACCGCTCTGATGCCGACAATAAGTACAGCGTAGTGACATACGATGCTGCCGGCAATGGCACATCCAAGAGCTATACTCCCGGAGCATCAACTAGCGGCGGCGGTAGCAAAACGATGTTTGGTAATGGTAACCACAACATTACCATCGCTGATGTTGACGGAGACGGTCGCGATGAGATAATATGGGGCTCCGCAAGCCTTGACAATGACGGAACCCTGCTTTATGCTACAGGCTTTGGTCATGGTGATGCTATCCACTTAGGAAAGATGATACCTGACAGCGAAGGATTGCAGGTGTTCCAGGTACACGAGGAAAAAGGTACCTACGCATGGGATCTCCACGATGCCGCAACAGGCGAGATCCTGCTCAAGAACGGACCAGCCGGCATCGATAACGGACGCGGCATGGCTGCCGATGTACTGGCTTCAAACAGAGGCTATGAGTTCTGGTCTGGTGCCGACAGCAACGTGCGTGCCTGCGCAGGCGGTGCAACACTGGGTACAAAGAAACCTGCCACAAACTTCCGCATATATTGGGACGGTGACCTGCAGGATGAGATGTTTGACGGACATCTCAATACTGGAAACGGACAATGTGCCGCAGCTATTGAGAAACTGGTTTCAACATCAAGCAACGTCACCCTCTTGTCTCTGTCGAAAGAGGAATATGGCTCAGGACAGAGCTGTAACTGGACCAAGGCGACCCCATGTCTGCAGGCAGACATCATTGGTGACTGGCGCGAGGAGCTGATACTTTGGGATCTCAACGACCCAAGCGTGATAAACATCTACTCATCTAACGTGCCTACCACGTATGCCATCCCTACCCTCATGCACGACCACACCTACCGCATGGCCGTAGCTTGGCAGAACACGGCATACAACCAGCCGCCGCACCTGGGATTCTATCTGCCCGACATGTTTGACCGCGACTACGGAATCAACAGTCAGGCCTACAAGGATGCCAGCACAAAGCCTGTAGATCCTGAAACCGGAATATCAAACGTAACAGCCGCTCCTGATGCTTCCTCACAGGGTATCTACACCATCTCCGGAGCACGCGTACAGAACATGCAGACTCCCGGCATATACATAGTGAACGGCATGAAAGTGGTGAAGTAAGACTTCATATCCGGCATTACGAACCTTTTCGTTAAGCCAGAAGAGCAATGATAGGTTCACCTAGTCATTGCCTTGGCGAGAAAAGGTCGGATGAAATCCAACTTTTCGTAACGAACAACTTGTAACGAGCTCTTTGGAATGCAAAGGGCTCGTTACTCTTTTTTATTATTACCGTCCGTTAAAACAGTAAGCATTCATTTTTCCCCCAAAGTTTTTGAACTCATTTTTTCTGCTTACCTACATTTTCCATGTAAGTTATTAGGTGAAAAAGCATTGCAACATGAAGGTTACCTACATAAACCTACATGCACCTACATCAAACTATATAAAGACGCAACGCCGTTCTCCTTAGGCCTCTCTGCCCAACCGACTACACGTATGCTGACTTCGTATAGCAGATATAGCGGAATTGTGACAAGTATCAGGGTCATCAAGTCTGGCGGGGTAATGATGGCTGCCACCAGCATAATGACGATAAACGAATGCTTACGATAACGCGCAAGCATTTCAGACGTCACCACGCCTAACTTACCAAGGAAGAATGCAATGACCGGCAACTGGAACACGATGCCCATCACGAGGGTCAATGAGACGAACGTAGAGATATATGAATCGAGCGTAATGTTGCTCACCACCTTTGCTGACACACTGTAGGTGCCAAGGAAGCGGAACGAGATAGGGAAC
The DNA here is from genome assembly GCA_017478025.1 of Prevotella sp. Taxonomy (GTDB): domain Bacteria; phylum Bacteroidota; class Bacteroidia; order Bacteroidales; family Bacteroidaceae; genus Prevotella. Next base: position 7,800 of record JAFVGZ010000015.1, read on the forward strand.
AACACGAAATAAGACATTAGCACTCCAAGCAGGAACAGGACATAAATAATTCCCGCTACTTGTACCGAATACTTCCGTTCGTTCTCATAGAGGGCAGGCGAAATGAAACGGAACAGCTCATATAATATATAAGGTGAAGCCCCGAGCAGCCCCAGATACACCGCCGTCGTAATATGCGTCATAAACTGGCTGGACAGATCAGTGGCTATCATTTGCACGTTAAACGCCTCAAAGTGAAAGTCTATACCCATCGCTTGCATCGCCGATTCCAGCCAGCGATACGTGCAAAAGTCCCACTCGCTCGGAGCGAGCAGGACTTCCCATGTCGTTTCCTTAAAGCAAAACACAACCATTGCGATAGCACCAGCTACCGCAATGATACGGAAAAGCATCCGGCGCAGCACCTCAAGATGCCCGCCGAATGTAAGCATTTCGTCATTCTTTGATGACTTCATCAATATCTTTCTTAGCCTCCTTCAGTTCATCCTTCACCTCTTCCAAAGGCTCAGAGGCTTCTTTGGCACCCTTCTTAAATTCGCTTATGCCGCGTCCCATACCGCGCATCATTTCCGGCAGTTTCTTTCCGCCAAAGAGTAGCAAGGCTATGCCCGCGATGAGCATCAGCTCTGTGGTGCCAATAAATAGTAGCTGTGTTGCCATTATGCTTCGTTTACTACAAGGGTTATCTCACATGTCTGGAAGTTGATTTCCCAATTTCCGTTTTGATGGCTCTCCCAGTTGTATTGCTTGGCTTTCTCGTCCCACCACTGCTGGAACTTGGTGCCAGTCTCACCCATGTCTTTTATTAGTTTCTCATACAGATCATTATTGTCTGCCGTAACAATCTTGGCCAACTCAGTCAGGCCGTTCTTGCGCTCAAAGAGCTTCTGTATCTCATCGCGCTCTTCCGGGGTCACTTGCCCCACAATTTTTCTTACTTCCATCTGTTTACGATATTAAAAGGGTCTAAATAATCTATTTCTGCTATCTCGTATGAATTGCTCAGTTGTATGCCTTTCTCCTGTAGTTTCTGTTGTAGATAACGCGACGCATTACGCTCAACGTGTGCTACCACACACTGCTGATGCGACGGAGTATTGGCATCCATTGTCAACCTGCTGTTCATCCATATACAGCGCCGGCAATGATAGGCATCACACTGACGGCAAATGGGAGCATGGTCAAGACGCAGCAGCTGGGCATTCTTAATGTTGATTCCACTACTCAGGTCACCGACGTTCTGCCTTTCGTCCCCATAGTAGAATGCAGGGCAAAGATAGAACTTCCCATTGGGAGCCAGCGTGACAGAGTTGTCACCCGCTCCGCAGTTGTTCATCTCTTTCAATATGAGACGGTCGGTAAGTAAGTTCACCTGTACAGGCTTCCCCGCCTTATACATGTCAACGAGACTATCGGCCAAAGTTTCTAAGGTTTCCTTATAGTTGCCTATGTCATCATCGCTGAAAGCCTCCACGTCTGTCAACACTATGTTCAGCCTTTCCACACCACTTAGCCACCCTTTCAGCATCGGCAAGTTATCAGATAATTCCTGACGACTGCATCGGATAATGCATGTAGAGCCTTCTGCAGGCTTGCCCTTCCATCCATCCAACACTACGACATCAGCTCCATCATTACTTCCCACAGGCTTGATGTCTGTATGGTCTATAGAGTCGATAGCCTCCAGATACTCCGCAGGCAGTTCATAGTCAGGATAGACAAACTGCACATTCAAGTTCTCCTTCATGGCGAACATGATGCCAGCCCTCAAATCTTCAAGACTAATGAGCCTGCGTTCTTTGCGGTTCACCTCGTAGTGGCAATACGATGTGCTTGTGTCATCTAACAATATAATAAGGTATGTCAGCATACTGGATCCTTTACTTTAGCTTTTTGTCTTTCATATTCTTCCTTGCGGCCTTCCAACTCCAGCTTTCGGAACAATTTATTCCAATAGTAGTTGTTGGCTCGCACGCGGGCTTTGTGCATCTTGCAGATGGCAGTAGAACGCTGATAGACGGTATGAGTATCAGCAGCATCATAGTTCTCACCCTGGCACCATGCACAACCTGAGGCCACTTCGCAGTCGATACACTCTGGCTTACTCTGTGTTGTACGATCCAGTGTTAAGAACGGGCGCAGTTTGTTCTGGTCTATTCCATCTTTCACATTTCCTATAATCCAGGCCGGCTTGCTTCTAAGAGAATAGGCTGCGAAGCGTGTGCAAGGATAGAAGTTACCTGCCGCATCCACAGCCAGCATCTTGCCTGCACCGCACCAGTTCTGGTTGTCGAGGTCTGGATCCATAGGCTTGCCGACAAACTCCTGATAAAATGAACAAGCATGGTCTCGGTACAGGTCATCGTCGATGATAGCATCAGCCAGTTCTGTCAGCTGCTCTTCAAACAACACGTCATCGCCATCTTTCCAAACATCCTCAAATACGCAGTTGATATTCACCTCCTTAATGCCAAGACTGTATAGATGCAGCACACTCTCCTTGACATACGGAATGTCGGGTGAGGATATAGTAACCTTCGTGCCTGCTTCAGGGAATTGCGATAACCACAGCGGAATGTTTTTCACAACATCTTCGTATGAACCACGCTCCTCCTCTGGCTTAGAAATTATGCCATGCTCCATCTCCGGCGTCTTCCAGATGCGGTTCATGTCATGCTTACGCTTAGTGCCATCAATGGTGATACCTATACTCAGGTGCGAATGGTTCTTCTTGATGAATCGTTGAACCTTGTCGGTGTGATAGTTGATGCCATTGGTGGAGAATGAGAAGCGATAAGAATTGAACCAGTGATGGTTACGCCGGTACATTTCGGTCTTGACATAATCGCAGATGCGGTCTATCAGGTCTATTTCCAAGAAAGGTTCCCCACCGATGAAGTCCCAGATGACGCTCTCTTCGCGAAACTCATCCTCGCGGTCAAGTATATAGTCAATGGTGCGTTTAGCTATATCCCACGTCATCCGCTCCTTAGTGTTCTTACCCACCAAGTAGCAGTATTTGCAGGCCAGCTGGCAGTCCTTAGTGACGATGAATGTGATATTCTTCGCCATTCCGTTCTGCCAGCCGGTATCATGCTCCTTAATCATTGTTTGTCTCAGTTATTGTTTTCATTATCTCACCTCATAGGAGGGTGGCCTTTCTTTAGTATCTGCCAGTGGACTTGCATGTCGTATAACATCCATAGCTACACGTCTTCGGGCAAGATGAAGAGCACGAGCCGTAGCACGTTCCCGAACATCCATTCTTGCTGCTTGATATACACTGTGTAGAGCATGTGCCGGCGCACGCACCACTACATGTTCCACCGCATTGTTTATAGCATAACCCACCACATCCTGTTGTACATGAATTATCACAGTTACCGCTACAGCTTGATGAGCAGCCACTGCCACAGCCTGTGCCGCAACTGCCGCTACAACCTGAAGAACAACCGCTGCCGCAACTGCTGCCGCAACTGCTGCTACAACCAGTGGAACAACCGGTGTCGCAGCTGCCGCTGCAGTCCGAGGAGCAATAGGAGCATCCCTGTGAGGTCTGCGCCTTACAAGTATCGGCACAGGTTACCGTACACGTCGTGGAACAACCTGTAGAACAATCACCGGTACAGGTCGATGCACAGCCGTAGGAGCATTCGTTGGTACAATCCGAACAGCTGCTTCCTGCCGATGAGGCCATGCAGGAATCTGCACAGGTCTGCGTACATGTGGATGAGCACCCCGATGCACAGGCCGTACATGTGGTACCTGCCGTTCCTCCGGTGCAGCTGCCAGTACACGATGAGGTACAGTTGTCCATGCAGGCTGCCTCACAACCATCACAGCCATCGGAGCCACACGATGTCAGAGCACTGAGAAATGTCGGAGCGGCTATGACTGCACCCAGCATAGGCAACAGTCCCTTGGCTGCCTTCTTAAAGAACCGCCTGCGGTTCATAAGTTCGTTGTTATTCATATTTTCATCATTCTAAAAGTCCAACATTCTGAAATTACCACACGAATGACAATAGAGGTCACCTATCCATGACTGGCCTGATGCTATATAGATAACCTACAGAGGTGGAAGCTGATCGTCCCGCGATGCCGGCATCTCCTATAACCCACATTGTCCATGCACTTTCGCCAGAATCGTCAAGAGTTGAAGACCAATAATTGGCAGTCTCGCCTTCTTGCATTACACCGCTGGTAATGGTGGTTTTCCATCCTGATGCGGGCAGGAAGATTGAGTTTCCATTTTTACCCGTGATGCGGTGACCGTAGTGACCGTCCTGCCTTTCCCATGTCTTGGTGGTATTTGAACTTGATATCAACTCTTCACATTCTTCCCAGGTAGGCATACGCCAGGAGCCTCCCCAATTCACTGACGCAGTACCCCACCGGAGGTAGCTGCCATAGGCACCAGGAGTGCTCGCCCCCACGTTGGTGGTAGCCCACAGCGTTCCGCTTGGCAGTCCCAGATCTACCCAGTCGTGGCCCTCATGGGTGCCTGTCATCTCACGGTCGTTGCCTTTCTGTGTCACTGTGAGGGTAGCCGTCAGCGTTCCTGCCTTCACGGTGATAATGGCCGTGCGGTCAACAGTCAGGTTTGTAGGTTCTACATACAGTGTGATTATATAGCGATTCCCTTCGCCCGACTTAGTGAGTGTGTAGCACCATGACTGGTTACTGGTGACTGTCCACGATGTGTTCGAGTAAATGGCGAAATCGGCTTGTCCTTTGCCACTCTCCATAGTAAGAGAGGTTGGATACACCGACAATGTTGGTGTCACAATAGAATCAGGTTTGTCGGGTGTGTCAGGTGTGTAAGAGCCACCTGCCTTTTGAGTTACAGAGACATGCTGGGTATTCAGTCCGTCTCCGCTGACTGTCACCACTGCACTGCGATCAGATGTTGAGTTGTTGACACTTGTGGCCCTGAGTGTCACCGTGGCAGTCCCCTTGCCGCTCTTTACCGTGGATGAAAGCCACGAAGCACCAGTACTGATTTCCCACAAGGAATTAGAGGTAATGACAATGTTTGCCTCGCCGTTAGAGTCTAAGGTGACACTGGTCGGAGACACCTCAAGCCGCAAATCAGTGTCGTTGTCATCACTACTTGAACAAGAAGTCAAGAAAAATCCCACACACATCATGAGCCAAAGACCAACCTTGCCGCTCATGCTTTGGAACCTTTTACGGTTCACTTTTTCATCATTGTTATACATAAGCATCTCTATTGTTTAAGTTATATGATAGCACGTCAAATGGTTTACGTGTATTTCAGCGAATGCTTATGATGCACAATATAGGATACGAAGTAACCGAATTGTTCCTTAGGAGTACAAAGAATGGCGTGGCCATCCTTATGCACTTGACCTAAGGGGCAGACCTAGGAAATATGGAACCCCTCCAAACAATTATAAGAATGCTACCACGCCAAAATGGGCGTGAGCACAGCTAAATTGTTGTTTGGAAGGAATGCCATCCTTTGCTTCCCTTGCTTTCTTAAATCGAACTATTCCAAAACAGATTTCCTAGGTCTTTTCAGTCAAGTGCGATATAATAAGCTAATGCATCATTGAAACCGGATTTCTCCCCGATTTCAACCGCAAAGATAAACATATTTTTTTAATCCACAATCTTTTTTTCCAAAAAAATGCTAAATTTAATGTGTTTTTTGCAGAAAATAGGGCATAGTGGAGAGACGAAAGACATTTTATTCTCAAGACTTTTACACGTTTTTTGGGATCAGGCCGATAATCTTAAACATAAAAAACATTACTGACTGCATGAAAATAACGAATCATGCGCTCAGTTATAGTTCTGCTCTCTCATTAGGATAGTGGCACGATATGAGGGGTATATAAAAAAGGGAGGTCCTGCAATCGACTTACGTCGGAATGCAGGACCTAAAAGAGTTAGAGAGAGAGAGGTGGGCGTTGACGGATTCGAACCGCCGACCCTCTGCTTGTAAGGCAGACGCTCTGAACCAGCTGAGCTAAACGCCCTCTTTTCGAATTAACAAATTAACAAATTAACGAATTAACAAATTCTTGCTCCACGATGTTATGCAAGCGTCACAAAGTGCCGAGCGAACAAATTAACGAATTAACAAATTCTTGCTCCACGATGTTACGCAAGCGTCACAAAGTGCCGAGCGAACAAGTTAACGAATTTCGATTACTCGATAATCTGATAATGTAATGTTTCAAAGAACTACTTTTGTTGTGGGCGTTGACGGATTCGAACCGCCGACCCTCTGCTTGTAAGGCAGACGCTCTGAACCAGCTGAGCTAAACGCCCTCAGTGTAACTGAGGCTTTTTGCTTTTGCGGAAGACGAAGTCAACCGTTATAAAAGCTAAACACCCTCTTTTCGAATTAACTAATTAACAAATTAACGAATTAACAAATTAACTGCTAATTTTGAAAAGCGAGTGCAAAGGTAGGTATTTTTTATGAAACAGCCAAATATTTTTGCAAAAAAATTCCCATTAGAGGAAAAATAATTGAAAACAGGGCATTTACATCAACATATACGCGTACCTGACCCCCTGTCAGAACTTCCGTGCAATCTCGTCGTTGGTGATTAATGCGATGATTGGTTTGCCACTGGGAGTGTATCGTGTGACGGAGCATTGGAACAGCTGTTTCACCATGTTTTCTATCTCTTCGCCACTCATAATGACCCCTATGGGCGAGGCTGCCTCCTCAGACAGCTTGGTGGCAAGGATGGAGTGTAGCTCCTCTGTCACATTGATTCCACTGTCCATTGCTGTCTGCACCAGGTCACTGACGAGCGCTGCGGCATCCATGCCGCCAAGTCCGGCAGGTGTTCCCTCAACGGAATAGCTGCCGCCACCGAGATTTGTCAACTCAAAACCAAGGGATGTCAGCTCGGGTATGACAGTGTCAAGCAGCGCATGAGTCGCAGGGGGAAACTGTACCACCTCGGGGAAGAGCACCTTCTGCGTGTGGGCGCTATGCTCGGTGAGCGATTTCATGTACTGCTCATAGAGGATGCGCTGGCTCGCCCTGTTCTGGTCTATGAGCATCAGGCCCTTCTGCGTTTCGCATACAATATACTGCCCTGCCAACTGAATAGGAAAGACTGCGAGTGGCTTTGCCTCCTCTGTCGCAGGTTTATCAAACAGTGTCTCCCACCCTTTCGGTGCAGATGACTGCTGGCGACTGCGCGTGAAGTCGGCAAAACTTGCTGCCTGAGGCACTTTCTGAGCACCGGAACCTGAAGCCACAGCAGCAGAAGATGACCTGCCTGCTTTGTCATCCGTAGCGGTAAACGGATTATATTCGGGATTGAAACTGATGCGGGGAGCTGGTATGTCGCGGTTCTCGTCAGGGTTGAACACAGGGATGTCAGGCTTTCCCTCGGTATCAAAGTCAAGCATATCGACGTCTGAGAAATTACCCACGGCATCTCTAACTGCTGCCATCAGGATCTGCCATATAGACTGCTCGTTCTGAAACTTTATCTCTGTCTTGACGGGATGAATGTTAACATCAATCTCTTCGGGGTTCACATCAAAGTAAATGAAGTATGACACCTGCTCCCCCTCAGGCAGCAAGCGGTCAAAGGCAGTCAGCACAGCCTTGTGGAAGTAGGGGTGTTTCATGTAGCGCCCATTGACAAAGAAGAACTGATTGTTGCCTTTCTTCCTTGCCGACTGCGGCGAACCCACGAAGCCGCTTATGTGACAGAGCGATGTGGTGGCCTCTATCGGGAGGAGATCCTTGCCTATTCGCTTGCCGAACACATCGATGATGCGCTGCTTCAGGGTGCCTGCCTGATAGCGGTGCACCTCCATACCATTATTATATAAGGTGAAATTGATGTCGGGATAGACCAGCACGATGCGCTCCAAGGCCTGCACAATGTTTGACATCTCCGTACTATTGGACTTCAGGAACTTCCTGCGCGCGGGTACATTAAAGAATAAGTTCTCTATGAGAAAGTTTGAACCCACCGGACATGACACCACCTCCTGCCCTTCAAAGCGCGAGCCGGAGATGACGAGGCGCGTGCCCACCTCCTCATCGCGGGCACGTGTCTGCAGCGTCACCTGCGCCACAGCAGCGATAGAGGCCAGTGCCTCACCGCGAAATCCCATAGTGCGGAGCGAGAAAAGGTCTGTTGCCTGGCGTATCTTTGATGTGGCGTGTCGCTCAAAAGACAGTCGCGCATCGGTGTCAGACATACCGCAACCATCGTCGATAACCTGGACAGAAGTCTTTCCGGCATCAACGATGAGCACCTGAATGTTGTGTGCTCCTGCATCAATGGCATTCTCCACCAGCTCCTTGATGACCGAGGCGGGGCGCTGTATCACCTCACCGGCCGCTATCTGGTTGGCCACACTGTCGGGCAAGAGTTGTATTATATCCATAGGATGCTATTAGCGATTTTCTGGGGTTTATTTCTCTGAAGATGATGAAGGGAGCGTCGTTGAGGGCTTTTCAGGGGTTGCCGGAGATGCTGGAGTTTCCGGATTTTCCGGTGATTCTGGATTTTCCGGTGATTCCGGTTTTTCCGGAGTTGCTGGATTTTCCTGATTATCTGGGGTTGCCGGGGTTGCCGTTGCTTCCTGTTGTGGCTGAGACTCCTGTATGGTGCGCTTGGCTCTGCGTGGTGCCACGCGCTGTCTCTCTTCCTTCAGTTCCGTGCCTGCGGTCTTGGGTTTCCACACGAAGATGTCATCCTTATCGGTGGGGCGCATATAGTCAAACCATGCAAAGTTGGGCAGGCGATGCTTCTCCGGCGGTGTCTGGGTAAGGGGATAGAGCGTTCCGCTGTTCTTGCTCATCCATATTTTCTCCAGTTTCCGCTCAGGACTGATATACATCTTCATTGTATCGGTCTCCGTATAATTGAGTCCGATGATGGTTGAGTCGCCGTCATCGATGGGGTAATAGACCACCTGCACATTGCCGATGGCCCAGTTTTGGCGCACTTTTCCATCCACGAAGTAGGAGCGCATCTCCTTTGACGACACCTGATTGAAGTGCAGGGAGTCACTCATCTTCTCCACCGTCAGCGCCTGTCTGAGCACTTCGGCATAGCGAATGGTGGAGTCATTCATATAGACCTTTATCTCCTCGCCCAGCAACTGGCTGCCCTGAGTCCACACTACGGGGTCTTTATACATTGTCATGCAAGAGTCTTTGGACAGGAACACGAGCGAGTCGCACACGGCCTGCAGGTCACGGCGATATGCTCGGACGTGGTTATAGCAATACACCTCGCGCTGAACGGAGTCGGTATTGATGTCGGTGGTATATATGCGTATGGTGTCACCGTGCATCCACAGCGTGTCAGGCTGCGAGTAGTCTATGGCAACGGCACGGTTGGTGGCATAGCCTTCACCAGTCTGGTCGTGGTATATCACATATTCGCCCGTGAGCATATTCCGGTTCGTCGTATCGTTATACACCACATTTCCGTACCCCTCGCTATATCCTGCTTTGTCATCGTGATACAGGCTGTCAGCCGTGATGGTCTTCGGTCCGTCATAGATGGTGGAGCGTCCAAAGAGCTCCGAACGCTCCGTGGAGGTGTTATACCAGCAGTCCTCGCTATGTACGACGCTGTTTTTCTGCTTTATCACCGACGGGCCTGTGATGTGCGCCCTTGATGTCTTGTTGTAGTAGTACATCGTGTCGGTGTCAATGCGCAAGCCGTTATCGTTGGTCAGCACCACGTTGTAGAAGAACTCGCTGTGGTCCGTATCCGTGAAATGGCGTCCCCAGTCTGCTGTCAGCACATCTTTCTTATTGGTCAGCTTGATGCCCTCCGCGCCGTAAGCGTCTGCGATGCCGTACATTCGGTCAAAGTCCAGGGTGTCGCAATAGAGCTTCTCATTGCGGTGAGTGAGTATGACATCGTGCCACGCATGAGCCATCTCGTTGTTTCCGTCGTAATATCCTCTGCGGCTGACAAGTGACAGCGTGTCTCCCTGACGCAGCTTCACGTTGCCGTAAGCCTCAAAGGAGTTACTGTTCTCGTAGAAGTACGCCGTGTCGCAGGTGAGGTGCATGCCACGGTGCAGGAACGACACATGGCCTCTGACGAACTGCGCGTCGGGGTGAGGGCCGTAGATGTCATAGGAAAGCGTGTCGGCATGTTGCAGATACACGCGGGTATCGGTGCTGCGGGCCTTGCGCGGACGTGCCTTTCCACGTGGACGGGCGTAGAAAGACAGCGAGAAACAAAAAAGGCATAGAACCATCAGGATGACGGTTCTATGCTTTGTATATGTAGTATGTATTATCTTACCCATCCGTCGTATTCAAAGTCACACCCTTTATAACGGTCATCCATACGCACATAGGTCTCCTTTATCTTCTTCTGCACCCATTCGCGTATCACTTTCTGACGCTCTTTCTCAAGCACTATATTGCTCATCACCTGGAAGTCCTCCGTGATTTTGGCACGATGACTCTCGGTGCGCGTCTTCAGTTTTGCAATGACACAGGTGGTCTTTCCACGTGAGTTTATCATGGTGAAGGGGGCAGAGACCTGTCCGACCTTCAGCGTATCTACCACGCGGGCTATCTCCGTTGGCAGGTCTTTCATCTCAAAACGCGAGGTGCGGCCTTCTTCGGTGACATTAGACATGAGGCCCTTGTTATTGCGGGTGTCCTTATCATCAGAGATAAAAGTGGCACCTTCCTCAAACGGGAACTTTCCCTCTCTCAGCTCTGTGGCTATGGAGTCCATGCGTGCCATCATGCGGTCAACGGCCTCCTGGGGCACCGTGGGCTTGCGCAGGATGTGACGGCACTTGATCTTGTCGCCTCGCTTGTCGATGAGCTGAATGATGTGGAAACCGAATTCAGACTCTACTATCTTTGATATCTTATTAGGATCGGTGAGGTTGAAGGCCACCTGTGCGAAGGCGGGGTCAAGCATTCCGCGTCCTATGTAGTCCATCTCGCCGCCCTGACGCGCTGAGCCGGGGTCCTCAGAGTAGAGGCGTGCCAGCGTGGCAAACGAGGTACGGCCGGACTGCACACGCTCCGTATAGTCGCGCAGCTCATCCTTTACCTTGTTGATCTCCTCTACGGGGACGCGCGGTTCGTTGGTGATAATCTGCACCTCAACGGTCGTAGGGATGATTGGGAGACTGTCCTGAGGCACGTTGTTAAAGTAACGACGCACGTCAGCAGGTGTCACCTTCACGTTTTCCACCAGCTTTTTGCGCATGCGCGTTGATACTTCGCGGTTCTTGAACTCATCATGCAGCTCTGCACGCATCTGTGTCACAGTCTGCTTGCGATATTCCTCCAGCTTCTCTTTTGAGCCGATCATCTGTATCCAGTTGTTGATCTGCTGATCCACTACCTGTGCCACCTCAGACTCTGTCACCTCTATACTGTCGATAGCGGCTTGGGTGAGAAACAGTTTCTGCACGGCAATCTGCTCGGGAATGCGGCAATCCGGGTCGCCGTCCCACTTGATGCCTTCCTGCTCGGCCTGTATCCGGGCCACCTCTATGTCGGAGCGCAGGATGGCTTCATCGCCTACAACCCACACTACCTCATCTATATAGTTGATGCTGTCCTTGCCCACCTGAGCCTGAGCAGCGAGGGTGAGCACCAGCGTCATTATGCTAAAAAAGAGTCTCTTCATTGCTTCTTGGGGTCAAAAAGGTTATTTGTCGGCCTTGACGGTACTGAGCACCTTCTCGTCAACGCTGACGGGATAGCGCTTCTTCAGCTGCTCCACCCATGCCTTTTCCATGGAGTCCTGATAGTCGCCTACCACCAGGCCGCGCACATCGTCCATCTCTTCTGGGCCTTTCAGCATCTTGCCGTAAGTGGAGGTGTAGGGGAAGTCCTTTATCTCCTTTACCTTGGCATCGGCCACTTTGAACTGCTCCTTATCGACCAGGCCGTTGTCGCCCTTCTTGAAGATACCTTTCTCAGCACGTATGCGCAGCACGGAGTCGTTGTTGAAGGTGGTACGCAGGATGTCAGCCCACTTGCTGAAGGGCTCTTTCTTCAGGCATTTCTTCACCGCCTCTACATCCTTTGCGTCGCGGGTGTGATAGGCTATGCCCTTGAAGCGAGGCTCATCCCACTTGTATTTCTTCTTGTTCTTGTTGTAGAACACCTGCAGTCCGGGCTCGTCCTTGGAGGCTTTCTCCCACACTTCGCGGTTGCTTATCTCATAGAGCAGAAGTCCGTCATGATACTCTTTGATGAGATATTTCATGTCCTGGTTGATGGCGCTGATGGAGTCGGCGCTCTCGTCCATAATCTGCTGCTCTGTCTTTCCGCTGCCCTCAGCCATCGCCTTCACTCTGTTGCGGGCTATGGACTCGCGGATTTCGCGTTTTTCTATGAACTGATAGATGTCGTTCTTCACCTCCTCATAAGGCTCCAGCTGCTTGCGCGCCTTCATCTTGATGACGTGATAACCCACCTCTGTCAGCACGGGACGGCTTATCTCCCCTTCTTTCAGGGCGAAGGCAGCGGCATCAAAAGCCGGCAATGTCTGTCCTTTGCTGAGCCACGGCAGCTCGCCGCCACTGGGAGCAGAGCCTGGATCCTGGCTTACACGGCGTGCCAGCTCTGAGAAGTCAGCGCCGTTCATCAATGCCTGATACACGGAGTCGGCACGCTGAGCCTGTGACTGCTTCACGCTCTCACTGTCGTTCTGCCCCACTCTGAGCAGGATATGCTGCAGGCTGACGAGTCCGTCAGGGCCTATGCGGTCCTTTGTCTCCTGGTATATCACCCTTGCCTCATTGTCCACGTCTGCCTCGCTGATGATGGTCGGCAGCACCTGCTGGTCGCGATACTGGCGGAACTCCTGCTGATAGGAGCTCAGAGTGTCGAGGTGGGCGTCAAGGGCCGCCTCTACCTTACGCTTGTAGTTGGCAAAGAGCTCCACATACTCCTTCACGGTCTTGTGGTCTATCACATCCTCGCCATTGTTCTTGCGGTAGGAGTATTCAAACTCAGACTTGAGCACAGGCTTGCCATTGACTGTCATGATGACGGGATCGTCACCCTCTCCTGCTGCGTGGCACCCCACGGCACAGGCGGCAAGCAGGCCGAGTATTAATGTTTTCTTCATTTGTTTTGTTTGGTTCATATTCATGCACCTCCCATCTGTCAGGTCAGCGGGTAAGTATCATTGACCCTACCCCCTTACCCTGACGTGAGATGCAGACTGTTTTCCTCTTACTGTGGGCGGCTGTAGTTAGGTGCCTCACTGGTGATGATGACCTCATGAGGATGGCTCTCCTGCATACCTGCTGCGGTGATGCGGGTGAATTTAGCCTCGTGAAGCGCTGCGATATCCTTGGCTCCGCAGTATCCCATGCCTGAGCGCAGGCCGCCGACGAGCTGATATACCACTTCCTGAACGGTGCCCTTGTAAGGCACACGACCGGCAATACCTTCCGGAACGAGCTTCTTAACTTCTGATACGCCGCCCTGGAAATAGCGGTCCTTGGAGCCGTTCTCCATTGCTTCGAGCGAACCCATGCCGCGATATGACTTGAACTTACGTCCGTTGAACAGGATTGTCTCACCCGGTGCCTCCTCTGTACCGGCCACGAGTGAGCCTATCATCACGCTGAATCCGCCTGCTGCCAGAGCCTTCACCACGTCGCCAGAGTAGCGCAGACCGCCGTCGGCGATGAGAGGCACATCGGTATTCTCCAGCGCCTTTGCCACGTCATAGACGGCAGAGAGCTGTGGCACACCAACGCCTGCCACGATACGCGTGGTGCAGATAGAACCGGGACCGATACCCACCTTCACAGCATCAGCACCAGCCTCAACGAGTGCCAGAGCAGCCTCGCCGGTAGCGATGTTGCCAACTACGATATCCACGTCAGGGAATGCGGACTTTGCCTCACGCACTTTCTCAATGACACCGGCAGAGTGTCCGTGAGCCGTGTCAATGACGATAGCGTCAACGCCGGCCTTCACCAGAGCCTCCATGCGCTGGAAGGTGTCGGCTGTGACGCCCACGCCGGCAGCCACGCGCAAGCGGCCCTTGCGGTCCTTGCAGGCCATTGGCTTGTCGGCAGCTTTGGTTATATCCTTATATGTTATAAGTCCGAGCAGACGGTTCTCGCTGTCCACCACGGGCAGCTTCTCAATCTTGTGCTCCAGAAGTATCTTTGAAGCACTCTCCAAATCCACCTGCTGATGGGTCACCACGAGGTTCTCGCTTGTCATTACCTCGTCAATCTTGCGGCTCTTGTCGGTCTGGAAGCGCAGGTCGCGGTTGGTCACGATGCCCACCAGCTTGTTGTCAGCACCCACTACGGGGATGCCGCCGATGTGATACTCAGCCATCAGATCCAGCGCATCGCCTACGGTCTTGCCGCGCATGATGGTGATAGGGTCATAGATCATACCGTTCTCGGCACGCTTTACGATAGCCACCTGGCGAGCCTGCTCCTCGATGCTCATGTTCTTGTGAATCACGCCGATACCGCCTTCACGGGCTATGGCGATGGCCATAGGCGCCTCAGTGACGGTGTCCATAGCTGCGGTGACAAACGGAATCTTAAGTTCTATGTTGCGAGAGAACTTGGTACTCAGCGAAACCTCGCGGGGCAATACTGCGGAATAAGCTGGAATAAGCAGGACGTCATCGAAGGTGATACCCTCCATAACTACCTTGTCTTCAATGAATGATGCCATAATCTTTTGTCTTTATTTTTGGAAATTTGGTTGCAAAGGTACGAAAAAAAACTGAATTACTTGCCGTTTCAATAATTAATTTGTACCTTTGCACCTGCTTTTAACCATTAGTAACAAATGTATCGCGCGTAATATAATGTTCGTGTACCACTACTTAAACACCTTTGGCAAATATCTTATACTGATGTGGCGTGCGTTGGCCATACCAGACAGGATGCGTATGTTCTGGAAGCAGTATGTCAAGGAGATGTCCGCCTTGGGCGTTGACTCCATAGGCATAGTGCTGCTGATATCGTTCTTCATCGGCGCAGTTATATGCATACAGATTAAGTTGAATATCCAGTCGCCGTGGATGCCGAAATGGATCAGCGGCTATACCACGCGTGAAATCATGCTGCTGGAGTTCTCCAGCTCCATCATGTGTCTTATCCTGGCAGGCAAGGTGGGCAGTAATATCGCGTCGGAGCTGGGCACCATGCGCGTCACGCAACAGATTGACGCACTGGACATTATGGGCGTCAACAGCGCCAACTACCTCATAGCGCCCAAGATACTGGGCCTCATGACGCTGATGCCCGCGCTCGTCATCTTTGCCGACGTGATGGGATTCGTGGGGGCTTACGCCACAGCATACATCGGACATATCATTACACCCGAAGACCTCACGCAGGGATTGCAGCACTCTTTCAACTCGTGGTTCATCTGGATGTCGATAATAAAGAGTATGGCGTTCGCCTTCATCATTGCCAGCGTCTCCAGTTTCTGCGGCTATACCGTTGAGGGCGGCTCTGTGGAAGTGGGAAAAGCCAGCACCTCAGCCGTGGTAAGCTCAAGCGTGCTGATACTCTTCACAGACGTTTTCATGACACAACTGCTGTCATGACAATCCGAAATTGTACATTGTAAATTGTAAATTGTACATTGTACATAACGTAAATTGTACATAAATCGATGATAGAAGTAAAGTCTCTATACAAATCCTTTGGCGACAGGGATGTCCTGATGGACATTTCCGCCACCTTCGAGGACGGCAAGACAAATCTCGTCATAGGCCAGTCCGGCTCTGGAAAGACCGTGCTGATGAAGAATCTCGTAGGACTTCTGGAGCCCACAAGCGGCCAGATACTCTATGACGGACGCGACTTTGTGAAGACCAGCAAGCACGAGAAAGCGCAGATGAGGCGCGAAATGGGCATGTTGTTCCAGTCAGCTGCCCTGTTTGACTCGCTCTCCGTGATAGAGAATGTGATGTTCCCGTTGGACATGTTCTCTAACATGACACTCCGCGAGCGCCGCAAACGTGCACATGAATGCCTGAACCGAGTGGATATACACGATGCCGACAACAAGTTCCCTGCCGAGATAAGCGGCGGCATGCAGAAACGTGTAGCCATAGCAAGGGCTATCGCGCTGAACCCCAAGTACTTGTTTTGCGATGAGCCGAACTCCGGACTGGACCCTAAGACCTCACTCGTCATCGACGAATTGCTGCACGACATCACAGCAGAGTATAACATTACAACCATCATCAACACCCACGACATGAACTCCGTCATGGGCATAGGCGACAACATTCTTTTTATCTATAAGGGCCACAAAGAGTGGGTGGGCGACAAGAGCATGGTGATGTCATCCACCAACGAACACCTTACAGACCTCGTCTTCGCCTCAGATCTCTTCAAGAAAGTCAAACAAGCCTCAATGAACGGCAAGCTCTAAGGACTTTCCCTTAATGCTGCATAAACTTTTCCGGGAGTGTTTTTTTATCACGTACATACACCTGGCTGTTTTCGGTAGGTGTTCATGACGATGTGAAAGACCTACTATTAGGGTCTAATAGAGTAACTTTTACAAGGTAATAGCAGGTCTTTTAGACGGTAAAAGACCTGCTATTGCAATGCGCTGATTATCTGCTAATTACAAAGCTCACAATCAGCATATTTCTTAATGCAAAGATACTAAATTTTTCTGAATAATTCAGGATTTTGAAAAATTATTTTGCTTTTTTGCAAATATATACACCTATTTTGATTTATATCATTGTTTTTCAGCTGTTTAAGTCGCTTTAGACATACACCTATAACTACACTAAGCCTACACTAGATATACACTAGACCTACACCTGGTCGAATTGGCAAATTCTTGCTCCAATACTTTACGCAAGCGTCACAAAGTGCCGAGCGAACGAGTTAACAAATTAACGAACCCCGAGCGAAGCGACTATAAAAAGCTGCCCGTTGTTGCCCCTGCGGGGAGGTCAAAGCGAAAAAGGAATATCAAGAGGGGAGTCCCTTCCTTTCTGCCCCGTAAGGGGCGTCACTCACCTTTCACCTCTCACCTTTCATCCCTCATCCCTCACCCCCTCATCCCATACCGTGTTATTGACGCTTAAGCGACATCGCGGGCGAGGACGCCTTCACCCCCCTTCGGTTCTTCGCACATTATATATGTTTTAGCGGAGCTCAGGCGAACAAAGTTCGGAGCCCCCGTTTCCCGGGGGACAGAAACCCCTGTGGATGCTCGCTGATGAAATAAGCTGACATAAACAATGGGGGCCATTGTCTAAATATGTTTCGGCACATCACATAGAAAAACCTAATGCGGGATTGAGCTTTTATGTGGTATAATGGGATTAACCCAAGAGAGCAACACTTGGGAAACAAACAAAACATCCGCAGTATTGATGTCGGGATACACCAATAGAGCGGATATTATTTAGGTCAGAGAGATGTTACGGAGTTTAGTCGAGGTGGAAGACCTCCTTGATGGGGATTGTGACGGGAGAGTTGTCCTTTGGATTAACCTCCATGATGTCAGCCATCATGTCCCACCATTTCTGGGTGATGGGGTCTATGCCGTTGCTGGTGTCCTGAGAGTTACCGTCACCCGAGCACTCCTGATAGCCGAACAGGATATTGGTGTCCTTGTCCCAATAGATGCTGTAGTTGCTGACGCCGCCGTCCTTGATCATTTTTACCAACTCAGGCCAGATGGCAGCATGACGCTTCTGGTAC
This sequence comes from Prevotella sp., assembly GCA_017478025.1. Taxonomy (GTDB): domain Bacteria; phylum Bacteroidota; class Bacteroidia; order Bacteroidales; family Bacteroidaceae; genus Prevotella. The sequence goes on from JAFVGZ010000015.1 coordinate 25,494, forward strand.
TCCTCCTCACAGCCGGGCTTGAGGAACATTTTGAATGCAAATCGTGTCATACAAATTAACGAATTAACAAATTAACGAATTAGCGAATTCTCGCTCCACGATGTTACGCAAGCGTCACATAGTGCCGAGCGAACATATTAAAAATAACGGTTTCTTACGCTTCTCCCTGTGAGCCAAAGGGATTGGCTGTGGCAGGTGGTGCTGGCTGAGCATTCTGCAGCTGGATGGTTCCAAACTCCTTCTCATAGCGCATCACGTTCTCCTGCAGCGCCAGAGCGAGACGCTTGGCATGCTCGGGAGCCAAGATGACACGGCTAACCACCTGCGCCTTAGGGGTGCCGGGAAGCGTAGAGGCCAGGTCAACGATAAACTCCGCATGGGAATGCGAGATGATAGCAAAATTACTGTACACGCCCTTAGCTATCTCGGGCGACACTTCTATTTGGAGCTGCTGCCCCATATTCTTCTGTTTTTCCATGCCACAAAGGTAATACATTTATTTTATATACGCACGCGCAAGGAAAAAGAAATCATTCCCTGAGCCTTAATAAATCATAAAATTATATTCTTATGGCTCGTATTTCATGTAATTTTTGTAAATTTGCATGGAATTTTCTCCCACACATGGGCAAGAGGACATTGGGACCCATCTAACCTTTTCACTACAAGGAAATGTTTAGGCACACTCATCACTGTTCCTTTGGCGCCGCACAACGCATGATGCGCTTGACACGCACAGGAACAACGACATTCTTCATAACACTCATCGCCCTGCTGACAATGGTCTGCAGTAGCTTGAGCGCCAAGCAGTTCACGCTCGTCATAGATGCCGGGCACGGAGGACATGATGCCGGCGCGATAGGCTCATTCTCAAAGGAAAAGACGATAAACCTCAATGTGGCGCTGGCCTTCGGGCGCTATGTGGAGCGCAACTGTAAGGACGTGAAGGTCATCTATACACGCAAGACCGATGTCTTCGTGACTCTGCACGGGCGTGCCGACATAGCCAACAAAGCCAAGGCGGACCTCTTCGTGAGCATACATACCAACTCCCTGCCCAAGGGACGCATCTCACGAGGCATGGAGACATACACGCTCGGTATGCACCGCGCCGCAGACAACTTGGAGGTGGCAAAGCGAGAGAATGAGGTAATCCTGCAAGAGAAGGACTATAAGGAGCGCTATCAGGGATTCGATCCGAACTCGTCTGAGAGCTATATCATCTTTGAATTTCTGCAGGACAACAACATGCAGCGCTCCGTGGATTTGGCAAAACTGGTGCAGAAAAACGTCTGCTCTATTGCCAACCGCCCAAACAAGGGCGTGAAGCAGGCAGGATTTCTGGTGCTCAGGGAGACATCCATGCCCAGCTGCCTCATAGAATTGGGATTTATCTCAACGCCTGACGAGGAGCGTCTATTGAACAACAACACATCAATAGACAACATCGCACGAGGGATTTACAATGCGTTTGTGGCATACAAACGGACATACGACAATACAGGTATAACCTATCGTGCCGAAGAACCATCAGCATATCCATCTGCAGGTGACGCAACAGAAGTAAGGAGAGACGCCTATCAGAGTGCAGAAACAAGTGGCCACACAAGAACAGGAGACGCTGAAAGAGTTACCGCAAGTTATGACTCGGAAGGCTATGGCAACGTAGAAAACACGGCTACGCCAAAAGAATCACCCCAGCCGCCAATGCCCGTCATGCAGGATATGAGCACACCGCCAGCACCGGTAAACGATGGCAGCATTACGTTCAAGGTGCAGATATTCGTCTCTGACATAGCGCTAAGGGCAAATGACTCACGCTTCAAGGGGCGCAGGGATGCGGACAACTACAAGGAAGGAGGAATGGTAAAATATACCATTGGTTCGTCCAACAACTATAACGAAATGGAAAAGCTGCGGAGAGAGCTGAACCATTCATTCCCCGGATGCTTCGTCATAGCATTTAAGAACGGCAACAAGATGAACATCAACGAGGCGATAAGGGAATGGAGGAACAGAGCAAGGTAATGCATAGTCAATAATAAGTTAAGGTATAAATAAGCAAATCATATAATTTCATATCCCAAAGAAATCTAACAATTCGCAATCTATGGCATTTACGAAAGAGATAAAAATAGCATTAACGGCTATCGTGGCTGTGGTAGCCCTGTTCTTCGGAATGAATTTCCTGAAGGGAATGACAGCGTTCAGCAACAGTACGACGTACAAGATGACCTTCTCGGACCTGAAAGGTCTGGTGGAGTCAACACCTGTTTACGCCAACGGATACAAGGTTGGCACCATCAGGGAAATCCTCTTTGACTATGAGCATGTGGACAAAGAGGTCACCGTACTGTGCGACATTGACCCGAAGCTTCGCATTCCCGTGGGAACGACTGCGAAAATAGAGACCGACCTCATGGGCAACCTCAAGGTGAGCCTTATCATGGGCAAGGCAGCGGCGCAACGTCTGAAGCCAGGCGAGGTGATAGAAGGAAGCGAGCAGCGAGGCATGATGGACCACGTCAACGAAATGATGCCTACGCTGAACAGTATCGTGATGAAGATTGACAGCATCACCACAAGCATCAACATCATCATGAGCGATCCAGCCATACACAGCATGATGCAGAATATCGACGGCATGACGGCAAGCCTGAAGTTCACGACAGAGGAAATCAACTACATGATGAAGGAACTTCGCGGCGGTATGCCACTGTTGATGGAGCATGCCAATAACACGCTGGCTAACACTGAGTCGCTGACGGGCAAGCTGAATGACATTGACATCAATGCCACTATGTCTAAGATAGACAACACGCTGAGCAATGTGGAGGCTATGACACGGTCACTCAACAGCACCGAGGGATCCATTGGCCTGCTGCTGCATGACAAGCAACTGTACAATAACCTCACAGCCATAACAGCTGATGCAGACTCGCTGCTCATAGACCTCAAGGCACACCCAATGCGTTATGTGCATTTCTCAATCTTCGGCAAAAAGGAAAAGAAGAAGTAACTGTGGCACAAAACGCGAAAGAACTTTGGGCATCGTGTCAGAAGTATTTCCATGACACGATAGGCGCTGCGGAGTATGAGCGCCTGTTCTCCTTTGTCACCTTCGAAGCATTCAGGGTGGCAGAGAAGACTCTTGTCCTGCAGGTTCCCAGCCAATATATATATGAAGAGATAGAGAAGAAGCATCTCTCCGTGTTGAGATATGGCATACGCAACACGTTCGGCATGATACGCCTGGACTGGCACGTGGTGTTGGAGCAAAGCGGAAAGAGGGGCGGCTTGGTCTTTGAGTCAACCGATGAGACGCTCGCACCACCTACGCTCGTACAGCCGGAAGGGGCTCAAGGGGCGCCGATAGAGTCCAATCTCAATCCCAAGCAGGTGTTCCGCACCTTCATTGAGGGTGACAGCAACCGTCTGTCACGCTCTATAGGACTACGCGTGGCAGAGCATCCTACAGGCACGCAGTTCAACCCAATGTTTATCTTCGGACCCTCGGGATGCGGAAAGACACACCTCGTCAACGCCATAGGCAACAGATGCAAGGAGGTATATCCACAGAAAAGGGTGCTTTATGTCAGCGCGCGAGTCTTCCAGCAGCAGTTTACCACAGCGACAAATCGCGGAGTCATCAATGATTTCATCGCATTCTATCAGACCATTGACATGCTGATAGTCGATGATATACAGGAATGGTTCACCGCTACAAAGACCCAGGATGCCTTCTTCCACATCTTCAACCACCTCTACCGCAACAACCGTCGCATCATATTGGTCAGCGACAGGGCGCCCGTGGAGATGGAGGGGATGAACAAACGACTGCTGACACGATTCAAAAGCGGCATGACGGCAGAGATGGAACAACCTAACCTGCAGCTCTGCATAGACATACTGAAGAAGAAAATAGCCTATGACGGACTCAGCGTCCCCTCTGACGTGGTACAGTATATCGCCAAAACAGCCAACGGTTCTATACGCGATCTGGAGGGAGTCATCAACTCGCTCTCGGCATATAGCGTCGTGTATAACTGTAACATAGACATGAGCCTCGTTGAGAGAGTGGTGAAACGTGCCGTGAAGACTGATGATATGCCACTGACAGTTGACGACATCATTGACCGCGTATGCAGACATTACGAACTGACACCCAACGTGTTAAAGGGCAAATCACGCAAGCAGGATATAGTCTTGGCCCGACAATTAGCCATGCATCTCGCCAATAAATACACCAATATCCCTGCCACACGCATAGGAAAGCTAATCGGAAACCGCGACCACAGCACCGTGCTGCACAGCATCTCCAAAATAGCAGAGAAGCTTAAAAAGGATGCTCTCTTTGCATCCGAAGTGGATAAGATAGAGAAAGCCCTCAAGGTTAAAGAAGGTTAAAACTCGCAATCCCATCCCACAAAAACCTTTCTAAATGTGAATAGGGATGTTCTATGTCACTTTTTTTTCGTAACTTTGCATCGCAAATTATTTGTACACTGTCCTTTGAGTGTCTGGATGCTTTGCACTTATTTAAGAACCAACAAGGAAAAAAGACTGATGAGTTTAAGGAAACTATACATACTTATAACTATTTCTATGCTCGTACTTGTCGCGGGCCAGGCCCTTGCACAGGATATTATTGCCAAGCAGGCACCCATCGACAAAGCTATGAGAACCCTCGATACGCTTACACTTCGTTCCGCTGTGGAGCGTGAAGAATCTGAATTCCCTGCATCAACACTCTACGAGGATTGGGACAACAAGTACGCACATCGTGCTACTGAACTTCCCGATTCTTTCCGTATAAATCTGAAACACTTCTGTATGCCTTGCAAAAGCCGCGTCGTAACGAGCAACTTCGGTGCACGTTGGGGCCGTGCACACAAGGGATTGGACATCAAAGTCTATATTGGAGACACCATCCGTGCTGCATTCAATGGCAGGGTTCGCATCGTAAATTACGAGGCTGCTGGATATGGAAAGTACGTAGTAATACGCCACAACAACGGTCTTGAGACCATATATGGCCACATGAGCGCACAGTTGGTGGAAGAGAATCAGGTGGTAAGAGCAGGTCAGCCTATCGGTCTCGGTGGCAACACTGGACGCTCCACAGGCTCCCATCTGCATTTTGAGACACGTCTCTGCGGCGTAGCACTCAACCCAGCACTGATGTTTGACTTCCGCAATCAGGATGTGGTAGCAGACTATTACGTGTTCCACAAGGACACCTATGAGCGTGAAGGACAGGCAGCTAACGCACTTCGTGGCGTTGTAGGTGGCGGTGGTTACGTAGCATCAGACGTGAGAGGCGAGACTATGCCTGGTGGCGGTGAGGTGATAGAGAGAGCTACACGCCCTGCTGTTGCAGGTACATTCACACGCCAATCAGCACAGCCTGCACGCTTCCACAAAGTGTCAGTGGGTGAGACTCTCTATGGCATAGCACGCAAACGCGGATGCACCGTCGATGAGCTATGCGCCAAGAACCACCTGACGAAAGATGTTAAAGTCCGTCCAGGACAGCTACTGAGATATTAAAAGCAAGCAAATGCTGAGATTCTAAGCAAGTGGACAATACATCAATATGTATATAATTGTAATCTCCTTTCATAATCATACAACATAACTTTGCACAGGCCTGTCCAGATGTGAATCTCGGCAGGCCTTTTTATCGCACACAATCAAAGGTAATCGACACCTTATTATATAATATAACATAAACCACACAAACAGAACCCAAATGAGAATCCACAACATTACCCTAAGAATACTATCGCTACTGATGCTCTTCACACTGCTCATACCTACCGCAGCAGAAGAAAGGTCAGCCAAAACAACCGCAGCTGTAGCAGAGAAATCGTCCAAGACTACTGCGCAAACACCCAATGAGAAGCAGGCACGAGCAATCTTCGACAAGGCCTTTGACAAGCTCTTCGGACCTGAGGGATGCTCGTTAGACTATAACCTGAACGTCATCGGGATCTTCAAAAACAAAGGCTCCATCTGGAAAAAAGGCATGAAGATAAAGTATATGGATGACAAACGCGAGGGGTGGATGAATAATCAGACCGTCTATCTCGTAGATAAAAAGAACAAGGAAGTAGATATCTACAGCTCTACCCCACCGAAGAATCAAAAAAAATCACATGAGTTTGCCTTCAATCAGAACGACTATAAGTATAGCATCTCCAACCACAACTCAACGGAATACGCCCTGAACCTCAGCCTAAAAAAAGGTGCTGACGGTACAATCAAGCGTATCAAAGCGATTGTAAACAAGCGCACCTTCACCCCATCAACCGTAAAAGTAAAGGTATCATTCGTCTGGGCCACACTCAATATCAGCAACTATCGCCAAGGCATAGCAGACGAAAACATCTTTATATATCCTGCCCAGAAATACTCCGGATACAAAATCACCGATCATAGAAACGAGACGGACTAACAATTAAGTTAATCCGTCTCGTTTTTAATTATAATCCGCTTCACCTAGAACGCTTATTATACGCCTCTTTTATTTCCAGAAGTATAATCTTATTGGCCTATGAAACTAGGTTAGTAAGTATATTTTACTTTCTTGACTAAACGAAGACGGTAAAGTGTACCTGCGCCAGCCTTTGACACATTATTAAATTGCTTGAAATTATATGAGTAGGTTGCGCCATCGCAAAGATATCTGGTATTATTTCCGCTATTTTCCCAATAGCCTACTGATCCTCCTTCAACTTGTTCTAATAATGTACTCAGAGAAGTGCCACTACCCGCATAGTATATTGCTTTTATGGCATCTACCTGTGCTTTTGTCGGTATCTCCCAGCCTGTAAGATCTCCTTCTATATAGCTTTTAGCGATTGAATCTGCCATGTTAGGGTAACTGCTCTTTGGTAAAGATGAGGACACATCAGTCCACTCCGCAATAGAATACAGCAACAATTCTTCATTATGTTCATCAATACTTTCAGCTATTGCCACAACGTGTCCATTCCATATTGACCCGGATGGGATATATTCATTACCTTCTGCTGTTCCTACGTCATTGCCACCGAAATCAAAGTCTATTGTCTGCAAGTCATCCCATACCGCAGCTGAGAACTCGCCTTCAAGGACCACCTTGCTCTGTCCTTGTTGCTCTTCCTGCTTTGTGTACTTACCACGGAAATAATATGGAGTACCGGCTACCAATGCTGAAGGGTAGGTATAAGCATAAGTCTCAGTATTGTCGGGACGAGTTATGTTTATAGAGAATATCGTTTTCTGTTCTTTTGCTGGCATTACATATATCTCGTCGCTTTGCCATACTTTATCAGAGACTGAATACGACAAAGGCGCAACTGTAGTTGAATTACCTGCCGGTGTACCTGAGAAATCCATCTGTGTGGCCACATTCGACACTGTGACAGACACCGCCGTAGCATCTTCCGGCACGTTAGACAACGTGAATCTCACACCGCTCACCATGTATCCCATGTTGATATAGGCGTTGACGGGGGTTGATGTTATTGTGACATTGGCGCTACCCATCTGCAATGCGGTAGTGCTCTGCGACGGAACATTGATCTTCGAGCCAAGCCCCTCAACCTCCTCTATCGTTATATCGTCCGTTCCTGCAAGTGCCACAATGCGATACGAACCAGGGTCAAGCTTCAGTGAAAGGTTGCCGGAAGCAGACTCTATCGCCTGACTTGCCACATAACTGCCGTCTGCTGCAAAGGCATAGACCGTCACGGGATAGCTGATTGTACCCTCTGTCGCAGTGGCATTGACACGCAGCGTCTGCGCATTTGCCGACGTACTGCCCTGCGAAGAGTTTGATGAATGGAGGTCTGTAAGGTCCACAACCTCGCACGAGGCCATTAGCAGCAGAGCCGCAAACAGCCAGAATACATTAACACTATGGTTTTTCATATCTATAAGGTTTTAAGTTTTGTTACCTTTTATCTCTCCGCCCTCATCGGGTTAGTAAGGAAATCCTCATAGGCCAAGCGTATGCCGTCCTTCAGTTCTGTCTTGTATGTCCATCCCAACTTTGTGGCTTTCGATACATCCAGTAGCTTGCGCGGCGTGCCATTGGGACGCGTAGTATCCCATTTTATCTCGCCTTCATAGCCTATCACCTCTGCCACCAGCTCTGTGAGAGCCTTGATGGTCAGCTCCTTGCCGGTGCCGGCATTGACAGTTTCGTTACCGCTATAGTTATTCATAAGGAACACACACAGGTTTGCCAGGTCGTCAACATACAGGAATTCACGCAGCGGACTGCCGTCACCCCAGCATGTCACCTCCTTTAACCCATTCTCCTTAGCCTCATGAAAACGCCGTATCAACGCCGGCAATACGTGGCTATGCTCCGGGTGGTAGTTGTCATTGGGGCCATACAGGTTGGTTGGCATTACTGAGATATAGTCAGTTCCATACTGTCTGTTAAGGTATTCGCAGTACTTCAGGCCGCTGATCTTTGCCAGCGCGTATGCCTCATTGGTCTTCTCCAACTCCGATGTCAGCAGGCAAGACTCCGGCATTGGCTGAGGAGCCATACGCGGATAGATACAACTGGAGCCAAGGAACTCCAGCTTCTTACATCCATTGCGCCACGCGGAGTGTATGACATTCATCTCAAGAATCATGTTCTCATACATAAAATCGGCTAATGCGCTTTGGTTTGCAATGATGCCACCGACCTTTGCTGCTGCAAGAAACACATATTCCGGCCTCTCAGCAGCAAAGAAATCCTCTACTGCCTGCTGGTTACAGAGATCCAGTTCCTTGTGCGTGCGTACTATTATATTATTATATCCCTGACGCTGCAGCTCGCGCACAATGGCCGAACCCACCATGCCGCGATGACCTGCAACGTATATCTTACTGTCTAATTCCATAAAAAAAATCTCCATACCCCTCCACAAAGGAGGTGATTTTTACTCTTTGGTATTTATTTCACTAATCCTTTCTCCAGGTATTCTGCCAGGTTTGTGCGCATTACGCCTGCAACATGGTCAGCTGCAACTTTCTGCATATCATGGCGAACCATAATCTCCACCAGCTGTTCGAACGAGGTCTTTTGTGGGTTCCAACCCAGTTCTCTCTTTGCCTTTGATGCATCTCCCCACAGGTTCACCACATCCGTTGGGCGATAGAAATCAGGTGACACCTCTACGAGAGTCTTTCCTACGAGGTTCTCAGGACCAGAGACACAGATACCTTTCTCGTCCATTCCCTCTCCCTCAAAGCGCAGCTCCATGCCTGCGGCCTTAAATGCAGCGTATGTAAACTCGCGAACAGAGTGCTGCACACCGGTTGCAATTACAAAGTCCTCGGGTTTATCGTGCTGCAGTATGAGCCACATACACTCTACATAATCCTTCGCATAGCCCCAGTCACGCAATGACGACAGGTTTCCAAGGAACAGTTTCTCCTGCTTTCCCTGTGCTATACGTGCTGCTGCCAACGTAATCTTACGCGTAACGAATGTCTCACCTCGACGCTCCGATTCATGGTTGAACAGTATTCCGGAGCAGCAGAACATACCGTAAGCCTCACGATACTCCTTAACTATCCAGTACCCGTACAGCTTTGCCACTGCGTATGGAGAGTACGGATGGAACGGTGTCTCCTCATTCTGTGGCACTTCTTCCACCTTACCGTACAATTCCGACGTAGAAGCCTGATAGATACGGCATTCCTTCTCCAGTCCGCATGCACGCACGGCCTCAAGCACACGCAATACGCCGGTAGCATCCACGTCAGCCGTAAACTCCGGAGAGTCAAAGCTCACCTGCACATGGCTCTGTGCTGCCAGATTATATACTTCTGTAGGGCGTACAACGCCGACAACCTTTACCAAAGACATTGAGTCTCCAAGGTCTCCATAATGCAAATGGAAGTGCGGATTACCCTCAAGGTGTGCTATACGCTCACGATAATCCACTGAAGAACGACGTATGATGCCATGAACCTCATAGCCTTTCTCTATTAAGAACTCACTAAGATAAGAGCCATCCTGCCCTGTAACGCCTGTAATAAGTGCAACTTTTCTCATGATAAGGATATCAATTATTGTACAATAATATGCAAAAGTACAAAAATATTCCGGTCTGCACAATAGAAAAGAGCAAAAAAACGAAGTAACAGGTAAATCTTTGAAAGAAATCTAAAGATAATCTGTCTCTGGGTTTCTCCTTATACACCTTATTATATATATACGCAAAAAAGCCTCACGAGCTGTTGCTCATGAGGCTTTTGAAATGAAAAGGAGGCGGCTTCCTACTCTCCCGCATTGTGGTGCAGTACCATCGGCGCAAGTGGGCTTAACTTCTCTGTTCGGAATGGGAAGAGGTGGAAC
>JAFVGZ010000043.1 GCA_017478025.1 Prevotella sp.
AGGCTGTCTTCGACGGCTTTGTGATGAAAGATCTGGTTGGCACACCTTACTATGTGCAGTCAAGACAGATAGGCAACACGGGCTGGTTGATAGTAGTATTCCAACACTATATGCTGATGTACACGTGGGGACTGTATCTCGCCATCGTCATTGTGCTGTGCATGTGTGTGGGCGGATTGGTCATTTTCTTCTTCATGGGTCGCAGCATACGCGGCGCCATCAAGCCGCTTGCTTTCCTCTCTGACTCGGCACGAAAGATAGCAAAAGGCAACTTTGACACTGAGCTGCCTACCTTTAAGCACAACGATGAGATAACCGAGCTGCGTGACTCGTTTGGCATCATGCAACAGTCGCTGAAGCAGTACATGACGGACCTCAAGGACTCAACAACCGCTAAGGCTTCGATAGAGAAAGAGCTGGCCATAGCGCACAACATACAGATGTCCATGCTGCCCAAGACATTCCCTGCCTTCCCAAATCGTGAGGACATTGATCTCTATGCTACGCTGGTGCCAGCCAAGGCTGTGGGCGGTGACCTCTACGACTTCTTCATACGCGACGAGAAGCTCTTCTTCTGCATCGGCGACGTGTCAGGCAAGGGTGTGCCGGCATCGCTCGTCATGGCTGTCAGCAGAACACTGTTCCGCAACGTCGCTGCCCACTCCGTAGAGCCGGATCATATTGTGGATACCATGAACAAAAACATGTGCGAGGGCAATGACAACTGCATGTTCGTCACGCTGTTCGTGGGTGTGCTTGACCTTCATACCGGGCATCTGAGATACTGCAATGCCGGACACGATGCGCCCTACATCCAGGACCAGCTGCTGCCCTGTGACGCTAACCTGCCCATCGGTGTCACGCCAGATTATCAGTACTCCAACCAGGAGACAGTCATGCAGTCGGGAACAACAATCTTCCTCTACACCGACGGATTGACAGAGGCCGAGAATGCAAACGGCAAATTCTTCGGTGACCAGCGCATCGCAGAGACCATCTCTGGCATTGACGGCTCACCACGGCAGCTGATAGAAACAATGACAGAGGCAGTCCACCAGTTCGTAGGCGATTATGAGCAAAGCGATGATCTCACCATGCTCGCCTTTAGAATCACGATAAATTCATGATTCTGCGTCAATTGGGGCGGTGATTAGCCCTGCTCTGGGCTATAAGCAGGTTGCCTTTCTTGCCCCACTTTGCTTGCAAGCACCTTTTAGGGCCGAGCGCAGGGCGCAATTCCGAAACTTGTGTTAAAAATCATTTCACACGGGAAGTTATTTTATGATTTTCCGTTTGGAATGATTTTTTTTTGTACCTTTGCAACCGTATCTCCGGTGTGGAAAGTGTGTCAGGCCGAGGTGAGGCGCATGTTTGGAGACTGACATTTTGACAGTCCGAAACGTATTGATAATCAGCGCGTTGCAATAGCAGGTCTTTTAGGCGGTAAAAGACCTACTATTACCGTGTAAAAGACCTGCTATTAGAGGGTAAAAGACCTACTATCAGGACGTAATACATCTGCTGCCATTTTGTCAGTCTTTATTTAACGCAAAAAGCCCCCATCCCCCAATAGAGTGTAAAGCGGTTTCCCCGCCTTCACCACCACCCCTCACCGCCCCCAGCCAGCCGCGCCCTTTTCACCCCAAAAACGCAAAAATCCCTTTTCCCTCTTGCATATCTCAAGACTTAATCGTACCTCTGACTTCGTCCAAGGTACTCCGTCTTGGATGTACAAGAGTAAAAAAAATCTTTTTCCTCTTGCATATCTCAAGACTTAATCGTACCTTTGCAGCCGCAAATGTGCCGGGGCTGACCGGATTTGACAGCGGGCAGAGGCGGTATGTAAGCATGCGGAGTGATGACTGTGATACTCCATAATCCTCTCGGTCAACAATTTAATTGGCGAAAACAACTACGCTCTCGCTGCCTAGTCGAAGTACAGTAGACTGGCTTTATTCCCTTGCAAGGCAGGGGAACGGGACATCGCTCAGAGCCCTTTTTCCGAGGCTGACTGACTAAAGCGGTGCTCGCAATATCGGGAATAGCACGTGCGGGGCCTCTACGCCCGTGTGACATTTCTAAAGAGGATAAGGTTGCGATTGGTGGCTTGGGTCTTGTCGTAACACGAAAATGAAGTCCAGGATAAGCATGTAGAAAGCATACGGTGTCACCGTTTGGACGAGGGTTCGACTCCCTCCAGCTCCACTTACGTTACGCCCTCATGAGGTCTCACCCTCGTGAGGGTTCTTTTAGTCGCTAACGCTTTGTAAAAGCGAGCAGAGCTCGAGCGCGACTCCCTCCAGCTCCACTTACGTTACGCAGCAGGAACTCTCACCTCGTGAGGGTTCTTTTATTTGGGCATTTTTTCTTTGTCAACGGTGATTGCAGATTAGAATATCTCACCGCCCCAAAGCATATTCAGGAAATCCTGAACGAAAAACAATTCTTCGTAGCCGGATCTTATACATACAATCAATAAAATATAGGAGTGTACTCCTGAATTTTATATGAAAATCGGGAGTATGGTCATGAATTTAATAACTTTTCGGTTGCACAGATAAGGAGAAGTTTTGAATGGCGCAAGTAAAGTAGAATTTATTGATACCTTCAAATAGAAGAATGACCTTAAAGGGTACTTTCTGTAGGAATGTCGGCATGTAGTAGTCGGAATAGGGCCGCTTTGCATGCATTCATTAATTCGTCCCAGTTATTTTCTTTGCATTTCTTTTGGTGTTTTATAAATTATTTGTATCTTTGTCCCCGACTTTTACTATCTAAACATTATGACTATGATGAAGAAACTATTACTGATGCTAGTGGTGCTCTTTGCATTTGCAGCAAATGCCGGTGCGCAAGGTTGGTTGAACAGGGTGAAAGACAAGGTCGCCAGCAAGGTGGGGAGCACTGTTGACAATGCTATTGACAAGGCTGTCGATAGGGGTGTTGACACGGTTGTCGGCGAGGCAACCGGCGCGGTGAAAGGAGGGAAAGGCTCTCAGGCTGCCGATGTTGCTGACGCGGGGGATGATGCTCCTGCTGTCGCTACCTCATCTGATTTTAAGCGCGGCTCTGCCATTATGTTTCAGGATGACGTTACTGCTGAGCAGGTAGGCGAGTTCCCATCGAAGTGGGATATGTTCAGTGGCACGACAGAGACCAAGACCGTGGGTGGGGTAAAGGCAATCAATCCTACTGACAATGCGCAGATACAGCCGCTCATCAAGGAGCAGGGGGCCTATCTGCCTGAGGAGTTCACCATTGAGTATGACTTCTACTATTGGCCCCAGAAGGATGATGTGGGATTGAACGATCTGAAGCTGATTCTTGCCGTTACCAAGGAGCGCTCAGAGTTTCCCGGCGAGGGACATGATGAAGGTGATATGACAGCCTTCGTACTGAGGCATGGTGTATGTGATAGCTATGAGCACGGCTACATGTTCAATGGAAACCACGGTGGTAATTTTGAATATAACTTCAAGAAGGGCTGGAACCATGTAGCGCTGTCGTTCAACAAGCGAGCGCTGAAGGTATATTTCAATGACAAGCGCGTGGTGAACCTGCCACGTGTCAACCAGCCCACATGGATGTGCTTCCAGGTACCGTTTGAATACAAGGATCTCACCTTCATCCGCAACGTGGTGATTGCCAAGGGTGCCGTAGCCCTCTATGACCGTAATGAGCAGTCGATGACCGCCGTTGAGAAGGCTATTCAGGAGACAGGTAAGTTTGTGACCAACAACATTCTCTTCAAGACGGGCAAGGCCGACCTGCTGCCTGAGTCGATGACAGAGATTCAGAAGGTGGCCGACTATATGAAGAAGAACCCTACGGCTCGCTTTGAGGTGCAGGGCCATACCGACAACCAGGGCTCTGACGCCATCAATGACCCGCTGTCGCAAAAGCGCGCAGAGGCTGTGGTGAAAGCTCTCGAAGGATTAGGCGTGGACGGTTTCAACCTCAAGGCCGTGGGCAAGGGTTCTCATGAGCCCGTTGCCGACAACAACACCGATGCAGGCCGTGCCAAGAACCGCCGCGTAGAGTTCATCAAACGATAAGTTGTTCGTACAATAAGATAATCCCTTTTGCAGCATGCTCACTTTATGGGCATGCTGTTTTTTTGTTGGATGAGGGCTGCAGATTAGCATGGTGGGCAGTCATAAAGTGGCAAAATACGCA
>JAFVGZ010000016.1 GCA_017478025.1 Prevotella sp.
CGAAGTCCTCTGGAGTATCGTAGTGCTTGTAGATGAAGTGGTAGTCAAAAGGCTCACCACCTTGCTTCGAGGTGTAGACGAGAGAGTTCACCCATCCATCGAGACGGCCATGCCCCTCCATCACGCAGTAGACACCATCCAGTTCTTCGGGCGTGAGTTCCCTGCCAGATGTCGGATCTATGAGGGGAAGCCCCCAATCATAGACCAACTTGGCCAGAACCAGAATTGCAGGTGTAGTCATACCATTAGCCATGCAAGCCGACATCATCTTGATTCCACGTTTCCAGGTACGGCGGTTGTCCTTGATGATGGCCAGTTTCAAACCAGCCAATTTTTTCAAGTGATACACCATGTCCTCAATGTGCGGCTGACCATCCCATTCCTTCTGGGCGAATTGACGGACAACATCATCAAAAGGACGGTTGTCGATGAACTGTTTAACTTCTGCCTCGCTGATGAGGGCGTTTTTCTTCTCTGCCTTGGCTACTTTCTTCACCTCGGCTGCTTTTTTTGAATTCTGTTTCATGCGTTAAAAGTGTTAATTGAGTTATGTTTCTTTCTTATTATTAGTCTCGAATACTTGGGCTGACCATCTATCTCTGTGAGTTGAGAACCTTTTACCCCATAAGACTTATCAAGAACTGCATACCTATATATGAGGTCTACAATCTCGTAAGTAGAGTAGTCCATGCAGTCTAGAAATGTGATAGGAACACCCATCAGTCCCTTGTAGTCTGCTGGAATCTGCTTAACTGAGTCCACATTGATAGCAGGGTAATGGTCATACTGAAGGAACTGGCCGTTGTATGAGCATGTCGGCATCCATGTTGGTTTATTGATGACTTGCAAAGTAGTGAACCATCTGCAAAGTCCCTGCAACTTGTCGGTTAAGCTCCCGTCTGGCCTATAGAACAGGCTGGGCTTCGAGTAACCAAGCATGACCCTTCCGCTTTGGATCTGAGGGAACAACTCTTTACATGCTATTGCGTTTTTATTTCCGATGACCAGGAACTCTTTTGCTCCAACTACTGTAAGCCACTCCCTGAACAATGAAAATGGTGGATTAGTTATAACAATGTCGCTCTTGGTCAGTATCTCACGGCAATCTTGACTTCTGAAATCACCGTCTATCCTATGCTTCTTAGTACGGATCCCATCATACTCCAGACAGAACCCAGCCAGTCCTGAACAATACAGTCGCTTGATGCCGAACACATGGAAGTAGGTGGTGAAGAACCATGTAAAAGCGGACTCTGCATTATCGCAGTTGCAGTAGACAACCATGCCCTTCAGATGATCCTTGTACTTGACTACCTCGCACATGACATCTTCAATTCTGGTATAGAACTCGTCATCTTTTACCGTCTTTGCTGTAGGTAGATTTTTGTGGCACATATAAATAGTTCTTTATATTGTTAGTGAAGAGGGTAGACAGCGTTGACCACCCTCCCGAAATTTTTATTCTTCGTCATATCCCATGATAGAGAGCACGGCTTCATGGTCACATTTGTCTATGTTAGCCTTCAGTCCCCACATATTTGCTAACTTCTCGTTCTTCCTACAAGCATAGCCTATGTGATAAAGAATGCTCATTATCATTTCAGCTTCGGGATGGCCTTTAAGAGCGGCTTCGTGAAACAGGTCAAAAACAATCTTTCTTTCTTCCTCAGAAGACTCTTCACGCAAGCCGAATGATCCAAGACGTACCTGAGCTTCGGGGTTTCCAAGTTTAGCAGCAAGAAACATATACGAAGCTCCCTTATCTTCATTTTGGCGACAAATATCACCTTTTAAATAGGTTTCAGCAAGGAAGTATGCTGCATCAGCATTTCCTCCTTCAGCAAAATCCTCGCAATAGGCTAGAGCAGCCTTCACGCCTTTGGAGAGCATTACCTCCTCGATTATCTCCATGAAGTATACAGATTTATTCTGTGTATTCCGTGCATGTTCAAAACCAGAGAGGAAATCGAAAGCTGTACCTAAAACAGCATCTTCGTGTTTTTCAGGATCAACAACCTTTTCCACAGCATAGTCTATAGCAATCTTTGCTGCTTCATACTGTGAAGGCTCCAGGTCGAAAACCTCAAAAAAAGTGTTCATTCTCTCTTGTGCCTTGGCCTCTGCTATAGATGCCTTGGCGTTGTTTGTCTTTGTTCTCATAATAGTTTTTGTTTGATCGTTTATAATATGTATCTTGTTATTCTTTACTTCCCAACAGAAACAGGCCAAGTCCAATCCCTGCAAAGATGGCTGCATACTTCCAGAACTTCCATGTTGCATCTGGGTTGACACCGTGGTTAATGGTTTCGACATATACGCTCTGTTCCTTCTCAGTCATGGTCTCTTCACCGATGACCTCAATTACAGTCAAAATGGGTGCTTCATCAACAACCTCATAGGGCTTTACCTCAACATTCCACTTGTTGTTGTAGTGGTTGACATACTGACGGCTGCGATAGTTGCTAACCCGACGTGACCTTTTATTACCTACCTTACACATTGTTTTCAGAGTTTATTAGTCCATTTTTCTTTTTGACAATGCAAAGGTACGATGAATATTTAGGGTACAGATTTTCCGCTAAACACACTAAATGAAGTTTGCTAAACACTAAATAGAAAAGGGCTTTTCACTAAAGAAAGTCACGAAACATCCCTAAAAAACGATAAAAAATAATGGCAAATAGAATAAATACGAGAGATTTGATATCTTTTTTTGTAATTTTGTACCCAAATTCAGAATTTATGGCTTCAAGTATTTATAATAATATCCCCGGAGATCCTGAACTTTTCAAAGCTCTGGATTTAATGTCTGAGTTGTTTACTGTAGAATACTTGGAAACAATATGTGACCATATCTCTTTTTTCGTTGATAAACAGAAAAAAAGTAACAAGCCCATTGTTTTTGAAACCAATGAAGAAAGGATATTTATGATGATTGAAGCCATTACAGCTATAATTGGGAGGCCAGATCCATTAAGAATAGCCATCGAACAAATAGAAAAGATGGATATTGGTATGCTTGTTATGCTTGCAACCAATGCTATGTTGAAAGAAGAGAACACTCCTATGCCCGAAGTTTCTTTATACAAGGATTTAGCTGAAAGCGAGAACTACTTGGCTCAATTCTTAACAGCATTTACTAATTCGGAGGAAGAGGAAGAGAAAGAGGCAGCAATAGAGCTTCTGAAGGATAATAAGAAGTTTGACGAACTGATTAAACAATACCCCCAAAAAGAAAAAGAAATAAAACTGATTCTGACATATACTATAGCAGCGAATATAGAAAAGCAGTATAAGGATTACGATAAAAAGTCTCTGGAGGATATGTCATCCTTGGTTCTATTCCATTCGTTTAAGCAAGTGGTAGAGGAATTTAAGGGGGACTATGATTTATGGCAAAGTTGCTATAAAGACATGGGGGATGCTCTTTCACTTATTATGATACTTCATGCTCGTTATCTTGACAACAAGGACGAGGGCATAAAGGTGAAAGCAATGGTTCTCTGTTGCTTTCTTACCTATTGGGCATTATATTCAGTCCATAGGAACGATTATTTATTTGGCGAGAGATTAAGCAAGATATGTTCAAGCCCGGTCAATATCGCTAAACTCATCAAATACTTGCAAGCACACGAATATGGAGGAATGTTCGCCGACAAGTACAAAGAGTATTGTGACAATAAAGGCATTATCCCTCTGTTTGATACTACTCAAATATCATCTGCTTGGCCAGAACCGAAAGAAGATACAGAAATCTCACATAAAGATTGGTATAGGAAAATACCTGCAACAAAGGTTGCGACAGGTACTAAAAAACGGCTTGATTATTCTCTGAGACAATTATATAAGAAACTTATTGAGTATGGGCTTATTGACAAGTTGACCCCTGAGAATTTGTTTGTTTATAGGTTTTCTGGTTTCCTACCATCATTTGAAATGGGAAGCGACTTGAATGTCATAGGTTGGTTAGGCTCTAACTATGAATATGCCATTCTGTTGGATATGCTCTATAGAACACACAAAGATGCACCCAGCCCAAAGACATTAAACAAGTTCTTCTTCCCAGGTATAAAAAATGACGCGAACAAGACTTATGTCAATAAATGCCCCAAGGATGTGAGTGACAAGATCCGGGACTTGTTACTCGAATGTGGCTTTGTGAATGTTGATCCATCTAAGACAAAATAGCTGCCTATATATGTTTTCTCCCTATAGAACGATTTTTCTTTTTGTTCAGTTTTGCAAGTTCTAATGCCTTTGCTTCATCAACGACAAATGTTCTGCCAATTTGGGATATAGCAGGGTCTATTATGCCACTCTTTTTTATTCTGGAAGCAGTGGCTATAGAGCAACTGAAAATTTCAGCAATACCCGCCAACCCTTTGAGCTGCCGATTCTCGTTCAGTTTTGCTATTGCCATTTCTTGTTTTGGAGAATTATCTTCATCCTCATACAACACTTCGAGTGCTTCTGCAATCCTTGCATTGCAGTTTAACAGTTGTTCTATTACCAACTTGACTATTTCCTTTTTCTTGCTCATTGTCCTGTTATTTTTTTGCAAAATTACAATGAGTACAAACAATAAGGAAGCCTCGCTAAAACGACTAAATAAAAAAAGACTCACCAATAAACAAATACATAAAAATGACTAAACCGAATAATGCAATCCCAACATTACTCGGTTCGTTTCAGTGGAAGTGCGGAGAATCGAACTCCGGTCCGCACAAGGAAACCATACGTTTTCTACATGCTTATCTCAGCCTTCATTTTCGTGATGCAGCAAGACCTGAGCCACCAACTGCATCCTTATCCTCTAAAATTTCACCAGATTGTCGAGGATCAACCTGACTATTTCCGATTTTACCTGCGCCGCTAAATCTTTGGATTCGGAACAACATCCTCGGAGCGACGTCTCGTTCTGTCACCTTGTGACGGAATTGAGCCTCAATCTACTTTACTTCGATTAGGCAGCGAGAGCATACTCATTGTTGCCAATTAATTTTTCGACCGACTTGATTTAAGAGAACACAGTCTTCACTCCACATGCTTGCGTACCATTTCGGCTTGCCGTCAAATCCAGTCACCCCCATGATAACGAGTGCAAAGGTAAGAAATTAATATGAAATATGAAAGTTCTCATACAATAATATAACGATTTTTAAGAGCTAAACGAAAGTCCTTGAAATAATAACAATTCGTCCTAATAAAAAACAAGACCTCCCCCTTTATTGATAATCTGGGGGAGGTTTTGGGGGAGGTTTTCTTGTAAAATACTGATTTTCAGTATATGGTAGTGGAGATGGAGGGAGTCGAACCCTCGTCCAAACGGTGACACCGTATGCTTTCTACATGCTTATCCTGGACTTCATTTTCGTGTTACGACAAGACCCAAGCCACCAATCGCAACCTTATCCTCTTTAGAAATGTCACACGGGCGTAGAGGCCCCGCACGTGCTATTCCCGATATTGCGAGCACCGCTTTAGTCAGTCAGCCTCGGAAAAAGGGCTCTGAGCGATGTCCCGTTCCCCTGCCTTGCAAGGGAATAAAGCCAGTCTACTGTACTTCGACTAGGCAGCGAGAGCGTAGTTGTTTTCGCCAATTAAATTGTTGACCGAGAGGATTATGGAGTATCACAGTCATCACTCCGCATGCTTACATACCGCCTCTGCCCGCTGTCAAATCCGGTCAGCCCCGGCACATTTGCGGCTGCAAAGGTACGATTAAGTCTTGAGATATGCAAGAGGAAAAAGATTTTTTTTACTCTTGTACATCCAAGACGGAGTACCTTGGACGAAGTCAGAGGTACGATTAAGTCTTGAGATATGCAAGAGGGAAAAGGGATTTTTGCGTTTTTGGGGTGAAAAGGGCGCGGCTGGCTGGGGGCGGTGAGGGGTGGTGGTGAAGGCGGGGAAACCGCTTTACACTCTATTGGGGGATGGGGGCTTTTTGCGTTAAATAAAGACTGACAAAATGGCAGCAGATGTATTACGTCCTGATAGTAGGTCTTTTACCCTCTAATAGCAGGTCTTTTACACGGTAATAGTAGGTCTTTTACCGCCTAAAAGACCTGCTATTGCAACGCGCTGATTATCAATACGTTTCGGACTGTCAAAATGTCAGTCTCCAAACATGCGCCTCACCTCGGCCTGACACACTTTCCACACCGGAGATACGGTTGCAAAGGTACAAAAAAAAATCATTCCAAACGGAAAATCATAAAATAACTTCCCGTGTGAAATGATTTTTAACACAAGTTTCGGAATTGCGCCCTGCGCTCGGCCCTAAAAGGTGCTTGCAAGCAAAGTGGGGCAAGAAAGGCAACCTGCTTATAGCCCAGAGCAGGGCTAATCACCGCCCCAATTGACGCAGAATCATGAATTTATCGTGATTCTAAAGGCGAGCATGGTGAGATCATCGCTTTGCTCATAATCGCCTACGAACTGGTGGACTGCCTCTGTCATTGTTTCTATCAGCTGCCGTGGTGAGCCGTCAATGCCAGAGATGGTCTCTGCGATGCGCTGGTCACCGAAGAATTTGCCGTTTGCATTCTCGGCCTCTGTCAATCCGTCGGTGTAGAGGAAGATTGTTGTTCCCGACTGCATGACTGTCTCCTGGTTGGAGTACTGATAATCTGGCGTGACACCGATGGGCAGGTTAGCGTCACAGGGCAGCAGCTGGTCCTGGATGTAGGGCGCATCGTGTCCGGCATTGCAGTATCTCAGATGCCCGGTATGAAGGTCAAGCACACCCACGAACAGCGTGACGAACATGCAGTTGTCATTGCCCTCGCACATGTTTTTGTTCATGGTATCCACAATATGATCCGGCTCTACGGAGTGGGCAGCGACGTTGCGGAACAGTGTTCTGCTGACAGCCATGACGAGCGATGCCGGCACACCCTTGCCTGACACGTCGCCGATGCAGAAGAAGAGCTTCTCGTCGCGTATGAAGAAGTCGTAGAGGTCACCGCCCACAGCCTTGGCTGGCACCAGCGTAGCATAGAGATCAATGTCCTCACGATTTGGGAAGGCAGGGAATGTCTTGGGCAGCATGGACATCTGTATGTTGTGCGCTATGGCCAGCTCTTTCTCTATCGAAGCCTTAGCGGTTGTTGAGTCCTTGAGGTCCGTCATGTACTGCTTCAGCGACTGTTGCATGATGCCAAACGAGTCACGCAGCTCGGTTATCTCATCGTTGTGCTTAAAGGTAGGCAGCTCAGTGTCAAAGTTGCCTTTTGCTATCTTTCGTGCCGAGTCAGAGAGGAAAGCAAGCGGCTTGATGGCGCCGCGTATGCTGCGACCCATGAAGAAGAAAATGACCAATCCGCCCACACACATGCACAGCACAATGACGATGGCGAGATACAGTCCCCACGTGTACATCAGCATATAGTGTTGGAATACTACTATCAACCAGCCCGTGTTGCCTATCTGTCTTGACTGCACATAGTAAGGTGTGCCAACCAGATCTTTCATCACAAAGCCGTCGAAGACAGCCTTCTGCTCCGACTTGAGAATGCTGAGGTCCAGGGAGTCAGTTCCCGTTATCCTGTTGCCCTTACTGTCGATAATCTGTATGGAGAAGAGTATGTCACCCTCTGGAGTGATGAGGGATTTCTTTTCAAGAAACTCTTTCTTGACATTTTCCATATCCTGTCCTATGGCATAATCCAGCCAACTGATGTTCAGGTCAATGCCAAAGACACCCACTTTCTTCCCGTTATGGTCACGTATGGGCATGACATAGCTGCAGTATCTGGTACTGTCAACGGAGTAATCATAGTAAGGATCAGTGAGATAGCCTTCCTCATTACCGTTCAGGCTAAAGCCCTTGCTGTACCACACGCCATTGAAATAGTCATGCTCTTGCGAGCCTATCTGTTGCCGCACAAAGCGATTGCTGTCCGCATGATGCACGTATGCCTCAAACCACCGGCCCTGACCCTTATAGTAGTCAGGCTCAAAAGCAGCAAAGCAACCTTCATACTTGTCATTGATAGTAATCTCGCGCTCCAGAGCATCAAAGACCTTCTCGGGGCTGTCGAGGTTGGCTTCCACCTCTGCGCGGCTGTTAACGGTAGCCCTTTCCACTACTCTCTGCATCGTCTCAACCTTGCCCCCTATTCCATCTATCACATACTGACAACGCGAACTGCCGAGCAATACCGACACCTCCTGCACAAAGTACATGATGAAAAAAATAATCAGCACATTGAAAAATGCCACGATACCAATGACGCGCCAAGTGATGCGGCGTGACAACTTGCTCTTTTTCATATCTGTTACTATTCTATGGTCAGAACATTCTTATTTAGGTTTTGCTCCGCTCAGCTCCGTGGGACACTCAATAATGCAAATGCACGATGGATGAGGGATGAGGGGAGAGGGATGAGAGTTTGCTTGTTAATTCATAATGCATAATGCATAGCAGTTGCAAAGTTACAAAAAAATTCCATAACACACAGGAAATTGAAAACTAACTGTATGTATGGAATTATTTTTTAACACTTCCCACAAATTGAACAACTTATTTCTTATATGCCACTTTTTTAGTTACTTCTTTGAAAAAGAATGCAAAATTCATTTGTATTGCAGCGCAGTTTTTTGTAACTTTGCACCATAAAACCATTTATGCCATCATTTTTATGAAGAGATTTTGCATGCTGTCCCTCATGATTGTCTTTATGGGGGCGATTGTTATGGGCGCAGGAAATACTAAGCGCTCTAAGGTCAAAGCATCGCTCCCCGATGCCAAACAGGAGGTTATTGACACTATGACGAGTGAGGTCAAGGCTTCTCTCAGCCGACATAACTTCCTCTATGCCGGGCAGAGCAAGCAGCGACGTATGTTTATCATCAAGGATGGAGAGGTCAGCTGGAGGTATCAGGATGACCTGAAGCGCGGCGAGATAAGTGATGCCGTGCTGCTGACAGACGGACATATCCTCGTGGCACACCAGTATGGCGTGGCCGAGGTGACGCAAGACGGGCAGACCGTGTGGAGGTATGAGGCACCACAGGGAACGGAGATACACACCGTGCAGCCCATAGGACAGGACATGGTGGTATTCGTGCAGAACGGCAAGCCCGCCAAGGCTGTGGTGATGCAGATACCCAGTTGCACCGTCGTCAGGGAGTTTGAGCTGCCAATAACCGAGAAGGGCTCAGTGCACGGACAGTTCCGCAATGCCCGCCTGACATCGCGCGGCACCCTGCTCGTGGCAAATATGAGCATGGGATGCATACACGAGTTCACATGTGACGGCAAGGAAGTGGACCGCTGGGGCGGCATGCTGCCTTGGTCGGTGCAGGAGATGCCCAAGACAGGCAACCTGCTCATTACGGGTCGCAAGGGCCTGATACAGGAAATCAACCGCCAAGGCCGGACCGTATGGCAGCTGGATGCAACGAAGTATGGCGTTACGCAGCCGCAGAAAGTGGTGAGACTGAAGGACGGCGGACACATCATCAACAACTGGTATAACGAATGGAACAAGACACCTATGGACACCGCCAACGCCCCCGTGCAGGCCATTGAGGTAGATAAGAACGGGGAGGTGGTATGGCAACTGTGCTCATGGCGCAAGCCGGACCTGGGCCCATCGACCACTATTCAGCTCCTGTCAGACGCCGTGAACCGTGACCGCTGCTTCTTCGGCACCTTCGGTAAGGCTCCCAAGCCAAAACTCTTCGCTGGCCCCAATGAGCCTATAGGCGAAGGCAAGGGCATCCATCCGGGCCGCGTGGCGTGGATTCACAGCCCAGGCGTAGCTCAGTGGGACGGTCATACAGGCCTATGGGTGGAGGATCGCTGGAACAGCCAGAGCAAAGCGAACCAGATGATACTCGAAGGCATAGTGCAACTGACCGGTGAGCCTACACCCAAAAAGGCGTGGAATGCACTGTTCAGACACTTCAACAAGACCCACGGTCGCGGCAATCGCGGCTACAAGAAGGGCGAGAAGATTGCTATAAAGCTAAACCTCAACAATGCCATCACCCACCACGACACCATCGAACTGAACTCATCGCCTTTCGTTACGCTGGCACTGGTGCGCTCTATGGTCATCGACGGCGGCGTGAGGGAGCAGGACATAGTGCTCTGCGAACCCAGCCGCGCCATCACAGACAGCATATATAATAAGGTACACCGACTCTTCCCCGGCGTGCGCTTTGTTGACAACATCGGCGGCGAAGGGCGCGAGAAGTGCGAATACTACAGCGACCAGATTGTCTATTCCGCTGAGAGCGGCAAGATGGCACGCGGCCTGGCCAAGTGTATCGTCGATGCCGACTATCTGATCAACTCTGCGCTGCTGAAGACCCACAGCGGTCCGGGCGTGACGCTGACCTCCAAGAACTGGTATGGAGCAACGGACATCAACCTGCTATGGAGGCAGAATGCACACAACAACGTGAGCCAGGACAAGCGCAACGGTAAGCCACAGTTCAAGGTTTTCGTTGACTGGATGGCGCATAAGGACATGGGACAGAAGACGCTGCTCTTCCTCATTGACGGCACATACGGCTCGCGCGATGTGAACGGAGCGCCCAATCCCAAGTGGATGAAGGAGCCATTCAACGGTGACTGGGCCTGCTCGCTGCTGCTCAGCCAGGACGAGGTGGCCTGCGACGCCGTGGCTATGGACCTCATCATAGGCGAGTGGCCGGAGTTCGGCAGCCTGAACTACTGTGACGAATACCTGCGCGAGGCTGCCAGCATACCCAATGCCCCAAGCGGCACGGTATATAAACAGGGCGGCAAAGCGCTGGAAAAACCGCTCGGACTCTTTGAGCATTGGAATAAAGAGCATAAATATACGAAGATAGACCTCAAATACGTGAAGCAATGAGAAGAATGCTGCTGTTGGCATACGCCCTCTGTGTGGCTGCCCTCTGTGCCACGTCAGGCACCGATGCCAAGACTTCCCGGGGCCTCAGCGCCCAGGTAGTGGATGCCTTTGACGGTGTGCTGCCCGTCACGGACCCGTCAATGATGCGCAGTCTGAACGGCAAGTGGAGGCTGAAGGTGCTGAAAGGCATCACAGACAATAAGACCGTGCCTGCCGCTACGGACTCATGGGGCACCATCCCCGTGCCGGGATGCTGGGAGGCATACGGCTTCTGCAAGCCTAAGTATGACCGTCCTGACTCCCTGACGGGCTACTATCGCACTGAGTTCACAGTGCCGCAGCAGTGGCGCGGACAGCAGATTTACATACGTTTTGACGGCGTGCTGAGGGGTTATGACCTGTGGATAAACGACCATTACGTCGGGTCATGGGAGTCGGCATACAACACACGCATCTTTAACCTGACTCCATACCTGCGCAAACAGGGGCCGCAGCAGCTGGCAATGCGTGTCTATTCGCGACATCGCGCATACGAATTTGACTGCTTTGACGACTGGGCCACAATGGGTATCTTCCGCGATGTGACGCTGATGGCAGTACCCAAGACACACCTTGCCGACCTGACCATCAGGACACTCAACAGCGGAGAGGTGAGCGTGGACACCAGACTGTCTGCCAATGCCGGAAGCGCAAGGGTCACACATGAGATATACGACGCTCAAGGGCGCTTCGTTGGGACCGACAAGGTGGAGCATCCGCACCTGTGGACCGCTGAGACACCTTATCTATATACGCTCCGCACCACGCTGACACAGAAGGGAAAGGTGCTGCAACGCTTTACCCATCGCTTCGGATTCCGCCAGCTGACCATTGAGGGCAATGTGCTGAAGCTCAACGGACAGCGCATCAAACTGCGTGGCGTCAATGCCCACTCCACCGACCCAAGGACCGTGAAGGTCATCAGCGACTCGCTGACACTCAGGGATATGCACATGATGAAAGAGGCTTCGGTCAACTATCTGCGCCTGTCACACTATCCCCGCGAGCCGCGTTTCTATGAGCTGGCGGACTCGCTGGGCTTCTATCTCATCGATGAGGTGCCCTTCGGATACGGCACCAAGAACCTCTCTGACACCACTTTCTACCCCGTGTTGCAGCAGAGGGCGCAGGCAACCATCAGGCGTGACAAGAACCACGCGTCGGTAATCATCTGGAGCCTGGGCAACGAGAACCCTCTGACGAAGATATGCATACAGTTAGGCGACTACGTGAAGCAGCACCTTGACTCCCTGCACCCCATCTGCTATCCACAGGTGGGCAGCTACTTCAGGCGCTTCAACTACGACTTCCCCGCTGTGGCCGACCTCTATGCCCCGCACTATCCCACAACGGGCCAGATAGGCGGGTTCTATCAGCGCGCAGACCGGCCGGTCATCTTCACCGAATACTGTCACACATTAGGCACGTCATTCGAGGACCATGACCGCCAATGGGAAATCATAGAGCGCACTCCATGCATTGCCGGAGGCAGCGTCTGGGAATGGGCAGACCAGGGGATGCCGTTCTGTTTGGAAGAGGGTAGAGAGAAGAGGGATGAGAGTTTATTAGAATATGGAGGAAAGAAGATGGATAAGAGTTTGCTTGACTCTGCAACAAAAAAATCAAACAAACCCTCATCCATCACCCCTCAACCCTCATCCAAAATGGGTTACGAGGAGCGCGTCTTCACCGTTTCCCCACTTGGAGGGAGTGAAAAAGGGGCTTGTGGCTTTGAGATGAATGGCAACAAAGGCACTGACGGACTGGTCTATGCTGACCGCACTCCGCTGCCTAATTACTATGAGTTGCAGCATAACTACGCCCGGGCCTTTGTCACGGACGTATGCCGCGACAGCACCGATACCGCAGGAAAGGGTATCCGTCTCACCATTGCCAACCGTTATGACTTCCTTAACCTGAAGGACAACGTGACCTTCCACTGGGCACTGACAGCCGACAAGGACACTATAGAACGCGGTGCCTTCTCGCCCGACTGCATGCCGCATGACTCCATTGTATATACATTACCGTTAGAGGCTCCCGCCAACAGGCTGTCTCTGCTTTGCCTTGACATCGTGGATGCACAGGGACACCGGTTCCTGCAACAGTCTTTTGTGCTTCAAAAGCCGGACATCAACTGGGAGGGCAACGGGGATCTGAGCGCTATGATACAGCGCGGGCCGCTTGTCAGGGCAGGCCGTAAGCCCACGCTGGCTGAGAGCGTGACGCAGAAGGACCGCCTGCCACAGAAATATCTGCTGCCACTTGACAATGGTTCGGTGAAGGCCGACGTGGTCAGGCAGCCCATAGCAGGCGGCGAAGAGATTGCCTTTACGCTGACTCCCGACACCGCCAATGTGTTCCGCGCCGAGCTGGGACTGGCTTTCCTGCTGGATAAGCGCATCGACCGCGCCCAGTGGATAGGCCAGGGACCCTTCGCTTCCTACCCTGGCAGACATCAGGCCAACAGATACGGACTGTGGGCCAAACACAAGGATGACATATACTTTGAGGGTAATCGCGGCGGTGTGGATGCCGCCATGCTGACCGACAGCAACGGGCAGGGCCTGCTGATAGTGGGTGACAGCCTTGACATGAACTTCGAACAGACGGACCGCGGCATCGTGGTCACGGTCAATGCAGCCGTAGCGGGACAGGGACCTAAGTTTGCAAAGACCGCCTTCCCACCTCAACAGGCCGGCAAGACCATCGCGCCGATGGAGCCTATCTCCGCACATTTCCGCATCTACCCACTGAAGGGCGACAATGCTACTCAGGCTGTGCAGCGACTCTTCATCGCACCATCCAGCGTTCCGCAGCCGCTACATCCTTTCACATCGCAGTATGACACATACCTGATGCGCTTCGACGATGTAACTATGTGAAAGTAAGAAAAATGCGCAAGGGTTTGGCTATTACAAAAAGAATGCTTACCTTTGCAACTCATTATTATAAATTAAGTATCAGGATATCATGTATATCAGAAGGATGATGTGATGCATCTTGTGATACACAAATACAAATTATTGATGAAGAAAAAACTACTTTTTATTATGAGTGCTGCCCTTTTGTCCGGCAGCAATGTGATGGCAGAGGAGGAGCCTCAGATACCTAACGGAGACTTTGAGACCTGGACCTATGACGGCGATAACCTGCCAAACAACTGGAACTCATTTCAGACGGCTTCGGGCGCATCAGTCCCATTTATAGGGAACCTTGCGTCTATGGCTTATGACAGCAACAATCGTCAGGTAAAACAATCCACCGATACCCGTCCAGGCTCCACAGGACAGTATTCATGCTCCATTTGGTCACGTACTGTGCTGGGGAGCATTGTAGCCCAAGGCAATCTAACTACTGGTCGTGTATATGCCGGTGCCATGTCGGCTGCGGATAAGAATAACTATAACTACACAGACCTTACAGGTGCCAAGAGTGCCAATGGTAAATCTGGAGAACCTTGTGCTATCCCTTTTACTGGTAAGCCAAAAGCCGTAAAAGTGTGGGTGAAGTACGTACAAGGTGGTAGCGGATATGGTGAATATAACAAGGCAAAGTTCTCTGCCGTCATACACGACAATGGAGACTATATCTCATACGGCCTGCCCGAATACGACAATAACACTAACAAGGCTCTCGTTGTGGCCTCTGCCGTCAAGGAGATTGAATACACAGGCGGCGATTGGGTAGAGCTGACCCTTCCTTTTGAATATACCAACAATGATGCTAAACCCGTCTATATACTGATCAATGCCTCCACCAATGCTTACCCCGGCAAAGGTAAGGCCAATGACTACCTCTACATTGACGATATCGTGATGGTCTATACTACCGCTGCTGATAAAGTTGTTGAGAAGATTGACGCCATCGGCAACGTGGAATACACCGACGCTTCCAAACAGAAGATTGATGATGCACGCAGTGCCTACAATGCCCTGACCGACGGGGAGAAGGCACAGGTGCCTGATAATAAGCTGACCGTGCTGACCGATGCAGAGGCCACATACGCGCAGTTGAAGAAGGAAGCAGAGGATTATGCTGCCGCTATGGTAGTCGTGGAGAAGATTCAAGCCATTGGCACTGTAGAATATACGGAGGCTTCTAAGCAGAAGATTGACGAGGCTCGTGCCGCTTACGACGCCCTGACGGACGCCCAGAAGGTTTTTGCTGACAAACAAGGATTGCCCATCTTGACCGACGCTGAGGCCGCATACGCACAGCTGAAGCAGCAGGCTGAGCAGGAGGCTCATGACCAGGCAGAGAAGGAAAAGCAAGACAAGGCAGCTGCCGCCGCAGCCATAGATAAGATCAATGCCATCGGAACGGTAGAATATACTGACGCTTCTAAGCAGAAGATTGACGATGCACGCGCCGCTTACAACGCCCTGACCAATGATCAGAAGGCGCTCGTTTCTGCTGATAAGCTGACCGTGCTGACCGATGCGGAGACTGCTTACGCACAGCTGAAGCAGCAGGCAGAACAGCAGGCAGAGAAGGAAAAGCAGGACAAGGCCGCTGCTGATGCTGCCGTTGATAAAATCAATGCCATTGGCACAGTGGAATATACCGACGCTTCTAAGCAGAAGATTGACGCAGCTCGTGCCGCTTACGATGCGCTGACGGACGACCAAAAGGCGCTAGTTTCTACTGATAAGCTGACCGTACTGACCGATGCAGAGGCCGCATACGCACAGCTGAAGCAGCAGGCAGAAGACCAAGCTGAGAAGGAAAAGCAAGACAAGGCCGCCGCTGATGCTGCCGTTGATAAAATCAATGCCATCGGAACGGTAGATTATACTGACGCTTCTAAGCAGAAGATTGACGCAGCTCGTGCCGCTTACGATGCGCTGACGGACGACCAAAAGGCACTCGTTTCTGCTGATAAGCTGACCGTACTGACCGACGCTGAGACTGCTTATGCACAGCTGAAGCAGCAGGCAGAAGACCAAGCTGAGAAGGAAAAGCAAGACAAGGCCGCCGCTGATGCAGCCATAGAGAAGATCAATGCCATCGGAACGGTAGAATATACTGACGCTTCTAAGCAGAAGATTGACGATGCACGCGCCGCTTACGATGCGCTGACGGACGACCAAAAGGCACTCGTTTCTGCTGATAAGCTGACCGTACTGACCGACGCTGAGACTGCTTATGCACAGCTGAAGCAGCAGGCAGAAGACCAAGCTGAGAAGGAA
>JAFVGZ010000017.1 GCA_017478025.1 Prevotella sp.
AATAGAGGCTCTTTTAGAGACCAAAATAAGTTGTTTTGGTTATGAAGGCAGTGAAGGTGAAGTGAATGTGAACTTTCTCACCTTCACCTTTCTAAACCTTTGTTCCACATGATGTTACGAGCATTTAGTGAAGGTGAAGGTAATTTCTTAAAGTTTCGCTTTTTTTGCTTGCTAAGGAGTAGGAGGGAGATAAATGGAGATAGAGGACAAATGTCTTAGACTGTCTGACTGCTAATAGTAATGTCTTCTCGCTCGGCCCTTTGGGACGCTTGCAGAGCAAGAACTACTGACTACTTGAGAAAGTCGAGTTATTTTATATTTTCTCTTTCTTGCTGGATTTTTTCAACTAGTTGTCTTTCCCTCTTGATCCTTTCTTCTACTATCTTACTGGCTCTTTTAACCATGGAGTCCCAAGGCTCCATGAAATCACTATGTGAGATCAGTGAATATCTTTCTATCGTAGAATTGTCAATCGCCGTTTTTATGTCTTTAACAGGAAAGACGATAAACACACTATCTGGCAGAGATTGCCTTTTGTCAAAAGTTATAAGGTAACGCAATGTATCCTTATTACTCTTCACAGATCTATATGAAATATTCTTATACTTAATAGGATTTGACATATCTAAAGGCAAATGTTCATAGTCACCATTATAAAAAGCCGTATAATGATTTTTCTTGTCAACTTTCTTTGAGATGTCTAATTCACAGCTGACTTTTTTTCCTATGGTACTCCACCTTAATGGCTTAGGAAGAATTCTCTTATGACCATGAATGAAACTCAGTCTGTAAATGGTATCATTCAGACCGGCATCATAAGGATGTATTATCCCTCCAAGTATTTCGGGATCTCTGTACCGCGTTTCTGGATTGCATGCGTCTGTATAAGTCTCAAGTATATAGAGAGCATAGTTTTTGGAAGGAATGCCGTCTATAGATACACGATACATACGGATTCCCTCTATCTTGAAATTCTTATAATACGTATATAAGCCATTGAAAGGATATTGAAGGTCTGATTTCGTTTTTTCCTTCTTACATGCACACACCACAGCGAGTATTAGTGCAATCAGCACACTCACACTTAAGTTCACGCCTATTCTTCTATTCTTTCGCATATTGACTTTTATTTATGAGGATAAGATCTTTGACGGGACAATTTCTTTCTGTCGTAGTTCCATATTTTGCCCATGACCAGTAGTTTATAAACCCATTGGATTTGCCTGTTATTTCAAGAGCGTGCGCATCGCCTTCGTTTGCAAAGTTTGTACTTGTACTATTATTTGACAGTCGTACACCCGCAAGATATGTATAAGAATCAGTATTGTAATTTTCTGTAAGACCCTTTAATTCATCACAGTCAAAGTATGCCTCGCAGTTTGGGCATTTCTCACGGCACATCACTGCGCCCTCGCACGGCAAGTTGGTTGTATAACTATATCCATCATCCTCACAGTCATTCATAGATTCATTTGTCATGTTCTGTGCCGATACCTCAGTCAGCGAGAGCAAATTTAGCAAAACCATTGCTAATACCAAAATCCATTTCGTCCTGCACCTCCTTTTTTAACAATTATTGTACGAAGGTTGCACAAGATGCGACTACGGAAAAGGACTGGCAGATGACTCTCCTACATTACAGATACACCAGACCTGAACTGAGACAAATCCCCCTCCGGGGCACGTCAACAACAGGCGACGAATGTTGCTGCTATTTGTTTTGAAAGAGGTCGAACCTTTATTTACGCGGGCGGGGACGCCCACGTCCCCAGTGGATGCTCGCTATCAGCGTAATTCATGGAACAATTCATGGGCATTCGTGTTAAAAAGCAAACATGAATTACCGCGAATTAACCATCTAATTTTCATGCATGGATATACCCAGTGGGTGCGCGTTGCTTCTCTGCGTCATCGGAATAATGCTCCGCAAGCGTGCACCTGAGCTCGGTCAGCTTGTCGTCTTGGGCGCACAAAGGTAGTATCGCCGTCAACATGACAGCGAGTAAAAGTATTCTTCGCATGGTTGTGATTGTTCTAATTGAGACCGTGTCAAAAGTAACAGACACGGCCTCAATTGTTCGCTATTTTATTCGCTTTAACACCGTTGTGTGATCTCTACCCCCTATAAATTCTTTCTGTTTTTTCCAAAAAAGTACAAGTGAATCCTCATTTAATTTTATGATTTCTTTAGAAAACACTACTCCATAATTATCTCGATAAGTGATGTGGCTACCTCTATTACTGATTCCAACTTTGTTGGTATCAAAGCGTGAACATATAGTGTCTGTCAGATAATACGGCCATTGGCTGGATACCGTGTCATTGTCATCATAAAATATGATTTTCTTTTTTATAGTAGTAGGCGTAAATTCTATTATGTCCATAGAATTAGTATATTTATCTTCTTCACTCCAGATAGTTCCATTCAACATGGATGTGGTAAAATTGTTATTGTCAGCGTTACAAGCTAAGAACACCATCGTTGTAACTATAACTATTATTTTTTTCATACATTTTTTATTTTCTTGATTTATAATGACTTATTTTATACGTTTGAAATGATATGTTGCAATTAAATGTTCATTACCTATTTCCCCATCCTTTCTTTCGCGAACAAGGTACATGTCACCAGTCGATTGGTCTATAGATTGTATTATATACCAGTCATACCTCTGTATTTTATGATTATATACCACTAAATACTTGCCTGATGTTCCTTTTCCTACTAAGTCCGAATTAAACGTAGAAGGAATGTTTTTTGATATATAATACTTTAACTTGTTTCTATAGTTTTTCCCATTAGGTTTGAACAAAACGTCCTTAGTAATTTCACTTTTAGAAAAGCTCCACGTCGCAACTGTTTCATCACCTTTTTCACCTATCATTTCCCATTTTGTCCCTACTAATTGTGAAGCGGCTACCTGTGCATTAACGTTACAGAAAAACATCAACGCACTCATCAATAGTACAGCAAATTTCATCTGATTAATGCTTTTTTCCCATTGTAAAAGTATATTTTGTATTTCCATTTGAGTCTGTTACATTTAAATCTTTCTTTGGTATCGCACATGGATCTTCGAAGCCTACTGCGCAGTAATAATAAAGAATTACTGTATCTTACATATCCTCCATTGACAAGCCTATCTGCGTCACGGAGTATGCCTAACACCTTGTCTCGGTCATAGGGTATCATCTCTTGTATCGCAGGATTCACATTAATTTAATGGCCATTAAGTTAATGCCGGTTGCAAAGATACTCGTTTTACGTGTACTACACAAGCGAAAACATGTGTTTTGTTAATAGAGTCACGTTTTTTAACACTTTAGGAATTTGTTCAATTGCTCGTTTCAGCGGTGCATTAGCTGGGTTGCTGACTACTGCTGCAATAGCCATTGTGCAAAGAATTGATCGTAAAGTGTGTAGGTACCTACGTCGTGAGTGACAAAGTCCTTTTCCAAGAGTCCTTTGACAGCTCCCTGCACCATACTGGCCGTGAGATTATAGCGCTGCAGGAACGGACGGGAGGTCAGATTGGCAGCCTTGCCCTCCTTGCAGATGGCCATCAGAACTTCCTTCTGCTTTGACGGCAATTGGAAGAGTAGTGCTTTATAAGCAAAGCTCTGCTGATTTATAATCTGCTGAATGGCAGGTTCTATCATTTCCTCCGTGCATGATGCTCCCGACTCTGTTAATGTAAACAATGCATTCAGAACTGACTGCATATACCAGGTGACTCCTTCATAGCGCTGATAGACAGCGATAATGGCGTCTCGAGTTATCTCTTTCCCGTATTCCCTGAACAAGCCCTGCGCAAACTCTACATATTTTTCACAGTCAATAGGTTCGATAGACATCAGGCTCGTACTTTGATAGAATGGGCGAGACGGGGATACGAATATCTCAGACATCATGTGACGTTGCGAACCTGAATAGATGAACCATGCATTCTTACATCTCTGAATCCTGGTACGGAGAACGGCTTCAACATTCTTGTCAGGATAGTCGACAACAACTTGGAACTCATCGATAGCTACAATACACGGTTTGTCAGCCTGCTCCAAATATGTAAATATCTCATCCAGGGTAAACTCTGGCAATTTTATATCGCCCACACCCAATCCCCACTCCGGAATACCGTTAATGTCGAATGAGATATTGCCACGAAGTGAACCTATCGTGTTCAGAAACTTTTCCCAAGTCTTGCGACCTCTTGATTTCAGCACGCCAAGAACAGTCTTCCCCAGTTCATATACAAACTCTTGCAGGTTCTTAGTGGCGTAGATGTCCACTATGAACGTGTAATAATGGTCTTTGACTCCTTCTTGCTGAAAACAGTGATGTATCAGCCCTGTCTTCCCAAGGCGACGAGGCGATATGAGGGCAACGTTGTTACCATTGGTTACCATCCTTGTCAGTAACTCGGTTTCTTCCACACGGTCACAGAAATAGTGCGGAGAGAGGTATCCGTTGGTGATAAAAGGATTGCGTATCATCATAACATTCTCATTCAAAGTAATTCATAACTTTATGCAAAGATAATTATAATCTTATTATAAAGCACACATAACCCCGTTGTTTTAACTTTATTTATACTCCTCGCCTCATTCGTCGCTGCTGATTTATGCCCATTGGAACCGTTTCGCTGTCATCAAATCTCACATCTGCCCCCCCATTAATGTAGAAAAATAGCGCCTCTTGAGGGGCGCTAATATGATTTCCATACAGAGAATGTTTGTTTTGTCCTATGGCGGCAACAAGGGTTGCAACGGCTGCAAAATGGCATTGCGGAGTGGAGGCAGGTCGTTCGTTTTGTGCAATGAGACGCGTAACATCATAGAGGGATTGCCCTGACATCATGAAGGCTGTCAATAGGTGTTGATGGCAGACCAGGTCATTGCCTCTGCCCTGACGTAGCCTATCTTCTTGCCCACACGGAGTTTGAACCACTGGCTGTAGAGGCCGTCGGCGCCTTTCATGTTATAGTAGCCAAGGCATCATCATAACACCATGACCACTGACGAACTGCATGCCCCCCCCTGAAGGAGGGCTATCTGAAGACGATTGAAGACATGTCCGTCCGTCGTGCCTGAACACCTGATGAGGTGGGTGATATGGACGCATTAGCGAGAACAAAACTTGGCAGACTTGATTTTGCCGAGCGTGAGTAGGCTCGAACGAAGTTCAAGGCTACGCATTAGTGGCTGAAAGCCGATACTGCTGCGGCGGCATCCCGACGTGCTGGCGGAACAGACGGTTGAAATAGGCCATATCCTCGTAGCCAAGTGAGAGGGCTATCTGCTTGACGGGCTGGATTGTTGTGACCAATAGCAGTTCGGCCCGTTCCATCTTTTTGCTGATGAGCCAGGCATTGGGGGTTTGGCCCGTCTCTTTCTTGAACATGCGAATGAAATGGTCTTTCGACATACAGGCCACACTAGACAGTTGCTCCATACTGATGTGGCTGCTGATGTTCGACCTGGCGTAATCCATCGCCTGTGCTATCCGCTTGTCGCTGACCCTGTTCCTTGGCTTTGCCTGCCGCAGAAAGCGGGAAAGGAAGATGAGCAGGATGCCACGCGACTCCATTTTGTCGCAGAAGGGTAGCTGCCGGTTGCGCAGGATGTTATCCTTCAGGGTCGTGCGGTTGTCGTAGCTGGCAGGGTCTGACTGTGGCAGTCGCATCCAAGGGTTAGTCTCGCAGAGTCGCTGCATCAGGTGCTGGTCTATCTCACACCCGTTCACCTCGACGGGAAAATCCCAGTCCTCCAGCACTCTCTGTTCCTCATATATGTGTATGTAATAGTGAGCGAAAAAGCCGTGACAGATGTCGTTATGAACGATATAGGGTGGAACCAGATAGAGGTGGTGGGGCCGAAGCGTGATGACACACGTGGGCAGCTTAATCTGTGCCGTACCTTCGGTCACATAGTAGAGCCGTGCAAAGGGACTTCGCACATTCTTCCAGTTCCAGTCGCCGTGATGACTGGCAAAGCCCACGTTGAGCATGAGTGGGCGCAGGTGATATAAGGATAGATTCTTCATAACTGGGTGCAAAGATACGAATAATTCTGGATTCATGTCGATAAAGTGAAATAGAATCGCAATATTTTCTACTGAAATTATCGATATTATCACTACCTTTGCACGCAAAATAATATTAAAACAACTGAAAGATGAAGAAACTACTGGTTATTGTGAATGAAAAGTATCTAAAAGAATCAACAGCAATGAGAAAACTGACCCTTTTTGTTTCAACAACCCTCATTGCTCTTTCTATGGGTGCACAGACACTCGTCAAGGGAGGACAGTTCAAAGATCGCATCCTTCCGATGCAAGGCTCTGTCACCAAGTCTGCCGGGCAGAACATCTGGGGCCAGGAAGGAGTGCAAGGCAGATTTCTTGACAATGGTGCAGAACCTGCCTCTACCACAGACGGCAAGCCAACATTGTCATACTGGGGAGGCAACATTGTGAAAGATGCAAACGGTACTTACCATATGTATCTCGCCGGATGGGATGCCACCCAGAGAGCGCACAGTTACTGGCCAAATTCTGATGTCTATCATCTCACTTCCACTAATCCTTCCGGTCCTTTCAACCTGACCTCTAACCATAATATTGGTACAGGTCATAACCCAACAGTCTTTCAGGCAGCTGACGGCACATACGTGCTTTACGTCCTAATAGGCAATACTGCTGCCTATCGATATAAGTCATCAACACTCGGCGACTCGTGGGGCGCAAAGGAACTGATGCCTACCAATCTACGAGACAGAGCCCTCTCAACCGGTACTGCCCAGTCATATTCAAACTGGACCTTCGCACAGCGCCCTGACGGTTCTGTTTACTGCATGGACCGTGGTGGTGCTATGTGGATAAGCGAGACGGGGCTTTCAGATTTTGAAGAGGTCTGCGACAAGTCCGCATATCCAGGTGGTTACCAGCGTTACTTTGAGGATCCTGTAGTATGGAGAGATGAGTTCCAGTACCACATGATTGTGAACCACTGGAACAACAAAATAGCCTATTACAGTAGATCTAAGGATGGATTCCACTGGATTAGCGAGACCGGTACAGCTTATGACCCTACGGTTGCTATGCACGCAGACGGCAAAAAGGAAACATGGGATAAGTTCGAACGTCCTCGTGTCTATCAGGATCAGTACGGACGTGCCACACATCTCAATATGGCTGTAATAGACTCAGACAAGGGACAAGACCTCGCCGGCGACATTCACAGTTCAAAGAATATCGTGATGCCTCTCAACCCTGGTATGAGAATGGAAGTACTGAATACCGAGAAGATTACCACTTCAACAACTTCTATACGCATTAAAATATATAAGGAGGAGGGTTTCACTCCTGCTACAGACCTGAATATCGGGACACTCCGTTTCGGTTCTCATGGCACAGTGAACACAGGCGGCGGTGCATCAGCCACCTCACACGAGACAGATGCCGACGGCAATCTCATTCTTACATTCAATGGTGCGTCATCAGGACTCACTGCTGATGAGTTTGCTCCAAAGATTATCGGTCAATACACAGACGGCAAAATGTGCTATGGCTATGCCCGCCTCTCATACATTGACTACGAACCAGCTTATCTGTCACCAGTTCTCCCAACTATCAGCAACGAGAGCAAGACAACGGGTATAAAGGTTAAAAACTATGGACTGAAAACTTCGCGTGAAGGTGCTGTAATAAAGGTTATCTCAAACAATGGGGCAGTTATTGCTACAGGCACAGTACCTGCCACTGACAAATACGCCACCGTTGATGTCTCTCTTACAGCGACTTCGAAGATTCCCGCAGGCAGCACTGCGCTTAAGGTGACAGTCTGCGAGGACGGCGTTGTTACCGACACCCACATCCTTCAGCTCACCGATGCCGTAGCAGCACAACAGAAACTCCAGACGGTGGTATCAGAAGCCGAAGCTCTCCACGGCAATGCCACCTACAAGGAAGGCAAGGAAGAAATCCTATCGGCCATAACAGCGGCGAAGTCACACCTTAACAGTTTCTACATACCAGAACTGGCAAAGGCAGAAAGTACGCTTGCCAAAGCAGTCAATGCATTCAAGTTTTCCAATGCAACGAGCCATAATCCTGTAAGTATCACTATTGTGAATGCAGACATGAGCAGTCTTGAGGGGTGGGAGTTGCTCAATACGGAGAGTAAAGGCTTTCATGTCAACTCTTCCAATAATCATGACTACAACGCTCTCGGACGCAATCCTTTCATGGAGGCATATAATGGAGGTGGCATAACAAGTCCTAACTACGCACAGCAAACATTCAAGGACATGCCTGCTGGCAAATATGTATTCTCGGCTGATGTCATTGCACAGAGGGGTACCGGTGAATGCACAGGCATTGTTGTCTTTGCAAACAACGAGACAGCAAATTGTTCTTCCACTCAGCAGAATCATTCAGAGAATTATTCTGTAGAACTGATCCTTACAGAGAAGGCAGACATAACCGTCGGTCTTAAGGTTCTCGCAGGAAGCAATGCTACATGGGTTGGTTTCGACAATGCACAGCTGAAATACTATGGAGATGGCAGTCACGATAATGATCCTGTTATCCACAATATATCATGCAAGAATTACTATCTGAAGACAGCCAACTCTAATTCCGGTAATATCTATTGCTATGTAGATGCCAACGGAACCTTTGCACGCAAAACAACAAAGGAAGACACTGGCATTTTCACCATCATACGTGATGACGAGAACAATCGCAACTACATCTACAATCCT
Source organism: Prevotella sp. (assembly GCA_017478025.1). Taxonomy (GTDB): domain Bacteria; phylum Bacteroidota; class Bacteroidia; order Bacteroidales; family Bacteroidaceae; genus Prevotella. The sequence goes on from JAFVGZ010000017.1 coordinate 8,764, forward strand.
TCAAGCAAAACGTTTGTCGGCTTTGAATCGGAGTGGAAGGCATCCAGCACCATTGCTTTCATGATACCAGAGATAGCAAACAGTACAACGACTTCAAATGCATATACAATAAAAGGTGGTATGGGAGCAAGTACATATCTTAATGCTAAAGGAGGAACAGCAACCCACACCGATTTCGCAGCTTACAATGGCACAGATGCAAACAGCCAGTGGAGTTTAGAAGAATGCACAAATCAGACTTACACTTTCGACATAACAGATATTGCGACAGGCACAGACGAATTCCTTGCTACCGCGTCATTGATAGATGGTGCTACAATAATACAGAATACAACATCCATTAAGAATATTGGTACAGAACAGGACAAGACAAGCAGTTGCATATTCTCCATTTCCGGTCATAGGCTTGCTGCTCTCCAAAAAGGAATCAACATTCTCAATCGAAGAAAGATCTTAGTTTACTAAATTTATGCGTCTTATAATGAAAAAGATAATTGCTTACATAATAACAGCACTTTGTTCTTTGGCTTTGCAGGCAGAGAATGTTAAAGTGCTCTTTATCGGAGACTCTGTGACTGACGGCGGCTGGGGAAACAGCGCAGGACATTCCACGCCTTCGGACAAACGTAACCAATGGGATCTGAACCATATCTTTGGGCATAGCTACATGATGCTGTGTGCCGCACATTTTCAGAGTTTGCTGCCTGAATATGACTACGAGTTCATGAATCGCGGTATCAGTGGCGACGATCTTACAAGGCTTGAGGCACGATGGGAAAAGGACGTCATCAAAATGAATCCTGATGTGCTCTCTGTATTGGTGGGTACCAATGATGTACATTATTACATGGAAAACAAAGATTCTGATTTTGACTTCGCTGCCTGGGAACACCGCTATCGCAATTTGCTTGACAGGACCCGCAACTCTAATCCGAAAGTAAAGTTTGTGTTGGGAACGCCTTTCGTAGCAAAAGTGGGAAAGATCGGAGCGAATGAAGACTACACCTTGCGTGACAGCCTGATTCAAAGACTGTCTGGCATCGTTGCTACAATTTCCAAAGACTATGATGCCGTTCTCCTGCGCTACGACGAGTTGTTTGCCGCGCAAAAAAAGGAGCATCCACTTGTCCCTATGAAGCAATGGATATGGGATGGCATACATCCCACGACAGCAGGACACAGGCTGATGGCTGACCTTTGGATTAAACAATGCACCCACTTGATGCGTACAGACAACCGTAAGACTATCAGCGTCACGCCAAAAGATCTTGAGAAGTGCCCCAATGGACCATATCAAGCTACGTGGCAGTCTGTAGCAGAGCACTATCGTACTCCTCAGTGGTTCAAGGATGCCAAGTTCGGTATATTCATCCATTGGGGAGTGTATAGTGTGCCTGCTGCTGGTAGTGAGTGGTATCCCAAGCACATGTATAATGGCCTTAGTGCCGCACATCGGGAGAAATGGGGGGACCAGAAGTCTTTTGGCTACAAGGACTTTATTCCTATGTTCAAGGCTGAGAAGTTCGACCCCATGCAATGGGCAGAACTCTTTCAAGAGGCTGGAGCACGTTATGTCATCCCTACGGCAGAGCATCATGACGGATTCGCCATGTACGACAGTAAACTTACACGATGGGATGCAAAGGATATGGGGCCTCATCGCGACATCATTGGCGAACTGGCAGAAGCCGTGCGTGAAAAAGGTATGAAGTTCGGGGTTAGCAATCATCGTATTGAGAACTGGGACTTCATGTATCCACTCAATATGTCTCTCGATGACACAGATCTCCTCGACAGTGCTTACTCTGACCTTTATGGGCCTCCGCAGAAGCCTATCCTGCAAAGCGGAATGGGGCCAAAAGCCTTGGCCGTTCCAACATCTGGAGGCGCTACAGAAGCGGTGATAAACGAATCAGCAGAAGAAGGACGCCATCCTCAGAGCAATGCTTTCCTCAACGAGTGGGAAATGCGTGTCCATGAGATAATAGATCGCTATCAGCCCGACCTGTTATATTTTGACAACGGCATCAACTACCGCTCACTCGACCCATGGAAACTACGAATAGCACGTTACTATTATAACAGCGCATGGCAATGGCAAAAAGAGGTAAGCATACAGTCAAAGTCACAGGCCTATCTGGCTGGCTCCATTCAGGACTTCGAACGTATGAGCCGCGCCCCTAAGCAGACGCTCGATCGCTATTGGCAGGTGGACGACCCCATAGGTAACAAGTTCGGCTATATCGAGGGGCTGAAGCTACAGAGCACCGACGGAATCATCCGATCACTTGTCAACATTATCTCAAGGAACGGTAACCTTTGCCTTAACATATCACCAAAAGCCGACGGCACCATACCTGATGACCAGCAGCAGATACTGCGTGCTATAGGAAACTGGCTGAAAACCTATGGCGAGGGCGTGTATGGTACGAGGGCTTACAAGACATCTGCTGAAGGAAACGTACGTTTCACGTGCCGTGGCGACAGCATTGTATATGTCTTTGTCATAGGTTGGAATGGAAAGCCTTTCACCCTGCAAACACTCAATAACCAGAGCATCGACAGTGTCACCTGTCTTGCCGACGGACAACCTGTTGTATTCCACCATACTGGCAATGGTCTGTTAGTAGATGCCACTATGCCATATGTCGCCGGCCCCGTAGTCTGTTTCAAGGTCAAGATCAAACCGTAGGATGTAGTATTCAAACAATATGGATTGCACTGACACAATGAAGGCTGTCAATAGGTGTTGATGGCTGACCAGGTCATTGCCTCTGCCCTGACGTAGCCTGTCTTCTTGCCCACACGGAGCTTGAACCACTGGCTGTAGAGGCCGTCGCTGCCCCTCACGTTGTAGTAGCCCAGGCAGGGATATGCCTCGGGGATGTCGCCCCAGAGATTCTTCAGTTTGGCTATGACCTTGCTGCCCGGGCGGGTATTCATGCGCACCTCGGCAACATTGTCACCACTCACCACGAGCCAGCCCTGTCCCTTCTCGGCCTTATACTCTACCTTGCGATGACCGTCTTTGGGCACCAGACCGTAGTCCTGAGCCAGCACGAGGAAGTTGTCTGCGGTCTCGCCGACATAGCGACCGGCCTCTGTGCCGGCAGCATCAATAACGACCAAATCCTCCGGTATGCCGTAAGAGGGATAGAGGACCTCGTCCTCTGAGGTTAACTCGATGTCCTTTGAGGGCACGAAATTCTTGCCGTGCCACTCTATGGCGCTACCATTGGGGAAAGCCAGCGTGTAATGTTTCTTGTAATAGCCTGTGTTGCGCTCAAAGCTGTATATCTGCCCTGCACCGTCGGCAGAGGTGAACGGGTGGCTCATGAAGAGGCTGTCCTCCAGACACACCCCTACCCCAATGTCTGCCTTGATGCGCAGCGTGAAGTCGTCAATCCTGCGATTGGCCCAGCGCATGGCAGGCGTGAGCCAATAGGGGATGCTGAAGCGGTTTACCACGTTGTTGCTCATGTGGTAGCGGTACGTGTGGTGGACGGTATTCTTGCCGGGCAGGAACGTGGCATCAAAGTAATAGCCATATCCGTAGGACACAATGGTGTCCAGCCGTGGATTGTATATCATGGAACCATGGGGCATGATGCTGTCGGGTACCTCGCCGTAGGTCTTCCACTCTTTGAGGTTCACGGGCTTCGAATTGTGTTCGCTGCCTTCCTTTCCATAGTCTATTGCCACGACGGCATTGCGGTAAGGCAGCGAATGACCGTTCATCTCCACAGAGAAATCGGAGATATACGGATGCACTCCGGCCTTACTGAAGTGCTCCTCCACATTGTAGGGCGCATCTGCCTCGAACGCCATCACAACGGTCTTGGCGCTGTCGCTACCGTTGAGGAACTCATAGCTGACATCCACGTAGGCATGGTCATCGCGGCCCACGGTGATGGTGAGCACCTCGCGCGACACGGAGATGTCTGACTCTGTCAGCGGGAAGAGCATCCCGCCGTTTGAATAGAACACACCGTCATTGGCGCTCATGCCGCAGACAAGGCCTAACAGGAAAAGGATTGATGATAAGAGTCTTTGCATAGTCATTTATCATAAAGAATGGGAACAATAGTGCCCCATGCAGCATTTCACGGTGCAAAGCTAACTAAAAATCCTAACATACACAACATTATTCCGATAAATTTGCACTCCGGACACCGCCGTCGAGAGCCGATAGGAGCGGTGTGCGGGGAAAAAAAATGGGCCCGGCATAGAATACCGGGCCCACTTTCTATAGTGTATAATGTGTCGAAAAAGGATATCGCTTAGTTCTCTGTAGCGCCTGCAGCGTTGAACTCCTGGCCGTCCTTCACGATGATGAGCTTGCCGTCCTTGAAGTACTTACCGTTCTTCTTGGCCTTTGCTGCCTCTACGTTGGTGACGCCTGTAGCACCGCCCTTGACAGAGCTTACGGCAGCGCCCTTGAGCTGCAGAGTCTGGGTAGCGATAACGACGTGGCGCTTAGCGTCGAAGATTCTCAGTGTCAGTACATCCTCATAGACAGTATTTGCCTCGTGTGGGTTGTAAGTAATCTTCAGACGATAGCGGCGTGTGCCACGCTCCGGTGTGGTCTGATAGCTGATAGATTGGTCAATTGAGAACCAGTCAGTGTTGGTGTAAGCGCCGAAATTGATAGCGTAGTTATAGTAGTTGTCAACGTCTTTCACATCAACATACCATATCTTGTCGCCTGCCTCGGTGAACTCCCATACGGCGTTACCGTCAACCTTGTCAACAATCTCGCTGAAGTAAGGCTGTGTCTGGTTGAAGTTGATTCTAACTGTATCCTGATCCTGCCAGATAACCTGGAGCTGTGCATCGTGCTGACCCTTGTTGATATTCTCATCAAGGTCATTGGTCTTTACCTTGATAAACATTGTGCCTGAACCGTCAAGCGTCTCTACCTCTGTAGATACGTCGAAGTATTCACGATTGTTGATAGTGATCTGAACAGGGTAGGTGATGTGCTCCTCTACGAGTCCATCGGCAGCAATCTTCTCATTAGTGATAACAATATTTCCGTCCTCATTACTTACAACGGCCTGTCTGTTCACGCCATCATAGTTAGAGAATGTGATTGGGAGGATGTATGTCTCACCGTCGGCTGGATAGAAGTAAGCATTTGTGCCGTTCTGCTTCTGGCTGAGTGGAATTACATTATCATTCACATCCACTACTGTAGCGGTAGCAGGATCGAAGCTTACAGAGCTCTTAGCAGCACTTACCATGAGGACGATGTCGTCAGCAGTGCGGACAGTGTCAGAGATGACAACCTTCACAACGTCGGCACCGAGGTCTTCCGGATAGTAAGATACAGTGAACTTGGTCTGGTCGAGGTCATTGTCCTTAGCATAAGCAGTGAACTCATTCTTAACCAATGTTGTCTTAACCTCGCTGGTAGCGAGCACCTCATTGTTAGCATCATAGAATGTAGCCTTGAGAGGAGACTTCTCATAGAGGTAAGCATAGCCGCGACCATAGAGGTCATAGGTGATGCTGTCCTTACGATGCAGGTTCAGGCTGTGAGTCTGGAGCAGAGTGTTCTCCTTGAGAGAGAGCTTAGGATTAGCGCCATAGAGGTTCTGCTGGAGAGAATCCTTACCCTCGTCCTGATAGTTCAGGTTACCCACCTTCACGTCGAGGACTGCGCGATACTCACGGTAGTCAGCAGGATAGTTATTACCTGGGTTGAACCTAACGGTGATGGTGGTTGTAGAGTCAGCGCCGATAACGTCACCGTTAGAGATGATAGCCCAGTACTGTGCGTCCTTCTTAGTCCAGTCATTAGTCTGATCAATAATTTTAGCGTCAATCTTGTCGCCAGGAGCACCCATTACAGTATAAGTGCGCTCTACGTCAGCATATGCACCGTCAGCGATTACACCATAGAGACTGTCGCCCAGAAGCATGTTGACCTGATTGATGCTGTTCTGCACCTTCTCCATAGCGGCCTTGATGCGGTCAGCCTGTGGCAGCCAGTCCACACCGTCTGTCTCTACGGCCTTTCTCAGCTCCTCAAGGGCTTCAGTGTCATAGTGGCTCAGGTCCTCAGAGTTGTTATACCAGTCGGCAGCCTTCTGTGCAGCCTGATGGAAGAGGTACTGGTTCTTGTCGATGAACTGAACGTGGTGCCACTTACCATTGAGCACTGCTGTACCATTGTTGAAGTCGAAGAGTGTCTCAGTGTTGTCATAACCCTTGTCGCCGTCAAGAACAAGGTCGGTGTTGATGAAGTATGTACCGTCAGAAGCAGGGTTAGAGATATATGTCTTCACGTCTTCAACCGTACGTGTGTCACCAGTCTCGTCGTAGATAGAGAGGAGTGCAGGCACGCGATATATACCGCCCTTGTTGTTGTCGGACCACTTGAAGGTGTAGTAGCGTCCGGTGTATTTGCCGTTTTCGTCAAAGTTCTTGATAGTGTAACCAGGGATGCTCACTGTATTGACGTTAGTAACTGCAGAAGCGATCCAGACCGATGCACCTACGCTGATAATATCACCTGGTTCAATCTTGCTACCAGGGATAACGATGTTGTTGTATTTCTCCTGATATGACCATCCGAAAAGGTCGTAGTTATTCAAGTCTGAAACGCCTGTGCTTGACAGTGTTACAGAGTTAACATCATAGTCATTACCGGATGAGAATGCCTTCCAAGTGAACTTGTTAGCAGGATCAGCCTCTTCATGGCCAACGAGGAAGAGGTCAACGATCTCATTGGCAGCTCCATTGTCAGCGATGGAATACTTTCCTACGAGCTTGATGTACTGAACCTGGTTAGGATCAGGATCGTTAGACTTCCAATCCTTTACAACCATTGGTGCATCGGTAGCCTGGTGTGACCAACGGTCCTTATCCATTTCAGTCTTCAGATTGTTGTAAGCACCTACCATATCTGCAACGATTGTCGCGAGCTTGTCCGCATCCGTAGTGAATGCCTTAGCAACAGCAGTCTCTCCATTCTCGATAGCTGTAGCAAGCTTTTCTGTTGGCTCCTCTGAAAGCTTAGCCTCGGCGAGGGCTTCCTGCAAATTCTTCTTTGCGGCGTCATAGGCAGCAGCCTTAATGGCGGCTATTGCGAGATTTGCGTAGCAGGTGGCCAAGTTTTCAGGTGTTGAGTTGACATTATCGATAGCTGCCTGAGCCGCTGCAACTTCACTAATCATGTCAGAATACTGTGAAGTTGAACCAACAAGATTCGTCAGGTCAGTTTTTGCCTCAAGGATACGAGCCTGCAGCAGACTGGCATCGAGTTCTTCTACCATCTCAGTAACTTCATCAGCTGTCACAGGGCTCTCAGATGACTCATAGGTCTCAAGCATGCGCTGTGCCTTAGCAATGCTGGCGTCAACGATAGCCTTGGCATCAGCATTCACTAACCCCTTGTAATCATCATCGTTCTGTATTTTAGCGACAGCCTCCTCAAGGCGAGTCTTGTTGTCCTTACCTAAGCTGGCCTGTACAACCTGATTAAGTTTGGTCTTGGCAGACGTCAACTCTTCATAGGTTGCATCATTGTCGATATACACATCGTTGGCTTCCTTAATAGCATCTGTAAGCTCCTTTTTGACGGATGGAGATACCAGAATGTTCTTGAGCAGAGTAGCCTTCTCAATCTCATCTGCAAGACCCTTGCGAGCCTTAGCCACATCAACTGCAGCCTGGCCTTCCTGCAGGACCTTATTCAGAGCCAGAATCTTGGAAGCGATGGCAGCAGTATATGCCTTATACAAATCCTCGTAACGGTTGACGAAATAGTAGTAACTCCCGGTCAGAGCGCCTCCCGTATGGAGGTCTTCAGTGGTGCTGGGACGTAACACGAGACCAAAACGGAACGCTGCAGAACGCCAGTCACGCTCTACATCTTTCTTCAGAGCTATCGCAGAACTGTGTTCACCGCTAATGTTCTGATAGACCCCGGCAGGGAGAATTTCCTTATTCTCCTCAAGCAAATCCGCAATTGAATTCAGGACTGCGTCATAATTTTCCCAGTTGAGCTCATAGGCCGAGGAACTGGCATCCCTTGAATCGCTGACAACAGCCTCAGGCACAATACCCAAGGCCCAATCACTTGCATTCTCGCGGATGGTGGTCTGGTAGTACTCCTGCTGGCTGGAAGTATAGCCGTTTTGCTGCCACCATGCGTTATCCTTACCCGTCCAAGCATAGGCTATGGATGCAATAAGCGCAAGCAACATACTTAATGAGAATAGTTTTTGCTTCATAAGCGTTGGTTGTTTAAATTTAGAAATAATATATATGTGTTTATAATGACATCCACGGAATGTAGCATATTGCCTGATCTTCCGCGCCAATCATCTCACTATCTGTTGTCTGTGGTTCTAGTATTTGTGCTTTATTTACAATCAATGCAGTTTTGGATACGCCCTATTGCAATCTTTTTCTTTTTATATTACATTTTCATCTGCATTTGCAAAGTTACGGAAAAAACAGCACTACGGCAAACAACGATACAGAAAAATCTGCAAATTTAGAGTAATTTAACAACTGATTTTTAGCATCGAAATTGGCCCTCAGATTAATCAATAAACCTACAGATAGAGTTGTGTGTAGCTATTGATACTGCCGGGGGCAATTGATAGTACTTATTGATATCTTTTGGTATTTTTTTCCGTAAGCATACGTTGCTATAGTATATAGGTATTACAACCTGTAGTTTATCGAATGCTTACGATAATGTAGGTAAATGCAAAAATGAGTAAAAAAAATCCCGGGAGTCGTAAGAACGGAGGATTCTTTTTTTTTATTGGACAGCAACAATAAAAATACGGCGCAACCGGATTAAATCCAGTTGCGCCGTGTATTTGAATTGTCCACGCAGTCCCTATGAATTGCCTGCGCCGTATCCTGGCTTTCTGTCAGCCCAGAACTACACCTTGATTTCTACCTCAACACCTGAGGGAAGGTCTATCTTCATCAGGGCATCGATGGTCTTCGTTGTAGAAGAATAGATGTCGATGAGACGCTTGTAGTCTGAAAGCTGGAACTGCTCACGGCTCTTCTTGTTAACGAAGGTAGAGCGGTTCACGGTGTAGATACGCTTGTGTGTAGGCAGAGGTATAGGACCACTGACAATGGCACCTGTAGCCTTTACGGCCTTCACGATGTTTTCTGCTGACTTGTCAACCAGAGTGTGGTCGTAAGACTTCAGCTTGATACGAATTTTCTGACTCATGATCTTTAATTGATAATTGAAAATTAATAATTGGGAATATATCCTGCCACTAAAGAGTCATTTGCTCAGCGACAGATTTTTGATGTAAGCGAAGAGCAAAGAACATTCTTCACTCTTCACTTTTCACTCTTCACTTACACGAGGTCAGCACGACCGCCTGCCTCCTCAAGGATAGCTTTGGCGATAGAACTTGACACTGGCTCGTGGTGGTCATACTCCATAGAAGAGGTTGCACGGCCAGAGGTGATGGTACGCAGGGCGGTCACATAACCGAACATCTCGGCCAGTGGCACCATTGCCTTCACAATCTTAGCGCCCGAACGTGCATCGTCCATACCCTGAACCATACCGCGACGCTTGTTGAGGTCACCGATTACGTCACCCATTGACTCCTCTGGTGTTACTACCTCTACCTTCATGATAGGCTCCATGAGACAAGGACCTGCCTTAGGACATGCATTCTTGAAGGCATTGCGTGCAGCGAGTTCGAATGAGAGCTGGTCAGAATCGACTGGGTGGAAGCTACCGTCAAGCAGCGTCACCTTCATGCCTGTTACAGGGTATCCACCGAGTACACCTGCCTTGAGGCAATCCTCGAAGCCCTTCTGAACTGCAGGGATGAACTCCTTAGGCACGTTACCGCCCTTCACCTCGTTGATGAACTGCAGGTCGCCATCCTTGTAGTCCTCATCCTTAGGACCGATGTTGACGATGATGTCGGCGAACTTACCGCGACCACCTGACTGCTTCTTATATACCTCACGGAGGTTAACCTCCTTGGTGATGGCCTCTTTGTAGTTAACCTGAGGCTTACCCTGGTTACACTCTACCTTGAACTCACGCTTCAGACGGTCAATAATGATGTCGAGGTGGAGCTCACCCATACCAGAGATAACGGTCTGTCCTGACTGCTCGTCGGTACGTACGGTGAATGTTGGATCCTCTTCTGCCAGCTTAGCCAGACCGTTGTCAAGCTTAGCGATGTCAGCCTGTGACTTAGGCTCTACGGCGATAGAAATCACGGTGTCAGGGAATGTCATAGACTCCAGCACGATTGGATGAGCCTCATCACAGAGGGTATCACCGGTGCGGATATCCTTGAAACCTACACCTGAACCGATATCACCTGCAGCAATCTCCTCAACAGGGTTCTGCTTGTTAGAGTGCATCTGGAAGAGACGGCTTACGCGCTCCTTCTTGCCTGAGCGGGGATTGTAAACGTATGAGCCAGCTTCAATCTTACCGGAATAAACGCGGAAGAACACGAGACGACCTACGTATGGGTCGGTAGCAATCTTGAATGCCAGAGCTGATGTAGGCTCTGTCTCCTTTGCCAGGAACTTCACCTCTACGTTCTCATCGCTTGGATCAGTACCGATAATCTCCTCGTTGTCCAGTGGTGAAGGCAGCAGTGCGCAAACGTAGTCAAGCATAGTCTGCACGCCCTTGTTCTTGAATGAAGAACCGCAGAGCATTGGAACACACTGCAGAGCGAGAGTACCCTTGCGGATAGCAGCGATAATCTCATCCTCTGTGATAGTAGAAGGATCGTCGAAGTACTTCTCCATGAGAGCCTCATCGAAGTCAGCAGCTGACTCGAGGAGCTTGTCGCGCCACTCATTGCACTCGTCAACGAGGTCGGCAGGGATGTCCTCTACGTCATAGTCAGCACCCATTGTCTCGTCGTGCCACAGGATAGCCTTCATCTTGATAAGGTCAACGAGGCCCTTGAAGGTCTCCTCAGCACCTATAGGCACACAGAGAGGAATTGGGTTAGCGCCCAGTACGTCCTTCATCTGCTGCACTACGTCAAAGAAGTTGGCACCTGAACGGTCCATCTTGTTAACGTAACCGATACGTGGTACATTGTACTTATCAGCCTGACGCCATACAGTCTCAGACTGTGGCTCCACGCCGCCTACGGCACAGTATGTAGCTACGGCACCGTCGAGCACACGCAGTGAACGCTCCACCTCTGCGGTGAAGTCCACGTGTCCCGGAGTATCAATAAGGTTAATCTTATACTGCTTATCGTTGTACTTCCAGAAACATGTCGTAGCAGCAGATGTGATAGTGATACCACGCTCCTGCTCCTGTTCCATCCAGTCCATCGTAGCACCGCCTTCATGCACCTCACCAATCTTGTGGGTCTTACCGGTGTAGAAGAGGATACGCTCTGATGTTGTTGTCTTACCGGCATCAATGTGAGCCATGATACCGATGTTACGGGTCAAATGCAAATCGTGCTTAGCCATTTCTCTTTTTCTCCTTGTGACTTATTATCCTTTATACTTAAATCAACGATTAGAAACGGAAGTGAGCGAAAGCACGGTTAGCCTCAGCCATGCGGTGCATATCCTCCTTACGCTTGAAGGCACCACCCTGGTTGTTGTATGCGTCCATTATCTCTGCAGCGAGCTTCTCAGCCATGCCCTTACCGCCGCGCTTGCGAGCGAAAGAGATGAGGTTCTTCATAGATACAGACTCCTTACGGTCGGGGCGTATCTCTGTAGGCACCTGGAATGTGGCGCCACCGATACGACGGCTCTTTACCTCCACGTGTGGGGTAACGTTGTCAAGGGCCTGCTTCCAGATCTCAAGGGCAGACTTCTCCTCGTTCTGCATCTTCTGGCCAACGATGTTTATTGCTTCATAGAATATCTCGTATGAGATGTTCTTCTTACCATCATACATCAGATGGTTTACAAACTTCGACACTTTCTTGTCGTTGTACACGGGATCCGGCAGGATCACACGCTTCTTTGGTTTTGCTTTTCTCATTGTTTTGTTATAGTTTTGGGTTGTCTGTTTCCGGTCTTCAACGCTCTCTCCAGAGCATTTACTCAACCTTCTCGTATCCTATCCAATGTGAGTGCAAGCAACTTTTGCCTGCTTTTTCTTTTCAGGAGAAGGCTGAACCAGTGGCTCAACCTTCTTCTGTTTGCGATGAAATCGCATGTTTTTTTTACGATTTCATCGCTGATTTTCAAGAGTGTTTGCGGGGGTCTCGGCCCGTCCTTGCGGCCGGGTTTTATCCGAGAGAACCGGCATTTTCTTTACTTCTTAGCAGCCTTTGGACGCTTAGCACCGTACTTAGAGCGGCGCTGTGTGCGGTTGGCTACTCCGGCTGTATCCAGTGTACCACGCACGATGTGGTAACGTACACCTGGAAGGTCCTTCACACGACCACCGCGAACCAGCACGATGGAGTGCTCCTGAAGGTTGTGTCCCTCGCCGGGGATGTAACTGTTGACTTCTTTTGAGTTCGTCAAGCGAACACGGGCTACCTTACGCATAGCCGAATTAGGCTTCTTAGGGGTAGTTGTGTACACACGCACGCACACACCACGACGCTGAGGACATGAGTCCAAAGCTGGTGACTTGCTCTTGTCCACAAGTACCTTTCTGCCTTTTCTTACCAATTGTTGAATTGTAGGCATTTTGTTTTACTGTTTTTGATTAATATATTTTATTTTGTTCGATTTCAATACTTTAGCCGGCATAATTCATTTTTCTTTAGCCTACAAAAACAGCACTAAACTGTCGTCCAGACACTATAGGGCCATAATTTTGCGGGTGCAAAGGTACCGCTTTTTATCCATTCCACCTAATTATTAATATAAAAAGGGACCCTTTCGAATGTTATTTTAAGATTGTTTAACACCCGAAAGGGTATTTTAGTAGTAATTACGTCCCGTTACTCTTACTTTTTCAGTGTTGAAACGGTGAGGTTCTCAATATTTATGTCATGGCTCTTGCCGGTCTTATAGAGCGGCTCGGCGGTAAGACCCTCAAAGCGACAGTTCTTGATATTGATGTTATAGACGCGGTCCTCTTCCTCCAGACCGTTCACCAGGATGCCATACTTCGACTTCTTACATGTGACATTCTCCATATAGACATTGCGCACAGTGGGGATATGTCCGCGCTCGGCAATCTCATTGGGCTCATACACCAGGTTGATACGCATCACTGCCTGGGCGCACTGTCCCACTTTGATGTTGCGCATGAATATGTTCTGTATGATGCCGCCGCGACAGGTGTTTGTCTTGATACGCAGCACGCGGTCCAGATTCGGCGAGTCCATCTCGCAGTCCTCAGCGAAGACATAGTCTGCTCCGCCGCTTATCTCAGAGCCTATCACCACGCCTCCGTGGCCGTCTTCCATCTTGCACTTGCGCACGATGACGTTCTTACACGGCACGTTAGCACGCAGGCCGTCGCCGTTACGTCCGCTCTTCAGCGCTATGCAGTCGTCTCCGGTGTGGAACGTACAACCCTCTATGAGCACATCCTCACACGATTCGGGGTCGCAACCGTCACCGTTAGGGCCCTCATTATATATATACGCGTTGCGCACGATGAGGTTCTTGCAGAACAGTGGATGTATCACCCAGAACGGTGAGTTGAGCAGACTCACGTCTTCTATCAGCACATTCTCACAACGCACGAAGTTCACCAACTGCGGACGCAGGCCTTTGCCCTTACCGAACCTGCGCTCTGCGGCAGGCACATTGTTGTCCGACATCTTTATCAGCTCAGCGCGTGTGCCCTGCTTGGCTGTACCCTGCCACTCATCCACACCCTCGTGGAATCCGTGTTCCTTCAGGCCTTTCATGTACCACCAGTTGCCTTCTTTCTTCACTGTACCGTCGGCAGCTATGTCGCCATCGGTACCGTTACCGTTGATGATACCCTTGCCGGTCAGGGCGATATTCTTACAGTCTATGGCATACACACACGGCTGGTAGTTCCACAGGTCCAGGCCCTCCCAGCGGGTATAGACGAGCGGATAGAGTGAGCGGTCAAAGGCAAATACCAGCTCAGCGCCCTCCTCCACGCGGAGGTTCACGTTGCTCTTCATCGTGATAGCGCCCGTCATGTATTTTCCCGGACGTATCACCACAGTACCGCCGCCGCTCTTTGAGCACTTGGCGATGGTCTGGTTGATAATCCGCTGATTCTTTTTGGCAGCATTCTTAGTCTTGACGGCTGCCACGTAGGTCTTCTGTTTGAACGTAGGAGCCTGCATGCGGCTCTCTATTTCTTTGTAAACAGTGTTCCACGCATCCTGCTGAGCGAAGGCCGTAGCTGCCGACAGCATCGCGAGGATTAGGGTAAGGATGCTCTTTTTCTTCATTGTCTCTTATTTGTTATAGGTTAGTAGTTTGTGTTGCGACACTTGCCGGCCAGACCTTGTGCGGGACCATTACGCCCCTTCACATCAGTCAAAGAAGCCCGGCTGATGATATTTTATGCCCATTTCCTTATCCACAGCGGCTATGATGCCCTGCACCTGACCCAGGGCGAACATACGTCCGAGGAAGGAATAGCCTGCGTTATAGCCTCTGTCCTCGTCGCCCAGCATTGTCATACCGTGATCCACGCGCATCGGCAACAGTGCCGTGGGGCTGTCCGCACCCTTCGCTTTCAGGCGCTCCTGCTCCTCCTGCTCAAAGATATGTGCCAGTTCTACCAGGTCTGCACGGCCTCCCAGGTGGCTTGCCTCGGTGAAGTCGCCGTTAGGGAAGATGTGGCATGAACGCAGATGTACGAAGTGCGTGCGCGAATGATACTTCTTTGCCAGCTCGGTGATGTCGTTGTGACCGCCTGCCGACAGGCTGCCTGCACAGAAGGTGAGGCCGTTGTGCGGGTTTGGCACGGCTTCGAGGAAGGTCTGTATATCCTCGTCGCAGTTCAGTATGCGTGGCAGACCGAGTATGGGGAACGGCGGATCATCGGGGTGTATGCACATATTGATGTCATACTCATCGCAGATAGGCATGATGGCCTCAAGCCAAGTCTTCATATTCTCCTGCAGTTTCTCCTTTGTCACGCCGTCATAGAGTGCCAGCAACTGACGGAACAGCTCTACCGGCTTGTCGTCGCCCTCCTTGAAGTTACCGCTCACGAAGCCCTGCGTCTTTATCACTATCGTGTCAACCAGGTCGTGGTCTTTCTCTGGAGTCATCTGCTTGCGATACTCTTCTACCTCAGCCATCAGGTCGCGTCCCTTGATGGCTTTCGACACGTTGCCGCCGTTACCATTGGCTATGGCCTGCCATTCCTCCTTGGCACCCTCGCGCTGAAGGATGTATATATCGAAGTATGCGAACTCAGCCCAGTTGAAGTACAGGTTGCTGGAGCCGTTGGGGTTGTCGTGCAGCAGGTCGGTGCGAGCCCAGTCAAGCACAGGCATGAAATTGTAGCACACGCAATGTATGCCCTCCTTGCCCAGGTTTGCCAGCGATTCCTTGTATATCTCTATCTGCTCATCGCGGTCCGGGCCGCCATATTTTATCGTCTCAGTGACGGGCAGCGACTCTACAACAGACCATCGCATGCCGTAACTCTCGATGTATTCCTTCAGGTCGCGTATCTTCTCGCGAGTCCACACCTCGCCCAATGGCACGTCATGCAGGGCCGTCACAATGCCCTCAACACCAATCTGCTTGAGCATACCAAGCGTTATCTTATCGTTCTTACCGAACCAGCGCCATGTTCTTTCCATATCTTTGAATTATTAATTATGCATTATGAATTATTAATTATGCATTACCTCAGACTCCCGAGAAGGCGGAGAAGCCTCCGTCGATAGGTATGATGGTACCGGTGATGAACGATGCCTCGTCAGAGCAGAGGAAGTTCACCATGCCGTTCAGCTCGGTTATGTCACCGAAGCGTCGCATCGGGGTCTTGTTTATCACCTTATGGCTGCGCTCCGTATATGAGCCGTCATCGTTGAGCAGGGCCTTACGGTTCTGGTTGCCTATGAAGAATCCCGGCGCTATGGCGTTGACGCGTATCTTCTCCGAATACTTAATCGCCATCTCCTGCGCCAGCCACTTGGTCAGCGCGTTCACGCCCTCCTTGGCTATGGAGTAACCCATGACGCGTGTCAGCGAGTCGTATGCCGCCATCGACGATACGTTGATGATGGAACCAGACTTCTGCTCTGCCATCACCTTACCAAAGATGAGGCAAGGATATATCGTGGCCCACAGGTTGAGGTCTATGACGCGGTGCAAATCCTCCAGCTTCATATCGTCAAAGATGGACTGGTCATCCATCACCGTCGCACCGGGCACGTTGCCGCCGGCAGCATTGACGAGGATGTCTATCCTCCCCCACTCTGCCATCACCTTGTCGCGAGCCACCACCGAAGCCTTAGGGTCTAGCATGTTGCACGCCAATCCCTTCACCTCACCGTAGGGGGAGAGCTTCTCCAGCGCTGCGGCTACTGTCTCCTCGCGCGAGCCTATCACCATTACCTTGGCGCCAGCCTGAAGCAATCCCATTGCCACATTGCTGCCCAAAACACCTGTGCCGCCCGTCACGACGGCTATCTTTCCTGTTAAGTCTGTCATAGATTTAGTATATATTATTTATTGTTTACTGCGACAAAATTACAGAAAAAACCCGAAAGTGCAAAAACTTTCGGGTTCTTTTTTTCTATCTTACGCTGATTTACTTCAGCCTGTAGAACGCTCCGATGGTGCCGTAGATGGGGTACAGGGTCTGCTCCACAGTCTTGAAGTCGCTCTTGAAGATGCCCGTCAAGCCCCAGTCGATGTCGGCAGAGAGTCCCCAGCGGCTACCTATCTTGAAGTCTGCACCCAGGTCAATACCGAACTGCAGCCTGCGCATGTCATCGGTAAATTCGTATGTGGCCCACTCGCCCTCCACGTTGCCTATGAGAATCTTCGGTCCCGTGGCGGTTCCCTGGCGCAGGTAACCGTCAGAGGCGATGCCGTCAAACTTTCTGCTGAAGACGTATGAGATGTACGGGCCCAGCTTGAGCTTCACCACTCGGCTCACATTGAGCGTGCCATGTACGGGGAGCGTCACCATCCATTCCGTCACATTCTGATCCACCATGCCGGTGAAGAGTCCGTCCATCACGCTGTTTCCGCGTACCAGTTCCATGTGATAGGCCTTGGTTCTCACTGAGCCTTTCATGGCTTTGTTCTCCACACGCAGACCTACCAGGAGTCCGAAGCTTTTATTGAAACTGTGTTCGGCATCTGCACCGACCATGAACGATGGTGTGAGCTTGTAGCTCTCTATGCTGCGAATGCTTCGCGGCAGAGGCACAGGGGCTGTACCGCCAATGTTATAACCCACGCGAGCCTTCACCTGCAGGCTGTCCCAGAAATCGCCGGCCACTGCCTGAGCAGGCATAAGCACAGCCACGATTGCAATTGCTATGATATTGTATATTGTCTTTTTCATACGTTACTTCTCCTCCTTATTTTTTACTGAAACCACTACATCGTCTATGTAGAGCGTGCTGCCGATGGCTCCCTCAAAGCTTGCGCCCTCTTTGCTGGACGAGAATACGAGCGCCAGATTATATCCCTGATTAGCCAGCAGTTCAGCGTCTATCTTTTTGTCACCTTCAAAGAACATGTCAAACGGTGTCCACTCCTCAGTAGGAGGCAGAGAGGCCACGCGTGCCTTGCGTACTATGTAAGGGCTGGTGAGCACGTTGCCGCCATTGAGCATCACGGCTTTACCGTTCTCGTCTTTGTTCAGGTATAGAACAGCATAGATGTCTGCCTCGTCCAGACGGTCGGGGATAATACGGCTGTCCTTGTCCGTGAACTCCTTTCCACGTGTGTACTTATAGTAACCCGTCACTCTCACCGGCTCGAAATTGAACGGTATGCCCATCTCAGTAGCGAGCAATGAATTAGTGGCAGCGTATGTGACATTGAACCTACCCAGGAAGAGGTTACCCGCCGCAATGGGGCGATGTGAGGACTTGCCCAAATCTCCAGTGCTGAGCGTCTGCAACTTCACGCAGCGACCAGTACGGCCGTTGGGGTCTGAGTAAGTGGGGAACTCCTCGGGACGACCTGGCAGATTGCTGAGAATCCTGTTGAGCATCGACAGACAGAAGCCCTCATTGCCTGAGGCCCAGACATTATTCAACTTCTCGCCAGTACTGCTGGTTTCAAGGAAGCGATGATAGTATATCTGGCTATAGCTATAGCGCACCTCCTCATAGTCCTCAAAGCTATTAGTCCTGTTAGTGACGGGCAGCGCAGGCTCTCTGAAGCCCACCTTATATGTGCGTGTGGTCACGCCATCCTCTGCCGTCACGGTGTATGTCACGTCGCCGTTGCTGAAGTCCTGCACCGAACCGTTCTCCGGAGAAATCGTTGCACCAGGTGTGAGGGTAAAGTGCACAGCCACCTTGTTTGGCATAAGGATGACCGAACGAACATTGAATGTAGGGTTACTCTCAGTAGAGAGCACCACCTTCTTCATGTCGTTGACATCATAGAAGTACGGCTTGTACTCATCGCCTTCTATCCACATCGTCTCAATGTCACACTCCATTGTAGGGTCTTCGTTCCTGATACAGGACGACAGAAAGCCCAAAGCCAGCACAGCAATGGCGCAAGCCTGGAGCAATAGTCTGTTCTTTCTCATTTTCTTCTTATCTGTTTTGGTCTTTATATCCTTGCACACCCCCTTACGGAGCATAAATACAAAATCGTGCGCAAAGTTACAACATTTTTTTCATATACACAAAAAAGAAATATAAAGAAGAAAAAACGAACACTTAAAAACACACACCACTACGATTTACTATTGCTATAAAACATGACAAAATCGGCACCCACCAACTCTGCCATTTTGTCAGTTGAACTATTACGTTCTAATAGTAGGTCTTTTACCCGGTAATAGTAGGTCTTTTACTGTCTAATAGCAGGTCTTTTACCGTCTAAAAGACCTACTATTGCAACGCTCTGATTATCAGACAGTTTAGGACTGCCATTTTGTCAGTCTGCATATTAACTGTATTTTGGGTGTGCGGACATGAAAAAAGCCCCCTTCCGGTTGTGGAAGGGGGCTTTTTGATGCTTATTATTAGTTTCTGTACTCAAATACGTTCTGGCGACTCATCACCTTGCGGTCCATGTCTTCGCGTGAGCCTACGATGATTTTCTCAAACTCGCGCATACCGGTTCCGGCTGGGATGAGGTGTCCGCAGATGACGTTCTCCTTCATGCCCTGGAGCATGTCGCTCTTCCTGCGGATTGCTGCTTCGTTGAGCACCTTGGTGGTCTCCTGGAAGGAAGCGGCTGACATGAAGCTCTTCGTGTGGAGTGCGGCACGTGTGATACCCTGCAGTATCTGTGTAGATGTGGCAGGCACGGCATCACGAACCACTACGGGCTTGAGGTCGCGGCGCTTCAGGAAGGCGTTCTCGTCGCGCAGCTTGCGGGCGGTGACAATCTGTCCTGGGTGGAGATTCTCTGAGTCACCGGCGTCAACGACAACCTTCTTGCCCCAGATGCGGTCGTTCTCCTCGCGGAAATCGAGCTTGTCAACGATGTCGCTCTCAAGGAAGCAGGTGTCTCCAGGCTCGTTGATTTGAACCTTACGCATCATCTGGCGCACGATAATCTCAAAGTGCTTGTCGTTGATGCGCACACCCTGCAGGCGGTAAACGTCCTGCACCTCGTTGACGATGTACTCCTGAACGGCTGTCAGACCCTTGATCTGAAGTATGTCGTTAGGTGTTACAACACCAGCAGAGAGCGGCGTTCCGGCACGTACGGCGTCGCGGTCCTGAACCAGCAGCTGCTTTGACGTAGGAACGAGGTACTTACGCTGCTCACCTGTCTTAGAGGTAACGGTGATCTCGCGATTAGCACGCTTGAGCTGCGGATTGATAGATACCTCACCATCGATTTCGCTGACCACTGCAGGATTGGATGGGTTACGGGCCTCGAAGAGCTCTGTGACACGAGGCAGACCACCGGTGATATCGCCCGCACGGGCTGCAGAACGTGGTATCTTGACGAGGGTCTCACCAGTGCTGACCTTCTTCTTCAGCTTGTTGTCAGTATCAAATACTGCCACGTGACCGTCAACAGGGAGGTTGTAGGTGCCCAGTACCTCGCCGTTGGCACCAAGGATGTCAAGGGTAGGTATCATAGAGCGATCCTTAGACTCAATGATGATGTGCTCGGTCATACCGGTAGAATCATCGGTCTCAGCCTTGTAGGTCTGGCCTTCAACAAAGTCATTGAGGCGTATCTTACCCGCAAACTCGGTAACGATGACGGCATTGAACGGATCCCACTTGGCTATCACGTCGCCACGCTTCACTACGTCGCCGCTCTTGAAGTAGAGCGAAGAGCCGTAAGGCACAGGCACGGTGGAGAGCACAATGTTGGTGTTCTGGTCGATGAAGCGGCACTCTGCCAGACGGCTGACTACCATTTCGCACTTCACATCCTCGCCCGTAGCATCGTCCTTCTCGGTGAATGGCACGGTGCGGAGCTCGTCGAACTCTATCTTTGCCTCCTCATAGTTACACTTGATGTCAGCACTTACAGCAGCGCCACCGGCAATACCACCGGCGTGGAAGGTACGGAGGGTCAGCTGTGTACCAGGCTCACCAATAGCCTGAGCGGCAATGACACCGACGGCTTCACCCTTCTGAACCATGCGCTGAGTAGCCAGGTTGCGACCATAACACTTCTTGCAGACACCCTGACGAGACTCACAGGTGAGGACGGAACGGATATCTACTGACTCAATACCAGCTTCCTCGATGGCCTTGGCGCGAGCTTCGTTGATTTCCTCGCCTGCAGGACAGATGAGTGCACCGGTATGAGGATTGGTAACATCGTGTACGCTGACACGACCAAGGATACGATCATAGAGGCTGGAGATAACATCGTCACCGTTCTTGATAGCCGTGCAGGTGAGACCACGCAGCGTGCCGCAGTCGTCCTCAGTGATGATAACATCGTGAGAAACGTCCACAAGACGACGTGTGAGGTATCCGGCATCGGCTGTCTTCATGGCGGTATCAGCCAGACCCTTACGTGCACCGTGAGATGCGATGAAGTACTCCAGCACTGACATACCCTCCTTGAAGTTTGAAAGGATAGGGTTCTCAATGGTACCACGGTCATCGGCACCGGCCTTCTGAGGCTTTGCCATCAGTCCGCGGATACCGGAGAGCTGCTTAATCTGGTCCTTAGAACCACGGGCACCAGAGTCAAGCATCATGAATACGGCGTTGAAGCCCTGGTCGGCCTCAGTCATCTCCTTCAGCAGGATATTACCGATATCGTTGTTGACGTGGGTCCATGTGTCGATGACCTGGTTGTAACGCTCCTGGTCTGTGATGAAGCCCATGTTGTAGCTCTCGGTGATCTGCGCCACGTCAGCATTACCCTTGGCAATCAGCTCTTCCTTCTCTGGTGGTATGATGATGTCGTCAAGGTTGAAGGAAAGACCTGCGAGGTATGCCATACGATAGCCGAGGTTCTTGATACCGTCAAGGAACTCACATGCACGGGCAAAGCCTACGAGGTTGATAACGTTCTGGATGATGTCGCGCAGAGACTTCTTTGAGATTACGTCGTTGACGTATCCCATCTCTTCGGGCACAAGACCGTTGACGATGACACGTCCTACGGAGGTCTCTACCATGTGGCGCACCTTCTGGCCGTCAACCACATCATCTACCAATACCTTTACAGGAGCGTGCAGGTCGCACTTCTTGTTGTTGTATGCGATGATGGCTTCTTCGGGACCATAGAATGTCAGACCCTCGCCCTTTGCACCTGGGCGCATCTTGGTGATATAGTAGAGACCGAGCACCATGTCCTGTGAAGGCACCGTGATAGGAGCGCCATTAGCAGGATTCAGGATGTTGTGGCTCTGCAGCATGAGGATCTGTGCCTCAAGGATTGCTTCGTTAGAGAGTGGAAGGTGCACAGCCATCTGGTCGCCGTCGAAGTCGGCATTGAAGGCGGTACATGCCAGTGGGTGAAGCTGGATAGCCTTACCCTCGATGAGCTTTGGCTGGAAGGCCTGTATGCCGAGACGGTGAAGCGTCGGGGCACGGTTGAGCAGTACGGGGTGACCCTTCATCACGTTCTCAAGAATATCATAGATGATAGGCTCGCGACGATCCACGATACGCTTGGCGCTCTTCACCGTCTTCACTACGCCGCGCTCTATGAGCTTGCGGATGATGAATGGCTTGTAGAGCTCGGCTGCCATCAGCTTTGGCAGACCGCACTCACCCATGTTGAGCTCTGGACCCACGACGATAACGGAACGTGCAGAGTAGTCAACACGCTTACCAAGGAGGTTCTGACGGAAACGACCTGCCTTACCCTTGAGAGAGTCGGACAGAGACTTCAGAGGACGGTTGGATTCGCTCTTCACTGCACTTGACTTGCGCGAGTTGTCGAAGAGGGAGTCAACAGCCTCCTGAAGCATACGCTTCTCGTTACGCAGGATTACCTCGGGAGCATGTATCTCGATGAGTCGCTTCAGACGGTTGTTACGGATGATGACACGACGGTAGAGGTCGTTGAGATCGGAGGTAGCGAAACGTCCGCCATCCAATGGAACGAGAGGACGAAGCTCTGGTGGAGTGACAGGAAGGATCTTCATAATCATCCACTCCGGACGGTTTTGGTCACCGTTCTCGCCGCGGCTGTTGCGGAAGGCCTCAACTACCTGCAGACGCTTCAGAGCCTCTGTCTTGCGCTGTACTGAGGCCTCGTTGCTGGCCTGGTTGCGCAATTCGTATGAGAGAGTGTCAAGATCCAGGTTGGCCAGAAGCTCATAGATAGCCTCGGCACCCATCTTGGCGATGAACTTGTTGGGGTCGGTGTCCTCGAGAAGGTCATTGTTTGGGTCCAGACGATTATCTACGATGTCAATATATTCCTCCTCGCTGATGAAGTCGAGACGGTGTGAACCGTTCAGCTCGTTGTTCTCATCATCCTTGGCACCGGCCAGCAAACCGGGCTGTATGATGACGTAACGCTCGTAATAGATGACTGACTCCAGCTTCTTGGTCGGTATGCCGAGGAGATAGCCAATCTTATTAGGCAGTGAACGGAAGTACCAGATATGTGCCACAGGCACTACGAGCTCGATGTGGCCCGCACGCTCACGGCGCACTTTCTTCTCTGTTACCTCTACGCCGCAGCGGTCACACACGATGCCCTTATAGCGAATGCGCTTGTATTTGCCGCAGGCACACTCGAAGTCCTTCGTAGGACCGAAGATGCGCTCGCAGAAGAGACCGTCGCGCTCAGGCTTGTAAGTGCGGTAGTTGATGGTCTCAGGCTTGGTTACCTCACCGTAGGAGTTCTCCAGAATGTCCTCAGGAGAAGCCAGACCGACAGTAATCTTGGTGAAGTTATTCTTTATCTTGTTGTCTTTCTTGAATGCCATATTCTTTGTTGCAATTTTACAATTAACGGTTTGGTTAAATTGTCCAACTTAATTAATCAAGTCTAACACTGAGACCCAGACCGCGCAGCTCGTGGAGCAGCACGTTGAGTGACTCCGGTATGCCCGGTGTAGGCATGGCATCGCCCTTTACGATTGCCTCGTAACTCTTTGAGCGGCCCTGCACATCATCAGACTTGACGGTGAGTATCTCTTGCAGCACATGGCTGGCACCGAAGGCCTCAATAGCCCAGACCTCCATCTCTCCGAAACGCTGTCCACCGAACTGTGCCTTACCACCGAGCGGCTGTTGCGTGATGAGAGAGTAAGGACCAATGGAGCGTGCATGCATCTTATCCTCTACCATGTGGCCGAGTTTGAGGAAGTATGTCACGCCGACTGTAGCAGGCTGGTCGAAGCGCTCACCCGTCTCACCATCATAAAGGTGGGTAGAACAGAGGCGTGGCAGGCCGGCTTTGTCAGTCCATTCAGACAGGTCATCAAGCTTAGCACCGTCAAAGATAGGCGTAGCGAACTTGACACCGAGCTTGCTGCCGGCAGCGCCGAGGATGGCTTCGAATATCTGTCCGAGGTTCATACGAGACGGCACACCCAATGGGTTCAGCACCAAATCTACAGGACGACCGTCCTCAAGGAACGGCATATCCTCCTGACGTACCACCTTGGAAACGATACCCTTGTTACCGTGACGACCGGCAAGCTTATCGCCGACACCGATCTTACGCTTCTTGGCAATATAGACCTTAGCCATCTGGAGCACTCCGCTGGGCAGGTCATCACCGATGCTGATGGCAAAGCGGGCACGCTTCAGCTCTGCATCGAGCTGCTTATACTTGCGTATATAGTTCATGATGAGCTGCTTTATCATGCCATCGGTGTGGTCATCGCCGGTCCAACCGCCTGACTGTACACCGTCGTACTCAAGGTTGGCAAGCATAGCAGCAGTGAATTTGCTGCCCTTGGTGATAACCTCGGCACCCGTATAGTCGGTGATACCGGTAGAAGTCTTGCCCTTGGTGAGCTTGAGAAGCTTCTCGATGAGGATATCCTTCAGGTCGTTTGCCTTTGCTTCGTACTCCTGGTCTATCTTAGCAAGAGCTATCTTGTCCTGCTTCTTAGACTCGCGGGTCTTGATGGCGCGTGAGAAGAGCTTCTTGTCGATAACGACACCTGAGAGTGATGGATTTGCCTTCAGAGAGGAATCCTTCACGTCACCGGCCTTGTCACCGAAGATAGCACGGAGCAGTTTCTCCTCTGGTGATGGGTCGCTCTCGCCCTTTGGAGAGATCTTACCTATCATAATATCACCAGGAACGACGCGGGCACCGATGCGGATGATACCGTTCTCATCGAGGTCCTTAGTAGCGTCTTCTGATACATTAGGTATATCAGAGGTCAATTCCTCTACGCCGCGCTTGGTGTCGCGCACCTCGAGGGAGTATTCATCAACGTGAACAGAGGTCAGTACATCGTCGCGTACCACACGCTCAGAGAGCACAATGGCATCCTCATAGTTGTAACCCTTCCAAGGCATGTATGCCACGAGGAGGTTGCGGCCCAGTGCCAGCTCGCCATTCTCGGTGGCATAGCCCTCGGTGAGAATGTCTCCGGCCTTCACACGCTGGCCTTTGTCACAGATAGGACGCAGGTCGATGACCATGTTCTGGTTAGTGCGACGGAACTTTGGAATACGATATTCCTTGATAGCAGGCTCGAAGCTGACGAACTCTTCATCCTCTGTACGGTCATAGAGGATGCGTATTGTCGTAGCATCAACGTACTCGATGACGCCATCGCCCTCTGCGGTAATCATGGTGCGAGAGTCTTCGCAGACCTGACGCTCTATGCCGGTGCCCACGATAGGAGCATCGTTATGGAGCAGAGGCACTGCCTGACGCATCATGTTACATCCCATCAGCGCGCGGTGACCGTCATCATGCTCCAGGAATGGGATAAGGCCTGCTGATACAGAGGCTATCTGCTGAGGTGACACGTCCATGAGATCCACCTGTGACGGTGGCACTACTGGGAAGTCTGCATCCTGACGACACTTTACGACTGAGCGTATGAAGCTGCCGTCATCATTCAGCGGAGCGTTACCCTGACCGATGATATGCTTCTCTTCCTCTTCGGCTGTGAGATATACTACATGGTCGTTGTCGAGATCTACGAGGCTGTCCTTTACCTTACGATAAGGTGTCTCTATGAATCCCAGACCGTTGATCTGAGCATACATACAGAGAGAAGAGATAAGTCCGATGTTCGGTCCTTCAGGTGACTCGATAGGACAGAGACGGCCATAGTGGGTATAGTGTACGTCACGGACCTCAAATCCGGCACGCTCACGAGACAGACCGCCAGGACCCAGGGCTGACAGACGACGCTTGTGCGTCACCTCTGCCAATGGGTTCGTCTGGTCCATGAACTGTGACAGAGGGTTGGTGCCGAAGAAAGAGTTGATGACACTCGAGATGGTCTTGGCATTGATGAGGTCTGTCGGAGTAAATACCTCATTGTCACGTACGTTCATCCTCTCGCGGATAGTGCGGCTCATACGGCTCAGGCCGATGTTGAACTGATTAGCCAGCTGCTCGCCTACGGTTCTGACACGACGGTTTGACAGGTGGTCTATATCATCAACGGTAGCGTTGGAGTTGATGAGGTTGATGAGGTACTTTATGATTTCTATGATATCTTCCTTTGTCAGAACGCGGGTTTCGATATCGGTATTCAGTCCAAGCTTCTTGTTGATACGGTAGCGTCCTACCTCACCAAGGTCGTAACGCTTGTCCGAGAAGAAGAGGTTGAAGATGACTTCACGTGCAGAAGCCTCATCTGCCGGGTCGGCATTACGCAGCTGACGGTAGATGTAGAACACGGCTTCCTTCTCAGAATTGGACGTATCCTTAGCCAGTGTGTTGAAGATGATGCTGTACTTTGCGGCGCTTTCCTCATCCTTATGCACAAGGATTGTAGATTGCTCGCTATCCAGAATGTCCTGGATATTGTCGGCAGTAATCTCTGTCTCACGCTGCATCAGGATCTCGTTGCGCTCCATTGATACTACTTCACCAGTATCCTCATCGGCGAAATCCTCCGTCCATGTTCTCATGATATTGGCTGCAAGCTTGCGGCCTACCATGTCCTTCAGATTCTTCTTTGTTACCTTTACCTCCTCTGCCAGGTCAAAGATTGAGAGGATGTCCTTATCCTTCTCATATCCGATGGCACGCAGAAGTGTAGTTACAGGCAGCTTCTTCTTACGGTCGATGTAGGCATACATCACGTTGTTGATGTCGGTGGCGAACTCTATCCATGAGCCTTTGAACGGTATGATACGCGCAGAATAGAGCGTAGTACCATTGGCATGGGTTCCCTGGCCGAAGAATACGCCTGGTGAGCGGTGCAGCTGTGACACTACAACACGCTCGGCACCGTTGATGATAAAGGTGCCATTGCTGGTCATGTAAGGTATTGTACCCAGGAATACGTCCGATGTGATGGTCTCAAAGTCAATGTGATCCTCATCGGTACAATAGAGTTTCATCTTTGCCTTCAGTGGCACACTGTAGGTAAGGCCGCGCTCCAGACACTCTTCTATGGTGTAGCGAGGCGGGTCGATGAAATAGTCGAGGAACTCAAGGACGAAGTTATTACGCGAGTCCATGATAGGGAAGTTCTCTGAGAACACCTTATACAGACCGTCGTTCTTACGTTCCTCGGGTGGAGTGTCCAACTGAAGGAAGTCGCGGAAGGACTTCAGCTGCACGTCAAGGAAATCCGGATAGGGCATCGGATTCTTCACACGTGCAAAGGAGATTCTGTTTTCTGCAACCTTTGATGTCATGCTTCTTGTTTGATATTATATATAATGTGTATTATTATTTCAACGCTAATAGCTCTCTAACTCACTGTATCCTCTCTTTCTTTTCTCTCATTTCAGAATGACGAACTACTGTTTTTGCATACTGACATCCCTGTTTCCAAAAGATAAGAAAAGGTTAGGACCCACCTACTTAGTAGATCCTAACCTTTGTTTATACGTTGTGAATTTTGCCTGAGAATGACACCGAAATGTCGTTCTCAATGCCGGTTGGTGTCTGATTACTTCAGCTCTACCTTTGCACCAGCCTCTTCGATAGCCTTCTTCAGGTTCTCTGCCTCAGCCTTTGGCAGGCCTTCCTTGATGGTAGCAGGAGCACCGTCAACGAGGTCCTTAGCGTCCTTCAGACCGAGACCGCAAGCCTCCTTCACTGCCTTAACAACAGCGAGCTTGTTAGCACCAACCTCAGCGAGGACTACATCGAAAGAGTCCTTCTCCTCAGCAGCAGCGGCACCTTCGCCGGCTGCAGGAGCAGCAGCAACTGCAACAGCTGCAGCAGCAGGCTCAATTCCATACTCGTCCTTCAGGACCTGTGCGAGTTCATTTACTTCTTTAACGGTGAGGTTCACGAGTTCCTCAGCGATAGCTTTAATATCTGCCATGATTATTAAATGTTTTTTTAATTGTTTTTTACTTGAATTGTTTGATTTTTTGCCTTTTTACTCTGGGCGCTCTCCCAGAGTGGTGAGCAGGCCGTGAATAGTTCCGGCACCGGACTGCAGAGCAGAAACCACGTTCTTTGCAGGAGACTGGAGCAGTGCCACAACCTCTGCGATGAGTTCATTCTTGCTCTTGAGAGCTGCAAGCTCTGCGAGTTTCTCAGCACCTACGAAGATGCTCTCCTCAGCATAAGCAGCCTTCAGAGAAGGATTTGCATCCTTATACTCCTTCAGAAGCTTTGCAGGCACGTTAGCTGTCTCACAGAACATGAGGGCTGTGTTGCCCTTCAGCGAGCCGTAGAGTTCAGAGAAGTCCTGCTCAGCGGCGTCAAGAGCCTTGATGAGCAGCTTGTTCTTAACCACAACGGTCTTGATGTTCTGCTGGAAAGCCTTGCGACGCAGATCGACAGTCTTCTCAGCATCGAGTCCCGTTACATCTACAATGTAGAAGTGTGGGTACTGCTTAATTAGCTCGCCAAGCTCTGCGATGATAGTATTTTTTACTTCCTTCTTCATGTTACAAAACTTTTAGAGTTAATCAGCTGATTTAGGATCTATCTTGATACCCTTACTCATGGTGCTTGAGATGAAGATGCTCTTGATGTAAGCACCCTTAGCAGCAGCTGGCTTCAGCTTGATGACGGTAGCGAGGAACTCCTTAGCGTTGCCTGCCAGTGCGTCAGCACTCATTGAAACCTTGCCGATAGATGTGTGGATGATGCCGGTCTTATCAACCTTGAAGTCGATCTTACCCTGCTTCACTTCCTTCACAGCCTTTGCTACATCCATTGTCACGGTGCCGCTCTTTGGGTTTGGCATCAGTCCGCGAGGACCGAGGATACGTCCGATAGGACCTATCTTACCCATGCAAGAAGGCATAGTGATGATGACATCTACATCTGTCCAACCGCCCTTGATCTTCTCGATATACTCGTCAAGACCAGCGTAGTCAGCACCAGCTTCTTTAGCAGCAGCCTCCTGATCGGGGGTAACAAGAGCGAGAACGCGTGTCACCTTACCTGTACCGTTTGGCAGGCTAACGACACCACGAACCATCTGGTTGGCCTTACGTGGATCCACACCAAGACGTACGTCAACGTCAACAGAGGCGTCAAACTTTGTCGTAGTGATTTCTTTCACCAGCGCTGCAGCCTCGGCGATAGTGTACAGACGTCCTGCTTCCACCTTGTCGGCAACTGCCTTTTGATTCTTTGTCAGTTTACTCATTTTGTTTGAAGTTTTTTCGGTAATAGCGGCAGCATTCTTTCAGTCTGCCTCCCGGAAATGTTAAATTAATCAGCGGATCTCATTTTACAGAGTCTGCATTACTATTTTGCATCAGAGTCTCCCCATTCGGGGCTTTCTCTTATGCAGGGAAGTCACCTTTTACGGTGATACCCATGCTGCGTGCTGTACCTGCAATCTGCTTCATAGCAGACTCAACGGTAAAGCAATTGAGGTCCTTCATCTTGTCCTCAGCAATGGTGCGGATCTGGTCCCATGTCACCTCAGCCACCTTGTTACGGTTTGGAGATGCAGAGCCGGACTTCACCTTTGCCAACTCCTTCAGCTGCACAGCAGCGGGAGAGGTCTTGATGACGAAATCGAAAGACTTGTCAGCATAATAAGTAATGACAACAGGCAACACCTTACCCGCTCTATCCTGGGTACGTGCATTGAACTCCTTGCAGAAGCCCATGATGTTGATACCCTTAGAACCCAGTGCAGGTCCTACCGGAGGAGATGGGTTTGCGGCACCGCCTTTAATCTGTAACTTGAGTTGTCCAGCAACTTCTTTAGCCATCTTTCTTGTTTATTATTATTGTTGATTTATATAGAATCGCGGATTGTTGGAAGCATTATATATGTCAATCCGTTTTCCTTTCCTGTTTTGTTTCCTATCCTTCTTTCTCTACCTGAACGTAGTTGAGCTCCAACGGAGTATCACGTCCGAATATCTTCACTATAACCTTCAGTGTATGTTTTTCGGAGTTTACTTCCTCTATTGTTCCGGTAAATCCGCTGAATGGACCATCTGTTACCTTCACTGGTTCGCCCACCATGTACGGTATATCCATTTCTTCTACCAATTCTGTCTCTTCTGCTGCACCGATCATACGGTTTATATCAGCCTGTCTTACGGGAGTAGGATTGTCCAATCCCCCGAGGAATCCGAGGCAGTTAGGCATGAAACGCAACGTGTGGGCGGTATCACCGACCATTTCAGCCTCCACGAAAAGGTATCCTGGCAGTGCCGTCTTCTCTTTTACCACGCGTTTACCGTTCTTCAGCGCAGCATGCTTCTCCATCGGCAACAGCACCTGATAGACATGCTTAGCCAGCTCAGGGTTGTGAGAGCATTCCTTCTCTATGTACTCCTTGAGCTTAGCTTCCTTGCCACTGACTGAACGCATGGCATACCATTTCTTTCCTGTCTCTGCCATATTCCTTAGCCTGGATAGATGGTGCTCATTACAAATCTGAATACGGAATCCATGCAGAACACCACGAGTGCAATGACGAGTGATGCAGACAACACTACCATTGCGGAGTGTGTCAACTGCTGGCGTGTAGGCCACGTGGTCTTGTGTGCCAACTCATCATAGCATGCCTTGCAATAGTTGATAAATTTCTTCATAAGTGTCGTTTCTTTTTGGCACGGGAGGAAGGAATCGAACCCTCATTGACGGTTTTGGAGACCGCTTTCCTACCATTGAAAGACTCCCGTAGAAAAACCTTCTCCAATCCCTTTCCTGGGAGTGACATCCACTTTGCTGGATGGGGATTGGTGAAGGTTCCGTTATTTTCTTCCTCTTTGGCCTTGTGCTGACGTATCAGTATTTGGCCTTAAAGGAGCGTTTTCATATTAATCCTCGTAAACCTCTGTGATCTGACCAGAACCTACGGTGCGGCCACCCTCACGGATAGCGAAACGCAGACCTGCGTTCAGAGCCACAGCGTAGATGAGCTCTACGGTGATCTCTACGTTATCACCAGGCATTACCATCTCAACACCTGCTGGAAGAGTGATCTCACCTGTGCAGTCCATTGTGCGGAGATAGAACTGAGGACGATACTTGTTGCCGAATGGAGTGTGACGACCACCCTCTTCCTTCTTCAGCACGTAGATAGAAGCCTTGAATCTCTTGAAAGGCTTGATCTGTCCTGGGTGGCAGAGCACCATACCGCGCTTGATCTCGTTCTTGTCGATACCACGGAGCAGCAGACCTACGTTATCACCAGCCTGACCCTCGTCCAGGATCTTACGGAACATCTCAACGCCAGTTACAACAGACTTCTTATCCTCACCGAGACCGAGGAGCTCTACCTCGTCACCAACGTGGATACGACCTGTCTCGATACGACCTGTAGCAACAGTACCACGACCTGTGATAGAGAATACGTCCTCTACAGGCATCAGGAATGGCTTATCGAGGTCACGTGGAGGATCCTGGATCCATGTATCACAAGCGTCCATCAGCTCCATGATCTTCTCTTCCCACTTCTCAACGCCGTTGAGTGCACCGAGTGCAGAACCGCGGATGATAGGAGTATTGTCGCCGTCGAACTCATACTGGTCGAGGAGTTCGCGCATTTCCATCTCAACGAGCTCAAGCATCTCCTCGTCGTCAACCATGTCGCACTTGTTGAGGAATACAACGAGGCGAGGTACGTTCACCTGACGAGCGAGCAGCACGTGCTCACGAGTCTGAGGCATAGGACCGTCAGTAGCAGCTACTACGATGATAGCACCGTCCATCTGAGCAGCACCAGTTACCATGTTCTTCACATAGTCAGCGTGTCCCGGGCAGTCTACGTGTGCGTAGTGGCGGTTAGCTGTCTGATACTCTACGTGTGCGGTGTTAATAGTGATACCGCGCTCCTTCTCCTCAGGAGCATTATCAATCTGGTCGAAAGACTTAACCTCAGAGAGGCCCTTCTTTGCGAGCACAGTAGTGATAGCAGCGGTCAGAGTTGTCTTACCATGGTCAACGTGGCCGATGGTACCGATGTTTACGTGAGTCTTGTCACGCTGGAAAGTCTCTTTTGCCATTGTTCTTGTTTGGTTTTTGTTTGTTTGTTAATAAAATGGAGCTGTATCTGAGAGTTGAACTCAGGACCTCTTCCTTACCAAGGAAGTGCTCTACCACTGAGCTAATACAGCAACATCGGTGTTCAATCCTCTCTTCTCTCGGCCCTCTATATGAGTGGAGCGGAAAACGGGGCTCAAACCCGCGACCCCCAGCTTGGAAGGCTAGTGCTCTATCAACTGAGCTATTTCCGCAGAAAAAATTTGCGAAGGCGTTGCTTCTTTGTTCGTCTCATTTGTTATATGAAACATTCACAAGAACAAGCGTTTCCGCAATTTCACGACACTCATGTGTCTTTGGTGGGTGGTGATGGATTCGAACCACCGAAGTCGAAAGACAGCAGATTTACAGTCTGCCCCATTTGGCCACTCTGGTAACCACCCTTTATATGTGCACCTCTCCACGCCTATGGGCTTTAGGAGAGCCTCTTGTCGGATTCGAACCAACGACCCCGAGATTACAAATCACGTGCTCTGGCCAACTGAGCTAAAGAGGCATGTCCCTGCGTCCGAAACACGTCACGAGGCGACGGCTTTCTTATTTCGGGTGCAAAGGTACACATATTTTTCAAATCACCAAAACTTTTTCGAAGTTTTTTTAATGATTTCTTGTTTTTTCTTTCATTTTCGTCAGTTTTACCCTCATAGCGTCAACACACAGGTCTATGCTTTCCTCGAATGTATCGCAGGTTTTCTCTACATACTGTGTGCCGCCAGGGATTGCCACACTTAGGCTTACCTCCTTGTTGAGGGCCGTCTGCGGCTTGACGAGCTTCATTTGCACCTCTACTTTCTTTATATCTTCGTAAGACTTAGAGAGCTTCTCTACTTTCTTCGTAGCAAACTCCTTTAATTTCTCTGTTGCGTCGAAATGGACAGCCTGAATGTTGATTTCCATAGTCTGTTTCATTTTTGGGGGTTAGAAATATAAGAATTCAATTCTCTACTTCCGGCTCTCCCTTGGATGAGCCATAGAGTAAGTTCGCTTCAGATCCTTGAATGTGACGTGCGTGTAGATCTGCGTTGTCGTCAGGCTTTGGTGCCCTAAGAGCTTCTGCACACTGCCAAGCTGAGCATCGTTGTTGAGCATTGCCGTGGCGAATGAGTGCCTGAGCACGTGCGGTGAACGCTTTTTCTGCGTTGTGACTTGCGAGAGGTAGGTGCGCACTGTGCTGTACACGCTGGCCTCCGTCAATGCCTTTCCGCTATCATTACGAAACAATGCTCCTCCGCTGACGGCCTCGCTGTCGGACTGCTCACGGTCCCTAAGGGACATATAGTGTTGCAGCTCCTTCACGATTTCATCGCCCAGCGGTATGATGCGCTGCTTGCGGCGCTTACCCGTCACCTTTATCTCGCGGCTCACGAGGTTCACATCGCTGTCGCGCAGCGCTATTACCTCAGCCCGTCTGATGCCCGTGGAATATAACAGTAATAATAAGGTACGCGCACGTACATCTTTTATATTGTTCATATCCCAATGCATTTCATCAAAGAGTTTGTCGGCCTCCTGTTCTTTTATGAACACCGGCAGGGCCTTTTCCTTCTTCGGTCCTTGCAGGGGGTGTGCGGGATCACGTTTCACGATGCCCATACGCAGAGCGTATCTGTAGAGCGATTTCACAGCTGAGAGGTACTTGCAGACGGTCGAGGCCTTGTGGCCACTGTCCATCAGGTGCTCCATCCAGTCGCGTATTACATCGCTGTCGGCATCTTCAAGGGTCATGTCTCCGAGCTCCATGACATAGGCGGCATAATCACCCAGAGCTTGCTCATAGGTTCTGACGGTCAGCGGCGACGCCTCACGTTCTGCCTCCATATATCTTAGGAAGTCTTCAACAATCATGTTGCGAATTTACTGAAATAAATTCAGACTGCCAAAAATTTTAACAAGGTTTAATGTTTAGGGCGCCTCCCGATAGGTTTAGCGCCTCTCAGACCGTGTGGTCTGCCTCCATTTCACCTTGTCTGCATGGTGAGGAGCAACGATTAGTTCTCCTCGCTCTGGCGCAACTTCTGTACATAGATGGCGTGCTCCATCTTCAGGCGCTTCAGGACAGAAGGCTTGTTGAACTGCTGGCGTGAGCGGAGTTCCTTCACAACACCGGTCTTCTCAAACTTTCTCTTGAACTTCTTAAGCGCTCTTTCAATGTTCTCGCCTTCTTTTACAGGTACGATAATCATCTGTCTTTTCTTTGTTTTTAATTGGTTAATAATAAATGAATTCTGCTCTCTGCGGGCGCCCAAAAGACGTGCCGACAAGAAAAGCGGGTGCAAAATTACTACATTTTCCCGATATACACAAGAAAAAACGCAATTATTTTCAGACAGTTAGCCACCTTTGGGGCTATTGGGAACCTGAAAGTTATCAGAACACGAACCCTGAGGGGAAACAAAAATTGAGCCCACTCAGTCAAGCGGGCTCAATTCCTAAAGGTTTGTATGGTTTATTCTACCGGCACCTCTTCCTCTTCCTGCATAGTGAAGAGCTTGATGATGTTGCCTATGATGACGCCATGCTTTGATACTATTGTTGAGAGCGGCTTCACGCAGTGGTCGGCAATGTTAAGAATATAGCAGGCAGACTTCACGTCAATCAGCTCTGGAACTGGAGTGAATGTCTGTCCGTCGAAGCTGATAGCGGGCAGGACAGTCCAGTCAACACCGACTTGGGCAGCTACCATCTTCGCAGGCAGCTCCGCACCAAGCTTCTTGGTCTTCACCGTCAGCTGAATGAGCTGGTTGAGCGCCTCGGCGTGCTGGCTGAGAGTAGCCTCGTCGCCACCGTTGCGGCGTGCCTCTTTCATTGCCTTCATAGCCTGACTTGCCATGAAGATATTGTTGACATTGACTGCAAGAGTCAGGTCGCCGAGCAGCGTCACCTCATAGTTGTCGATGGTCGCACCGTTGAGCAGTACAGAAGATATGCCGGTAATCATTTCCTTGGCATTACCGGATGACAGTACCTCGCCGAGTACATCAATGATAGAACCGCCGTTGAGCCCCGACATATTGCCTATCAACGGAATAATCTGAGAGAGTTCCCTCAGTATAGGGAACGTAACCTGTGCCTTACGCTCGATGACCTGCTGTCCATTCAACTCAAAGCTGTTTTCTGAAGTGATTGTGCCCGTAGAGTTATCAATGCCCAGGCTCAGCTTGATAGTATTCTCATCGTTGACCTCCTTCAGGTTAGCCTTTATCTCGGTGCTGATGTTCCACTTGTCCTGGAGAGGGATGATATAAGAGGATCCCTCTGACTTCTTCTCAAATGCGAAGTTCATCTTTCCCTCAAACAGCTTTGCGCCCTCCTTGTTGCTCGCAGCGAAGTTCAGCGTCTCGGGGAAGCGTATGATGAGTGCAACGCTCTTGTCTCCAATGTATGACATCAGCATCTCTGTCGCGTTGCCGCTGCCGGTGAACGAAACACTGACGCTACCCTTGTAATCCTCTACGTCAACGGGGAAATTGATCTCCACCTTTCCGGAAGCCTCACCCACCGTGACACCTTCATTCGAATAGGTATAAACGCCGTCAAACATTCTGTAGTCAATGACAAGATACTTCTCATAGCCGGCCTTCGCAAGTTCAGAACCTTCCTCTACGGGCTTTACCTGACTCTTCACTGCGCCATAGGCCTGCTGAACCAGAGCTGCTACGAGGTTCCTATTGGGGAGCAATATCTTGACAAACTCTGACAAGATGTCGGTGGACATATTGAGTGCAGCAAAGTTCATCTTAGTTGATGCGAGGCCATACAGGCTGTTGCGTACTTCAGTCATCATCGCTACCTTGGGTGACAGCGCGCCCTCTACGAACGTTACGCTCTCCACCTCGTCGGCATTGAACATTTCTACCTGGCCGTTGGTCTTTGTGACCTGCATCATATACTGTGTCTGTGCGCTGGCTCCGAGGCAGAGTGCCGAAGCCGCGATAAGTGTAAGTAAACCTTTTTTCATAGTTCTTCTTTGTGTTTTAGGGGGTTGGTGTGTGTGTTACTCGTTTAATACTTTAATAGAGGTAGTAGGCGACTTAATGATATAGACGCCCTTTGGCAGCGTGGTCAGATCTATGTCCACACGTCCGTCGGCAGCAACACGCTGTGCGCTTACCCTGCGGCTGTCGGCACCATAGACCGTGATTGTCTCGCCGGCCTTTACATTACTCATGAATACATGACCCTCTGACAGGTTGTAGCCGTCTGCCAGGATTTCGCTGATGGCGGTAGCACGCTGGTCCTGGAACGTGTATTCCCTTACATTAGCAAGACTGGTGGAGACTTTCTCCACACCACCTACGGACACCTTCAGCACGCCGCCCGAGACCGTCATCACCGGATTGTCGGCCAGTGCTATTACCTGCTGCCCGTCTGTCGTGCTGAGTACCAGGTACTTCACCACATCGGCTCGCGCGCCCATCGACACTCCCAAAAGAAGAGCGAGGACTGCAAATAGCTTCTTTTTTAGTTTCATAAAATGTTTTTTTATAATTAATAATAAAAATGTTTTTACAATTTAAGGATGCAAAGATTCTTGCATAACCCTGATATCTTAATGCTCGTAGGATGTATGCACCCTTCACAACCAATCAGGATAACCAACCTTAAACCCTCAGTAGCGGACGTCAGAGAGACGCACCTCCCATTAAGAGTTGGCGCAAAGATACAACTTTTTTTTTACATACGCAAGAAAATCACCATAATTCTCAGAATAATTAGGCATTACGGAGTGTCCCAGCAGGCAGATGGGCGACCCTTTCAGGGTCGATATACAGCGACCATTGCTATCCGGGGGTGCGGCTGTCGCCGTACCCCCGGTTCTTGGACAAGCCAAGCGAACAAGTTCTTTGTGGGCAAAGCGGCAAAGCCGAGCGCGAGTCCTGAGCGGTGACGCCTCCAGCGTCATAAGCTGCTGAACTGAAGACCCAGAAAGAGCGAGTACCCCCGAACAGAACGGAATTTTAACATGTTTCATAATTCCGCTGATTTATATTTTGTCGTTTCGGGAATAATTCGTAATTTTGCACGCAAAGAACTGTATATCTATTAGTCGATGACATCTCGCCCGATGATTTCGCCGCACTGATTCAGCATTAACGACCGCGACACCTGCAGCCCTCCACCAGCATCCAACCCCTATCAAACCCTCATCCCTCATCCATCACCCCTCATCCATCACCCCTCATCCAACCCCTATCAAACCCTCATCCATCACCCTCACCCCTCATCCAGCATGATTCCAAGCAACAAACCTCTCACAATGAAGGACCTGGCGCGCGATCTCGGCGTGTCGGTCTCTACGGTGTCACGCGCCCTCAGCGGCTCTGCGATGATCTCGGCAGAGCTGCGCGAAAGGGTGGTGTCATACGCCGACAGCAAGGGTTTCACACCCAATGCCCTGGCGTCGCGCCTGCGCAGGACGAATGTGCAGCCCACGAAGATGATAGGTGTCATAGTGCCAGAGATAGTACACTACTACTTCTCCACCATCCTCTCGGGCATTGAGTCCGAGGCCCACAGCCACGGCTACAACCTGCTGGTGGCACAGAGCAACGAGAGCTATGAGCGCGAGGTGGAGATATGCCAGCGCTTTATGGAACTGCGTGTCTGCGGCGTCATAGTGTCACAGGCCAAGGACACGACGGAGTATGACCACTTCTGCCGGCTCATGGACAACGGTTGCCGACTGGTATTCTACGACCGCATCTGCACGGGCATCAACGCATCGCGTGTGGTGGTGGATGACTATGACGCAGCCTTTCATGCTGTCAGCCACCTCATAGAGACGGGCTGCAAGCGCATAGCGTTCTTCGGCAGCCGCCCCAACATGGAGATTACGAAGAACCGTTACAACGGTTACGCCGATGCGCTGCTACAGGCGGGGCTGCCGATAGACGATGAACTCGTGATAAACTGTGACACCGGAGCCCAGGCCACGGAGCTGATTCCCACCATCTTCGGCCCTGAGAGCACGCTGTCAGCACCGCCCGATGCCCTCTTCTGCATCAATGACGACACCGCCGTCAGCGCCGTTCACGCCCTGAAGCGCATGGGGATAGCGATACCCCAGAAGGTCAGCATCTGCGGCTTTGCCAACGATAACCTCTCCAGCGCCTGCGACCCACAGCTGACCACCGTGGAGCAACGCGGCAAAGAGGTGGGACGTCTCGCCGCAGAGATTCTCATATCGCAGGTAGAGGGCGAGGACCCCGACCCGCGGCCCATCAAGCGCATCGTAAGGACAAACCTCATCATCAGGGGTACAACGCGCGAAATCAAGTGATCCCCGAATCGAAAACCAATCCTCCCAACAAACGAAATATGAAAACAAAACCTAATCTTTCCTTCAGGCAACTGTGGAATCTCAGTTTCGGATTCTTCGGAGTGCAGATAGCATACGCTCTGCAGTCAGCCAACATCAGCCGTATCTTCGCCACCCTTGGCGCCGACCCTCACCAGCTCAGCTTCTTCTGGATACTGCCGCCGCTGATGGGCATGGTGGTGCAGCCACTCATCGGATACTTCAGTGACCGCACATGGTGCCGCTTCGGGCGCAGAATACCATACCTCTTCATCGGCGCCCTCATAGCCGTAGCGGTGATGGTGCTGCTCCCCAACGCCGGTTCCTTAGGCCTCACCACGCAGATAGTGCTGTGGGGACTGTCGGGCACGATGCTCTTCGGACTCTTCTCGCTCATGCTGCTGGACACCAGCATCAACATCGCCATGCAGCCATTCAAGATGATGGTGGGCGACATGGTGAATGAGGAGCAGAAGGGCAAGGCCTATTCCATACAGTCATTCCTGTGCAACGCCGGTTCGCTCGTGGGCTATCTCTTCCCATATTTCTTCACATATATCGGCGTGAAGAACGTGGCTCCCGAGGGTGTCATACCCAATTCGGTAATCTATTCCTTCTATATCGGTGCCGCCATACTCATCCTCTGCGTCATCTATACCACCCTGAAGGTGAAGGAATGGCCGCCCCAGGAGTTTGCGGAGTACAATGATGCCTCGCTCACAGAGGCGTCACAGTCAGCACCGCAGAAGAAGAGCGGCAGCGTGGGGAGCACCTTCCTGACCATCGGACTGGTGCAGTTCTTCTGCTGGGCAGCGTTCATGTATATGTGGACCTACACGCCCGGTGCCATAGCCGACAACTGCTGGGGCACCACAGACCCTGCCTCTGCAGGATATCAGGAGGCTGCCAACTGGGTAGGCGTAGTCTTTGCGATACAGGCCATCGGCTCCGTCATCTGGGCTGCCATCATACCGTCGTTCGGCACTAATTACCGTACCGCATACGTTGTCAGCCTCTGTCTCGGAGCTGTCGGCTTCATATCATGCCAGTACATACACAACCAGTATGTGCTCTTCCTGCCTTTCCTGCTCATAGGATGTGCCTGGGCCGCCATGCTTGCACTGCCCTTCACGCTCTTCACCAACGCCCTGCAGGGCAATCCGAAGATGGGTACGTACCTCGGTCTCTTCAACTGCACCATCTGCCTGCCGCAGATAGTAGCAGCCGTGCTGGGCGGACAGATACTCAAGCACATTGCCGGAGGCTCACAGCCCATGATGCTCCTCATCGCAGGAGTACTGCTCCTGCTGGCAGCCCTCAGCGTGCCTATCATCAAGAGCAGCAAGGCATAGCGACAACCATACAAGGGATAAACGATACAGCCCTGGCTCCCAATGCGGGAACCAGGGCTGTTTGCGTATTCAAAGTTCGCCCTGAAAGGGCATCTTCTACTTACGAAACATGAAATTCTTATTCAATGCAACCCAAATACCAACACCTAACAAACCGATTACCAACGCTTGGTAAACCGATTACCAAGGCTTGGTAACACGATTACCAACGCTTGGTAACTCAATTACCAAGGCTTGGTAACACTGATGGTAATGGCCTATTGCATGATGTTTTTTTACCTCTCCGTGGCCGATGAGGTGCGGAGTGTCTTCTTGCCGTTGTGGATATACAGGCCCTGGCCGGGGGCTGATACGCGCTTGCCGTCAAGGGTGTAGTATCCGTCATCATCGTTGGTCACGCCCAGGCGATAGACCTTTGTGATTGAAGTCTCATGGCCGTCATCCTCAAACACCATCTTCAAGGCGTCGTATTCCATGCGCTCCGTCGGCACATGCAGGTATGCCTGACCCTTTGGTATCGACTGGCTCGCAGCCGCCATGCGGTCAAACTGCTCCTGTTCGCCGTTGGTGATGAAGTTCATGTATATCAGATCGTTGCCCTCCTTATGGAACGGCTCGCTCCAATCGTTCCAGTATTTCCTTATGCCCTCATCGCGGCAGTACTCCATCATCCACATCGGCTTGGTCTGCGACTTATTGATATAGAGCATCTCACCACCGTATTCAGCCTCTACCACGTCCTTCATGCCGCGTGAACCCATAGCCCTGCCGCCGTTGGGGTCATACTCGTTGCGTATGGCAAGCATCTCGTTCATGTGTGCCACGCTGATGTCGGCATTGCCACACTCATAGAAGATGATGCTGGGGTAGTTGCGCAGATAGATGATAGCATCGCGCATCAGCTCCTTACGGTCCGTCCATTGCTGACCTGTAGCATCGGCCTCGGCATCGCCGGCAGGCATGGCCTGTATCAGTCCCACACGGTCACAGGACTGCACATCCTGTATCCACGGCGTCACATGCATCCATCTCACGAGGTTGCCGCCTGACTTTACCAGCAGGTCATTGCTATAGTCGCTGACCCATGCAGGCACGCTCATACCCACTCCGGGCCACTCGTTGGTGGTGCGCTG
The DNA here is from genome assembly GCA_017478025.1 of Prevotella sp. GTDB lineage: Bacteria > Bacteroidota > Bacteroidia > Bacteroidales > Bacteroidaceae > Prevotella. The sequence goes on from JAFVGZ010000017.1 coordinate 49,641, forward strand.
GGCATATCCGTGTACCATCATGACGCGGTCGTTGAGGTAGAACATACCGTTCTTGAATTCAGTCTTGCGGAAACCCGTGGTGGTGACAACGGTGTCATTGGCAACGATGGTCTTGACATTATAGAGATATCCGTAGCCCCAAGACCAGAAATGCAGGCCGCTGACCTCCTTCTCAGCCTTCAGCACTGTACGCTTACCAGCAGGTAAAATCTGCCCCGAAACTCCGATGAAATGGGCGATTTCTGTGCCGTCAAGCTCGGTGATGATGACCTCCAGCGGCTCATCCTTTGCTGCTGCGCCGTCGTTCTGCACCTCGCTCTCCACGCAGATAGTGGCTTTGCGCGACGGAATGTCAAAGTCCTTGGCATAAACATACACGCCTGTGGTGCCGAGGTTGGAATAGAGCGGCAGCGTCTGGTGCACCTCCGGCAGTATGTGCAGCCATACATTCTTGTTCAGACCGCCATAGTTGGAGTAGAAATTGCTGCTGTTCCACTGCAGCGTGGTATTGGTATTTCTCTTGCGATAAGACCAGGAGTTGTTGGTTTTCACCTCAACGAGATTCTCACCCGCCTTGAGCAGGCCGGTGATATCAAGTCCGAATGCCATGACACCGTTCTCGCTGTAGCCGGCAGTCTTGCCGTTCACCAACACGTCGGCAGCCAAGCGGCAGCCCTCAAACTCCAGGATTACGCGCTTACCCTGTGCCGACTCGGGCAGGGTGAACGTCTTGCGATACCATACTATACCGTCGCTCTGGTCGGTGATATAGACCTTGAAGGCCTCATCCTCGTTCCAGGCATGGGGCAAGGTGACACGCTCGGTACCGGTCTTCACGCCCGATGCCAGCTCAGAATAGTCTATCTCCCAATCGCTGTTGAAGTTATACACCTCGTGCGCCATTGCCGGGACTGACAGCAGGTGGCAGATGACAAACGAAAGGTTTATCAGAAGTATTCTATATATCTTGTTCATAGTTCACTCGGAAAATTATTAGTTGTCTTTTATTCGTTATTCGTTTCCTGCATCTTTAAGGAATTCTATCTCGGCAATGTTCAGCACGTAGCTGCTACCTGACACTGCTGCCGTTGAGCCGCTCAACTCCACGATATCCCCGAAGGCATCGCCCGTGGTGCTCTGGTTCAGCATCTTGACCGTATAAGTCTCAGAGGCAGGTGCCTCGCTGAGCTTCATGCGCACATATCCGAGCGACTTTGGGGTCCAGCCGCGCCACACCTCAGTCTCGCCTGCATAGATGGCGAGAGGATAGCTCGTGGTGCGGAAGTTGGTGCCGCCCATCTTGCATGAAATCTCCTTCAGCTTCACCGGTTCGTTGAAAGTAAACTCTATCCACGAGGTGTTGAGCGTGTTGCCGCTTGACCATGAGGTGGTCTCTTTGTCATCGTAGCATGTCTTCGGGTCACCTCCGCTGCCCGCCTTGGCACTCTTCACTGGAACGCCTACGAGACTCTGCACGAATGAGGGCTCAGAAGGTGTCTCGCCGCGGTCCAGAACAGGTTTCAGACCGTCTGACGGCTTGAATGTTGACAGTCCGCCGACAGTCTCGACGGGGATGGTGGTGAAGTCAATGCTTGCTGATCCCAGTCCCTCAGCGCTTGCCGTGAGCTTTACCTCACCTGCCTCAGGGAGCGAGCGCAGCATGACACGGTTGATGCCGCACTCCACCGGCAGCGTGGTGGCACGGACATAGTTATCGTTGGTCCAGCGGTTGCCAATGGGCTTGGTAGAGCCATGAGCCACGCCGCCGAGCCATTCTGCCGGTCCGTCAAGAGTGAAAGTCACATCGCGGTTGTCCAACGGGCAGCGACGGCCTTTGCTGTCCAATATCTCCACATCAACCAGAACCAGATCGGCACCGTCGGCCTTCCAGCCCGTAGGATGCTTCATGGCAGTGAGAACCAGCTGAGCGGGCTCGCCTGTGGTCTCCAGAGAATAGCGTGACTGCTCGCTGTGCTGCTCGTCATAGCCGATAGCGGTGAGCGTACCTGCCACGTATGGCACATCGGTGAAGGTGTACAGGAAGTCACCTTCCTTGCTTGCAGGCTGCAGAATGTTGTCGCCCGGGAGCACCAACTCAACCGCAGGGCTGGTGGAGACCACGTAGATGCGAGGTATGGTCATGCCCTCATCATAGTTCCAGTGGCCGCAGATGTAGGTGTGGGGCTTCAGGTCATCAACCCATCCGTCCCACATTGCCTGGTGAGTATAGAACGCATCCTTAGGCAGACGCATGGGATCGACAATGCCGCTGGTACGGAAATTCTCCACTCCGCGGCTGTGGGTCTGCGAGTCACTGAAGATAATCTTCACACCACCGGCATTCACACGAGTGCCCTGACCGGGGCGCTCCTGCCAGTATTCCTGCCAGCGGCGAACCAGCTCGGCAGAGAAATTATCTCCGTTATGGTGGTAAGAGGCTGATCCATCCACTGCCTCCTCACTCTTTGCCTTTCTCGCAGTCATGGCCGGATAGAGCATGTTATTGCCTATTTCACCGGCTGTTTTCATCACTGGCACGGTGTATGTCTGCCCCGCCTTGCCGCGCATCACTACGCCGGTCTGTCCCGGAACGGTCTCAATGCGCTTCATGTTCACCTTGTCGTCCTTGACAGACTCAGCGACGTATGCCCTGAGTTCTGACTTGCTCAGGTCGAGATTGAGCGGTGAGGCAAAAGAGAAACAGTCAGCCGGAGCCATAATGCTATACTCTTTTACATCAGGCACGAAGCGTACTGCCAACAGGCTATAGGCTCTGTCAGAGGTGAAGAAGTACACGCCTTCAGTGGTGGCCGTGTGCTTCAGCTCTTTAGGCGACGTAGAGGTAGGGAACTCCTGCACTGTCTCTCCGTTGAACTTCATGACCATTTTACGTCCATCGTAGTTGCTGGAGTTCTTCATTATGACATACAACGTACCGGGAACGGCCACGTGGATGGCAAAACAGTCATCGGTTGTTTTGCTTACCGTACTCTGCGAAGCCGTCATGCCCTTAGAGTCAAAGATATTTCCTGCTACGTTTGTTCCGATGCGCTGCACGCTCCACTTACTGCCGTCGCTGAAGGTTCCCTCGTATGAACCCGACTCAATGGTCAGAGTTCTGGCGCTGGAGGCTCGGAGGTAGAGGCCGTTAAAGGGGGTCAACGTCTGGAAGGTGCGGCCAGCATCAAACTGGTCGAAGCACCAAAAGGACGGTTCGCTGACCAGTACATCAGCCGCAAAGCTTGCCATCGCACACAGCGACAGCAAGCAAGACACAATAAAATTTCTCTTCATGTGTTGCTTTTTGTTGTTTAGTTTATGTAGATTGATAATCGTTTAGGATATAAAATCTGCGACAAAGGTACAAAAACCTTTGTAAATAGGATACATTTAACACACAGAAATTCAATTTTCTGCGTCCAATCTTCTCAGTTCCATAAAAAAGTATTACCTTTGCAGCCTAATAATAAGAAACTACCCAAAGAAACAACAATGACACAATTCGAAAGTGAAGTAAAGTATATCTCAGCCCCTGTGGAGCGTGTTTACGCCATGCTGAGCAATCTTGAGAACCTGCGTCCGCTGCTGTCATCAGCTCAGGATAACGACACCATTCGCCAGCAAATGGAGCAAGCAGGGCAAGACCCGTCAATGCTTGACAGCCTGAAAGACGTGCAGCTCACAGAGGATCGCATCGCCGTACCCGCACCGATGATAGGCGAAATATCTCTCTGCATCATTGAGCGCGAGGAGAACAAGACCATCAAGTTTGCCACGGAGCAGTCACCCGTAGAGGCTAATATGTGGATTCAGGTGCTCCCCGCTGCCAGCAATGAGAGCCAGGAGGCAACGAAGATGCGCCTCACACTGAAGGCCGACCTCAACCCAATGCTGAAGATGATGCTCGGCAACAAGATAAAAAGCGGACTGGATAAGTTTGCCGACATGCTCTGCATGATAAACTATTGAAACTAATTCGTAATTTCGTTATCCCGACATTTCGACATATCGACATATCGACATCACGTTAATTTGTTAACTCGTTAATTCGTCAATTTGAATGAAACTCTGGTCAAAAGGATTTGAAATCAACAAGGAGATAGAGCGTTTCACCGTTGGGCGTGACCGCGAGATGGACCTCTATCTGGCAAAATACGACGTGCTGGGCAGCATGGCCCACATCACAATGCTCAACAGCATAGGCCTCATCGCCGATGACGAGCTGCCCCAACTGCTGCAGGAGCTGCGCAACATCTACGCCCTCTGCGAGCGTGGAGAGTTTGTCATTGAGGACGACATCGAGGATGTTCACTCTCAGGTGGAGCTGCTGCTGACCCGCGCCCTGGGCGATATGGGCAAGAAGATACACAGCGGACGCTCCAGAAACGACCAGGTATTGGTTGACCTGAAGCTCTTCACCCGCGCCGCTTTGCGCGAGATAGTGGAGGAGACAAAGACTCTCTTCGACGAGCTCATAGCCCAGAGCAACGCCACAAAGGACGTGCTCATGCCCGGCTACACACATCTGCAGATTGCCATGCCGTCAAGCTTCGGACTGTGGTTCGGGGCATACGCCGAGTCGCTCACCGATGATATGCTCTATCTTCAGGCGGCATATCGCATGACAAACCGCAACCCTCTGGGCTCTGCTGCGGGCTACGGCTCATCCTTCCCCCTCAACCGTCAGATGACGACTGACCTGCTGGGCTTTGACTCCATGAACTACAACGTGGTCTATGCCCAGATGGGGCGCGGCAAGATGGAGCGCAACGTGGCGTTCTCCATAGCCGGTCTGGCGGGCACAATGGCCAAGATGGCGTTTGACGCGTGCCTCTTCAACTCACAGAATTTCAGCTTCATCAAGCTGCCAAAGGAGTGCACCACGGGCTCAAGCATCATGCCCCACAAGAAGAATCCCGATGTCTTTGAGCTCATCCGCGCCAAGTGCAACAAGCTGCAGGCACTGCCCACACAGGTGACACTCATACAGAACAACCTGCCATGCGGCTACTTCCGCGACCTGCAGATTATCAAGGAGTGCTTCCTGCCAGCCTTCGACGAGCTGAAAGACTGCCTGCGCATGTGTGCGTATATAATAAATAAGGTGGAGGTGAAGCGCGACATTCTGGACAATCCGATGTACGATGCCATCTTCTCCGTAGAAGAGGTGAACCGCCTTGCAGCTGCGGGCATGCCGTTCCGCGATGCCTACAAGAAGGTGGGACTGGACATTGAGGCGGGCAATTTCACCCCCAACAAGGAGATACACCACACCCACGAGGGCTCTATAGGCAATCTGTGCAACGACCGCATCACCGCACTGATGGACCAGATACTCAAGGATTTCCACTTTGAGCGTGCTCTCGAGGCTGAAGAGAAACTTATCAAGGGAGGCAATTGATTCGCTTCGTCAGAGAAGAAAAAACTTATCAAAGGAATATGAAAACATTACTGAGACACCTCCCTACCCTACTCGTTGCACTGCTGATGATATGCGGTTGCGGCAAGCTGGAGGATGAATACAACAACAGATACCGTTGCCGCTTCTTCTTCAACAACGCCATCCACAACAATACAAAGGTACAATCGGCGTGCTCCTCATGGGGTACATTCATACATATCACGCTCACGGGCAACCGAACAGTGAAGATTGAGGCCTTTGGACAGGATGCTGATTTGGTGCAACCCGTTGCCAGCGAGCAGCCGGAGCTTTGGGCTCTCGGTATAGACAACGGCAGCGGACTATTCATTGGCAGCTCAAGTTTTAACACAGGAACCATCTATGCCTTTGACGGACAGTGTCCGAACTGCTACAGCGGGGGCATGACGTCTCACCGTCTGGCCTTCAGTCAGAGCGGACAATGGGTGACCTGTCCCACGTGTCATCGCTCCTATGACCTGAACAACGGCGGCCTTGTGGTGCAAGGTGAGGCAGGATCAAAGCTCTACAGGTATCGTGCCTCATACAGCGGACAGATACTTCAGGTGAATAATTAACAACTCAACAGCAACACAACGTATTGATTTCCCGTGTCGTGTGGTGTGCCACTGTATGGCGCACACTTATCACCTCCCTCCTTTTCATTACTGTCCTACCCCTGCAGGCACAGATGGACAGCACGCTCTTCACGTCCCGCTATGCCATAGATAGCACAGCGGTGGGGGAGTTGCGGCTGCACATTGACAACCTTTCTTTCTTCAAGGACAACGAATGGGACGGCGAGATGGCTAAGGGCTACACTCTGCCGGGACTGTGGATACAGCCCACCGTGAGCTATACCCCGCTCCGCAACGTACAGCTGCAGGCCGGACTGCACGCCCTGCTATATGCCGGCACCATCAAATACCCTTCGCTGATGTATCAAGATCTGCCCTCGTGGAAGGGTGACCAATACCAGAAGGGTACGCATCTGCTGCCTTTCTTCCGCGCCAAGGCAAAGCTGGGAGCGGTGCATATCGTCCTCGGCGACATCTATGGCGGCAGCAACCACCTGCTGCCAGACCCGCTATACGCCCAGGAACTGAACCTCACGGCCGACCCGGAGATGGGTGCGCAGGTGCTCATAGACCTGAAGCGATGGCATTTTGACGCGTGGATCAACTGGCAATCCTTTATCTTCCGCGGCGACCACCACAGCGAGGCCTTCTGCTTCGGACTGTCAAACCGCCTCAGCCTGCTCTCCACGCGTTCCTCAATGACCCGCAAGGGCTATACGCTCACGCTGCCCGTCAGCCTGATAGCACAGCATGTGGGCGGAGAACTGGACACCGTAAAGGCCGTCACAACACACTTCAACGCCTCCGTAGGCATAGAGCTGCAGCGACAGATGCCGTCGTCATGGCTCCGGAAGTGGGCCGTGGAGGCTCATCTCGTGGGCTATGACCAGAACAAAGGCGAGAAATGGCAGGTGACACAGGGCTGGGGTGCCTATGCCGCAGCAAGCGCACAGCTGAAATGCAGAGTAGGCCTGAAGGCGGGATATATGTACAATCACGACTTTCAGACGCTGCTGGGCTACAGCTATTACGGCACGATGTCTGAGACAAAGGCCTATCGCTACCCCTCAGTCATCAATCTCAAAGCCGACTGGACCAAGGCTTTCACGCCACAGTATGCCATCGGAGCAAGGGTTGAGGCATTCGCTTTCTTCGCCGACCAGAACTCTTTCAACGTCTCATTCGGCGTCTTCTTCCGCGCCACGCCAAGCTTCCGGCTGAAGAAATTCAAGTGAGACAGCACGCCTGAATGCTCCTCATTACAGGAATTAAAGCACGCCAGCATGTTAAATTGTGTGAAGAGGTTTGCCCATATCGGTAATTATCCTTACCTTTGCACGCTGAAATACCGGCACCTCGCACACGCCGGTGCATAGCATTCCCACTGCCGCAATGGTGGAATTGGTAGACACGAGGGACTTAAAATCCCTTGACCCGAAACGGTCGTGCGGGTTCGAGTCCCGCTCGCGGCACTATTATCACGGTATGATGATTATGAGATTTTTTCATAACTACATACTCCCCCTCCTATTCATCCCGGCACTACTGCTGTCCGTTTCATCGTGTGGCAGCGGCAGTTATGACGTGACTATTGACGGCCACCTGCTTCACATGAACCAGGGAAAGTTCTTCGTATTCTCTCCCGATGGAGCCATTGCTGCCATCGATACCATCACCGTGACGGGAGGACGCTTCACCTACGAGACAGACCTGCGCCACGACGGCACACTCGTCATTGTGTTCCCCAACTTCAAGACCCTTGCCGTCTTTGTGGAGCGTGACTGCGACATAGACATCAAGGGCGATGCATCGCAGCTGAAAGATGTGGAAGTGAAAGGCACGAAGCTCAACGAAGAGTTTACGGAATGGCGTAAGGAAATGTCAAGCAAAGCTGACAAAGAAGTGGAGAAGAATGCCCGCCAATATGTCAGGGAGCACCCGGATTCACCCGTTGCGCGCTGGATGCGAATGAAGTACATGCGCGAAGAGGACCATCCGGCCATAGGAGAACCGCTGCCAAGGTTTACTACGGTAGATGTGGATGGCCACCTGGTGAGCCATGAGCAGCTGACACAGGGCAATACGCTCATTGTGGTATGGTCTTCATGGAACTACGATAGCCAGAACGCGGTGCGCAGAGCATCAAACATCATGCGCGGCGCCGATGGAAGAAAGATAGACCACACCTTGGCAATATGCCTCGATGCAGAGGTGAGTAAGTGCCGCAGCATACGCAGAAGCCAGAACACGGACAATGTGATACACATCTGCGACGGCAAGATGCTGGACTCTCCGTTGCTGAAGACCTTTGGACTTTCGTCGTTCCCAGCAAACATTTTGCTGAAGAACGGCGTTGTAACAGCACGCAACGTACCTACTGCAAAGCTCAGCTCATTATAGTTTAACCGGGGCAACTCCTATCATGAGTAAGGCTCCAAGTAGTCAACTGAAATCGTTAGACTAAAGCAGTCCTGTTGTTTCTCAATGGGAAACACTTTGTTTCCACCTGCGAAACAAAGTGTTTCAACCTACGAAACAAACTGTTTCGACCTGCGAAACAAAACCGAAACAACTCCGAGAATGCCATAAATGCCCCCGCATAGGCAATAAAAAAACTCCCGCAGCGCGGCTGATAGAAGCCATACTGCGGGAGCTTTTTTATCTCTTACGACTGATTAAATCAGTGAAGAGCTTGCCTTAAACTTAGCGACCTTCTTTGCTGGAACCTTAACTACCTCACCGGTACGTGGGTTCTTAGCGGTGCGTGCGCTGCGCTCTGCAACACTGAATGTGCCGAAACCTAAGAGCTGAACGCTATCGCCACCCTTCAGAGCTTCCTGGATAGAGTCAAGTACTGCGTCAACTGCTTCCTTAGCAATTGCCTGAGAAACTTCAGCCTTAGCTGCTACTGATTTTGCAAGTTCTGTCTTGTTCATAGTTTTAATGGATTAAAATTGTAAGTTAGTTATTGTATATTAGGAATATAGGCGCATATTCTTATGGTTGCAAAATTAATTATTTTCTGAGAACTACCAAACATTTTTGCGCAAAAAATGCGAAAATTACCTAAAAATAATAGTAAAAAGGGCCAAATTGCCCCCTTTCTTGCACTTTTTTAGTAATTTTGCGCTGCAATTAAACGCACTTCTAAGAATATATCTAACATATACAACATTATATAGAAACCACTTCGTCAACTATGCGCGAAATACCTGTCATAACGAAAAATCTTCTCATCATCAATGTCCTCTGCTTCTTGGCAGCCGTTGTCCTGGAGCCGCGAGGCATTGATTTCTCATCTATCTTCGGCCTGCACTACATCCAGGCTGAGAACTTCCACGTGTGGCAGTTCCTCACCTACATGTTCATGCACGCCGGATGGATGCACCTCTTCTTTAACATGTTCGCGCTATGGATGTTTGGCGGACTGATAGAGCGCACCTTCGGCCAGCGCCGCTTCCTCATCTATTACCTCGTCTGCGGACTGGGTGCAGCGCTCTGTCAGGAGGTGTCACAGGCCGTTCAGATATACAGCATGCTGGCTCCACAAGGCGTGACACTGAGCGACATGATGTCGCTCTCTGCCGCTGACCGCCACGTGCTCAATGCATTTACCACCGTCGGAGCATCAGGAGCGGTCTATGGAATACTCCTCGCCTTCGGCATGACATTCCCCGAAGAGCGGTTGTTTATATTCCCCCTGCCCGTGCCCATCAAGGCAAAGTGGTTCGTGGTAGGCTATGCAGCCATTGAACTCTGGTCTGCCATCGGCAATGCCCACGGCGCAGCAGACGGCGTGGCACACGTGGCACACCTCGGAGGCATGTTGTTCGGATACATACTCATACGCATGTGGCGCAAAACCAGCTACAGCTTCAACGGCTGGGACGGCTATGAGATACGCGAAGACGGCTTCTTCACACGCCTGAGCAACAAGCTGCGCAACCTCTTCAAGGGCGGCAACGGCGGCAGTTCAAGCCAAAACAGGAGCAACCGGAGCAGCAATAGCCAGAATGCACACAGTGCCGACTGGGACTATAACGCGCGCAAGAATGAGAAAGAGAAGGAGATAGACCGTATTCTGGACAAGATAAAGCACTCCGGATATGACAGCCTGACCGACGAAGAGAAGAAGAAACTCTTCGACTCAAAGTAGTTTTATCAAGCCATATCCAACTTCATAAACTCCCAAAAGCGCATCACGACCCGCCGTTGGAGAGATAGATAACAAAACAGAGACCAAGCACAAGAATATGAAAACGACAATCCTAAGACTGTCACTGCTGCTCGCCTTTGCCCTGCCGCTGATGAGCGCAGGAAAGGCAGACGACAGCGTTATGACAAAATCAGGCAGCGTGTATGTAGTAAATACCACCACCCTGGGCAAGAAAGTGAGCGGATACGTAGGAGCAACACCGCTGAAAGTCTATATCGAGAAGAACAAGATCACTCGTGTGGAACTGCTCAGCAATCAGGAGACGCCTAAGTATAACGCAATGATAAAGCGCAAGATGCTCCCGCTCTACGAGGGTAAGACAGTGAAGGAAATAAAGAAAAGCAACGTAGATGGCGTGACCGGCGCCACCTTCACATCCAATGCAGTGAAGGAAAACGTAAGACTTGCAGTGGAATACTACAACAAGAATAAGTAGTACAAGGATCCCTGACTGGAACAGTTGAAAGTTTTGAATACAGACCACAAGCCATTCAATACATATCATACGTAAGATAAGATACATACTCATATTCCTCAATGTCCTCATCGCCATTGCGATGCTGGCAACGGGCTACGCAGGGATACTGAACCCCACGAAGTGGCCGTTGCTGGCTTTGGCGGGATATACCTTCCCCGTGTTTCTGATAGCAACGGTGATATTCATGCTGATGTGGCTGTTCGTCAAGAAGCGATTTGTACTCATATCGTTCATTGCACTCATTGCAGCATACGGTCCGACAACGCTCTACTGCCCTGTGGCATGGGGCAAAAACACCGATGGAACCGCAGAAAATCGACTTAAAGTGCTGACGTATAACACCTGCAATTGGGGCAAAGGGAGCAGAGGTGGCACAGACCGTGAAGACTTCAGACACATGCTGGATTACCTGCACAGCCAGAAGGCCGACGTGATGTGTCTGCAGGAGTCGGCACCATCCACACAGATATATGAACTCTTTGACAGCATCTTCAGCGATGGGCCGCGCTACCACATGGACACCATCTGCTCACCCGTCAGCGGTGGACTGACCGTAACGCTTATCTCACGCTTCCCCATAAAGCGCAAGCAGCGCATCGACATACAGTCAAAGGGCAACAACGCAGCAGCCTTTTGGGTGGAGATACCCAAGGAGGAAGGCGGCGGAAAGCCCGTCACGCTTTGCATCGTGAACTGCCATCTGGAGACGATGGGAATGTCTGTGAAGGAGAAGGATGAGTTCTCTACAGCCATGCACAGTATGGCACACGGCAACGCAGAGAAGGATAGCCTGCGCTCCCTATCGCACCATCTGATAGGAAAGATTTCTGCGGCGTCACAGATACGCGCACTCCAGGCCGACATAGTGTCTGACTTCATTGCAAGGCAGATGACGGAACACCCCGAGATGCCGCTGCTCGTATGCGGTGACTTCAACGACATACCGCACAGCTACACGCACTACCGCATTCAGCACCCGCAAAGGCTTGACACAGAGGGGACTGCGGACATCGCGCCCCTCACCGACTGCTACCAGGAGGCGGCAACAGGACCGGGATATACTATATATCAGAACGCTATGCGCGTGAGGATAGACAACATCCTGTGCTCGCAACAATTCACCCCAATCCACACCATGACAGACCGGTCCGTACGCATGTCTGACCACTTCCCGGTAATAGCCTTACTCGAGTTTTACCGTTAATAAATCTTAAATATGATTAGCATTCGGTAATTTGTTACATAAAAAACAGTACCTTTGCATTTAGAAACAGACGGGAGGCAATTGCCCTACGATAGTAACAGAATGCATTTACTTGCCAGCAGCGAAGCAACGCACCTGGCATTTGGTAGCTGCAAAATTCTGCTTAAGGCCTGATAGTTCAATGGATAGAACAAGTCTCTCCTAAAGATTAGATCCGAGTTCGATTCTCGGTCGGGCTACAATCTGTGGAGGGCATTGCCTCCCATCTGCTCATAACATAACCTAAATTCATTCTCCTAACCTCAGTATTATGAAAAAGAATTCATATAGAGTGAAATGTGCATTATGCTTTGTCTTTGCATGTATGGCACTGGCATCATGTAAGGACAACGACTATGATTTGTCATATACCGACGCTACCGTCGGTGTGGGCGGTGATACCCTGCAGGTACCAACCAGCAGTACCAAGTACATCACAATGGGCGATCTGATAGACCTAAGAGGTAATGACCTGGTTCACATAGACCATGCTACGGGCAATTACCTCATGGAGAAGTCGGACCACAACGTCAAGCCGATTACCATTACGGTGCCCGGTGGCGCAACAGCCGCACCGGGCGGGGGCAACGGCACAGGATACCAACCCGAATCGGCGGTATGCAGCTTTGGAGAGGTGACGATTGAGCACGCTCCGGAGTTCCTGGCACACAAGGATGCAGTCCTGAAGCTGGACAATCCGCAGTTTATTCTGACCATAAAGAGCGACATGCCTGTGGGCGGAACAGTCAGCGGAGACCTGAATTCCTACGACGAGGCGGGCAAGAAGATTGCCACTGTGCACATAGACGGGCTGAGAATAGAGAAGTCCGGCACATCCACAATCTGCATCTGTCGTCATGCCGACGGCATCGATGCCACCGGATATACGCAGGTGAAAGAGGTCAGCAACCTGGCAGACATCATGCCCGTTGTGCCCCATCGCATCCGTTTCGATGCCTCGGTAAAGGCCGATGACATGACGGGACAGGCCATAGCAGCAGGCAAGACCTATACCATAACGCCCACACTACGCTTCACTGCGCCGCTGACATTCCAAGAAGGCACCACACTGGTGTTTGTCTTTGTAGAAAACGGATGGAACCGGGACTTCAGAAAGCTCAGCCTCATGGACGATGCCTATATGTCGGCAACGGTGAATGCGGACAACGGCATGCCTCAGGAGATGGAGGTTTCAGTCGTCGCAATAGACGTGGAGGGCAACCCCATCAGCCGCGACAGGATAGAGATAAACGTGGATCGCAACGTGGCAGCATCGCCTGACGGCGTAAAGCGAGTGGTGACACCGGCAAAACTGAGAATGGACGAGAAAGTGGATCGCGCCATGCACGACATAGACGGAATGCAGTTCACATTCAAAGGACACCCAAGCGCAGGCATTCAGCTAAACGCTATCACCCACACCCTGAAGATGGATGACATCAAAGTATATTTCATTGGCAAGCTCGTAGCCGACTTTAACATCTAAGCGCAAGCCTTGCGAACAAGCAGGAAATGCCCTGAAGGGCAACAGAACAACATAATGACAATCAACAATAGCAAGCTATGAACCACAGACAACATACATTCTCCCTCCGACTGGCACCGGCCCTGACGCTGATAATAATGCTTCTTTGCAGCTCTGCCACAGTGATGGCACAGGGACTGAACACCGGTTACTTCAGTGATGACCTGAAGACACGCCACACGATGAACCCCGCCATAGGCAATGAGCAGTCGTATGTGGCCATTCCTGTCATAGGCAACGTCAACGTAAAGTCGATGGGTAACTTTGGATTGGAGGACATCATGTTTGACAATCCGCTCTACGGCATCACCAGCGACAGAAAGAAGACCACGTTCATGAACCCCTATCTGACCGGAAACGTGCTGAGCGGACTGAGTGAGACAAACCGTCTCCGCGTGCAGGAGAATATCAGCCTCGCCTCCGTAGGCTTCAAATCCTTCGGCGGATACAACACCGTGGAGCTGAACGTGCGCACCGATGCCGCCATGAAACTGCCTTACGAGCTCTTCGCCTTTGCTGCCAATCAGGGCAACAAGCACTACAATATCGGCGACATCAACGGCGAGGTGCAGAGCTTTACAGAGCTGGCCTTCGGACATTCTCGCCAGATAAACGAGAAATGGCGCGTGGGAGGAAAGGTGAAACTGCTGTTCGGCATAGCTGAAGGCACGCTGGACCTGAACAATGTCACAGCCGACTTACAGAGTGATAACCAATGGGTTATGACGCTCAACGGCGAGGCGAACGTGTCGATGAGGGGCTTTAAGTACAAGACTGAGGTACGCGACTATAAAAGAGGCGGCACCTATGAGCGCGTAAACGGTGCCGATGTAGATGGCGCAGGGCTGGGAGGCTTCGGCGTCGGAGTAGATCTGGGTGCCGTGTATAAGATAAACGAGGACTGGGAGGTGAGCGCTTCTCTGCTCGATTTGGGCTTCATATCATGGAGCAACCAGATAGTAGCACGCAATGATAGCAAGCCTTTCATATTCAGAGGCTTCCACGACATCGACGTGCACGACCGTCATGCTCCTGAGGGATTCGATACCCAGGTAGAGCGATACAGCGACCAGATAGCCGACTTTGCATCACTTGTGGATCAGGGAGACCAAGGTGGACGCACCACAGGGATTGGCGCAACCTTCACAGCAGCAGGCAAATACACCCTGCCGGCATACAGACGGCTCTCCTTCGGCGTGCTCAGCACCACCCGCCTGGGACGCTTTGCATGGACAGAGGCACGCCTGAACGCAAATATCTCACCGCTCGACTGGCTCGACGGAGCGCTGAGCTTTGCATACAGCACCTACTCCACCAGCATGGGATGGATGATCCACATACACCCAAAAGGATATAATTTCTTCTTCGGAATGGATCATATCATGGGCAAATTCTCCAAAGAGATGATACCGCTGAGCAGCAATGCCAGCGTCTCAATGGGTATGAGCATCACATGGTAATTTGCTCACACCATGCTGTGCCAGCCTTGACATTTATCATTAAATTCTGTGCACGTGCACAATTTGTTATTAACATAGTTAAGTAGTTAAAAAAATATACCTAATTTTGCACCCAGCGTTCCAATCTCCGAGATACACTAAGGCCGCTATAACAGTGGCAAGAAATGCAAAGACAACAAAAAAACCGACACGGAAAGAGAGAAAAATAGCGCGACAACAAGCGCTACCAGAAGTGAAAATCAGGCAAGACGAAAACAACAACGCACCTTTGCTCCACGGCACTCAGACTTGAAGAGCAGCGTACAACAGAATGGAAACATGTGCGGCAGCACATCAGAGAAAGCCTGACGGACACCGAAAACTGACAATAACAACGCTACAACGCAACACAAACGACACAACAACACAACGCTAACAACGCTGACAACCGGCACCGATAATGCCGGGAACGCAGTACTGAGTAACGCTGACACACTGGGAAAATTAAGTAGAGAAAATAAAATAGACGTATGAACAAGATTAAACTTCTTCTGCTGCTTCTTATGGCAGTAACAGGAATGGCGGCATTTGCAGATGACGCCAGCTTTGAGTTTGTAGAATCCGATGGTGGCAAGACGCTCACCATCAAAGGTTATGGCGACCTGACAACCCTGAGCCAGACCAGCACCAAGAAGGTGTTTGCCGCCGCTGCCAATGGAAACATCTTTTATGACCAATGGGGAAATACCACTGCAAACCAGGGGGAAGACTACACGCTTAGCGCAACTTATTATCGTAAAGAACCTGCATACATGCAGCTGTTTAATGGTGGTGTTCCTGAAAATTCTGATTACACATATTCCGTAAATACATCCCAAGGCTGGAACGAGGTGGCCAGTGCCAACGACACTTTCATCTTTGAAGTTGAGTACACATGGGATGACGCTAATTACAAAACAGTCATTAAGATTAAAGGAGACCGTATAACTTCAGGTACCCGTACCAATACTGAAATTTATTGGAAGGACAACATTGGTTATACATATTACGTCAAGTTGAACGAACCTGCTAATAATGGAGATGTTTTTGATTTTGATGCGAGCATACTTCTTACAGAGACGCAATTGGCAAATTATATCAGTACAACAACAACATACGTTGCTAAGGAAAACCTCTATCGTTCACAAAACGACGGCACTACAAAGGAACTACTCATTAAAGATCAGCAATACACCTACCATACAGGAGATTTGTTTTACGCTCCTCAGAATTGGTTTACATACACTCAGATAGCTGACAATGCTGCATACTTCGCAGCTAACCCATCATATCTTGAGGATGCAGAGATAGTAACGACCTTCAAGGACGCTCTGCTTGCACAACTCTCTTCTGATTCATACACCAAGGTAGTGTTTGAGAACACCGGCACAAAAGGTGAAATGCTGATAGACCCACAGATTGCGCAGGAAATTCTCTACAACGGAACTGCGCCCAGAACTAATATCACCACTGTTGATTTGGGTGAAGCAACACTGAAGCTCACGGGAGAACAGACATTCAAAGATATACTCATAAATCCTAACGCAAACTGGAATGTACCTACGGTTACAGACCTCACCATCCCCATGATGCCGCAGGTTGGAAATGAGATGACATTGCCCGCCTCTGCGCTGGTAGATGGAATCAATAATAAGAGTCCTCTCAAGACGCTGACAGTACCCTCAGGATACACGAGGATTGGCAATAGTGCATTATCAAATGCTTCTGTCATCACAACAGTAAACCTGCCAGAGGGACTGAAAGTGATTGGCGATAATGCATTCAGCAATTGCGCCGCCCTCACCAATCTTAATATCACGGGCGCGCCCGTAGAAGGTCGCAGCATCGTGCTCCCATCTTCATTGGAGGAGATCGGCAAGGAGGCTTTTGGCGGCTGCAACAAGCTGGCAAGCACAGAAGAGGACCCCTTCATCCTGCCCAGCGGGCTGAAGAAAGTAAAGGCATCGGCATTTGTCAACCTCACGAACCTGAAGTTCCTTGAGTTGAACGAAGGTTTGGAGTACGTAGGCAACAGTGCCTTCGGCCTCACAAGTGAGCTTCACGACCAGACGTCAATCATATTCCCTTCCACAATCAAGTATCTTGGCCCTGGCAGCTTCATCAGCCGCTGGTATCAGGACATCTATTTCACGGGCAAGACAGCTCCGGTATGCCCAGTGGGCACTCCGTATGGTGTAAGTTCCGATTGGGGTAACGTCACCGCTTTCAGCGCTAACACCCAGATGGGTAACAATGGATTCAACCCTTATTTAACAGAAGGCAGCACCGCCGACAATGCTCAGCAGGGATATGCTAATCGTGAGAATTATATCAACAACGGCTATTATTTCACCATCCTCCATTTCCCAGCTGGTCTGACGAGTGAACAGGCTAAGACCTATCGCGATATCACACGCCGCTATGTGACAGGTAACTTTACCGAAGACGGCGAGTTCCAGTTTGCCGGATATAGTGCAAACATTGCAACTCTTACTGACCCAGTAACTAATGCGACTTTCGGCAGTGCGTTTAAGGAAGGTACGACAGGCGGAAAGAGTAATCTGGTGTACTATATGAGCGGAGAAGGTGCACTGACAGAATCAGTAAATGCAGAAAACGTCCAGCCCGGCTACATAGACACTTACCTCGGCTCACAGCAGGTATGGCCATCACAGACACAGTGGACACGTAACTTCGTCACAGTGGCAAACGGTGTAGAGTGGGACGGCGTCACAGAGTATCGCCCAACTCTCACCGAGGAGATGTTTGAGTGGATGAAGGAGGACGCACTGTATGTCAATGCAAACAGTCTGGACTACAGCACCAATAGGGTTGCAGACGCAAATAATAGTCATGGTTATGGTAAAGAGCTTAAACTTGCAGAAAAGACATGGGGAGAGCTGACCGAAGATGAGAAAGACTATCTCTCACTCATCCTCTATCAGGGAACCCGCCGCTTCGTACTTGGCAATGACAGCCCATACGAAATACCTTTCAAGCTTGAATACGAAAGTGGTCATTGGTATTCTATCTGCTTGCCATTCAACATGACAAAGAAACAGATTGATGAAGTATTCGGTGAGGGCACACACGTATGTCTCTTCTCTCGCGTGATTCGCACCACAGAGACAGACGGTAAACTTCTTCGCCTGGAGTTCACCAACGACGTATATCATCACAAGACTGAGAGAAAAGTACAGAATAATGGTAGTTCTATTATTTACACCTATGGTGCTAACTACAGCAAGGCAAATCCAGAACCTGCAGATAATGATATCGTCATCTACGCACGCGAATCTTATATGATTTATCCTATGGAGGAAAGCGATGACCCTTCAGGCGTAGCCATTCGTAACTTCGGCATACCAGAGTTCACCGTCGGTGATCCACTGCCTACAATGATACAGGCAAACTCTGAGACACCTTATACAATAAGCGGCTCAGGCGTAGCTTACCGCTTCATTGGTAACTTCAACACTACCGCATCCTATGACGCCGACGGCAACTCTGTTCCTGTTAAGATACCTCGCTACTCCTACGCTTACGGTCAGAGCGGCGGTGTGACCAAGTTCTTTATTCTGAACAAAGACAACGCAGTATGGACTCCGTTCAAGAGTATCGTACAGAACCTTGGACGCGACGGTGGCCTGGATGACTGGAATAACTACTTCAACAAGGTTTCAGCCAACGTAAAACAGATGTCTGTATTCGGGCTGGAAGAAGATATCACCGGTGTTGAGAACGTAATCATCGAGGCAAGCTCTGACAATGGCGCAGACAAGGCCGTTTACAATATCAACGGCACACAGGCAGGCGACAGCCTGCAGGGTCTGGCTCCCGGCGTTTACGTAAAGCAGGGCAAGGCATACATTGTGAAGCCAGAGAGATAATCATAATAGCGACTAATAACTCCCTAAGAGATACTATAACATTCAGACAATGGATAAGAAAGTATATATCATACCGCGTATAGAGTTCGACCCCATCGAGAACGATGATGAACTGATGGCTGCCAGTGGTCCCGCAGAGTACCGCGTAGGTGAAGACAGCTATGGTGACTACAACGGCAACGAGGACGCAGGAGGCATAGGTGTCGTTGGTGAGGAAGACGACTTCATCATCAACTAAGGCCACGCCCAATACATAGACCCTCCGTCGGCGCATGCTCCTGGGATTGCAGTTCCCTGGGTTACTGCCGATTAAGAGTCTCTGTGGTCGCACTCTCACAATAGCGCCGGCAGTGAGGCAAAACCTCACTGTCTGGGTACAGATGTGAAGGTCATACCATAACATAATAATAGGAAAGGTGTTCTCCCCTATACTTAAGGGGGGAACACTTTTTTTGTTTTTTAACCGCATTTTCGCGTTTTACCTACATTTTTCATGCAACGTATTATGATTCAATGCGTTATCCTATGTAGGTTACCTACATAAACCTACATGAACCTACATAAGCCTACACCGAGCTGAATACATGGGGACCTGTCACAAATCCAAAAGCATCACAGTTCCTGTGTAGCATAGAGTTGGATAGGATTTTCTGCGTTTATCGGACAGAAACAAATAAAATTGCCAATTTCCTTTGGTGGTATAAAAAAAAAAGCGTAACTTTGCACACAGATTGTACTATGTATATAGCACAACTGTTAGTGACAAAACATAACAATAAAAAAAATTTATACAAATCATTACTTATGAAGAATGTTAAATTCCTTGCCATGCTTGCCTTTGTGGCAGCTGGTCTGTTCACTACCACAAGCTGTAGTGACAGTGACAACGACGACCCAACAGGCGGTGCAGTCGTAAATGTTTATGATTACGTATTGGTAGTCAAGTCTAATGTAGCTGCCACTGTCACCTTCAATGGTAAGACTCAGACAGGCACAGAGGTGACATTCGCTACCAGCGAGAACGTCAACTCTTACTCTGGCTCTCTGTCAGTAACCGCTAACGGTTACCTGCCTTACAACGCTGACGTGAATTTCTCTGAGAACAACACCGTAAAAATTGTCAACGTGACAATGGTTAAGGAGTCAACCAACACTGTTGCTCAGGATGCTGCAAAGGGTAACACCGTTGCCAACGATGCAGCAAACCAGGCTGCTATGGGTACCGTAGCTCAGATTGAGGTACCATCAGACGTAAACATCAGCGGTAACACCACCGATCCATTCTCTGTAACAGTAGTTAATCCAGATGCTGACGTAGTCGGTGCTGACGAGCTGGAGAAGGGTGAGGAAGTTAGCGCAGCCGTTATGGAGCTGCTCTGTAAGCCTAACGGCGCACAGTTCGACAAGGCCCTCACACTGTCTATTGCACTAGCTGACGGCAATGGTTGCGAGTTCACTTCCGACGAGGCTGAGCAGGTATATTGGCAGAATGGCCGCCTCTATGCTAAGGCAAAGCACTTCTCTACCATTGAGGCAGAGATGGTTGTTGAGGTTGTAGATGTTAAGGAGAGCACCGTAACACGTGAGATTTCACAGCAGGCTAAGGCTGGTGAGAACAGTTTCAAGTATGCACACCAGACTGGCTTCACCTCAAACGTAGTTGCCGACGGCGCTAAGTACCTCTTCCTGAAGAACAAGTTTGGCGCTCCCGGTTCTATCAATCGTGAGGCCACATTCACTATCGACAAGAACGGCTACGTTGTCATCCGCCTCGTACAGAAAGTGTATGACTACACCTTCAAGTCTGGCACAGCTACCTTCACCGCCCGTGTTTACGGCGACATCGACGCTGCTATCGTAAGAACCAGCACAGAGCCTATCAACATCCACTCTGGTGGTAGCAACTAATCACCTGTGTGGCAGAAATAGATTATAAGTGTGAGCCACTCACATAGACCATAACAGCAACTCCGCTCGGCTGCCCTACAGCTGGGCGGAGTTTTTTTGTCATGCTGAAATACCTCATCACCCTTCCCCTCCTCATGCTTGCCGTCACTGTCAGCGGCAGTCCTACGGACTATGTCATCGGCGGTGTTGCTGCCGATACCATCGTCGCGCGCGCTAAGCCAGATGTCGTCATCCCGCGTGATACAACGTACATGGACAGCACTGCAGACACGGAAAGCGCCGACATAGCACCAGCCATCGCAGCCCCAGCTATGGTCGCCACGGATTCTGACGCCCCATCTTTCCCACGCGGAGCATGGGACCTCAGCCTGCAGCCACGCCCACATCAGGTGGCAATCTTCTGCGGTGCAGAGCTGAACTACGCCGACCGCAACTTCCTGCGCCTCTATGACGTGCTCCTCAATCTCACCCCGGGAGCCAAATGGCACATCGGCAATGACCTGATGCTGGCAGGACAGATACACGTACCCGTCGCCAACTACGGCTATGGCGAGCGCATGAGCATGGTACGCCTCAACATGACGGTGCTATCCAAACAAGTCCACTTCACCAATACACGCCAGCACTTCAAGTTCTCCGCAGGTCTGTTCAACCGCGAGCGCATGGGTGCCGACATCAAGTGGATGTGGCCCGTCAACAGCTGGCTGCTCTTCATGGCACAGGCAGGCGTGACAGGACACTGGGCGCTGGGCTTTGACTTCAAGGGCAATCACGAGGAGACCTTCGGCAAGGACTGGCTGTTCACAGGCATAGCAGGCGCTAAGTTCTATCTGGAGAAATGGGAGACGGAGTTCGTCCTCTCCGGTGGACGCTACCTGAACAAGAAGATGGGAGCCCAGCTGGAGATCATGCGCCACTTCACCTACTGCACGGTGGGCATCTACGGCCAGATACACCAGAAAGACCCGTCCAACACCTACAGCAACCACACGGAGGCCGGAGGCTTCAAAGTCGTCATGATGATACCGCCATACAAGCGCAGCAAGCGCAAGGTGGCATTCAGACCGGCATCCAATTTCCGCCT
The DNA here is from genome assembly GCA_017478025.1 of Prevotella sp. Taxonomy (GTDB): domain Bacteria; phylum Bacteroidota; class Bacteroidia; order Bacteroidales; family Bacteroidaceae; genus Prevotella. The sequence goes on from JAFVGZ010000017.1 coordinate 71,460, forward strand.
GACATACAATGCTCAGAGCGACGGCATATCAATGAAGATGTATGACACCGACCCAGAAGACAACGAGCGTCAGTATCCTATAGACGTCAACTGGGGCGCAATGCGTAAGAAATAACCATGCGCAGACACCTTATTATATATATAGCATTGCTCCTGCTGAGCATCCCCGTGATGGCACAGCAGCATGTGGGCATGGCAGGCATGATACACGTGCCGACGGCTGAGCTGGACTCTGCCGGCGTGGCGCGCGTGGGAGCACAGTACGTGCCCAAGGCGATGATCCCCGACAGAATGACCTGTGACGGAGAGAAATTCAATTCGCTCACCAACTATCTCAGCATCACTCCCTTCTCATGGATAGAGATAGGCTATGGCTACACACTGTGGAAACTCCATAGGAACAAGGACGTCACCCAGCCCACCGGCTTCTACGCCAAAGACCGTTACTTCTCCGTTGCCATACGCCCGCTGAAGGAAGGGCGCTACTGGCCCGCTGTCGCCATAGGCGGCAACGACGTGTGGGGCAGCAGCGACAGTGGCGCATCAGGCAGTAAGTATTACCAAAACTTCTACCTGGCACTCACCAAGCATTTCGAAATGAAGCGCAATAGACTGGGAGTACACGTGGCATACCGTAAGTGGACGCGTGACTACAACCACAAATGGGAGGGCGTGGTAGGCGGCGTGACATTCAATCCTGCCTTCTACCGCCCACTGCGTGTGATGGCCGAATGGGACGGCACAGAGGTGAACATAGGCGCTGACTGCCGGCTGTTCAAATACTTCCTGGTGCAGACGGCGCTCGTGAACTTCAAGTATTTCACTGGCGGACTATGCCTTTACATCGACCTCTTCTGACGGGAAAATCCACCGTCAGACAACCCGAAAAACTGACCCAAAAACTGCCAATCGTGGTCTGCCATTTTGTCAGCATAACTATTACGTTCTAATAGTAGGTCTTTTACCGCCTAATAGTAGGTCTTTTACACGGTAATAGCAGGTCTTTTACCGCCTAAAAGACCTACTATTGCAACACACTGATAGTCAGCATGTTTCGGGCTGACAAATTGTCAGTCCCCTAAATTGGACATTAAACACAATGAAGACCATTCTACGACAATACCCCCTCACCATCCTGCTTGCTCTGGCGATATGGGTGGTGTGCCTCATACCCGTGCCCGAGACACCGCTAAACGAAATCTCGTTCATCGACAAATGGACGCACTTCGTCATGTATGCCGTGCAGACACTGGTGCTACTCTATGAGTACAGGAGGGCCAGCGGAAGCAGCAGTGCCAAGGCTGACGGCATGGGCACCAAGGCTGACGGCATGGGCACCAAGGCTGAAGGCACCGCCGCAGGCAACAAAAAAAGCAACAGCAACAGCGCGTGGCTGTTACTGTTGCCTATATCTCAGGGATGCCTGGTAGAGTTAGCCCAGGCCTATCTCACCACCTGCCGCTCCGGCGATTGGTTTGATGCACTTTGCAACACCCTCGGCGTGCTTATCGGAGCGGGAATAGGGAAATTGATAATTAAATAATTCGGCTTTTGCCCCTGCAGGGCGCACTAACGAAAGTAGAATTAATTAATCGCAGTCGCATTACAAATCCGCCTGAGCAGGAGGCTAACAGCGAGCTGCCACATAGAGGGGACGTGGGCGTCCTCGCCCGCGTAAAATAATGTTCGACCTCTTTTAATTCTCAACTCTCAATTCTCAACTCTCAATTCTCAACTCTCAATTCTCAATTCGTCATTACTTTGCCCCCGGCGCGGCATCGTTAGCCTGTGACGCTGCTGGTGCAGCAGATGGTTTCGCTGGTGTGCGGACGGCCTTCATCACTTTTGGCATACGGTCCTTGCGCAGCATATCGTTGACTGGTGCTGCAACACCGCGGATGACGGGATACTTCGCCTTGGCACCCTTTGCCGATGGTGCCGCCTCCGCTGTGGGGCCTACGATGTCAAGCACCACAATCTCGTTCTTACCTTTCTTCAGCCAGCAGCCCGGCAGATAGAGTGTCTGCTGCGGTCCTACTTCCCAGAAGCGGCCCAGGCAGTGACCATTGACCCACACAAGGCCCTTGCCCCACGATGACATATCGAGGTAAGTGTCACCAATCTTCTTCACATTGAAGGAAGAGCGGTAGTAGGCGGGGCATTGTTTCTGTGCCTGCGATAATATCGCAGGCTCTCGGTCAGGCTCGCTGACAGCCTCCTTGACGGCAGGCTGAGCAGCGGCAGTAGGCACGGGGATAGCGCTCATGTCGCTGAGCAGGGTGTCAAGGGCAGCGCCTTCAACGATGGGGAACAGGCACACCTCCCAATCCTTTAGGTTGTATGTCAGCTCGTCTTTGCCGCTCGTTGTGGCAAGTGTCACGCTGCCGGTGATGCCCTTCGGGTCGTTGATGAGCTTGCTATAGTTTATGCGTCCCATCGCCTCGACAAAGATATCGAGCGTAGCACCCTCCTTGACATCGCGCTCCAGACGCAGCGCGCTGCCGCCATTGTCGCGGCGATACAGGCGTCCGGCCTCCTCGCCGTCTATGTATATGATGCCATAGTCACACAGGTTGCTGATGCTGAGCACCGCACCGGCCTTCACTGCGGGCAGCGTGGTGGTGTACATTATGCTGCCATAGCCCTGGTCAAACAGCTCCATCGGCTGTATGTCGCGGCATTTGCGGGCCTCGGGCACATTGCCGGCCCTGAGCAGCGGCATCATCTCGGTAAAGGTGATGGCAGGCAGCGTGATGACAGGTATCGCCTTGGGCACGGCGGGAAGCTTCACATCGCTGTATTGCTGCAAGAGGTTGCGCAGCTCATAATACTTCGGCGTTGCGGCGCCCTGCTCGTTGATAGGCGCGTCATAGTCGTATGACGTACAGTCGGGCGCAAACCCTTTGTTGTTTGCTCCGGCCCACTGTGCGAACGAGGTGCCGCCGTGGGTCATGTAGAGCGAGAAGGATATGTCGTTGTCCAGCATCGTCTTGATGCCTTTGACCATTGCCGTCGAGGGGCGTGTCTGGTGCTCCGTGCCCCAGCCGTCAAACCAGCCGCTCCAGTATTCGGAGCACATCATGGGGCTCTCAGGGCGCAGCTCCTTCAGGCGCGTGAACTGTTTCAGCACGTCGGCATTGGTGCCGAAGTTCATAGTCCACAGCAGGTCGGGCAGCGCATTGAGCTCAAAGTTGGTGGACCAGTCACACTGGAACAGCAGCACTTTGTCAAATCCCACCTTTCTTAATATATCACGCACGTGAGAGACGTAGGGCTTATTCTGTCCGTATGAGCCGTATTCGTTCTCCACCTGTACCATGACAATCGGTCCGCCCTTGTCGGCTGTCAGCGGTGCAAGCTGCTCGCCCACCTTCTCCTCGAAGCGCTTCACACGCTCAATGAAGTACGGGTCTTCCTCGCGCAGCTTGATGTCGCGCTTCTTCAGCAGCCACCACGGCAGTCCGCCCATCTCCCACTCGGCGCAGACATACGGCCCGGGGCGCACGATGACCTTCATGCCGTGCTTCTGACAGAGGCGCACGAAGGCAGCGATGTCGTTCTGTCCGCTGAAATCGAAGACGCCCTCCTGCTGCTCGTGGATATTCCAGAACACATACATGCAGACGGCATTCATGCCCAGGGCCTTGCACATCTTGATGCGATGCTCCCAATAGGGGCGTGGGATGCGGGGATAATGCAGCTCTGCGGCGCGTATGCCCTTGGCAACGCTCATCTGCTCGGCTGTCAGTTCCGGCAGGCTTGACACCTCCTTGCTGAGCGGAGCAGCGGTGCTTTCGGTCTCCATAGTAACGGGGCTGGAGGTGCCGCCCATAGCCGTTGTAGCAACTAAAAGGAGGACAGGGAGAAGGTGCCTGCGATGACATCGCAGACCAATAGACGAAAGGACTTTAGTTATCATAATTTATTGGCTTGATTAGTTAATTCTTTATTATGGTCTCTCCCCCTTAGGGGGGAGCTGGAGGGGGGCTTTACTTCACCCTCACTTTTCCATCCTTGATATACATCTGCCCTGGCATTGGATTGGGACAAGGACGCCCAAGCAGGTCTGTAGCAGGGCGCAGGGAAGGAGCAGACGTGGCAGCATCATCGCTTACATTCACGATGCCTGTGGGGTCAATGCCGCCAAAGTCTAACGTCACGCTCTTCGCTCCAGCCACTTTTGGGGCTGGCAGGTACATCCTGTTCTGCGGTATGGTGACGCCAGCACCGACGTAATAGAAACCTGCCGCACCGTTCTTCACGCCCAATGCTAAGGCATCGGCAGCGGCTGCGGAGGTATAGTTGACATTGCTTGTAGCGACAAAGGCATTGTCGCTCAGCATCAGCGTGCAAGCTTCGGCCTGCTCTTTCGTTGCAATAGGTATGCAGACGGGAGTAGTAACGTCCTTAGGAGCGCAGAGCAGCAGACCGAAATTGGCTGGCACAACGCCCATAGCCTTCGTCAGATGCAGCGCGCCACCGGCGTAACTGTCGGCATAGTATGCATTGCAGTCCGTGACATTCGTAAAGTCCAACGCAGACGTTGACGAGAATGCAGCGAAGCCGTAAGTGCCGATGGAAGTGGTGTTGGAAGATAAGCCGACTTGGATGCCGTTAAATTCAACACCACCATTGGAGCTATTTGAACTCTTTACTTGTTTATTATTTACATACAAATCACTTCCATTATTCAAACTCCCATACAAGCGAACCGTCTTGACGTCATCCCAATCAGACAAGTCGAAACTTATCCAAGTATAATCGTCGCATCTCTCATGGGACACATTCTTGTAATAATCAGCTGTAGTACTTGCCGTACCTTTCCAACCTACAATTAAAAAATAAATTCTATAATTATCTTTTTTTATATACAAATTTATCCGTTTAATAGGAGTCTCAGTTGAGTAAATCTGAAAATAATTTGTATCGTACGAATTATTACCAGTATTACATGAACTTTCACGCCACATATAATGAGTTTTAGCATCATTAGGGCTTCCCCCGACAAATCTATTATCTGATGACGTTAATGTTATCTGGTTAGGATCCGTAACATTCAAGAATGAAGAAGTAGCCGCTTCTGGTGAGACATAAGTAACTGTTGCAAACTCCGTCTTCTCCGTAAAGTTCACCTGCGCCATTGCTGGCATTATAGCACCAAGCAGTATGAATGTCAGCAGTACTGTTCTTATTGTTTTCATTGTGTATGTATGTTTTGTCATGTTAAATTCATTGGAAATACGGGGCTTTTACCACAGGTTCAGGCGCTTGTCCTCGGGCAGGTAGAGCTTGTCTGTCGGCTTTACTCCGAAGGCTTCATACCATGCCTTGATGTGTGGCAGGGCTCCCTTCACGCGCCATTCTCCCTGCGAATGCACGTCGGTCTTCAGGCGGGTGCGGCGCTCCTGGTCGGTGATATTCTGTGCCCACACGCCGGCATAGGCCACGAAGAAGCGCTGCTGGGGCGTGAGACCCATCTTCACGCTGTCCGTATCGCCCGCTGCACCGGCCTGCATCACGTTGCTGAAAGCCTGATAGCTCACCATCAGACCACCGTGGTCTGCCAGGTTTTCACCCAAGGTCAGCTTGCCGTTGGCATGCAAACCGGGCAGTATCTCTATGCCGTCAAAGAAGTCCGCATACTGGTTGCCAAGGGCCTTGAACTGCTCCACGTCGCTCGCCTGCCACCAATCGCGCATGTTGCCGTCCTTATCGTAATGGCTTCCCTGGTCGTCAAAGCCGTGAGTCATCTCATGACCTATCACAACACCGATGGCACCATAGTTGAAGGCATCGTCAGCATCGTTGTCAAAGAACGGGTATTGCAGTATTCCGGCAGGGAAACAGATTTCGTTTGTCGTGGGATTATAGTAGGCGTTGACGGTCTGCGGATACATGTGCCACTCGTCACGATCCACCGGTTTGCCTACGGTCTTGCTCAGTCGCAGCTGTATGCGGAACTTCGCCGCGTTGCGCATGTTCTCGTAATACGTCAGTTCGGGGTCTATGGTCAGGCCGCTGATGTCGTCCCACTTATCGGGATAGCCTATCTTGACATAGAATGTGCTCAGCTTCTCGTGTGCCACCTTCTTCGTCTCAGGCGTCATCCACTGCTGCGCGTCAATGCGCTGACCCAGTGCCGTCTGCAGGTTCTTCACCAACTGCTCCATGCGTTCCTTGGCAGAAGCAGGGAAATACTTCGCTACGTATATGCGTCCCAGCGCCTGCCCCAGCACGCTCTGCACCTGGTCCGTGGCGGTACGCCAGCGCGGATGCTGCTCCTTACGGCCGCGGCGCACCTCGCCATTGAAGTGGAAATCCTCATCGCGCAGGTCATCACCCAGCAGCGTGGCGGCATCATTCAGCAGCTGCCACTCGAAGTAGTCACGCCATTGCTCTGCGGACAGCGACTGCAACAGGGCGTTAAGACCTTCAAGATACTCCGGCTGACCAACCACGATCTGCTCGATATTGCTGCGTGAGACACCCACCGTCTGCATCAGATCGGCCAACAACAGCTGCGGATAACGCGCCTCAAAGTCGGTGAGCGACATCTTGTTGTAGTTGCGCTCCGTGTCGCGCAGCTCCACCGAAGTGCGTGAGAACTGTGCCATGCGCATCTCCGTGTCCATCACATGAAGCATCTTCTGCTCTGCCACCTCGCTGCTGAAGCCGGCAATGACAAACATCCGCACGATGTGGCGACGGTATTCCTCAAGCAGAGCGAGCGAGGCAGAGTCCGTGGAGACATAGAATTCCTTCTGCCTCAGCGTCAGTCCGCTCTGGTATATGTTCAGGATATTGTTGCGAGAGTCCTTCTCATCAGCGCCAAAGTACGTGCCATAGACATAGTCCGTACCGTAGGGCACCTGCTGCAACACCCATTTCTGCACGTCAGACATGGTCTTTACGGCCTCCAGCTGCCTGAGATAAGGCTGTATCGGTGTCAGCCCATCGCTGTTGCGGCGAACGGAGTCCATCGCGAGGAGGTACAGATCGCGCACCTTCTGCTCCACCGTTCCGTTGGCATAGCTGCCCTCAGTGAGCGTGGTGAGGATGTCATTTATCTGCTTGTTGACCGCCTCGCCTACCATGTCAAAGGCTCCATAGCGCGAATAAGCCGCTGGCAGGGGGTGGCTCTTCATCCATCCACCGCAGGCATACTGATAGAAATCATCGCCGGCGCGGGCTGAGAGATCCATGTTTTCTGCCTTTATGCCGGCGCTGAGCACCTGAGCCGAAGCAGGGATGGGGTTACTGAATGATGATAGCATTATTGCAATAAATGATGAAATGAATAGTTTTTTCATGTGAAAAGGAGTGGTTGTAGTAATGGGTTTATTAAGTAACGGGCACAAAAAAAGCCGGCTCCATCCGTCTGTGTCAGGTCAGATAGATGTCATCTGACCGCCACGAAGGATGTGTCGGCTCATGTTCACTGCGTGACATACGCAGGATATTTGATATATGCCATATCGCTATGCCAGCCGTAACGGCGACATTCAGCGAGTGTTTCGTGCCATATTGCGGTATCTCAAGACAGTCATCACACATGTCAACGACCTCTTGTCGCACTCCCTTCACCTCGTTGCCAAGGATGATGGCCAGGGGGGAAGATGGAAGAGGGGTGAGGGATGAGGGGTGAGGGTTGGTGGATGAGGGCTCAAAGGACAAGGGTATGAAGTCCTGCAGCATTGTGGAACCGTGGCATTGCTCCATCGCAAGCACTGTGTATCCGTCGCTTTTCAGCTGCCTGACCGCCTCACAGGGGTCTTTGAAGTAACGCCAACTGACGCTCTCCTCAGCTCCGAGGGCCGTCTTGTGTATCTCTTGCGAGGCCTTCAGCGAGCTGTCGCGCACCACCGTAGTGCCGTCATCAGCCATCACCGGTTCAGGTGTGGCAGTGATGCCGCAGAGGTAAAGCGCCTCAATGCGAAAGGCATCAGCCGTGCGGAATATGCTTCCGACATTATAAAGCGACCGCACATCATCGAGCACGACGATGAGTGGCAGCTTCTCCGACTGCTTGAATTGCTCCACCGACAAGCGGTGCATCTCTATGGCTGAGGTCTTTTTCAAATTGAAAGTTGATGAATTGAGAATTGAAAGTTGGTTTGATAAACCCCGTCATTGGGGGCGTATGCTGCTCTGTTGCCCTTTCAGGGCGTAATTACTGACTGTGTTCAGACCCAGGGCGCTGCCCTGGGCTATAAGCTTTTGCCCTTCCAGGGCGCGTTTTCATCAAAACATCGCGGCCACCCGCTTGATGCCATTGACGAGGGTTCATAAAACATAGCGGCCACTCGCTTGATGCCGTTGACGAGGGTTCCTAAAACATCGCGGCCACCCGCTTAATGCCATTGACGAGGGTTCCTAAAACATCGCGGCCACTCGCCTTATGCCATTGACGAGGGCATCCACCTCTTCTTTGGTGTTATAGAGGGCAAAGGAGGCTCTCACGGTGCCGTTGATGCCAAGGCGTTGCATCAGCGGTTCAGCGCAATGGTGGCCTGTTCGCACTGCTATACCGAGGCGATCGAGCAGCGTTCCCATGTCCAGGTGGTGTATATCACCCACCAGAAACGAGATTACAGCGTCACGCCGGTCTGCATCCAGGGGTCCGAAGATGCGCATTCCCGGAACCGTCTGCATCTGTTCAAGGGCATATCGAGTCAGTTCGCGCTCATGTCGCTCGATGTTTTCCATACCGATGGACTCCATATAGTCTATTGCCTGCGCCAGACCGTGGGTGGCGATATAGTCGGGAGTGCCTGCCTCAAACTTATACGGCAGGTCTGCGAAGGTCGTTTTCTCAAATGATACCGTTCCTATCATCTCGCCTCCCCCCTGATATGGCGGCATGGCATCAAGGTATTTCTCCTTGCCATAGAGCACGCCGATGCCCGTAGGACCGTACATTTTGTGGCCTGAGAAGGCGTAGAAGTCGCAGTCCAACGCCTGCACGTCAACCTTGATATGGGGTGCTGACTGTGCTCCGTCAATCATACAGGGCACTCCGTGACGGTGCGCCGTAGCCACAATGTCCTTCACGGGGTTCACTGTACCAAGGACATTGCTCACATGTGTCACGCTGACAAGGCGCGTCCGCTCATTGAACAGCCCCTCGAAAGCCTGCAAATCCAGCAGTCCTTCATCGCTCATGGGTATCACCCGCACCTTGATGCCATTGCGTTCAGCCTGCAATTGCCACGGCACGATGTTGGAATGGTGCTCCATTGCCGACACTATTACCTCGTCACCCTCGTGCATGAAGGCAGCAGTAAAGCTGGAAGCCACAAGGTTTATGCTCTCCGTGGTGCCTCGGGTGAAGATGATTTCTCGCGTGGAACCGGCGTTTATGAACCCTCTGACGCGCTCACGGGCCGCCTCATGCAGGTCCGTGGCCTGCTGCGACAGGTAGTGTACGCCCCGATGCACGTTGGCATTGACGTTCAGATACTCCTCACGCATGGCGTCAAGGACGCACAATGGCTTCTGCGTCGTAGCGCCATTGTCAAGGTATATCAACGGATACTTACCGTAAATGGTGCGTGATAGTATGGGGAAATCCTTGCGGATGGAGGCTTGATTCATTGCGGTTTGAGGTTAAGTCCCCGCGGAGCGCTCGGCACTTGTGACGCTTTGCTCAGCAAAGAACCACGGGGCACGGTGGCTGTTCGTTATGCTCTGAAGCGGCGGGCGTTAATTCGTTAATTTGCTAGTTTGTTAATTTGTTAATTCGAACATATCCTGCATGAGCCGCAACGGTCCTCTTTTGACAGGCGTTTCTCTGCAAGGATGTGTATTCTGTCACGCAGTCCGTGCCAATGCAGCTCATCCACTACCTGCGATATGAAGGCATTCTTAAGCAATGTGCGAGCTGTTTCGAGGGGTATTCCGCGCTGTTGCATATAGAATAGCGCGCTCTCATCCATCACCCCGACCGTGGAGCCGTGGGCACATTTCACGTCATCGGCATAGATTTCGAGCATGGGCTGGGTGTACATCCTCGCCGTGTCAGAGGCACACATATTGTTGTTTGTCTCCTGAGAGTAGGTCTGTCCGGCCCCCTCCCTGACTAGAATACGGCCTGCAAAGGCACCTACAGCCTCGTCATCTACCACATATTTATATAACTCATTGGATGAACAGCGCGGCACCTGATGGTCTATCAGCGTATTGTTGTCCACGTGCTGGTGTCCGTCGGCAATGACAGCACCGTTCATAGTCACGTCACTACCCTCCCCCGCCAGCATGATATCGGTGCCATTTCGGGTGATGCCATTAGAGAGAGTGATGCTGTTATGACGCACCACGGCATCGCGGTCAGCCTTCACATACAGGTTGCTGAAGCGACGACAACGGCTGTCTGTCTCCTCCACCTCATACATATCAAGGTGCGCATTGTCCTTGCAGAACACCTCCACGACCTGCAACGTGAGGTATTGGGGAGCTGCAGAGCCCTCCTCTGATGCTGATTCTCCTGCGGCACTAGCCTGCTTTGCATGGTCAACGAAGAAGATTGTGGCCTCACTACTCTCTTCCATAATGATGAGAATGCGCCTCAATATCATTGTATCCTGAGCGCCGCTGAGGATATTTTCTATGCGTATGGGGTTCTTGCACACTGTTCCTTTAGGGATATATACCACCAGAGCATCATACGCCAGCGCCGTATTGAGCGCCGTCAGAGCATCGTTGCCGTCGGCAATGCGGTTGTAATAGGGCGTGACATCAATGGGCGCGGCGCTGACAGGATACACATAGTCCGCACCCTTTATGGTGTAAGGCGATAGCGACATCCCATAATTGGGGGCAAAAGCCTCAGCCACATCAGTGTAACGGTAGCGCTCCACCTTGCGCGAAGGGAAGCCAAGAGCCTTGAAAGTCTCCATCGCTGCCTCGCGCTGAGCATTCAGCACGGCGCTGCACCGCTCACCGAGCAGCGGTAGAATGTCGTTATATAGTTGTACGTATTGGTTCACAATTGCGGATTGTCATTATTATCTGTCTGCAATGGTATTGCAGACTCTTTAACGAAATAACTCTGTGTTCTGCAATGGCATTGCAGGTCTTTAACGAACTGATTATGCCTTATGCATTCTGAATTATAAACTCAAAGCCCTCTTCCTCAATCTTCTGTGCCAGTTCCGGGCCTCCGGTCTTCACTATTCTACCGTCTATAAGCACGTGCACCACATCGGGTTTGATGTAGTCCAGCAGTCGCTGATAATGTGTGATGATGATGCCCGATGTCTCCGGAGTACGCAGTTTGTTGAAGCCGGTCGCCACAATGCGCAGGGCATCCACGTCCAAACCAGAGTCTGTCTCGTCGAGAATGCAGAACGTTGGCTCCAGCATTGCCATCTGGAATATCTCATTGCGCTTCTTCTCACCGCCTGAAAAGCCCTCATTCACTGAGCGGCTCATCAGCTTCTGGTCCATCTCCACCATCTGTCTCTTCTCCTTCATCATCTTAATGAAGTCGGCAGCCTTGATGGGTTCCTCCCCTTTTGACTTGCGTTTGGCATTCACAGCGGCCTTGATAAAGTTGGTCATTGACACTCCGGGAATCTCCACAGGCATCTGAAACGACATGAATATGCCGGCATTAGCGCGCTCATCGGGCGTCATTGCCAGCAGGTCCTCACCGTTGAAGGTTATCGTTCCCTCCGTCACTTCGTATGCGGGATTACCCACTATCACATTGCTCAAGGTGCTCTTTCCTGCACCATTGGTGCCCATCAGTGCGTGCATCTCACCGTCGCGGATGGTCAGACTCACACCTTTTAATATCTCTTTATCGCCTGCCTTGGCGTGCAAATTCTTTATCTCAAGCATTTATATATATTGAAAAATGAGAATTAAAATTTAAAATTGTACATGGTACATTGTAAATTGTAAATTGTACATGGTAAATTGTACATGGTACATCTCCTTATCCCACGCTGCCTTCCAAGCTTACGCTGAGCAGTTTCTGGGCTTCTACGGCAAATTCCATCGGCAGTTTCTGCAGCACTTCCTTGGCATATCCGTTGACTATCAGCCCTATGGCATCCTCTGTTGAGAGTCCTCGCTGGTTGCAGTAGAGCAACTGCGCCTCGCTGATTTTGGATGTAGTGGCCTCATGCTCCACCACCGCGCTGTCGTTCCTGATGTCCATGTAGGGGAAAGTATGGGCTCCGCAGTTGCTGCCCAGGAGCAAAGAGTCGCACGACGAATAGTTTCTTGCGCCCTTGGCCTGCGATGTAGCACGCACCAGACCGCGGTAGGAGTTCTGCGAATGGCCCGCCGAGATGCCCTTTGAGATGATTGTCGATGTGGTATTGCGCCCCATGTGTATCATTTTCGTGCCCGTATCGGCCTCCTGATAGTTGTTGGTGAGGGCTACGGAATAGAACTCTGCCGATGAACCGTCGCCTCTGAGGACACATGACGGGTACTTCCACGTGATGGCAGAGCCGGTCTCTACCTGCGTCCATGACAGTTTGCTGTTCACTCCCCTCAGGTCTCCGCGCTTCGTCACAAGGTTCAGCACGCCGCCTTTTCCCTCTTCATCACCCGGGTACCAGTTCTGGACAGTAGAGTATTTCACCTCTGCTCTGTCCTTTACCACTATCTCTACGATGGCGGCATGCAGTTGGTTCTCATCGCGCATAGGTGCTGTGCAGCCCTCTAAATATGACACGTATGAGTCATCGTCTGCTATTATCAGCGTGCGCTCAAACTGTCCTGTGCCTGCTGCATTGATGCGGAAGTAGGATGACAGTTCCATAGGACACCTCACTCCTCGCGGTATATAAACAAATGAGCCGTCAGAGAAGACGGCACTGTTGAGGGCAGCGAAGAAGTTATCACGATATGGAACGACGCTGCCGAGGTACTCCCTCACCAGGTCGGGGTGCTCCTTTACCGCCTCACCGATAGACATAAAGATGATTCCCTTCTCCCTGAGCTTGTCCTTGTAGGTGGTCTTCACCGACACGGAGTCCATGATGGCATCTACGGCCACGCCTGCAAGAGCCAGACGCTCTTCAAGCGGAATGCCCAGTTTCTCAAATGTTTTCTCCACCTCAGGGTCTATCCCACCCTTTCCGTCGCCCATGGCGTTGTTGCGTTTGGTCATTGGGTCTGCGTAATAGGAAATGGCCTGATAGTCTATTGGCGGCACATGGACATGTCCCCAAGTGGGTTGCGTCATTGTCTGCCAGTGACGGAAAGCCTTCAGGCGGAAGTCCAAAAGCCAGTCCGGCTCACCCTTCTTTGCCGAGATGAGCCGCACGATGTCCTCTGTCAGTCCTGCCGGAATCTTCTCTGTCTGCACATCGGTGATGAAGCCATGCTCATACTTCTGCTCCGCCACACGTCGCACAAATGCGTTGTTATCTGACATTTTCTACATTGAATCAATAGGGTGAATAAATACGAAGCGCGCTCCGTTCTTGTATGACGTGTCGAGCTTCACCTCTCCTCCCAGTGCCTTTGAGATGTTACGGCAGATAGACAGTCCCAGTCCGGTGCCGTTCTTAGAGTTCTCCAGCTTCTCAAAGCGCTTGAAGATCTTCTCTTCCTGACCTGCGGGCACGCCTTCTCCGGTATCTGTCACAGACAGTGTCAGCTTGCCCGGCGTCTCTGTCAGCGATGCGTGGATGTGTATCTCGCCTTCGCGGGTGTGCTTGATAGCATTGGTAAGGAAGTTTATTATCACCTGTCCGCAGCGGCGTGAGTCGGTCATAATCTTCATGTGGTCGGGCACATCAGTGGTGAAATACAGCTTTATGTTGTTCGGACAGCGGTAAGACACCGTGCTCTGCGCCTGCTTGCATATCATGTTTGGCGATGCAGGCTCAAGGAACACCTTGTACTTTCCGCTCTCCATCTCTGATATGTCAAGTATATCGTTCACCAGTGTCAGCAGCAGTTCCGTGTTGCTGTTTATTATCTGGCCATATTTCGTCATCTCCTCGTCGGTCACCATCTCCCTCATCTGGGGCTCGCAAAGTATCTGTGAGAAGCCGCAGATAGCGTTCAGCGGCGTACGTATCTCGTGACTCATGTTCTGAAGGAAGAGCTTCTGCGTTGCGTTCGACTTCTTCAGGTTCTCTACTTCCTCCCTGTCCTTCTTCCTTCTTCCCTCTTCTTTCTTCAGTTCCTCATTCTTTTTACGGAAAAATATGGTGGTTATTATACATCCCACCACCAGCAGGAGCATGATGATAAAGGCCGTAATCCACAGTGTCCGCATCTCTTCCTTATGCTTCACGGCCTTCTGTTCGTCCAGCCTCGACTTTGCCGCTACCTCTTCCAGGGCTACATGGTTTGCTGCGGTCTGTATGGAGTCAAGGTACGTCAGTCGTGCCACCTCGGCGCTGTTCTCCAGCATCTTGTTGCCAGACTGCCTGCCGATGAAGGCTAACATGGAGTATTTCTCCACCACATCGCTCAGCGTTCGCGCTGCTTTCTCGGCTGCGCCCCACTGCTTGTTGGCGATGTTTCTATACGCCTCCATCCTCGCCTGCCTCTCTTCGCCTGCGTCATAGCTATGCGTCTGGCAGTAGTCGCTCCACATGGCGCAGTACCTTTCCGTGTTTGCCTTGTCCATCTGCTTGGCATAGAGCTCCGCATATCGCTCATAGAGCTGCAGCGTATCCTGCATGGACCGAGCCACGGCCATACCCTTATCAAGGTATATCAGGGCTGAGTCTGACTCTGCGTCATACAGTTTTGAAAGGCTTATACACGTCGGTGCGAGCGACATCTGCGGTATGTGTGGCTGCTCAGCCAGTGCCAGCTGATAGTAGCTCTTCGCCTTGTCATAGTCCCGACGGTCTGCATAAAGCAATCCGTAGTTGGAGTAAGCCTGGAATATACCGTAGTGATCACCCGCCGCCTTCGCCTCGTTATAGGTGCGCAGCACCATGTCAAAGGCAGCTGCCGTGAGGTGCTTGCGGCGATAGTGGTCACAGAGCATGGCTACGGACTCCTGGAAAGAGCTCATGTCGCCTACCTCCTGACACACATCGCGCATGTTTCCGACGGCCTTCTCCATATTCTCTGTCGTGCCGTGGTCACGGAAATACTCCAGCAGCATCCTTGCTGCCAGCACTCTTCCTGCCGCCTCGCCGCTCTTCTGCGCCATGCCGTCAAGCTTCTCTGAATAGAAAAGCACAGAGTCATAATTCTCCGCGCTTTTTTTCGAAGCCTGATAGATAGCCATCAGCTCCTTAGACAACCGTTGTTCCTTAGCACGCTGCGGCCCTGCACCAGCGCCGTATGCCACAGAAAACACCCCACACATCAGCACCGTAAGCACGTCGCGCCACGTATGGTGTATCATGGATATTGTTTGTATCATCCCTTATAGGTATTGTTAAAAATCGCCACAAAGTTACAATAATTTCCCAACAATAGCAAGCGAAAGCCGGAAAAATGTTTATTTTCTCACTTTTCTGATGATACATGACAGAAACGTCCTTTACGAAAGAGATAGAATTGGGTCTTTCATTTTATTATATCTGACGATGTAACAGTGTTCATCAGTAATGACATAAACGCAGGTCAGCAGCCTACAGTATAAGCATTACGATAAATCTCCGTTGCGAATTTGCGGAGAATTATCGTAATTACCAAATGTATTAATGATTTTTTTCAGAATTATATGCGGCTCAACTTGTATGCAGCGCCACTTTGCCTATGTAGTTGTACCGGCACGCACGGCTACGTCAGTTTCTGTTCAGGCACTCCAGTATGCGGCGCTGTACATCGGCGGCGAGGGATTCTGCTGCGGCTTCCCCATTCTTTTCTGCGAGCGGACTGGGCTGGGCCTGCACCGGTGGCAGGTATTCCACGGTGATGTGATGAGGTGTGGGGATGTGCTGACCGCGCAATTCGTCCAGTTTTGACTAGCCGAAGGTTCCATCCTCCCACATGCGGTCTATCTCATTCCGTGGTCTCTCTGCAAAGAGTAGCGAAAAAGTAAGGCGAAGAGTTACCATTCAATCGCACAACACGGAAATTTATACTGGGTCTTTGTAAGAGTCAATAATCTCCTGAATTTGTGTTATCAGAGTGGGAATTATATTCTTTGCTACGTCCCATACAATGTAGTAGTTGACCCCCATATAGTCATGAACCAAACGATCACGCATACCTGCCATCTGTCGCCATGATATACTTTGCCAAGAATATTTCACATCTGCAGGTATTTTTTTAGTAGCTTCTCCTATTATGGAAAGGCTTCGCGTTACAGCACGCTTTAAGGTTTCATCACAAAGAAATTGCTCTATTTGCATTTCATCAGTGATTACAGAATGAACGTACAAACATTCATCAAGGATATGCAGAAGATATGGAATGTATGACTTATACATATTCTACTTCTCCTAAGATTGTCTGGCCGATATAAGGACTTAGCCCCTTCCGGGTGACGACATCGAGTTTATTATGCTTGAAATTATCTTCAAGAATCTGGCAAGCTATAATGAAATTAGGGTATGTTTCCTGACCAGAATTGAAGTCTATGAGAATATCTATGTCACTCTTAGAGGTATTCTCTCCACGTACTGTTGAGCCAAAAAGACCTATCTGACTAACTCCTACGATGCTGAGTTGGTCCTTCAGTGATTGCAAGCGCTTAAGTACAGATTCTTTCTTCATAACTTTTATTATTTGTTGGCAAAGATACAACTTTTATGTAATATCTCCAAAAAAACAACAAAAAAAAGATATAAACTCGATTTCTACAAATAGAAAAGACGCTCTGCTCAGATCTTTTTTCTTAGCATGGGCGTCTTTCCTGCGTTGTATGACTCCGTCAGTTTCTGTTCAGGCACTCCAGTATGCGGCGCTGTACATCGGCGGCGAGGGATTCTGCTGCGCCCTCTCCCTTCTCTTCGGGCTTAGCCAGCACCGGTGGCAGGTATTCCACGGTGATGTGATGAGGTGTGGGGAGTATTCTGCCGCGTGGCATTGCCTCGTATGCGCCCTTGATGCACACAGGCACGATGGGCACATTGAGTTCTGTTGACAGGATGGCGAAGGTCTTCTTGAACTCTCCTAACGAGCCGTCATGGGTGCGCGAGCCCTCGGGGAATATGACGAGTCGCTTGCCTGCACGCAGCACGTCAGCCATCTGCAGGATGGATGTTTTCAGGTTCCTGCGCTCCATGATGACCACATTGTGGCGGCTTGCCATCCAGCGACGTGCGTCGCTCTTCACGTGTTCCTCGGTGGCATAGAAGTAATAGTCTCTCACGCCACGCCATGACAGGCCGCAGACAGCCAGCGCTCCGTCGAAGTAGCTCTGGTGGTTGGGGGCTATGATGACCGGTCCTGTAGCCGGAATATTCTCCATGCCGCGTATGGTGAGGCGGTTGTTGGAGCGGAAATAGTAGCGGAACAGACGTGCATAGAGCGAGTGCATGAAGGCGCTGACGCCGTGAGTGGTGGGCAGGGCCTTCCCTGAGGGGAGAGAAGAGGAATTATGGAGGACGGATGAGAGTTTGCTTGTGTTGGTGGATAAATCCTGCAGACCATCATCCTTCATCTCTCTACTCTCATCCATACTCTCTTCCACCTTCTTGCACATGTCGCCGATACAGCGAAAATCCGCCATTTCATCGGCGTTTATGGTCACCCCGAAGGCATCCTCTATGTAGCTCTGCAGGCTCACTTTGTCGAGCGAATCGAGCGCGAGGTCGGTCTCTATATGGTCCTTCAGGCGCACGGGACATTTCTTCTCAGAAGCGATGAAGGCGATGATAGCCTTCTCTACAGGAGTAGTCCCCTCCATCTCTTTACCATCACCTCTCATCTCTCTGCCATCACCCTTCATCTCTCTGCCGTCACCTTTTCTCCCTCCTGATTCTTCACTCTTCACTCTTAACTCTTCACTTAATATGTCCTTGAGTTTGAATCGCTGCAGCTTGTCGAGCTTCGTGCGGGGCAGGTCACCCTCAAAGACCACGATGCGCATCACCTTCTTATAGTTCTCCACCGTACGGTTATACGGTCTTATGACGTTCTCCTTCAGCAGCTGCTCCATGTCGGAAGTGCTCTTGCCCTGCGCCCATGCCTCCTGCGGCACTATGATAGCCACCAGCTGGTCTCCGTCTTCGGTCACTGCAGCCTCCTTCACGTAGGCATCATACTTCTCCAGCTGGAACTCTATCTCGTTGGGCTGCACGTTCTTACCGTTGGAGAGCACTATGATTTCCTTCGTTCTGCCAGTGATGGTGATGCGTCCTTCGCTGTCAATGCTGGCCAAATCGCCGGTGTGCAGGAATCCGTCCTCGTCTATCACCTGCGCCGTCTCCTCAGGGCGGTTATAGTATCCCAGCATCAGGTTCTTGCCCTTGGCACACAGTTCGCCGTTCACCAGCTTCACCTCCACCGACGGCAACGGCTTGCCAGAGCAGCCCGGGATGTAGTCTCCAGGGCGTGTGAAGGCTATGATGGGCGCTGTCTCGGTCATGCCATAGCCCTCCAGCACGTCGAGGCCCAGCGTCTTGAGGCCGTTGCCTATCTCTCTGTCCAGCGCCGCACCGCCTGAGACGCAGTAGTCCAGATGGCCGCCCATCTTGTCTCTGACGCTCTTGAAGATGAAACGGCTGAGTGCGCGGCTCTGCACACGGGCGCAGAGGTTGAAGAGCGCACGCGTAATCCACTTCTCGTCTATCTTCTTCTTTATACCCGTGAAGAGCGTCTGCCACAGTCTGGGCACACCGATGAAGATTGCCACCTGACCCTTGCAGAGCGTCTTCATGATGTCCGGGCCCGTCATGGAGGGGCTGATGGCTATGCCGCCACCGCGCGTGATAGGCGCTACGACAGAGCCCATCAAGGGCAGCACATGGTGCACGGGCAGCAGCATCAGCGTGCGGCGCTGCTCATTGAAGATAGGCACTTCGTCTGCCACACCGCGGATGTTGGCCTCCATGTTCTCGTATGACAGCATGACACCCTTCGGCGAACCCGTTGTTCCTGAGGTATATATGATGAGCGCCGTCTCGTCGGCAGGGCCCTCGAAGGTCATTGGGGATGAGGGGTGAGAGAGGAGGGAGGAGGGATTGTTTGTGCTGGAGGAAGAGTCAAGCAAACTCTCATCTCTCATCCTTCCTCCATCATCCATCATCTTTCTGCCCTCTTCTATACTGAGCACCTTCATCTGCTGACCCGTTTCGCTGAGTGCCTGGCGTGCTACAGCCTCCGTGCCGGGTGACACCCAGACGGCGTCGGCCCCGCTGTCGCGCATGATGTATGCCACGTCGGCAACCGTCGATGTGGCATCTACCGTGATGACAATGGCATCGCAAAGCCAGATGGCGTAGAAGGCATAGACCCACTCTTCTCTGTTCTCAGAGAAGATGAGAACCTTTTTTTTCTCATGCTTTGCATTGGTTGCCGCATCTTTCTCCGCTCCTGTTTTAGGGAGAGCCTTGTCCAACTCCCTCTTCAACACGTCGGCATAGACGCGGATATACTGCATCAACTCGGTGTAGCTCACCTCATGGTCAGGCGTGATTATCGCCGCTTTGTGGTAATCTTTTATCGTCATAGTGGGTACAAAGTTACTGCTTTCTGATGACATGACAATAAAATTGTTCTATTTTTCTTTGCCTAAATGGAAAGATATCAGTAACTTCGCAGCATGAAAGATAAAATTATCCTATCCCTTGCACTTTTTGTGCTATGCTCCGTCGCTATTATGGCGCAGACTTTCACACAGTCCCCGGTGGAGGGACAGCCGCACCTCAGGCTGCTGAAACTGTCGCATTATGACCGCAACGGCAACCCGCAGGTGGGCGAATTGGTATGCAATAAGTCAATCGCCAACGACCTGATAGAGATTTTTCGTGAGCTCTATAAGGTCCAATACCGCATAGAGCGCATGGAGACGATAGACAAATATAGCGGCGACGACGAGCGCAGCATGACTGCCAACAATACATCGTGCTATAACTATCGCCCCATGACGGGTAGCCAGACGAAGCTGTCAAAACACGCTCTGGGCCTAGCCATAGACATCAATCCGCTCTACAACCCCTACATCCACCACCGCACAGGGCGCATAGCACCCCTCGCCGGAAAGCCATACACCACCAACCGCGACAAGGCGAAGGAGCCCTGGCCCGGAGCTTTCATCAAGAAAGGCGACCTCATCTACAGGCTCTTCACCAGCCACGGCTTCACCTGGGGCGGCAACTGGAAAAGCTGTAAGGACTATCAGCACTTCGAAAAATGAAACCACGGATAGCATTTCGAGAAATAAGACGACCACGAATTACACTAATTTCCCGAATTGGTGCAAACAACCACCCGCAACAGGGGACTGACAAAATGGCAGGCTCAAACCTTCTGATAATCAGAGCGTTGCAATAGCAGGTCTTTTAGGCAGTAAAAGACCTACTATTACTGAGTAAAAGACCTACTATTAGGAGGTAAAAGACCTACTATTAGAACGCAATAGTTACTCTGCCATTTTGTCAGTCAGTTTTCACACATCTCCGGCAGGCATTTTTCTCGTTAATATTCAGTATATGGCAAAAAAAATCGGGCAGCCTATTAGACTACCCGATAATATACCTTCAATAGTATGAAACGCCTTGCTCCAAACATGGAACGCTCTGCTCCAAACTTGAAACGCCTTACTCTGAGCCTGCCACTGCACTCCATTATTCCGGAATGCCTACGTTGCACGTTGTCTTGAGGAACTGTTCCGGCGTGACGGTGAAGTATCCCTTGTCACCCCATCCGGAGCCGTAGGAGTTGAGGCATAGCAGCAGATCCTTCCCGTTTTTGTCTTTTTGCAACCCCACTATCGCCACGGCATGCTGGGAGCGATGGCGCCTGCCATACTCCCAATAGACGGCATGGCCCTGCCTGAGTGCCCGCATGACACGATGCAGGATTTCCTCAAGCGAAGCGTAGATGTACTTGTGATGGCCGTAGTTGTCCGGATCGTCAAGGACGTAGGAGGGAGAAGGGGTGAGGGAGATGGAGGGATGGGAGTAGGAGGATGATCTATGGGGGATGATGAGCGCCATTGGCGGGGCGTACCAGTGGAAGTGTATCCAGTACATCAGGCTTTCGGCAAACAGTTGCGGCGTGTAGCGCATGGAATAGAAATAGAACGATGCCGGTGAACCATGCCAGCCTTCCTCCACCGGCGGCATGGCAAAGGAGAAGGACGGCAGCAGCTCCGCCATACGTTGCCGCAGCGTGCGCATGTCACGGCTCTGCTGTGCCAGGAGAGTCAGCTTGCGCTCCATAACGCGGCTGTTGTTTACCATTGTTTCCTCAAAATGATAGGGCACCAGCCCGTAGTCGTCGATAAGCCTCAGCGCCTCGGGACCCAAGCCGCGCGTAGTGAGCCTAAGCCCCTCAAGCCCCCTCCCGGCATCACCATGAGAGAGAAGCCCCCTCCCGGCCTCCCCCTTGGGGGAGGTGGATTTAACTGACGAAGGCGAACTGTGTATGGTGGTGAATAACGCCTCCGTCTGTTCCTGCAGGTGGCGAGCAAGGAGCCACTGCCGCGACAATGCCACGCTGTCACCGCGCCGCACGGACTCATGTTCTATGCACGCACACATGGCATAAATCCAGCAGGCAGAGGTATGGCCCTGGTCCGTGCGCTCTTGTCGGTCACAGGAAACAAGAAGCATAAGGCATAAAAGAAGAAAGCCTACTCGCAGCCTACAGCCCCCTCCCGACCTCAATCTGAAGGGAAAGCCCCCTCCCAGCCTCCCCCTTGGGGGAGGAGTACTAAATTGAGATATAAGAGGATTGTTATTCATAATGTCCCTTCTTTCGTTCGCCGCGATTGCATCGCGGAATGACTGCTTCACGTCCTGTTTTCATCGCGGAATGACTGCATCAAGTTCTGTTTTTATCGCGGAATGACTGCATCACGTTCTGTTTTCATCGCGGAATGACTGCTTCACGTTCTGTTTTCATCGCGCAATAACTGCTTCACGTTCTGTTGCCGTTCACGTCCCCCTCCCCCAGGGGAGGGCTGGGGTGGGGCTTCGGGGTGGGGCCTCACCCTCTCACCATCTCCAGCAGCTCTTCGCCGGTGAGCTTGTGACTCATGTCCGTACCGTCAAGGATATTCTCCACCATGTCCTGCTTGCGTCGGTGCAGGCGCTGTATCTTCTCCTCTATGGTGCCCGAGGATATAAGGTGATAGACGGTGACAGCGCGGCGCTGTCCTATACGGTGTGCGCGGTCTGTGGCCTGCGACTCAATGGCGGGGTTCCACCATGGGTCGGTGTGTATGACATAGTTGGCGCGCGTGAGGTTCAGTCCCAGACCGCCGGCCTTGAGCGAGATAAGGAACACGGCGGGGGAGTCCTTGCCGCTCTGAAACTGTTCAACAAGGCGCTGACGCTCCTTGATAGGCACGGAGCCGTCTATATATAAATAAGGTATATCAGCATCGGCAAGGGCCTCGCGTATCTGCGACAGGTAGGTGGTGAACTGTGAGAACACCAGCACGGCGGCTTCGCTGTTGCCCTCCACAATGGTGGAGAGCAGTTCCAGAAGCGCCTGCGTCTTGGAGGGGCAACAGGCCGTCATGCGCAGACGTGTTATCTCGGCAAGCGTGTTGATGCCTACGGACGTGCCGAGGTCTTGCAGCAGCAGCGTCTCAGCACGCTGACGGATGGCTTCATAGCGCGCTATCTCGTCGGCTGAGAGCGTCACATGCTGGTAGATTTCCTCCTTCTCAGGCAACTCCTGCGCCACTTTCTCCTTCGTGCGGCGCAGCATGAAGGGCTTGATGAGGCGGTCGAGGGATCGCTGGGCCTCCTCGTCGTGCAGCAGTTCTATGGGCTGTATGAAGCGGCGGTTGAAGTCTTCAAACGTGCCCAGCAGTCCGGGGTTGACAAATTGGAAAAGGTTCCACAGTTCGCCAAGGTGGTTCTGCACCGGCGTACCGGTGAGCATGATGCGATAGTCACTCTTCAACCGCATGGCAACGGCGCTCGTCTTGGCGCCGCGGTTCTTGATGATGTGCGCTTCGTCAAGGCAGATGGTCTTCCATTGCTTCTTCGTTATGAAGTCCTTCACGCTCAGCAGCAACATGTATGTCATCACCACCACGTCTCCGGCCTTTGCCTTCTCAATGGCAGCACGGCGGTCAGTCTCAAAATTGAGCATCGTGACACGCAGCGACGGAGCAAATTTCTCCATCTCCGTGCGCCAGTTGGGTGCTACGGAGGCCGGTGCTATGACCAGCGTAGGGCCTTCGTCGGCCTTTGACAGCAGGAAGGCGATGGTCTGTATGGTCTTTCCCAAACCCATATCGTCGGCCAGCAACGCTCCCGCACCCCAGCTGTTGAGGCGCGATATCCAATAGAAGCCTTCCTTCTGGTAGCCGCGCAGCGTAGCATTGAGCGTCGGGGGGATAGGTGCCTGCCAACTGCCGCTCCGCAGTATCTTCTCGCGCAGGGCGCGCAGCTCCGCATCTTCCTCTATGTGCATCTCACCATCAAAGAGGTCTGCGCTGAGCACGGCAGCGGAGAACTTGGACATCTGCACCTTGCCGTGGTGGTGTGTGGCGATGGTGCTGAGCTGATAGAGCTGGCGGCGCAGGCTGTCAGAGAGTGCCAGGAACTCACCGTCACTCAGCTGTATGTAGTTCCCCTGAGCCTTACCGGCGAGGTCAAGCAGCTGTGACATTGTGAGGACACGGTCACGATCCACCTCCACAGAGCCTTCCAACTCAAACCATCCGTTCTCATTCTTCTTGATAGTGCCGCTCCATGAGGATGCTGATGCACTCTGACGACGCACCCGCAGCTGCGCTCCCTCAGGCCATTCGCATTGCAACTGACTGGGGTTGATCTGCACATACTCTAAGAGTGACAGCAGTTCGGCAGTATCAAGTTCCACCTCTGTCTCTCCTAACAGGCCATTATCCTCAATGAAATGGGAGAAAATTGCCGCTTCCTCAGCCAGGTGTCGCCTTACTCTGGTGCGCTGACGATGCTCCTCACCGGCCTCATTGACGATGACCTGTTCGTCTGTCACCATCTCCTCACCCTGCCCTGGCACGCAGTGCAGGCGTCCACCGTCGATGGGGCGTATGAAGAACTCAGCCAGATAGTGCTGCTTTCCAGCCGGGCGTGCCTGCATGATGAGCGTTGCCGTACCCTCGGCAGTAGGCAGCGTGGAGCCTCCTGGCAGCAGGTCGCTGTGGATTTCTATGCGTCCGTTGATGTCTGTCAGCAGTTCCTTGAGGCGTTGTCGCTCGCCCTCGGCATAGTGCAACCTGCTGAACAAGCGTGCGAAGAGCGTCTTCTCCTCGTCGGTGAGGCTGATGAAACTGATGTCTGCCAGCCCCCGATTGATGATAAAGGCCGTCTGTGTGAGTGCCTCGGCAGGCACGTTGCTATGGATATGGTAGCCGTTGCGGTCATGAAGGATGTTGACATATGGCACTTCCTGAGTGACCTGCACCAGCGTGTACGGCGAATAACGCCCTACGTAGAGGCGGCTTTCCTTCACCATCTGCGGCAGTATGGCCTCAACAGACATCCTTCCGCCTGCCATACGCTTGCCTGCTCCCCAGCGGCCATCCTTCAGCTGCGTCTGCTCGCGACGCTCAACATCACGTGAACGCATGTCGGGCATGAAGTAGGCAATGCGCGTAGGGCGCTGGACGGGAACGATCTCAGGCACCGGAGGCAGATCGAACAGCAGGCTTCGCTGGCTGAAGATGTACCACTTGGACTGTATGTCGCTGAACTCTGTCACATCGGGCGTGATATGCTGGAACTCAAACATCTGCTTGGCCAGCACACGGTCCATGAGGTGTTCGCTGGTCAGGAGGTTTGAGAGGTTCGTCTTAATCTGCCGCTCCGTCATGCTGCGGAAGAGTATGCCGTGCAGCACCTTGCCCGCCATAGTAGCCTGTCGCTCCAGCGATTTAGCCACTATCAGCGAGCGTTTGCGCCCCTCCTCCGTGCCGCTGCGGTAACAACCGAGGACGAAAAGGAAGTTCTCTATTATGTACGGGAAATGGCGTGCAAAGGAGTGATTGCGCATCACGGCACGCCTGAAATGGTCCTGCGCCAGCTGCTCGTGGCCCATCAGCTCCTCGTGAATGGCCGCAATAAAACGGTGTGCAGACACTTCGGGATAGAGCGTAGCGGGCACGGTGCCGTTGCAGAAGTAGTCATAAAGGTCTATGGAATGATTGAATGCCATCAGGGAATGGAACTCCGGGTGGCGGTCCTGCCCGCTGTAACGGTTCAGGAGTTGGCGAAGATACGCCACATCGACAGTCAAATGATTGTCGAAGATATTCTTCATTGCATACTCCATCAGCGTCACAAAAGTGTTGTGATTGAAGAGTAGCAGCAATGAAGCAAAGTCGGGATTGGGCACTACCTCTACAAGAATGTCGTAGTGGTGGCTCAATTGATAGTCGTCTATTTCCTCAATGTTGACGTCCTGATAGTTGCTGCTGATGTATTTCCACAGCAGGCGCTGTATGTAGGTAGGCTTCAATATGCCTGCCGCAGCCTTCAGCACTTCGATGGTCATGCCCGGAGTGTCCCTGACGAGCGATATCATCGTGGGTACCATCAGCCTGTCGGCGATGCGATACTCATAGGTGTCCGAGCGCCAATTGTAGTCATACTGCATCAGCAGACCCGCATCAACGAGGGACTTGAGTACGAATTTCAAGTCCGTGCAAGGCTCACCGGAGAGTTTTTCCAATACTTCTCTGGTTCTTCCCACCTGATGCCCCTCGGTATCGAAGAGGGCAAAGATGGTGAGCAGACGCTGCTGCTGTGGTGACAAGGAGGTCAAGGCGGTGGTTGGTTATTATGCGCGCCACCCTGTGGCACAAAATAAGACACTTAGATTACTAAACGAATGGGCCCAGGTTGCTAAACGAAGGCACTCCGGTTGTTACGTAGAATACTCAGGTTACTCTGCTGAGACGCTCAAGTTACTCTGCTGTGGTGCTCAAGTTATGATACAGAAAAAGCCAGGGCATAGGCCTTGATGCGCTTTACCATAGCCAGCAGACCATTGGAACGCGTGGGCGAAAGGTGGTCTTTCAGGCCTATGGCCTCAATGAAATAGAGGTCGGCATCAAGGATATCCTTGGCTGTCTGGTTGTTTATGACGCGTATGAGAAGCGTTATTATGCCCTTCACGATGAGCGCATCGCTCTCTGCACGGAAGCAGAGACGGTCACCGTCACGGTCGCATTGTAGCCATACGCGGCTCTGGCAACCGTCTATCAGGTTCTGTTCGGTCTTATATTCATCGGGCAGCGGCTCCTGCTCATTGCCCAAATCGATAAGCATCTGGTACTTATCCATCCAGTCATCAAAGCAATTGAACTCTTCAATGACCTCGTCTTGGATCTCGTTTATTGTCATATCTACTGTGTTTTATCGTTCATTAAGCTGTTGTTGAAACCTTGTCTGTGCCGCGATTAAATCGCGGCGCAATTGACGAAGGAAGGGGATTGCATTTTTAAGTGTCTCCTGTTAAATCGCGGTGCAATTGACAAAGGAAGGGGATTGCATTTTTTAAATTGACGAAGGAGGGCTCAGGCATTCTGAATTACAAAGACTTTGTCGTTTGGTCGCACCTTTTCGGGGACTGCAATGCTGATGCGCTGACCCTTGAGGGCGGTCTGAACGGGCTTTAGGTCAAAGCGTATCTCCTCTACCTTATTTATATAAAGGGCTCCCGTCGTGGGTCCGGTGATAAGCAATTTGTCGCCTACATGGATGTCATGGGCCTCAACTTGGAACTCTGCAACACCGATTTTTGAGAAGTATTTGATTGTCTTTGCAGCATAGACCTTCTTCTCCGTAGCCTTAGAGCCATAGGCATCGTTCCACTCTCCGAGCGTCTTGCCTTGGTAATAGCCGTCCCAGAAGCCCCTGTTGAAGACTGCCGCGAGGCGCTTGTCCCACTCGTCGCAGAGGCTGTTCCAGCGCTCCCGTGCTGCCTCCGTGGCCTTTTCGCTGCCCTCCGGGAACAGTATCGAAGCCTCGCGGATGGCCTCTTTATAACATCTCACGACGGCATCAACGTACTCCGGACCGCGGGCACGCCCCTCAATCTTGAAGACACGCACGCCGGCAGCCATCATTTTGTCTATGAAACGGATGGTCTTGAGGTCCTTAGGCGACATGATATACTTGTTGTCTATCTCCAATTCGTTGCCCGTCTCAACGTCGGTAGCAAGGTATTGCTCGTCATACTGAGGCGCATCGTTCTGCGAATGTATCTCGCCGTCAGCCGGCAGAGCCTCCACCCTATATCCCCTGCGGCATATCTGCACGCACTCACCACGGTTGGCGCTGCGATTGGCATTGTGCAACGACAGGTAACACTTGCCGCTGACAGCCATGCAGAGGGCTCCGTGACAGAACATTTCTATGCGGATAGGCTTGCCATTGGGGCCGCAGATGCCCTCGGCGACAGCCTGTTCGTGGATTGCCTTCACCTGATCCAGGCGCAGTTCGCGGGCTAATACCACCACGTCGGCAAACTGCGCATAGAACCGCAGCGCCTCTATATTGGAGATATTGAGCTGTGTGGATAGGTGAACCTCCTGCCCCACCTGGCGGCAATACATCATCACAGCCACATCAGAGGCTATGACAGCAGAGATCTCCGCCTCCTTTGCAGCGTCTATTATCTCACGCATCTGCTCCAAATCCTCACCATAAATGATGGTATTGACCGTGAGATAGGACTTCACGCCCCGCTCCCGGCAGGTCTGCGCTATCTCCTTCAGGTCGCTGATGGTAAACGTAGAAGCGGAGTGAGCACGCATATTCAGCTTCTCAATGCCGAAGTATATGGAGTCGGCACCGGCATTAAGGGCCGCTGCGAAACTCTCACGGGAGCCCACCGGAGCCATGACTTCAAACGTATTATCGCTCATGCTATTCATCTGATTTATCTTTTTGTAACTGTATATTTCCCTTTGGCAGCAGCAATGTCATTGCAAATCCCACGAGGAAGATGGTCAACGTGCCGAGGACTATGGCCAGATACTCGTGTATTCCGCTCTCCGGCAGCCCTACCCAAGTGTCGGCACTGATCCATGCAATAACGAGAAAGCCGCATATCACGCCTATCATCGCCGCCATCCTGCGCCGCTCCATGCCTGCCTTGCCAGTGCCGATGATGGCAAGCAGGAACAGTCCGAGCATGCCACCGCTGAAGATACTGGACAGTTTCCACCATGCATCTAGTATGCTCTCCACATTGACAAGCGCCAGAGCCACCGTCGATCCGAGCACTCCGACAATGAGACAGGAGCCTTTCAGCACCGTGATATCCTCACGCTCGGAGGTCTGTGAGCGCAGACGCTTGTAGTAATCAGTCAGCACTATCGTTGCCGAACTGGTGATGCTGGTCGCCACGGTGCTCATTCCGGCAGCGAAGATGCTGGCTATCAGCAGTCCCGTCAGACCTACCGGCAACTGATTGACAATGAAATAGGGGAACACATAGTCGGGCAGCAGGCCGTCAGGCAACTGTCCGGGTTGCAGTTTGTAGTAGGCATAGAGCGCCGTGCCTATCATGAAGAACACGAGAGAGACGGGTATGAAAAGGTATCCACCGAAGAGCGCGGCCTTCTTTGCCTCGCGGTCAGACGTGGCGGTGTGGTATCGCTGCACGTAGTTCTGGTCGATGCCATAGTTCTGCAGGTTGATGAAGATGCCATATATCATGCAAACCCAGAAGGTGCTGGTGCTCACATCAGTCAGCGAGAAGCTGCCGAGCGACATCTTTCCGTCTGTAACGGCAATGTCAAGAGCCGCCTTCGGACCTCCGGGCATATATATCAGAAGCAATGCGAGGCAGAGCAACGCACCTCCGATGAGGATTATTCCCTGCACCGCCTCAGTCCATACCACAGCGCGTATGCCTCCGGAGATGGCATAAAGCAGTATGGCGATGCTGGTAACGAGGATGACAACGTGTATCTCCCAACCCATCAAGACGTTCATTGGCAATGCGAGCAGATAGAGAATGCTGCCCATTCTGGCTACCTGCGTGAGCAGATAGCAGGCCGAGGCGTACATCCTGGCCCATACGCCGAAGCGTTCTTCCAGAAAGGAGTAAGCGGAAACGGACCACTGCTTGCGGTAGAACGGCACGAAATAGCGCGCCGCCACATAGGACGCAATGGGTATGCTGAGGCTGAAGACAAACGCATTCCAGTCGCCGGCGTATGCCTTTCCCGGGTATCCCAGGTAGCTGATGCTGCTCACATAGGTGGCAAAGATGCTCATCCCCACCACCCATCCGGGCAGGCTCTGACTGGCAGAGGTGAACTCCTTAGCAGATACCAACCGCCTCGCAAACGACAATCCATAAAGGACTATGCCGCCTGTGAAGAGGAAGAAGATGATCAGATCAATGTAATGCAAGCCGGACGAACTGTCAAATTAACGTATTAACGAACTAATGAATTATGCAAAATCTTGCCCCACAGATGTGACATGCATTATGCATTAAACTAAATTTCCCACACGGCGCCATCGGGAGTATCCTTCACTATGATGCCAGCGTCGTTGAGATCATCACGTATCTTGTCGCTGGTGGTCCAGTCTTTGTCGGCCTTTGCCTTTGCTCTGATGTCGAGAACCATCTGCATCACCTTCTCCATTGCACCGCCTGCGGCCTGCTGACCGTTACCGTCGGTGAGTCCCAGGATGTCCTCTATCCAAAGATGCATAATCTTAGAGAGCTGCTCCAGGTCGTCGGCACTTATCTTCTGCTTACGATCCACAATCAGATTTACCTGATGGCAGGCCTCAAACAGCAGGCTGATGACGATAGGAGTCTGCAGGTCATCGTTCATAGCGTCGTGCAACTGGGCATCCAGCTGGCTGACATACTTCGTCACCTCAGGCGACGAACCCTTTGCGGGCTGTATGCGTTTCAGGTCTTTCAAACCCTGCATCAGTCGCGCCATACCCTTCTCTGCAGCCTCCAGAGCCTCTGACGAGAAATCCACCGTGCCGCGATAGTGGGCAGAAAGGATGAAGAAACGTATCGTCATGGGGGCAAACGGCTTTGTCAGCAACTCATGATTGCCAGTGAAGAACTGGTCCAGGGTGATGAAATTATTGTATGACTTACCCATCTTCTGACCGTTGATGGTAATCATATTATTGTGCATCCAGTAGCGCACAGCCTGATGTCCCATAGCTGCCTGTGCCTGAGCTATCTCACATTCATGGTGTGGGAAGACGAGATCCATGCCTCCACCGTGTATGTCAAACTCCTCGCCGAGGTATTTCCTACCCATCGCGGTGCACTCACAGTGCCATCCCGGGAAGCCCTCGCCAATGGTATCGCAGGCGCCGTCGTGGCTGAATGTGCCCATGAGCCACGGCCATCGCATGATATGCTGAGGCTGTGCCTGCTTCCACAGGGCAAAGTCGGCCTGGTTTTTCTTCTCACCCACACCGGCCAAAGTGTCTCGGCTGGCATCCTTGATATTCTCTAATGAACGGCCCGAAAGGATACCATACTTATAGTCCTTATTATATTTCTCAATGTCGAAATACACGGACCCGTTGCTGACGTAGGCATATCCGCGGTCCAGTATCTCCTTCACGAGCTGCTGTTGCTCTATGATGTGGCCCGTAGCATGGGGCTCTATGCTTGGAGGAAGCACATTGAGCTTCTCCATAGCGCTGTTGAAGCGGCGTGTATAGTAGCCGGCAATCTCCATCGGCTCCACCTGTTCCAGCCTTGCCTTCTTGGCAATCTTGTCCTCACCCTCGTCTGCATCATGCTCCAGGTGGCCCACATCGGTGATGTTTCTGACGTAACGCACCTTATATCCCAGGTGCTGCAGATAGCGATACAGTATGTCAAACGTGATGGCTGGGCGTGCATGGCCCAGGTGTGCATCACCGTAAACGGTAGGTCCGCAGACGTACATGCCCACTCTGCCAGGGTTGATACTCTTAAATGCCTCCTTCTTGCGAGTGAGGGTGTTGTATATAAGTAGTGTCTGTTCCATTATTCTTTTATGATGTTAAATATCTCATCAACCTCTCAGGAGCACGTCGCGTGTCCCAGACGGTAATGATGAATATCGTTTCGTTTTCTATCCTATATATTATCTTGAAATATGGTTTTACTAAAAGAAACCTGTATTCATATTTCATTCCAAACAATGCGGGCTCCAGAGAACCCATAAGGGAATTATGCTTCAACAGCTCACATTTACGCTTTATCTCAGCTCTCAACAGTCTTACAATACCCTTTGAGTAAATATCCCCTGCATTTAATGCTATAGACCTCAGGCTTCCATAGTAACGATTAGTTCATATCAATCTCTTAACCATGGAAACTCCTCCTCCAGTTTTTCCCAACCTTCTTCTGCCGTGCAACATCGTCCTGCTACGATGTCTGCCTCGGCCTCTCGTACCATATCATGGATTTCTTCCGGGGTATAAGGTTCCATCACATTCTCCTCTTCATAAAGGGAATCAAGCAAGCGCAGCCTATCATCATGCGACAATTGCATCGCCAAGCCATACACTTGCTGATACGTTGGTCTTGTTGTAGTTTGCATATAAGTAGAAGTTTTATTATTCGTCTGCGAAGTTATCAATTAATTTGTAGACATTGTCATTACTTTATTATTCCCCTTTCAGCTCATTTCCAGCATTCTGTTGATTGGCTTCACGGCGTCTTGTGCTATGTCGGGGGCTACTGTCACCTCCGGAGCTTCGTCTCTGAGGCAGTCAAGGAGCTTCTGCAGCGTGTTGAGCTTCATGTATTGACACTCGTTGCATGCGCATGAACCTTTTGATATATCGCTGTCCGTCGCCCCGGCACTCTCTGTAACCTCAGGCGGTACGGGCAGGAAGGTACACTCCGGGCAGGTGCGCTGCAGCTCAAAGAGTATTCCCGCCTCCGTTGCCACGATGTATGTCTGGGGCGGATGGTTCTGCGCATACTTCAGCATGTCAGCCGTAGAGCCCTTCACGTCAGCCACAGCCAGCACCGGAGCCTTACACTCCAGGTGTGCCATCACGGTAGCTTCAGGGTGCTCCTGCTTCATCTTCACAATGGCATCAACAGAGAAGCGTTCGTGCACGTGACATCCACCGTTCCACAATACCATCTCCCTGCCGGTGACGCTGTTGATGTATGAACCCAGGTTAAAGTCCGGACCGAAGAGTATCTTCGCATCCTGCGGCAGCTGGTCAATCACCTTTCGTGCGTTGCCCGAGGTCACCACGACATCCGTCAGCGCCTTCGTTGCCGCAGTGGTGTTGACATACTGCACCACCATATATTCGGGATGCGCCTCCTTCCAACGCTTCAGGTCGGCGGCATCACAGCTGTCAGCCAGCGAGCAGCCAGCCTCCGGATCGGGCACCAGCACCTTCTTGTCGGGCGAGAGGAGCTTACACGTTTCTGCCATAAAGTGCACGCCGCACATCACGATGATGTCGGCATCGGTATTAGCAGCCTTGCGAGCCAGCGCCAATGAGTCGCCCACAAAGTCCGCACACTCCTGTATGTCGCCCGTAGTATAATAGTGGGCAAGCACAACAGCATTCTTCTCCTTACACAATCGGCGTATCTCCTCTTGCAGGAACTTGGTATTCTTCACATTTTCCATATCTATCTTCGTTCTTAATTCCTCTGTCAGAGCCGAGGCAACATTGAATGTGCAAAGTTAAACATTTTTGTTCTACTTCGCAAGAAAAGAGCACATTTTTTTCTCTTACCAAGACTTAAAACCTACTTTCACAAGTCGTATGAATTATGCCATCTTAATCCTTTAAGCAGCCTATGGGGATGACATATACACCATCCGGCCTTTGATAGGCATATTTGCCCACACCGATTATAACTGCCATAAATGATGGTGCAGGCATTTTATCAGTATCTATATTCCTGGCAAGTTCTATCATGTTAGCTGCACCAGCATTGATATGGTCTTCTCCTCCCAGTTTCACCTCAAGCAGAGCATAGCTGCCATTACGACGATGAAGTTTACTTTCTTCTTATAGGTGCTCAGGCGCTTCGCGTAGTCCTCCGATTTGGGCGTAACCGAAAGATTTTCACCCTTTTTCTTTGTTGTTTCAAAAATAATTCCTAAATTTGCAGCATCGCACGTTCTTGCTAATGCAAGCGACCTTCAAGGTCGAGTGAGCCCTCTGTGGGTCAAGCGGGCGGTCTTATTTTATGAGAAAGACGTTTTCTAACGTCTGTCGTTGTGAATCACGAATCTCGCAAATTCCAATCATCACAGCAGACAGATGGCAACGAAGCGTCTGCGTTGTACGTTTCTATATACCTTATTATATATAGTCCGTACTGGCGTGGGCTAACTGGCGTTGTCTATCCTGTGTGATGAGGGCAATGCGAGAGCCTGTGATTCCAGGATGGGCAGAAGAACAGACACCTACGCCTTTTTTTTGCCTTCCCATCATGCAAAGCCTACGGCTGCGCTTCATCCTCTATGACGAACCCGTCAGCGAGGATCTGAGCGATGCCATCCGTGCTGACGAACAGACGCTTATCAAATATTTTCAGCCTGCGTTCAACAATCCCAAGAGAAACAGCTGCGAATTGGAGATATGCGATGATAGAGATAGAACATTATTAACAAACACCAAATGATTATGAACAACAAAAACAATCAACAAAAATCCGACTTGGTTTTCCAAGAGCAAATCATTCAGCTATTGGAAAAGTTCTTCGATACTTCGTTTAAGAAAGATATCGATGGACTAATGCATGGAGTGAAACACCCCACACAACTGATGAACAATCGAATGAAGCAGCTCATTAGTCCTAACAAACAATGCTTGCCCGTAGGCATCGACATCCCTGTGTTCATTCAGTCAAAGACGGAACCAAAGGCGACCGTGGTATTGTTGGGGCAAGACCCTTTGCGGAAGTACAAGGATATAGATGAAACCAAGGTCCCCGATTACGCCTTTATAGGCACACCTTATAGTATACACCATACGGCTGGACTGCCGAGTGCTACGAGGGTCTATCCTAAATTAATAGACTGTCTTTTGGCTGATGGTTATAATGTATATCTGACTGATGTGAAGAAATACTATCCTTCTTCTAAGAAGATAACACAAGAAGATATGGATTTGCTGGTTGAGGAGTTGAATTGTCTTGAAGGTAAGCGTATTCTCATTCTGTCTGGCCATCGGGCACAAGAATTCTACAAAAAAAATGAAAACCTGCTGAGTGGTGTCCGTGATATCCCACTGCCTCATCTATCAGGCTTCGGGCCTTCCAGCAAATGGAAAAAGCTGGCTGGATCCGCCAAGCATGACGCAAAAATAGAATATGTAATGGAACAGATAAACAAAATATGAAATGAAAACGAATGAATTATAAATCAAGACAATTATGAAGACGAAGAAATTTCTCATGCTGCTGGCAGCGGTGCTGCTGAGCTGCGCAAGTACAATGGCACAAAATTCCCCTCTGAAGGGCGACGTAAACGGTGACGGCAAGGTGGACGTTGCCGATATCGTTGTTATTCTTGAAATCATGAAGAATGGTACTAAGGAATTACAGTCAATAAAGTGGGCCTCTACTACCGCAGTAAATGGTACAACAGGAACTACACCGTCATTAGGAGACATTACTCTAACGTATAATGATGGTACTACGGGAACAGTTGCTTATAATGCTTCGGGAGTTACATTATTTACTGATGCCGCTGGAAATACTCCATTTAGCAATGCTAACCCAGGAACATTTAATGTTTGGGCAAAATATTGTGGAATGATGACTGCTAATAGTAAACAAGTTACATTAAGCACACCAGTACCAGCAACTATTACATCTTATTATTATTATGCCGGTTGGACTCAACCTACAGCATCTAATGTAGATACTATTATAGATGAAACATATCCTACATCAAGTAGTGATTCGACACAACATGCCGCTGGTAAAAAAACAACATCTAAATCATTATTTAGTTTAGCATCTGTTAACTTATATAACTCTGTGGCTAAAACAAATTACTATGTATTAGTACCAATAGGACATGCAATTTACGACACTGTATTTAACCTACAAATGGGTACGGCTTCATTTACTTCACAAGGTACAATAACTGTTGGTAATCAAACTCACACAATTTATAAGTCAGTAGATACGACAAGAAATATTGGATCAATTGAAATAAAATAAAATAAATATTTTATGGCAAGTTTTAAACAAGACGAAATACAATTTACATCAGTATTAAAAGGTAAAGGATTACCTGGTAAATATGGAAATGCTGTAGATCAAAGATGGACTGCTGGCGATATTAGTACTTCTTTAAATACACAAAAAAATATAAATGCAGTTCAAATTGACTGGAATGGTGCAGAAATCACTTCTACAGCATTTCCTTCAATGGACAGAACAATCAATACAACTGGTGATTTATTATCTTGGACTAAAGAAGGTATTGAAGAAGCAGCTGTTTCAGGAAGAACTTCA
Source organism: Prevotella sp. (assembly GCA_017478025.1). Classification (GTDB taxonomy): domain Bacteria; phylum Bacteroidota; class Bacteroidia; order Bacteroidales; family Bacteroidaceae; genus Prevotella. The sequence continues at coordinate 106,959 of JAFVGZ010000017.1, forward strand.
GAAGTCGTTCGCCGAAGTTTGTGGATCAACTGACTGAATTCACAGAAGTTGGCGAAGAAAAATAGAAAGGTAAAGAAAACATGATGAAACGAAGAATAATGCAAACGATAGTTGCGCTGTTGGCGATAGTCAGTAGCGCAACGGCTCAGACGCTCAGCATCGCTTCGGTTGAAGTGAAGGCGGGCGAGCCGGCAGAACTGGTGGTCAATGCCAGCGGCATAAGTGGCGTGACGGCCTTGCAGTTCAACCTCACTCTGCCTCAAGGCATCACACTCAACGAGAGCGCCATCACAAAGGGCTCAGCGGCCAGCGGTCACACGCTGTCTGTGCAGACCATGAATAATGGCGACCGCCTCATCGTGCTCTATCACATGGATTTGGGGCTGTTCACGAACGGCACGCTGCTGCGTCTGCCCATCACCATAGGACAGCAGACGGGTACTTTCATTGGAAGCCTCAACAACATTCGCACGGCAACGACGGATGCGGTAAGCCAGAAGTGCGCCAATGCTACTTTTAACATTACGGTAGCTGCAGAAGAGCAGCCTGTCACGATCACCGCTGAAAACAAGTCGATGGTCTATGGTGATAATGTGCCTACGTTGACATTCACAACTACGGGAGCCATGCTGAATGGCACTCCAAAGCTATCAACGACTGCCACAAAGACTTCGGCTGTGGGAACCTATCCCATCAACGTGGGCGTGGGCAGCGTGACGAACACCAAGACAACCTACGTTGCCGGTACGCTGACCATCACGAAGGCTCCGCTGACCGTTAACGCCAAGAGCTATACCATAAAGCAAGGCGATGCCCTGCCAACGTTTGAGGCTGAGTATAGCGGTTTCAAGAACAATGAGACTGCCAGCGTGCTGAGCAATCAGCCGGCTGTCAGGACTACGGCAACATCAGCAAGTGCTCCCGGAACATACGACATCATTGTCAGCGGTGCTGCTGCAAACAATTATGATATCTCGTATGTAAAGGGAACGCTGACGATTACTAAGGCTGACGAAGTTGTAGTAACGGCTAAGAGCTACAGCCGTCAGTACGGTGAGGCAAATCCGAACTTTGAATACACCACAGCCGGGGCAACACTGAGCGGCACACCTGCAATCTCATGTGCTGCAACTGTTGCATCTCCTGTAGGTGAATATGACATTGTAGCAAGTAAGGGTAGCGTTACAAACTACAACGTGACCTACGTGAACGGTAAACTGACCATCACTAAGGCTCCGCTGACCGTTACCGCTAAGAGCTATACCATAAAGCAAGGCGATGCCCTGCCAACGTTTGAGGCAGAGTATAGTGGCTTCAAGAATAATGAGACGAAGGCAGTATTGACTACTCAGCCGACTATCAAGACTACG
>JAFVGZ010000018.1 GCA_017478025.1 Prevotella sp.
AGCGAGGAAGAGTTCACCGCCACGGAGAACATCACCGGCTTCCGCGTGAAGTTCCTCCCTGAGGGCAAGAAGGACGGCACTACGGGCAAGATTACCCGCAACTGGCTGGAAGACCTGAAGGTGCAGAAGGCTACGGGGTTCATTAAGGCGTAAACCACTCCCCGGCTCTCCCCAAAAAGGAGAGTCGGGGGAAATTAAAAATTAAGAATTCAAAATTCAAAATTGTACATTCTCGCTCCACTGCGTTACGCAAGCGTCACAGAGTGCCGAGCGGTACATTGGACTCCGAGCTTTGCTCGCCTGAGCACCTACGGAGCGCAAGAAATTGTACATTGAGGTTTAACCTATGAACATTCGTGAACTAACGGCTGTCGCCATGCTCATAGCAGGCGTGGCGATGGCTTTTACCGCGCTCCTGATGCCGCCGCCTGGCGAGATACATGACTCCGTGCTGTGGATATTCGCACAGATTCTGCTCTACGCAGGCTCAGCACTGGGCATAGACGCATACGTCAGGAAGCGACTCGGGAATTAAAATGAAAGGAGGAAAACATGACTGACAACACAAAGAACAAGTGGTCGGTGTGGATAAATCTCATCCTCACGACCGTCACAGCGGTACTCACTACGCTTGGATTTAATGTGTAGACCATTGACCGTTGACCATTGACCGTTGAGCGTTGACCATTATGTCCCCGAAAATAGGATTAACCACCCTGTTTCGGGGATTTTTTGTTGGGTCGGGGGAAAGGCGCCGCGCTCGGCACCCTGTGACGCTTGCGCAAAGTATAGGAACAAGAAGGTGCTACAGGCCACAGACGGGGCACAAGCCCCCGGTAAAGGCCATACAGCTGACGGAAAACCAGGATCAAGGGATGGTTCTCTGACTACTCTGAGATGACCGAAGAAACGTCCCTTGATCTTCTATCTAAAAACTCTCCCCTCGGGGAGATGGAGGGGGCCTCTCCCTAAGAAAAATAAGGCAAGAATTGTTTTTTTTGTGTACTTCTTTGTGCGAATCAGAAAATTCAGTTAATTTTGCATCCAAATAGACTAAACGTAAGTAAGATACAAAAAAATAAAGATGGTAAAAAAACCACAAATAAAGAAACTGATGTTTTCTAAAACGGCAATGATGCTGTTATTCGTGTTGCTCACCTCGGCTACGGCATGGGCAGAGAAAGACGATGTAGTAGGCACAGGCTCGTGTGGCGATAACCTCACATGGACGCTTACCGAGAATGGTGAGGCTGATTTCACTTATAATGACGAGACCTATACCCCTCTCACCCTGACAATTACAGGTACAGGTGAAATGACGGACTATGCTGGTTCCGTTGATACTCCTTGGTGGAGCAATCATATTGCCATTACTCACCTCGAACTGCCTGAAGGGCTGACTCATGTCGGTAACCGCGCTTTCTCATTGAATTACTTTATCCAGAGCGTAACTCTCCCTGCCAGCGTCACCAGTATTGGTGAGCAGGCTTTTAGTAACGTGGGAAGCAGGACTTCTAACGGCTGTACCTTTACCGCAGCCAAGGGTAGCAAACTCACATCCATTGCCACCGATGCATTCAAGAGTTTCGGCGGTAACGTAGATCTGCGTAACTGCACCAGCCTTACCACCATTGGTGAGAAGGTGTTTGAGAACTACAAGACGAATACCGTATATCTCCCTATCAGCATAAGGACTATCAAGAAGGATGCATTCTATAGCGTAACTACCACCGACAAACCTACGGTCAGAGTTTCTTATAAAAATAGTGTCCTATATGTCAACGGTGCATTCAAGGCTTTCAGCACTAAGGCAATGAATACGGTAATCACCTCTTTTCTCAACTTAAAGGCAAAAAGTAGCGATGCCGTTAGCATCTGCCAGATATTCCCTGATGAAATTAAGCTGACGTTTGACGAAACCGACCATTCCTTCGTTATTGCCAATGAGCAGGATTTCACGAATCTGAGAGGTTATTATTCTCAGTCATTCAATACATACCAGAGCTGCGAGGGGATCAAGTTCAAAATGATTAACGACCTCGACTTCAGCAATAAAACCTTTTCCCCAATAGGCGAGCAGATACGCTCTTTTGTTGGTCATTTTGATGGCCAGGGACATACTATCAGCGGTCTCTATTTTGCATATCCCAGTAACTATTATGGACTCTTTGCTTGTGTAAGTGGTGCCAATACTATTATTGAGAATGTAACACTCATTAACCCTGTGTTCAAACATAGTAGTGATAATAATTTTACTTATGCTGGCGGTATCGTTGGAGAATTTTATGAGGGCACGATACGAAATTGCAACGTAGTGGGTGGAAGCCTTGGTAATGTCGGGTGTGCTGGCGGTATAGTTGGATTTGCTTATGGTAGTTGGGTGAAGTCTATCGTCGATTGCACCGTGGTTGGCACCATCATTAATGCTACTGAGAGTGTCGGTTGTATCGTCGGCTTCAACAGCCTCCCGACAGCCCTCACCATTAGCAACTGCCTCTATGATGTTGTTTCCAACGAGAATATATGCTCTTCCCAGTTTACCGACGGTGGCGGCAACACGCCTCTCTATCGCCTTAACCTCGGCTCTGGAGTTACATCTGATGCCCTTACCTATGGTGACTATACCGTGGCTACCCAGGGCAGTATCGTAAAGCTTGAAGCAAGTCGTGAGGGATATGAGTTCGGTGGTTTCAATAGCGATGATGTTACTATTGAGAATGGACAGTTCACTATGCCAGATAAGAGCGTGAGCGTTACGGCTAAGTGGGAGGCTAAGAATGAGATCAGCCTAAAGGCAAGTATGATAGACGGTCTTTGCTGGAGCACTTTCTATTGTGGCGATGCTGGTTATCGTATTGCAGATGGCGAGGAGGCTTGTGCCTATACCGCTACTGTGAGCGATGACAAGATTATCCTTCACATGCTCGGCAGGGTGATTCCTAAGGGTACGGCTGTGATTATCGTTGGTGAGGATAACAGCATCAGCATGACACGTGATGATGTCTCTGCTGCCGAGTATAGCTCAGTTAACGACCTTAATGGCGTGGATCTGCCGACGGCTCGCACTTCTCTCACTTCTAACGACAGCTATAGGCTCTATATGCTTAGCAACAAGAACAATAACTTCGGCTTCCACAGCTTCGCTGCAGCCAATGTTCCTGCTCGCAAGGCATTCTTCACCGTTCCTGCATCGGCTAATGCCCGCTCATTCTCTATGTTGTTTGATGAGGAGGCTACCGCTATTCGCCAGCTCCGAAAGACAGTTGCCGAGTCACCTGTTTACGACCTTAACGGTCGTGTGGTTCGCGGTAATAACCTCAAGCCGGGTGTTTACGTTAAGAATGGAAAGAAGGTAGTAGTTAAGTGAACAGTGAATAGAGAATAACGAATAATACTTAATACTGGTGGACACCAGTATGAGATTTCGAAGTGTTTCCATTCGGCGATAGCAGTATTAAGTATTATTCACTATTTGTTATTCACTATTCACTCTTAAAACATGAAGAAAAATGAAAAAGGAATATATTGAGCCAGCGATGCTTCTGGTAGAATTAAAGCATAAGCATCATCTTCTGCAAAGTAGCTCAAAGAATATCTATAACTTGAGCGACAAGCCTTTCGGCATCTTCGATGGTGATGATGATACGATTGGCGATGGAGAAGAGGAGGATATCATTTAGTCTTCAATGCACAGGGACAGATAAGTGACATCTCAAGATTGACAACGATAATAACGAACCCACTGATTTTCAGCATTAATGCCGATTGTCAGTGGGTTCGTTGTTCCAAAAATGTGCCCATAGAAATTACACTATCACAAAACACACAGAAGAGTGAAGAGTGAAAAGTGAAAAGTGAAGAGTGAAAAGTGAACTTTCCGATTGAGCGAGAGCCATGATGCTCGCATCAATGGCCGAGCGTGAGGAAAGTCAAACGAAGTTTAAGAGTGAAGAATTAGCCCCACCCGGAAAGAAATCGGAGGAGGGATTGTTCTTTGAAAGAAATTAGCAAAAATAAGAATAATCCATGCGGATGAAGGGACAGAAAAAGAACAAACGAAAAAGAACATCATTCTGTTCATCAGGTCCGATATACCCCTTGACAGAATAATATTCTTCATACCCCAAAAAGTTAACGATAAGGTTGAATAAAATCACACCACTCCGTTGGCGACGAAACCTAACAGGAGCAAAAGTAAAGCTCCTGCCGTATCGATAAGAGCACTTTGCCAACTCTGATCTTCCTCATTGAAAGGAGAATATTCGAAAAAATCATTGTAGCTCATAACTATATATATACTAAAAACAATGGTTAACTGATGCCGCCACTGAGATATTTTTTTGTCAGCTCATGTTTCGGATTGCCAAACACTTCTTTCGCATCGCCCTGTTCGATGACCTCGCCGAGATACATGAAGATGACGTGGTCGGCAATGCGCTGTGCCTGACGCAGGGTGTGCGTTACCATGACAATGGAGTAGTCAGTCTTCAACTTCACGAAGAGGTCTTCGACGGTCTTGCTTGATATCGGATCCAGCGCACTGGTGCTCTCGTCGGCCAGCAGGTAACTGGGCTCCACTGCCAACGAACGTGCCAGGCAGAGACGCTGCTGCTGTCCGCCGGAAAGCTTTACGGCAGGAGTATGCAGACGGTCCTTCACCTCATCCCACAAACCAACGGCCTCCAGATAATGCTTTACCACAAGGTCGAGTTTGCGCTTGCCACGCACACCGTGAATGCGACAGCCGTATGCGATGTTGTCATAGATGCTCATAGGCAGCGGACAAGGACGCTGGGGCACAAGGCCGATGTTACGACGCAACTCCGTCATCTGACTGGGACCGGCAGCAATGACATCCTGCTTGCCAAGGTTCACCTCGCCGTCTATCTTCACACCCTCTATCGAATCAACAAGACGGTTGAAGGTACGCAGGAGAGTGGTCTTGCCACAACCGGACGGACCGATGATACACGTAATTTTATTCTGAGGAATTTCTACATTTACATCCTTCAAGATGTGAGACTTTCCGATGCGGATATTCAGGTTGTGCGTTGCCAGACGCGTATCCTTCAGACGCGGGAACTTGCGGTCAACGATGAACGGCACCTGCATCGTCCAGGAAATATGACGGCTGATATGTGCACCAAACACATTGGGGAGACTGATTGCTAAACTCATAGGGATGTGAATTTTTTTGATTTTTGAGTTAGGAATTAGGAGTTAGGAGTTCATTCCTCATTCCTCATTCTTTTTTTTTACTGCCGCAAAGGTACGGCGATTCTGCCGTCTGTGCAATACCATTTGGATAGTAAAGTACATACCAAACGTTTGGTATCAAATCTTGTTTCGCGAAAAGCGGTTCATTATAAAGCGTCCGCTCAACGAAAGGGTCAGCACTATGGCCGTCAGCACCACCGCCGCAGCGTATGCACGGTCCTGCACCTCCAACTGCGGAGCACTGAGCTGGAAGAATACACTCAACGGCAGCGATGCCGTCTGCTGAGTGAGACTCGTCGGAATGCTGTCACTGAAACCCGCCGTGAACATGACACCCGCAGCATCACCAATGGCACGACCGATGCTCAGCAATGTTGCCGTAGCAATGGCAGGGGCTATCTGACGGATTACGACGCTGATGGTCTCAAGTCTGGTAGAACCGAGGCTATATCCTGACTCCAGCAAATCCTGCGGTATCGTCTTTGCCACCTCGTCCATCGAACGTATGAAGATGGGGATGATAAGCAGTGTCACCACGATGATGCCACCCAACAACGACGTGCGAAGACCGAAGAATATCATGATGGTAAAACCGAAGGCACCATATACGATGCTTGGAATACCGAACAGCACGTCATACGCCAGACGGGCAACGGCACCGAGCTTTGAGTGGGGCTTGAGATAGACATTCAGGTAGAACACCACTGGTATAGAAACCAAAAGACCCAGGACCGTAGCACCACCTACTATATATATCGAACCGACGATAGCATTAAGGAAACCGCCCTCCTTTCCGATATAGAAGCCACCACCCGGCAGCGACGACACCATCTCCCACGACAATACAGGCAGTCCTCGCTTAAAGACCGACCAGATGACGCTGACCACAAAGAACAGCACCAGGACAATGGAAGTATACATCAAGACCTTCCAAATCTTTTCTATGACAATCGCTCTTTTCATTATCTCTGCATTTTACGTAACACGAGTCGTGAGAACAGGTTAAACACCAGCACTACGAAGAACAATATGAATGCTGCAAACATCAATGCACTCTCATAAAGCGGCAGCGACAGCATCTCTCCGTAGTTGTTTGCTATCAGTGCCGGAATGGGATAGCAGGCATTGAGCAGCGAAGTGGGTACGATGGCAAGGTTGCCGCAGACCATGATGACGGCAATCGTCTCTCCCAAGGTACGACTGGCAGCCAATACGATAGCCGCAATGACACCCGGTGCCGTTTTTCGCAGAATTACATCCTTCGTCGTCTGCCAACGCGTAGCACCTAACGACCATGCCGCCTCGCGGTAGTCGATGCTAACATTGCTGAAGATTTCGATAAACAAACTTACCAGCAGCGGTATCACCGTCACGCCGAGCACAATGCCCGTCGCCAGCACGGTATATCCGCTCGAATCACGATGCAACGATGGTGCAACCACATCTGCCACCCACGGCACGATGACCAGCATGCCCCATACACCATAGATAACCGACGGAAGACCTGCCAGGATGTCGAGCAGCGGAAAGACATATCGCTTCACCGACGTATGAGCATACTCCGTAAGATAAATTGCCATCAGCAGCGAAATGGGAATGGCAATGCTAAGCGCCAGGAGCGACACGTCGAGCGTACCAATCAGAAAGGGAAAGAACCCGAACTTATTGCTCATCGGGCGCCACTCACCTTCCGTCAACAGGTCCCAAAGAGAATGCTCCTGCAAGATGGGCACCGACTTCAGGTACAGCCCCACCGCCATGGCGACAACTAAAAGCAGGCTGCTGATGGTCAATATGGCCATCAGCTGCTCTGCAATATGATCTTTTAATAATCTTTTATCCTTTAGCATAACAGTTTATTTCTTCACGCCCAACTTCTTCAGGCCGGCATCCAGTTTCTCCTGTGGTATGCCGATATATCCCTGAGGACCGTTTTCCTTCTGTCCGTCAGTCAGAATATACTCCAGGAATGCCACTACGACAGGATTGGTAGGTACGCCCTTTGAAACAAAGTACAGGTCGCGAGCAGGAGGTGATGGATAGCGGCCATCAGCAATAGCCTTTACAACGTTCTCCTTGGTGTCATAGAAGTCCTCGTCTGGATCTATCTGACCATTCTCGTTCAAATCGATTGGAGCAATGGTAATACCAGGATTTGGTTTGCCTGTCTTTGTGTCGTAGGCATATCCGATGTTGTTCAAGCCAAGACCATTTACATCCTTCTGAATAGCAGCAGCCAGGCCCGGATCACCAAATACAGCAGTTCCCTGAAGGTCTTCCTGCTTTTTACCGAGATACAGCGCCCATGTCTCAGCAGCACCGCAGGCATCACTGCGGGTATAAACCACTACAGGATTCTTGTCACCGGTACCGACAACCTGACCCCATGTCTTTTTCTCGCCCTTAATCCACAGCGAAATGAAATCATCGCGCTTCACACCGTGCTTCTTCAAATCAGCAAGCACAGGGTTCTTGGCATTGATGGTTGGCACTACGGCATCCTTTGCCACAGCAAAACCTACTGCACCACGTTCTGTCTCTGCAGGACTGAGTTCACGGCTCACCATGCCGAAGTCCACTACCCCAGCGATAGCATCGGTAACACCCTTACCGGCACCGCCTGCTGAGACGTCAATCTTCACACCAGGATGAAGCTTCTGGAACTCATTGGCCCATTGCACTGCCAAAGGATAGAGCGCAAAAGCACCAGACAAAGAGATTTCACCACTCAGCTCTTCATCAGAGCCAGCCTTTGATTCTTTCTTACCACCGCAAGCGGTCAGCGACAAGGTCAGCACTGCTGCACCTAATATCGCAAATAAATAATTCTTCTTGTTCATTGTTTTATTTGATTTTGAATAATGGATTATGAATTATGAATTAAATTAGAATTGCCATATAACCTGTGTCTCAAACTGGTTGGTACTCTTTGCCACCTTATTATTACTATATGTATAAGCGGCCTGGATGCGCAGTTTCTTCAGAGGCACGATGTTTGCACCCACCTGATAGTTCCACTGACGTTCGTCACCGTCGCGGTCAGCCTTGAAATAGTCAATACTTGCTATAGGCTGTACGACCTTCGACACCCAGTAGCCTGCCGTAGCATAGACACCATCGCTCTTCTTGCCTGCAGTATTACCGTTCAGATACTCACTGCGCAAGGTCAGCTTGTCGGTTTTATACTCCACACCGGCAGAGGTACGGATGCGCACATGCTCATCACCCTTTTCGCCATATACGCCCTGATAATGTCCAAAGCTAAAAGCCAGTTCCTTCACAAAAGGCCTGAACCATATCAGACCGGCAAAATCCTTTTTATTATTATTATCCTTGATGTTGATGCCGTTACCGTTAAACACGCCGACACGATAACTAAACAGTTTGTTCAGCAAGTCACCATATAACGTGATGCCGACATCACGGCCATTGGCTTTCAAACCGCTCAAGTCGTTATAGCCATTCAACTTGGCAACTGCTGCAGGGTTCTCGATAGTCAGCCATGTAGCAGGACCGTAGAGCGTCTCCTGAGAGTATGGCACTTTGTATTCACCTATCTGCACATTAATCTCCGGCAAAAGCTTCACCCTCAGGTAAGCATCTATCACCTTCACAGTTGTCTCATACTCAGCCTGGAACTTATAATCCAGCCTTTTACCCAATTCGCCATCAGCAGCCAGACGGACACGCCGTACATCAAAACTATGCGTATCACCTTCTTTGTCACTCCATGAATAGCGAACATTCGCCAAGCCCGAAATCTTTGGGGCCTTCAAGCCCTCGGCTGCCACTGGCAAAACAGATGCCACAGCCAACATGCCCGCAAGCGTCATCCTGAGTTTTCTTAATCTTTTCATACTTAATTAAATTTGTGTTTATGTTGTTGTGTGTTAAAGAAAAATCTTTGTTCTGATTTCCGAGTGCAAAGGTACGGCGAAAAAAACACGCGGGCAATACTGCCCGCGTGGTAAATTGAATGCCTAATTTATGTGATGCCATGTGGCAAAACTTTGGTATATGTCCCATTTTTTCTTGGTCAGTGCCGCTGATGTAAGCCACATTCGCGATGGTCAGGCGACTCCCACCACCAGCGACCGGCGCGCACATCCTCACCTGGCTGAACAGCACGGGTACATGGCCCACAACCTATGCTTGGGTATCCGCGGTCATGCAGCTTATTATAAGGCACATGGTGCATCTTGATATAATCCCACACCTGCTGTTCCGTCCACGAGATGAGGGGATTCACCTTGATGAGCTGGTGCATCTCGTCCCACTCTACAGCCTGCATATTCTGACGGGTAATGCTTTGTTCACGACGCAAGCCACATATCCATACATCAAGACCCTGAGAGGCACGCTTGAGGGGTTCGAGCTTACGAATCTGGCAGCAACGGTGACGGCTCTCAACACTATTATAGAAAAGGTTAATGCCCTCTTCACGCACCATCCGCTGCACTTCATGATAGTCGGGGAAGAATACCTCTATCTTTATGCCGTATTTCATATTCGTCTTTTCTATGAGATGATATGTCTCAGGGAAGAGACGCCCCGTGTCAAGAGTGAATATACGGGTATTTTTGTCTTGATTGACAATGATATCCGTCAGTGTCTGATCCTCAATAGAAAGAGAGGAAGAAAGAGCGATGCGCCCTTGGTATGCCTTGAGGAAATAGCCGACGATCTCTTGGGCGGACGCATCGCGAAAACGTTCGTTTAAATCACGTATGAGTTGTGTTCTTTCCATATTGTTTCTGTTTTAATCATGCCTGCACCTACTGTTTCGTTGGTGTCTGGGTCAATAAAAATGACGCTACCCGTAATGCGATTCTGCCTGTAATCGTCAAACGCCAAGGGTTGGGCAGTATGGATGCTTATCTCAGCGATATCATTCATCCGCAGTTGTGCTACACCGGGTTCCTTCTCTAGTGTGTTGATATTACGGCGATAATTTATGGTGCGCACAATAGCGATTGTCTCACAGGTTGTCTGACGTACAATATACCTTGAACGCGGTTGCAATGGTTGCTCATTAAACCAACATACATCAAGACGAATATCCTGCTCCAGATGTGGCTGTGGCTCATCTGACTTCACCAAAATGTTGCCACGCGAAATATCAATATCATCCGCTAACTGCAGGGTAATGCTCTGCGGCGGTGTCGCCTCGGTGAGTTCATCGGCAGCTTGTGTGATATGTGTCACAACAGACTCCAAACCACTCGGCAATACCTTTACGCGGTCACCGACACGTATGACACTGCTGGCGACACGACCTGCATAGCCTCGGAAGTCGGGAAAACGACTACTGATAGGACGTATTACATACTGTACTGGGAATCGGAAAGCACGCTGCACATCGGTCTCTACATTCGATGCTGACTTTCTGACAGGTACTGTTTCCAAAAACTCCAACAATGGAGTGCCCTTGTACCATGGTGTATGTTCAGAACGATTCACTACATTGTCACCTTCTTTTGCAGAAATAGGAATAAAGGTAACATTCTGTATATGTAACGTCTTCGCCATCTGCTTATAGTCAGCCACAATCTTATTAAACACTTCCTCGGAGAAGTCAACAAGGTCCATTTTATTGACAGCCACCACAATGTTAGGGATACCGAGCAGCGATGAGATATATGAGTGGCGCACCGTCTGTTCCAACACCCCATGACGGGCATCGACGAGAATGATACTAAGGTCAGCTGTCGAAGCACCCGTTACCATGTTTCGTGTATATTGTATATGTCCCGGAGTGTCAGCAATGATAAATTTCCGCTTGGGAGTAGCAAAGTAGCGATAGGCCACATCGATGGTGATGCCTTGCTCACGCTCGGCACGCAGGCCGTCAGTCAGCAGGGCGAGGTTGACCTCCTCGTTGCCACGTGACTTCGAGGCAGCCTCAACCGCCTCCAACTGGTCTTCAAAGATAGACTTTGAATCGTATAGTAATCGACCTATTAGTGTCGATTTGCCATCATCTACACTTCCCGCTGTTGAGAAGCGTAGCAATTGCATATCTAAATAACCTCTTTCTGTTGCCATAATTTCAATGTGAAATGTGAAATATGAAACGTAAAATGTGAAATATTCAACTATCAAAAGTATCCAGCCTTCTTGCGGTCTTCCATGCTGGTTTCGCTGCGTTTATCATCTGCTCGTCCGCCTCGTTCAGTTACACGGGTGACAGCAATTTCCTCAATAATATCTTCCAGTGAGTGAGCTTCCGAAAGCGTCAGACCAGTACAGGTGATATCCCCGATGGTACGACAGCGCACATGTTTTGTCACAACCTGTTCTGTTGGTTTGAGTTTGATACATGGTTCAGCAGCCAACCACTGGCCATCACGTTCAAACACCTTTCGTTCGTGGGTGTAGTAAAGACTTGGCATCTCTATCTGTTCCTGCAGAATATACTGCCACACATCCATCTCCGTCCAGTTGGAGATAGGGAACACACGGAAATGCTCACCCATTGCTTTGCGTCCATTGAAGATATTCCACAACTCAGGGCGTTGATTCTTTGGGTTCCACTGGCCAAACTCATCACGATGGCTGAAGAAGCGCTCCTTTGCGCGGGCTTTCTCTTCGTCACGACGTGCGCCACCAATGGCGGCATCGAAATGATATTTCTCGATGGTATCGAGCAACGTGGTGGTCTGCAATTTGTTACGTGAAGCGTAGTAGCCAGTTTCTTCCTTTACACGCCCTGTGTCAATACTCTCCTGCACGGAACCGACAATCAGTTCTGCACCGAGTTTGCTGACGAGTGCATCGCGGTAGTCGATGGTTTCCTGAAAGTTATGTCCTGTGTCGATGTGCAACAGGGGGAATGGAATCTTTGCAGGATAGAATGCCTTGTAGGCAAGGTGGACGATGACTATTGAGTCCTTGCCACCGGAAAAGAGGATTACGGGGCGCTCAAACTGCGCTGCAACCTCGCGGAGTACGTAGATGCTCTCCGCCTCGAGTTCTTTCAAATGTGTAATCATACTCATACTATGCTTTCTTTTATTGATTTCAGTACATATTTCAATATATCGTCGTTGTGACACTCTGAGATGAAGTTGCCTTCGAACTGTGATGGTGATACGTATATGCCGCGCTCCAGCATTTTCTGGAAATAGCGTGCGAAGCGTTCTTGGCTGCTGCGGCGGGCGTCGGCGAAATTGCGGACGGGGTGTTCGTTGAAGAACAGGGTGAACATTGAGCCGCAATGGTTCAGCTGGATATCCTTGCCGCGGATGATGTCTTGCAGTTCTGTAATAAAACGGTTGCTGCGCTCTTCCAGTTTTTCGTAGAAACGGGGAAAGGTGAGTTGATGCAGCGTCAATCTTACCATCGCGTACCTGACTGACGCGTTCTTCTATGCAGCCTCGGATGCCTACGACCTTCACATCGGGACGCAGGGCCAGCAATTCCTTGCGGCGCATTGCAGAACTGGTACCAACGGTACTGCCTGCCGGCAACTGTTCTAATGTCAGGTGGTCGCGGCTTACGAGTGAATCGCTCTGGTCGAACGGAGGGAACAACGCTATCACCTCCAACCTTTCATCCAACGGATAAGGCAGGTCTTTGGCGGAGTGTATGGCAATGTCGGCACGCTTGCTGATTAGGGCTTCGTCAAGTTCCCGCGTGAACATATCGGCAGGTGCCTCGCCGTCAAGCAGCGAAATGTGCTGGTGCCGGTCACCATACGACGACAGTGTCTCCAGACGATAGTCTATCTCCGGAAACTTCTCCATCGCCTCTCTGACCTGTAATTGCGAGAGGGGGCTTTGCCGTGCTATAATCCGTATGCTCATATTACGTCTTTCATTTTTTGTCCTTCATCCTTCTTCCATCTTCCTTCTTCCTTCGTACGAAGTTTTCTCCTGCGAAGGATATCCTGCAGTTCTGCGATTTCTTCTTCTATGATAGCCTCGGCATGCGCTATCTCGCTTTGGCGCACAGAGATATTTTTGCGAACACGCTGCTCCACATCACGTATGTTATAAAGGTTGACATTGGGTAGTCTGCCGACACTCGGAGCGATGTCACGAGGAAAGGCCAAATCGATGGCAAGCAGTGACTTGTTTACAGGCAAATCATCTGCTTGTATCAAAGCATGTGGTGCGGAGGTGGCACTGATGAGGATATCTGTGTCTGCGAGGAAACGCTGTTTGTCGTGCAACTGATACACCTCTATACCCAATGGATCTGCCAGCGCGTGTGCCTTTATCTGACTGCGGTTGGCAAGAAATACGAGCTGCGCCCCTTTGTTCTTCAGGAATTTCAGGATGTCGGACGTCAGTTTGTTGACACCGATGATGGTAATGCGGCTCTTACTCAGATCGATATGCTCCTGCTGCATTATCTCTATAGCAGCCAGCGAATGGCTCACAGCGCCGCGTGATATCTCTGTCTCAATACGGACACGTTTTCCTACTTGCAAAGCGCAGGCAAAGAGTTTATTCATCTCAGCACTGAGTCGATACAGGCTCATAGCCTGCTGATAGCATTCTTTCACCTGTCCCTGAACCGCCTTTTCGCCTATCAGGGCCGATTCGAGTCCCGACGTTACGCGAAACAGATGTCGGGCCACATCGTCAGGAACATCGCCGTCGCCATAGTATAGCTCCACACGATTGCATGTCTGCAGCAGTACCGACCCTTCTGGACGGCACAACCCGCGAAAGTATGCTTCGCGCTCTTCTAACGGTGTGTTTTGTTGGTTAACTGATTTGTATGCTATCATGCTCTATACTTTCTTTTATTCTGTCTCTCACCCTGATGCTTCGTTTGACATTCTTACTGTCTGAGGCGACGCTGATTGTCAAATCGCCATTGCGATAAATGGCTGGCGAGGTAAAATCACATTCGGCAGGCGAATCACAGACGCTTGTCAGGATGCCGCGTTGCCGGGCCAAAGAATGGATGTGGTGGTTCAACTCGTGGTTGCCGGTGCAAACAAAGAGTAGGGTCACACCGTCCAAATCGCTTTCTGCAAAGTCACGTTCTTCCCAGCTGAATGGCAGCGCCTTGATGCCATCGCTCACCTCGGGGGCAATGACTGTGGCACGCTCGGTAAAGCGACTCAGTATTGTCGCCTTATGAGTAGCCACCTTGCCGCCGCCGACTATCAGTATGCGAGCATCACTAATGCGTATGTTAATAGGAAGAAAATCCACTTTTCAATAACCTACAACCATTAACCTCTCCCTACCTTGGGAGGGCAGGGGTGGGGTCTCACTTCTTCCTTATCACCACTTTCCAGTAATCGTCCACCTTTTCAGTAGAAAGAACCTCATGCCCTTCCTGACGCACGCTGCCTGGCACGTTCTGTATTGGCTGCCCATCATCAAGCAGTATCTCCAACAGCTGTCCGCTCTGCATAGTGGAGAGTTCTATCTTCGTCTTCACGAAATTCATCGGACACGCCACACCTCTAAGGTCTTTTTTGAGAGAAGAGGAATCCCCCCCCTTACCCTCCGGAGGTAGGGAGTCTCCACTTTGGGGAGATTTAGAGGGGGGCACCTTAAACTGCAGCGAGTCATCCATTGAGGCATACAGCTCATTCACCTTTGCTGCCAACGCGTCTATCTGCTCTCGGTCGTTTGACAACGATTCAGCATGACGGGCCTTCTCGACAATAGTCTTGAAACCAGCATTCACAATGCCGGCATTGATAAACAGCTCTTCAAAGTTGGTATATACTTCGTCGTCCGTACGAGGGTCGGCACCACGGGTGACGAGCAACATACGGGAAGCAGAGAATACTATGTCACGCAGCAGTTGTTCCTCGTCGACACCCGGCTGTGCCAATGCTGCCTGCTTTTCCTTGATGGTGGCCTGATCCAGTTCTATGATGTCGAACAGACCTGCAGAACATTCGGCCTTGCCGTGACTGGTCAACGAGAATACTTCTTCGGCACCCCAGTCGAAGTAATGGTTCTTGTCATCCTCAAACGAAGGCACATCCTGATAGCGGGCAATCAACTCCTTGATAACATCGGCACCTTCTTTGCGTACAAAGGCATCGTAACTGTCATACTGGTCTTTCACCGTGAGGTAATGACCCAGATAATCAACTACGAACTGCGGTATGTCTCTTGCTGCCAGATAGCCAAGGGCCTCTGCCAGTTCTGTCTTGCCGTTTACGCGAGCCCATACGGTATATGCTGGATAAGGATGGTCTCCTACCCTGCCGATACGTCCGCTGAAGCCCAAGTCGCTCCACGCATTCTGGGCACACGAGTTAGAGCAGCCGTTGATATTTATCTTCAGGTCGGGCAGTTTGTCGAGGTCCAGTGTGCTTTTCTCCAACTGTCTGCGAATACCCTTTACCAATCCCTTTGGCAGACAGATGCCCAAGCGGCAGGTGTCGGCGCCGGTACATGATGTGAGGTTATTGAGTATGACAGGCACATCGAGCGACAGGCCCAATGACTTGAAGAACTGATAGACATTTGGCAGATACGCCTCTGGAATATTTCGCAGCTGCATATTCTGACGTGGCGTGAAGCGGATGACGTCATTGCCAAATTCCTTCAGGAAGTCTGCTATCTTTTCAAAGACATCGGGGGACGTATTGCCATGCAGGAACGGTATAACGGCGTAGAAGCCTTCGCCTACGCTCTGCTTTTGTGCATAGCGCTGCTTCCATGTAGCAAATGCCTCACTCTCGTCCACTACAGGAGCAAATGACGGCTTTTTATATTCCAGCTGTAACAGGGCCGGCGTAAAGTCCAGCGTCTCATCGTCAACCAGTTTGTCATACTCCTCCTTATAGAGTCTCCGCGTCTCTTCCTCGCCGTTCTTGTAAAATATATAACGTATGCGAGCCTTATGACGGTTCTTTCTATTGCCGTTCAGGTTAAAGAAGTTCTTTGCAGCCTTTGCCGCACGGAACAGGTCTTTCTCGGGCAGGAAGTCAAACACCTGCCACCCCTTGTGCGGTTTACTTGCCACGCTACCGCCTAACAGCACCTTGAAGCCACGCTGTCCGCCCCTTCTCTGCGGAATCAGTCCCAGGTCTGCCACCAGTGAGAAGTTAGCATCCTCCTCATTCATGTCGAAGGCAATCTTCAGCTTGCGCGGCATTGACCACGAGTCCTTTTCGGCAATCAGACGTGTTGTCAGTCCTATGGCGTATGGATAGGGGTCGAATGTCTCTCTGCTGCTGATGCCGCCCAGTTCGTTTACCAGTATGTTGCGCACGGTATTTCCTCCGCCACCCTGTGTGGAAAGGCCCGCTTCCTTCAGTGCAAGGA
Organism: Prevotella sp.; assembly: GCA_017478025.1. Classification (GTDB taxonomy): domain Bacteria; phylum Bacteroidota; class Bacteroidia; order Bacteroidales; family Bacteroidaceae; genus Prevotella. The sequence goes on from JAFVGZ010000018.1 coordinate 16,470, forward strand.
GCGCCTCGGTAGCCTGGTCGATGCTAACGTCGTGTATTTGCACCTCCTGTCGCGTCGTGATATGGATGTGCGAACAGTTCACCTGTCGTCCCACCTCAGCCACACGCCTCAACTGGCGCGGAGTGATGAGACCGCCTGTGCAACGAATGCGCAACATATAGTGCTCGTCCTGACGCTGCTCATAAATACCCATCGGCACACGGTTCGATTTCAACTGTGCACCACTGATTTCTCCTTTTTTATATTGCTCTATGAGCCGCTGATTGTACTGAATGTCTGCTGTCAGACTCTCTGGTATGATATACATATCTTTCGTGTTAAAGTTTTCGGATGCAAAGGTAGGCACTTTTTCCTCCGCCCACAATCCCACGCACGGAGTATTTTATATACCAAACCTATGTGATAGCCATACCTATCACTCCCCAATGGGTTATCAGCAGGGTCCGAAAAGGACAGAAATTAATAAACTCGACTTTCGCAAGTAGGAAAACGCCCTGAAAGGGCAAAAGCATATAGCCCAGGGCAGCGCCCTGGGTATGAAAGCGAATAGTAACCACGCCCTGTAAGGGCAGCAGAACGACATGAATGAACTTCTTTTGCCCTTACAGGGCGCAACTACACATCACATAAAAACCCAGGGCGCTGCCCTGGGCTATAAGCAGGTTGCCCTTTCAGGGCGCACTTGCGGAATATGAATTATTCTAATTATTCTAATTTATTTCAAAAAAACGCAGCATTTCTTTCAAGAAAACCGCAGCATTTCTGTCAAAAAATCGCCCAATTTCTGTCAAAAAGCCGCTTGAGCGGGGCTATCTGACAACGAAAATTATTCTAATTATTCTAATTTCTTTCAAGAACCCACCGAATAATCCCCACAAATAGGTATTGTGTATGTGAAAAAAAAGTTATACCTTTGCAACCGATTTGCACGAAGGTGCATACGGATAACGAAATCAAAACAACACTTCAACAACACTTTCAACAAAAAAATTTATGAAGAAAATCTCTACTCTTATCCTTTTACTCACGCTTGCGCTGACGATGTCGGCCCAGCAGCACGGTGCGGCAGGCATGAAGTTTGTCGGCAAAGCCACCGTTAAGCCATATATCATCAACCCCGAAACGGGCGAGGCGACAGGACTCGACATGGTTGTGGAGTTCACGTCTGACACAATGACATATATCGGCGGCAGGGAGTCAGCCAGCTTCATTACGCCTGAGCTGAACTATAATTTTGGCGAAATGGTAATAACTTTGCCTTCATACCAGATTGACGGCACCACATTCACCGGCGGCTACGGCGGCGTAACATGGCCAGAGCAGGACTACACGGTCAACATTGGCGAGGAGTCCGTCACAGGCAAGCTCAGCGGCACATTCACTCACGCCAACAACATCTATGAACTGAAGATGAAACTGGCGTTCTCCTACAGCCTCATAGACAAGATCGCAACACCCGTGAAGGTTCTGCTCGAGTATGAGATTGACGGTTTCTACCTGAAGGAGACATCGGGCAAGCTTGACGTGAATGTTGCAGGCGGCCAGTACTCTGCGCCCTCTGTGACCTACGTGACACGTACATACACCGACGGCGACGCTACAAAGGTTGACGTGCAGGTGCCGGCATACGTACTGGAAGGCACCCCAATGGGCAACATCAGCGTGGGTGGCTACACGGTGCAGGGCCTTACATGGGACGAGACTCTGGAGGCTTACAACAAGGATTACTCTAACGATGGCCTGTCACTTTACTTCAGCAATGGCTCTTCACTCACTGGAGACTATCCGCTCAACAAGGCCGGACAGAAGATAACAGTGAAGTTTAACGGCACGAGCGTATCGTCACTTGTGAACACCTTCCAGCCAGGCAACATGCCATTCGTCATCATCTCTACATTCCCCGGCACGACATCGGGCATCAGCAGCGTCTCAAAGGCGGTGAAAGCCAATGGAGGAAAAGCGTATAATGCTGCCGGTCAGCAGGTGAGCCAGGAGGCGAAAGGCTTTGTAATCATCGACGGCAAGAAATTCTTTAAGTAAAACTATTCACATTCCGCAAGAAGGATTTTGAAATCCATACTACACATAGTCATTGCAGGCTGCGGCATCATGATGATGCTGACAGCCTGCAATGGTATTCTCGGAGGCCTGTATGACGAGGATAACGGCGGTAACACTTATGACAGCGATACCACATCGGTACACGGCACCCTGTATGTCGATGCGTCAAGCTGGACGGACTGGTATTACATTGACCTGCACGCCATCCGTGACTCTATCGTGAAGGGCGCAGAGCCGGACCTGACATTCGAGCCCTGGCCCATACCGACCGAAGAGATAGAGGCCTTTGACCAGGAGGGGAGCGGCATCTACACCTATTGGTATGACATCTTCGGCGAAGGCATCAAGAAGCGGGAGTATCGCAGCAGCTACCCCACAGAGAAACAGCCGGAGCCGGAGCAATGGGATCTGGCCGTGCACCGCAACAACGTGAGGACCAACGGCGGGGCAGCGGCAGAGACAAACAGCACAGACATGATGGGCGAGAAACCACTGTCGGGATTCACGACGGACATGACCGAGGACGAGATGAACGAGACGGACGTATGGACGATATCGGCACAGATGTTACAGAGTCTCATAGGCAACCAGCGCATAAAGGTTAACCCCGTACTGAGCAGATGGCTGACAACGGAGATTCCCCCCATGCCACCGGCATACATGCAGAACGACCATGTTTTCCTGCTCAGGATGAAGGACAACACCTACGCCGCCCTGCGACTGCTGAACTATGTCAGCCCCACAGCCGTGAAATGCTGCCTGACGATAGAATACAAATACCCGGTACGGATTGACGAATTAACGAATTAACAAATTAACGAATTAACGAATTAACGAATTAACGAATTAACAAATTAACGAATTGAGAATTGAAAGCTACGATCAAACATAATGTGCTATCACATAGCAGCAGGATTATTATTCTGCTGGTGGCTTGCTGTTTTCATTTCTCATCATTACTGCATGCGGAGATGCGGGACAGCGTGTCGCTGGATCAGATTGTTGTCACCGGCACACGCACGATGAAACCCCTGAAGGACACGCCGATAGAGACACGCCTCATAACATCGAGGGAGATAGAACAATCTGACGCTACCAACATACAGGAACTCCTGACAAGAATGTTGCCTGGGGTGGAGTTCTCGTATGCCATGAACCAGCAGACACACCTGAACTTCAGCGGCTTTGGCGGGCAGAGCATCCTGTTCCTCCTGGACGGGGACCGCATAGCTGGCGAGACGATGGACGACGTGGATTTTACACGCATAGCACTCGACAACGTAGATCATATCGAAATCATAAAGACCGCCTCATCAGCCCTCTATGGCTCTAATGCCGCAGGCGGTGTGATAAACATCATCACCAAGAACCCCACAAAACGCTGGGCATCGAAGGTGCACGGGCGATATGGCACGTACAACGATGCTCGATACGGCATCAGCTATGGACGCTATTACGAGAAGCTGCAGAACACGCTGTGCTTTACGGGGACGCACATTGACTCGTATGACGTAAGGAACGGCGACAAGTCAAAGGCGCAGACACCGTATATGGTTGACACGTATTACGGCGGCAAGACATATAACGTCAACGACAAGATGAGCATCACGCTGCCGTCAGGGTGGATATCAGAGGATGCCAAGTTGCGCCTGATACTCAAGGCCGGCTACTTCTTTCGCGAGAAGGCAACAGCCTCCCCTACCCTGCCCGACCACTACAGGGGCGTGAACCTGGGAGCCAGGACGCTGTGGGACCTGAGCGACAGGGACAACATAGAGCTGGCATACAACTTTGACCAGTATGACAAGGCACAGCACAGCACGCTGACAGACCTGTGTCTCAGGACCTATTCGAACGTGCAGAACTCTGTGCGAGGACTGTACAACCACACCATTGGAGAGGGAAACATCCTTACCGTCGGGGCTGACTGGATGCGTGACTACCTGCTGAACAGCAAGACGGTCAACGGAGAGTATGTGCAGCACACGGCAGATGCCTTCGCACAATTTGACTGGAACATCAACACGCGCTGGGAGATGGTGACGGCGCTGAGATATGACTACATCTCAGACGGACACCATCACAGGCTTTCACCCAAACTGAACGTACGCTATAAGGCCTCTGACCGTCTGACCCTGCGAGGAGGTTACGGAATGGGCTTCCGTGCTCCAACACTCAAGGAGAAATACTATATCTTCAACATGGCGGGGATATGGGACATCGTGGGAAGCAACGTAATCGGTTATGACCTGAAGCCGGAGGAGAGCCACAACTTCAACCTGTCAGCGCAATACGTCATTGACGGTTACGTAATCAACGGAGCAGCATACTATAACATCATCAGAAACAGGATTACTACAGGAATGCCCTACGATAAGTCCGCGTTTCCCGGCGATGCCTCTTTGCTCGGCACTACGCGATGGCTGCCGTACGTCAACGTAAAACGATATAACTCCCTCTCGCTGGACCTCTCGCTGCAGAAGCACTGGGCACAGGGCATCAGCGCAATGCTGGCTTACGCCTTTATCCACGAGGATGACGTGAAAGACAATGACGGTAACGATATGAACGGTCAATACCTGCCCGCCAGGCCCCACTCCATCACCGCCAACGTGGATTGGGACAAGCAGTTCAGCAAGAACTATGGGCTGAACATAGCCCTCAACGGGCGTTTCCTCTCTGCGGTGGATAATATGGAGTATGTGGATTACACCACTATCGACCCCGCCACAGGCAAATTGCTGCGCACCAACGTGCATTACGACGCCTACACCATGTGGCGCCTCACCGTGACGCAACGTATCTGCAAGGCCTTCAAACTATCAGTAACACTCGACAATATCTTCAATTATAACCCCACCTATCACTATTTCAATTCGCCATTCACCAATGGCACCACAATACAGGCAGGACTGAGCATAGATCTTGATATGCTGTAGAGCAAGCCCAGCCCCCCTCAAGCCCCACCCCGGCCCTCCCCTGGGGGAGGGAGACGTGAACGGCGGGAGGGGTATTGAGAATTAAGAATTGAAAAAATGGAAATTATGGATTGTGAATTATGCATTATGAATTAAAGAAGACTTTCTTCTCCTTCCTCATCATATTGCTTCTCATGCCATTGGGACATGCTCTGATGGCTATCATGGAGCATCTGCTGGCACCCACAGCGTTGCATTACAGCGCTTTCCTTATGGGTCTCGTGGGACTTATCATCACCATCATAGGCATATATCAAAAGGGCGACACACGTCAGACCCTCTTTGGCATCACGGGAGCTATGCTCTTCTGGACCGGCTGGGTGGAGTTTCTCTTTGTCTATTATGCCCAGCGATACGGCGTGCACTACGACCTGCAGGGCTCAGGAATAGTACAGAGCACCACAGAATATATCAACGGTATCGGCGTGAACCACAGCATGACCATCAACGGCACCCCCGTGGAGGAATTCAGCAAGGCAGAACTGAAACACCTGCGAGGCTCACGTCCTGAGTATCTCATCATGCCCGCTACATTCGGAATGTGGGTGACAATCATGCTGCTCTATCTCTTTAACAGCCGTACAGGATGTAACTTCATCGTATGGATACAGAAACACGTGATACGCAGCCGCAAAACCCCTGACGCAATTATCAATGGCAATATACGCCCCACGAACCCATCGCTGTCAGTCTTTATGGAGTGGAACGTGATGATGTGGGGTATCTATCTGCTTCTGATGTTTTGCTACGACCCTGTGTTCCTGGGTCAGAGCCATCCCGTGACGCTTCTGATAGGAGCAATAGCGCTGGTCAGCACATTTTTGATGATAAAGAAACAGCTGCTCATCCGACAATGGGGACGCAACATACGTTTCGCGCTGGCAACAGTCATTGTCTTCTGGACCTTCGTGGAGATATGTGGCCGCAACGGACTGTTCAACGAAGTGTGGACCGACCCCGTAAACCATATCACAGAAATGGCAATAATACTCGGAGCCTTCATCGGCGGCCTCGCACTAACGGCAGTATGGAAACCGGAGGAGAGTAAAGAGTGAAAAGTGAAGAATGAAGAGTGAAGAGTGAAGAGTGAAAAGTGAAAAGTGAAGAGTGAAAAGTGAAGAGTGAAGAGTGAAGAAAGAAGAGTGAAGAATGAAGAATGAAGAGTGAAGAGTGAAGAATTGGGAATTGAGGATACGTTAATTTGTTAATTCGTTAATTCGTTAATTTGTTAATTTGTTAATTTGGAGATCGTCCTCCACAATGTGTAGCGCGCTTCGGGATTGAGGGATTCTATATGGTGAAAGAGGTCACTCATGTCTTTGCGGCGAGTGGCATCTTCATAGGGGCAGGCTGTTTTCTGTTTGTGAAAGCCTTCTGACTGCGCTATGCTTTTTATATCTTCCTCTGCCACAAGGCATAACGGGCGTATCACGCTGATGGGGTAATGCCTCATCTTCATAAGCGGGCTCATTGTCTCGTTGCGACCCTGATAGATCATGTTCATCAAGAGCGTTGTGATAAAGTCATCCTGATGGTGCCCAAGGGCAACCTTGCTGAAATGATTCTCCTGAGCAAAGGTGAACAATGCCTTGCGGCGATACCATGAACAGAGGAAGCACTTGGTCTTACGACGGTCTGTAGATTCATCAAAGGCGGTGTGGATGATGTTCAGACGCACCCCCGCAGCATCGCAGAAGTCACGCAGGTATGTCTCATCAGAATGATATGGGATATTATCCATTACAACATGTGCCGCCTCCACCTCTATGCGCGGCTTGAGGATGGTCTGCTGCCTGCCAAGAAGTCTGACAAGCTCCATAGAATCCTTACCACCCGACAGAGCTATCAGCACCCTGTCACCGTCCTCCAAAAGGGAGTAGTCAGCACAAGCCTTATGAAAAAGCTTGAAAACCCTATGAGATAATGTACAATTTACCATTTACTATGTACAATTTACAATGTACAATTTACCATTTACAATGTACGATTTACTATGTACAATGTATTTATGTTTCACATGCATGGTGATTCTTCCCTCTTCCCTCTCCATTCTTCACACCCTGTAATTTCCCTCCCTCCCCTAGGGGAGGGCCGGGGTGGGGCTTTCACTTCTTCATGTATTTCCTGCACCAGCGAAGAAGCTCAAGTAGCAGTTTCAGGGATGGTCCCGCCTGAATAGCGCGCCTTAGCATGAGCCACAGGAAGTGACGGTCCTGACTCCGCAACTCGCTCTCCGGATAGTGTAAAGCTGAAGCGAGGTCGTGGTTCAGCCTTATCATGTCGGCGGCATAATAGAATTTTCGTGTCTGATTAGGGGTATGAGTGATGGAGGGGCTATCTATATCGTAATAATAGGTGCACTCTGGAATGAAGAACACATCGCCCTTAGTGGCTATGAGCGTCTTGAGCTGCTTGTCTTCACAAGGATAAGCTCGCCCCGTGAAGAACTGCGGGTACTGGTTCATCACCTCAATCATTGCTGACCTGCGCGTCATAGCGAAGGAAGTCATCTCTGACGCTTTCTGCCTGAACAGTATCCTCAGCATCTCCGCACCCTTCGTGACTCCTGGCTGCAGTATGGCCCTACCCGAAGGCTGCACCTCTCCTGTGCGGGCAGAGCGGAAATATACATCCGTGAACACCTGAACGACCTCGGGATGCTGCTCCATGACCGACAGGCACAGCTCCATCCTGCCCTGACACCACTCATCATCGCCGCCACACTCCATGATATACTCTCCACGAGCCTCGCGCACACAGGAGTAATAGTTGTCCAGAACGCCGCGGTTCTCTGGCCAGGCAAAGAGTCTGACCTTATCAGGATATTGCTCGGCATAAGTCTTGCACACATCTGCGGTACCGTCAGCAGAACCGTCATCGCCGATGATTACCTCAAAAGGCAGCGGTGACCGTTGTGACAGTATGGCATCGAGTGTGCGCCCTATCGTTTGCTTCTGGTTATATGTGCAGACTATTACGGAAACGGAGTACATATTCTTTGATTGTCAATTTCATCATCTGCTGCCGATAGAAGAGACTGAACGAGGGCATCATGGCCCTGAACGGCATCAACGACAGCGATAGCGGCAAGTCACGGAAACGGAAGGTATCGTATGTCTCTGACATTCGTCCCCAGAGCACTTTCTGCTCCTCAGGCGTGAAGCGGTCCCGGTATCTGCGATATAGGTCACACATGCTCATCAGCTCGCCCCAGCGCTTTCTGTCCAAACGGCGAATGATCCTCTCATCGGCCCCAAGCTCCACAAGTTGTCTTCGCAAAGACTGCCGGCACTCCAATAGTTCGAAACGCTTGATGCTGATGGCGTTAGTATAAGACTCCGGGTTCTGATAGTAGTAATATTTCCCCTCGCCCAGCACCACTTCACGGGCATGATAGAATACAATATGCGTTGTGGTCTCATCGCCATACTGGCCGTATTGCGTTTCGGCAAAGAAACGTTTCTCCAACGAAGTCCTTACGACATCAAGGCCCGGTATGTCCCACAGTATCGTCCAATAGCAGGCCTCCTTTCCCGTCATACGCCTCGGTATGCGCGGGTTCTTATTCTGCTGCGGTATCTCCTCGTTGGTGACATTGCTGACGCGCACAAGGTCATAGGTCACGATATCTACCGTGGGATTGGCCTCAAAAATCCTCACCGCCTTCTCTATGGCATCGGGTGAGATAGCATCATCAGCATCTACGGTGCTCATCAGCTCGCCCCTGCTCACCGTCATTGCCTTATTGCGCGCTGCTGGGGCACCGCTGTTGCGCTCCATACGCAACACCTTCATACGGTCATCCCGCTCCGCATAGCGCTGCAGCACCTGCAGAGAACCATCAGTAGAACAGTCATCCACAGCGATAACCTCTATATCGCGGTACGTCTGTCCAAGAACAGACTCCAGACATCGCTGCAGATACTTCTCTGCATTATATACGGCAATAATGATAGAAACAGTCATTTAAGCATTGAACATTGAACATTGAACATTGAGCATTGAACATTGAACATTGGTCATTGAACATTGAACATTGAACATTGGTCATTGAACATTGAACATTGAACATTGAACATTGGTCATTGAACATTGAGCATTAAGCGTTGAGCGTTGAGCGTTAAGCGTTAAGCGTTAAGCGTTGAGCGTTAAGCGTTAAGCGTTGAGCGTTAAGCGTTGAGCGTTGAGCGTTGAACATTATGAATTTTGAATTTTTAATTTTTAATTAAATCAGCCCTCGCTTGCTTATCGCCAAGCTCAGCAGCACCATCACCGCACCGACGGCCCAATAAGCCGCACCCGTAAGGCTCTGCACGCAGCCATAACACGCCACAAGCAGCAGCATCTGTCCCAGCATCATCAGCTGCGACGGCTTTGACATCGTGACGCCATATCGACGATATGCACAGACGAGTGAGCATAGCCAGTCTATAGCATTGGTGACGATGAGCATGACTCCTATACCGACAAGGCCGCCGTAGTGATAACCGGGGATCACCAGGAGCACATCAGAGGCCTGTATGAAGTTGAGCACAAAGAATGTCTTTGAATCACCTGCTGCCAAAGGTGTATAGGTGAAAGGCAGGTGAGCCGTCTTGAACATCAAGGCTATCAGCGCCAGTTGCGTGAGGGGTATCACACCGACAAACTCTCCAGAGAACAACAGCGGCACCATGATGGGAAGCGCAAACATCATCACAACGATAGCTGGGCTCACCAACGCCATCAGCATCTCTGACTGGCGGCGTACGGTGTTGATGCGGGCCGTCACGTCACCAAAGATGCCTGAGAGACGCGGGAAATAGTCGTTGCCCAAAGCAGCGAAGAAGATACCGGCGTATGTTGTCGTGATGGTAAGATTGGTACTGAAGAGCCCCACCGTCTGCAATGAACCCGCACCGTTGAGATAGGATTGCACAAGCAGCTGTATGAGGTTGTCTATGAGATTGACCATCATAAACGCCGTACCGACCTTCAGCAGCGGCACTCCGAGCGCGAGGCGAACAGGCGAGAAGTCATATCGAGGGGGGAAATAGCTCCAGGAGAATACTGTCACAACGATGAGAGAAGCCAAGAAGATGGCCCCCAATGCAGGCAGGATACCGTCGATGCCCATCACATAATAGACAGGAACGGACACACACATCCCCGTAAAGGCGGTCAGCACAGAGACCGTAGCCAACGCCTTCAACCTGCGAATGCCCTTCAGAATGGTCATCTCACCACATGTCAGCGTACTCAGCGCCACCACAGGAGACAGCAAGACATAACCCATCGTGTGATCAGGGTCTTGAAACGTAAGGTAAGACAATGGGCGCGCAAAGAGAACAGTTATGACAGCGCCAAACAATGCCAGTATTGCTATCCACGAACGGAGCAGACACACATCGCTGCTGAGCTGGGAGGCACGCAGCTGACTCTTGCTCAATTCCTCGCTACTCTCACCCTTCAGGTGCTCGTAGGTCTGCGAGATATTCTTTATTCCGCTGACATCGAGACCCAGATTGGTGGTACTGTGAACCAACTCGCGGGTCTCATTATATATAGAGTTAAGCCCCACACCGGCAGGGCCCAACAACATAGCGACAAGCTTTGTGCGAACAATGTTGATAAGGATATTCAGTCCCTGAACACTGCCAAACAAACTCGTCGCCTTTAATATGTTCGAATAATCTTTCCTCATCGCTTTTTCTCTCATCTCTCATCTCTCATCCATCACCCCTCATCTATCCTCCCTCACCCCTCATCTCTCCTCCCCCCTCTCCTTGGGAGAGGGGCCGGGGGTGAGGTCAAACATCCTATACACCACGCTCCGGCCTCCGAAGCCCTCCTTCTGTGCTATCAGGCTTTCATTCAGATATCTGCCCCCTTGCTCATTACTGTTACCGAAGTCAAGATAGACAAATCCCTTCTCACGATACCTCTCTATAAGGTGCAGATAAAGCAGATCCAGCGCTCCCATCTCTTTTCCCCGCGGCGTAGCATGACCATACTGAACATGCACCACCCTGTCATTACATTCATAAACCACAGCTCCGGCCTCCACCACGGTTTCCCCTCGCCTTTGGAGAGGGGCTGGGGGTGAGGTTACCAGAAACAGCCTTATCCTCTCCGGGAACCGTGACTTCAGCAGCTGCATCTCCTGAAGCGTGTGCACAGGAGCAACGCCGTAGCGCTCACGCAGATTAGCCTCCATAATAGGCCAGAACAGCTCCAGCCTGTCACTCTCCACTATCCTGAACCCCGCCTCCATAGCCTTACGCTCACCACGGCGTCTGCGCCGCTCTACGGGAGGGTACAGCGAGGCATCATTCAGCGGAATGGTCGTCGATACAAGGCAGCCCTTCAGCACCGCTCCGTTACGCCACAGGGCATAGTCATCCTCCTGTGCCGGGCAGCGATGGTATATCGTAGGTACCTGTCGGTACATCCATGCTGTCACTCCTTCCTGCCTCATCCAGGCCATAGTGACATCAAACAGTTCCAGTACCTCCTCGGCGCGAGTATCCTCAGAGAGTATGAAGCCCCCGTATGTCAGCCCCTGATGACTCCACAGCGTGCTACCGTCAATGTTGGCAGGCAGTAGTGCGCGCAGCCTCCCCTTAGCATCATAATACATGAAGGAGCAGTCACGGAAACGCCCTGACCCCGTTCCCACGCCGTGATAGTCCATATATCCGCGCAGGAACAGCAGCGTTCCGTTCTTGGATGCCTCCACGAAGGCATCCCATTCACCGGCATCACTCGGAGTATAGCGTCTTAAACTCAGCATAATCCCTTATATACTCATCCTCATCATAATGCTCAGAAGCCAGACACAGACACACCGCACCGGAAGAGAAATCCTCCAGTGTGCGCCACACGCCAGGCACTATCAGCAACCCCTGCCAGGGGTGATTCAGCATAATCTCGCGGCGCTCCTTGCCGTTATCGAGCACCACTTTGAACGAGCCGCTTATAGCCACCAGCAACTGGCGCAGCTCCTTATGGGCATGACCGCCACGGCTCTCGCCACTCGGCACGTCATATATCCAGTAGGCACGGCGTATATCAAACGGCACGTCCCTACCCTGCTCCGTAACAGTCAGGGCGCCACGCGTAGGGTCAACAATGCGGGCCAGCGTCACTATCTTGCATTCATCTAAATTTGTCATCGGCACAATTATGCATTATGAATTAATCCCTCATCCCTCATCTCTCATCAATTATGCATTATGAATTATATAGAAGGTAACGCGCGTACGCGAGATTTATTGAAAGGGAGTATTAAAAATTACGAATTATGCATTACGAACTAAAAAATCTTCACTATGAATTGTGCATTATAAATTAATTTCATTACCTTTGCAGCGATGCTTACGCGGATTTACCGCTCAGTCTTCACTGTGCGAAGAACCGCCGAGGCCGGGGGCGTGGGCATCCTCGCCCGCGTAAAATAAGGTTCGACATCTTATAATTCGCTCATTCGTTCGCTCGGCACTTTGTGACGCTTGCGTAACATCGTGGAGCAAGAATTCGTTAATTCGTTAATTCGTTAATTCGTTAATTTGTTAATTTGTTAATTTGACAATTCGATATGCTTGACTTTACTTTTTACTCTCCCACAGAGTTTGTCTTCGGCAAAGATACGGAGACTCAGACCGGCCAGCTGGCCAAGAAATATGGTGCTTCACGAGTTCTGATTGCATACGGCGGCGGTAGCGCCGTGCGTAGTGGATTGCTCGATAGGGTCAAAGCCTCTCTCGATGCCGAAGGTCTCTCCTATGCAGAGCTGGGCGGCATACAGCCTAACCCAACTGAGGGCAAGGTTTATGAGGGCATAGACATCGTGAGAAAAGAGAACATCAACTTCCTCCTCGCCGTGGGTGGAGGTAGCGTAATAGACACCGTAAAGGCTATTGCATGCGGCGTATATTACGACGGGGACTTTTGGGATTTCTTCATCGGCCAGGCAAAGGTCACAAAGGCTATGCCCCTGGGAGTGGTGCTGACCATCCCCGCAGCTGGCTCAGAAGGCTCCGGCAACTCTGTCATAACCAATTCTGAGACAAAACAGAAGCTGGGCATCAAGCACCCCATGATACTCCGTCCACGCTTCGCAGTAATGAATCCTCAGCTCACCGTCACCCTCCCCGCATGGCACACAGCCAGCGGCATCTGCGACATGATGGTACACATCCTGGAGCGATACTTCACCAACACACCCAACACCGAGGTTGGAGACCGTATGTGTGAGGGAGTGCTCATGGCATGCATCAACGAGGGTCGCAAGGTTATGGCTGACCCAACCGACTATGATGCACGTGCCAACATAATGTGGTGCGGCACCGTAGCACACAACGGCACCTGCGGCGTAGGCTGCGAGGAAGACTGGAGTGGTCACCAGATGGAGCACGAGCTGAGCGCAATGTTCGGTGTGACACACGGTGCGGGACTGGCAGTAATCACTCCTGCATACATGACATTCATGGCAGAGAACAATCCTGACCGCATCATTCAGTTTGCAAAACGTGTATTTGGCATCACCGAAGATGACCTGAAACCTACATCTTTGGCACTCAACGATGAGGATACTGCTATAGCCCTCGAGGGCATCAGCCGATTCAAGAAATTCCTTCACGATGACCTCGGGCTGCCTATCACCTTAGGACAACTATTGCCCAACCTCTCCGATGAGGAAATAACGGAAGCGATACCGGCATTGGTAGAAAACCTGCACAAGAACAAAGGCGAGACATTCGGAGCCTTCTACCCCATCACAAGAGAAGTCAGCGAACAGATCTACACGCTGGCGATGTAATCAGCGCCGAACGGTGTCACAATTCAAGAACATAAAGCCTTCCCCCTTTTTTGTGGGGAAAGCAACAAAGAGATAAAATAAGAGCCCCCACTGATGTGAGGGCTCTTATTTTTATTAATTGACTCAACTTTCGCAAGCCTTGCTCGCTAAGGGTTCTTCACTTCCCCCTCCCTAAACAGGGATAGCTGGGAGGGTCTCAATTCTTCACTCATCCCTCTTCCCTCATCACTCTTCACCTCCTGTAATTACCTTCCCTCCCCCAGGGGAGGGCCGGGGTGGGGCTTTCACTCTTTATTGTTCTGAGAACTGATCCTTACCGACTGAGCAGAGAGGGCAGACCCAATCTTCTGGCAAATCCTCAAACGCTGTTCCTGGCTCTATTCCATTCTCAGGATCTCCCACCTCTGGGTCATAGACGTAACCACATACGTCGCATACGTAACTCTTCATAATGTTTCTACTTTCTTTTTGTTAGGTTAATAATATAGATAACTTTATCGCCGGCAAAGTTACGATTAAGTTTTGAGATATGCAAGAGAAATTACAAATTCTGCGTTATGAATTATGAATTATCCCACGTTACGTTTTAGTTTTTTAATGTGCAAGAGAATTCATGTTTCTTCTCTTGCACATCCAAAAACAAGTAAGGTTCTGTCCGCTATAAACCTCCTTTAATGGAGAGGATAAATTACTTCTATTTATAGGGGAACACAATCCCACGCTTTTCGTAAGCCTTCATAATACGGTCATGTTGCAATGTGATAATGTCAATGTTCAGATTCGTATTTGGCATAACTTCCTCAAGGGTAAGTGCTCCGTAACTGCTTGTACGCAGATATGCAGGTGATGATGAAGAAGAACTACGCGGCAAATAGGAGAGGTATGTATATTCAGTATCGCTCACAATCCTGCTGAATACTACCGCATACGATTTTCCGTCGGGTGTCACATATATGTATTGGTTGGAGTTATTCGCTCCTTCATATGTATAAGAAAGTGTAGAAGTTAGATAATTGCGCATATTGGCAAGACTCATGTCAGAGGCGGGGAATGTCATTACGACATTATTGAGTTTCTGCGAGGAATCAAAGGCATAAAGTATCAGAATTTCTTTATCCTTCCCATAATATACAAGGCGGTAATTTTCTGCGGCCAGTGTACTCTCGTCGTACAGGATGTATCCCATAGCAGCCACTGCACTCTTTACCGTAGAACGTGTCGCTCCCCAATTGACATAGGGGACCTCAAATGCTTTAGCTGACTTATTCATATACCAATTGTAGTCATAATAGGCAACGAGGTAAGCGGTGTTGTCATCATTTGTAGTAAGAACTACCATAGTCCTTCCGTCATAAGAAAGATATAAATAAGCTCCATCAGAGGCCTGGTTGACATACTTATAGTTATTCCTCAGCTGCGCGTCAAGTGCAGATTGCGTTGTGTTATTTATTGCCACGGCAACACCGGCAGACACCAACTTGGAGTTCTCAAAACTATAAGCTATCAGTGTTTCGGTATAATTACCATAATATGACAAATTTGTTGTAGTTTCTTTATAAATCGTGTATCCGCTCATATAAGTCTTTGTCTGACTAATGGTAGCGCCCCAATTGGTGTAGGGTTCCTGATATATCAGATTTGAGGATTTCGTGGTAAACGACCGGATATTTCCATAGCAATAATCGTCACCATATTTTGCGTAAGCCCTATAGTAATATGTTGTAGATGGGGAAAGGCCGTCAAAAGTGACAGAATAAGTGCCATCCTTCTGTGTAGCTGTACTTTTACCTTTCAGATAATTGTCATGTGTCAGGCTGCTGCTTGTAGAAATAATAATGCCTGTAGATATTACCTTTGAAATCCCAGAAACAGTGTAAGTGAACTTCGCGCTGCTTGGCGTTACTTCTGTAGCAGTTCCTGTTGTCAAAACAATTTCCTCACCTTCAAAGAATACTTTTTCTACCTTATTTACGTAAAAAATCTGAGTAGTGCCATCTGTCATCACTACCTTCATTTTCTCCTGCGCTTCAATTGCTGTTGATACAAACATCATCAAAGCAAATAATACTACTTTCTTCATCTTTTGTTTATTTTGATTGTTTTATTCTTTCCTATTTTGATAATATACACACCTCTGTAACTAGTGCTAAGATTTATCACGGCTGTTCCTCCGTCACGGCTGACAAACTGTTCAAACGTCTGACCCAAATGATTGCATACGACAATTTTATCTTGATTTGAGATACCCGTAATCAGAAATTGGTCATTTCCTGTTTGATGGATGGAGATAGAAGAATCCTCTCGTACTTGCTCAATGCCCGTTCCTTTGTTTTCGAAATAGAAACTTTTCACCTCAGAACGTTCATAACTTTCTTCAAGCACAGTACTTTTGACTACAAGTTTGGTCCCCGAAATGGTCAGTTCCGGTTTGTCAAGTAGCGCGAAGCGTTCCACCATGCCCGTATTCAGTTCTACTACCAATACAGAACCGGCATAAAGTTTCAATAATGGCATTGTCATAGCTGCCAGCATTATTAATAATCTAATCTTTCTCATAAATGTCAAGATGTTTATTTTACAAATACTTTTCTAAAAGAGCCATCCAGCATCTTCAAAATGTTGATACCTGATTTATATTGTTGTTTTTTTCAATAATCATTATCTGACAACAAACTTTTTCCAAGTCTTGTCTTTCTGTTTTAGTATGTATATGCCATGTTTGAGAGAGTGAAGTAAATTTTTGTAAATACCCATATATGTTCCATCTATTAGATAAACATAACCTTCTGCTTCCATCGTTTCAGTTCCATTTAATCTCACTGATGAAACAACGTCCTCCTTAAACAACTTAATGTTATCAATAAATATACCTCCAGCAAAGATATTCCCATAGAGTTTATAGTGAAAATGATCTCCAGCCAAAACAACAGGTATTTCTATTGTTTTCCACTGCTCGGTTGTCTCATTTAAATTACAGACATTGTATTCTCCATATTCATCCTCAATATAAAGATTAAAGCTTGGTATGGGAGAGGACAGAACTGGAGTACTGTAATAATCAAAAGACAAGGAGTAACTAGCACCGGGCTCAATAGTTATTTCGTTACTAACAGCCTCAGATTCACTCATTGTAGCGTTTTTGCCTGAAAACATCATGAAAAGATGTGTTCCTTCTGATGGCTTGGGAATAATATCTGCATTCATTATAAATTCTCCACTGGGGTAGGTTCTCCATATTTCCTTTCCTATAACAGATGATACATTTATTCGGTCATTAATACTGTTTTCGAAGTTTTCAACATAAACGACGTTTCGCTCCGTCGGTTCATCAGGG
Organism: Prevotella sp.; assembly: GCA_017478025.1. Taxonomy (GTDB): domain Bacteria; phylum Bacteroidota; class Bacteroidia; order Bacteroidales; family Bacteroidaceae; genus Prevotella. The sequence goes on from JAFVGZ010000018.1 coordinate 33,643, forward strand.
TTATCAGGTTTATCTGGTTCCTGTGGATTTCCCTCTCCAGTCGCGAACGTAATTACTCCACTCGTGGGTTTCATCACAATTGATGAAATCGGAACCGTAGCGGCACTCCCGTTCCATGCCACTGCTGCAGGTGCGGTAACATGGGAAAATGCTGCCGTTCCATTACTCCCAGGGAAAGGGCAAGCGGAAGAGTTGATTATACCGTAGTTTTTCTTGTTCGGATCTGAGTAAGCGGCACAGACAGGATAAAATCCTTGAGGGTGAGAAGCATTGATTGTATTTGTCGTATTATATTTCTCTATATTCGGATGAACGTGATACACCATCATTCCTGCACCGGGAAGAGCTGCATCAAATTTATACTGTTGTCTATTCTCCAAAAGGAAATAATCCCCCGAACTCCCCGTATTGAGTCTGTACACCACTGTCTGTTCACTGTTGCCGATTTCCATGCGAGGCATAGAGATACTCTGATTATTTTCTAAAACTACTTGTTTGTTCCATCCGAATACTACAGAACGCACATAAGGGTTAAAATTGGGTGGGGTTCTTCCTTGATCATTCCAACTACCGCTGGCCATAATGTCCCATTTGCCTGTACCATCAAACTCTCCGCCTGTACCATAGTTCGTATCATAATAGTCCATCGCTCCAAGGGCGTGACCCAACTCATGACATATCACTCCAATGTATGTGATATTAGCTCCACTGTTTCCACGTAGTTCTGGTGAACAAGAGTAACCAGCCAACGAATAGCCCACTTCATTTTTTAACACTATCCTATGAGGGTATTCATGCGCCCAGATAGCATCAGCAGAAGCTCCTGCCTCCTCTCCATGACCAGCAAATATAATATGTATGTTGTCAACTAACCCGTCACCGTCATTATCATATAGCGAATAGTCCAAATCTGCAGGTAAGTTTCTCACAGCTTCTATACATAGAGCTACAGGATTGGAATCACTGCCGCCATCCCCCGTGTTAGCCCCGTAGTATCTCATATTGTATTGTGCAGTATAGGGTCCATAAATATCTGACACATAATCAAGTTGCCCTTGGGAAGCAAAATCATAATAGTCACGTACACTTCCAATGGCGTTATTTTCGTGGTAATCTTTTGAGTTGAAAAGATTCACAAATTCTTCCTTCTTTTTTTTGAATGACACATCTTTAAATGCCATCAAGACAACCAGTGCTCTGCGCTCACCAATTATAGTTCTATTTGCTTTAACTGTCGTTCCTCCATCCTGAGAACTCGGGACGTTTACCACATCCTGCCTCGGTTTTAATGTCAGGCTCTTCGGACAATTCTTCTTGAATACCCTCAGTTCCTCTGTCTCATCCTCAGATGTCATAAGGCGATAAGCAGACTTCTTTATATCTCCTTCTGTATCTTTTTCTGCATACCACCATCCAGAACTGTCGTTTATCAACGTATAACCATCTGAGGAAACAGCATATTTGATATTTTCGTCACCGCGCATAGAAATAGATACGTCCTTGCCATCCTCTGTTTTTACCGTTACCTTATAAGGGTAAGCAGGAACGGCTAAAGCCCCATGACTATTAATTATAAGTACAACTATTAATAAGATAACTGATTTGTATTTCATACCAAACAATATATAAAGTCCCTCTCCAAACTTAATAGAGAGGAAAGGGACTCCGTATGCATACTAAACAAGAACTACTTTAATATCTGATTATTAAGTGTCTTCATACCAGTACTGTCAATAACAAAGTTTCTTCTAACTTCGTCCGTCTGTCCTTTTACCTGTCGTGGCGCATTACTAGCACTGACATCTCCCCTTAACATTGTAGCGTCTGATGATTCCATGCCATTCTTGAACACACCCCAAGCGCATATTCTTATAAGTGGGTTCGTACTGAATGTACTTGTGTAATGTGTGAATGTATGGGTGTTTGGATAATTTGTTATTATCTCCATATCATATTTGGATGTAAACCAGTGCTTTGTCTTATTCTTTATGTAGTAATTAATCTGGAAAACATAGAACACTACAGGATAATTAGACACTCTTGATGGTAGATTTCCGTAAAGTATATGATAAGAATCACAATAAGCTTCCTTTGTTGCAGTAAATTCGAAGTATCCGTAATTTAGGTTATAGTTTCCTTCTAAATTTACCCATGCATCATTATCGATATCAACATAGGCAGGAGTCGTTACACGTGACTTGATGATTTCACCCATATTATCATTTTTGTCATAAGCAACAGTGCATATATAATATGTAGTATTCTCCTTTATTGCATTCCCATAACTGTCAGATGTGTAGAAGAACACTGGATTGGAAGATATCTTCTCTGCTTCATCCATTTGCAGGTCTGAGAGAAGTTCTTTATCTGTCTTGTTCTTATATACAGCCTCAGTCACCATTATCATCTGATACTTGTCAACGTCCCCTGATGTTTCCAATTCCCATCCAATCTGATTGTATAAAGCAAGCGTATTTGCAGGAGTTACACTGATATTTGCCAGCCCACCGCTCTGTGTTACCTCTATTGACGCTGAGCCTCCATCATTGCCAATCAGTCTTATTGTTGCGCTCCTGGCAGATGATGAGGAATTCTCACTGATGGGATATAGCGTCATAGTGACGTTACCATTTCCATTTGTTGGAGAAATAGATAGCCAAGAAGGAATCTCGGAAGCTTTCCAAGCAACATTCGAAGTGATTGTGACACTTTGTTTATAGTCAACACCACTCTTACCATTAAAGTTTCCTTCGAACTGCAGGCTGGTTGTCTCCACACCATTGACTTTTACATAAGGCGACTTACCATCTTCAGTGGCAGGTGGAATAAAACCATCATTGCCATCATCATCGCCTCCACAAGACATAAAACTAATACTCAGCAGGCTGACCACTATCACGGACAGCATGCTCCATAAAAAATCCTTTTTCTTCATAACTGTAATTTTTGAGTGTTAAACTTAAATTGATTTAGTATTAAAATATGTGCAGTATGTTGAAAGAGGATGCAATAATCAAGACACAAAAAAGGCGTGGCTATTCTTATGCACTTGACCTAAGGGGTGCGCGTAGGATTTTGGAACCCCTCCACTACATATATAAGAATGCAGCCACGCCAATATGGCGTGTGCATAGCTATTGCTCGTAGTGGAAGGAATACCGTCCTTGGCATCCCTCGCTTCTTAAATCTAACTATTCCGAATCAGTTTCCTACGCGTCTTCAGTCAAGTGCGAAATAATAAGCTTATGCATCAATAACTTCGGATTTCTCCCCGAAGTTGCTGCAAAGATACATAAAAAAAACTTTTCACAAAAATTTTATAATAAAAAAAAAGGATTTATTGAAAAAAAATGTTGCATAAGCTTTTTTGCATATCAAAAAAAGGTACACATTCTTTTTCCTTTTCGCTATGAAAGCGTCCCGCTGGGCCGAGCGAGACGCAGTCTGAGTTACGATTGAGTTTTGAGATGAATAAGAAGTCAGTTTTACTGTCTGCCATTTTGTCAGTTGAACTATTACGTTCTAATAGTAGGTCTTTTACCGCCTAATAGTAGGTCTTTTACCCGGTGATAGTAGGTCTTTTAGGAGATAAAAGACCTGCTATTGCAACGCCCTGATTATCAGACTGTTTGAAACTGCCAAAATAGCAGTCATCAAATATGAGTATCATCTCGGCTTGACACACACTCCTAACCTGAGATACTGTTGCAAAGGTACAAAAAAAAATCAAACCAAACGGGAAATTGCAAAATAATTCTCTATTTGGAATGATTTTTAACGTTAGATTGGTTCCGCTCGTCCCTTTGGTATGCTTGCTCCCTCATCCCTCTTCACTCATCCCTCATCCCTCTTCCCTCTTCACATTACACTTTTTTCCCATAGTCGGCAAAGGCGAGCATCTCGGTGTCGCCGTTGCTGTCACCGTAGGCATAGAGGGTGTAGGTGTTGCGATGGGGCTCTGCCTCAAGGAGGCGATTGACTTTCTCGGGGCCGTAGCAGTTCTTGCCAAGGAAACGTCCTGTCAGGCGACCATCTGGGCCAACCTCGGGCTCGGTGCAAAGGAAACGCACACGATCTGTCTTTGTCCACAGAGGGAGGAAGGGCTGCACCCATTGGCGCATGCTGGCACTCACGACATATACCGTAGCACCATCGCTGAGATGTTTGCGAAGCTGCTCTATGACGGGCTCGTTGGCGATGCGCTGATGTTCACGGAGTGCGAAACGCCTGCCTAGTTCCTCAAAACGCTCTATGCTCATGCCCTTGAAGAAGAGCGAGAAGACACGCTCCTTCGCCTTCCAGTTAGGAAAGAGGCGGAACAGCATCATCACGATGAGCGGCGAATAGAGCAGGAAGCCCAGCAGGAAACGCAGGTTTCCACAGGCATAGCGAATGAACAGCAGGAGGGTGTCGCGCGTGGTGAGCGTACCGTCAAAATCAAAGACAGCAACCGTTTTCATAATTGAAAATTGAGAGTTGAAAATTGAGAATTATGATTACATGAGAGCCTCACCATGCACCAGCCTGATTTTGCATTATGAATTTTGCATTATTAATTATTTTGCTATTTCCGCAAACAGTTTCAGCCATTGGTTCATTATCCGTTCTTTGTTAAAGCGTTGTGATGCCCGTTGAGCGGCAATGCCCATTTCCCTGCGAATGTCCGGATGATCCATCAGGTAGGTCAGCCTGTCCACAAACAGTTCGTCTGCCTCCTGCTCGCTGCCATTGACAGTGAGCGGAATGAGATACCCCGTCTCTCCGTCCATGATGATGTCTGCAGGACCATAGGGGCAGTCGAATGCCACGACGGGCAAGCCCATCTGCTGTGCCTCAAGGAGCGTCATGGGCATACCTTCGGCATTTGATGTCAGCACGAAGATGCTACCCCCAGCGTATGCGCTGACAACATCTGAAGTGTGGTGGTGAATATCAAGAGTCCAGTCAGGATGCGTCTTCTCCACCTCTGCCCATATACGCCGCAGTCGCGGGAGGTTCTTCTCAGGGCAATCACGCCCCATCCATACGACGTGTTTGGGAGCCTCACCACGGTTTTCCACTTGGGGAGGGAGAGTGGAAAAGTTGGGGATTACCTCCACGCGGCGTGCATGGGGATAGTTGCGGGCATCGCCATTGGTCAGACAGACTATGACGTCTGCCTTTCTCTCCAGCATCGGATAGAGCCAGCGATGGTTCTGAGCCTGGCGTGCTGAGTGCATCTCAACGATTGTAGGGCCATGCCAACCGGAAAAGAGTGTGAGGAATGCTCCGACAGCACGCAGCTGTATGGTGACATCGGGATTTAGTTTGCGTATGTGCTTTCTGAAGCGCCACAGCGCCAATGGTAAGAAGGCCATTGACCTGGGAACATTGAGGCGTACATACCTCACGGCGGGACTTATGGGGAATTGTGGCTCACGGTCCATGTGCCACACCGTCATGAGGACTATCTCATGCATGGTGTGCTCGGCAAGATAATTCATCTTGTCAATGAGGACGCGCTGCAATCCGCCCACACCGGTGATATTTTCCACCACATAGACTATTCTCATGCGAAGGGGGCGTACTTACATCTGCGCTTATACCAGTGCAGGAGGTGATAGGGGTAGATAACGATTTCCTTGGTGAGCAATCCCAGCGGCACTCCGGCCTCCCGCATTGCCTTCCAGCACTTTGAGGCTGTAGGCAGGTGAAGCATGAGAAGACTCCTCATGAATGGCCGCATCATGCGTGCGTGGTAACGGTCGATGCCGTGACTGAGGTTAAACATGTTGGTCTCTGCCATCACCTTGGAATAGGCCACCAGGCAGGGCGATGTCTTGCGTTTACCCACGCTGTCGGGATAGTTGCACACACAGTAGGCCTGAACAGGCAAGACACAGACGGTCTTGGCATAGTAGCCCACATGGGTAGTGAAGTGCACATCGTTGAGTATCGGTGTCTCGTCAAAACGTATGCCGTGTTCCTCCACGAACTGTCTGCGCACAATGTGGCACCAGGGTTCGGTGAAGGTATGACGCAAGAGAATCTCACGCTCTGCCGGCTCCTGAGACATCATCCAGTTTACTCTTGCAGCACGCCAGGAGAGGCGGCCCGTACCCTCTTCTATCGAAGTAGCGGAGAAGTAAATGACATCCTCTGTGTGGTGACGGTCAAGGACCTCATTGATGGCCGGCATGAAATAGTCATCGCTATCCGCGAACAAGAGGTATTCCCCCTTGGCCTTGCTCAGTCCCTGATTGCGTGCCCACCCTGCTCCGCGGGCCTCTTTGTCCTCAATCACGATAACCTCCATATCCTCACGCTGGGGTATGGAGTGCAAGAGACGCTGCAAGAGATGCGCAGGTCCTCTGTGTGGTATGATCAGAGAGTAAGTCAGGATGAACAAATTAAAGCCCCACCCCAGCCCTCCCCTAGGGGAGGGAGACGGATTACGAACTACTGTTTATGAATTATGAATTATGAATTATGCATTTTGCATTCTTGCTCCACCTTGTTACGCAAGCGTCACAGAGTGCCGAGCGATTAATTTTGCATTCCCCTTCATCGTATCATTGCGATTTTGGCTACGCAGCCTTTATCGCCGTTGTCTGTTGCCACAAGTACCATATAGACACCTGAGGCGACGCGCTCACCGGTTCGGTCACAGCCGTCCCATTTGTATGAGCCGCCTACAGCCGTGCCGCTATGCACCACGTATCCGGAGGTGTTGGTTATCTTCAGCTGGCAGTTCTCAGTGAGTCCGGTGATGGTGATGGGACCGGTATAGTCAGGGGTTACGGGATTAGGATAGGCATACACGTCGTTCTTGTTCAGGTTGCCATAGGTGGAGGTGACATCACTCTGATAGACGCAGAGCCCGTTCATGGAACCGAAGATGACACGACCGTTGGTCTCGTCTATGGCGATGGACTTGATGACATCTGAAATGATGCCGCTGTTAGAGGTGGTGAAGTGTTCCACCTCCGTATTGTTGTCGCTGCTGATGAGATAGACGCCGTTGCCCTCTGTTGCCACCCACTTACGGTTGGCAGAGTCAAACTTGATATCGTTGATGCTCAGTCCGTTGAGCAAGTAGTCTGCATAGCCCGAGCCGTCGTTGCGCGCCACCTTGTGCTGGGTGACACGGATGCCGCTAGTCTCGGCACCGCTCATCATGGCGCTGATGTCTGAGGGAGTGAGATATACGAGGAAGCCCGAGGAGCCTATCCACACATTGCCGTCCTTATCCTCTGCCACCACCTTTCCGTGGGTGTAGGTGTTGCGGATATTCGTGCCGTCTTCGTTGATGAATGTGGTGAGGACGCTCCACGTGTCTGATGAGGGATTATAGAAACCGCAGGCAAGGGGATTGTGGTGGTTGTTGATAAACCAAAGCAGGCCCCGGGAGTCGAAGAACGGAGTGGTGTATCGGTCTATGTTTCCCACACTGCTGACATTGTGCTGCTCCCATGTTCCGCCGCTGGTGAGGCAGTAGAGCTTGTCGCTGCCGCGATAGAACACCCAGAGGTTGCCCTTACTGTCATACGCCACACTCATCACAGCGCCTCCTGCGGGAGAGTCATAGTATTTCACCAGCGCTCCGTTGAGGTATTCATAGAGTCCCGTCTGACTTGCCACCATGAGGTGCTGGCTGTTGCGCGGGTCTATGTCCATCTGTATGTTGTTGAGGTAGTTACGCCCCACCCCGCTGAGCAGCGTCGTGTCAAGCACGGTCCAGTCAGTGCCGTCATATTTCTGCACATTGCCGGGGTTCTTGGTGCTCACGTCATTGTAGTCATAGCGTCCACGAAGGGTGTAGAGGGCACCGTTATGCAGCTTCAGGAAATAGTGTTCGGGATATGCGGGACCGTCAGGGCGTGCAGAACCGCTGAGAGCCTCATATTCCTCTGCGGTCATCTTCTCCTGCGTGTCTGCGGGGATTGAGGATTCTGCGTCGAGCGTCTCTTCTATCACCGCCTCCTTGGCATTGATCTTCAGTATGCCCAGCCCGGTGACAACGTATGCATATGAGCCATTCACGCTTATGCTCTCTACGGTCTTGCTCTTCGTAGTGGAATAGTTCTTCAAGCCGAACAGCGCTTCCACGTCACCGTCTGAGGAAAGCAGGTCTATCGTGTAGTCCTTATATATTATAAGGAGTTTCTTTGCGCCGCTGACCCACGCTATGTCTGTTATATCGGTGGAGGTAAGGCCGCTGAACTTAGTGTAGGCCTTAACGCTATGGTCGTTCTTGTTATACGAGAACAGGTTTCCGTTTGCCGTGACATATATCACATTGCCTGCAGGCGAAACGCTCTCTATGTCATTATATGACAGGTGCCACTGCCATGAGCCGACAGCCTTGCTGCTCTCATCCGCCTCAGAGGGGGCGTATGGACTGGCTGCCGTTGCAGGTGTGGCAAGCCCGGGCAGGAACAGTGTCAGCAGCATTATCAGCATGGTGATAGCGCCACCTATCTCGCGCTTCAGACGGTTGTTGATCTCTCTGCGCCCTTTGTCGCGCCACCAGCCCCATTTGTTGAAATACTTTATGATGCTTATAACATGGATAGCCAACAGCTTCAGACTCTTGTGCGAGCCGCGGGTGAAGGTGTGGTAGATTGTTGTCTTGGGATAGAAAAGGGTGAGGTAGTTCTCGTTCATACGGCGGGTAAAGTCAATGTCCTCGGCATAGAGGAAGAAGCGCTCGTCAAAGAGTCCCGTCTCCTTTACCGCAGACATTCTGAGGAACATAAAGCATCCTGAGAGGAACGCCACATTGAGCGTCTTGGTAAAACCGGACTGCACCAATTCGCATGTCTTGTTGCGGCGACGTATGAGGAACTCCGGCAGACAGAAACGCCCGAAGATGTCAAACGGTGTGGGCAGCAGGCGTGCCAGACGCTGTATCTGTCCGTTGGGATACATCACCTTTGGCATTATCTGCCCCACATTCTCATGGGCATCCATGTAGGCTATGAGCGAAGGTATCACCTCCGGGCCGAACCACACATCAGGATTTACGACGAGATGGTACTTGCTGCCCCGCTCCATCGCGGCGTTGAGGGCCACGTTGTGACCGCCACCGTAACCGTTGTTCTCGTGGGGCAGGTATATCAACTGGAAGCCCTGCTCGGCCTTCTGCCTCAGCTCAGGCTCACCCTTGAGCACTCGCTCTGCAAACTCCTGCAGCTCAGCCTTCAAATCCAGCATACTGTCAGAATGGTCCACGACATACACCACCTGCACCGGAGAAGCGAAAAGGCTTCTCAAGACAGGCTCAAAATCAAGCAGATGGTGGTTGTATGTCACTATGCTGGCACTGACCATTCTTATCTTCTGTTCTCTCTGTTCAATGAAATAACGTGGTTATTAGTCGTTTATTATAGACAGAGGCTATTTATTCCCACCCAGACGTTAACAAATTAACGAATTAACAAATTAACGAATTAACGAATTCTAATTCTTCACTCTTCACTCTTCACTTTTCACTCTTCACTCTTCACTTTTCACTCTTCACTCTTCACTTTTCACTCCCCGCAGTTCTTGCACACCCCTTTTATGATATACTCCGCATCCTCCATGATAAATCCCTCAGGCAGAGCGACAAGCGGAATGGTATAATCCTCCAGGCAATAGGTCTTGCCGCACCTCAGGCACGTGAAGTGCACATGATTGATATGACGGCTGTGCTTACAGCGGCACACACAATACTTCTGCTGCCCCGTACCATCGTCGATGGTGTGCAACAGATGATGCTCGGCAAAGAGCTTCAACGCCCTGAAGATGCTAGAGCGATCCATGTGAGGCATCAGACGCTCCATATCGGCCAACGAGAATGTCTCACTTTGCTCCGACACGCTGTCCCACACCAGGATGCGTACCGCTGTGGGGCGTATGCCATGAGAGTCAAGATACTGTTCGGTGCTGTTCATAGGCGGGGGGAATAGGACTACATCGCCATCATTGGAAAAGGCAAAACAAAAGAGAGGGGATAAACAAATGATTGTCCATCCCCTCCCTGTCATGCTTTCAAAATAATTAAGTCTTTAAGCTTGTGCGCTGATAGTACGCTTCTCCTGGATGCGAGCCTTCTTACCGGTCAGCTTGCGCAGGTAGTACAGCTTAGAGCGACGTACCTTACCAACCTTGTTGACCTCGATAGACTCAATGTTTGGTGACTCAATAGGGAAGATACGCTCTACGCCTACGGTACCAGACATCTTACGAACAGTGAAACGCTTCTTGTCTCCGTGACCGCTAATCTTGATGACAACGCCACGATAGAGCTGGATACGCTCCTTTGAACCCTCGATAATTTTGTAAGCGACTGTTACAGTGTCACCTGCCTTGAAAGAAGGGAACTGCTTGCCGGTTGCAAATGCTTCTTCAGCAACTTTGATTAAATCCATTGCAATTTGAATTTGTTTATGTAATTGATTTTTACTGTTATTTACGCCACTTGGTCGAGTGCCAGCGGTGACGATTTCCGCCAATTATGGCAAAAGCGGGTGCAAAGGTACGATTAAATCCTGATATACGCAAGGAAAAAACAGTTTTTTTTCATTGCACATCCAAAACGGCGAAGCCAAATCGTACATTGTACATTGTAAATTGTACATTGTACATTGTACATAAGACACTGGAGCCGACAATTAAGTCAGCGAATTCTATCATTGTTTTGTCAACATCTCTCTACAAATTGTCAGAATCCAGGAAACTAGAAAGAAGTACCGGTAAAGAATATCTTTGAACATTTTTGTAGTAAATAGACAATGCGATAACTTTTACTACTTGGCGAAATAGTTCACAATGTTGGAAACGACTTTCAAATGCCTGAAATATAAGCGGAACAAAGGATAAGGGAATGGTGACATGAGGATTAAATATGAAATTCTGTTATAGTGTCCCACTATATTACTCCAATTCATATTGTTCATGCGATAATATCTTCTAAGCCATTTTAGGAATAGAATTTTCTCTTTCTTGCCAATAGTTTCAGATTCCAGTCCCCATTTCAATAATCCTTGAGTGAGAATTATGTAGTTTGAGAGAAACCGTATACCATCGGGTAGCTGCATATGGCTGTGGCAAGATTCAAATTCGTTCTTGGCATCAATGACTGACTTAATAACTGCACGAAAATCTCCAAGAAAATTTTTGCTATTCTTTATTCCGTTAGTAATTGATGTAGGGAAATTATGCCAATTATAGGTAACATCATGAATATAACTAACACCTTGGGCATATAAGGCTACTTTGAAAGTAAACAAACTACCTTCATGTTTTCTATAGTGAGTGGCACAACGGATATTGTGAAACCTTAAGAAATCCAGCCGATACAAATTATTCCATATCGGCAGCCAATAAAACCCTTTGATATGTTTCTCGATATAGGAGGCAAATGCAAAGTTGCCCTTAATAGTATCATCCGGAAATTGTTTTGATATGAGAGTATTTCCTGCATAATCTGTTTTTCTAAACGATCCACAGACCACATCGACTCCAGTTTCCTCCATCCTCTTGTGAAACAACGATAAAGTACCAGACTCGATAGTATCATCACCATCCATAAAGAACACAGCATCTCCTTGGGCCTCATCGATGGAAAGATTGCGGACCTTACATAAACCCAGATTTTCTTCGTTGATTAATAATCTGATCTCCTTTTCGGAATGATTTTTGATCAGTTTTCTGACAACCTCAACACTATTGTCTGTGCTATGATCATCAATGATAAGAATCTCAATGTCTGGAAAATCCTGGGCAATGACAGATTTCAAACAATCTGCAATCCTGTCTTCCAAATTGTAACAAGCTATTGCAACCGTTATTCTCATACATCAATGATTATCAATTTGACCGTATATTCTCTCCGCATTTAATCCCATAACCATTCCTATTTGTTCTTCACTTAACCCAGCCTCCTTTGCCAGTGATTTCATATTACTCAGAGCATTATCAAGTTGAAAAGAGGGGAAATCCGATCCAAACATGATACGATTTGCTGTCCTGCGTAGAAAATCAACCATATCCAGCCTCAATGAAGTGTTCTGGAAGAATGTTTGAATAAAGGAATAGTCATAACAAACATTGGGAAGATATCTTGTCGCCATCATACACTTCAGGAACTCAACACTCCCACAATGTGCCATAACGATATTTCTTTCTGGGTAACGACGCGCTAAAGCCACACCGAGTTCGATTCCATTGTGAAACTCTATCTCATGACCATAATACAGTGTGTCTATGATAATCTGAGAATCATATCGGGCTATGGAATCAACCACAGCGTCAATGTCCTCTTTTTTGATTTTGAATAGTCTTGGATGTATCTTTATCTTTGGTGCCAATCCTATCTGGCACAAATGGTCAAAACGATCAAATGAATTCTTGTCATGAATATTGATGCCTGAAGCAATCCAAAAGCGGTCTTGATTGGATTTGTAGGTGTTGACATCGCCAATAAAGGCATCGTATTCTTCTTTTAGATTAAGTATGAGCACTACCTTGCCTACTCCATACTTGTCCATCTGTTTAAGCAAATCAGACACAGGAAAGACTTCCTTCAAGTTAAGATGAATATGGGCGTCAATGATTTTCATATTTCAAATCAATGTATTGCATTTTGGAACTCGTTCAACTTGTCAAGCAGCTTCTTGTCAATCAAGTCTCCTACTAAATATTTTTTCAAACAAACAATATCAAATGTAGACATCTTCAAGGTGTCCATGCAATAGAACCAAATGTCCTCTTGGAATTCTATAAACTTAAGTTTCGTAAGAAGATTCTCGTCTATAATATCTTTTGGAATCGTTACAACGCCCGAATCATCGCACACCATGATGCTGCCGTCATACTTTTCCTTAATATCTTGTAATAACCCGAAGTCAATATCTGGTCCATTGGGATGGTTCAAACATCCAATGGGGCTGACATCTTGAAGCCAAATTGGGTATTTCTCCTTAATCAACCTATGTGCATCACGTAATTTTCCATTGATAACGATAGCCTTAGCTCGCTTATAGAGTAAAATGTATTTGGAAACTAGTTCCCCGAAAACAGCTCGGTCACAATTGACATTATATACGAAAAGGATTTTATTCTTCATATCATCGCATTCCGCCAACTGTTTATGTACTTCATAATTACTGTTGTTAATGGCATAAATTACCTTAACTTCACCAGCCTTATACAATCCCCGATTCAAGGCATGAACCCCTTCTATCTGTCCGGTTTTGCCCAACACATCAGCAACCTCAGTGGAGGATATTCTGTTGGTCTCTATAAGGTCGATAACTTGATCAAAAAAACTCATATCAGATTATTATTTTAAAGTGATTATTAATCGTTCGAATCATCTTGTCGAGGTCTGTCCTATTAGGGCTCTTTAATATATACCAACCTATTCTGGTTGAGTCATTTATCGTTTGTTGGATAGTGTCTCCTACCTTGAAATTCAAATGATACATAACCTGTTCACTAAGACTATCGAGAAAGTCTAATTCTTTTATTTCTTTTACCACACCACCCTTTCCCGGAACATCGAAGAAATGCAAAACCGCACATCGCGAAGACAACTTTTCATAACTGTAATCGGCATCCACCTCTTCACCTACAGCCCACTTCAATTGTTCTTTGTAACTATCAATCCCAGAAATAAAAGGTACAATGTCCGTTGCTATATAATTACCACCTCCCCTTGCTTGAATCTCTATAAGGAAGAACCTGCCGTTTGAATATTTATACTCAGCGTGGGTCAACCCGAAAGGAATGCCTGTCAAATCGACTAAATGGTCATTTTCTTTTCTTAACAGGTCATAATCGAAGTATTCGTTCTTGTTGTCGAACAACAGTTGATAAGCTACATTCTCATTATATTCATAATGCTTTTTCTCAGAAATGGCCAAACTGCGATGCCCTTTTGGGGTCATAATGCCATCAATGGTAAACTCCGTCCCTGTAATATATTCTTCAATAATGATGGCTGGATTGTCAGCTGATGAGGCGGTGATGCATTGATCAAAATGCAATTTGATATCCTTTTCGCTGTTTACCGAAAAGACTCCTCTGCTTGCGCTGTTGTCAAGTGGTTTGATGATACATTTTTTTTGTATCTCATTAAAGAAATCCTGTGCTTCCTCTACATTTTTACAGCATTTGTAACGAGGGGAAAGAATACCATGTTCATGGCAGAACTCCCGCATCAGGAACTTATTCTTGTAGAGTTTTGTGTCATCAACACTCATACATCTTAGTCCGAGTTTCTCCGCAGCATGAGCCATAGAAAGAAATGCAGGCTCCGAATTCGTCACGACGCCATTAGGCTTTTCTTTTTCACCTACTTCAATTAGTTGAGATGAATCCAATGTATTAACCAAATAATGCTTATCTGATAGTGCAATTCCTTCGACATCATCTCGAAAGTCGCAAAGGATAACATAGTACCCTAATTTTTTTGCTCTTTTAATTAATGGAACTTGGAATTCTCCACCCCCTAAAATCATTATTCTTTTCATAAAGGAGCAATCACATCTTGTTAGTTTAGAGAACGATTCTATATTTGATTAAGACTTACTCTAAAGAGAACATCTTCAACAAAGATAAGACTTGCTCTTTAGAATTCATCATTAATACATCTATCATTGATAGGCCCGGAATAAACTTCTTTGACATCTGAGGATACTCCTTGAAAAAAGGGCTAACAAAAAACAATTTAATATTACTATCACTAAACCTTTTTCTATCATATAGTGTTTGCCCTCCTATCGCATTATAGTATTCCGTAGCTCCTACTAATCTGCAAATATCCAATATTTTAGCTTCACCCTTCTGTTGCTTATCGTTGGATAATTCTGAAGATAACAAAAAAGATGTGTTGACTCCCAAATATTCGAAAATAACTTCAAAACTATTTTTTATAAAATAATTAAATCTCCTATCTTCATACTTAAAGATTTTTTCCATTAGTTCCATAGTATCTTTATAACACGGTGCTTTCTTATAATTCATTTCCAAGGTCTTCCTTAATTTGTTAAAATCGTCTATGACAACCACTTGAAAATATAAACTATTCTGACTTCCTCCTTCTACCTTAATATTAAATTGACGTTTTTCCCTGTTAACTATGATATTATTTCTAGCTGACCACCCACGCTTGATATAATTCACATCATCATAAATGATATACTTATCAACCAATGCCATTAATTGGAAATACCCAATATAAGGCATAAAATATGGTTGCATTATTCCAACTTTCATTATTTAACAGTTTTAATTGTTTAGTGCACAAGACAATTTTCTCGAACTATATCAGTAACCAAGTTAATATCAGATTTATACAATTCATGATGAATAGGAAGGCAAATTACTTCGTTAGCCATCTTCGTGGCTACAGGCAGATTCTCAGGTGCTGCACTCGGCAATCCGCAATAGGTGCTGAATGTGCTGATGAGTGGGTAGAAATAGCGGCGACCAAAAACATTGGCTTCTCGCATTTTAAAATATAACTGATCACGGGACATACCATATTCCTCAGCATTAACAAAGATAGGGAAATAGCTGTAGTTAAGTTTCACCATTTGTCTCTCTCCTCTAGAGAAGAGAGAATTATCGAAAGATTCCTGAATGTATGAGGGTATACGGATGCCAGGGATATCCTTTAAGGCTTCGACATATTGTCTGGCTACTTCTTTGCGTGCCGCAATGGCAGCATCTATCTGTTGGAGGTTAAGCAAACCATATGCACAACGTAACTCATCCATTTTACTATTTATACCAGGTGCAACAACCTCGGTCTCACCTGCAAAGCCAAAGTTCTTCAAATAGTCAATGCGCTTCTTAGTTGCCTCATCTTTTACAATGAGTGCTCCTCCTTCTATGGTATTGTAAACCTTGGTAGCATGGAAACTCAATGTACTCATATCGCCTGCAGTTAGTACACTCTTGCCGTTCACCTCTACGCCAAAGGCATGAGCGGCATCATAAATAACCTTCAAGCCGTACTTATCAGCTATGGCTTGAATAGCATCAATATTAACGGGCTTACCATAGCAATGGACAGGCATGATAGCTGTTGTCTTAGGAGTGATAGCTGCTTCTATCTTTTCAGGATTAATCCCACAGGTCTCTTCTTCAATATCTACAAATACCGGACGGCAGCCATTCCACCAAATGCTATGAGTAGTTGCTACAAAACTATACGGTGTTGTAATTACCTCGCCTGTAATACGAAGTGCCTGCATAGCCGTTAGCAAGGGTAGCGTTCCATTGGTGA
Organism: Prevotella sp.; assembly: GCA_017478025.1. Taxonomy (GTDB): domain Bacteria; phylum Bacteroidota; class Bacteroidia; order Bacteroidales; family Bacteroidaceae; genus Prevotella. Next base: position 49,904 of record JAFVGZ010000018.1, read on the forward strand.
AAAGACTGATATAGGGCACCTTTAGGTACTCTGCCAGTTCTTTCTCTAACTGCCGGTGGAAACTACCATTGTTAGTTATCCATTTGCACTTCCAAATCTCTTTGATGAGTTCGTTGAACTCATCAAGGTCGGGAAGTAAGGGAGAAGTGACTGTTATTTTATTTTGATTCATTATAGTTTTGTATTTTGAAGTTCATGAACCCCGAGTGGACAGAGGGCGCAATTGCCTTATTCGTTTTCACATTTCTTCTTGCAATTATACAAGACATTCGACGACTCTTATTTTCAATAGAACTGCAATACCGTTGCAAATGTACAACAAACAATTCAATTAAAAAAAATAAAACATTATTTTTTAACATTATTTATTGCTGAAAAACACGGATAGAAATGGAAGAATATCAAGCGTGGCAGGAAGTCCCAAGAGACTGAACATTTGCTTGGAGCATCCAAGACTTGCAAACGCAGAGACACTCGTAGAGTCACTTACAATGTGTCGCCAACAGCCACCAGCCCGTCCTTATCCCCAAGGTAAGGATCAGGAAAGCATAACCCATCATCCAATAGAAATACCGACATATCTCATCCCAATTGTAATATCGCATGCAAAAGTACTATTAAGTTTTGATATGAGCATGAACCGGTATTCATGATGAGTGGGAAAAATATGGTTATAATGCAGATTTCTCTCCATAATCACATGAAAACTCACCTTGGAAAAGGCATAAAAAAAGTCTGCACGCAGCCAAGGGTGTTTGGCCGCGTGCAGATTTTTTTAGGATAATATGTCGTTCTTGTCTCTATCCTCCTGTGAAGGAGAGTTGTGTTATCAGAACTTACGCTTGCCCCAGTAGGTGTGCTGGCCGTTGGAGCTGTAGGCACAGAAGACTATCGTTGGCTTGCGTGAGCTGGAGTCGTAATCGACCTCGCGGGTTACGATGAATTTCTGTGAGCCGATGGTGAGCATGCTTGCAGCTTCGTCGAAGGACCATTTCTGTCCGTTATAGACTGCGCCCTTGACTGTTCCGTCGGCAAGGAGGCGTGTTGCAACACCCTGACAAGCGATGTCCTGACCTGGGTTGTCGCTCTTGCCGTTGGTGTAGAAGAGGTCGATGAAGTCATACATGCCGGCTATCTCCTCGGTCTTGATAGGCACCTGTGGCACGTCACCGAAGCGCTCCGGCACTACGATGGGCCAGCCGTCCTCAGTCCACAGGATGCGGCGCAGGTGGCAGAGCATGTTGGCATTGAGCGAAGGATTGTCTTCATCCTCCATGCGACCCTGACAAGCGAGGTACCAGTTGTTCTCTGAGTCGGCAAAGACGGCAACGTGGGAGATACCTACCCATGTGGTGGGTGAATAGAACCACTTGTACGGATGGGTCACGATGGGGTATGCTACGCCTGGATTAGCGGTACGGTCGGCACCGGTGATGTCGAGGAACGGCCCTGTGATGCTCTTGGAGCGCAGCACGCGGGTGTTGTACTTGTATGCCAGCTCATCGTAGGCCATGAAGAGGTAGTAGTAGCCTGTTGCGGGATTGTAGATAATCTCCGGTCCCTCAGAGCCCTGCCAGCGCTGCCATCCTGCTGCCGTGAGGCTGCCTGCAACGCGTGAGTAGATACGCTTGCCATAGCCATTGCTCTCTAACTGAGCCAGGCTGGTGCATACAGAGGAGCCAAGCTCGTGGAGCGGCATACCGGTCTGAGGATTGATCTGCAGCTCTACGATGCCGCTGTGCCATGAACCGTAGATGAGCCAGTGCTCGCCCTCGGGGGTGATGATGTATGAGGGGTCGATACAGTTGTATGTCCAGTAGGCACGTGTGAGGTCCTGTGAGATCCAGTTGGTGCCGTTGTGGGTCGGTGAGGAGATGACGTAGCCCTTATCCACCCATGATGTTGGGTCAGCAGGATTCGTGGTCTCCATCATGCCTATGACGCCACGCTCGCCAAAGCCGGTGACGGTGCCGCGGGTCATGTAGCCCGGGATGACGATGGAGTAATACATGCGATAGGTGCCGTTGCCGAGATTACGAACGGTAGGAGCCCAGTAGCCGTACTCGTTGTCAGCGATATTGCTGATAGGATCGGCATTGGCCTCAGCACGCATCTCGTTGACCTTTGGCAATACCCAGTCTGGACATTTCTCCATTGTGGCGCCGAGGTACTCCCAGTTTACGAGGTCCATAGAGCGACGGCAGAAGAAGTGTCCGTGACCGTCATGGCTGTTGCCGTAAGAGGCATCGGTCTGATACATGTAGAAGTACCCGTCATCTGCCAGCATGACAGAGGGGTCATGGACGTTGGCAAGGTTCCAGCGGCCACGATAGCGCCATGCAGAGTACTGCGTGTAGTTGTCGGGATAGTCGGGGCCTACGTAGTTCCTCAGCTCGGCAGGCAGCGTAGCTTCCTCGCCTACAGCGATGGTAGCCACTGAGTAGTATGTGGTCTTGCCAAAGGCGGTATAGTAGGCTCTGACATAGATGACGCCATAGGTGTCGAGCAGCTCCTGTGGTACAGAGGCCGTGATGTAATGTTCGGTTACGGTCTTCGTCTGTTTGTATGTCACATAGGTGCTGTCCTTGTCAAAGGTGGTGCCCTCTATGACATTATCCAACAGTGACGGGTCTTTGGCAGGGTCTGTGGTATAGACAAATCCTGCGGAGGTAGGTGTGGCATAGTCATCTGCATTGAGGATGTAGCGTGCCGTGAGCGTAGGGACATAGGTTGTTTTAGCCGCCTCGGTCTCAGTGGCCTCAGTCGTACTGGTGACAACAGAATAGACCGCCGGCTCAACAACCACACCGTTCTGAAGAGTCACCTCCTCATTATCGTGACAGGCTGCGAGGCTCAAGACCATCGCCGCCGTGCAGCCGTATAGAAATAACTTGGATTTCATATTGAGTTGTAATTATTAATTCTTAATTATGCTTTAAGCATTTTGCATTCTTAATTATGCATTCTGCATTTTGCATTCTGCATTCTTAATTATGCATTAAATCTTACCATCCCTCATTCTGTCCGAGACCCGGAGCTGCCTTAACTTCCGTATATGGCAGCGGGAAGAGGTAGTTCTTAGGAGTATTGAATACGATGGCGTTGTGTGCCTTTGACAGACCATACTCATAGGTAGGGCTATCCACAGTACCCTTGATGACGGTGCCGTAGAGGTTGTAGATCTGCTTGTAGTAAGGCAGAGACAGCTCGCTTGCAGCAGTCTGGTTGTCATAGAGCTTCCAGCGACGCACGTCGAAGAAGCGATGGTCCTCGAAGGCAAACTCTACGCGGCGCTCATTCTGTATGCGCTCCATAGTAAGGTTCTCTGTGGTGTAGCCAGGCATACCGGCACGTGCACGCACCTCGTTGATGTGGGCTACGGCATCGCTGACGTTGCCTGTCTGGAACTCTGCCTCAGCAGCATTGAGCAGCAACTCAGCATAGCGGAAGAGAATCCAGAAGTGGGTCTGCAGGGTGGCATTGTTGCGGTCTATGTTATAGACGTACTTCTTCTGCCAGTAGCCTGTGTATGTGCCGCCTGCCTCACCTTCCTCTCTGTAGTCACCGTCTGTGGCGCCCTCACGCACGTCAACGCTGCGGCCCATGCTGTTGCCTGCTGCACCGAAGAAGGAGCCCTGGTGGAAGATGGTCTGGTCAAGACGCGGGTCACGCTTGGCGTAAGGATTCTGTGGGTTGTACTCGGGATCTTGGTCGATAGGCAGACCGTTGATGGTCTCGTAGGCATCGACAAGGTTCTGCGTGGGGTTGGTACGACCAACAGGAGAGAAGCCAGAGCCGGTGAAGCCCGGTGGCATCAGCAGTTTCTCAACCTGCAGGGTCTGCCATGTGGAGCGTGAGAGGATAATCTCGTCGCTCTGGGTAGGATCGCAGCAGAACACCTTATAGTAGTCACCCTCGGAAGATGTGTCATAGTTACCCTTCGTGCCGTTGAGCTGATAGCCGTTGGCAGAGCATACCTGCAGCGCTGTCTCGGCAGCGTTCTTGGCGTACTGCCAAGCCTGTGATGAGTAGTTGGCATAGGCCTGAGGCACGATGCCGTTCTCTATATTGGCAGCGTCGTGCTTGTTGGCATTCAGCGGTGAAGCGGCATAGAGCAGGGCGCGTGACTTCAGGGCATGTGCCATACAGCCGTTGACGCGTCCCCAGTTGGTTGCCTCGTTCTGATAGCGCATGGGGAGGGCACCGGAGCTGATGACCTCATCACACTGTCCTGCCACCCACAGCAGCACATCGCCGGCAGCCACGCGGGTCATGGCGTGTGCCTCCTCGGTGGTGAGCACCTTGGTGATGATAGGCGCTGCGCCAAACCACTGTACGAGGTCAAACGTGAAGAGTGCACGCAGGAGCTTGGCCTCCTGAATGGTGCGGTCATAGAGGCGGTTGTCGTCACCGCTGCGTGCAGCATTGCCCACAACGGTGGGGTCGGCCTTCTCCATGTACTGATTGCAGGCACGGATGCCGTAGGTGTCAGTATTCCAGAAACCCAGGAGGGTGTGGTTATTTGACGTGTATGAGTCGGTCTGGATGTAGCTGTAGTAGTGGAGGTTCCACCAGCACACAGAGTTGTCGGTCATACAGTCACGTGATGAGCCGGTGCGCTGGTCGTCATTCCACACTCCTATACCATCCTCCATGTAGTTGTAGATGTTGGCCAGGAAGCCGCGGGTCATCGTCTCATCGCCAAACACCTTCTCATCTGACTGCGCGGCATCAAACTCCTTGTCGAGGTAACTGTCGCAGGAGGTCATCATGCCACCGGCGACTCCGAGCAGCGGAAGGGTTATTGCAATGTTGGCAATATATGAATATATTTTCTTTTTCATTGTTATATCTGTTTAGAATGATACGTTAAGACCAAATGTGAATGACTTTGTCTTAGGATAGCTCCATACATAGTTTGTCGGGTTCTCCGGGTCAAAGCCCTTAGGCAGGTGGCTCCAGTTGCAGATGTTGTATGCGCTGAAGTAGAGACGCAGCTTGGTCATGCCGATAGCTGAGATCCAACTGCGCGGGAAGGAGTAACCCACCTCAATGTTGCGCAGTGAGAGGTAGTCACCGTTGACAAGCCAGATGTCAGAGGTACGTGTGTCATCGTTACGGTCAATGGGTGAGAAGCCGCCTGCTGAGAGGCGTGGATACAATGCATGAACATTGCGTGGGTCATTTGGATCATCGGTGAAGTATCCCCATGTGTGAACGATGGCGTGGGTTGATGTGCCGCCCCATCCGAAGCCATAGTCCATGTTCTCACGGCAGATGGCAGTACGGTTGAGGTAAGCTGTCAGGATGGCACGTGCGTCAAAGCCCTTCCACTCTACGCCGAGCTTCAGTGACGGTGTCAGCTCAGGGATAGGATCATAGACGGTGTTGTAGCCCAGGGCAATCTGGTCATCGATGGTAATCTGACGGTCACCGTTGGCATCCTGGAATACTGCATTACCCAGTTTGTATGTACCGTATGTGGACCATGGGTACTTCTCGGGGTGTGCCACAGCATCCTCGTAGGATGTAGGTATGAGTGCCTCGTCAGAAGCCCACTGTGTGAACTTGAACATATATGCCTGACCGATACGCTTTCCTGTGCGATACTGGTAGTCGTACTGGCGCTCTACCTCGTCGATGTCTATGAGCTTGCTCTTATTCCAAGAGAGCAGTGCCTCGATGTAGTACTTCACCTGACCGATGCGGTTGGTGTGGCCTATCATGAGCTCGCCGCCGTGAGACTCTATCTTGCCGTAGCTGTCCTGAGGAGCGGTGACGCCAAGGAGCGTAGGAATGCTGGAGCGGTTCACGAGAACATCGGAACGCCATTCCTTGAAGAAGTCAACGCTGCCGTAGAGCTTGCGATGCCACAGATCCCAGTCGAGACCTACGTTGAGCATCTTTGAAATCTCCCAGCGGATATTGTCAGAACCCATGGTGCTCTCCACGTACCTTGTTATATAGTTAGACTGCTGGGTGCCTGAGAGTGTACCGAAGCCGTAGTTGCCGTTGGCAGCGTATGTGCTCTGATAAGGATAGCGGTTTGTTGAGCCGTCCTGGCTGTTTGAGCCAGAGGCCACGATGTCGTAACCGGCACGACCGTAAGAGGCGCGGAGCTTCAGGAGGTCAATGCCCTTACCCTTCAGCCACTTCTCCTGTGCGATGTTCCAGCCTGCGCTGATGCCCCAGAAGGTGTCCCAACGATTGCCGCGGGCATAGTTGTCTGAGCCCATGTGCGAGATGTTGGCTGTCAGCATGTAGCGGTTGTCATAGGCGTATGTACCTGTGAAGTTGAAGGAAGCATAGCGATAAGAGGAGTACTGTCCGCGGATAGTGTGCTGATATGTGCGCAGGAAGGCATTGCCCGATACGTCGTGCTTGCCAAACTGACGGGCGTAGTCAAAGCCTGCGTTCATGTTGAGGTTGTAATAGTAGTCACGTCCGTTGGTGATGGAGTTTGTCAGCTCCTGGAATGTACGCACCTGTGTGTAGGTTATCTCCTCAGGGCTGTAGTACGTGCCCTTGATGTCATAGCTGAATGCGTCTGCCTCTGCCTCCTGCCATTTCTGCATCGTGTCATAGCCGTCAAAGCTATAGGTGAAGTGTCCCTTCAGGCCCTTTGTGAGGAAACCGAAGTCACCGATGAGGTTGATGGTAGAATAGAGGTTACGGCGACGGTTGTACTCTGTGCCGTTGCTTGAGATGAGGTAAGCGGCATTCTTAGACACATAGGTAGAGTTGGGTAGGAAGAACTCACCGTTGGGGCAGAAGACAGGATAGATAGGCAGGTTCTCTGCTATACCCTGACAGAATATCTGCCATGTGTCTGCGGCACGCCAGTCAGACGTGGTGGTTGACTGTGCAGTTGGCTGCCTGATGTTGTCAAAACGACCGCCGAGGTCCAGAGAGAGGCTCAGGAACTTGTTGAGGTTGATATCCACGTTGGTGCGGAGGTTGAAGCGGTCAAGCGCTGCCTGAGTGTTCTCATACTGGTTGTAGTTTGTCCAGTCCTCGTTGTACAGACCCTCCTGACGCAGGTACGAGAAGCTGACATAGTATTTCACTCTGTCTGTACCGCCGCTGATCTGCAGGTTGGTCTTCAGCTGTGGTGCGAGGTCACGAAGGGCGGTCTTTGCCCAGTTGGTGTTGAAGTACTTGTACTGGTCCGGGCCTGTCAGCTTCTCACCGTTGCACACCCTGCGATACTGCTCCAGGTCGTAGGCGCTGTACGTTGGGTCATTGCCGTCAAGGTAGTTGGCCTGGTTGACGGTCATGGCATACTGGTATGCGTTCTGTGACTCTGGCAGACCTGCTATGGTCTGGAAGCCGAACTCCTGCGTGAAGTTAATCTTTGTCTTGCCTGTCTCGCCACGGCGTGTCGTCACGATGATGGCACCGTTGGCACCCTTCATACCGTAGATGGCAGAGGCTGCGGCATCCTTCAGCACGGTCACCTTCTCAATAGGATAGGCGTCGAGGAACGAGAGGTCACGCTCCACGTTATCCACGATTACGAGAGGATGCTGCGCCGTAGCATTGGTGGTACGCAGACCACGGATATACATATTCGTCTCAGACCATCCCGGCTCAGAGGTTGCCTCGTATGTCTCCACGCCTGTCAGCACAGAGTTGAAGGCATTCTGGAGCACCGTCACAGGGTGTTTCTCCAGCTCCTCGCCCGTTACGGTAGAGGTAGATTCCGTGATATACTTTAATTTCTTTGTGGTGAAAGGCATGGCGAAATCCTTCTCATACATATCTGAGTCTCGCTCCAGCACCACTTTGAAACCGTCAAAATTAGCTTTCTCTATCTTCTGATAGTAGCCCTCGCTGTTGATGCATATCTCGTCGCCATTGCTGACATTCTTGAGCGAGAAGCATCCATTCTTGTCCGTCATAGCCAGTCGGTTTGTCTCGGTGACATTGACCAGTGCCCCTACTATGGGGTTGCCGTTATTGTCCACAACAGTACCGTTGAGCACCTGGCCCTTGGTCGCCGTCTGTGCCGACGCGCCGGTAGCGAGGGAGAGCGCCATCGCTACAAGGACTGATTTTATTATATTCTTTGTCATAACCAATTCTTTTCAAATTAACGAATTAGCGAATTAACGAGTTAACAAATTAACGAATTCTTGCTCCACGATGTTACGCAAGCGTCACAAAGTGCCGAGCGAACAAATTAACATATTAACGAGTTCTTGCTCCACGATGTTACGCAAGCGTCACAAAGTGCCGAGCGAACGAATTAACGAATTAACGAGTTAACGAATTACACTAATTTTGAATTATGAATTTTGAATTTTGCATTACAATTACCATCCTGGATTGTTCTCTATCTCGGTCTTCCAGACTTCCGTCTGTGGGATAGGATAGCAATACATTCTTGGATAGAACACGCGTGTCTGCGCCTGCTTACGAGTATATACATTGTCCTTGGTGACTGTGACACCGATGATTGGTCGTGCCAGAGCTTCCTCTGCTACACCCCAGCGGCGTACATCCCATGAGCGATGATCCTCCATCGCCAGCTCCACGTTGCGCTCCTTATGGATGAAGTTGCGCATCGCCTCCTGGGTGTTCAGGTCCTTGGTCAGGCGTGATGAGATATTGCCGCTGATACCTGCGCGGCGTCTTATCATGTCGAGGTATGAGGCAATGGTATATTTATTATGGTTATAATCCACTTCGTTCAGGGCCTCACAGTAGTTCAGCAGTATCTCGGCATAGCGCATGAAGATCCAGTTGCGTGATGCAGTACCGATGTGCTGCGTGGTGTTGAATATCTGCTGCGGCACATACTTACGCATATAGTATCCGGTCTTTGTGGCGTTGGCATCGCCCACGGCATTGTCTGCGCCGCCGTCGAATATCTCAAGCACCTTCGTACCCCACTCTTCTCCGTTATAGAGTACGGTATAGAAGAGTCGTGGGTCACGGTTTGTCACCGGCGAAGCGTCGTTATATCCGCTCTCGCTGTTGATGATGCCGCTGACGTTCAGGTAGTTGCCGTTGTAGGCCGGTGCTCCCGTAGCGTCGTATGAGGTGAACGGTGATGTACCGTCAGCCATGTCATACATATCCACGAGGTTCTGTGTAGGGCAGTTGCCGCCGCGTCCACCCTCGGCAGTAGGCACGTCGAGATAGATGCTACCCCACCCTACGGCCGGCTCGTTGCGCCAGAAGATTACTTCCTTGTTGCCTGTATAGACGGTCTTGAGGATAGCGTCCTCGTAGTTGTCCTCCAGTGAGTATGACTTGCCAGTGCCATAGGTCTTGATGAAGTCCCACTGTGCATCAGCGGCCTGCTGCCATGTCACGCCTGACTTGCCGAACTGTGCTGTGAACTCATTGTCACCGGCATAGCGCGGTGAAGCGAGATAGAGCATGATGCGGGCACGCAGGCCTCTTGCCATACCCTTGGTGATACGTCCGGCACGGTCGTCGGTGGTCATATTGTCAAGCAGGTTGGCCTCTACGGTCTTCTCGTCAAGGTCTTCCATCACGTTGGCGATGAACTCCTGCACCGTAGGACGGTCGTTGTATTCCTGTGACAATTCCTCAGCGCCTACTGCGGGGTCAAGACGGTCCTTGATGTAAGGCACAGGGCCATAGCGCAGGAACATCTCCCAATAGAAGTATCCGCGCATGAACTTTGCCTCGGCAGTATAGTTCTTCTTGTCGGTCTCGTATGATGCCAGCGAGTTCTCTGCCGTTGGCTTTGGCACGCTCTCTATTCTTGCGATAGTGGTGTTCATCTTGCGTATGGCACGATAGTAGTGCTCCCACGTATTGATGAGCTCCGTTGCTCCGTATGGGCTGTAGTAGTTACCCACGTTGAAGCTGCGGCGCACACCGCCTCCGGAATAGCTGCACATGGCCAGGTCTGTTGCTGCGTCCATCCATGAGCCCTGTCCTGCCCAGTCAGAACCGTCATACACCTTCAGTGCTCCGTGACGGAGATAGTTGTATCCGTCCAAATGATAAGCCTTCAGGTTTTCCCAATCGCTGAAGGTCTGCTCCTCAGTCATCTCATTACCCTTCTCCTTGTCCAGGAAGTCAGAGCAGGACGTGAGCAGTCCGCTGCCGACAACCCCGAGCGGAAGAGCGAAGGCTGCATAGAGCATATATGAATATATCTTCGATTTCATAGTGATTTATGAATTATGGATTATGAATAATGATTTAGAACTGCACGTTCAGACCAAAGTTGATAGCCTTCATGATAGGATACTTGTTAGAGCCAGATGATTCCGGGTCGATGTCCAGGTCATGCAGGTGATCCCATGTCACGAGGTTGTTGGCATTCACATACACGCGGCACTGCGACATTGCCAGCTTGCTAATCCACTTCTTCGGCAGGTCCCAATAGAGCTCAATGTTCTTCAGGCGAATGAACGCACCGTTCTGCAGGAAGAATGAGTTGGTCTGCTGGTTGTGGTTGCCGTATGAGTCATAGTGCAGCAGCGGATATGTGGCATTGGCCAGGTTGATAGCCTCTGTCTGTGCGGGGTTCCAGCGGTTCAGGTGCAGGGCACGCACACGGCCGCCGTTGACGAAGGCATACATCGCCTCGGCGTCATAGTAGCGGCTCACGTGATCTACGCCCTGGAACATCACGCTGAATCCGATACCCTTGTAGTCACAGCCCAGCGAGAGGGTGTATGTGTTCTCAGGCACGTCAGAGTAGCCAAAGTATGTTCTGTCGTTATCGTCGATGAAGCCATCGTTATTCATATCCTTATACTTCAGGTCACCCACCTTCAGCTGGTCGGTGTAAGCGGACTTAGGCAGGTTAGGATTAGCCAGGTCAGCGGAGGTGATGAAGCCCTCGGCTATCAGACCGTAGGTGAGGCCGATGGAGCGGCCCTCCTGCTTCTGGTATGCGGTCTTCAGCATTGGCTCGTTGATAGAGATAATCTCGTTCTTGGCATGAGCGAACGTAGCGTCAACGGTATAGTTGAAGTGCTCGCCTATCCTGTTGCGGTGATGCAGCTCTATCTCTATACCCGAGTTCTTTGTCTCACCCAGGTTGCCGGCAGCCATATTCACACCCAACCACTGTGGCATCGTCTGATATGCGCAGAGGATGTTCTTACGGCGCTCATAGAAGTAGTCAAACACACCTGACAGCTTACCGTCCCACAGGTTGAACTCCAGACCGGCGTTATACTTGTTAGCCTTTTCCCATGTCACGTCATAGTTGGCGTACTGTGACTCATAGATACCTGTCACGCCGTTAGAGTTGCCGAAGGTGTAGTCGTTAGGTATCTGCGCCCAGATAGCCTGATAGAGGAAGCGCTGGCTGTACTGGTCGTTACCCACCTGACCGTATGACGCCCTGATCTTCAGGTTCGTCAGCCAGTCCTTGGTTGACTCCATGAACTTCTCCTGTGTGATGCGCCATCCCAGAGAGAATGCGGGGAAGAAACCGAAGCGCTTGCCTCTGCGGAAGTTCTCAGAGCCGTTGTAGCCCACGTTGATCTCTGCCAGATACTTATCGTCATATCCGTATGTCACACGTCCCACGAGACCGATGTATCTCTTCGGCAGGTCGGCGGTGAAGTTGTTTGATGTTGCCAGAGAGCGCTGGAAACGGTAGTCGTTCTGGTTATACAGCACCATAGCGGTCCAATCATGCTTACCAAAGCGGTTTGCCCAATAGATCTGTCCCTCCAGATAGAGCTTGTATGTAGAGGTGTTGTCATTACCCGCGTATGTCAGGTTACCGTTGGTACCGAAGCTGTTATATCCGCTCAGGTCACCGGCATTCGCTGGGTCCACCAGCTGATATGTGGCGTAGCTCTTAGTGTAGAGACGTCTGAAGTAAGAGTCATAGTCGAATGACATCATACCGCGCACCTTCAGTCCCTTCAGCAGCCAGTCCATCTTATAGTCGGCGATGAAGTTGGTCTCGTTGATGGTGTTCGTGGCCTTATAGAAGCCTGCCTCTGCCAGCATGGCATAGACATTAGAGTACTGTGAGGAGCCGCCGTAGATCTGCTTTCCGTTGTCCAGAGTGTATGTCACGGGGAAAGCATAGCTTGGCGTGTGGTTGATGTTATAGAACACCTGTGAGAATGTAGCAGACTCGTTAGAGTTCGGACCGTTACGCTCCTCAAAGCGGGTACCGAAGTTCACGGAGAGCGTGAGGTTCTTCACGAGGTCAAAGTCCAGGTTGGCACGGAAACCGTAGCGGGAGTACGAGGTGTTTGACTTGTTGCCGTACTCATCGGTAGAGAGGTTCTTGAATATACCCTGCTGGTTGTAGAACTCACCAGACACGAAGTACTTCATTCTCTTCGTACCGCCGCGCACGTTCAGGTTGTAACGCATGGCGGGAGCCGTTGATTTCAGCACCTCGTTATACCAGTCCACGTCGGGCAGGTTGGCTATCTGTGCGTCTGTGAACGCCACTCCCAGTCCGTCGTTGGCGTAGGCCTCGTTCAGCAGCATCGTTGACTCCTTAGTGCCTAAATAATTAGAGGTACGCGTAGGCGAGGTAATCTGATAGTTTGCTGTCAGGCTGACGATAGGCTTCTGATCCTTACCGCGCTTTGTCGTTATCAGCATCACGCCGTTAGCGCCGCGCACACCATATACGGCTGTTGCCGAGGCATCCTTCAGCACAGAGATTGACTCGATGTCGTCAGGAGCAATCTGCGAGAAGGCACGCTCCACACCATCCACCAGCACCAGAGGCTGGTCGTTGCCCGTGAACGTGGCACGTCCGCGGATGAAGATGCTGGCGTCATCGGCACCCGGGGCACCTGAAGCCTGGTTGGTCACAACGCCGGAGATCTTACCTGCCAGCGCCTGAGAGATATTGGCAGCCGGAGTGGCAAGGAGGTCGGCAGAGCTTACCTGAGAGATGGCACCGATGACCGACTCTTTCTTCTGCTGGCCGTAGCCCACAACGACAACCTCATTGAGGAGCTTCTTGTCCTCACCCATCTTCACATCTATCTGCGTCTTGCCCGCAACGGGGATTTCCTGAGTAGCAAAACCCACGTAGCTGATGCTCAGCGTAGCATCGGCAGGCACCTTGATAGAGAAATTACCCTCAAAGTCGGTAACGGTAGCATTCTTAGTGCCTTTCTGTATCACCGTGGCACCAATAATGTCTTCGCCCGTCTCATCCGTCACATGACCCTTCACCGTCACCTGGGCCAGAGCCACAGACGACACGAACGTCAGCAACAATGCAAAGACGAGATTATATATCGATTTACTATTCATAAGTTTTTAGTTCTAAAGTTCTTAGGTTTTTAAGATCAGAACGGTTTTGTCAGCATACATCCGGCAGGCTGCATCTCAAGGTGACATCCGTCAACGGTGAGGAACGCCCTGATGTTTTCGCTGTCATTACCGATATCTACAGTAAATGTCTCGTTATACACGTGACCGTTCTGGCATGTTGCTGTTGCATTCATCACGCATTGTGTACCGTTGCGCGAGATGGTCATCTTCACCACGGCGCCGTCCATATTCTCACGGAAGGCGTCCCAGTCGTCATAGCCTGTGCTGGTCCATGTACCGTCGGCATAGTTCAGACCCCAGCCGAAGAGGTCAGAACGCAGGATGGCGTACTCGGCGTATGCCGGACCCTCACGGTCATCGTCGGTCGTGATGCCTACCACCCAGTTGTTCCAGTTGTTGGCCTTCGAACTGTAGTTGGTGAATGTCAGCGTATGGATCCATCCGGCAGGGATAGTGAAGTAATCGGAGTGGTCACCCCACCAGCCGGTAGAGTTGTCCGTTGCGCCCACGGTGGTCTTCTGTACTGTCACGGCCTTCATAGCGCCGCACTGGCTCTTGTTCATCTCCAGATGGCATCCGTCCACGGTGAGGAAGGCGCGCATCGGATCGCTGCTGTTGCCGGTGTCCATAGTGAATGTCTCGGTATATACGTGACCGTTCTGACATGTTGCCACAGCAGTCATCACGCATTGTGAGCCCTTGCGCACGATGCTGATGTTCACATCGGCACCGTCCATGTTCTCGCGGAAGGCGTCCCAGTCGTCATAGCCTGAGCTGGTCCATGTGCCTGCGCCATAGCTGTCGCCCCATCCGTAGAGGTCGGAACGCAAGATGGCATACTCGGTATAGCCGTCAGTGCTACGGTCGGCATCTGTCGTGAGGCCGATGACCCAGTTGTTCCAGTTATTGGCCTTTGAGCTGTAGTTCTTGAAGTTCAGCACGATGGAACCATCAGCCGGTATGCGGAAGTAGTTGGAGTGTGCTCCCCACCAGCCTGTAGAGTTGTCGGCAGCACCTACGGTAGGAATCCATTCACCCACAACATACTCGAAGTCGGCATCGCCACCGCCGCCACCACCGGCGCCGCCGCGGTTGTCGCGCCACTGACGCTCGGTTATCATGTTGCGATATACATCGATGTCATCAACCTTCCATACGTACTTAGAGGCCTTCTCTTCCTCTGCTGTAGCATCGTAAGTGCTGTTGCCGAAGAACAGATAAGGCGCATCGGCCATAAACTTCACCACGTCCTTCATGTTGATGTTGGCAGAGGTCTTGTAGCTGTACTTCGGAGTATAGTCCAGGCGCTTCAGGCCGTCAACATAGATAAAGTAGTCCCAGTCGCTGATGCACACCGCCACCTTGTGCCAGGCGGTGTCGCCCTGCAGGATGCCGGTCTTTGACTCGGTGTTGAACTCCCACTGGCCTGATGTGGTGTTCACGTGCAGGCCGCCGTTACCGTCCAGACTCACCTCCTGCGAGCCGTCCTCATTCTTAAACGAGAACAGCGTGAGCGTAGAGATGTCAACATCGTCATCCACGTCCGTATAGACATAGAACACCAGAGATACTGCGTTCTGCGCATTGCCGCCGATAGGGTTGGGCAGGCACAGATAGCCACCATTCAGCTTCATGAATGTGGTTTTCCAGGTAGCATCGTTCTCAAACACCGGCAGGTCTCCGCCTTCGTATTGGAACAGTACACCCTCTTGAGATGTGGAGATGGAATTCACTGGCGTTCCGTCATCAAAATGGTATGACGCCAACTGCTCCAGCTTTGGATAGACCTGCCCTCCTGCGGGTGGGTCCACCTCATCCCATTCCTTGCACGACGACAGGCACAACAGCGCCGCAGCCGCCAGAAATAGCATTGATTTCCTCATAATGGTTAGTTAGTTTGTTTAGTATGTTTAGTGTATTTAGTATCGGTTTCAGCTAAATCGGGACAAATTTACGAAATTTTATGTAAACAAAAGTAAAAGACACCGTTAAAAAAACTAAATCAACCAAATAATTCCTCCATTCAGGAAATGTTAAAAGGATATTCCGGAAAGTGTTAAAATGGGCTTTATAATTATTCGAGTTTTCACTATCAAAAAATGAAATCTAGAGAATTTCAGAGTGGAAAAGCAGGGTTCAGAGAGGGGAAGTAGGTCTATTACCACACAAAAGTAGGTCTTTTACCTTGTAAAAGTTACTTCATTACGAGGTAAAAGACCTACTATTACAATCTAAAAAATATCCGATTGTTCGCCTTTGGTTGAGGATATTCAATACGTTTCGGCTGTTTTCTTAGGGTGTCCACTACTCTATCGCCCACCAACACGAGCACTAATAATGCGCAACCGACTATCAATCAACGTGTTGCACAAAACCGACAGAAAATCGCAAAAATTGCGCAAATTTTAAACGAAGTTAGAGTTTGCTCGCAAATTTTGAACGAGAGAGGACGAATCCGAAATCGTTCGTTTGCGATTTTAACACTTTTCGGGGGATGATTTTAACATTTCCAAGAGCCGAAATTGATAGTATTCGGAGCAGATTTCTATTCTGTCCAGAGCCGATAATGATATTATTCGGGGGAAGATTATGAACCTTCCCCCGTTATTTTTTGTGCGTTTATTTCTTTTCCGCTAATGTTTTGCGGCCAGTTGTTATCTTCTCTGTGGTGGCGGATTTAGCCTTTAGGCGAGATGATGTAGCGCGCGTCTTGCGTGTGGCGGTTGTCTTTGGTGCGTCGGAGGTACCATCGGCAGCCGCTGTTGCCTCAGCGGTTTTCTTTGTTGTTCGCTTTGCTGCGGTGCGGCGCTGGGGTTTCTTGGCTTCAGCTGCTGGGGCGGCAGACGGCTCAGCAGGCTGAGCAGGCTGCGCTGAGTCTGCGGTTGGCTGCTGGGGCTGTTCTTTGCGAAGCAAAGCGTCGTTAGTGCCGAGCGGCTGGGGCTCTGCTGTTGCAGCAGGAGCCTCTGCGCCTTTCCTGGTTGTGCGCCTTGAGGGAGCGCGGCGCTGGCCTTTCTTGACAGGAGCAGCCCCTTCCGGCTCTCCCGATGGGGAGAAAGAAGCCCCTTCCGGCTCTCCCGTGGCAGGGGAAGCCCCCTCCGGCTCCCCCAAGGGGGAGGGACGTGAAGCGGCAGCTGTCGGTTCAGCAGAGCCTGTTGCCTCTTGACGAGGGCTCTGGGGCTGCTGCTGGGACGGAGTCTGCTTGTCCTGCTGGGACTGTGTCTGCTTGTCCTGCTGGGACTGTGTCTGTTTGTCCTGCTGGGACTGTGTCTGCTTGTCCTGCTGGGGCTGCTGCTTGTCCTGCTGGGGCTGTGTCTGCTTGTCCTGCTGGGGCTGCTGATTGTCCTGTCTGTCTTGCTTTTGCTTGTCCTGCTGGGGCTGCTGCTTCTTTTGCTGCTGTGGCTGCTGCGGCTTCTTGTCCTGGGACTTCTGCTGTTTGTTTTGCTGACCCTGCTGCTGCTTCTTCTGCTGGGCCTGCTGCTGTTGTTTCTTCTCCTGCTTGCGCTCCGGCTGTTCCTCTAACTTGATGAAGAGGTTGTCACCGCGATGTTTGTCTCCCTGACGGAAGGCGTACTCGTCGATGGTGAGCGGCGTGAGGGGCTGGCTGCAGCGAGGGGCAGAGGCGCTGAACGGCTGTATGTCACTCATCCAAGGAGTGCCGTCGGCCATCTGGATGTAGTGGTACTGGCGTGTGTAGTTGTCGAGCAGGCGCAGGTCGTCGAAGGTGAATGCCATTGGCCTGAGCTGGGTGTATGTGGCGTTCCACTCCTCGTCGCTGATGCCGTTGATGCGCTGCAGGTCATCGCAGAGCGCGATGGAGCGTATAGCGACGCTGGCATCGTTGGTGAGCAGCAACACCTTCTTTCCCTCGGTGAAGAGCTCTACGACGCGCCGCACAATGGCGGGGTCGGCAAAGGCGGCATGGTGGCTCTCGCTGCTTATGCCCTCGATGCGCAGACGATTCTCGCGCTGCATGGAGAGGATGAGGCGCTTGGCCAGACGCGCTGCGGCGTTGAGATAGACGAGGTTGTCGGAGAAGTCGGCCTCCTTGTGGTTCACAGGGTCCTGCACGGCAGCGAAGCGGTCTATCTCTTCGTAGGTCTCGCCCATGATGATGAACTTGCCGCCACGATGGCGCATCATCTTGGACATGAAGTCCAGCTGTCGCTCAAACATCAGGCGTGTGTTGCCCCTGTTGTCGCCATAGGAGGTGGCGTTGAGCTCGAGCCACACATTGGTGTCGCTGAGGACGATGTCGTAGTCAAGGACGCCGGAGAGAATCTCCTGGAGCATGAGGTGTCGCTGATGAACCTCCTCGAGGGTCAGCTGCTGTATCTGCTGGTCGCTGAGGATGAGATCCTTCTGCGGAGTGTTGATAAGGTCTATTATGTTCACGTGATTATTGTTTTTACGTTAATGGGGTTGCGATATCGCAACCTCTCGGACATTTGGGTTACAGCGGCATGTTGCCGTGCTTCTTTGGCGGGTTGCTCTGGTTCTTGTTGCGGCACATCTCGAGTGACTGTATGAGGCGTACACGGGTGTCGCAAGGCTCTATGATCTCGTCGATGTAACCGAGTTCTGCCGCCATCATGGGGTTAGCGAACTTCTCACGATACTCCGCAATCTTCTCCTGCCTTACCTCCGGCGTCTCCTTTCTGTAAAGGATGTTGCATGCTCCTTCTGCTCCCATCACGGCAATCTCAGCCGTTGGGTAAGCAAGATTCACATCGGCACCGATGCACTTGGAGTTCATCACGATGTAAGCGCCGCCATAGGCCTTACGCGTGATGAGCGTCACCTTCGGCACGGTAGCCTCAGCAAAGGCATATACAATCTTCGCTCCGTGGCGTATGATGCCGTGATGCTCCTGGTCAACGCCCGGCAGGAAGCCCGGCACATCGAGCATGGCAACGAGAGGGATATTGAAACAGTCGCAGAAGCGTATGAAGCGCGCTGCCTTGTCAGAGGCGTCGATGTCGAGCGAGCCCGCAAGGTGGTTGGGCTGGTTGGCCACAAAGCCTACGGTACGTCCGGCGAGGCGACCGAAACCGATTACGACATTCTTGGCAAACTCCGGCTGTATCTCAAAGAAATACTGCTGGTCGCAGACGGGTTCGATGATGTCCTTAATGTCATACGGCACGTTGGGATCAGCCGGTACCACGTCGTCGAGTTCGTGACATACGCGATGCAGGTCATCGGTAGCAGCACGCACGGGGGCATCCTCCATATTGTTTGAGGGGATGAAACCGATGAGCTCGCGTATGGTCATCAGCGTCTCCTCATCGTCGTTGCAGAGGAAATGCGACACGCCGCTGATGGAGTTGTGGGTCATAGCGCCGCCGAGGGTTTCCTTGTCCACATCCTCGTTGGTGACCGCCTTAACGACGTTAGGGCCCGTTACGAACATCTGGCTCTGCTCCTTCACCATCAGGATGAAGTCGGTCAGCGCAGGAGAGTAGCACGAACCGCCGGCACAGGGCCCCATGATGGCAGAGATCTGGGGGATGACTCCGCTTGCCATCACATTGCGACGGAAGATGTGTGCAAAGCCGGTCAGGGAGTCCACACCCTCCTGTATGCGTGCACCACCCGAGTCATTGAGGCCGATGATGGGTGCGCCGTTCTTGAGTGCAAGGTCCTGAACCTTTGCTATCTTCTGGGCGTTGGCAGCGCTGAGGGAGCCGCCGAGGACGGCAAAGTCGAAGGCATAGACGAAGACAATGCGGCCATCTATCTTGCCATATCCGCTGATGACGCCGTCACCGGGAATGCGTTTCTTCTCCATTCCGAAGTCGTTGCAATGATGCACGACGTGCTTATCTATCTCTACAAATGAATCCTTATCAAGGAGTGTCTCTATTCTCTCGCGTGCGGAGAGTTTCTTCTTTTCTTTTTCCATTTTCTTCTTCTGTTGTTTTAGGATGTGAGTAGCGTGTGTTTGGGGATTATCTACTTAGCTCCTTCGTTTTCAGTTTGCGTATCTACGGTCACCATCGTCTGGTTTGCCATCACGTTGTCGCCCTCCTTCACGAGGACTTCCCTGATGACACAGTCGGCAGAAACCTTGTAGTTTGACTGCATCTTCATGGCCTCCATGGTGAGTACGGAGTCACCTGTCTTCAGCTTGTCACCGGGCTTGACATAGACCTTCACAATCTTGCACGGCATGGGCGAGGTGATGGTATTGGCCTGAGCCACATTCTCCGCACCCTTATTGCGGCGCATACGCATGTACTTGGCCTGTGAGTCGAGTATGTCTATATCGTAAACTGAGTAGTTGAGATTGGCGCGATAGCCCTGTCCCACGCTTGGAGTGGGTGGGACGGTCTCATTCTTGCGCGTCAGTTCTACGTTGTATGAATTGCCTTTGTGGATGATGGAATAGACATTCTTCTCAAGCATACAGATGTCCACATCATATACCTTATCGTCTAACGCCACCTTCACGTGATTGCCTTCCTTGCTCAGCAGCGTCACCTCCATCATTTTATTTCCTACTTGTATTTCCATTGTTACGAATTAAAAGCCCCACCCCAGCCCTCCCCTGGGGGAGGGAGATAGGTTACGAGCCACTATTTTGAATTCTGAATTATGAATTATGCATTATGCATTTTGCATTACACTCTCAGCACACCTTTCTGTAAGCCGAAGGCACGCCAGCGGTTGATAGCAGAATCGGGCTCGGTGGATTGCGGCTTGTTCTCCTCTATGTTCATCACATAGTCTATGTAGGCAGCAATAACGGCCATCGGCTCCGAGTCGTTCTTGAAGCCGCTGCGGGGCTTCAGGCGCTCCTGGTTGCGCTCTATGAAGTATGTATTGTAGTTACCGTTCTTGAAGTCCGGCACATCGATGATGCGACGCAGGTACCGGATGTTGGTGGTGAGGCCCGTAATCTTATACTCATACAGTACACGTCTCATGCGCTCTATGGCATACTCGCGGGTGACAGCCCACACGATGAGCTTTCCTATCATCGGGTCATAGTGTACGGGAATCTCATATCCCTCGTAGCAATGAGAGTCAACACGCGTTCCTATGCCCTGCGGCACGCTCAGCTGCTGTATGACTCCGGGCGAAGGCATGAAGTTGTGTTCCGTGTCCTCAGCACAGATTCGGCACTCGATGGCGTGTCCATGCTGGCGTATCTCCTCCTGCCTGAAGCGCAGGGGCATACCGTCGGCTATGCGTATCTGCTCCTTTACCAGGTCAACGCCAACAACCTCTTCGGTTATGGGGTGCTCCACCTGCAGGCGGGTGTTCATCTCAAGGAAGTAGAAATGGTGGTACTTATCCACAAGGAACTCTATCGTTCCGGCTCCGACATAGCCCACGGCCTTTGCTGCTGCTACGGCTTTGGCACCCATCTCCATGCGCAGATTGTAGTCGATGAAGGGTGAAGGGCTCTCCTCTACTATCTTCTGATGGCGGCGCTGCACGGAGCATTCGCGGTCAAAGAGGTGTACCACGTTGCCCTGCTGGTCGCCGAGAATCTGGAACTCGATGTGGTGCGGCTCCTCCACAAACTTCTCGATATACACGGTATCATCTCCGAAGCCTGCCATTGCCTCGCTCTTTGCAGCCTCATACATCTCCCGTACTTCGCTCTCCTCGTGGATGAGGCGCATACCCTTACCGCCGCCACCCATAGAAGCCTTGAGCATCACGGGGAAACCAATCTCTTTTGACACGGCGATAGCCTCCTCTACGCTCTTCAAGGGCTGCTCCGTTCCAGGTACTACCGGCACTCCGGCCTCTATCATCTTCTTACGGGCGCTTATCTTATCACCCATCTCCTCCATCGTCTCAGGGCGGGGACCGATGAAGATAATGCCCTCAGCCTCACAACGGCGGGCAAACTCTGCATTCTCGCTGAGGAAGCCGTAGCCGGGATGAATGGCATCAGCTCCGTGCTTCTTCGCTGCTGCGATGATACGATCTATGTTCAGATAACTCTCGCTACTTGCTGCAGGGCCTATACACTCAGCCTCATTAGCAAAGAGCACGTGGCGCGAGGTGCGGTCGGCGGTACTATAGACAGCAACGCTACGGATGCCCATCTCATAGCAGCTTCGCATGACGCGCAACGCTATCTCGCCACGATTTGCAATTAGAATTTTCTTTATCATTATTAATATGTTTATGTTCTACGTTTCAACGTTTCGGCATTTTTACGTGCTTCTATGCCTCGGCGCTATCATATTTCACTTGTTTTCTCGGTCTCAGCACTATGTCGCCCAGGGCGAAGAGGCAGAGGAGGTAGGGGTAGTAGAGATGGGGGATGATCTCTATGGGATTGATGCCTGCGAGGGCTCCGCCCATGAGCATCTGCGCGCCGTAGGGGATGATGCCCTGCATGATGCATGAGAAGGTGTCGAGGATGCTTGCCACTCGCCTGGGGTCGAGGGAGAAGCGATTGGAGATGTCCTTTGCTATGCCCGATACGGTTATGATGGCAACGGTATTGTTTGCCGTGCAGAGGTCCGTGACGCTTACCAGAGCGGCGATGCTGAGCTCTGCCGAGCGTGGTGAGCTGACATGCTTCATGATACGGTTCATCAGGTAGCGTATGCCTCCGTTGGCACGGATAGTCTCGAGCACGCCTCCGGCAAGCATGGTGACGATGATGAGTTCGCCCATACCCATGATGCCTTTGCCCATTACCATCATCCACGAGATGAACGAGTAGTCACCATAGAGCATACCGATGATGCCGCAGAGCATGGTGCCTATGACCAGCACGATGAGCACGTTGAGACCCATTATAGCCGTCACGAGCACCACGAGATAGGGCAGCACCTTGAAGGGATTGACCGTCGGCACGGTGTTGGCATTCTCTACGGAATGGCTCATGAAGGCATAGACCACGAAGGCTATGATGGCGGCAGGGGCGGCGATGCGTATGTTGGTCCTGAACTTATCGCTCATGCGACAGCCCTGCGACTGGGTGGCGCAGACGGTGGTGTCGGAGATGAACGACAGATTGTCGCCAAAGAACGCGCCTCCCACAACGATGGCGGCGGTAAAGCCCAACGGCTCGTAGAGTATCTGGGCTATGCCCACGGCAATAGGCATGAGGGCTACGATGGTGCCAACGCTCGTGCCGATGCTCAGGGATATGACCGCAGCAGCAAGGAAGAGGCCCGGCAACACCATGCTGGCAGGCAGGATGGAGAGTGTCAGGTTTACTACTTCGTTGACGCTACCCATCTCCTTGGCCGACGAGGAAAAGGTGCCGGCAAGGATGAATATCCATATCATCAGCAGCAGATTGCTTGAACCCGCACCGCGGCTGAAGACATTGAAACGATGCTTCAGGGAGCCGCGACTGACTATGATAGCCACGACGGATGTGAGCATGAAGGCTACCGTGATGGGTATCTTGTAGAAGTCACCGGCGTATATGGAGCTTCCGAGATAGAAGGTAGCGAAGAATATGAGTGGTAAGAGTGCGCGCATTAAGTGAAGAGTGAAGAGTGAAGAATTAAGAGTGAAGAGTGAAGAGTGAAGAATTAAGAGTGAAGAATTAACCTTGCCAGCCGGGACATTCTCCAAGGGTTGAGAGATGAGGGGTGAGGGATGAGGGGTGAGGGATGAGGGTCTGATTGCTAATTGTAATGTCTTCTGACTCCTTCCAACTCCTTTTAGCTCGGCACTCTGTGACGCTTGCGTAGCATAGCAGAGCAAGAACTTCTTATCACTCCTTATAAAATTACTTTCCTAATTTGTTAAGGATGTCCTTGGGCACGGCGTTTTTGTTGACCATAAAGTCCATTGTCTTGGCTATGATATAGTTCTTGGACATATACCAGATGCCCTTGTAGTCGCCTGTCTCGCCCCAGGAGTTCTTTACCATATAGTACTCACGGCCGTTCTGGTCTTTCGCTATGCCATAGATCAGCATGCCGTGATCGTCGGTCAGCTCCCAGTTGTCGAACTCCTCCTGACGCTTCTCCTGCGACGGAGTCAGCTCCGGCACATTCACTCCGAGATCCTTCACCTTGCTCTTACGGTCCTTTGCCTCAAGCTTCAGCCACTTGGCCATATCAGAGCCTTCGATGTCGAGGAACTTCTTGGTATCTACGAGCACGGCCAGTCCTTCGCGTGAGAAGCCGTCATCACTCACGTCGCCGCCCCAGGCTACGGTATAGCCCTGCATGACGGCATTGTCGATGATGCGCTCAAGGCAATCCATAGGCACATTCCATGATGGGCCCTGACGCCAGTTGTCCTGCACCTCAACGGCAAACTCCGTCCAGAAGGGATGGTGGGTGTAGGAGGTAAAGGAATAGTAATCATCCCAGTTCAGGCCAAGCGAAGCGGCAAATGACTGTGGCGTGTATTTCTTTCCCTCGTAGGTGAACGTCTCAGGCACGGTACCGAGATAAGCGTCTATGATGCCCTGCAGACCTTTCTTCCATGCGGGGGTGAGGCGTTTGTTTGATGTTTTGGCAAGTGTACGCACATAGGCAGGCATCACCTGAAAGAACTCCGAGAAGTTGTTGAGTGTGTCGCCATACATAGTGCCGGGCAGAGCCATCGCCTCCTCTGGGCATATGCCATAGTTCTTGAGGACATACAGCACATCGTAGGCAGAGCCGCCCTGCTCAAACTGCATGTCCCCGTGCAGGCGTACCGTCATGATGGCGCGGTCCATATAGTTTTTGTTGGTCACAAACATCTCGCTCAGGTTGTAGGTCTTGCCGCTCTTGCGCAGTATCTCTGACTCAAAGAAAGAGAGAGTAGAGTAATCCCAGCAGGTGCCGGACTTGCTCTGGTTCTTGATACTCGTAATGGGATTTTGCTTTACGATGGTGAATACGGGCTTGTTGGCTGCCGTATCGGTGGTCAGGCTGTCAGCAGCATAACCGGAGATGCTGATGCAGAGAAGAAGTAGGTTGAGTATGAGATTTTTCATTATATGAGTGTTTTATTATTCCAAGAAAACGAAATATACGGCTGCCACGAGGCATATAAACGCCACGAAATGATTCCAATGCAGCTGCTCGCCCTGAAACATCATGCCTGCGATGACGGTAAAGACAGTCAGGGATATCACCTCCTGAATGACCTTCAGCTGCATGAGGGTGAAGGGGCCTCCGTTGCCCACGAAGCCTATTCTGTTTGCCGGCACCTGTAGAGAATACTCCGCCAGCGCTATGCCCCACGAGAAAAGGATGACCCCGATGAGCGGCCAATGGGTGGAAATGTTCATCTCAGACAGTTTCAGGTGCCCGTACCAGGCTAAAGTCATGAAGATATTTGACCCTATCAGCAGGACAACCGTCATGAATGGCGACGAAAGATGAGGTAGGTGTGGAGTTATCATTGAATGTTGATGGGTTGAGTGAAGAGTTTAAAGTGAATAGTGAAGAGTGAAGAGTGAAGAATTAACCTCGCCAGCCGAGACTTTCTCCAAGGGTTTAGAGATGAGGGGTGAGGGTTAAGCTTTGAGTGTTAAGCGTTGGCATCCCGTAGGGCCGTAATCAGTAAGCGTCGCACTATGAATTTTGAATTATTAATTTTTAATTTAATCCGCCCGAGCGTCGCACTATGAATTTTGAATTTTGAATTATTAATTTTTAATTTACTCTATCAGTTCATACATTTTGCGCGGTATGTAGTCGGCCTCTGCTACTATGAGCCCGTCTATGTCAAAGTGTATCTTCTTGTTCTTGTTCTTCTTTCCTATGCGCCTCACTACGGCCTCCATTCCCTTGAACGGACCGTCAACGAAGCGGACACGCTTGCCATAGTGACGGAACATCTCCTCGTATGGGATGAGCGTGATATGCTCCTTGCCAAGCTCAACGACCTTGATAAACTGCTCCATCTCCTTCTTTGGCACCACAATGATGCGGCGCAACGACAAGTTCTCGAAATAGGTAGGATTGCTCACTCCGTCCTCACGGCTGCCGTAGGTCATGAAGCGCATATACGACAGAGGCTCGCCACCATTCTTCAGCTCGCGCACTTCCGTGCGTGTACCATAGACAAAGACAAGGTTTGAGATTATCGGCACCTCCTTCACTACGGCGCTGTCCTGCCCCTTTCCGTTATTAGGGGCAACCGTTTCGCGCGAGGGTACGAAATGCTTCACGCCACGGGCATGCAGGCTCTCGGCCACGACGATGCCGCGACCATAGCTCACACGCATGGGAAACCAATAACTGTTGCCATCATCGGGCATATTGGCATGCAGGGATGTTACCTCCTCACACTTCATTTTTTCATTTTTGGGCGCGAAGGTACTGCTTTTTTTTGAATTGGCAAAATGTACATAATAAATAAGGTGTAAAATACAGCAAAGACTGACAGTTTGTCATGCACAGCTGCCAGATTGTCATACTAAGGGCACGTGGCACGCCCGTTGCCATTATACAGAGCGAAAGCCGCAAGGCTGATAAGCAAACAAATAAAACAAAAAGAAAACTTACAAACCAATAAAACATTTAAGGAGGAAAAATTATGAACACTATCACAAAAAACAACTGGTTCCCAACAATGATGAACGATTTCTTCTTCAATGACTTTATGCCAAAGACCCAATCGCAATATACCACCCCAAAGATGAACATCACCGAGACCGACGGCGCCTTTGAGATAGAGCTGGCTGCCCCAGGTATGACAAAGGATGATTTCACCATCCATCTGACCGACAATAACACTCTGGAGCTGAAGATGGAGAAGAAGCAGAGCAACGAGGAGAAGAAGGACGACAAGTCTTACCTGCGCAAGGAGTTCAGCTATCAGAGCTACGCACAGACGTTCACCCTGCCTGACACGATAGCCAACGATGACATCAAGGCAACAATGGCAGACGGAATCCTGACCATCACACTCCCAAAGAAGGAAGAGAAACCAAAGGTTGACAAGATGATTGAAATCCTCTAAACCCAAGGTTGACAAGATGATTGAGATCCTCTAAGCCTAACCCCGACACATCAATCCCCGTCACGACACCTGTGGCGGGGATTGTTTGTTTATACCCCTCGCCTGCTTCCCTTCCAGATGTGAGTAACTTCCCTTGGCGAGATGAGTAACTTCCCTGCCGGAGGTGAGTAACTTCCCTTGGTGAGATGAGTAATTTCCCTTGTCGAGATGAGTAACTTCCCTAACGACTAAGTAATTCGCTCGACTTTCGCGAGTGCGCCCTGAAGGGGCAAAAGCATTTAGCCCAGGGCAGCGCCCTGGGTTTCTACGTGATGTGTAGCCACGCCCTGTAAGGGCAGCAGAGTCCTTTGCCTATTGTTCTGCTGCCCCTACAGGGCGTGATTACTGATTGCCTTTGTACCCAGGGCGTTGCCCTGGGCTAAATGCTTTTGCCCTTTCAGGGCGCGCTAACGTAGAGCAGCGGAGCAAGCGGCCTTAGGGCCGAGCGCAGGGCGCGCTAACGTAGAGCAGCAGAGCAAGCGGCCTTAGGGCCGAGCGCAGGGCTCACAAGCATAATTCATAATGCATAATTTGTGAAATTCTTCGCACATTACTTTCTTTTTAGCGGTGCTCAGGCGAGCAAAGCTCGGAACGGGAAATTCTTCGCACATTATTTATCTTTAGCGGAGCTCAGGCGAGCACAGCTCGGAGCGTGGTTTGTTTTTTTGCATATCTCAAGACTTAATCGTACCTTTGGCTGCGCCTTAGTTCTTGCGCTCCAGCAGGTGCTCAGGCGCTTCACGGAATCCTCCGTCTTGGACATGCAATAAAAAATGCACGCACTTTTTTTGCATATCTCAAGACTTAATCGTACCTTTGCATAAAAGATTCTGATATGCCAAAGACACAAAGACAACAAGAGAGCACGGCGCAATTCAAGGTGAAGGAGCCGTCAATGTATGACGTTATAATGCTGAATGATGACGTCACAACGATGGATTTCGTGGTGCGCGTATTGATGCGCGTATTCCATAAATCAAAGGAAATAGCCCAGAGCCTGATGATGAAGATACACCTGGAGGGCTCGGCAGTAGTAGGAACATATAGCAAGGACATAGCCCAAAGCAAGGCCCAGCTGACGATGCAATTAGCTAAGGCCGAGGGATTTCCACTTAAAGTAACAGTAAAAGAGAAATGACACAGGATATATACGACATAGATTTAAGTAAGTGTACGCCTCAGACACGCAGGGTTTTCACGGTCACTCTGGAGAATGTGGAGAAGTATCGCATGGAGTTCCTCACGCCTGAACACCTGCTCTTCTCTATAATTATTCAGGACGAGTTCAAGCAGTTTTGCAACGACTACCTCATAAGCCAGGAAAAGATGAGAGCCGAACTGGTATCACACATTCAGGACATGGACCGTGTGGCAGAGGATGAGGAGTATGAGGTGCGACTATCCGTGAACCTACAGTACATGTTGAAGATAGCAAAAAGCTACATGTATGAAACAAACAAGGACAACGACGACGAGCAGGATACGCCGTTAGATGTGGCGGACCTGATAATGATGATGTATGACCTCGACAACTCTATGACGCAATATCTGCTCATGAAGTATCTTGGAGAGCACAAGGCTGAGTGTCTTGACCGCATAAGAAAATACTACGAGCAGGACATCGAGGACTACTACGACATCGCGTCTATGACCGGAGACGAGATGTATGACAGGATGATGGCCAGCGCCAACCGTCTCATGGGAGCGCTGAGCGCCTTGGGGCAGGGATTCGGAGTATCGGATGATGATGATGACGAGGATGAAGAGGACATAATGGACAGCATGGAACAGTCGGAGCCGTGGGAGGAGTATGTGACACAGCTTACCCCGGAGGTCTGCGCAAAGAAGGTTGTACCCCTGGCGCGAGAGAAGGAACTGACACGAACAGTCAGAATCCTATGCCGCCACGACAAGAACAACCCGCTCTTCATAGGCGAGCCAGGCGTGGGAAAGACAACGATGATATACGGTCTCATACACCTGATAGCATCTGGGCAGGTGCCCGAATGGATGAAGAAGGTACAGATCTATTCGCTTGACGTAGGGGCACTTATGGCCGGCACGAGCTATCATGGGGAGTTTGAGAAGCGCATGAAGATGATTCTCGACGGACTGAAGGCCAAAGGCAACTGCATACTCTACATAGACGACATCCACACCCTGATGGATGTGGGAGGCAACAACGGCAGCCTGAACGCCGCAGACCTGCTGATGCCATATCTGGAGGACGGCACTATAAGGTTTGTGGGCTCTACGACCTATCAGGATTACAACAAGACTATGGCCAACAGAAAAGCCATAGCGCGCCGCTTCGGGCTCATAGACATTAAGGAGCCTTCGGTGGAGGAGGCTATCAGCATGGCCCAGGGAGCCCTGCACAGGTACGAGAGCCACCACAAGGTGAAATATACTGAGGAGGCATTGAGGTATGCGGTAGAGCAAAGTCACGCCCTCATAACGGACCGCTACCTGCCGGACAAGGCGTTTGACATCATAGACGAGGCCGGAGCATACAGACAGCAGAACCCATTGCTGAAGAAAGACGGCACGCCAAAGGCACGCACAGGGCAGAAGGTGGATGTGGATGTGATAAGGAACATACTGACGGAGGTATGCCGCATAGACTCCAAAGCCCTCAGCAGCGAAAGCAACGAACAGCTGAAAGACCTGGACAAGCGCATATCATCAGACATCTACGGGCAGGATGAGGCCGTAAAGCAGGTTGTCAGAGCAGTCATGATGGCCAAAGCAGGACTTACCGAACCGGACAAACCGCTGGCAAGTCTGCTCTTCGTGGGACCTACGGGAGTGGGTAAGACAGAGGTCTGCAAGGTGCTGGCACGCGAGCTGGGAGTGGAGCTCCTGCGATTCGACATGAGCGAATATACGGAGAAACACACGGTATCAAAGCTCATCGGCTCACCTGCCGGATATGTTGGCTATGAGGAAGGAGGACTGTTGACTGACGCGATACGCAGAACGCCGAACTGTGTCTTGTTGCTCGACGAGATAGAGAAGGCGCATAGCGACATATACAACATACTGCTGCAGGTGATGGACTATGCAAAACTGACTGACAATAAGGGCAATAAGGCTGACTTCAAGAACGTCATACTCATCATGACCTCTAACGCCGGAGCGCAATACGCTTCACAGGCCTCCATCGGTTTTGCAGGCGGACAGTCACGGGGCGAAGCGATGTTGCAGACAGTCAAGAAGACCTTCAAGCCGGAGTTCCTCAACCGCCTCTCTGCCACAGTCGTATTCCACGATATGGACAAGAAGATGGCATCGCTGATACTCGAAAAGAAACTGCGCCACCTATCGGAACGCCTTGCGGCAAAGCACGTCACAATGACCCTCACGGACGAGGCGCGGCAATACCTGCTGAAGAAAGGCTTCACACCACAGTATGGTGCCCGCGAAATGGACCGCACCATACAGCAGGAGCTCACGCCTCTGCTGATGGACGAGATCCTCTTCGGCTCGCTCACCAAAGGCGGGGAGATAAGCGTCACGCTAAGTCCCGACAACAAACTGACCAAAGCACCAGACAGCAAACCGGAGAAAGCCCCAGATAGCAAAAAGACGAAAGCCCCTGCTGAAAAAGCGCAAAAGCCTCAACGCCCTGCGACAAAAGCATCATCAACAGGCAGCAAAACCACCTCAAAATGACGAAGAAGGCACTTTTAAGCGATTACGAGGCCTTATTGCCTTGCGATAAAAGCAAATAATTGTTAAAACTTGCATTGGTACGAAATAATTTCGTACCTTTGCAGGTGATGTTATCAATAGCGTCAACAAGCCTTACGAAAACTATGAATGTGACTGGAATTCAGCACAGTTCCGTTTCAGTGGCATCAACACACCAACCTAGACAATTCCTTCGCGCTCAAGCAGAGAGAGTGTGATGACCCCGTGTAGTGCAAGAAAAGTGTCAAATCGAGGTCTATCGAGAACTCGAAAAACATTTGTAGTATAAATTGAGTACAGATAGCTTAAAACAGAAAACCATTTCAGGTCTATTTTGGCAATTTGCGCAGAAAGCAGTCGGACAAATAGTCTCGTTTGCTATATCCGTTGTGCTTGCCCGATTGCTGATGCCTGCGGAATTTGGTGTAGTGGCATTGGCAGGCATGTTTACCGTACTGATCGGTATCTTCATTGACTGCGGCTTTGGTAACGCCTTAGTTCAGAAAAAAGATGCAGACGACATTGATTTCAGCACTATTTTCTGGGCCCAGACAATCTTTGCGTCCCTCGTCTATACTCTATTATTCTTTGCAGCTCCTTGGCTGAGTGATATTTTCCATACTCCCAAACTATGCGACGTTGTAAGAGTTTTGGGATTAGGAATGATTCTCGGCACATTCGGAGGCATACAAAATGTTGTAGTAACCCGCAGAATGGCCTTCAAGGTGTATTTTTATATGACCTTGATTGGCACAGCCCTCTCAGGAGGTATTGGTATTTTTCTCGCATACGAAGGATGGGGAGTATGGGCTTTGGTATTTCAAGGGCTGGCTGCAACCATAATCAACACAATTACGGTGTTTGCACAGGTACGCTGGATTCCTAAATTCAGATTTTCCGCGGAAAGATTCAAAAGTATCTTTGGTGTCAGTTCCAAATTTATGCTGTCCGGTCTGATTGGTACCGCCTTTAGCCAACTAAAAGGATACACAATCGGTTTGAAGTATATGCCATCAGATTTGGCATTTTACAATAGAGGCGAAGGAGTGCCACAAATTTTCACCCGCAACATTGACGCATCTATCAACTCAGTTTTATTTCCGGTATTCTCGAAACTTCAAGATGACAAGCCAGCCGTAAAAAACGTTATGCGTCGCGCGATGAAGACAAGTAGTTTCATTTTGTTTCCTCTGCTTTTAGGATTGGCTGCAGTCTCAGAGAACCTCGTATATATTCTTTACACAGAGAAGTGGGCTGCCTGTATTCCATTTATGCAAGCCTTTTGTATCGGAGAGTGTTTCAGCATAATGAACACCACAAATTTACAGGCTTTGAGAGGAATGGGAAAGGTTAACACTATACTGAAGTTGGAGATTTACAAGAAACCCATCATGATAGCTATACTTATTTTCACGATGTTCATCAGTCCA
The DNA here is from genome assembly GCA_017478025.1 of Prevotella sp. GTDB lineage: Bacteria > Bacteroidota > Bacteroidia > Bacteroidales > Bacteroidaceae > Prevotella. The sequence goes on from JAFVGZ010000018.1 coordinate 81,223, forward strand.
CTTGCCATAGCGATAGGCATGTGCTTCTATAGTTTCTATACCATGATTATTAACGCATTTCCGAACAGAGAATACGTAGGATATAAATTAGAGGAGCAAATCAAAGACGTCAGTGGTGCCCTGATGGCAGCAGTCATAATGGCAGCAGTCGTCACGTCACTCAATTGGATACAACTCAACAGATATATGTTATTATTCATACAAATAGCTGTTGGCATCTTGGTATACTGTGGACTCTCTGAAATCTTCCACATTGAGAGTTGGGAGTATATGAAGAGTAATCTGAAGGAACGAGCAAAGATATTTAAGAGATAATTCTTTATGAACAGAAGTTTAAAACAGGCTATAGAGCCATTATATAATAAGGTGAGAGAACTGTCCATATCGTGGTTTAGGTACCTTCCTGTAAAGAAAAACAAAATTGTTTTCATACAGGCAAACGGAGGAGGATATAAGTGTAATCTGAAATACGTTGCGGAGGAGATAATCAGACAAAAATTATCATATGACTTAGTTTGGCTAGTAGATTTTCTGAACTATGACATACCGTATCCTATCCGAAGCGCAAAGTTCAATCGCATAAAAGCGATATATGAGCTTTCCACCGCTCATGTCATAATTACTAACTCAAAGTCTTTACTACCGTTCAAGAAGAAATCATCACAGAAACTGATCTATATACCACACGGGCAACCTGGTATGAAATGTGCGGAAGGAGATGCCTTACTTCCAAAACAATATGTTGAGAATAGTAAACGGCACTCTGCCATGACGGATGTTTTCGTCTCAATGGGAACATACCATACACAAGTTCTGAAAGACACATTTTGGGTTCCGGAACATGCAGAAATATGGGAATGTGGTTTTCCGAGAAATGATCAGTACTATATAGATACTACAGAGAAACAAAAAGCAATCCGTAAGCAGTTACAGATACCGGAAGATATACACATTGCGTTTTATGCTCCTACCTTCAGAGACAATAATAACACAAGTGCGTATGATTTGGACATGAATAGGTTGCTTGACACCCTCGAGGAGAAAACTGGGCAGAAATGGATATTCTTTGTCACCCTGCATCCTAACTTCAAGTGGTTCAAGCATCCACCCTACCATTTTAGTGACCGGATACGAAACATGTCTGACTATACCGACATACACGAACTAATGTTGATAGCAGATATTGCTATAACCGACTATTCAAGTACAGGACTTGATTTTGCCAACACCCGTCGCCCTGTTTTTCTCTATGCGTCAGACATTGATGAATACACCAAGATGCGTGGATTAAAAGACATGTACTATAAACTTCCATTTACTCTTTGCCGCACAAATGATGAAATCAACAACGCTGTTAGGGAGTTTAATGCCAATGAATATATCAACAGGCTTGAAAACTTCCAGAAGGAATATGGTAGTGTAGATGATGGTCATGCTGCAGAACGTTTTGTAAAAAAAATTAGTGCCATAATGTAAAGATTTATGAAATATAAGGTTTCAATAATCATACCAGCCTACAACGTTGCGCAGTATATAGAACGATGTTTAGATTCTGTAGTCAATCAAACTGTTACGGAGGGAATAGAATGTATAATCATTGACGATTGTGGTCCAGACAACAGCTTAGAATTAGCTGAACAGTATGTACAACGATATCAAGGAAATATCAAATTTCACATCCTCCGTCACGAGCGGAACAAAGGATTGTCAGGTGCAAGAAATACAGGAATTGCCCATGCTGCAGGCAGGTATCTCTATTTTTTAGATAGTGATGATGAAATTACTCCAAATTGCATGGAGTTGATGTTAGGACTCATTGAAAAGTATGGTGAGGTAGATCTTGTTCAAGGTTCATTCTTTGAAAACCAAGAAGAGTTTAGGACTCCGAGTCCTTATGAATTTCCTGAACACACGTGTGACAGAAAGAGAATAAAAGCATTCCTTCTTCAGTTCAAGGGAGACATCGTTGGGGCTCAAAGCAGACTGATAAGAAGAGATTTCCTGTACGAACATAACCTTATGTTCAAGGAAGGAATAATTCACGAAGACAATCATTGGACTTTTTTCTTGTCTAAACATGTAAAAGACATGGTCTTCTGTCCAGTACGCACATATTTCCACAGGTATAACCCAACTTCAATAACAGTACACAAAAACATCAATAAAGAGACTCATGCATTCTCAATAATGATAAAAGATTTCTCTGCAAACATTGATGATTTCATGGCAGGGTATCAAAAAGAATTAATTCTTAATACTCTCATATTTGCGCTCAACAATCATTATTATGCAGATGATAATCATCGAAAATTACTTATTGACACATTTTCTAAACAGAACACGTTCATTGAGAAGTTTCTGCTAAGGAGTTATATTAGCATCAATAATAACTGGCTAAAAACCAAGGTTCTTCACCTTTTGATAAGAATCTACAAACTGAAAGATTTATGATAAAAGACACATTAAGGAAATGGTGTCCTAATTTCATACACAAATGGTATGCAGACACCAAATTTTGGATAAGGTTCAAGTGGCATCCACAAGGGCTTGCCTCTGAGATATTTCGAGGAGTTCTTGGATATGACATAAGTTGGGATGACCCTAAAGATTTAAATGAAAAGATCAATTGGATGAAGTTTAATTATGACACATCCGAATGGACAAGGCTGGCTGATAAATACTTAGTCAGAGACTATGTGAAAGAGCGCATTGGAGAAACGGTCTTACCACAAGTTTACGGTGCATGGGAAAGGGCATCTGACATTGACTTTGAAAAACTACCTGAGAGATTTGTATTAAAAACCAATCATGGTTGTGGTATGGTTATACCTGTCAAGGATAAATCAATACTTGATGATGAAGGCATAAGAAAAAAACTTGACATGTGGTTGAAAGAAAGATATGGTTATGATACAGTTGAGCCTCACTACTTGAAGATCCATCCTTTAATCTATGCAGAAGAACTTTTGGAAAATGATACTGATTTTTCTTCTTCGCTTGTGGACTATAAAGTTTTCTGTTTTTCAGGGGAGCCTTATTGCATTATGGTCTGTATTGATAGAGAAATAGGTCAACACGCAGATTTTTATTTCTATGACACAAAATGGGATTCATTTCCGCCTCACCTGGCCGGCAAGCATCACAAAGATATTTCTATCCCCAAGCCTAAATGCCTTTCACAACTTTTAGATTATGCTTCAAAACTTGCAGAGGGTCATCCACAAGTACGAGTAGATTTCTATATTATTAAGAACAAAATCTATTTTGGAGAAATGACCTTTACTTCTCAGGGAGGATATATGGATTATATCTCGAGAGAACTCAGTTACAACATGGGACAACTTGTAAAACTTCCGTGCAAATGAAACAATACGCTCCTATAGCCTTATTTACATACGCTCGCGCTGACCATACCCAGAAGGCAGTTGAATCGTTGCTTACCAACAAAGAAGCGACGGAAAGTGAATTATTTATCTTCTCTGACGGACCAAAGAATGAGAACAAAAAAGCTGCCGTTGAGGAGAATCGAAAGTATATACATACTATCACCGGATTTAAGTCCATTCACATAATAGAGCGCGAGAAAAATTGGGGATTAGCCAATAGCCTCATAGCGGGAATTACAGATGTTATAAGTAAATACGGACGGATAATCGTTGTCGAGGATGATCTCATACTGTCGCCCTATTTCCTTAAATTTATGAACGAAGCACTGGAAAAGTACAAAGATGAAGACAAGATAGGTACTATTTCCGCCTTTGTTCCTCCAATACCAGAAGAGCTTCCTGAGACTTTCTTATTGACTTATTTTCAGTGTTGGGGATGGGCTACATGGAAACGAGCATGGGATTTGCTGGAAAAGGATCCTAAGCCTCTGTTACGTAAACTCCGTTTCAGGAAAAAGAAATTTGATGTTGGCGGATACGTTGGAAATTATGGCAACCTCTATTGTCAGAAAGTCGGATTGGTTGACTCCTGGTATATCAGATACTATGCCTCCCTATTTTTGCAGGGCAAATTGTCTTTATATCCTGGTCATTCACTAACAGGTAACAACGGATTAGATGATTCCGGCACACACTGTAAGTCCTCTGCGAAGGAGGTATTTAATGTTACATGCTACAATCAACCTATTAATCTTAATGATATCAAAATACAAGAAGACGCACAAACTTTTGATGCCTTTAAAAATTATTTTAAGGGCAAAAACGGAGAAACGCCCACATATAATAGAATAAAATCATTCATTAGACGATTGTTCTATATTGATTGCATGTAACTCAACGGGAATGTACCGGTGTTAACACTTCCGCACAACGAATGAAACTTATATTCACTATTCAATGAAGTATTACGACTATCTGATTGTTGGCTCTGGGCTTTACGGGGCTACGTTTGCGTATCGCGCTATGAAGGCCGGGAAGTCATGCCTCGTCATCGACAAGCGTTGCCACTTGGGGGGCAACGTGTATTGCGAGAAGCAGGAGGGGATAAACGTGCATAAATACGGAGCGCATATCTTTCATACCAACAACAGGGAGGTGTGGGGGTTCGTTAATTCCATCGTGCCCTTTAACCGCTATACCAACTCGCCTGTGGCAAACTACAAAGGGAAGTTGTATAACCTGCCGTTCAATATGAACACGTTCTACCAGATGTGGGGCGTAACGACACCGGAGCAGGCACAGGCCAAGATTGAAGAGCAGCGAGAAGAGGCTCTGGAGCAATTCAAGAAGAGTAATCCACAAGGCATAATTAACGGAGAGTATCAGCCACAAAACCTTGAGGAGCAGGCTCTTCTGTTGGTGGGGCGTGATATCTATGAGACCCTTATCAAAGAATATACGGAGAAGCAATGGGGACGGAAATGTGTAGACCTACCGGCCTTTATCATTAAGAGACTGCCCGTTAGACTGATATTTGACAATAACTATTTCAACGATAGCTATCAAGGCATCCCCATTGGTGGATACAACAAGCTGATCGACGGTCTGCTGAAAGGGGCCGACACTCTAACCGACTGCAATTTCTTTGATTGTCAGCGCACGTATGACCCTCAGTCACAGTTATTCAGCGTGCAGGGTGCGATGTTTGACATACAGTGCCGCAGGATAGTCTATACAGGAGCATTGGATGAGTATTTCGGCTATTCGTTAGGTAAGCTTGACTGGCGCACCGTGTCATTCAAGACTCGCACAGAGGATACGCCGAACTATCAGGGCAATGCTGTCGTGAACTATACCTCTCACGACGTTCCCTTCACCCGCGTCATTGAGCATAAGCATTTCGAGATGTTCGGCCCGGACGTTTATGCTTGTCCAAAGACTGTTGTGAGCGAAGAGTACAGCGTGGAGTATCAGGAGGGCATGGAACCTTACTACCCCATCAATGATGAGCGCAACAATGACTTGGCGGCAAAGTATCGTGAACTGGCGGCAAAGGAGCCTGGAGTGATTTTCGGTGGCCGCTTAGGGCAATACGAATACTATGACATGGCGCCGGTAATAGAAGAGGTGATGAAGATTGAACTGCAAGCTCTTACAGAAGAGTAAAACTTCCTAGGTCAGATAATTAAAGTGCGTTCTCAACTACAAGTGATGAAAATCAAATTAAATTACAATGAAATTGGAGTATTGCTTGCCATATTTATTATGTTGGTAACTCCAATTCTGTTTAAGGAAACGGCAGTAATAACCAAAATGCTGAGTTGTCTATTGTATGCTCTTCCTGTTGCCTTCCTTATCGCCTCCATCAGTAAGAAATGGTTCTATAGCGTTATTTTGACCCTGTTTATGATTACATCATTTCTTGAGGTAATGATGGTAGGGCTATTTGGAAGCTATATTACATCAGGAAATATCATAGCAATCTTAACAACAAACAATGAAGAGGCAACTGGCTTTGTATCTACTACGTTTCATGCCTTACCGACCACAATTCCCGTTATTCTATCTTGGGTAGCAGCGCTGTCTATCAAAAGGGGAAGAAGTATTGTATGGCCACACATTTTGGGGGCATTGACAACATTTATGCTTTCCGCTACCTTTATATTTCTTAACATTACAATAAAATGGGACGGAAGCATTACATCAAAATTCTATATAGACCAAAATGTTTTAAACCATCCTCCATACAATTTTTTTAATCAATCATTTAACGCTATTCATCAACTATATATCAAATCGTGTATTGACGATGCGAAGGATATGACCTTTGGGGCAAAGAAAGATAGTATCAACGAAAACGAAATATATGTTCTTGCAATAGGTGAATCCATGAGATATGACAATCTGTCAATTGGAGGGTATAAGCGAAATACCACACCGCAGTTGTCTGAGCTTAATAATCTTATGCTTTTTTCTGACTATTATTCTACGGCAACTCTTACAATGTACTCAGTTCCTCAAATCATAACACGCGCAACAGCGGATAATTTTGAGCTGAACTACAAGGAAAAAAGTATTTTCCAACCATTTAAGGAATGCGGATTTAAGACTTTTGCGATATGTTGTAATAACCTATTAACATATGAAAAGTATCTCACTAATGGTGTAGATAGTTTGTACATCGTCCCCACAGATGATGATATTCGATTAAAAATAGACTCATTGTCTTCTCTCTATCCAAAAACCTTTTTCATTGTCCAATTTTACGGAAACCATAGTCCATATAATAATTTCTGCCCAAAAGATAATATATTTGGAAGCAAAAAGAAAATGGATGAATATGATAAAACTATTCTGCATGCTGATCACGTAATTTCAAATATCATCAAGACAATTGATAAACCGGATTACATTTCCACTTATGTTATGATGTCAGACCACGGAGAGGATTTTACCTCCGAAAAGTTCAGCGGTCATGGTGCGAGTTGCAATCCTAGCAAAGAAGAATATCACGTGCCGCTGATAATATGGTATAACACGAATTGGGCAGACAGGTTCCCTGAAAAGGCTGCATATCTAAGTGAGCGGAAGGATATTCCAGTTAATGCAGATAATATATTTTATACAGTCTGCGATATGGCAGGCATAAGGCTTTCACCCCAATATAGCAAATCTGATTGGGCTATAACATCTAATAGATTTCAGGTTCATACTAGGAAACTTCTAACTCCCGATGGTAAGAACTGCCTTACCCTGAAATAACAAGTATCAATGAAAACAGTCAAAGCAGTAGCCCCATATAGTCACGGCATCAATTTCAAGATGCAGGTGTATGATGCTTGGGTTAAGACAGGGGGACAGACGATGAAGAGCCATTATCCCTGGCGTATGTTTCATCGATTTGCCTTCAATCACGAGCTGCCCACAATTCATAAGAGCAAGGATATTGCGCAACTGCGGTTCGTGGAGCCCGTCAGCATTAACTTTGACACCTTTCCAGACTATGCCTGCCATGAGATAATACCGTTCATCTGGGACTGCTGGCCAGGATATTTTGAGAAAACCTGTAAATGGTTCAAGCGTCACGAGGTGAGGACTGCCATCTTCACATCATCGCAGACGGCAGAGAGAATGCGCGAGCGGTTCCCGGAAATGAACATCCTTTGGTGTCCTGAGGGGATAGATACATCGCTATATAGTGAAGGCAAAGAGCTGAAGAACCGCGAAATTGACATTCTCGAGTTTGGGCGCTCTAACCGCAAAGTGTTCAAGGCAGAGCTGCCTTCAAGCATAAAACATGTGTGCACCATGCAAGATGGCAAGTATATCTTCACAAACGAAGAGCTGCGTCAAAGCATGGGCAATGCCAAAGTGACCATCACCCTACCCCGCTCCATCACGCAACCGGAAGTGGCGGGCGATATTGAGACCCTGACGCAACGCTACTGGGAATGTATGTTGACGCGGATGGTAATGGTGGGACATGCACCTAAGGAACTCGTTGACTTCATAGGATACAATCCCGTAATAGAAATAGACTTTGAGAATCCTAACGAGCAGATATGCAATATCTTGCAGCACATCAATGATTACATCGACCTGACGAACAAAAATAGGGAAACAGCCCTGCTCAAAGGCGATTGGCTGGCAAGGATGCAGGGAATAAAGGGGTTCCTTACTCAAAGCGGATATAAAATAAGTTGAGGTGGTGGGGCTAATAATTCCCACCTTGAGAGAATAAACATGATACCCAAGATTATACATTATTGCTGGTTCGGGCGTAATCCGTTGCCTCCGTTGGCACTGGAGTGCATAGCCTCGTGGCGAAAGTTTCTGCCTGATTATGAGATTAAGGAGTGGAACGAGGACAACTTCGACGTTAACTCCATACCATATACCGCAGAGGCCTACCGTCAGAAGAAGTATGCCTTCGTCAGCGATTATGCACGGTTCTGGATACTGTACAAATACGGCGGCATATACTTTGACACCGATGTGGAGGTATTACGTCCAATGGATGCCATCATCTCACGAGGCAGTTTCATGGGCTTTGAGGTAGATCCAGACGGAGAGAACTCCCCCGGCAAGTATGCCCCGCGTTATGCTTTCGCCGTAAATCTCGGATTGGGTGTCGGCATTTCAAAGGAGCATCCTTTCATGAAGAAGATGCTGCATATCTACAATGGACTGAAGTTTGAGGGGGCTACAATGAATCCCTGGCTAAAGACCATCGTGGCTCATACCACAGAGGCACTGATGGAGGAAGGTCTGAAGAATATCAAAGGCATACAGACCGTTGGCGACATAACAGTTTATCCCCATGAGTATTTCGCACCGATAAACGTCATTTCTGGCAAAACACATATAACAGAGAACACCTATACCATACACCGCTACATGGGTTCATGGGACTCAGGCAAAAGCCGGGACCTGAAAACCATCATCAGATCATATATACCCGAATGGGTATTCTTCCTCAACAACAGGCTGAAAAGGCGTAAATACAAGGTGCGCTCAGCAAAATAAGCATGCAACAGATAGCAAATTTCTATTTCTGGTTCTGGATTATATATTTCCCGACCTGTGTTGCTTATAATGACCTTCCGGGCTTCTCAAGCATTGATGAGGCTCTGACGGTTATCCTCATAGGCTATACTTTCTCCAAGCGGGAGATCCATCGCAGGAGATTCACCAATCCCGAGCCCTGGAGGGAATACATTCAGTTCCTGTGGATACTGGCATTCTATGTGGCCTACTCACTCATACGAGCCGTGAATGTATCCGGGGCAGTATATCTGGATGCCATACAAACCATTAGGCCCTTCTCGGTCATCTATTGCACATGGATACTGAATCCGCGCTTCACTGAGAAGCAAAAGAAGTGGATTATCCGTGTGATGGTTCTCACTCTCCTGTCATGGGTCGTGTATCATCCCTCTACAGCTGCAGCGCTCACAGGCGGCAGGCAAGAGGAATTCCCCGTATTGGGACAGCTGGCCATCTGCACGGGTATGACATACTATCTCTTCTCCGAGGAGAATAAATATACCCGCCGCAGGGCTCTGTTCCTGGTTGCCATTGGACTGTTGGCACCTAAGTTTAAGTTTTTGGGAGAGTGTATCTGCTTCTATGCCATCATCACCTACCTGCACGAACGGCTGGACTTCAAATCGGGTAAGACGCTGGGAGCCCTCTTGCTGCTCATCACCGTCGTGCTGGCAGTCACGTGGACTCGCTTCGATTTCTACTATGTGTCAGGCATGACGGGCGATGACAGATTAGCACGCCCTGAGACCTATAAGACTGCGGTCAAGATACTCTTCGAACCGGAATACTTCCCCTTTGGCCCGGGCATGGGAACACTTGGCACTAACGGTGCATGGAAATACTACTCTCCTCTGTATTACAAATATGACCTGAATACCATCTGGGGTTTGGACGAAGGCGGAGGATTCATCTGCGACGCCTATTACCCCACGCTGGCACAGTTCGGATGGGTGGGCGTGATTCTCTTCTATATCTTCTGGAAACGGAGACTGAAGGATTTCAATCAAATCAGGGACCTCAAGTACTATCGCATCTTCCTCATGGCCTTCTTCTGTCTGGCTATTGAGCAGACCTCCGACTCGTCATTCCTCTCAGGCAAGGGTATGGGATACTGCATACTCATAGGCTTGTGTCTCAATGCTAATAGGAACTCTGAGTCAACTAAGAAGAAAGAGGTCAGACAGAGTCAACAGCATGAAGATCTCAAACCTGTTATATAAATGCAGCCCTGCTGTGCTGCATCTATGGTGGACAGAGCCTGCGTCAGACCCTCACAAACATTTTTTTAACGATACACGATAATTATGAAATATGCTCCAATCATCATTACGACACTCTACCGGCATGAGCATTTCAGACGCTTGGTTGAAAGCCTCAAACGCAACAGCTGGGCTAAGTACACAGATGTTTATGTCAGTATAGACTATCCACCGGCGGAGAAATACCGCGGGGGGTGGAGTAAAATTTGTGAGTATGTTGACTCAGGGAATTTTACTGCATTCGCATCGTTCAACGTCATCAAGCAGAAAAAGAATTTAGGTGCCGGCCTAAACTATAGTATTCTGAAAAATCACGTAGCAGAGCGTTACGACAGATGGATTTCAACAGAAGATGACAATGAGTTCGCGCCGAATTTCATTGAGTATATGGACAAATGCCTTGACGCTTACGAAAACGATCCGTCGGTGATAGGAGTAACAGGGTATTCTTATCCTATCAGCTGGGATGTTTCCGACGGGGCTACGTGTCTGAGGCAGAATATCAATGCTTCCATGTGGGGAACGGGGTCATGGAACACTAAATGGAATCCCATGGTAGCGTATATTAAAAGAGGTGAAACGATAGCCAATATAGACAGGGTTGTCCGTGAGAGGACATACGAGAAGATGATAGATGCCTCGATGCGAGAGTATATCATTGCAGCTGTACAGCCGTATAAGCGGCTAAACCGATTGATGTATTGTAACAGCGACATCGGTGTTCGTGCTTACTTAGCAGTTGACGACAAATACTTCATATCGCCTGTTGTTTCCAAAGTGCGGAATTATGGCTTTGACGGTTCTGGCGTGTATTGCCAGGCTATAGAGAGCGAGAATGGGGGGGGAACGGCGGGCACGTATAACTATTCGAAGCAGCCAATAGACGAGGGCTACTCCTTTGAAGTAGTTGAAAATACTAAAGAGAGTCTCAAGGAAAACCGTGACAGGCTGAATCGATTTGACAAACGCACCCCTGCGCAGATGAGGAGGACAAGGCTTTATCTCTGGCTGATGACTCATCTTGGGGTATGGGCAGGGAAGGTCTGTGCCACCATTCTCTTTCCTTTTGATATAACATTGAGACTCGTCAGAAAGATCATTCGACAAACTAAAAAGTGACATAGAAATCAATAAGCGCTGGACATCAAACATTGAGTTTTATCGCATTCTTGTGATGTTATCAATTATTGCTCATCACTATGTGATTAATTCTGGATTGGTGGAAGGAAAGACATTCTTAGACAACTATTTCTCGTGGGTTAATCAGTTTTACCTGATATTTGGCATGTGGGGCAAAATTGGTATAAACTGTTTTGCGCTCATAACAGGGTATTATATGTGTGTGTCATATAACTAAACGCTAGTCAGACAGAGTCAAAAGCATGAAGATATCAAAACTATTATATAAATGCAGCCTTGCCCCAGCATATCTGTGGGACATGGTGTGGGCACCTATATATAAAAGGTGTATGAGGCACTGCGGAGAGGGTGTGTATCTCAGACCCATGTCATGTGACCTTAAGGGGCTGGAGAATCTTTCCATCGGCGACGGCACATCCCTCCCCAAAGGCTCCACCATCTACTGTACAGGGGCAACGTGCACTATCGGAAAGAAGGTTCTCTTTGGGCCTAAGCCGACAATCATCACCGGCGATCATCGCATCGACATCATCGGAAAGCATATCATTGACGTTGGTGAAGACGAGAAACTGCCTGAGAACGACCAGCCCGTCATCATCGGCGACGGCTGTTGGATTGGCGCCCATGTCACCATCCTCAAGGGTGTCATCATCGGTGCCGGCAGCGTGGTGGCGGCAGGTGCCGTCGTAACAAGAAGCTGTGAACCCTACTCCATCATCGGAGGCGTACCGGCAAAACTTATAAAGATGCGCTTCTCGCCCGAGGAGATACAGCAACACGAATCTATAATAAAAACTAAATAATAATTTAATCATTATCATGCCACAAAAAAGAAACACTTTTAGCGGGTCAATAGGCTTTGTACTTGCTGCAGCGGGAAGTGCCGTCGGCCTCGGAAACATCTGGCGGTTTCCTTACCTTGCAGCCCGCGACGGAGGTGGTACATTTCTACTCATTTACATCATCCTTGCCGTCACATTCGGTTTCACGCTCCTTATCACCGAGGTTGCCATTGGCCGCCGCTCACAACAGGGACCGCTGACCGCTTATCGCTTCTTCAACAAGAACTGGGCCTTCCTGGGAGTCTTCTCCTTCATCGTGCCGGCTATCATCTACCCCTACTACTGCGTCATCGGTGGATGGGTTCTCAAGTATTTCATCACCTACCTAACCTTCGACAGCGCGGGGACGGTTGAGAGTTCATTCTTCACCGGCTTTATAACGGGACAGTGGGAACCCATTATCTACACCATGATCTTTGCTACGATGTGCTTCTATGTGGTGTATAGCGGCGTGGAGAAAGGCATCGAGAAATTCTCCAAGATTGTCATGCCGCTCCTGGTGATACAGGTGATAATCATCTCCATCTATTCCCTCACCATCAGCCACACGGATGAGAACGGCGTAACCCGCACAGGACTTCAGGGAGCTATGATCTATCTCATACCTAACTTTGATGGCATGACGCTGACCCGCTTCCTGCAAATCACCATGGATGCCACCTCACAGCTGTTCTATTCTCTCAGCATCGCAATGGGTATCATGGTTGCCTACGGCTCATACATGAAGCGCAGCGTGAACCTCGGACAGGCCATAGACCGCATCGAGATCTGCGACACGGCCATAGCGCTCTTAGCCGGCATGATGGTCATCCCCGCCGTCTATGTCTTCATGGGAACAGAAGGCATGGGAGCCGGACCGGGGCTTATCTTCGTCGCTCTGCCAAAGATATTCAATTCTCTGGGCGCCATCGGTCCCTTCATGGGATTAGCCTTCTTCCTGCTTGTGCTCTTTGCGGCCACCACAAGTGCCGTGTCCATTCTTGAGGCATGCGTAGCAGGAGTCATGGACGCCTTCCACTGGGGAAGGGCAAAGTCCGTCAAGGTTCTCTCGTCCGTAGGCATCATAGCATCCATTATCGTTTCACTCGGCTACAACGTACTCTACTTTGAATACACGCTGCCCAATGGTGCCACGGCTCAGATTCTCGACATCTTCGACTATGTCAGCAACAACCTCCTCATGCCATTCGTAGCTATCTGCACCTGTATCCTCATCGGCTGGGTCACCAAGCCACACCTGCTCATAGGTGAGATGAGACTCAACGGCTACAAATTCCGCAGAAAGGGAGTCTATATCGTAATGCTCAAATACATCGTGCCAATACTGCTCTCCGTGCTGCTCCTCGGAGCATTCGGAGTATTCTGATACTAATTCCCACCATATACCACAACACAAGAGAAAGCCCCTCGGACTTGCCAACGCAATGTCCGAGGGGCTTTCTCGTATCTTAGGCAAAAAGCACCAAAGGTACAAACCTATGTTGATATATGACACCGAGGCCGGGGACGGAAACCCCGACACTGAACCGTAGGCACACACAATGTTACACAAGCGACCAGAAGGACCGAACGGAGAATCCAAGAAATTACCAAGCTTTGGTAATGTGTTTACCAAGCTTTGGTAATGAGGTTACCAAGCCTTGGTAATCGGTTTACCAGCCTTTGGTAATTATTTGGTAAAAATATGGCAGGTTGTTACGGAAGTAGGGTGTACGATATGATGTAACCACTCCTACGCAGATTACGAGCATTCATACGGGGACGTGGGTGTCAGATATCAGCATAGGTTTGCACATTAATCAGAACCGTCTGCCAGATGGTGTTTCAAGTGACTGAAGCCCCGTGTGGATGCTCGCTAATGATATTCATGTATAATTTATGGTCATTCATGTTTAAAAAAAAACAGCCTGGGGGGTTACAGGCTGTGGTATATGCGCATGAATTCGCTAACTTTCTTGTCCCAGGTGAGGTTTTCGCTGACCCATTGGCGTGACCTCTCGCCTATCGCTGTCAGCTCGTCACGATGCGCGAGGCACCATCGTAACCGCTCCGCAAAGGCCTCGACACACTGAGGGTATGTGTCGCACACGGGTACCTTTATTAATATATCATCGGGGAAGGCATCCTGTCCGCCTGCATCAAAGCATATCGTGGGACACCCTAAGGAACAGGCCTCCAGCACCGACATGGAACCGGAGTCGCGGAATGCGGGATAGACGCTGAGGTCACATTCCGTCATGACGCGCAACAACTCATCGCGCTGCATGAACGGTATCAGCTCCACCAAGCCCTGCAATCCTTCCTCCTCTACCCAGCCTTTCACCTTCTGCTGCTCCTCGTCCGTGCGAATGCCTATAAGCTTGATGCAGATTGCGGGCAGGGGTTCCTGCGTGTCTTTCTGCACAAAGGCGCGTGACGCAGCCCTGAGGAACAGATGCAGCCCCTTCCAGTCAAGCGCCTTGCCGGCATAGACCACCGTCATAGGCCTGCCAGCGCGCTCAGGAGTAGTGTCAGGGGCGCTCTTACTGATGTCATGGCGGCTGATGCCAATGGCAGGCATGAGAGCCATCCGGCTGTCTCCCTTGTAGGGCTCAAGGCGATTCTGGTTTTCCTTGGCCGAACAGAGAATTACCTTCTTGTTCTTGCTGCGGGTATTGAGAAAGCGGAACAGAGGCAGGTCACGTCCCTTCAGGCGAATAGCCTCCTTCTTGGCAGTATGCTCCTCCAGATCCTGCCACAATGCCGGAGCAATCACCTCGGCCCCGCCTATCGGTCCGATAACAAACGGTATCTTCATCCAATAGCCCGGCGAAGGCGTGCGATACTGGTTGAATGTGATATGGTGCAGTATGTCTATGCCATATTCCTTTATCGCCCTGCGCACCGCGCCGCGCGCACAGAGCTGCCACATCAGGTAATTGTACTGCTCACCCCAATGGCTCGACATCTCCTTTTTATAATATAATAAGGTGGGGACATCATAGAACAGCACATGAAGATTGGTCACCCTACCCGCTCCCTGATACCTCCCCTCAGAGAGTTCTGCGAGGGCTGTCTCAATCTTCTCCCTGCACCGTGAGCGTGTGAGCACATACACTTCATTGTCAGGATACTGCTGCGCCATCGTCAGCGGTACCATCCACCCCACTCCATACTCGCTCCCCGCCCCGGGTTCACAAGCGTATGCCAAATACAAGATTTTCATAGACTCAATGATTTATAGATTGCATCTGCATCAGAACTGATTCTGTCAAGCGAGAATGTCCTGTCAACAAACTCCTTGGAATAGCGTCCCATCTCGTCACGCAGTTGCTTGTCATTCATCAGCCTGTGTAGCTGCTGCGCTAAGGCTTTGCTATCCCCAAAGGGGAACGTGAGGCAGTTCTTTGCCTCCTCCACCACATCGGGCAGTCCCCCCACAGGAGTCGAGATGACGCTGATGCCGTAGTTCCAGGCCTCGAGCACCACCATGGGGAAGCCCTCCTCGTATGAGCACAGCACTAATATGGATGCCTCTGAGAAGTTACGCTCCTTTTCCTTGCCGGTGATGTAGCCTGTGAAAGTCACGTTATCCTTCAGCCCCATCTCCTCGCTCATCCGTGCAAAGCGCTCCACGTCGCCGTTGCCCATCATCGTCACCTTCCACTTGCCCAGCTTACCCTCAGCCTTCAGCTGTGATACGGCGTCAAGCAGGATGTTGGGAGCCTTGTTATCATCCATATATCCCACAAAGATGATGCTCTCCCGCTTAGCGTAATCGGACTGTCCTGCCGTGTATGCCTTAGTGTTGCTGGCATTATACAGCACCGCCGTGGGCGTTTTCACCGATGGGAAGTATTGCGGGAACAGTGCCTGCCATTTCTTTGCAAGCAGGATTATGAGGTCTGCACGCTTGAGATGCCACAGGAACAGGCCGTTGCCGGTATGCTTGCTCAGCTGATTGCCCATGTGGATGTGCATGATAATCTTCTTTCTCCCCAGGAGCGCAAGAAAGAATACAGGGAACTGTATGACCAGACATATCCTGTCAGGAACGGTATGGAAATGCACCACGTCATACCGCCATATATGCAACACCGCCCACAGGTAAGCCTTCAGGGCATAATAAATCTTCCACAGATAGTTGCGTTGTATCTGCGTGCCGAGCCAATGACACCTATACTTCTCCCATATAGGCATCTGCTCCATGAGGCGTATGACCGAGGCAACACCGCCACCGGACTCACGCGCACTTCCTACCATCAGTACTTTCATTCCCATCTCCATAGTCGTAAGCGTCTCCAGAGGTAGTGATACATGCGGAACACTGGTTCCCATAGCACTTCCTCTGGATAGTTCTTAAGAAACCGTAAATTGTGCTTGATGCGTGTCCAGGCATATAACACACCGCGAAACTCTAAAGACTCTTCCGTAACCTCTGACCACTTGTAGAGCGTGTCGTACTTGCCGAAGTTCCCGCATCGTATTATCTCGTCGAGCAGGCATGGACCTCCGTGGGTGTCAGGGGGACACAGCAGAGAGTCATCAGGCATGGCAAACGACTCGCGCATTATGTACATCACATCCCCAGCAAAGCCTTTCAATCCGAAATCTGACAGGCATTGCCGCAGTGCCGCCATATCTTCGGGCGTGGCTTCACGATGCAATGACTGCAGGACAAAGTAAT
Source organism: Prevotella sp. (assembly GCA_017478025.1). GTDB lineage: Bacteria > Bacteroidota > Bacteroidia > Bacteroidales > Bacteroidaceae > Prevotella. The sequence continues at coordinate 98,063 of JAFVGZ010000018.1, forward strand.
AATCCACAAGCTGGCGAAAACCTATACCCTCTTCAAAGATATGCTTGTAGAGGTGGAGCAACTGGAAGATAGCGTTAAACTGTACCGTCGGAATATGGTAGCCCTCAAACTCCACGACGTTGTGCTGGTGCTTCAGCCAGCGCTGCAACCTCCTGTTGCGCAGGGGGGAGTAGAGCCATGTAGGTCTGTAATGCACCTCTACGGTCGTTGGCAGCACAGGCCAGTCCATGTCGTGATAATAGATGAACCGCCCGGGCTTCACGTTCTGGCAGTATTCTATTACCCTCCTTATCGGACCGCTGCCGCCTTGCCCTGCATTCTCTGTAGTTGGCCACACCCATATATCTATGTCACCTGGAACACGGCAGTTCCTTAACTCCTCCGGATAGTAAGCGCGATTTCCCTGTCCTTTCAGCACCATACATTGGAACCCATCGCTGCGCAAACGGTCAGAGACGCGCCTGCTGTCAGCAGATGCATATCGGTTGAGCTCAGCAATCTTGTCTGCCTTCAACGCCCATTGCCGCAACAACTTGCGTGGTGGACGCTGCTCATCAGGCAACATCTGTACGCCCGCATAGCACACCCCCACCAAGGTTTGACGCTTTGACATCTCGTAAACCTTAGCCCATTCCTCATCTGTAGGCGCCGCAGCAAGCGATTTCTTGCAGGCACCTACAGACAAGCGAAGCAGCTCAAAGAACAGTTCCTCTGTATTCATTCCTCGTTAAGGCAGAATTAATGTGGGTTAATAAGTTGTCCAAGAGTCTGCGATACCATCACAGACACAATTAGCGGTGGACTCTATTAATTTTAATTCCGACCTTTTTATAGATTTCCGCGTTCCTTGTCCAGATAATACTTGTAAGTGCCCACAGTGAGTTCATCACACGCAGCCTCATCGCATACCACGATTGCCTTCGGGTGCATCTGCAGCATAGATGCCGTCCACTTGTGACTTATCTCACCGTCCACGATATGCTTCAGGGCGCGAGCCTTATGATGACCGTTGCACACAAGCAGCACCTCCTTTGCAGCCATCACGGTGCCGATACCTACCGTCAGAGCCTGAGATGGCACCTGCGAAAGGTCACCGTCAAAGAAGCGGCTGTTGGCTATGATTGTGTCAGTGGTGAGAGTCTTAATGCGAGTCTTAGATGTCAGACTGGAACCGGGTTCGTTAAATGCCAAGTGTCCGTCTGGACCTACTCCACCCATGAAGAGATCTATGCCACCAGCATCCTCTATCATCTTCTCATAGTCCTCACACTCCTTTATCAGGTCAGGGGCATTGCCATTCAATATATGGACGTTCTCCTTCTTTATGTCAATGTGCGAGAAGAAGTTTTTCCACATGAAGGAATGATATGACTCTGGGTGAGACTCCGGCAGCTTCACATACTCATCCATATTAAATGTTACAACATTCTGGAATGACAGCTCACCTGCTTCATATTTCTTTATCAACTCACGATACAGTCCCAACGGGCTTGAGCCGGTAGGACAACCTAACTTAAAAGGCTTTTCTGCTGTTGGCTTAGCAGCAATGATTCGGCCTGCCACATAGTCAGCAGCCCATTTTGACATCTTCTCGTAATTTGGTTCAATAATTACTCTCATTTTCTTAATCGTGTTTGTTTATTAATATTATCGTTTATTCTCTATGTCCCAGAGTCTTCGACACCATCGCAGATACTCCGTTCATGTTGAATTACTTTCACCTTGCAGATTGTGATACTCCCCTCGCCTTTGGAGAGGGGGTCGGGGGTGAGGTTAAAACGGGCTTTCAAAATCCCTCAGCAGCGGTTGCTTAGTGTCTTTCTCACTCAGCAACGCCTTCTCTGCAGGTATCTGCCAATCCACGCCGAGGCTTTCGTCAAGGATGCTTATGCCCCCGTCTGCCTCAGGGTGATAGAATTCGTCACACTTATACTGGAACACCGCCGTCTCGCTCAGCACCGCAAAGCCATGCGCAAAGCCTTTAGGAATGAAGAACTGCCTGTGGTTCTCCTCTGTCAGCTCTGCCGTCACGTGCTGACCATACGTCGGTGAGCCCTTACGGATATCCACTGCCACATCGAGCACGGCACCCCTTACGCAGCGCACAAGCTTGCTCTGCGTGAACGGTGGGCGCTGGAAATGCAGGCCACGCATCACGCCGTATGACGACATACTCTCATTGTCCTGCACAAAGCGCACATCATACCCCAATATGGGGCTTACCAACCGGTCAAACTCGCGTTGCGAGAAACTTTCAAAGAAGTACCCGCGCGCATCCTTAAATATGCGGGGCTCTATTATCAACACCCCCTTCAGTGGAGTCTCTATTATATTCATTTATTCTTTTATATGTAGTGTCAATTCGTTAATCCGTTATTCCGTTAATTCGTTAACTCGTTAATTCGTGACCTTCTTTCCGTTCACAATGTATATCTCGCCCTCTTTCAGCTCCTGCACCCTGCGACCTTGCAGGTCGTAATACTCCCCTCGCCTTTGGAGAGGGGCCGGGGGTGAGGTTAACCCTGTCTCTCCACTCTGTTCCTTCAGCCATTTGTAATACTCTGTCGTACCCAGCAGGAAGCACCCCAGACCGAAGTCCTCAAAGTTTGGCACGCCGTCATAGGTAAACGGCCATCCCTTCGAAGGCCTGTCTGATGTCCCTTGCACATATCCCAGGAAGCCATTCTCATGCACACACGACGCACACGCCGACCATGCCCTGTCTGCCGCCTCACGATATATCGGCTCCGTCAGCAAGCCCTTTCGCAGGCCCCATACCAGGCCATAGAGGAACAGTCCCGTTCCCGTCAGCTCCGGACCGTTATATGCCGTCGACACAAGGCTGGCATTCCAAAAGCCATCCTCACGCTGACACTCCACGATAGCTCGGCTCATTAACAGGAAGTCGCGCTGCAGCGGAGCATAAAAATCCCTCATATCATCCTCGCTCACGGGGCTCATCATATCCAATTGGTCCATCACTCTCACTAAAGCAGCATAGACCCAGCCGTTGCCGCGGCTCCAATAGCTATTCTTACCATCATTCTCCTTCACGCCTCGCAGCGCCGCATCGCGCCACCACAGGCCCTCACTCTCCACGAAGAGGGGACCGCCACCACATGAGTTGCGCGTCCAGAGATAGGACTGCATCGCAAACTCCATATACCGCCTATCATCAGTTATTCTGTAAAGCATCGCCAATGCCGGCATCGCCATCTGAATGGCATCTATCCACGTCCAGTCACGGTTATGCACCGAGCGGTCCCTACCCCATATCTGACTGTCGAAATCTGCCTTTGCACCAGCATATTTCTTTGCGCCGCCCACCTGGAAATAACGCATCATATACGTCTGCGTGCAACACTGGTCATCAGCATGGATGCGCCATATCGTGCTGCGCGGCGACCAATCGTGCGAATCAGCCCACGTATCAGTATATTCTATATACCTCTCCTGCGGGTCAATCTCATACAGTCCCATCAGTCCCTCGTAATACACGCCACGCGTCCAGATATGACTGGGCCTCACTTTATCGGTCACGCTATTAGCCGTAGGGTCTGGCACCGTGCGCATAAAATAATCGTTAGCACGCCGCGACAGGTTCAGCACAGAGTCCATACGACTCTCTGCCGCAACATTGATGACGCCACACAACAGCAGCCCCATCATCAGACACAGATATGACACACAGTGCTTCATTGGCGACAAAGGTAATCAATTTTATCCACTTTCATGACATGATGAGCAGAAATTTGTAACTTATTTCATAAAAATTCCACTTTTCAGGCCTATGAATCGATAAAAATGAGTATATTTGCAACCATGAAACACCTTATTATTCGTAATTTGGGGTCACAGAAGGCGTCAGCCCTTGGCGCAGATGCCGCCCCTCTGTTGGCCTTGCAAAACGAATATGATATACTGATGGCCGAACGCGATGACACGTTTATGGAGAAACTCAAACATATTCGCCGCGTTGCAGCCACCTTCTAATAATAAGAATAATGTATAACATCAAAACAAATACGCCAATAAACAGATAAAACATAATAGGACATAAGGCTGTGCACGACCTTTGGTCGCCTTGCATAGCAAAGAACGTCAACTTTTGATGGCGTCTCTACATCAAGATGATGGTACGGATGTTTATTTGTAGTACTCGATGTTCAGTTCCTCGGTGATGTTGAAATCATCGTGGAGGTCATCGTCGTAGGTATAGATGAGGCGCAGACCTCGATAGACTGCCGGTACTTTCAGGGTGTCGAGCAAGTGCCATCTAGGCTTGCCGAAGTCATAGGATTCCCTGTCGAGGAGGATGCGGTTGGTGGTATAGTCAAAATGATAGTACCCGCCACCGATGCATTGGTCTCCAGGTTTCAACAGGTCCTTGTGCTGATTTACCATTCCGAGCCGGAAATGGCCGTCCATTGTAATGATGAATTTCGGGAGTGACATAATTTAGGTTAGAAACAAAGTGATGGACTATGAATAATGCAGGCTTATAATCTAATCTGTTACAACCTCGCTGAAATGCTCCTTACCCCATTCGATGAGGGCTGTAAGTACTGGCATCAGCGATTTGCCTGTATCTGTCAATGAGTATTCCACACGGGGCGGAACCTCGGGATAGACCTCACGATGAACCAGATGGCTCTGCTCCAGACTCTTCAGCGTCTGAGATAGCATCTTCTGCGAGCAGTCCGTCATGAAGTTGCGTAGCTCGCTGAACCGCAACACTCCTGTTTCACTGGTGTGAAGCATGTATAGGACCAACATTGACCACTTGTCGCCGAAACGACTCACCACTTGCCTGATGGGACAGGCTAAATATGCTGCTTTTATATCTGCCATAGCTAAAAACTTTCACGTTTCGTAAGTGCGCCCTTAGGGCGTTTAAGTACTAAAGAGAAAGTTGAATAAATACTCTTTATATATTTTTCTGCGCAAAGGTAACAAAAAGTTACTAAGTATCGGCATTATACTACGTTAATCTAAGTTAACGCCGGTTATGCGGTAGTCCTATATTCATCCAATTCCTACTTTTTGGTAACTATGAAACCAAAAAGTGCCTTCTTGTGGGAACGGAATAGTTGCCGTACCTTTGCACCCAGTTAAGAACCGGTGGCGGAGATGTTCACTCTCGGCATAAATGAAGCACGCTTCGTTCTGCTCTCGCTTAATCGCATCGTTGCACCGGCAAAACAAAAACAACAATTAGTTTAACTTAATAAAGAATAAGAACAATGAAACAGATTGAGACAATTAAGGAAGGCAAGAACTTCAAGGCAGTTAGTGTAGGTAAGATGGATGAGATCATTGAGCATGAGTTGCCAATGGGTCCTGTAACCATTCAGGGTAAGGTATTCGCAGGTCAGGCCGTAGGTGCTACTGGCAGCGAACTGAGTTTCCAGACGCTTGTTCCGGGTCAGGACAGCGGTTTCCTTCACACTCACAAGACCCACGAGGAGCTTTACATAATCCTGAAGGGTGAGGGTCAGTATCAGGTTGACGGTGAGATATTCCCTGTCAGCGAGGGTGCCATTATCCGCGTTGCTCCAGATGGCAAGCGTGCCCTGAAGAATACCGGTAAGGAGAACCTGACCATGCTCTGCATCCAATACAAGGCCAATGCCTTCACCGAGGCTGACAGCCCTATGACAGACGGCGTTATACTGCAGGACGAACTGAAATGGTAAGCAATATGTTCGGCAAAGCAATACAGTTTCTCAAAGAACATAAGGAGATTGCCCTCGCCACGTGTGAGGGCAATCTGCCTAAGTTGCGTGTCTTCCAGGTAATGAAGCAGGAGGGGCATGTACTTTATTTTGCCACCTCTGCCCATAAAGCTGTCTATAGGGAGTTACGTCATAACCCTAATGTGGAGATTATGGCGTACGCCGATAATGTCTCTGTCCGCTGCTCTGGGATGGTGAACTTTAACGTGGAGGACGATGTGAAACGCTGGATATATGACAATAACCCCGTGCTGCCTCGTCTCTACACCAGCTATGATCAGCTGGAGTATTTCTGTCTGCCTATAGCGGCAATGGATTATTATGACCTGACGCCCACTCCCCCTGTCTTTGAGCATTTTGATCTTATAGCCGGTGAAGTGGAGCAGGGGTTTGTAGGTAACAGGTTTACGCCTGCTCCTCAAACACATACCCAAAGCCGGTGCGACTGACAATGTTCTGAGCATACGGTCCCAGCTTCTTCCTCAGACGTGTGACGTTGACGTTTATGGTACGGTCTGTGACTATGACGCCTTGCCATATAGTATCCATCATTTGCTGGCGTGATACGACCTTACCCATGTTGGCCATCAGTTGGTGGAGCAGCGCGAACTCTGTGGGGGTAAGTTTCACGAGGATACCGTCAACGGTTATGCTCTTTTTCTCGGTGTTCAGGTGCAGGCCTTTGTACGCCAGCAGATGTTTACCCAAACGTGCTTCAACGATGTTCATGACATAATCGCCTATCTTCTCGCAGTCCGCTATGATGTCATTGTAGAGCGTATAGAGCGCATAGGAATGCTGGTGTGAGTCGCTTTCTGTGATGGTCTCATGCCTTATCTGGTCTCTCAGTCCGTTGATGTCGCTCTCTATGGATTGCGAGTCGGCGAGTGAGAGGTCTTCGCGACGTCCGCTCACCACGACATTCATCTGCACCAGAGCCTCGTTCACCAGTCGGAGCATGTCCTGCAGTCTGGCGTATTGCCCGGTTGTAAAGTCCTCCTTGTGTTCGCGCAGGTGCTTAACGGTGCGTGCTATCTTATAGCAGGCATCGCCGACTGACTCCAGTTCACCTATCTGTCTGAGCATCACGCGCGTCTTCTCCTTTGTGTCATCAGAGAGGTGCTCATTGCTCACCTGCTCCAGATAGTTCGCTATCTCTATCTCCATATTGTCGGCTATGGTCTCATAGTTCTCAATGCGAGCATATTGACTCGCAAACTCCTTCTTGTCCTTTTCGTCTATGAGTGTGCACAGCATGCCAAACATGCGCAGCATACGCTCTGCAAAATGCACTATCTCCTTCTGTGCCTGCAGCACGGCAATCTCAGGTGTCTGTATCACGCCGCCGCTGATGAAGTGCAGCGTAGTGGGCAGCGTCACATCGTTCTTGTTTGCAGGCAGGATGCGGCACACTATTCGCTCCATCTGGGGAATAAAGCCGATGAGCAGGGCCGTGTTGAGAATGTTAAAGCAGGTATGGAACATTGCCAGCACCACCGGTATGCGTTCCGCCTGTCCTGTTGCCGCAGGGTCATATCCCACGATGCCGCACACCATATCCACGAAGGGATAGAACACACAGAGCACCCAGATGACGCCAAAGACATTGAACAGCAGGTGTGCCAGGGCTGCCCGCCTTGCGTCAATGCCGGCACCCAGGGCTGCAAGATTGGCTGTTGCCGTAGTGCCGATATTCTCGCCCATCACCAGGGCAATACCCATGTATATGGGCAGCACGCCGGTAGAGCAGAGCAGAATGGTAATAGCCATCACCGCTGCCGATGACTGCACGATGCAGGTGATGATGGTGCCGGCAGCCAGGAAGGCCAGAATGGTGAAATAGCTGCCCGTATCAAATGAGGCAAAGAACTCGATGACATCGGGATTGTGTGCCAAATCCATATCGCGCCCCACGCTGCTCAGCATGACGAGCGACCAAAAGAGGAACGCCAATCCAAAGAGGAAATCGCCTGCCACGCGGTGGCGCTTCTTGTATATGAGCACCATACCGATGAGGAAGGCTGGGAACACCACTATGGTCAGGTCGATGTTGTAGCCCAGCGACATAATCCACGCCGTGAGGGTGGTGCCGATGTTGGCACCCATGATGACTGAGATAGCCTGTGCCAGTGTGAGCAGTCCTGCCGAGACGAATGATACCGTCATCACGGTCGTGGCCGATGACGACTGCACGGCACAGGTCAGCATTGTGCCTGTCAGCATGCCGCTCAGCCTGTTTCCTGTCATGCGGGCTAAGATGTGTCGCAAGCCTGGACCTGCCATTTTCTGCAGGGCATCACTCATGGTCTTCATTCCATAGATGAGCAACGCCAGAGTGCCAAGTAGCTTGAAAAATAATTCGATAGTCATATTAATAGCATTTTAATTGCGTTGCAAAGATACACAAACTTAACCAAACAGACTAATAAACTGGGTTACAATTCGGTTACGATTGCAGATATGGGAGCTGTAATCGTTGTTTTTTCCGTGGGTGTGTCTGTTTTATATTGATGTTTGTGGGATATTTGCAGGAAAAACAGGAGGCGATGTGTCCTCATGTCTCAGTTGTTAGTGATGCTGATAATGATGCCGGTTATTGTGATGCTGATAATGATGTGTGTTATTATGATGGCTGATTGTGATGGCTGACGATTGCGACGTGAGATACGTCGCCTCCTGTGCTACAACATTTTGGGCGATAGGACAAAAGTGACATTTATGCAGAAAATACATATTTATTCGTGCTCTACAGTCGATTATTTTCCACGACAAAATATATTTTTGCGTATATGCGCTAAAATGGCCGGTTTTGTAAAGTATTGTTATATAGGAGGTTAGTGTTTGGTGTATTAAAATTGGATTTTCTAAAGGGTAAAAATGGGACAATATAGCGGTATCAGAGGTGAATTTTTGGCCTGTCCGCGAGTAACTTTAAGGGTGTCGCGGAGTAACTTTAAGGGGGTAAAAGACCTACTTCGAGGGGGTTAAAGTTACTCGGGGACCCTGCGAAGGGTCATTTTGGCTCTCCTGGAAGTTTTTTAGCGATTTTTTAGAGGTTTTTTCATAGGGAGTTGATGCATAGTTATTCATAGGATTTATGCAACAATTGGTCTTCTGCTATGACGATGTTCCGTAAGCCTATGGAAAGGTGATTTCTATGCTTTCTTTTTCGCAAACTGAGCCGTAAGATCAACAAAATGTGCTATTTTTCCGACTTGCAGATGTAAAAGAACACATTTTATGAAAAAAAAAGCATTGCAGTTTCGGAAAAATAGACTAATTTTGCACATGAGTTTGCAAAAACGAACATATATGAAACTACAAAACCTAAAACCTCCCATAGGCAGAGACACATACAGAATAGGCGACAGCGATGATCTGGTGGTGACCGAAAATGTGTGCACCATTCCTTCCGGCACTTTCTATATGGAGGATTACGGCCTCATTATCGTTTGCACATCGGGCCGTGCTCAGTTGGAGTATGACGGTGTGCTGACTCAGATGAAGGAGAATGACCTCTTCCTATATATGGCTCATAGCGTGGCATCCAACTTTATGGCCACGACAGATTTCAAGTGTCGGCAGATATGGTTCTCCCGGAGCGGACTATTCAATATCAATATCTTTACGCAAGCGAGCCTTGCTGATATCCCGCATCTGAAGTTGAATCCTGTGACCCATCTCAACGGAGAGGAAGTGAAGTTGCTGGACAACTATTTTGATTTGATTATCAGCAGGATGAAGAACATCTCCGTAGGACTCTATCCAGACATTGCCCGTGCTCTCATAGGTACGATGATGCTGGAGATGATGGAGATCATGCGACGCACCAAGCCTGAGAACCGCGCATTTCCTGACAGCATGCAGGCGATGGCGTTTGCCGCAGAGGAGAACAGTGGCCGGGTTCATAAACGACGTATCACGGATCAGTTTATGCGGCTGGTGGAGCAGAGCGACGGGCGCATACGCAAGGTGGAGGAATATGCCAACATGCTGAATATCACCCCGAAATATCTTTCGACCGTTATGAAGGAAGTGATGAACCGCAAACCGAGTGTGTTTATCAAACTCTTCACAATGAGGGCCATTGAGCACCGTCTGCGCTATACGGATATGACAATGCAGGAGATAGCTAATGACCTGAAGTTTCCGAACGCCTCATTCTTTGGCAAATACTTCAAAGAGCAAATGGGAATGACCCCTATGGAGTACCGAGTGAAATACTATGCTAAGACCAAGAGATAAGCATGATATTATGAAAAAAACGATATTGATATTAGTTGCGTTGCTGACATGCGTACTGGCTAATGCGCAAAGTGACAGCGTCTATGCTAACCGAAAGAAGGTGGGCATCGTGCTGAGTGGCGGCGGTGCCAAGGGTATGGCGCACATCGGCGTGCTGAAGGTGCTGGAGAAGGCCGGTATCCCTGTAGATTACGTGACGGGCACATCGATGGGCAGCATCATCGGCGGCCTGTATTCCATAGGTTATAACGCCAATGCGCTCGACTCGCTGGTGCGCGTGCAGGACTGGAGCTACGTGATAAGCGACAAGGAGGATATGCGCAACCAGAGCATCAATGACCGCAAGAAGCAGAACACCTATTTTATTACTACAGGCCTGACCATCGGCAAGAAGGATATGAATGCCGGCGGCATCATCAAAGGCAAGAACCTGGCTGAGCTGTTTCAGAAACTCTGCGTAGGCTATACCGACTCCATTGACTTCTCAAAGGATTTGCAGATACCGTTCTCGTGCGTAGCAACTGATATCATCACCAACAACGAATATGACTTCCACAGCGGCCGCTTGCCACAGGCCATGCGTGCCTCGATGTCAATCCCCGCTGCCTTCTCGCCTGTGAGACTGGGCGATATGGTGCTCGTAGATGGCGGCTTGAAGAACAACTATCCTGCCGACATTGCCCGCGAGATGGGAGCAGAGGTCATCATTGGCGTCACCGTGCAGGGCCCTCCAAAGGTAGCTGAGGATATGGGCGGCACGATGAGCATCATAAGCCAGATTGTGGACGTGAACTGTAAGAACAAGTATGACGAGAACCTGGCCATTACCGACCTTCATGTGCCCGTAAACACAAAGGGCTTCAACGCCGCCAGTTTTACTCCGGCTGCCATCGACACGCTGATACGCCGAGGCGAGGAAGAGGCTATGCGCCATTGGGACGAGATTATAGCCCTGAAGAAGATAATCGGCATAGACGAGAATTTCCATCCAGTCATCCATCAGCCGCTGCGCCCAGGGGTGCTGACCGAGAAGCAACGCGTGACGGGGTTCACCTTTGAGAATATGACGCCGCAGGCAGAGCGCTTCGTGAGGCAGAAGTTTCACCTGAACAAGGTGGACAGCATAGATGCAAAACTGGAGCAGCAGATTACCACCACTATGCGCGTGGACCTTTTCTATCAGACGGCAGAGTGCCGCTTGGTGCCTGATGGTGACGGAGTGCGCGCCATCCTCTCGGCAGGCCAGCGTAAGTCGGTGCAGCTGCATGCGGGATTCCGTTTCGATACGGAGGAATATGCTACTGTACAGGCCGGACTTGACATCCCTCTGAAGACAGCCATACCCGTCAATACGGAGATCACGCTGCGACTGGGCAAGCGACTGAAGACACGTGCCGAGCTGACGGTACACCCACGAAGCTTCACCAGACCTACTGCCAGCTTTGAGTTCTGCAGGAATGATGTGGATGTCTATCTGAAAGGCGAGCGCTCATTCAACATTCTGTACAACCAGTTCCAAGGTGAGCTGACCCCCATCAACTTCAATCTGAAGAACTTCAATCTTCAGTTCGGCGTGCGTTGGGACTACATGCATTACCGCAATAAGCTGGGGGCAGAGGACACGCCTGAGCTGACGCTGCGTGATGAGCATTTCTTCAGTTACCGTGCCCGTCTGACCTACAACAGCGAGGACAGCTGGTATTTCCCCACAAGGGGTGCCAGGCTGAATGCGGAGTATTCATATCTTACGAATAATATGGCCAAGCTCTACGTTCGCGATGCAGAGGGAAACCGACAGGGGAATACCGCCGGCATGAGCGACGTGAGTGCCAACTGGCGTATGTCATTTACCATCGGCGGGCGTTTCACTATCCAGCCCATGCTGTACGGCCGTCTGCTCTTCGGCGCTGTGGTTCCCACTGTCTTTGGCAATAACATAGGCGGTGAATGGTTCGGGCATTACGTGCAGCAGCAGATGCCGTTTGCAGGCATCGGACACATGGAGTATATCGCGAAGCAGTTTGCTGCCGCACAGCTGCAACTGCAGCAGCGCATCGGTGACAACCATTACGCGTTGGTCCGTGTGGCATTCGGGCAGCAGGCTGACAAGCTGAAGGAACTCTTTGACAACCGTACGATGTTTGGCGTGCAGGCAGCCTATTACTTCAATACAATCTTCGGTCCCCTCGGGGCTACGCTCGGTTATAGCAACCATACGAAGAAAGCGTATTTCTTCCTGAACCTCGGTTATGAGTTCTGACATTCCCTTGGCTGAGCCACCCCTTGCAGGGGAGGGCAATGAACGAAAAGGGAAGCAGGGGAAATGTAACAATGGTCGAAAGCATAAAGCAGGGAAACTGTAACAATAAATAGAAGAAATAAAGTCATGAAGAAGAGAAAATCTGAATGGACGATGATGGTCCGGGCGGTTATGCTCGGGATGCTGTTGTCGTTGCCTATGGCCGGAGGTGCGCAACGGATGTTGACGCTCGACAGTTGCAGGGCAATGGCATTGAGAAACAACAAACAGATGGGTGTGGCGAGGATAAAGCAGGAGGTGAACACCAACCTGCGTAAGTCTGCGCGCACACAGTATCTGCCAAAGGTGAATGCGCTGGGCGGCTATGTGCTGATGAGCAGAGAGATGTCGCTCCTGAATGATGACCAGAAGGCAGCTCTGCGGAATATGGGCACGAGTGCTACGGGCAAGTTGCAGGATGCATTGTCGCCGCTGATGTCTCATTTGCCATCTGCCACACAGGACAAGATAGGCCAGGATCTGGGGCAGTTTGCAGGAGTGCTGAACCAAGTCGGAGCAGGCTTGGTGGATGGCTTCCGTACTGACACGCGCAATATGTTTGCGGGTGCGGTAACGGTGACCCAGCCCGTGTTTATGGGCGGTGCCATCGTGGCAGCCAACAAGATGGCTGACATCAACGAGCAGATAGCAGCAAACTCATTGGAGATGAAGCGCCAGAACACCTTATATAATATAGAACAGGCATACTGGCAGGTAGTGTCGCTTAGGCATAAGCAGACACTCGCTGAGAGTTATGTGGCACTCGTCAGAAAGCTGAACGGCGATGTGCAGAAGATGATAGACCAAGGCGTGGCTACGAAAGGCGACGGCCTGAGCGTCAGCGTGAGAGTAAACGAGGCAGAGATGGCGCTGACACAGGTGACTGACGGGTTGGAACTCTCGAAGATGTTCCTGTGCCAGCTGTGCGGGCTGCCCGAGGATGAGCAGATCGTGCTGGCTGACGAAGAGCGTAAGGAACTCTTTACAGAGGCTCAGATAGCTGAGGGAGCCGGTGCGGTGATACCTGCCGATGCATCCATAGCCCTGGAGAACAGGCCTGAGCTGAAGGTGTTGCAGAACACGGTGGACCTGTCAAGCCAGGCCACAAACGCGCTGAAAGCCGGCAACATGCCACAGGTGCTGCTCACGGGAGGCTATGCCGTGACAAATCCGAACACCTTCAATGGCTTTGAGAAGAAGTTTGGAGGAGTATGGAACATGGCTGTCGTGGTGAGAGTGCCCGTGTGGAATTGGGGTGACGTGAAGTACAAGGTGCGTGCCTCTAAGGGTACTACGGCAATGGCAAAGCTCGAGCTCGACGATGCACGCGAGATGGTGAACCTGCAAGTGCGTCAGAATAACTTCAAGGTGAAGGAGGCGCAGAAGAAGCTCACGATGGCTCTGTCAAATGTTGCTAATGCTGAGGAGAACCTGCGCATGGCCAACCTTGCCTTCAAGGAGGGTACTGCATCGCACACCACCGTAATGGAGGCGCAGACAGCATGGAACCAGGCTCAGTCGCAGAAGATTGACGCGGAGATTGGTGTCAAGCTGAGTCAGGTAGAGCTGGAGAAGGCACTGGGTATCTTGGAGTGAGGATTGACCATTGACCATTGAGGATTGACCATTGAGCATTGAGCATTGACCATTGAGCATTGACCATTGAGCATTGAGCATTGAGCATTGACCATTGAGCATTGAGGATTGAGCATTGAGGATTGAGAATTATAATTTAAGAGTATTATGACAGATAAAGCAAAAGAACAGCATAACAATATCCTGCTAGCTGTGGCAGGGTTTTCGGCAGTAGTAGTTATCGTAGCTCTCATCGGTTTCCTGACCCTGGGCCGTGCCCCTGAGGTGATACAGGGCGAGATGGAAGTGGAGGAGTATCGCGTGTCGGGTAAGGTGCCCGGACGTATCCTTGAGCTCCGAGTGAAGGAGGGTGACTTTGTGAAGGCTGGTGATACGCTGGCTATCATCGAAGCTCCCGAGGTGGAGGCCAAGATGGTACAAGCCCGGAGTGCCGCCGATGCAGCCCAGGCAATGGAGCAGATGGCTCAGAACGGAGCCCGCAAGGAGCAGATACAGGCCGCCGCACAGCTCCTGGAGCAGGCAAAGGCAGGACTGGAGATAGCCGAGAAGTCATATAAGCGCATGAAGTATCTCTATGAAGAGGAGGTGGTAAGTGCGCAGAAGTTTGATGAGGCTGAGGCTATGTACAAGTCGGCTCAGGCCCAGGTGAAGGCTGCGCAGAGCTCGTATGACATGGCTGTCAACGGTGCCCGCGCTGAGGAGCGCCGTGCCGCGTCAGCCACAGCGGGTCAGGCCCGCGGTGCCGTGCAGGAGGTGAACAGCTACATACGTGAGACTGTGCAGGTGGCACAGATGGCAGGCGAGGTGACCGATGTATATCCAAAGGTGGGTGAGCTCGTAGGCACGGGTACGCCCATTATGACCATCGCTGTGATGGAAGACCAGTGGGCTACGTTCAACATACGTGAGGATCTGTTGAAGAATGTCAAGGTGGGGCAGGAGATAACAGTACGTATCCCGGCAATTGACAAAGAGGCCAAGATGAAGGTCACCTCGATGAAGGACAAGGGCTCATTTGCTGCATGGAAAGCTACGAAGGCCAGCGGTCAGTATGACCAGAAGACCTTTGAGGTAAAGGCCCGTCCGATAGCAAAGATTGCAGATATCCGTCCGGGTATGTCTGTCATACTGGAGAAGTAATGAGGTGAGTATATATAATAAAAGAGGTAAGAAATAAGTAGTAAGAGATAAAAAGTAAGAATAATGAAGTATTTATCTCAAATAGGCCATGTAGCGCTACGCGAACTGGAAATCCTGCGGAAGAATACCATCTACGCCTTCTGCATGATAGTGTTCCCGCTATTGCTGGTGGTTTTCTTCACTACGATGCTCGACGAGGGCACCCCTCAGGATCTGCCCATCGGTGTGGTGGACCACGATAACAGCGCCACGTCGCGCGGTCTCATTCGCAATCTGGAGTCAATGCGCAGCACTCGCATCGTCTATTGGTTTGCCAATGTCACCGAGGCCCGCTGCGCAATGCAGGAAGGCAAGGTGTTTGCCTACCTGTACATCCCCGATGGCACTGCGGAGAAGTTGCTGGCAGGTCGTCAGCCCAAGATTTCGTACTACTACACGATGACCTGTATGACCGCCGGCTCAATGGCTTCCAAAGACCTGACCACCATCGGCACCCTCGGTTCCAAGGCTGTGGGACAGGCCACGCTGAGCGGAAAGGGCGCGTCGAAGGAGCAGATAAAGGTTGCCATGCAGCCCATTGCCGTTGATGCCCACATGATAGCCAACCCTGAAGGCTCGTACAACTACTCGCTGACGACGGTCTTTGTGCCGGGCATCCTGATGCTCTTTATGGCGCTGCTCTCTGCCTACTCGCTAGGTATGGAGATGAAGCTGGGGACAGGAAAGGAATGGCTCGACACTGCCGGTAACAATATCCTGGTGGCTATCCTTGGCAAGTTTATCATCCATGCGCTGGTATTCCTGCTCGTGATATTCTTCTATGAGTATTATATCTTTGAAGTACTTGGCTTTCCGCGGCTTGGCGGCACATGGAAGATTGTGCGCCTCACACTGCTGCAAGTGTCTGCAGGCCTCGGCTTCGGCATCTTCGCCTTTGGCCTGATGCCCTCAATGCGCATGTCGATGAGTATCTCGTCACTATGGCAGGTGCTGGGCATCTCCATGTGCGGCTCGGCATTCCCCGTGGCAGGCATGGACGCACCGCTGCAGGCGATGTCATGGCTCTTTCCCTTGCGTCATTACTGGATGCTCTATCAGGCTACGGTGCTCAATGGATTCCCTGTCATTGAGGTGTGGTTCCATTTTGTGGCGCTTATCGCCTTCACGCTGTTGCCTTGGTTCGTAATTCGTAAAGTCAAAAACGCAATGCTGAATTATGTTTACATTCCTTAATAGAATACATGAACATTTCACGGATGTGCTCCACATTTGGCGGCATGAGATGGTGAAGGTCATAAAGGACGAAGGTGTGCTTATGTTCCTTGTCGTGGTGCCGTTGGGCTATCCGTTGATCTACTCGTGGATATACAACAACGAGACGCTGCGTGAAACGCCTGTTGCCGTCGTTGATCAGTCGCACTCAGCGCTGTCGCGCCAGTTCATCAACGACTGTGACGCCACGCCTGATGTGCATGTCAAATACTATGCTCAGGACCTTGATGAGGCACGCTCGCTAGTCAGCCGTCAGTTGGTTCGCGGCATATACCTCATCCCTTCCGACTTTGCCGATTGCGTGAATCGCGGTGAGCAGGCTACGGTGAGTGTCTATTGTGATATGTCCCTGATGCTTGCCTATAAGGCTGTCTATCAGACCGCAATGGTCGAGGCAGGGCGACTGGGTGCGGGAATCAGTATGCAGAAGAGCGGCGCCTACACCAAGCGTGAGGCTGTCATCTCGGCCCAGCCGCTGGCTGTGGATGGGGTGGTGATGTATAATCCCTCGGGCGGATATGGCTCATGCGTGCTGCCTGCGGTGCTGATGCTTCTTGTGCAACAGGCGCTTGCACTGGGTATCGGTATGGCTGCTGGAACCGCCCGCGAGCGACACCGCAATGGCCGGCTTATCCCCGACGACGACCCGCATTACCGTGGGCCATACCGCATAGTGTGGGGCAAGGCGCTATGCTATCTTATGATAGGTGCTGCAACATCTGCATACCTGTCTATGGCGGTGCCTGCGATGTTCTCATTCCCGCAACAGGGTTCTGGCTGGGCGCTGTTCTGGCTGTTGCTGCCTTACACGCTGGCAAGTGTCTTCTTTGGCATGACGGTGAGCTGCCTGGTGCGTTATAGGGAGAACGTGATGCTGCTGATGGTATTCGTCTCTGTGCCGTTGTTATTTATGACCGGTGTGTCATGGCCGCAGTCCAGCATTCCTGGCGCATGGCAGGGCATATCGTGGCTCTTCCCCAGTACGTTCGGCGTGAGGGCCTTCATACGTGTGAACTCCATGGGAGCCAACGTCAGTCAGGTGTTGCCAGAGCTGCGCATACTGTGGATACAGGCTGCGGTATATCTAGGCATGGCGTGCATCGTGTATCGCTATCAGTTCTACCTGATGCGCAAATATGCTCAATAACTATTCATACACAAATATATACTAATAACTAAAACACTATATCTAAGCATGAAGAATTGGTTTGATAATGTCCGTATCTATCATCTGCTGATTGACAGATTTAACGGAGGGTGGCAGACACCGCCTAAGAGTGAGAATGTGTTCTGCGGGGGAACATTGCAGGGAGTTATAGAGAAGCTTGACTATATCAAGGGCCTTGGCTTCAATGCCGTGATGCTTTCGCCTATCTTCAAGTCGGCAAACTATCACGGATACCACACTCTGAATTTTGATGAGGTGGATCCGCATCTCGGCACGTGGGAGGACTATCAGTGCCTGCTTGACACTGCCCATGAGAAGGGGATGAAGATAATCTGTGACTTTGTGCCAAACCACTGCTGGTATGAAGCGCCAGTCTTTGTGGAGTCTCTGCTGAAAAACGGCGGCAATCACCGCGACTGGTTCTTCTTTACAGAGGAGAATAGCGACGCGTTTGTATCGTTCCTGGGCTTCGGGGACTTGCCTAAGTTTAACCTAACGAACCCTGAAGTGGTGAACTTTATGGTTGACAAGGCAGAGCGCTTGGCCCGTATGGGAGTGGATGCATTCCGCATCGACCACGCCTTGGGCCAGCCGCATGAGTTCTTGAAGAAGCTTCGTGAGGGTGTGCAGGCTGTTCGCAACGATATCGTGGTGTTCGGAGAGGTATGGGCTCAGGGCATCGGGCCTAACCTTGCAGGTCAACTGTACTTCAAGACAGAAGCCAGGCTGAACGAGTTCCTGGCTCAAGAGAGTAAGCCGTTTAACCAGGATGCCCTGCAGACCGATTACACAGAAACACTGGACGGCGTACTGGACTTTGCATATCGTGACATCCTGCTGCAGGAGGTTCATGCGGGACGTGGCATCAAAGGCAACGATACCCTGCGCAGCAAGATAGAGGAACACTTTGCCAAGTATCCCAAGGACTTCAAGCTGGTATTGTTCCTCGACAATCATGACACGGATCGGTTTATGTTTGACTGCCAGGATGACGTGAACCTGCTGCATGAAGCCATTGATGTGACAACGAGTCTGGGCCGCCCGTTCTCCTTCCTCTATGGCACGGAGCAGCTGATGACGAACAATCCGACCATCGTCAATGCCGAACCATACGCCGACCTGCGTGTACGAGCCTGCATGGACTGGAGGAAAGAGCCCCTGATGTTAATGCATAATGCATGATTTATAATACTTAATAAATGAAACTATGGAAATATATAAGCTAAGTGACGAGCTGGACTCGTTCAATTATCAGGAGGTGCAGGACGGTATCATTGCAATTCTGGAGAAAGGAAATGATGCTGTGCTTGACATGACAGAGTGTAATTATGTATCCAGTACAGGATTGCGCGTGCTGCTGTATTGCAAGAAGATGGCAGCTTCCAAAGGGCTACGGTTCTGTCTGGTCGGAGTCAGCGATGAGGTCAAGGATATCATGAGTGTCACGGGCTTCAACAGTTTCTTTGAGACCTTCAACACTCTGGAAGAAGTGAAGGGCTAAGACGCTGGGATTAATTTGTTAATTTGTTAATTTGTTAAATTGTTAATTCGTCAGTATGCACAGAGTCGATTTATTTCCAACCCATGAATATCAGGGACTGAAGTTGCGTACAGGCAGGCCCTATCCCTTTGGCGCAACGGTCATAGGCAATGCGGTTAATTTCTCTATCTATTCCCGCTATGCCACAAACTGTACGTTGGTGCTCTTTCACAACCGTGAAGAACAGCCCTTCGTGGAGATTCCCTTCTTCAAGGAATTCCGTCTGGGCAACGTGTTCTCCATGATGGTGTTCGACTTGGATTACGAGAACATAGAGTACGGATACAGAATGGACGGTCCCTTCATGCCAGAGGAAGGCCATCGTTTCAACAGGTCGAAGATACTGCTCGACCCCTACGCCAAGCTGATTGTGGGGCGTGACGTGTGGGGAAAGGAACCGAACTGGGATAACTGCTACCCCTATCGGGCACGTGTAGTGTTCGATGATTTCGACTGGGAGGATGACCTGCCCTTGCAAACTCCCGTCAACGACCTCATCGTCTATGAGATGCACGTGCGCAACTTTACGTGCGGTAACGGCTCGGGGGTAAAGCACAAGGGCACATTCGCCGGTATCGTGGAGAAGATACCATACCTCCTGGAACTGGGTGTGAACTGTGTGGAACTGATGCCCGTACATGAGTTTGACGAGTTTGAGAACCACCGTGTCTCACCTATCGACGGGCGTCAGTTACTCAACCTGTGGGGCTATAGCAACGTAGGATTCTTTGCTCCCAAGGCTGCCTACGCCTCCTCGGGGCGTTTCGCCATGCAGGTGGATGAGCTGAAGAACCTTGTCAAGCAGCTACATGCTAACGGCATAGAGGTGATACTCGATGTGGTGTTCAATCACACCGCCGAGGGCAACGAACAAGGGCCCTATATCTCCTATCGCGGCATAGACAACAAGACCTATTATATGCTGACCCCCGATGGCAGCTACTACAACTTCAGCGGTTGCGGCAACACGCTGAACTGCAACAACCCCAATGTGCGCGACATGATAGTGGAAAGTCTGCGCTACTGGGTTACGGACTACCACATCGACGGTTTCCGTTTTGATTTGGCGGCTATCTTGGGACGCGACCAGAACGGTAACCCGATGTCTAACCCGCCACTACTCGAATCGCTGGCACATGACCCTATTCTCGGTAAGACAAAACTCATCGCTGAGGCGTGGGATGCAGGTGGTCTCTATCAGGTAGGCTCCTTCCCGTCGTGGGGACGATGGGCCGAATGGAACGGAAAATTCCGTGACAGCATGCGGCGTTTACTGAAGAGCGACGATCAGGTTTTGGGTGATGTAAAGGAACGCATCATCGGTTCGCCAGACCTCTATGCCTCACAGGGACGAGGCATCAAGGCCAGCGTGAACTTCATCACCGCTCACGACGGCTTCACCCTGTGGGATCTTGTGTCATATAACAGCAAGCACAACGAGGCCAATGGCGAGGATAACCGCGACGGTGAGAATAATAACAACAGTTGGAACTGCGGCTGTGAGGGCAATACCGACAATCCAGACATCCTGAGCCTGCGCCGCCGACAAGTGAAGAATGCAGTCACCATGCTCATGCTGAGTCAGGGAATACCCATGATTCTGTCGGGCGATGAGATTGGAAACTCGCAACAGGGCAACAACAATGCCTACTGTCAGGACAATGAGATAGCCTGGCTCGATTGGGGTAATGCGGAGAAGAATGCAGACATCCTGCGCTTCTTCAGGCTGATGATACAGTTCCGCCGCCGTCATAAGGTGCTGCGTTATGAGGACAATCTCCGGCATAGCGACTACCTCGGCTTGGGTTACCCCGACTTCTCATGGCACGGCGTGAAGGCTTGGCAGCCTGAGAGTGGGTATCACAACCTCACCCTTGCATTCATGCTTAACGGTCAATATGCCCAGAGCAACGGTGTCCCCGACGACTTCATCTATGTGGCAATGAACATGCATTGGGAGGCACACGGCTTTGAATTGCCTCGGTTGCCAGAAGGCATGAAGTGGCATGTCTTTGCCAACACAGGCATGGAATCCCCCAACGACATCTGCGAGCCGGGAACGGAACGACTGCCGGAAAGCCAGGACGGAGTGCTTGTGGGACCAAGATCTATCATCGTCCTGGTGGGGCGGTATGCGTAAGGCAGTTCTGTATGAAGTAAAGAAAAACGCAAATAGTGATGAGTGAACTACATTTCCAACATATTAAGGGTCAGGCTCGTCAGATACTGAGAGCCGTTCTGAAAACGCCTGAGATATCCTCCTGCGGCCTGAAGGATGGTATGCTCCTCCGTCTGGCTTGCGAGGAGATAATCATGAATATCACATCCTATGCCTACCCCGATGACGTGGACGGCTATCTGGATGTGGACATACTGAGGACGGACCGCATCACGATACGTTTCAAGGACGGCGGCGTCCCCTTCAATCCTCTGGAACGGGAAAAGCCCGACA
Organism: Prevotella sp.; assembly: GCA_017478025.1. GTDB lineage: Bacteria > Bacteroidota > Bacteroidia > Bacteroidales > Bacteroidaceae > Prevotella. The sequence goes on from JAFVGZ010000018.1 coordinate 119,510, forward strand.
CCAAGCTGTCGTGGAAATTGCGGCATGTCGGTGGGCTTGGCATATATCTTGTCACCAAGAAAATGGATGCAGTCAGTTACGCCTATGAAAACAACAGGAATGTACTGACTATCGAGAAGAATATAAGCGAGTAATCGCATACAGATAACATTATTTACAAACACAGAAAGGACTAACTGATTATGATTAACAACCTAATTGGCGAGAACGCCGGGATTGTTTGGCGTACATTAGAGAGTAAGGGCCGCCTCAACTTTGAGGAGTTGCAATCAGAGACTGGTCTTGACATGCCGGTACTCTTTGCTGCTATCGGTTGGTTGGCTCGCGAGAACAAAATTAGTTTCAACAAGGAGCAGAACGTCACATACGTACAGCTCTATCGTGAAAGATACTATTAGAAAGAATCATTATGGGTAAGATTAAAACTATCGGTATTTTGACATCAGGTGGCGATTCACCTGGCATGAATGCCGCTATACGTGCGGTGACACGAGCTGGCATTTACAACGGTTTTAAGATCAAAGGTATCTATCGTGGCTACGATGGCCTCATCAATGGCGAGGTGAAAGAGTTTACCACCGAGGACGTCAGCGGTATCATCACCAAGGGCGGCACCATTCTGAAGAGTGCCCGCAGCAAGGAGTTCATGACCGTTGAGGGCAGACAGAAAGCCTATGAGACCTGTCTGAGGGAAGAGATTGACGCCCTGGTCGTCATTGGCGGCAATGGTTCGCTGACAGGTGCGCGTGACTTCGCACAGGAGCATGACTTCCCCGTGATTGGTTTGCCCGGCACTATCGACAACGATCTATACGGTACGGATGCCACCATCGGCTATGATACGACAATGAATACTATCATGGAGTGTGTCGATCGCATCCGCGATACCGCCAATTCCCATGAGCGTATCTTCTTTGTTGAGGTAATGGGACGCGATGCAGGTTTCCTGGCACAGAATAGCGCCATAGCCTGCGGTGCGGAGGCAGCCATCGTACCAGAGGAGGTTACCGACGTCGATCAGCTGGCTGTCTTCATGGGGCGCGGCATACGTAAGTCTAAGAAATCGTGCATCGTTATAGTGTCAGAGAGCCCTAAGTGCGGAGCTTTCTACTATGCTGACCGTGTGAAGAAGGAATTCCCGGAGTTTGATGTCCGTGTATCCATACTTGGACACATGCAGCGTGGCGGCAGCCCCTCAGCACGTGATCGCATACTGGCAAGTTGCATGGGGGTGGGAGCCATCGAAGCCATACTGCAGGGTCAGCGCAACGTGATGATAGGATATCGTAACAACGACATCGTCTATGTTCCATTCTCTGAGTGCATACGTACCGACAAATGCTTTGACAAGCGACTCATCACCGTTCTGGATGAATTAAGCATCTAAGTATCTTCATACCGCTGTTCAGTTCATCGCTATAGGAAAGAACTGCGTGTATCTGCGGAAACAAAGTGTAAAGGATATCCCCCCACCCCCTTTACATTGACTTGCGGTTACAGTGTCTTGCGGTTTCCCCGCAAGATCTTCAAAAAAATGTCCCCCGAGAGAAACTCTCCCGGGGGACACTGCGTACAGTCTCTCATCTCTCCAGCCACCGTGCCCTGCGGTTTTCCCTTAGGGAATAGCGTCCTAAAGGGCTGAGCGGTGCATTATGAATGATCCATTTATCTCGTGGGCTGTGCCATCAATTTCTTAGTCGTACCGTCTGACATGCGAACGATGTTCAGCCCCTGCTGCAGGTTGCTTGTCTGACAACCGTCAACGGTGTAGATTGCTACAGGCTGTTGGTTGGCAGATGCTGACACCTTGTCAACAGCCGTTGTACCATTAGCCTTTGCCTTCTGACTCAGGCCGCCGTTCTCGTTGACCGCCTGTACCTGCCAGGTGTCGCCATCCGTGTAGCCGTTGAAGGTGGTATCCTTCGTGAAGCCCACAACCTCGCCGTTCTTGGTCACCACGTAGCAGATGGCGTAAGGCACAGCCTCCCATTGCAGCTGACTGCCAGCAGCCTTTACTACAGGAGCATCGCAGGCCTCGCACATCAGGTCGGGCTGCCAGTTGTCATCGCCGCCCATCACGTTCTTCAGCGTGTATTCTGATGCCTCCTCTGCTGTCAGCGTGTTCTTCACATTGAATACCTCAGCCTTGGTGCCGGCTTCCTTGTCAATCCAGTAGTAGTAATAGGTCTCGCGCTGGCTCAGGTCAACGGGATTACCGTCTTTGTCAACAGTATTGTACTCTGCCCAAAGTGCAGGCAGACCGCCCATGGTGTTGTACCAGCCCTTGGCAGGGATGTTGATGAATGTCTGTGTGTTGATAAACACCGTCTTGGGCTGATCATGCCAAGGACGACCCAGCCATACGTCGGTGACGTTGATACCGTTGCGTGGACGTATGATGTTGTTCTGGAACACATAGCCCCACTTCGTATCGGCAGTGTGGCGTGGCGCAACAATGTAGCCGCCGCTAGGACGGTTAATCTGCAGGGTGTCGCCATCCAGATACACGTCGCCGTTGTTGTAGATGAAGTCAACTGCTCCCTCGATGAGTGAGTTCTTGATGTAGTGGCGCGCCGTAGAGCTGCTTGATGTGATCCATGTGTCCTGATAAGAGAGCAGTGCCACATTGTTCATGCAGACGCGGTCAGCAACGGTGTTCAGGGCCAGAGCCTGCGGTCCGTCCAACTTCTCGTAGCCGTAGCTGTTCTCAAGGGTGATATTCTCAAAGAAGGTGTCAGCGGCCTTTACCACTACCGACGCACCCGGGTCAACGGGATAGGCGTTGTCGCCGCCACTGAGACGGTTGTCATAGACAACGGTCTTGTCGCGGTCCTGACCGATGATGTGGAGATAGGTCTTTGTGGCCGGTATGTCGATGTGCTCGTTATAGCGTCCGTTCTTCACGAAGATGAGCCAAGGCTTTGCGCGTCCTGCAGGTGCATTGTCTATGGCATCCTGCAGCTTGGTGTAGTCACCGCTGCCGTCCTGGGCTACTACTGCATCATACAACTTCGCTTCGGGCTGCTGACGCTCCATCGTGGTGAATGTGATAGAGGTGGCGGCTACAGCCTGTCCGCTACGGCTTACGAGCACGCCCTCAGGCATGGTGAAGGCGTACTGGGTCGCATAGTTCAGACCTGCGTACTTGAAGATGGCTGACTTGCCGCTGATGATTGGCTTTATCTGCTCTCCATTGAGCGTGGCAGCACCAGTGCCGGCCTTGATCTTATTGTCGAAGTTGAGTATCACAGAACCATTGCGTGATGTTCCTGTAGCATTGTCAGTAGGAGTGCTTGAGACGAGGGTAGCCACTTCACTGGCTGCACCTGTAGCATCGGCCAGCACGAAGATGTCGGCGACAGCCGTGCCGTCGTTATCACTTGCCACACCTGTCATTGGTGAGTCGTAGTCGGGCATGAAGCGGATAAAGAGACGGTCAACGCCGGCAGCATCAGCAGGAAGGTCAAACTCCTGTGAGTCCCAGCCGCGGTTTGGCAGGTTATAGGTTCCGAAGGTCTTGAATGTCTGACCGCCGTCGGTGCTGTATTGTGCAAAGATGATGCTGTGTGCGTTGTAGTCATCGCCGACAGAGGCTGACAGCTTCAGGTTCTCATAGCCCTTGGAAGAGAATGAAATCTCAAAGTAATAATTGCCTGTGAGTGGACGCCATACGCGGGCACCATACTTGCCGTTCATCTTGCCGGCAGCAACTCCGTTGGCAAGCCAGCTGGTGGTCTCGCCGGCAGCATTGCGCAGAGACAACAGACCGGCATTCTCGGTGTCTGCCTTATAGTCGGCGGCACGCTCGGTCTTAGGAGCATCATTGTAGAGATCCCAACCCACGATGAAGTCGGTGGCAGAGAAGTTGGCGGTGACGTTCTTGTCAGAATTCATCTTGATGTCATACTCGGCACTGGTGCCCTGTGCGTCACCCTCCCAATTGGTGAAGGTCAGAATGCGGTTGTTTACCGCAGTTATCTTGACATCGGTACCTTCCTCATAATAGTGTGTGCCATCGACGTAGTTGCCTGTAGGCAGGAACTGCACAAGATTCTCGTTTGCGCCGCCTTCCAGCTTCATGTTGAGTGCATATACGTTGTTCTTGGTGTAGGTAGCCACAAGGGTGGTGTTCTGCGCAATCTCAAAGCTGTAGGGGTTATCCGTGGATACGCTCTTTCCTTCACCATCGGTCCATCCTGCGAAGTGATAGCCGAAGTTCTCTGTTGCTGTCACTGTCAGCGCGGTTCCCTCGTCAAACTCCGCTCCGGCAGGATTGCACGACACTGTGCCTGCACCTTCAGTACCCAGTTTTACGTTCATCGTATAGGCAGGCACAGTCTCCGGTGTACCAGACACATCGCCTGTCAGAACAATGCTTCCAAAGCCATACTCCTTACTGGTCGCCAGCGAATAGACCTTGATTTTGATTACCAGGCCATTAGCGTCAGGTGTCAGTTTGGACAGGTCGTATGAGAGTTGTGAGAACTCATTGTTGCGCAGCGGACTGAAGCCCTGGTCGAGCACTGTCTCCGTGCCGCCCGCTATGGCTATGACATCAAACTTGCCGCCGCCTGTTCCCCATTTAGAAGACTCAAACGAGAATGACTTGGGGGCAAAGGTAATGCCCTTCTTGGGCTTGATGGTAAAGGTGAGTACGTCATCGTCGTTAGGTGTGCCAGCGTTGTTGTTTGTAGGCTTGTAGAGTGTCTGCTGTGAAGTGCCGGCAGCGCGCTGTGTGGAGATGTTCAGTTTGCCATAGTCAAACTCTGCCACGCTGAAGAGACCGGGAGTCTTTACCTCAGCAGCCGTAGCATCATCGGCACCCTTGCCGAGAGGCCACGAGAGGGTGAAGCCTTTCTCGTCAACGGGCTTCGCCTCTTCCATCTTCTCGCCATTGACTACCACATAGTCCATGTTCCAATTTGACTTGAAACCATTACCAGCAATGAGTCGCAGGATTACCTTTTCCTTATTGTTGGCAGAGAGCTGCACACTGTTCTTGTTATAGGTCCACCATGTGGCAGCGGTCTTATATGCACCTGCGTCAAACCATGTAGCGCCGCCATCGGTAGAGACTACAGCCTCCAGCGTGGCTTCGGCATTGGCACCGTAAGCACAGGCAAAGTCAACGCTTATGTTCTTGTAGCCAGTCGTGGGGAACTGCACCTCATAATAGACATTGTGTTTTGAGGCATCGGTGTAGTCGGTAATAGCATTCTCTGCGGCATTCTCTATGCGCAGCACCTTGTTCTGATAACCAGTGCAGAGCTGCCAATAGCGGCCCTCGCTCCATCCTGTCAGCAGATAAGCGGCTTTGTCGCCGATAGTTTCATCGGGAGCAATCTGGGGTGCTCCGCCCTGTGAGAACCATGTGACAGAGATGTCATCACTGCTCTCCATGTTCCATTCAGCCAGTTTCACGCTCTCCTGAGCCGCTGCCATCATGGGCAGCAGGGCGAAGAGTGCAACAAGCAGTCTTGTAAGATAGCTTTTCTTTTGCATAATTGTTTATAGATTAGTATTAATAAATGAGTTTCTTAATGCTTCCGTCGCTCATGCGAACGATGTTCAGGCCGCGCTGCATCTGAGCATGCTGACGACCGTCAACGGTAAAAAAAGCGGTTGTCATGGTGCTGTCTGTGCTCACCTGGCTGATACCTGTAGCTGTTACGGCCATGCCGTGGATGGTGAGGTCAGAGAGGCAGATGGTCTTGCCGCTTGCAGCGCCATTGTACCAAGGATAGACACGAACGAGGAGTTCCTGACCCTCCTTGACAGTGAGCACTGGCTTTGCCTCTACATACTGTGGATTGTTGGCAGGCATGCTCTTCATCTCGAAGATTGTGGTGCGGGTCTCGAAGTTGTCTGTGGAATAGTAGATGTGGCAGCACATACCGTTGCCTCCGCAACCTGATGCGAAGAGTGATATCTGGTCTATCTTCAGTTCTGTGCCGACTGCGGGCTTTATGCCCCACTGTATGTAACGCTCAGGATTATCATCAATCTCGTCTGCAGGCCATGCATCTCCTGTCAGCAGATCACGCTGCATCTTGCGGCTTGCATCGTAGCCAGTCCATTCTGGCCATACGGTCTTTGCATTAGGGTTAGAATAACGCTGCACGTACATGCCTTGGAAGGTCTGGGCTATAGGTGTGGCAGGACCGGTCAGCTCGCAGGCATCGTCCTTTTCCAAGCGCCAGTAAGCCTTTACCTCTGTTCCTCCTTCCAAGGTAACGGCAGTGGCCTTGACAGGTATCTCGATGGTCTTGTCGTCCTGACGGACTGTGATGGTGCCAGTGGTCTCACCGTCTGTTGTCAGCGTTACTTGGGCGTAGAAGGTCTTTACCAGCGTAGAACCGCTATAGTCAGCAGAAAGGGTTGTCTGCCACTCCTTCTTGTCAAACGAAAGTACGATGCCATCCGTGGCTGTGACGCTTACCGTACCTGTCTCGGGTGACAGACCGAAGCCGTTGAGAGTGAATTCTTTTTGCAGTGTCTGACCTTTGTACGCTTCGCCAAAGTCACCTGTCGAAGGCGCTACGGTGAGGTCGGTTGGGAGTGTTATGGCATCGGTCAGAATACCCTGTGCCTTCATCAGCCGTGCACATTCGCGAGCTACCAAGACAGCTCCGGTGGTGTTGAAGTGTGTGGAACCCTCGCCATCAAAGAGATACTCGTGACACTTGGCATCGCCATAGCTCTCGTAGAGCTTAGCGGTGGAGGTGGTGAGGTCTATGAAGGATATACCCTTTTCCTCTGCCAGCTTCTGTGAGTGGTAGGCATAGTCCATTGTGTGGTCATCAGCGGGTACACTCTGTTTCTCCTTGATACCGCCAGAGGTCAGGACAGAGAATGAGTCACCCAGGTCATGACGCCCATTGCGACGTATCTTTGAACCGTCGAAATAGCTGCGGCATACGGGTGAACATATAATAGGTGTGGCACCTAAGGCCTTCGCCTCATCAACGATTTTGCCCAGCCACTCCTTGTAGGTTGTGGATGGGACGGTGCCGCGCAGGTCAACGGCTGCAGCCTTGGCTGTTTCGCCGATGCTCTCATAATAGGCCTTCAGCTCGTAGCCGTCCATGCCGGAGTTCTTCTCGTCGTTGTGTCCGAAGGTGATGATGACATAATCACCTGCTGTGACATTCTTTTTGGCTGTCTGCCAAAGCTCTTCGTAACCGCCGCGTGAGTCCCTGCCTCCTTTGGCATAGTTGATACTCATCCAACCGTTGGTGAGGAAGTTACCGAAATACATACCCCAACCACGTGTGACGGTGGCTGACTCGTCATAAGGAGCCATAGTGGAGTCACCCAGCGTGTGTACTTTTTTTGCGGCTTGCACCTGCAATGCCCCCATCGTCACGATGGCAAGCAGCGCAAGCAGAATACGATGTAGTGTCTGTCTCATGAAATGTTTTGTTAGAAATTGTTTGTTTTGTAATTATGTTTCAAGTTTCTCAAGTAGTCGGAAGCTATTGCTCCACATTGTTACGCAAGCATCCCAGGGGTCCGAGCGGAGTAGTTCTGACACATTACCAAGCGTTGGTAATTGGGTTACCAAGCCTTGGTAATGTGGTTACCAAGCGTTGGTAATCAGTTTACCAACCTTTGGTAATCGTCTTACTCGACCTTGGCCTCTCTTCGCACGTTGCTTATTTTTAACGATACTCAAGCGAGGAAAGCCCAAAGCAGGGCATTTATCGAATAGTTGAGTAATGATGTTTTCTTGCTGCAAAGATAGTCAGTTTTCCCGATGAAATGGGGGTAATTTTGCGTCAAAGAAGATAAAAAATGCGTCATACACCGCTGTATGACGCATTTTTCCACTATATTCAGTCGCTTTATTTCTCTCATCCATCATCTCTCATCCATCATCCCTTAAAAATTCTTCACTCTTCACTTAAATCCCTCATCCCCCTCTGTACTCCGTAGGGGTCTGCCCAATGGCTTGTCTAAAGCTGCGGCTGAAATACTTAGGGTCGCTGAATCCACAGGCATAGGCTATCTCGGAAACGTTCTTGTCAGACGAGCGCAACAGGTGACAGGCTCTCTTGATGCGTGCTTCGTGCATCAATTCTTGTGGTGTGACACCCAGTGTTTGCTTCAGCTTGCGTTGCAGTCCGCTGCGGCTCGTGGCTGCTGCCAGTGCCATATCGCCAACGCCGACATCGCTGTTGGAGATGTTTTCCTCTACAAACTCCATCACGCGTTTCAGCATTGGATCAAGGTCATCGGTCTGCACGGTGATGTCTGATGTCTCAGGCGTGTTGTCAGGCTGCGGTGTTGCCGTTTCGTCACTCTTTTCCCTCACCTCTATCAGGGCGAGATACTTCTCCAATGTTTCGTGTTGCTGGCGTTTGATGTGCCTTATATATAAATAGGTGTATATGATGGCTGCCAATGTTGCCACGATGAGCAGTACGATGAGCAGCCGTCCTATTGCGGATTCCCAGAATGCTGGCTTCACTATGACGGTCAGTCTGCGTTGGTTGCTCAGCCACTCGCCGTCGCTGTTTGTGGAGCGTATTTCAAGGAGATAGGTGCCAGGTGCAAGATCCAACAGCGTAGCAGAGCGGTCATGGCCTATGTAGTTCCAATCTGTGCTGTCGTTGCGGTTTTCAGGGATTAGTCTGAAGGCGTAGCTGATGCGCTCGGGGGCGTTGTAGTCAATGGCAGCGAAGTGTACCGTGAGGCTGCGTTCGTCTGGCATCAGTGACAGTGTGTCAATGCTTTCGGCAGCCCAGTTGTCATTCCCACCTTGTATTGACACATGAGTCAGCACCACGTGTGGAGTGTAGCTATGCCGCTCCTTGTCGTCCCCGGTAGTGATGAATGCTCCGTTTGTCAGGGCGAAAAGCCATTGCTCGCCCTTTTTCTGCTGCGCTCCAGGGCCGTCACCGTGTGCAGAGCGTTGCAACAGCAGTGGCCGTGCTTCGCTGAAACGATAGTCTGCATGGAAGTAGTGTGCGTCAAAGACTCTGGCATGGTTCGTAGTGTCAAGCAGACTCACGAGGTGGCTCCCCACCACTATCAACTGTCCGTCAGCCTTTGCAATCATGGACTGTACCATGTCTGACGGCAGTTCGTGGCTACTGACGTTGATGTGCTGGAAGTTAAGCTGCGGCTTTGTCAGGTCTTTGTCAAGGATTTTGTTTACTCCTCCGCTCTCCGTGCTGACAAACAAGTGGCCAAGCGCATTCTCGGCAATGTCCATTGTGGCGCTGCTGCTGAGGCTTGATGCGCGGGATGGCTCCCGCTGGTGTAGCCTGAAGCGCATGGCGTCTGCGTTGGCCTCTATCTTTGACACAAGGAGGCCGCTTGATGTGGCAACCAACATGACCTGCTCTTTCCCCGCCGTAGCTGGGGTGATGTGAATGAAGCGTGCGCGGGCAGCGTCTTTTATTGGGTAGTGGTGCGGGGTGATAAAGTGAGGAGTTTCTGCATCGGGGGTGTTGGTATAGCAGATACCGCCGCCCAGTGTGGCAAACCAGAGGCGCCCCTGACGGTCAGAGGTGATATGATAGATGTTTTTGTCAGGAATGTCGGTGAAATGAGCTATTTTATATGTGTTACTGCTTATTTCTTTCAGACGGAAGAGACCGTCAGGCTTAGTCCCAAGCCAAAGGGTGCCGTCATCTGACTCGTACATGCAGTAAACGGCTGCACCGAATTGAGTGTATGATGGTCGAATATGTCCGTCTGAGCCGAGATAGCCTATGAGGCGGTTGTCTGCGGCGCTGAATACTCTTACCGCCTTATCGTCTTTCGTTGCCACCCAGTATCGCCCCCTGCTGTCGGCAAAGAGTGTCTTTACTTCTGCCTGTGGGGTTATAGGCAAACGATGGGTGCGCTGCTCGTCGGTCGTGAAGCGATAAATGCTGGAATTGCCAAGTGCCCACAGATTGCCCTGATGGTCGGGCATGACGAATGTGAGATTGCGGATACTCTGTTCTTGCGGAACACTCTGCTGACTGCCGTTAAGAGGGTCCAGGTATGTGAGTGTTCCTCGCGCGTCAAGTGTCCAGTGCGTGTTGTGGTTGTCCGTCCACGTGTATGGCTTGCGTTGCAATGAGCGACTCATCCTCGTCCCCTTTGCTTTCTGTTGCTCGCTTTCGCTCAGGTCACGGAAGTGATATGTCTTTAGGTCAAAGATAAACTGCTGCTCGTCCAACTGACACAGTATCACCCCTTCGGATAGTAACTCAATGTTGCGGATCCGGTCGGTCATCATTTTGCAACCATCGCCCACCTGGGGCTTGAAGGTGCGAAACTCGTATCCGTCGTACCGGCACAGTCCGTTCCATGTGGAAAACCACATGAATCCCTGCCGGTCCTGCAGCAGCTGCGTGATGTGGCTGGATGCAACGCCGTTATCTTCGTCGTATCGCGTCACCTGGCACAGGGGCTGTCCCTCTATCGCCAATGTCGCCATTAGGAAGAGCAAGGGCAGGAGCTTATGGTAATTGTGTTTAAGCATAGCGCTTTTCTGCATAGGATGGTGCTCTACGCACCACCTTAAACTGATGAGATATTAAAGGTGGGAATTAATAGACCCCACCTTAAACTGATGAGATATTAAAATCCCCCCACAGTTTGCGTGGGGGGATCTACTTAATATAGTTTGGTTGTGTCTGTTATTCACCACCGCCGCCCAGCGCAATGTACAGCTCTATGACCGCTTCAGCGGCATCATACATGTTCATTGCCTGGCTAAGCTGAGCATCCAACAGCGACTCTTGGGCCTTCAAGACCTCAATGTAGTTTGCCTTGCCGTTGTCCATCAGCTCGTGAGTGCCTTTGTAGGCGTTGTGAAGCGCCTCTACCTGACTGATATAGTAGCCGTGCTTCTCGCGGGCAGCCATGCAGTCGGCCATAGCCTCATTCACCTGGTTGCCGGCGTTGATGACGGTCTGCACATATTTCTTCTGCAAATCTTCCTCCGTGAGCATGGCAATCTTTTTGTTTGCGGTCAGTTTGCCACGTGCAAAGATGGGCTGAGCCAGCTGGGCCATAGCGTTGAGCAGTATCTTACCCGGGTCAACGATGAGGCCTCCGGCGGAATTGGTCCAGCCGGCAGCGCCGCTCAGCGTGAAGGTGGGGTAGAAAGCGGCACGCGCCACCTGGGTGTTGTAGAACGCCTCTTCCATAGCATAGTTCGCCATACGTATGTCAGGACGGTTCTCCAGCATCATGGCGGGCACGCCAAGGTGCAGGTACTTCGTGTCAAACATGCGCTGGTCTGCATCACCCTGTGCCTCCGCATGGTGCAGGATGGAGCTGCCCCATGCCTGACGGTTGATATGCTGAGGAGTGATTGCCAGCAACTCACAGATGGCATTCTCTACAGAGCGGATCATTCTGCGCGTATCTACTATCTGTGTCTTCACGCTTAGGTAGGATGCCTCCATCTGGTTTACAGCGGTGCTATAGGCTTTGCCGTTTTCCCAAAGGGATTTCTCCGTCTCGAGTGACTTGTTCCACAGGCTGTCTGTCTGGATGAGGATTTCCAGCTGCCTGTCGAGCATCTGCAGCAAGAAGTACTGCTGGGCAGTGGTCGAGATAAGGTTGGCGCGCACAACGTCCTTCTGCATCTGTGCCTGCAGCAGCACGGCCTTTGCAGCCCGCTTCTTGTTGGTGATGGAACCGAAGACGTCGATGTCTATCGACAGCTGCAGCGGTACGTTGTAGGTCTTCGTCAGCTTGCCGCCGTCAAAGCTTGACAATGTACCCTGAGGGGCGAGCGTGAGCGATGGCAGGTAGGCTTTCTTCGCAAGCTTCAGTGAAGCCTCGCTCTTCTCTACAGCAATGCGGGCCGAATTGAGGTCGGTGTTGTTCGCCAGCACCTGCTCTATGAGTTGTTGCAGGAGCGGGTCGGTGAAGAACTCACGCCACGACATCTGTGCTATCGACTGGTCGCCCATGGCCTGGCTTACGTCCTGAGTGGTGCCAAAGGCATCTGCCGGTGCCGGCGTGTTGGCCTCATACTTCTTATACAGGCCGCAACCCGTGAGCATGGCGCTCACGGTAGCGGCTATGATGACATTCTTGAATTTCATATTGTTCTGTTAGTCTTTATTCTTTAACACTTGGTTCTTCTGTCTTTACTGTCTTACCCTGGAAGCGCTCATGCAACCCCTGGAATACGATGAAGAATGCCGGAACAACGAAGAGCAGGGCAACGGTACCCACACTCATACCTCCGATGACACCGAGTGCAAGGGCACGGTTACCGTTGGCACCGGCGCCGCCTTCTATCACAAGCGGTATCATACCGATAATCATCGTCGCCACAGTCATCAGAATAGGACGAAGACGCTCCTTACATGCTTCAAAGGCTGCCTCGGCAATGCCCAGACCCTGGGCACGGCGCTCCGTGGCAAACTCTGTTATCAGGATCGCTGTCTTGGCAAGCAGACCGATAAGCATGATGACACCCGTCTGCAGGTATATGTTGTTATCCATACCAGGCAGGTGCAGCAGGTTACCTAAGTATGCAAAGACGAAGGCACCCATCAGTCCGAACGGTACGCTGAACAGCACAGCCCACGGCGTGAACCATGAGTTATACAGAGATGCCAGGATGAGGTATATCAGGATGGCACATATCAGGTAGATGAATGCAGTAGCATTTGAGCCCGCCTGCTCCTCCAGCTCGCGCGACATACCGCTGTACTCGTAGGTGGCAGTGGCAGGCATCTCCTCCTTGAACACCTCTGCAATGGCCTTGTGCGCGTCACCCTCTGTATATCCGCTTCCAGGGGTCACAAAGCAGGTGATACTCTGGAACAGGTTGAAGTGCTCGATGTTTGACGGACCCACAATCTCCTTCAGGCTTACAAACTCAGAGATAGGAGCCATCTTTCCTCCGCGCACCTGTACGAATATATTGTTCAGCGATGAGGGCTCAAGGCGATACTCCGGTGAGGCGGCAGCCATGATACGATATACCTTACCGAACTGGTTGAAGTTGCCGATATATGCTCCACCGCAGAAAGATCCGAGGGTGTTGAGCACGTCAGCAGGTGATACGCCGGCACGGTCACACTGTGTTGCGTCAATATCAACCCTGAACTTCGGGAATCGCTCAGAGTATGATGACATAGCTGAGCCGACCTCTGGGCGCTGGGCAAGCTTGGCGAGGAATTTCTCCGTCTGCTTGGCAAACTTTGACAGGTCGCCGTCAGTAGGATCCTCCACGACAAGACTCACACTGTTGTTGGTACCGTAACCTGGAATCTGTGGCATCTGGAACGGCAGCACCTGCACGTTCTTGATGTCGGCACAGTCATAATAGAAGCGGCCTATGACAAGGTCTATCAGATGGTTCATGCCAGGACGCTCGTCCCAGTTCTTCAAACGCACGATGAGCGTCGCATAGTTGGAACCCGCACCCGAGACCATACCGTAGCCACAGCAGACGGCAAAGCTCTCCAGCTCAGGGATCTTCTTCACCTTTGCCTCCACCTGCTTCAGTATCTCGCGGGTCTGCTTCAGCGTGGTTCCTTCCGGTACACGCACCTCAGCCAGGAACACGCCCTGGTCCTCCTGAGGCACAAGTCCTGAAGGCAGGCTCTTCATGAAGAACACCAGCAGCACGGCGGCGATAGCCAGCAGGCTCCACGCCATCACGGGGCGCTTGATGAACTTCTGAACAGCGGTGCTGTATTTATTGTAGATAGCGTTATAACTTACAGTGTACGCCTTCTTCGTATAGTACGTAAGGCCTTTGCCCTCCTGCTTGCCTTCTGTCACTCTCATCATGATGGCACAGAGAGCAGGACAGAGCGTCAGAGCCGATATACATGACAGACCTACGGAAGAGGCGATGGTGATACCGAACTGTGTGAAGAATGTACCAGAGGTACCCGGCATGAATGTCACAGGGATGAACACCGCCATGAATACCAACGTACATGATACGACTGCCACAGACACCTCGTTCATGGCCTGGCGCGTCGCCTCGCGGGCATCGCTGATACCGTTCTCCATCTTGGCCATTACTGCCTCTACCACCACGATGGCATCATCCACCACAGTACCGATAGCCAGCACAAGCGCGAAGAGCGTAAGGATGTTGAGCGAGAAGCCTGCCATCATCACAATGGCAAACGTACCCAGCAATGATACAATGATTGATATGGAAGGAATGATGGTGGCCTTGAAGTTCTGCAGGAAGAAGAATACCACCAATATCACGAGGATGATAGCAATGACAAGTGTCTCCACCACATTGTGGATAGCTGCAAAGAGGAAGTCGTCACTGGTCATCATGGTCACGAACTCCAGTCCGGCAGGCATGCTCTGCTTCATCTCCTCACATGTCTTGTTGATAGCGGCGTTCACCTCAGTAGCGTTGGCACCTGGTGCTGCGAATACCATGAAGAGCGCACCTGGCTTATCCTGGATGTTTGAGGTGAAGTTGTAGCTCATGGCACCGATCTGCACTTCTGCCACGTCGCTCAGGTGCAGCAAGCCGCCACCGCTGGTGCGTAGCACGATGTCGTTGAATTCCTCGACGCTCTTCAGCGTACCCTTGTACTGCATGGAGTACTGGTAGGAGTTCTCTGACAGCTCGCCCAGGGTTCCCACAGCTGCCACGAAGCTCTGTCCGCCAATGGCATTGAAGACATCGTTAGGTGTCAGGCCGTACTGTGCCATTACATCGGGCTTCAGCCATATACGCAGGGCGTATGTGTTACCCAGGCTCTGCACGTTACCCACACCGGTGATACGCATCAGGCGGGGCTTGATGTTGATATCCACATAGTTTGACACAAAGTCCTCGTCATACTTGCCGTCTGAACTCTTCACGGCAAAAATCTGCAGGATGTTGTTCTGGCGCTTCTCCACCTTCACACCCACCTTGTTCACATCGGCAGGCAGCAGGGACTGTGCTCGCGTCACGCGGTTCTGCACGTTCACCGTCGCCATGTCGGGGTCGGTGCCCTGCTTGAAGTAGATGTTGATATCCACCTCACCGTTTGATGTGGCCTTTGAGGTCATGTATGTCATGTCGTTCACACCGTTGATGGCCTCTTCTAATGGCTGGATCACAGACTTCATCACCGTGTTCTCATCGGCACCGGTATAGCTGGTCGAGACATTCACCGTAGGCGGGGCAATGTCCGGATACTGCTCCACGGCCAGTGTGCTCATTGAGATATAGCCCACCAGCGCTATCACTATAGAGATGGCACACGCCATCACATATTTGCTGATAAATATATTGTTCTTCATATTGCGGAAGTAAATTGTTCTACCTTTTTATTTCTTCTCTTTTACTTCCTTCGGATAGATCACACGCATGCCTTCCGTCACATTGTTGGCACCGGTGGTGACAATCCTATCACCCGGCTTCAGACCGGTGTTGATGATGAAGTCCTTACCGTTGCCCATGTCTGTCGTGGTCACGTCAGCTGCTGTGGCTGTGCTGTCGGCCTTGACTTTATATACGATTGACTTATCCTGCAGTCTTACAACTGCGTTCTGAGGAATGACCATTACGCCCTTCTCGGCAAAGTTCATCACAACCGAACCCTGGATGCCTGAGTACAGATGACCGTTTGGATTGGGGAACGATACTTTAATGGTCAGCGAACCGGTGGCTGCATTCACAACACCTGACATGCTGACAACGCGACCCTTGTGAGGATACTCCGTACCGTTCTTCATGATAAACGTTACATCAGGCAGGTTGGCAATATACTTCTCCTTCTGGTTCACGTTCACACCATCCTGCACCATGCCTTCGATAATGCTCTCTGTCACTGAGAATTCAGCATACATCGTTGTATTTCCGCTCAGCATAGTCAGCTGTGTTGCAGGTGACACCTGGTCTCCGGCACGTACCGGAATCTCACCGATGATACCTGATACGGGAGCGGTGATGGTACAGAAGCCGAGATTTACCTTTGCACGGTTCACGGATGCGCGTGCCTGTGCTACTGAGGCCTGAGCCTGCTTGTAGGAATTCTCGCTGTTGTTCAGCATGTAGCTGCTCACGATGTTCTTCTCAAACAGGTTCTTGTTTGACTCATACTCCAGCTTGGCTGAGTTCTCCTGAGCCAGCGCTGCCTGCAGGTTGGCCTGTGCTGCCTCCAGCTCCAACTGGGCATTGCGTGAGTCAATGACAAACAGAACGGCTCCCCTCTGTACCTGCTGACCTTCTGAGACGCAGATCCTCATCAGCTGACCGCTCACCTGCGGGGTAATGGTAACATCGTTCTGTCCTTTCATCTTGGCACTGAACTTATATGGAAGTTCAATGTCCGACTTCTTTACTGTCATCGTCTCAAATGATGACTGCGTTTCCTGTGGCATGTCAAGACCACACGAAACGAGACCGACCAACGCCGCAGCCATAGCCACAACCATAGTCATTACGTTTCTTTTCTTCATTTTTTTATGTGTTTGATTGATTTAATGTTTTTTACCGGATGCAAAGTTAATGTTTTTTTTGTTATTATCAAAATAATTTGCAAGTTTGATTTCTTTTTTATACTTTTGTCCCGAAAATGTTACAGAAACAACCCTATGAAGCCGATATTCCTTATCATATCCTTCATGCTCTCCTGCAGCACCTTCGTAGCCGGCCGTGACAACTGCGTCTCTGCTCCCGACTCTGTCACCGTGCCCGCCAGCACCCATGCCACCGAGAGTCCCGCGGTTTCCTCGCAGGGTAATGACTCAACGCACAAACACCGCGACATCAACCTCAAGCATATAACGAAAAAAGTAAGCGAGGCAACAACGGCCATCGCCTACAAGACCTTCGATGTCACAAAGAGCATCGTGCCGGACCGGTTGTTGAATTACCTCGACTCATCCGGCGTCAAGGGTGCCGATCCCGCCTACATCGCCCTGCCAAAGCGCAAATGGCGCGTCTCCCTCACAAGCGATATGGACAAGATGTCTGTCGATGTGACCCGTAGTGGCAGCTACATTCCCGCAGAAGGAAAAGTGGAAAACTGGGCTACAGACTTCGATTTCCATACTCCTATGTCCGCATCCGTCGGATTATGGGTGGGATACATGGGCTACGGCGCGGGCTTCTCATTCGTCAAGGCAGAGCAGAACAATACCAACATGTCCATGAATATGGCATCACGCAACTTCGGACTGAATATCAGGTGGATACGCTATTCCACCGACCACGGGCTCAAGGGATGGGCAGAGAAGGGCATACCGCTCACGGAAGTGATGAAATGCAAGAACTACGCCTATGACATCACCTCCTTCGTCTTCGATGGTTACTGGCTGTTCAACAAGAAGAAATTCTCCTACTCCGCTGCCTACGACCTCTCCACCGTCCAGCTGCGTTCTGCCGGCTCTTTCATGGCGGGGCTGATGGTGAACTATCAGAAGTGTGACTTCTCCAATCCTGACAATATACTGCTGCTCGTCCAGGCCAACAGCATCGGCAAGGTGAACATGTTTCAGGGAAGCGTCGGGGGGGGATACTCCTACAACTGGGTGCCTACGCAGGGCCTTGTCATAAACATCACCGCAATGCCAGTGCTAACACTCTACTCACGCTCAAAGTTCTATCGCTACGACTGGGAGGTGCAGCATAGTGAGACCGGCGGTGACGTAATCACAAAAGTAACAATCACCAGTGCCGAGAAGCACAGCGAAAACGGTAAGGTAGCCTTCAACCTCAATGCCAGGCTGGCAGCAGCCTACAGATATAAAATCTACGTTTTCAGCCTGTTAGCGCAAGGTCACTATCTGCGTTCTTACTTTGAGGAGACCTCATTCAAAGTCTTCCAATGGAATGTTAAAGCCACCGCTGGTATCACTTTTTAGAATGTCCCACTTATCAATTATGCATTATGCATCATGCATTACGCATTAATGTCCCTCCAAAACAATTCTTTTTATCAAGATAATCGAACTTAAATCATTAATTTTTTACACTAACATGAAAGAGAAAGTATTACAAGCCATGCGTGATGCTGGCAAGCCGGTTTCAGCCGGCGAAGTGACTAAAGCACTCGGTGCTGACCGTAAGGAAGTGGATAAGGCCTTTGCTGAGCTGAAGAAAGAGGGCACCATAGTGTCCCCTGTCCGGTGCAAATGGGCTCCGGCACAGTAATTCAATTCATAATGCATAATTTATGATGCATAATTGAGGAGAAGAGATGAGGCATGTGTTTTTACATCATTTCAAGTAAAAGAGAAAAACAATGGAAATAAAAGCAGTAAAATTTGTAAAGGACGGGTTCTATACCCAGCCCTTCGTCTTCGGTGGTGAAGAGGGGCCGGATAAGTTTGACAAGAACATACGCTATCGCGGTAGCCTGCAAAACTATCTCATAGACACCGGCTCAGAGGTCATCCTTGTTGATACGGGTCTGCCTGCAGGCTTCCCCGAACAGGTGGCAGACGAGGCGGCCTTAGCCTTTCTTGGCAAGCCCATCTGTGACTATATGGATGCTCTGGCAGCGCTTGGCTACAAGCCGGAGCAGGTGACGAAGATACTTCTCACGCACCGTCATGCCGACCACAGCGGTGAGCTGCGCTCCTTCCCCAATGCGGAAATATATGTGGGCAAGGATGAAATGGATGCCGAGGAGCTGCAAGGGCTCAGCAATCTCGTTCCTGTGACCTATACCGACGGCCCATACTATAACTTCCCTGAGGCGCAGAAGATAGGGGAAGGTATCTATTTCATCAAGGCAAAAGGCCACACAAAGGGCAACAGCATCATCATCGTGGAGTCAGACGGGCTGTTCTATATGTTCCACGGCGACATCACATACGTTGATGAGGCGCTATATGAGGACAAACTCTCCGTGGTCTATGACGATCTGGCAGCAGCACGTGAGACTCAAGACCGCATTCGCGAGTTTATCAGCAAGCATCCCACAGTATATTGCGGTACGCATACTCCGCAGGGCTATGAGAACCTGGAGGCGAAGCGCGTCATGGATCTTGACAATCCTGTGCCCACAACATTCGCAGAGATTGACTTCTCCAATCAGGAGGCTTCAGGCAAGTATGTCTGCTCCGTCTGTGGTTACGTGTATGACCCTGCAGAGCATGACGGCGTAGCATTCGAGGATCTGCCCGACGATTGGAAATGCCCTCGTTGTAAGCAACCCAAGGAGAAATTCAATAAGGCTTAACATCAATGTCATTAGTCATAGGTCTGCTCATACCCCTGTTAGGAACGATGCTCGGGGCGGCGTTCGTCTTTCTTATGAAGGATGAGATGTCGCCCCGTCTCCAGAAATCGCTCCTTGGCTTTGCTTCCGGGGTTATGGTGGCAGCGTCTGTGTGGTCGCTGCTCATCCCTGCCATGCAGATGGAAGAGGCAAAGGGGGCATGGGCAGTAGCCCCGGCAGCTATTGGTTTCCTGTTGGGCATTGCCTTCCTACTCCTGCTTGACGAGCTCACGCCACACCTCCATATAGGCACCGACACGCCAGAGGGACCGCGTTCACATCTCTCCCGAACTGCTATGCTCGCACTTGCCGTCACCATTCATAATCTGCCAGAGGGTATGGCCGTAGGCGTTGTTTTTGCCGGTGCCGAAGAAAGGGCCGCGGGACTGTCTGTGGCGAGTGCGCTGGCAGTATCCATCGGTATAGCCATACAGAACGTACCCGAGGGGGCTATCATCTCAATGCCCATGCGCGCAGCAGGGAACAGCAAGTGGCGCTCCTTCACCATTGGCAGCCTTAGCGGTGCTGTGGAGCCGTTGGGCGGACTGGCTGTTGTGCTGCTGGCCTCTCTTATAACGCCGGCCCTGCCATATTTCCTGGCCTTTGCTGCAGGTGCTATGATATATGTCGTAATAGAAGAACTCATACCCGAGGCATCAGAGGGGGAACACAGCAACCTCAGCACCATCGGCTTTGCCATCGGGTTTGTGCTGATGATGGTGCTCGATGTCGTTATGGGATAGAAACGGGAGATTGGCAACTCCCATGGTGTGTTAACAAAATAAAGCCAATTAACAGGACCCGCCTTTATTTCGCATTAGGCAGCATCTCTATTTCCCTCATCCATTGCTCTGCTATCTCGGGCCAATAGGCCGTGGAACCGGGTTGGTCACGCAATGCTATGCTGTGAGCACCAAACGGGAAGATATGCAGAGAGGATTGCTTGATGCCGTTGCTGATGAGTGCCTTGTATATCTCCACGCTGTTCATGGGCGACACGGTACGGTCGTTTGAGGCGTGGATCATCAGCATCGGGACTGTTGTGGAGTCCACCATTTTGTCTATTTGATACTTCTCCAGCAGCTTTTTCACGTTGTCCTTTGCCCCCTTGATGAAGTTGCCTTCATTCGCGGCACCGGCTGCAGGACTTATGAGAATGGCGAAATTGGGCCGGCAGGGAACTGTGTCTAACTCATCTCCGCATTTGCTGATGTCGTCTTTTGCCACACTTACGCAGCCGCTGAGATGTGCTCCGGCGCTGCACCCCATCACTCCTATCTTGTCTGGCGAGATGCCATAGTCCCTGGCATGGGCACGCACCCACTTCACGGCCCGCTGTGCATCCATCACGGGACCTGTCACAGGGTCGGTCATATCGGGCTGATTGGGCAGCCGGTGAAGCAGGACAAAGGCCGTCACACCGATAGAGTTGAGCCACTTAGCGAGGCTCACACCGGCTGTCTCGTAGGCTTGTTTGATATATCCTCCCCCGGGAATCAGTATCACAGCTGCATCCTTACGCTCCTCGGCACCGGGCAGATACTCATACAGTCGCGGCTGCTCACAGCGCCATATCCTGTTGCGCTCTATGGAATCACGATGGTCTGTGCCCTTCGCATTGGGCATATTCCCGATGTGATACAGGTTGATGCGCTTATGACAGAAGAGGTCAGACTCCTGTGCCATAGCCGCAGATACGATTGCGCTGACGAGCAGCATGATAAGAAAGCGTTTCATAATATGTTGGGTTAGTTGTTAATTCCTTTTTCGCACAAGGTGCAAAGTTACGAAATAATACTGATATGACAAAACAATCCTGGATGATTAACTTAAAAATCCGTTGAAATTCAATCCGTATTCAACTCCATGTCTTTGACATCACATGCTCCGCAATTACTGCATCCGTTGCAGGTTATGCGGCTGCCACAAGTAGCGCAATGCTCACGAAAGAAAGGCTCTGGTGATATGACATTAGTTCCAAAGAGCGTTCCTTCTGGCAAACGTAGCAGCCTTGGAACTTTGCGTCCCTGATAACTCAATCCTGAGAGAAATGCCTGCTTGCTTTGTGTGCGTTTGTCAGGAATGCGGTAGGTCTTTCCGTCTTTAACGAACACGGTTCCTGTCTCTATGAAGTCAAATGTCACATCATACTTCCGACATTGTTCACTCAACAGCTTCACCCATTCATAATGGCATGGTCGTGCGCCGTCATAGTTTTCGCCACCGCAAAGCACCTCTTCTATGAGTCCTGTTTTCAGATATTGCTCTGCATCTACAGGACCGATATATGGTGCAGCCATAAATCCACGATGCTTGGCTGGTGTTTCAATGAGAATAGGCAACCGCTCATCGGCACGCTTTTGATTCTCCGTAGTGACGCTGAGCATTACATTGTCATAACCCTCTCCCCAGTCTTTCGGAAGACAGTCGGCAAATCGCTGTGGACGCTTGGTGAGCAGACGGAAGAAGATGTCAGGTCGCTGACGGATGATGCGCCATGCCTCGTCGCGCCATTGATCGGCTTCATCCACAAAGAAGTCGGTGGAAAGCCCCACATATAGCGTCATGCCAGACGGCAACTTGAACTGTCCGTCGCGCCGTCGCTGTATGGGCAAGGTGAAGTTCTCCGTACGGAATACGTGCGAAGTATCGAGTCCGCGTTTGCTGTCAAGGAAGTACATGTAGCAATGCTCGCAGCCCTCGCTCACCTTGTGGCAACCATGCCAAGGGTTCCAGATAATCATTATCTATTATACGGTTATTCCTTGTATGATTTGAATGTTTGCCATTATCTATTTGTCTATTCGCTAAATTGGAATTTACTCGCTATAATTATGGTCAACTATTATATCCAGATGTACTCCAGGCACTAAAGGCTGAATGTCACTGATGAGCTGGCTGACTAAGGCCTTCTCATCGTGGACGGCAATGTCAGGGACAACATCAACGGAAATTGTATTCTCCTTTTCTGAATAATAGAAGCCATGAACCTGAACAATATCCTTGCGCGAGTGAAGAGCCTGCAAGACCTTCGTCTGCAACTCTGCCCGCTTGTTGTCGCCTGTTGCAATGGCATAGATACCAACGGTCAGAATGATACCGTGACGCGCCAACATCTGCATGGTAATCTTGCGAGTGAGTCCGTGGATTTCGTGAGCCGACATCGTGTCATAAACGTTGATGTGCAGCGAGCCTATCTTCATATCCGGGCCATAATTGTGGAGTATCAGATCATAAACTCCATGCACTCCCTCAAATTCAGAGACCTCCTTCTTGATTTGATTGGTGAGCTCAACGGGAATACTGGTGCCTAACAGTTCGTTGACAGGCGAGGACAGCATTTCGATACCGGCCTTGATGATGACAATGGAAATGAGAACACCGAGAATACCATCGAGCGAAATGCCCCACAACAGCATAACACCAGCCGAGACAAGCGTAGTCAGGGTTATAATGGCATCAAACAAGGCATCTGATCCTGAGGCTATCAGCGCATCACTGTTCAATTGCACGCCCTTGTTCTTGACATACCTGCCCAGCACCAGTTTCACGATAATGGCTACAGCAATGACGATGAGTGTAGTATGGGTGTATTCCGGTTGTGTCGGATTGAGAATCTTCTTTGCTGACTCGAAGAGTGAGGTGACACCCGCCGACAAAACGATGACGGCTATGATGATAGCACTGAAATACTCTATGCGCCCATGACCGAAGGGATGCTTCCTGTCGGCTGGGCGTTGTGACAGTTTAGTGCCGACAATGGTGATGACGCTCGACAACGCATCGCTGAGATTATTAACCGCATCCATCACAATAGCGACAGAATTTGCCAGAAGGCCTACTGCCGCCTTGAAACCTGCCAGAAAGACATTGGCAACTATGCCTATCCAACTAGTCCGAATGATTTGAGAATTACGATTCATGTAAATTCCGATTTATTTCTTCTTTAATATTAGCAAGGAACTTTCCTGCCTGTGCTCCGTCCATCTGTGCATGATGAAACTGGAAGGATATGGGAAGCTTTGTTTTTAGCCAGCTTTTATGGTACCTGCCCCATGCCAGAAATGGATTGTTGTATCGACCTGAATACTGATTGATTATACAGTCAAGTTCTGTGTGCGGCATGGCTGATGTTCCTATAATCATACAATCGTCTAACGATGTATTTTCGCAATTCTGGACGGCATTGTCAGTCAGTTCAAGGTAGAATGAATTGAATTGTCTGATGTTGTCGGAGAAAGGTATGTCGCATGTGCTTAGTCCACCAGCCTTATTCCGGACAATCACGTTGAGAGCAAGCTTGTCGTATCGGAACAACTTCCCATCCTGAGGCAGCAAAAAGAACTCCTCTATCTGGTTGGCTGCCTTGCCGATACACCAGCATAAAAGCACATTGAACTTGATTCCTGTTTTCTGACTAATCTTTAGCAAACGGCTGACATCGAATGTCTTCACAAATGTAACCATCGGTTGGGGCGACGACATCCACATATTGAATGCTTCGCCCCGACTTGTATCTTGAGGGTTGACTTCTTGTTTCATTTTCTCACTTAGTCGTAATTTCGGCGTCAATACATGCCGCAAAGTTACAAAAATATTATGAAACGCGAAAGGGATTTTAGCTATTTTTCTTGTAACTGACTACCGCCCATGAGCTCATTACCAATCCGATTATACCGAGGGCGAGGATCTGATGC
This sequence comes from Prevotella sp., assembly GCA_017478025.1. GTDB lineage: Bacteria > Bacteroidota > Bacteroidia > Bacteroidales > Bacteroidaceae > Prevotella. The sequence goes on from JAFVGZ010000018.1 coordinate 143,376, forward strand.
GCAATCTCTGCGAAACCTCCGCCGCGGATGAAGACGGTGCGTATAGCTTCGATGAAATAGTGCATGGGATTGATATACGTGGTCAGATACGCCCATTCAGGCATGGAGCGCGTGGGAGTGAAGAGCCCAGAGAGCAGCATGATGCATACCACGAAGAACCACATCACGAAGACTGCCTGCTGCATGGTGTCGCTATAGTTTGAGATGATAAGCCCGAACGACGAGAAGAACAATGCCAGCAGCATGGCGAGGACATAGACGAGCCAAACAGGACCGGCTGGCGTGATGCCATAGATGGCGTTGGACAGAAGCAAACATACCGTTATGACAAAGAGGGCGATGAGCCAATAGGGGATGAGCTTGGATAGTATGAAAGCCCATTTGGATACCGGCGTCACGTTGATTTGCTCTATGGTGCCGGTCTCTTTCTCTCCAACTATGTTCAGCGTGGGCAGGAATCCTGTCATTAGCATCATCACGATGGCAAAGAGGGCGGGTATCATAAAAAGCTTGTAGTTCTGGTGCTTGTTATAGAGAAGGAGTAGCCCGCTCCCGGCCTCCCCCTTAGGGGAGGAGAGGGAAGCTACAATCTGCGACAGGTATGCTGAGCCTATTGAGCCTTTGGTACCATTGACGGCATTGGCTGCTATGAGGTACTTGCCGTCACGTATCTCAAGGATAACATCGGCGCGGTCGTGCTCCACCTCTGCGAGAGCTGTCTGGTAGGATGGTTGCTGACCTTGGAACAGAAAGTAGTCAGAGGCCTCTATAGCATGAACGAGGCGCTGTGACAGCGGGGTGCGGTCTAAGTCCACAACGCTTACGCGAATGTTCTTCACCTCCATCTGCATAACCCACGGCATCACGCACATGATGACGATAGGGAAAATGATGATGAGCCTGGGCAGGAAAGGATTGCGCCTAATCTGCAGAAACTCCTTTTGTATAAGAAACCTTATCATGTACAATTTACAATTTACGATGTACAATTTACGATGTACCGCTCGGCACTCTGTGACGCTTGCGTAACAAAGTGGAGCAAGAATTTACAATTTACGATGTACGATTTGTTGTTACGCCAAGCGCTGATTGAATTTCTTTAGTGCTATGGTCAGCAGCAGGATTGTCATTATGGCGAGTATGACAACTTCCTTCATCACCTCATCTATGCCAACGCCCATAATCATCAGTTTACGCATAGCTTCTATGTAGTAGCGCGGTGGTACTATGGCAGCAACCCATTGCAGCACGGTGGGCATTGACTCCACAGGGAACATCATGCCTGAGAGCATTACTACGGGCATGAGCAGCACCATAGCCGATAGCAGCAGGGCCACAAGCTGCGTCTGTGCAATGTTTGAGATGAGCAAGCCCAGCGAGAGGGCCAGTAATATGTATAGGGTTGAGATGGCAAGAATCCAGAACAGCGAGCCTTGCAGCGGCACCTCCAGCACGTAGCGCGACATCAGGAGGATTGTGATGAGAATGCCAAAGGCGAGCACCAGATAGGGCACGGCCTTGGCGATGATGACCATCAGCGGACGAATGGGCGAGACAAGCAGCACCTCCATAGTTCCCTTCTCCTTCTCGCGAACAATGGAGATGGAGGTCATCATGGCACAGATGAGCATCAGCAACATGCCCATGATGGCGGGAACGAAGTTGTAGGCAGACCTCATCTGGGGGTTATAGAGAAGCTTGGTGTTGATGATGCTGCTCTGCATGTTTGTCAGCACACCCTGGGCGTAGTTGGTCCATTGCTGCGCCATGTTAGGGTCGGAACCATCTACCATCATCTGCCACCTGATATGTCCGCCCTCCTCAGACTTGGGAGAAGGGTATGGGATGAGGCTCATGTCAGCCTTTTGTCTGCGGATAAGCCGTTCTGCCTCCTGTGGTGTGCTGACGGTCTGGGTGATTGTGAAATACTCTGACTGTGCCAGTGTTTCGACTGCAGCCTGTGTACGATAGTCCATCTGCGAAGTCACCACCACCATACGCACGTTTTTTACATCCGTGGAGATAGCAAATCCAAAGAGCAACATCATCACAACGGGCATGCCGAAAAGGATGAGCATCGTGCGCTTATCTCGCAGGATGTGCTTTGATTCTTTTATTACGAAAGATAGAAATTGTTTCATGTCTTAGCATTTACCATGTACCATTTACAATGTACAATTCTTCACTTTTCACTCTTCACTTTTCACTCTTCACTTTTCACTCTTCACTTTTCACTTTTCACCCGTCCCCTCTCGTTGCCTGGCGTGCCAGATAGGTGAACACGTGGTCCATATCGGGTTGGTGGAAACGCTCCTTCAGTTCGTCGGGGGTGCCGAGAGCCTTTATCTTGCCGTCAACCATGATAGAGATACGGTCACAGTATTCTGCCTCGTCCATATAGTGAGTGGTCACAAAGACCGTGATACCCCGGGCTGCAGCATCGTATATCAGTTCCCAGAACTGGCGCCGAGTGGCTGGGTCAACGCCGCCTGTGGGCTCGTCAAGAAACACCACCCCCGGCTCATGGAAGATAGAGACGGAGAAGGCCAGCTTCTGTTTCCAACCGAGAGGCAGCGATGCCACAAGGTCGTTTGCATGATCAGCGAAGTTGAGACGGCGCAGCAATTCTTCACTCTTCACTCTTATCTCTTCACTTTTCATGCCATAGATGCCGGCAAAGAGTCTGATATTCTCGCTCACGGTAAGGTCATCGTAGAGCGAGAAGCGCTGTGACATATAGCCGATGTGACGTTTTATCTGCTCATACTCTGTGCGTATGTCATAACCTACGACACGCCCCGTGCCGCTCGTAGGTTGGTTCAGGCCTGTCAACATGTGCATAGCTGTGGTCTTGCCGGCACCGTTGGCGCCCAGAAAACCGAAGATTTCACCTCGCTTCACGTTGAACGATATGTCATCAACAGCATGGAACGAACCGAAAGCCTTCACAAGATGCTCCACCTCGATTACGTACTTCGGTTCCGTTTCAGGTTCTGGTTTCGTTTGTGGTTCTGTTTGTTGCTGTGTCACAGTAACATTCCCCGCAACATCTCTACCACGCTTAATACCAGGTGGATTAAAGATATCCCTAAATTGCTCAAGTATCACCTCCGGCGTACCAATGCCGCGCACACGTCCCTCGTCAAGGAATGCCACGCGGTCACAGCAGCGCACCTCGTCAAGGTATGGCGTAGAGGCTACGATGGTGATGCCCCGCTCTCGAAGTGTGCCCAGCATTTCCCAGAACTCCTTGCGGCTCACGGGGTCAACGCCCGTTGTGGGTTCGTCAAGAAAGAGAACACTCGGCGAATGAACCAACGCGCAGCTAAGCGCAAGCTTTTGCTTCATGCCACCCGAAAGCGCACCGGCACGGCGGTCCTTAAACCGCTCTATCTGCGAGTAGATGGCGCGGATACTGTCATATCCCTCCTCAACCGTAGTGCCAAAGAGCGTTGCAAAGAACTTCAGGTTTTCCTCTACGGTCAGATCCTGATAGAGCGAGAAGCGTCCTGGCATGTATCCCACTCGGCGGCGTATCTCCTTCATCTGACTCACGGTGTCGAAGCCGTCAACGCTGGCAGTCCCCTTGTCGGGCAACAATAAAGTGCACAGGATGCGGTAAAGCGATGTCTTGCCCGCTCCGTCAGGGCCGATGATGCCAAACACCTCACCCTTCCCGACAGAGAACGTCACATCCTGCAACGCCTGCACCTTGCCGTAACTCTTGCTGATTCCGTTTACTTCTATAGCATTCATATTCATCTACCTTTTCTCTTCCCTCCTCCCTGCCACTGATCCCGTCGGACTCCGACGGGATCAGCAGTCTTCTCTCTAAAACTTTGCTTCCCCGTACATTCCTATCTTGATGGCACCGTCATTCTTTACGGCTATCTTCACGGCATAGACAAGGTCCGCGCGTTCGTCATCGGTCAGGATGGTTTTAGGCGTAAACTCAGAGCGGCTTGAAATCCAGCTTACCGTCCCGGCGTATTCTTTACGCTGTTCGTTACCGAAGTCGGCAAATACCTTCACCTTCTGTCCCACCTTCACATGCTCCAACTGTGCCGTTGTGACATAGGCTCGCATATACATGTTGTGTGTGTCGCCCATCTTGAACAGCGGTTTTCCCGTGACTGCAAACTCACCCTGTTCTACGTACTTCTCAAGCACCGTACCGGATATTGGAGCCACGATATGACACTTGCGCAGCTGGTCCCACAGCTGATTTTTCTGCACATCGACAGTTGAAAGCTGAGAGTTGAGGGTTGAGAGCTGGGTGTTGAGAGTCGATACCAGCGCGTCAAGCTGACGTTGCAACACCTTCACCTGGTTCGTGGCATCGTCGAGCATCTTGCTGGGAGCAGCCCCGTCGTTCACCAGTTCCTGATAGCGCTTCTTCTCCGCTTGGGCATTCTCCAACTGCTGGCGCGTGGCAGCAATCTGCTTCTCCAGGTCGGGCTTCTGACTCTGATAGACTGTCTTCGTAGCATCAGCCTGTCTCAGCTTCAGCCATATATGTGTGGTGTCTATCAATCCTACCTCGCTGCCGGCCTTGATGTTGTCTCCCTCATCAAGGGCAAACCTGAGCAGCGCACCGCTCTGCTCTGCGGATACCGTAACCTCTGTGGCTTCAAACGTGCCAGTGGCATCATACTCTTTCTCCTTGCTCCCGCATGCAGCGAGGCATATCGCAAGCAAAATAATACTATACTTCTTCATATCGTTGTTAATTGTTCGTCGTAAATTTCAGTTCATATATCTCCTTCAGCATCTCAATCTCGTGCACCGTCTGTTGCACCCGGGCTGCGTTCTCGGCGTTTATCTCCTTCACCAGGTCGTTCACGTCTATGATGCCATGAGAGAGTTTCGACTCTGCGGCCTTACGCACAGACGAGCGCAGCGAGATGATCTCCTCGTCATCCTTCATCAAGGAGCGATAGCGGGCTATGGCTTCATTCTGCTCCATCTGCTCCAGGTTGTTATTAAAAAGGAATACCTTGCGGCTTGTCTCGGCCATATCGCGCTGCAGCTGTATCTTCGCCTTGTCGTTTTTGTGGGTATAGAGTGCCCCGATGTTCCATGAGAGGCGGGCACCGATCATGCCGTTGAGCGACCAGTCACGCTTCATCATGTCCTCAAACATGTTATATCCTGGGTAACCGTAAAAGCCCGAAGCAAACACACTCAGCTTCGGCATCAGCGATGCCTTGAGCAAACGCTCCTTCGCGTCAGCCAAACTGATCTGCGCATCTATGGCACGCAGCTCCGGCCTTTGTCCCGTCTGTTGCTGTGCCACAGTAGCATCCCCCCTCGGCATTTCCACTTTTGTCACCTCTATGCCGCAGAAGGCGCTGAGTACCGCGGCAAGCGACCTGCGCTGCGACTGCAGATTTCCTGCCTGTTGACGCACGTTCAGACGCTCCGCCTTCACGCTCAGGTAGTCGCTCTCCGCTGCCGTTCCGCGCTCATACATCGCTTTCAGATTACGCTCGTTGCTCTCCAGCACGGTCTGCAGGTCCCTGTTCAGCCTTATCTGTTCGTCGATCAGCAACAGCCCGAAGTACATCTCGTTGACTCTTCGGCGCACCTGATACATCGTAACCTCTGTCTGGGCAGCATCCACAACACCCTGACGCCGTGCTATCTCTTTCTGACCGCTTATGGCCCCACCGTCATAGACTGTCTGACTCACATCTATACCTATTTTATATTGGTCTTTCTTCAGACCCTTCATGTCTATGCCCATTGAGCTATAGATGGCCTTCACCTGCTCGGGCCACGACACAACGTCGCTCTGATAGGTGGCCTGCGCTGAGGCTGACAACTGCGGCAGCCAACCCTTCTGGATGTTCGCCACAGTCAGCTCGGTGGTGCGGCTGATGAGGCCATACTGCTGAATGAGCGGATAATTACGCTCCGCAGCATGCTGACACTCCTCAAGACTCTGTGCCATGCAGGGCGCTGCACTAAATAATAATAAGGTGTAGGTAACAGAAAAAAATCTTCTCACTATCTTCATCATATATGTTTGTTGATTCGTTTTCGTGCTGCAAAGTTACGACTAATACCTCATACTTACGTTATCTTTTAATAGGAGGAAATGTCCTTTTTGTTCTTTTTGTTGACGGAAAGAGCTGTGTTTCGGTGTTTTTTGTTATCTTTGCACACAAAACAGAAGCAAAAGGACATGAAAAGACAAGCACCCAAACTGATGAGCCTCTCCGAGATGCGCAACATCTTCGGGCCTCATCTGCCGCAGTTGCGCGAAGGCATCTTTATAAACGATGAGATGGCTATCCTGCGTGGATCGCCAGACATTTTCCGTCTTGTGATGAGACAGAAACCGCCGTTCAGCATCAATGACCACCGCATGGGCATAGTCTTGAAAGGCAGCATTGACGCCAACATCAATCTGGTGGAGAAGCATATAGAGGGCGGCAGCCTTATGTTTCTGGGGCCGGGAACTATCATCCATCCAAAGCACTTCAGCGATGACCTTGAGATATACGGCTTTGCCCTCTCCAACCGTTTCCCCATGCCTTTCACGGACGAACAGATGCCTGCTGCGCTGAACGGGCATGTGCGCGACTTTCAACTTCCGGTCTCTGAGGCCGATATATCCACAGCCCTGCACATAGTACGCACTCTGTGGCACGTGGTGCATCAGCCTGAATACAACCGCCTGCTTGTCAGCAACCTTGTGGCGGCACAGATGCACCACTATGACGCACTGTACCGTCAGTATGTCGGGCAGCAACAGGCATCGAGAAGTCGTGAGCAGACCATCTTCGACCGCTTCATACAGTTAGTCAATCAGCATGCCGCAAAAGAGCATCAGATAGCCTTCTATGCCTCGCGGATGTGCCTCACAGAGCGCTATCTCGGCACCGTGATACGCCAGACCAGCGGCGTTACGGCAAAGGAATGGATAGACCGCGCCGTCATAAGCCGCATAAAGGTAGAGCTGCGCCACACCGACGAGTCCGTAGCATCTATCAGCGAACAGATGAATTTCCCCAATCCTTCATTCTTCTCCAAATACTTCAAACGGCTCACACAGATGACCCCAAACGAATACAGGGAGTCTTAAGCCGGAGATTCCGTCACGGTTCGGAAAAGGATTCCGTCACGCTTCGGACTGTTGTGAAAGATGTGTGTAACGGTGAGATTCTATTGTGATAAGCCCCTCAAGCAAGCTGTTTCTTCATTTCTTCCATGAAGGGCGTTACATGCTCGAAGTATCTGCGGTAGCCCTCACACAAGTAGTTGAGGCCGTACTCGCCGTCAGGGGTGACAAGGAAACGGTTCTTGGGACACTCCCCATTGCATGCAAAAAGGTACTGACACCTGCGGCATTGCCCGGGAAGCTGCTGCTTGAGCTGGGCGAAGCGTGACTGTTGCTCACCGTACATCATCTCAAGAAACGTATGCTCTGACAGGTTGCCGAGACGGTATTCGGGAAACACAAAGTGGTCACACGAATATACATCGCCGTTATATTCCATCACGGCGACATGCCCGCACGCCTTGCCCAGCGTGCATACCCCGGGCGTAACGCCGCACCAATTGGCTAACGTGGCCTCGAAAAGCTGTACGAAGACCTCGCCCACATCCTCTTTTACCCACTCGTCAAAGAGCTTGCAGAGGAAATTGCCCCATTGCTCTGGCGTGACAGAGAGCGGCGTCAGCTGTGCGTCGATGGGGTCCATGATGTGAGCTAAGGTGCGACCATCGTCGTGAAGTACCGTTCGCTCAACAATGGGAGCGAACTGTATGTACTTGCAATCTATATCCTTGAAGAAACGATAGAACTCCTGTGGGTGTTCAGCGTTTATTGCATTCACTACGGCCATCGCGTTCCATTCCACATTATGTTTCTGTAGCAGTTCTATGCCCCGCATCACTTTGTGGAACGTCGGCGCTCCTGCGCGGTTCTTGCGACAAGCGTCATGCAACTCCTGCGGCCCGTCGATGGATATGCCCACCAGCCATCCATTGTCGTGAAAGAAGCGGCAATGCTCGTCGGTGAGCAGCGTGCCGTTCGTCTGTATGCAGTTGTCTATGACGTGTCCGTTGGCATAACGATGTTGCAACTCCACGGCGCGCCTGTAGAATGCCAGGTCGCGCATCAGGGGTTCACCGCCGTGCCACGTGAACAGCACCTCCTGTTGTGACTGGGATGCTATGTACTGACTGACAAAACGCTCCAGCATGGCATCGCTCATAAGTGAAGAGTGAAGAATGAAGAGTGAAGAATGTCCCTGCGGAGAATCGCAGGGCACTTGTGACGCTTTGCTCGGCAAAGAACCGCATGGCACGGTGGCAGGGATGAGGGATGACTTTTCGAGGTAATAGCAGTAGTCGCAGGCCAGATTACACATAGGGCCTGCGGGCTTCGCCATCACATACAGAGGACGCGCGTAAGGATCAAAATATGTACAATTTACCATTTACAATGTACCGCTCGGCACTCCGTGACGCTTGCGTAACAAAGTGGAGCAAGAATTTACAATTTCTTGCGCTCCGTAGGTGCTCAGGCGAGCAAAGCTCGGAGTCCAATTTACAATTTAATTCTTCACTCTTCACTTTTCACTCTTCACTTTTCACTCTTCACTTCCGAACTCTCCTGGCAGGGGCCAGTTCGGTGTGGGTACATGCATGCGTTGCATCTCCTCGTCAAAGGCCTTTACCATCTCCGGATATTTGTCCGCCAGGTTAGTCGTTTCCTCTGGGTCATCCTTCAGGTTGTACAGCTCCAGCGGAGTATTGGGGCGTATGGTGACACACTTCCAGTCGCCTTTGCGTGCTGCACGCTGCTTGCCCGTAAACTCCCAATAGAGCATACGGTTATTCGTATCGACCTGACCTCCATAGAAAAGCGGCAGGATGTTTATGCCGTTGATGTGCTGCGGCAGGTGTTCGGTAGCTCCTGTGAGGGCTGCAAAGGTGGGCATGATGTCGGGGAAATATATGGTGTTCTCAAGGCTCTGCACGGGTACCTTGCCCGGCTGATTGACAATGAGCGGCACGCGTATCCCACCCTCGTAGAGCTGACCCTTGCGTCCCTTGAAGCCGGCATTACAGTTCAGCTCCTTTATGGGTGCCTGCACTGCGGCGCCGTTGTCTGAAGCAAAGATGATGAGTGTGTTCTCACGCAGCCCCATGCGCTCCAACTTATCGAGCAGACGACCTATGGCAGCGTCCATGTGAGTGATGAGAGAGGCATAGCGCTTTGTGTCGGGAGTCCATGTCTCCTGTCCGTCATACCATGCTGTCTGGTCAATGTTGTACGGCTCGTGTGGCGCATCAAAGGCAAGGTATAGGAAGAACGGATTCTCCCTGTTCCTCTCCACGAAGGCAATGGCATCATTCACGCTCAGGTCATTATTATGAATACCGTGCTTGCCATCGGCATTCTCGACAATGTTGATGAGCGAGTCACCATGGAAACGGTAGTAGGGATAATAATAAGGTGAATTGCTGTGCACGGTGGAGATGGTCCATCCATAGAACTCGTCAAAGCCTCTGTGATTGGGTGACGCCCCCTTGTCATAACCGTCCAGATGCCATTTGTTCACCAGGCATGTGCGATAGCCTGCTGCTGTCAGCACCGTTGCTATCGTCGTGTCCTCTGGCAGGAGGTTCGCACGGCGCACAATGGTAGAGTCGCCTCGGGGATTTACCTTTATGCCTGCTATGCCCCCGGCAGTACACATGTTGTCACGAATGCGGGTATTACCCGTATTCTTACCCGTCATCAGCGAGCATCGCGAAGGCGAGCTGATGCCGCTGCCGGCATAACACTGGTTGAAGCGTGTACCCGTAGCCGCCAACTTGTCGATGTTCGGGGTCTTCACATACTTGCTGCCATAGCATGACAAATCGCCGTAGCCCATATCATCTGCAAGGATAAAGATGATATTAGGCCTTTCAGGCGTTGCCTTAGGCTGCTTCTCACTATTCTCTCCTGCCGTCAACATGTGCGGCATCATCATTCCGGCTGCAACAAGCCCACTGGTGTAGATACGTTTCACTTTCAAATTAGCAAATTATCAAAGTTATTTCGCTGCAAAGTTACGAAATAATGTTGACGTAGCATAACGTTTTTGGAAGATTAACGCAGTTCGCTCCATCAATAAAGTTGTTCACCACTTGGTGTAACACCACTTGGTGAACAACTCTATCTGTGTTTTAAATACTTGTTTGCTAGTAATTTGGTTAAAAATACATAATGTTCTCTACTTGGTGAACGACTTGTTTGTGTATATCAAATAAAGAAGATCAGGGGACTCTTCGGTCATCTCAGAGTGATCAGGGAACCGTCCCCTGATCCTTTGTCTCTAACGGTTACTGCTGAAACATTCAACCTCATGCAGCTGTTGGGCTACTTTTAGGAAATTCGCAAAATGCAAGCCCCATTGGTTGTAAACAGTTAACCTTGTGCCATCAGATAGGGTTATTAAGTCTTCTGGTTCCAAGAAGAATCGTTTAAGAAGATCGGGCTTATTTTGCAGTTTCTGCTGAATATCTTCATACGGTCTGAATACACCATGAAGAGAACTTCCACTCAATGAATCGGGAAATCGTTCTTTAAGTTGCTCGTAAGTAATACCTGGATGTCCTTCCACGTATTTTCTAACCACGGCTAGTACAAACCTTCTTTTCTTCAAAGGCTCACCACCATCAATCGAATACTTGGAAGTGTCTCTTGTTGAGACTGAATCTGAGTCTTCGTTGAATGAAATGGACTTTATGTTTGTCTGTTCAATAAGTTGTATGTTCAGGCCTTCACTCTTATCAAATGTCACTTTCATCAAGAGTTTGCCCCTTAATTTCGCGACAAAAGGTTCCAATTCCTGTTTCAGATGTGGTATAATTTCATCCCGTAGGTATTCTTTTTCAAGTTTGGCCACACCGTTCAGTTGCTCATCGCTAACAGGTAGGTTCAGAGCTTTAAGCATTTCGATTGCTTCGTATGCCTTTTTCAATAGTTCTACATCCATGGTACTACAGCATTTGTTTTTCTAATTTCAAACCAAGATTTAAACAACGATTGATGGTTTTTATTTGGTCATACTTAGTGTCTGTTGATGAATAGGTACAGACATATAGGCCTGGTTCAATTTCTTTCTGCCCAACCCTATACCTTTCATTCTCATGCAGCTTGTTTGAGACGAGATTCCCACCCATTATAGTAATCCCAAGTTGTTGCACTCTGCTCGGGCCAGCATAACGAATAACATCCATTAGCGTTTCCCATACGGTTTTATTACACGAAACGTGGTTATCAGGAAACAATACGCGTATGATGTATTTTCGCTGTCGTTTTGCTGGCTGTTCGCTTGCAAATATCTGCGGTTGAATCTTAGGTCGGTCCACCAAAGAGATATCCACGCCATTCTCTTTCGAATAGGTCACTTCAAGTTCAAACTTGTTTCTCATCTTTCCAACCATAGATTGCAGTTCCTGCTCAAAGAGTGGAATAATCTCTTCACGTACATAATCCTTTTCCAACCGAGAAATTATTGCCTTTTGCTCAGGGCTTATAGGAATATCTATTGACTTCAGCAAATCAACTGCCTCATATGCTTTATCAAGTTTCTCCATACCTATTCTATATTAAATGTGTAACTTTTATCTTCTGCCAAGGTTTGCCTATACCAAGTGCCATATTCGCAGAATCCCTTGTAATGAGTTCTCCTTTTTGCAATCCAGCTATGGCCTGTTTGAGGTCTTGGAGAGATGAACCTGAAACACCAAACAAATCCTTTATCACGCTGTCGTTCTGCTGTTGCTGCTTCATTATAAGTGGGTATTGTGCATTTGCATAGAAGTCAAAGTACTTACTCTTGAAGCTTTCCATGTTCTGGGTGGCAAGAATGATGCTCATACCCTTATTGCGACCAACAGCAATAAGCTCACGCAGAGGACGGTTATCAAAGTCAAGCATATAGTGAGCCTCATCGATTATAGTAAAGTGCCTCAGTTCAACACGCTCTTCATTCTTTTTCTGGGGTGGCAATGTCTCGTAGATGTTGTTTAGCTTTGATACCACGAAATACACAATAGCCTTTGCCATTGCGCCATCCTTTGGGAAGCGTCCCAGATTTATGATATAACTGTTGCTCAGCAAGTCAATCTTGTCCTCATCATCAAATATATTGTTATTGACCAACTGAGTCAATACAGATGTGATGCTGTCATTCTTGTCTTGTTGCTTGTCCGGAAGTAAATCTCGGTAGCACTCCAAGATTTCAGTAAAGGTAACAGGTTTGAATCTCTTGTCCTTATATGCATTTACAATTGCCGTACTCAAACGGCTATCCATATTTGCACTAATACTTGTGCGACTTATGGAGCCCAAGGCTGATGATAGTTCTGTAGCATATAGATTCACTTCGTTAATGGGTTTGCCTGTAAAGTCCTTAAACGGAGTGAAAGGTAGTGGGCGTTCAATAGGGTTAAGTATTGCCTTTCGATTCGTATTAAACAATTGGAGCCATTGTTCGTGCTGGGGGTCTGAAAACTCTCCCTTATAGTCAAATAACAAGAAGTTTATGGGATAGTGACTATCGCCTGACAATTCCCTGATTTGGTTTATAAGAACTGCAAGAAGATTTGATTTGCCCGAACCTGTCGTACCGGCAATAAGTATCTGCGTGTTTGTAATGCCCTTACTGTTCATGTCTAAGTATGCAGGCATGTCATTTTCATACATACCGATATGAAGATTCAATTCTGGAATGTCGCCAATTGCTCCGCCGTTGTTCTTGGGCGCAAACAACAACCAGTCTTCAATACCGCCTCCCTTAAGCAATATCTCTCGACCGCGCAATATCTCTCTGCCTATTACGCGAGCCACAAATGATGGACTCCCCCAATCACCCTCTACATCGTGATATCTTAACTTCAGTAAAGCCTCGAAAAGCTTTCCTACGTCTGCTTTTGAAAAGAAAGTGGTAGGGTAAGGCGTATTATCCACAGGCATATTCAGACTCATGACATCCTCCACACTACGATTGCTTCTATCACATAGGCCGGCAAAGAGACACAGACGTAGAGGAATACTCATGTTCATTCTTACAGGGCCAACGCCTTCAGAATAATCATTCAAGTCAATATGATTGCGCAGAGATGCTATCACATCCTGCATCTGGTCATGCATTCCACGAATGGAAGGAATTCCGTTTAGAACAACTTTACTTACATTCATAACTACCTCTATGTCTTTAGTCCTCTGTTTTTAGTCCAAAATAATCCTCTGTGATAACGGTACATTGCTGCTCTGGGTCACGATGCAATGTGAATGTCTTGGCCACATGAGCCTGAATCTTCTTAAAGTCAAGTTCTGTGGTTATCTCCGTGTCTGTGCTCAACAATATAGTTTGGTGAGACAGGTTGGGGAAATACTCCTCAAGAATCACTTCACGGCTCTTCTTGTCAAGGACACCCATCACAGTATCAATAATAACCGGTGGGTTATAATCCCCCAGTTCATACAATACTTTTAGCAGAACTTGCATGACTGTCTGCTTGGCACCGGCATTCAGCTGGCTAAGAAATATCTCGTTACCATTCTTATGATAAATCTTGAAGGTAATGCCCTTACTGCCGTCACCGGTCAATTCCACCTTGCCAATCATATCCTTATATATAATAAGGTTGATATTAAGGAGTTCACGCATTCGCCTCTCTATGTTAGTCTTCTTGTCTGCAAACAATTTATTATATACTGTTGCGAAGAACTTTGGAAGACGTTTGAGTGTCTCATATTGGGGATCTGGAACCTGCGGGATGTCGAAGTCATATTTCTTGATTTCCTTGTCAAAACCATCTATCTCTGTCTTTGCTTGCTCCTTTTCCTCCTTCAGGTTTTTTATGCGCTTCATTTTGTTCTCATACAATTCCAGGAAAGAATAATCTTTACTTCCTAATTGGTGGCGCAATTCTTCCAATTGCTCATGTTTGCGTGGAAGATCCTTTTGCTCTTCATTCAGCCTTTCACGTTCTCTGTCAAGGGCAACAAATGGATTACTATAATTACCCATAGCAACTCGCTCCAGTTCCTTGATGTCCCTTTCGCCAAGATTAGCAAAACGGTCTTTCACCGCCTGCCCTTTGTCTTGTTGCTCAATCACCACACGGGCTAAAGCATTGGTATCGATATTTGCTGTAACACCATACTTCTCCTGAAGAATTGCTACGATATCCTTGGTCAGTTTCTCTATCTGTTCTTTCCCTAATTGTATTCCGCGTGCATTTGCGATTGCCCTCTTTTCGCTTAGGATAACTTCTACTTCATCCTTGATGAGATTAGCTATTTTGGGATAGAGCACATTCACCTCTAAGTCAGCCACCAAGCTATTCATGTCTTGCACATATTTCTTCTCGGCATTATAATAGGTCTTCAGCGCGTCATTCAGCTTCACTATTTGAGCCTGTGTTACCTCGTCAGCGGTATGGCCTTCCTGAAGCTGGTCATACTCGTCACGATGCTCGTTGACGTAGTTGATGAGTTCATTGTATTCGTTGTCCAGCCCCTGGAGGTATTCTTTCTTCTGATTGCGATCCTGAATGAGTTTCGCATATGCATTCCGTTTATCTTCATCAGCCATACGTTCCGCTGTCTTCTCTGAGAGCAGCACGTCGGCCACATCTTGAAGTGCCTTGTATTTTCCAAGCCCCATTACCATGTTGATATTATCGGTAATGAGTTGGCTCAGTTCACTCGTCTGAACAAGCTTGCCTGTCTGCATGGCATCAAACAAGAAATACTGACTCAACTCCTGAGGCAGGTTAGCACCTATTATCTTGTTTATGACATTCATGTTTTGGGCCCTCTGAGCAGCTGTCGAACCTGAACCATAGACAAATCTGTTGCCATCCATGTTCAGCTCCACGCTCTCAACGACATTGTCATCCATCAGTTTATATGCACGACGCAGCTTGTATTGAACCTGTCTGTTCAACACTCGTCCCTCAAAGGTTATCTCTAACACTATCATCTTGTCCTTCATGCCAGAGGACACCATCTCTCCGGCATTGAACAGCTCGATGAACTGTGCCTTGGTCAGTTTCTTGTTATTGGCTTTGCGTCCCTTTCCCGTATCAAGTCCGTATAGGGCGTGATAGATGGCATCAAAAAGCGTGGTCTTACCACAACCGTTCATACCACCAATAAGAATGATGGGACGCTCCTCGTCACAGCCTTCCAGATTGAGGTCCAGGCGACGATAGGTCTTGTAGTTCTCAGCGTATATGCGTTTTATTTCCATAGCCTATATCTTTTTTAGAGCATTCTTGATAATCTGGCGTATTGTCCTGTCTTCAACTACACCTTGATCGTTGCCGCCCTCATTGTATGATTTAAGGATTTCATCTTTCACCCAATCAGGGCTAAGCTGAAAATCAGTACTCGTACATAAGTTCTCGATAATATTCATGTCAGATGTACGTATTCCATAGTGAAGGAAAGTAGAATCAATAGATTTCTTCATTATTATTAGGTTTTTACAGTTTACTCAATTCCAGTCGTGTCCAGCCCTCTGTGCTGTCTATATTGTCAACAAGGCCATCGGGGAAATACCAGTTCTCGCCCTCCTGTATCAGTACTCCGCCATACATTCTCACACCTTGATTGCGATAAGTCAGGACAAACTCATACAAGGCGTTATTCTTTTCTTTGCCGTTTTCATCGCTGCCATGAGTCTTGGTATCAAACAATAGGATGGTGCCGTTCTTCATCCTGATGATGAAGTCCACATAGAAGCAGCGTTTCCTGCCGTCTTGCGAGGTGTAGGGCACAGCAAAGTGTTGCTTGCCCTCATCACCGTTCTTATACCACCAGTCCACAACTTCTCGTTGCTCGTCTATCCAGCGGGCAAACTTATGTTCTGGTATCGACACATTCTTCTGCTCGAAATAGGGAGTCAAGGCATGATTGTATATCTCGCCATAACGACTCACGTTCTTTTCCGAATTATATATACGGGTCTCAGGTACTTCCCATACAAACGTCTTATAGTCAGCATCATTGTTGCTGTCACCATTCCCCTGCTGGCTTAACAGCGCGGAATATCTAATCAATGCCTTGCGAATCAAATCTTCGAAGTGAGGACGGTTCTTGTGATAGAGCACTACCTTTGGCACATCCATAGAGAATATCTGCAGATAGTCCTCCAAGGCTTTCTCTATGGCGCCCTTCAATACTGGTGTACTGTCGTGCTTGGCAAAAGAACCCACATTCTTTCGGCAGAACAACGTAAAGAGATTATCAAGCTCTGAGGCATTCAGCGCTATTCGCGCCTTATCCACTACCTCCACTCTCCCGCTTTCGCCTGTCAATGGAGTGTCCTTCGGAATAACAACAAAGATACGTGCCACATCTGTCGTTATGCCATGCTTCTTGGCATTGTGGCGGTTTCTTACCAGTTTGGCTTCCATTTCAGCCTCATTGGGCGCGTTATCATCCATTTCATCATCATCCCCAAAGAAATCTTCTTCACTAAACAAAAGCATGGGATTCTGCTCCCATTCCATCTCCATCATCTTCAAGAATACAGCACGGAAATCAGCACCTAAACGGTTCCTTCGTTTGCCATTCTTGTCCTGATAGACACTACGCAGCGTGATGGGGGTAAACTCCTTACGACGATTGGCAAAAATGGTACTCAGATAATTCATGTCATCGCCGACTATCTGAATAATATCTTCTGAAAGGTTAGTATATACATATCCATAATTCAACCTGTCATCGTGATAGAAGCGCTGTTCCGGCATACGCAGGATTCGTCCTACGGTCTGAGTGGTAAAAGTCATACTCTTTAGCTCTCTGAATATCAGCAATACAGAGGCGCGTGGACAATCCCAACCCAATGCAATGGCCTGTTTGAAGAGCAAAACCTCTGTCATATCATCATCCTTTGTGATGTTTTCGAGATTTGGGGACTTGTCTTTCGATAGCCAAACTGCCAATCTACCATTCTCAACGGATATATCACACATTTCAGAAAGATACGCTTTCATTTCCTCGGCGATTGTCTTTTCTTCGTTTGAAAGGGTGTCGCTCGAGTCATTGGGCAACTGAATCAGTAAAAGTGGGTTAATACCATATTCAGCGTATGCCTTGGCCAGTTCTTCGCGTTTTCTCAAAGCTTTTACCAACAGTTGCTGATTTACGGTAAGCAAGGACTGGGTATTGCTGGAGTTGACATTAGGATTCAGCTCTACGCCTTTCTTTATCATCTCCTCTTCTATCACGTCTTTTCGTCTTACCTCCACACCGTGAAAACTCATCGATACAGGCGTAGCAGAGATACGCAATTCTATCTTGGGATTGATACTCTTGAGCACCTTCTCACTTTTCGTGGCGTTGCGGCCACCAAACATGTGCTCCTCGTCAATAACCGCCACGATAGGCACATTGTTCTGGATACGAGTACGACGTAGTAACTCAAACAAAGTCCTGTTTTGCTCATTGTCGCGAATCATCACGGCATTGTCCTTGTTGATGCTCTCCCAGTTCAGGAAAAGCACATCCCCTTGTTGCAAGCCCTCCAGATGGTCACATTCGTCAAACATCACAGGTCTCAGAGAACGAGTCTCGCTAAAGAAATTCCTCATCGAGCGATAGCTCTGCTGATGCAGCTTGTTCGGAGCTATCCACACCCAAGCCACACGGGTATAGACGCAATCACCACTCACGGGCAACTCCTGTGTCAGTTCGTCAAGCAAAGCAGAGGCCATCACAGTTTTACCGCTGCCTGTCGGAGCCTTGAATACTAACTTCTGGCGGTCATCATCCTGATTGAGCATGTCAATCATCTTCTGTTTCAGTTCCCTGACAGCTCGTTTCTGATAATCTTTCAGTACTATCATGCCTCGCCTCCTTCCTTCTCTTTATACGAGTATTGTGCAGCATCTGTCAATACTTCTTCCTGCTCTTCCTCACTCAAAACTATTTCAATCGGCTGAACTTTCTTACGCTTCGGCAACACTCTTCTATATGTCTTGTAAATGGCATCAGGCAGAGCGCAGAGCGTTACTTTGTTGAGAACATCCTTAAAATCATCGTCGTATGCATACCTGCCCTCGCTAAAGACATAGATCTTGATAAACTCTTTCTCTTCCCAGGCTTTCAGTTCTTCTACTATGTATTTAATGACAGCAGGCTCATATATAATAATCATTTCCTTGCTGTCTTCAGAGAATCTTCGGGCAAAGTTCTTTCTAAGTGTCTTTCCGTTACATACTATCTTAGTCTCTTGGTACATATTTTCCTTTATACAAAGCAAATCAGTAGCAGCCTTTACCAACTCCCGCATATTCTTCTGCGTCCTGTCACGAGAGATAAAGTCCGTTTTGTAGTAGCGCAGGGTGTTGGCTTTCAAAGAATTTATATTATCACCAAATCCTAATATTACCCTACTGTTTCGGACATAGGTAACATTTTCACATATATTATTTTCGTTATTAGATATTGAAATGCATTGTCGTTTTCCCTTATCACTTTCATTGAGTAGCATAGTTGCATGCATTGTAGTTCCACTACCTGCAAAAAAATCCAGAATTATAGATTCTTTATTTATTGCTGAAATTTGAAGAATGTCTTTAATCAAATCTAATGGTTTGGGATTGTTAAATAGTCTTTCCAAGCCTAACGTCTTTAATTGCTCTGTTCCATTACCGCTACTATATTGGGGTTTATATAAGGTACTTTTTGGCTTTTTAGACGGCAAATCACCTAATTCTGGACGCTGTTTCTTATACAAAGAAAAATTGCCTAATGTTCCAGTAACGATAATTTCATGAAGATTATTTTTAACAGTAGACCATTGCCATCTCCATGACATCTCCATCCCATTTGTGATAGGCAAAAGTATTGTATAGCCGATTTTTCTATAATGCTCAGCGATTTGCTTCATTATTAAATCATCGTGTTCATAGTTTCTGGTATGTGAATTTAAAAATTCTTCTTCAGTTATTGTGGAAACTTTTAATGTTTTATTGTCAATAAGAATAGGATAATAAAGGTTAGGGCGTTTAGTTCTAGGGGCATTAACACCTGTACTTTTAAGATTAGCACCTTTTTTGTAATAGCCTATTGAATCTATTTCCCATTCGAGTAAATCATCTTCTTCTACATTGAGCGCACCTAATGTACAAGTTTGTTTGTTTCGTGAATAAGCAATTGTGTATTCATGAGTACCAGCAAACCCGAATTCATCTTGATTTCCTTTTAAATTCATAATTGTAGGTAAATTTCCCAAGATGTTATTCTCTCCAAAAATACTATCACACAACAACTTCAAATTCGCCTGCTCATTATCATCAATAGAAATAAAGATAACACCCTTGTCACTCAGCAGTTTTTTGGCAATCTTCAATCGCTTGTTCATAAACGAGAGCCACTTGCTGTGACGGTATGAGTCTTCTGTATCCACAAACGAGTCGTTATAGACAAAGTCCTTATTGCCCGTATTATATGGCGGATCGATGTAGATGACATCAATCTTACCCTCATGCGTATAGCTAAGGGCGGTAAGAGCCTCAAGGTTGTCACCCTCAATCAAAATATGATTGGGGGCATCCAGCTCTTTGCTCAATATCGCCTTGTCCTTTACCTCACGAAGCACGGGAAGTTCATCACGCAGACGTTCCTCCACATCTTCTGGTTTGTCTTCCCATACAAGTCCATACTTCTTGTGTTCACGCAGTAGCCCAATAAGACTACTACGCTCGTCAACGGTAAGACCCGCTAAGGTTTGCAACTTGCTGATAAGTTCAGCCTTATCTATACGCCTACTCATAGCCGCACCCTCCCAACTTGAAACGTGGTAAATGAAACATGAAACCACATGGGGGTACGACGAAGAGAGACAGATTCTAGTTTTAGATACTTCATAACCGGCCAGTTTTTTAGTACTAAATGAATTCTGTTTAGGTTGTCTGCCAGAGCACAAAGAAGCGTACCCACTCCTTACGATTCCTGTGCTGAGGGAGAAACTGGCCGGTTAAACCCTTCTATGCGAAACCTTCAGGAATGAATACGCCATAACGGCGCATCCTCTTCCTGAGATTATGCATAGAAATACTTGGCCAGTTTTTATCAGCACAAAATCTCAGTCATAAGACACGACTATCTTTTTCCAGCAAAAATTTGCATCGCAGCCTTCCCTCCCATCAGAGTTCAGTTAACGCCACAATGCACCTGCAAAGGTACGAATTACTTTTCAATTATCCAAAACAAGCCCCCAAAAATTAATGTTTTTTTGGGGGGAATCTGGACACATGGCAAAAATCAGGGGGCGCCGGTCATCTATGAGAGATCAGAGAATCGTCCCCTACTCTCCAAGCAGGCTGCCCCTTCAGCGCTCAAGCGAAAGTCGAGTAATAAGTACTATGCAGCACAATGAGAAATGCGCAGATATTTTTTTTATGACATACATACACCTGGTTGTTATCGGTGGGTGTTCGTGACGAAGTGAAAGACCTGCGATTAGGGTCTAATAGAGTAACTTTTACAAGGTAATAGCAGGTCTTTTAGAAGGCAAAAGACCTGCTATTGCAACACGCTGATTATCTGACCGTTACAAAGCTCGCAATCGGCATATTTCTTAATGCAAAGTTACAAAATTATTCTGAATTATTCAGGATTTTGAAAAAAAAGTTTGCACTTTTCAAAATATATACACCTATTTTGATTTATATCATTGTCTTTCTGTTATTTAAGTCTTTTTAGATATACACCTATAACTACACTAAGCCTACACTAGATATACACTAGACCTACACCTGGTCGAATTGGCAAATTCTTGCTCCAATACTTTACGCAAGCGTCACAAAGTGCCGAGCGAACGAGTTAACAAATTAACGAATTAACAAATTAATAAATTAACGAATTAACAAATTAACAAATTAACAAATTGCCTGACGAGTCTTGCCTGGCTACAGGCGAAGTTACTTACAAGCGTTACCGAAGTTACTTACAAGCGTTGCCGAAGTTACTTGCACACGCATCCAAAGTGGCTGACATCAGGTGTATATTAGGTGTAGGTCTAGTGTAGGCTTAGTGTAGTTATAGGTGTAGGGTAAAATAGAGTTATTCCGTTTATATTCATGTGGTTACGCGATTTCTTGTGTATATCTGACGAAAACTATGCTTAAAATTTTTTTTCTCTCACACTGAAAACATGGGGATTTGTCGTAAACGTAGAAGCTCTCGAAATCCATAATTTACGAAATAATTGTGAATATATGCGTGGGTTTCACGGATTTTTTGTAATTTCGCAGCGCAGATAGATGGATAAGGAGCGAACATACGTTGCCATAGACCTGAAGTCGTTTTACGCTTCGGTGGAGTGTGTGGACAGGGGACTGGACCCTCTGACCACTAACCTCGTGGTGGCTGATGTGAGCCGTACGGAGAAGACTATCTGCCTTGCAGTGTCGCCGTCGCTGAAGGCGTATGGCATCGGTGGCAGGGCGCGCCTTTTCGAGGTTGTTCAGAAGGCAAAGGAATGCGGCTTTGAATATATTGCCGCGCCGCCGCGAATGGCGCACTACATGGAGGTGAGCACGCAGGTGTATAAGACCTACCTGAAGTATGTGTCGGCAGAGGATATACACGTCTATAGCATCGACGAGGTGTTCATAGATGTCACGGATTATCTTGCTACATACGGCATGACGGCCCACGAGCTGACGATGACGATGATACGCGATGTGCTGAGGACCACGGGCATAACGGCTACGGCGGGCATAGGCACTAATATGTATCTGGCAAAGGTGGCGATGGACATCGTGGCGAAACATATTCCCGCTGATGCTGACGGAGTGCGCATAGCGGAGCTGGACGAGATGAGTTACCGTCAGCAGTTGTGGGACTATCAGCCCATCACGAAATTCTGGCGCGTGGGCAGGGGCGTAGCCAAAAGACTTGCCCCGTATGGCATCGACACTATGGGCAAAATCGCGCGACTGTCAGAAGAGAATGAGGACTTTCTCTACCGTCTCTTTGGCGTAAATGCCGAACTGCTCATTGACCACGCCTGGGGTTGGGAGCCGTGCACCATAGACATCGTCAAGCAATACCGCCCTGAGACTCACTCCTTCAGCAGCGGACAGGTGTTGCAACATCCCTATACATGGGAGCAGGCTCGCGTGGTGGTGCAGGAGATGACCGATGCTGCGTGTCTTGACCTCGTGGGAAAGCGACTCGTGACCGACCAGCTGGTGCTTACGATTGGCTATGATGCAGAGAGCCTGAGAGACCCCGACATACGCTCCAAGTATCACGGCGAGGTGACAACAGATCACTATGGCAAGGAGGTGCCGAAACATGCTCACGGTACGGCCAACCTGCCTTGCAAGACATCATCGGCAGCAGTCATCATCGATGCCGTTATGAGCCTGTATGACCGCATCGTGAACCCCTTGCTTCTGGTACGCCGCATCAATCTGACAACAAATCAGGTGGTGTATGAGGATGACATAAAAAAGGAGCAAGGCCCTCAGCAACTTGATCTCTTCACCGATTACGAAGCCTTGGAACGTCAGCGCAAAGAGCAGGAAGAGGCACTCGAGAAGGAGCGACGCATGCAGGAGGCTCGGCTGGCGATAAAGCAACGGTTTGGGAAGAACGCCCTGCTGAAGGGTCTGAACTTCCGCGACGGCGCTACGGCACGAGAACGTAATGCACAGATAGGAGGGCATAAAGCATGATTGCTATGTACAATTTACCATGTACAATGTACAATTTACAATGTACAATGTACAATTTACTATGTACCGCTCGGCACTCTGTAACGCTTGCGTAACAAAGTGGAGCAAGAATTTGCTATTTACCATGTACCGCTCGGCACTCCGTGACGCTTGCGTAACAAAGTGGAGCATTTAGAGCCCCTTAATAAGGGGCGGCTATAATGCAGGGATTTTTACCATGTACCGCTCGGCACTCCGTGACGCTTGCGTAACAAAGTGGAGCAAGAATTTGCTATGTGCCGAGCGATAAATAGTCAATAGTCAATAGTC
>JAFVGZ010000019.1 GCA_017478025.1 Prevotella sp.
ACGGTAAGGCCGTTGCTCCAAAGGTGCGCATCAACCCGACAAACCTGATCTGGGAGATTTCCTATGACGACGGCAATACATGGGTAAGCACCGGTACCCAGGCAGTCGGCAAGGACGGCAAGGACGGCACAGACGGTAAGGACGGTGACGTAGTAATCAAGTCCGTACAGTTCATGGTAGATTCTACCGGCAAGGACATTGCACGCTTCTTCCTCGCTACCGGCTACTTCGACGTACCTGTTTTCTTTGATACAGACAACTAATTAAAGCCAAGCCGAAAATTATGAATCTACGAGCATTCCAAATATTAACAGTAGGAGCCCTCGTGACGTTAGGTGTCAGCTCGTGCAATGATAAGTACGGCGATGACCTGCGCGGCATCGGGCGGCGTGTAGAGATACTGGAGGACAGCCTGCTTGTACAGAACAAGAGGATAGAGAACATCCAGACTATTATCTACACCATAGACAAGAATGGATTTGTCACACAGGTCATCAAGAATCCTAACGGCACCTATACCATAAAGTTCAATAACGGCAAGTCTGTCACTCTGCACGACGGCAGTGACGGCAGTGACGGTGTGGACGCATCCACTGACGATTTCAATGTCAGCGTAGCCAAAGCAGAAGACGGTCTGTGGTATTGGACCGTGAACGGCGAATGGGTTATCGGCAAGGACGGCAAGCCAATGCGCGCCGGAGCATACGACGGTAAGGACGGCAAGGACGGCAAGGACGACATCGACATGTCGCTGACAGTGCCTGTATCACGCATCAACCCCGAGACCCGCTTCTGGGAAATATCCTCCGACGGTGGCCTGACATACGTAAGCACAGACATCTATGCCGACGGCAAGGACGGTACCGCCACCGAGGCAAACCTCAGCGTATCAAAGGGTGAAGACGGCGCACTGTACTGGACCTTCAACGGCAAGTGGATATATGACAAAGATGGTAACCGCATAAGAGCCAACGGCATAGACGGTAAGGACGGCAAGGACCACATCGACCTCTCACTGCCAGTGCCTATCACCCGCATCAACCCCGAGACCCGCTTCTGGGAAATCTCTCTTGACAACGGTGCCACATATACCAGCACAGGTGTATATGCCGACGGCAAGGACGGCAGGGACGGCATTGCAACAGAGCTGAACATTGGTATTGCCGACGGTGGAGACGGTGCATACTACTGGACCGTAAACAACAAGTGGATTATCGATGATCAAGGCAACCGTATGCGCGCCAGCGGCATAGACGGTAAGGACGGTAAGGACGACATCAACATGTCACTGCCAGTGCCAAGAGTACGTATCAACCCCGTCACCCGCGAGTGGGAGATTTCCACCGACAACGGTGTCACATACAATACTACAGGCATCTATGCTGACGGTCTGGACGGCTATAACGGCCGAGACGGTAACGATGACAGATTCCTCAGCGTCACCTTCACTCCTGACAGAAAGTACGCCATCATAAAACTCAGAAACGGCGGCCTGATCAGAATGCCAATCTCCTCAAGCGGCAGCTAAGATCAGCACAGGCTGAGTAATACAGAAAAGCTCAGGCTGAGTAATACTGAATAAAAAAAGTTCAAGGAACCCGAGCAATCAGGTTCCTTGAACTTTTTTATAACATTTCGACATCTCGACTGGCCGGCCTTAATCTCTCTCGGCATATCGGCATATCGACATTAGGGTGTTCAATATGATGTACCTAAAAAGACTATGTTTTTTGTCAGCATATTTCATCAGCGAGCATCCACAGGGGACGTGGGCGTCCTCGCCCGCGATGCCGCGAAAGCGGCAATGACACAGTAGGGATGACAGATGAGGGATGAGGGGCGCCCCATACGGGGCAGAGAGGTCAAACCCCCTCTTGATACTCCTTTTTCGCTTTGACCTCCCCGCAGGGGCAACATCGGTCAGTGAAAATAGTCATCTCTGCGAGCTTTCTTTCTCCGTCTTCACTCCGAAAGCGTCGCTTCGCGCCGAGCATCGCGGGCGAGGACGCCCACGTCCCCTGTGGATGCTCGTAGTATGCGTAAAAGCAGGGTACATCATATTGAACAACCTACTTCCGAAACTTGAATTGCATTATATTAACTGCGGCCGGATTTCAAATCCGCCCGAGCTAAAGCTCGTATTATGTGTAAAAGCAAGCACATCATATTAAACAACCAACTTTGCAATTGTATCAACGGCATTGAAAGTGTGTAAGGCTGATGTCATGTCCGAATTTGGAAACTGACAAAATGATAGTCCGAAACTGCCTGGTAATCAGCACGTTGCAATAGCAGGTCTTTTAGGCGGTAAAAGACCTACTTTTAGGTGGTAAAAGACCTGCTATTACCGGGTAAAAGACCTACTATTAGAACGTAATAGTTCAACTGACAAAATGGCAGACATCTATCAAGCGAAAAAGAAGCGACTTGATAATAGTTTTTTACAGGACTCCAATGATAAAAAACAATGAAAGCAACTGAGTATATCTATCACGAAGGGATGAATGTATTTGGATTGTTATGGCTCTTTGTGAACACAAACCCTATTACATTGATGGAATAAACATGAAATGTTCCATCAATGTTCCGTCAAAATTTAAGGTGTTTGAAAATAGAAATCCCTGCAAGTTATTGACTTACAGGGATTTGTTTTAGAGGGTGCCCGGTGGGACTCGAACCCACGACATTCAGAACCACAATCTGACGCTCTAACCAACTGAACTACGGGCACCATATATGTTTGCAAAGGGCCTATTGCAATCTTTTCGGATAGGCCAATAAGCGTTTTTGCGGGTGCAAAGGTATATCTTTTTTCTGAATTGACAAAATTTTTGTGAGTTTTTTTTGCTATAGCATGTGATTATGATTAATTTATTATAAATTTTCCTTTCACGGGGCAAGTTTCTCATGCATATAATTTGTTATGTGTATTTTTTTTCTTACTTTTGCACCTGAAATGAAACTGGTAATTCAGACTCTACCGACATTTTTTGTTGAGGAAGACAAGATACTGACGGCCCTTTTTGATGAAGGGCTGGACATTCTGCATATCAATAAGCCTGATTCGGAGCCGTTGTATGCAGAGAGGCTGTTGTCGCTGCTTCCGTCAAACAAATATGACAGTATAGTAGTGCATCAAAACTATTACCTGAAGCAGGAGTATGACCTGCGCGGCATACACATTGACGATCCTGCAATGCCTGTTCCTGACGGCTTTCGCCGCCACGTGTCACGCAGCACGCCAAACATCAGTGACCTGAAGGAGATGAAGAAGCATTGTGACTATGTGATGCTGTACTCTCTGTTTGACTCGCTTCATGACGACGTGAAGGCTTCACTGACGATAGAGGAGATGCAGGAGGCTCGCAAGAAGGGACTGATAGACCGCCATGTGTATGCGCTGGGCGGCATGAGTCTTGAGAATATACAACAGGCTAAGGACCTGGGTTTCGGGGGCGTCGTGATATGTGGCGACCTGTGGAACAGGTTCAACATTCAGCATGAGTTGAACTTTCATGGGCTGATAAATCATTTCCGTAAGTTGAAGAAGGCTGCGGGATGAGGGCAATCGAAGAATATTGAATTAACTAATACATATATAATATAAGGAATAAGGCAGTAGGGCAGTAAGGTTTTGGTTTCCTGGATGCCTGAAGACCTAAAAGAAACGAAATGGCAGAAGACAAGAACTTCATGATATGCTCTGGCACGGCTACGCGTTATTTAGCCGAGAAGATTTGTGCCAGTCTGGGTTGTGAACTTGGCAACACGGTGATGACGAAGTTTAGTGACGGTGAGTTTGCCGTGAGCTATGAGGAAAGTATTCGTGGCAAGGACATCTTCCTGGTTCAGAGTACCTTCCCAAATTCTGATAACCTCATGGAACTTTTGCTGATGATTGATGCCGCCAAGCGCGCATCGGCAAAGACCATCAATGCCGTCATCCCATACTTCGGATGGGCACGTCAGGACAGAAAGGACAAACCCCGTGTAAGTATAGGAGCGAAACTTGTTGCTGACCTGCTTAGCGTGGCTGGCATTGACCGTCTCATTACGATGGATCTGCATGCAGACCAGATACAGGGTTTCTTTGATGTTCCTGTAGATCATCTCTATGGTTCTGGTGTGCTGCTGCCCTATCTGGAGAGCCTGCACCTTGAGGATCTCGTAATCGCCTCGCCCGATGTCGGTGGTGCCAAGCGTGCCAAGAGCTATGCGAAGTATCTGGACTGCCCGCTGGTGATGTGTAACAAGACCCGTGCACGTGCCAATGTGGTGGCAGAGATGCAGATTATCGGTGACGTGAAGGATAAGGATGTCGTGATTGTTGACGATATGGTAGATACCGCAGGTACTATCACCAAGGCAGCAGACATCATGAAGGAGGCTGGTGCGAGAAGTGTTCGTGCCGTTGCCAGCCATTGTGTCATGTCGGGCCCTGCCAGCGAGCGTGTGCAGGAGTCTGCGCTGGAGGAGATAGTGTTTACCAATTCTATACCATATTCGCAGGGTTGTACCAAGGTGAAGCAGCTCAGCGTGGCTGATATGTTTGCTGAGACGATACGCCGCTGCCTGAACAATGAGTCGATATCTTCGCAGTATATAATATAAGGTGACAGAGTGGGTAAGATTAATAACATCTGGTCGTATTTAGCCAGGCACAAGTATCTGATAACGATAGTGCTGGGCGTGTTGCTCATTGGTCTGGTGGGTGAGAATAGCCTGCTGCACTATATGCAGTTGCAGGTACGCCTGTCAGAGGTAAGAGAGGAACTGTCGGAGTATCAGCAGCAGTATGAGCGCGACTCCATACGCCTGCGTGCTCTGCAGTCTAATCATAAGGGTGTGGTGAGGATTGCCCGCGAGAAATACTTTATGAAACACCCAGACGAGGATGTCTTTGTGCTGAGCAACGAGGAGCACAAACAGTTGACAGAGAATGGCGATGAGAGAGTTGAGTAGGACACAGTCGATAATTCTTGCCCTCGGTGCAACGCTGATGGTGATAGGCACAGGGTGTGTGGTGTTTGACTATATGCCCAAGGTGGCAGCCGTCGTCTTTGCTGTAGGTGCGGTGATGTTTGTGGCTATGCAGGTGCAGAATGTATATACCGGCACTAATTTCGTGATTAAACGACTGAGACGCATCATGCTCTTTGCTGATGCGTGTTTTATAATTGCTGCGCTATTGCTGCTTGAGAACGCCTATAGGGTTATCTTCCCACTCTTTAATGGCAGCATAGAGGGCTACAATAACTACGTGCGATACGTAAATAATAACTGGGTTGTGGCATTGCTCATTGCTGCAATTTTGGAAATGTACACCACGCATCGCATAGAGTCAGAAATAAAAAAATCATAATCTGATACGGGTAGTCCTTAAAAAATACTTAAACACAAGCACATTTCTTAAAAGGAAATTAATTTTATTTCCATAGTTCGATAATTCTGCATACCTTTGCAGCTACCTAATTTCCTTTATATAGAAATGAAAAATTACATACTCGCGTTCCTTGCCGTGGCAGTGGCGACGTCGTGTTCCAAATACAGTATCACAGGTTCGTCAGATTTACAGAATGTTGACGGTCGTATGTTATTTCTCAAGACCGTACAGGGCGATGAGCTGGCCAACATGGACTCATGTGATGTAGTGCATGGTAAATTCCGTTTCCACGGTTCGCTGGATACGGTGCGTGTCGTTGCGCTTTACATGGACAACATGCCCGTGATTCCCGTTGTGCTGGAGGACGGTGACATTACCGTTACGCTCAATTCGCAGAAACAGTACTGCAAGGGTACACCGCTGAATGATTCGCTCTCAGCCTTCAATGAGAAATATCAGCGGTTGCTGTATAGAATGCAGGACTTGTCGCACGAGCAGAGCCAGGCCATCATGAACGGTGAGGACATGGAGGAGGTGAATGCACGCTTGGAGGCCAAGGAACAGGAGCTGATGATGGAGGAGGATAAACTTATCACGACGTTTATCACAGAAAACTTTGACAACTGTCTTGGCCCGTATGTCTTTGAAATGGCAACGAGCAGTTATGAGTATCCTGTCCTGACACCGTGGATAGAGGCGCTGATGACCAAGGCGACAGAGACATTCAAGAATGCTCCGTACGTGAAGGAGTATATGAAGGTGGCTCATGAGAATCAGAATATCATGACCGGTGTTACAGAGACGCCTCCGCCTCTTCCCACACCACCATTAGCAGGGCCTACCCCCAACGACCTGGCAAGGCCACAGTCACAATCACAGCCACAGTCACAGCCACAGAACCAAGAATGAGAACACTTGTACATGGTGGCATCATCGTCAATGAGGGATTGCGCAGACAAGGCGACATCATTGTGGAGGATGACCATATAAAGGAAATATCACCCGAAGGAATCAGTGCGTGCAGCACTGATTCCTTCGATGTTGTATTAGACGCCTCAGGGTGTTATGTGCTCCCCGGCATCATAGACTCTCATGTGCATTTCCGCGATCCGGGGTTGACGCACAAGGGGGATATGCACACGGAAAGCCTTGCCGCGCTGGCTGGTGGCGTTACGACAGTCTTTGATATGCCCAATACGAAGCCGCAGACGACTTCTGTTGAGGCCCTGCATGAGAAGCAGGCCATTGCCGAGAAGAAAATGCACGTGAACTATGCCTTCTTCCCTGGAGTGACCAATGATAATCTGGAGGAGCTGCAGCGTATGGACAAATCGACCATACCGGGGTTCAAACTGTTTATGGGTTCATCAACAGGCAACATGCTTGTGGACCGTGAGCAGGCCCTTGAAGCCATATTCAAATTTGCCGGTGAGAAAGGTATTCCCCTGATGGCGCATTGTGAAGACACGGAGACGATAAACCAGCACATGGCATACTACAAACAACTGACAGGCACGGACGACCCTGATGTAAGGCTACATCCGCTCATTCGCAATGAGGAGGCGTGCCTGAAGTCGTCTGAGATGGGTGTTCGGCTGGCTCATAAATATAACACCCGCTTTCATATAGCCCATATCAGCACCGCTTGTGAGTTGGAGATGATGAAAGGTGTTGATGATGGAGGTGGCCTCATAACATGCGAAGCCACGGTGGCTCATCTGCTGTTCTCGGTTGTCGATTACGATACACTTGGAACTCGTATAAAGTGTAACCCCGCCGTAAAGGGATTCCTTGACCGCGAAGCCCTGCGTCGTGGTTTGACAGATGGCACCATAAGCACTATTGGCACCGACCACGCACCCCACACATTGGAAGAGAAAACGGGTGGTTGCGCAAAGGCGATGTCGGGGATGCCGATGGTGCAGTTCTCGCTTGTCTCGATGCTTTCGCTCGTTGATGAGGGTGTACTGTCAATGGAACGCCTCGTGCAGCTCATGGCCCATAATCCCGCCACGCTATTCGGAGTCAGTCAGCGAGGCTTCCTGCGTCAGGGATATAAGGCAGATATTGCTATCGTAAGACATTGTGATGAGCCTTGGACACTCTCAAAGGACTGCATCATGAGCCGTTGTGGATGGAGCCCCCTTGAAGGGAGGCAGATGCAATGGAGCGTAAAAGCCACAATGCTCAATGGGCAGGTGGCCTATGCTGATGGTAAGGTAGATGAAAATATCCACGGTGAACCCGTGAGGTTTGAATAATAAGAACACTCAAAATAAACTGATAATCTCCATTTATAAGCTATATCAAATAATCGTTTTAGCCCCGGTTGTGTTTTTCGCATCCGTCATTGCCGGCACTACAATGGCGGTGATGTGTCCGCTGACTGGTTGGTTGAAGGGTCTTCTGCCTTTCAGTGTCGGTGTTGTGACGCGTCCTGACTGGTGGGGTAGCAGAGCCTCACGCTGGTGGGCACGCACCATTCTCTGTGCGGCACTCATACCGGTAGAGGTAAGGGGACGCGAGAATATAGAGGAAGGGCAGTCGTATGTCTTTACTGCCAACCATCAAGGCGCTTTTGATATCTTCTTGGTTTGTGGTTATCTGAACGCTGAGATACGCTGGATGATGAAACGTTCGCTGGAGAAGATTCCTTTCCTCGGTTGGGGTTGTCGTCATGCGGGCTATGTCTTTGTGGATAAAGGCAATGCGGGAGTAACACGTGCCGTCTATCGCCGTGCTGAGGAAGTGTTGCGCAACGGAGCCAGCCTGATGCTTTTCCCCGAAGGGGCGCGAACCTATACCGGTGAGATGCGACCGTTTAAGAAGGGTGCCTTCATGCTTGCCGACGAGTTGCAGCTGCCTGTAGTGCCTATGACAATAAAAGGCTCTTTTGACATACTGCCTCGCACGAAGGACGGAAGCTTCATCTCCCGCCACCCCCTGACACTCACCATTCATAAGCCTATACTGCCCATATCAAAGGGGGCAGAGAATGTGGCGTACTTGCGAGAGCAATGCTATGCGGCAATAGCCGGCTCATAGGGCGTTGTAGAGCTATTCGTAGCGCCACTTTTGCGATAACAGACAGGGACATTGTTGCCCTGATTCACTTGGCTACCATAGCAGGGCGTTGAGGCTTATAGCTCAACAGAAGAAATATCAATCAACTTATTGACAATGGCATAAATCGTAAGACCTGCCGTGGAGTGTATCTGCAGCTTGCGAGCTATGTTGCGACGGTGGGTTATGACGGTGTTGGGGGCAATGAATAGCTTCTCGGCTATCTCCTTGTTTGTCAGTCCCTGTACAACGCCGATGACGACATCCTTCTCTCGGTCAGACAATTGTTCGCTTCCATCCGAGCCGGAACTTATCTGCCCCAGTAGCTTGGCACCGACATCATCGGAGCGATGATGCTGCTCAAGCAGATGTATGGCGGGTCGCAGAATCTGCTCCTCCACGTTGGCATGGAGCCTGAGCCACTCCTCCAGACTGAAGATGTCATAGAGCGTAGCTGTGAGCATATTGTTGCGATGGCTGTCAGAGGGCAGGTATTTTATGATGATGCTTTTGAGCTCTTTCAGCTTTTCTCCCGTCTGGTCATGGTGCTTTGAGAAAGGCTCAATGTTGATGTCGTTATGTTTTTCGCCTATAAGCAGACCTTCCACATAGGGGAACAGAGTCTGCTCCTCAAGCTTCATGTGGTGCTTTATGAAGCGTGCATATTCTTCGAAGATCTTCAGTATGAGCCGTCCCAGATTGCTGTTCTCGTCGAGCGCGTTGCGCAATTCATCGCGCAGGAAAGGCAGTTGGAAATCTAAATAGTACGCATGTGACGCCTTCAGATACTTCAGCAGTGTTGTCATGTCAAGACGTTCCAACTCGTTTTTTGAGTAGTAATCGTTGACAGTGAGGTTTACTACCGATAAAAACGTGAATGTGTCCACATGCTCTTCCTCGCACACTTCACGTACTGTCTTGTCACCAAAGCCTAAATGTATGCCAAAGGCGCTGAGGCTTTGCAGCACAGAATAGTTGTCGCTGATGAGTGACACCATCTTGTCATCGGCTTCGTACATTTTGATCTTTTTCATAATATAGGTGGTTTGGTAGTTTTGCGTTTCCTCTTCTTGGGAAGTTATCTTATTGTATGGGTCATTAACCTTTTATTATCCTATCTTCTCCAGCTTTGCAAACTTCAGCAGCAGTTGCTTGGTTCCTGCATATTCAAAGTCCACCATAGCCTTTGCGCTGTCTCCAGGATTGGTCAGGCTTGTGATGGTTCCTTCACCGAAGCGTTGATGTCTGACACGGTCACCGACTTTGAAATCATAGCTTGCAGACTGGAAACTCCTGCCCGGGGTGCTCCTTATGGGTGTCAGAGATGACATTTTAGCGCCACTGTGTTCTGACGGTGTCACTGTATATCTCCTGTTCTCTGGCGTTGATTGTCCACGGGTTGGGCTCATTCGGCTCTGTGATAATCCCGAGAAAGTGCTTCCCCGCAGGGATGGGAAGGATTGGCGAGGACGTGTATTCCTGTCAGATGTGTTTTTTGGCGAACTGCCTTCAATATCCAAAAGTGACCTGTCAATGTCGCGCAGGAAGCGGCTGGGGGTGTCAAACTCCATCTTTCCATAGCGATACCGCATGTGTGCGTAGGTCATGGTGCAGTGTCGCTCTGCACGCGTAATGGCGACATAGAGCAGGCGTCGCTCTTCTTCCAGGGCTCGCTTGGACTGTGTGCAGAGAGGGGATGGGAAGATATTCTCCTCCATTCCTACTATATATACGCATGGGAACTCCAGGCCTTTGGCGCTATGGATGGTCATCAGCGTCACCTGCGGCGTTCCTTCTTCTGCACGGTCCATGTCGCTGAGGAGTGACACTTCCTGAAGGAAGTCAGTGAGATGATCGGGCTCTCCCTCCTCACGACGACTTTCCACAAACTCCTGCATAGATGAGACGAACTCCTCCATGTGCTCCTGTTTTGACAGATATTCCGGGTCTGTGCTGGAGTAAATATCCTTTGAAATGCCTGACTGACGTATGATATCCTTGCCGAGAGTGGCTGCATCGTCGGTATGCAGGCGAGCCATAAATCCCTCTATCAGCAAACGGAAATTGTGAATACGTGTCAGTGTAGCCGAGTTGAGTGGGGTAGTGAGCGTCCCGTCTGTAGCTTCTACTGCCACTTGCCATAATGAGATACCCCTCTCTCGGGCAATGTTGAGGAGTTTCTGAAGGGTGGTGTCGCCTATGCCTCTGGCAGGATAGTTGATGATACGCCTGAAGGCTTCCTCGTCATCGGGATTGACAACAAGTCGCAGGTAGGCTGTGATATCCTTTATCTCCTTACGCTGATAGAAGCTCAGACCGCCATAGATGTGATAAGGCATGCTATCCTTCACAAACTGCTCTTCGAACATGCGGCTCTGGGAGTTTGTGCGATACAGGATAGCGAAGTCAGAATACTCCAACCCCTCGCTGCGCATGAGCCGCTGTATGTCGCGACTGATGAATGATGCCTCTTCGCGATCACTCGCCAATTCCTTTACACGAACCTTCTCACCATCAGCATTCTCTGAATAGACATCCTTGTCTATCTGACGCTCATTCTTGTGTATCAGGCTATTGGCAGCCTCTACGATGCGCTTCGTAGAGCGGTAGTTGCGTTCCAATTTGAAGAGGCGCGCCTCTGCATACTGGTGCTGAAACTCCAGGATATTGTCGATGTTTGCCCCTCTGAAGGCGTAGATGCTCTGTGCATCGTCGCCTACCACACAGATGTTATGATGCTGCGACGTGAGTTGCAGCATTATTTGTTGCTGGGCATAGTTCGTGTCCTGATACTCATCCACCAGAAAGTAGCGGAATTGTGTGGCGTACTTCTCGCAGACTTCGGGGTGTTCCTTAAAGAGGTAGAAGGTGTTGATCAGCAGGTCGTCAAAGTCCATGGCATTGCTTGTACGGCACCGCTGACTATATATATTGTATATAGCCGACATTTGTGGCATGCTGCTGTCAATGTCGCGTGACTGTGTCGTGGCATCGCGGGCATAGTCCTCAGCGCGCAGCAGTCTATTCTTTGCATCAGAAATGCGGCGATGCACCTCTGCGGGCTTGTAGATTTTGTCGTCCAGCCCCAGGTCTTTTACAATAGACTTGCACAACGAGCGCGAGTCGGCCTCGTCGTATATCGTGAAGTTACGGTCGTAGCCTAAAGCTGTGATCTCGCTCCTCAGCAGGCGTGCAAAGATGGAATGGAACGTGCCCATGCGCAGATACTGTGCCGATTCTCCTGCGAGCGTCTCGATACGTGAGCGCATCTCGCGGGCAGCCTTGTTGGTAAAGGTCAATGCCATTATTTCCCAAGGCTTTACTCCGTTCAGCAGCAGCCAGGCTATCTTGTATGTCAGCACGCGTGTCTTGCCCGATCCTGCACCGGCAATCACCAGTGATGGACCGTCAATATATTCCACAGCAGCGCGCTGAGAGTCGTTGAGCTGTTGAAGGAGGGTTACGGGTTCCATTTTACGAACTTCATTTGTTTGAGGATAAAGCGTTGTCGTTTGCGCATGTAGTCAGAAGGCTCCTTGGACGAGAACTTCAGCGGATTGGGCAATGTCGCTGCTATGAGGGCACACTGACGGGCAGACAGGTCTTTAGCTTCAATGCCGTCAAAATTCTCCTCGGCCACAGCGCTGACACCATAGATGCTTGGCCCCATCTCAATGGAGTTCAGATAGACCTCCATGATGCGCTCCTTGCCCCAGATGAACTCTATCAGCACGGTGAAATATGTCTCCAGGCCTTTGCGCAACCATGTGCGTCCCTGCCATAGGAACACATTCTTTGCTGTCTGTTGGCTAATGGTGGAGGCTCCGTATTTCTTCTTGCCTGCAGCCTCATTGCGCTTCATCGCTTTCTGAATGGCGTCAAAGTCAAAGCCGTGATGAATGAGAAAACGCTGGTCTTCGCTGGCCATTACTGCTATTGGCATATCGGGACTCATGTCCTTGAGGGACACCCATGTGTGATGCCAGAATGGCGATTTGCCATGCGCAAAGTTCTCCACGCTGCGTATCACCATTAGGGGCGTTACCACAACGGGCATCACCTTATAGGCCACAACAACAAGAATAGTAGAGGCAAAGAATGCCACTACTATTCCTATAAGTATATTTCTTATCCAAGTCAACATACTTGAAGATGGTGGTAGAATGCGTGTTCTTTAGGTGGGAATTAATAGAACCTACCTTTGCATCCTGTCCACTCTGCTTTGTAAGGCTTACTGAGCCTGAGCTGACTTGATCATTGCCTCTGAAGCATAGAGGTAAACCTCCACGCGACGGTTCTGTGTGCGTCCTGCCTCAGTTGCGTTGTCTGCCACTGGGTTAGCCTCGCCAAAGCCCTGCACGCTCTTTATGCGTGTAGCAGGCACGCTGAGGCTCTGCAGATAAGATGATACAGAGGTAGCACGGTCCAGAGAGAGTGCCTGGTTCTTCTGCGCACTCTGCTCTGCAGAAGATTTCTTCCAACCCTGATTGTCGGTGTAGCCCTGGATAGCGATATCACAGTCAGCATTGTTCTTCATCACAGTAGCGAGCTCTGCCAGAGAGTTCTTTGCGGTTGATGAGAGTGTTGACTTGCCCGTGTCAAACAGGATACCTGAGTTGAATGTCACCTTGACGGCGTCCAGGTTGTTAGCATCCTTCACTGTCTCTACCTGGGCGTTCTTTATTGCCTCAGCCTCCTTGCGGGTCTTGTCCATCTTCTTGCCGATGATAGCACCTGTGCCGGCACCTACGGCAGCGCCGATAACAGCTCCGAGAGCGGTATTACCTGCGATGGCACCGATGGCAGTACCGAGAGCTGCACCACCGCCTGTACCGATGATAGCACCCTGACCGGTCTTGCTCATGTTGTTCCATGAGTTACAGCTGGCGAGGCATACACAAAAGCCCAGCAGAAGGGCGATAATTTTCATCTGTTTCATAATTGTACCTTTTTTCTAAGTGAATATATCAGTTCAATTTGTAATTTTCAACTTCATTTCATGATTGCATATAGCAATTCATTTGTAAAATTGACTTTGCAAAGTTACGTATTTTTCTTAATAATACGAAATAAATGTGTGAGAATTGCCCGTTTTTTGAACTTTTTTCGTATTTTTGCAGATGATTTCTATGAAAATCAGATTAACTAACATATAATTCACAATTCAAAAACATGGAAAAAAGCGCATTGCAAATTGCCCGTGCTGCCTATCAGCCAAAGTTACCCAAAGCACTTCGCGGAGCCTTGAAGGCCGTAGAAGGTGCTCCTACACAGTCAGTAGCAGACCAGGAAGAGGTGAAGAAGCTCTTCCCTAACACCTATGGTATGCCTACTCTTACCTTTGAGCCTATCGACGGTGAGATGCAGACAGCCCAGATGAATATCGGTGTAATCCTCTCTGGAGGTCAGGCTCCTGGCGGACACAACGTCATCTCAGGCCTCTTCGACGGTATCAAGAAGTTGAATCCTGCCAACAAGCTTTATGGGTTTATCCTCGGTCCTGGCGGACTTGTGGATCATAATTACATGGAGCTGACAGCAGATATCATTGACGAGTACCGCAATACAGGCGGTTTTGACATCATCGGCTCTGGTCGTACGAAGCTTGAGAAAAAGGAGCAGTTTGACAAGGGACTGGAGATTCTGAACCAGCTGGGCATCAAGGCTCTCGTTATCATCGGCGGTGATGATTCAAACACTAATGCCTGTGTGCTGGCAGAGTATTACAAGGCTATCGGTGCAGGCGTGCAGGTGATCGGCTGTCCTAAGACCATTGACGGCGACCTGAAGAACTCTGAGATTGAGACATCGTTCGGTTTCGATACCGCTACCAAGGTTTACTCTGAGGTAATCGGCAACATCATGCGTGACTGTAACTCTGCAAAGAAGTACTGGCACTTTATCAAGCTGATGGGCCGCTCGGCTTCTCACGTTACATTGGAGTGTGCACTGCAGACTCGTCCTAACATCACCCTGATTGGTGAAGAGGTTGAGGCAAAGAACCTTACACTGGATGATGTCGTAACCTACATGGCTCAGATTATTGCTGACCGTGCTGCAAAGGGCATGAACTACGGCGTTGCCCTCGTGCCGGAAGGTATCATCGAGTTCATTCCTGCTATCAAGAAGCTTATTTCTGAGCTGAACGACCTGCTGGCAGCTCCTGAGGCTCAGAACCTGGGACGCCACGAGTCTATAGACTATGTCAAGGCTCACCTGGCAAAGGACAATCTCGCTGTATTCAATTCACTGCCAACAGCTGTGGCACGTCAGCTCGCTCTGGATCGTGACCCACATGGAAATGTGCAGGTATCTCTCATTGAGACAGAGAAGCTGCTCTCTGAGATGGTCAATGCAAAGCTCGTTCAGTGGAAGAAGGAAGGCAAGTATAACGGCAAATTCTCTACACAGCACCACTTCTTCGGATATGAAGGCCGCTGCGCCGCACCATCCAACTTTGATGCAGACTACTGCTATTCACTTGGCTTTAATGCCTCAATGCTGATGGCAGCAGGCAAGACCGGCTATATGTCTTCGGTTAAGAACACATCAAAGCCTATCGATGAGTGGATTGCCGGCGGTATCCCCATCACTATGATGATGAACATGGAGAAGCGTAACGGTGAGATGAAACCTGTGATAAAGAAGGCCCTCGTAGATCTCAACGGCAAGCCATTCCAGTACTTCGTTTCTCAGCGCGAGAAGTGGGCACAGGAGACATGCTACTGCTACCCTGGTCCTATACAGTATTTCGGACCTGCCGAGGTATGCGACCAGCCTACCAAGACACTGGTTCTGGAACACTCTTGCTAAAGATTAACTCAAAAGAATAAAGTTCAAGAGTCTGCGATACCATCGCAGACATCATCCGATTGTCATCAAAACGGCCATACAAACCCTCTCATCCACTATACCGACGTGTCTGGTGGATGGGAGGGTTGTTTGTTGTCGTTGTGTATATCATCACCTTTTATTATTTCTTTGTGATGCCTACGGGGTTCCGTTGGCGCGCATTGTATGGTGACCCCGAGTACCCCAATGGTGAGGGATTTGAGATACAGGGTATCGACATATCGCACTATCAGGGTGTCATAGACTGGGAGCAACTGCGCAACGCTATGATAAACAAGGCTCCGGTAAGGTTTGTCATTATCAAATCCACCGAAGGCTCTACGCTCATAGACGAGAATTTCAAGGATAATTTCTACAACGCACGCGAGTACGGCTTCATACGCGGTGCGTACCATTTCTATTCCACAAAGTCTGCGGCACGTCAGCAGGCCTATCACTTTCTGCGCAATGTCCAGTTGGAGGAGGGGGATCTGCCGCCTGTTCTTGATGTGGAGCACGTTCCTGAGGGGATGCAGACGCAGGAGTTTCAGAAGGAGATTCTTACGTGGCTGCACGTCGTGGAGGACCATTATCACGTCAAACCCATTCTATATACCTATTATAAATTTAAGGAGAAATATCTCTCCGACCAGCGCTTTGACAGTTACCCCTATTGGATTGCTCACTACTATGTGGACAAAATGGAGTACAAAGGCGAATGGAAATTCTGGCAGCACACCGATGCGGGGCGTCTCCCCGGCATCAAGGGCTACGTGGATTTCAATCTTTACAACGGGTCATACTATGACCTGAAACAGCTCTGCCTGACCTCAGAGAACATTGACTGAGGTCAAAAAAAGTCACTCTTGCATGCTTTTTCATGCAATTTCTTTCCCCTTACTTCTCATATCTGAATAAAAATGACTACCTTTGCACCGCAAAAACGAAAACTCATATAGTGCGACGTCTTCGTTAAGCCTAAAGAGAAGAGACAGGTTCGCTTGTCGTTATGGGTACAGAAGAGTGCATCTGAGTGGTAATATCGCGGAGTGGAGCAGTTGGTAGCTCGCCAGGCTCATAACCTGGAGGTCATTCGTTCGAGTCGGATCTCCGCAACCAAATACGGGGCAACAAGTTATTTTTAATAGCATGTTGCTTTTTTTTATTATAAGCTGGGACGAGAATGGGACTCAAGTACATTTGGTCCTGTTGTGAGAAATGCCTGAACGCTGAGGCGCAAAGATTCCTGTCAGGGAGCGAACGGGCTTAGCGATGTTGTGGAAAAATTACCACCTCGGTGGCATTGAGACCTATGTCAGGATACTGACAAAATGGCAGTCCGAAACTGTCTGATTACCAGCACGTTGCAATAGTAGGTCTTTTGGGCTGTAAAAGACCTGCTATTACCTCCTAAAAGACCTGCTATTACCGGGTAAAAGACCTACTATTAGAACGTAATAGTTATGCTGCCATTTTGTCAGTGTTTTGAGACCGCTTTGGCGGTGCTCAAATTACTGCCGCAAAAAGATGCATTCTCGCTAAGCGAAGCTCCAAAAGACTTGTTGCAACATCGCACGTTTATCTATAACTTCTCCGTATGATTATACCGATAAGCAATGTTGCTTTGGCTCCTTTTTACCCGTTACCGCCCAAGCATTAAAGGTCTCTTGGATTTTCTTCTTTAAGTTATATGGGCAGTCAGCTTCTATTTTTAGCCGACATCTCTTGTTTTTGTTTATCACCACAGCCTCACAACCGCCCTCATCCTTTCTCAAAGCATATACGATTTCGTCTCCACTCGATACAGGCTTTACATCAATATCCACAAAAGGAGACTTATAGTCTTTCTTGTCGAACAGTTTCGTGTTGGAACTCCTATGCGGCGTTCCATCACGCAATGCCATATATAACACGAAGGGCGTAACCAGCATACATACTATGAAAAAAGTTTCTATCATAATACAACGGATTTAAAGAATATCAAATAATTTGTTGCAAAGTTACCACTCTGTAATTTAATATAAAAACATGCAAACTACCTTCGGCCTATCGACGCAATGATAATGGCTAAAATGTAAGCGGAGAACATTGTGAATATTGTTATCAAATCCATACCTACCTCCTTTTTGTTGCAAATTTACAAATAAAATTCCAATTATCAAAGGAACCCGGGGGAATTATTTTCATGGTTTTATTCCTATGAGATGTTCCTGGAGAGGCTTTGCCAAACCTGGCAGACGGGTTCTATGTTGCAACCTAAGTGTAAAAGAAGTGGAAAAAGTTTGTCTAATTCCTTAATTATTTATACCTTTGCATGCGATTTGCATAGTAGTGTATAAGCCTGAAACGTACATGGATGTATGTCCTCATGCGTACATGGATGTATGTGTTCGGTATGTGTATGGGTGTATGTATTCGGGATAATGCATGGATGCTATGCTTGCAAATGAGGTTTGCCGCTGGCAATTAATAGGGAATGGGGTGTGAGTCCCCAACTGTCCCGCAGCTGTGATTCTCCTTTATTGCTCTACTCCCTCGCTGTTTGCACTGAGGATGCGTTACTCCCATTGCGACAGATGATGTCACTGGTGGCTCAGCCCACTGGGAAGACTGGGGAGCGGACGAGCCGGAGAAGAGTCAGAAGACCTGCCTCTGCGATGGTGACGGGCTGTTACATGGCCTGAGTTGTCGTTTCAGAAAGATAGATTATCTTCCTCGTGGGTTAGGAATTGATATGATGAAAGAATTCTTACTAAAAAGTTTTCTCCTGCCAGTGGTCTGCTCTGTGGCTGCTGTATGCAACCTCAGTGCTCAGGATGCTGCGCGTATGAAAAGTGATACGCTGCAGATGATCACCGTCACCTCTTCTCAGCGTGACCGTGACCTGCGCAGTGCAGCGCCTCGCTATACGCTTTCCTCCCGCGATTTTGATACCTTTGGCGTGACAGACATCAGCGACGCCCTGCACCGTTTGCCTGGCATCACGCTGCGTGACTATGGCGGTGCGGGTGGTATGAAGACGGTGTCGGTGCGCGGTCTGGGAGCGGGACACACGGCGGTTGTCTATGACGGCGTGGCATTGAGCGACTGCCAGAGTGGGCAGATAGACCTCTCGCGCTATTCCCTTGACAATGTGGCGGCGCTGTCTCTTATCGTGGGTGATGCCGACAATATCTTCCAACCTGCACGCAATCTGGCATCAGCAGCAGCGATGGTGATAGAGACGCCACAGCCAGAGAAGGACGCCGCAACGGTTCTGATGCGACTGGGGTCGTGGGGATATACCAATCCGTTCCTGTCTGTGACAAAGCGACTCGGCAAGAAATGGGCGCTGACGGCAATGGGGGAGTATCTGTACGTGAAGAATGACTATCCCTTTACCCTGAAGAATGGCAGAACCAGCGTGACCTATGACCGCGAGAACAACATGATGAAGTCCGGTCACGGTGAGATGAACCTCTCATATACCCGTAATGCCGAAAGCAACATGACGCTGAAGGCTTACTTCTATGACAACAGCCGCCAGTTGCCGGGAATGGCGCGTTATTATGTCAACGAAAACATGGAGCATCAGCATGACCGCAATATCTTTGTGCAGCTGCAGGGTAGGGAGCGTCTCTCCAAGCGGTTCAGCATGAAGTATGCAGGCAAGTTCAATTACGCTATTACGGAGTACGAAGACCCGTTCTATGCAGGAAACATAAAAGACCATCAGTATTGGCAGCGTGAATGGTATGCTACGGCAGCTGTGCTCTATGAGGTGAGCCGCTATGTCAGCATAGATTATTCTGCTGATTATTTCTATAACAACCTCACCGGCAGCGATGAATCGGACTATGGCGACCCATTGCGTCACACGGTGCTGCAGGCTCTGTCGGGCCGTTTTGCAACAGGGCGTTTTACTGCCATTGGCAGGTTGCTGCACTCCTTATATATAAATAAGGTGAAGAGCGGACGCGCTGCCGGTAACATCTCGCACCTGTCTCCCAGCATATCCCTGAGCTACCAGCTGCTGCCACGTGAGAGACTCTTCGTCAGGGCATCGTTCAAGGATATCTTCCGCT
This sequence comes from Prevotella sp., assembly GCA_017478025.1. GTDB lineage: Bacteria > Bacteroidota > Bacteroidia > Bacteroidales > Bacteroidaceae > Prevotella. Next base: position 19,342 of record JAFVGZ010000019.1, read on the forward strand.
CCCCTTCGTTCAACGAGTTGTATTACTTCCACTACGGAAGTCCCACGCTGAATCCCGAGCGAACCAACCAGTTCAACTTCGGCGCAACCTGGAGCAGGGACTATGCATTGTCGGAATCTACGCGCGGTTCCTCATTCTCTGTTTCCCTCGATGCGTATATAGCAAATGTGAAGGACAAGATTGTGGCCGTGCCATACAACATGTTCGTGTGGACAAACATCAACGTTGGCAAGGTGCGTACCGTGGGTATGGACTTCACCGCCAACGTGACGCAGCGTCTCTTAGAGCGTCATGCCTTGCTCTTTGCGGGCAGCTATACGCTGCAGAAGGTGCATGACCGCACACCTGAGTCGCCTTCATACAATCTGCAGTTGCCATACACGCCTGAACATACGGGCTCCGTAGCGCTGACATGGGAGAATCCGTGGGTAAACCTTGCCGTGCATGATGTGATGGTGAGCAGCCGCTGGCCAAACAAAAGGCACTACAAGGATACAATGCTAAAGGGGTATAACGAGATGGGCATAACGCTTTCGCGCGATTTCTCATGGAAAAAGGTGCGGTGCTCCCTGCGGTTTGACATAAAGAACCTGCTGAATGAACAGTACAGCATCGTGGCATTCTATCCCATGCCGGGCAGAGCGTGGATGGTAACGGCGAAGGCCAATTTATAATTCATAATGCATAATTCATATAAAAAACTTATCAACAAATGAAAAAAGTGATTCTTTCGGCCCTGTTGGCCACCACATTCTTCGGCTTCACTTCATGTAGTGACAACGATGATGCTCCCTACGTTCCTGTAACGGTATCTACGGGTATTTATGTGCTAAACGAGGGCAACAGCTACTCAGGCATTAACGGCTCACTGACAACTTTTGACTACCTCACACAGGAGACCACACAGAATGCCTACAAGAAAGTAAACGGCATAGAGCTGGGCGGTACGCCTAATGATGCTATCGTCTATGGCAGTAAGCTCTACATCTGTTCTTCTGATGAGAGCATGGTGTTCGTCGCTGACAATACTACCCTGAAGCAGAAGAAGCAGATTGAAATTCGCAACGCTGCAGGAGATACTAAAGTCATGCCCCGTGAATTTCTGGCTGCTAACGGCAAAGTGTATGTCTCTACCTATGGCAAAGAGGTGCTGGCTATTGATACTGTGAGCCTTACTGTTACTGCCCGCTACGCCTGCGGCACTAATGCTGAGGGTATGGCAATCACAGCTGATGGCAAGACTCTCTATGTGGCAAACTCTGACGGCTACACGTATAAAGGCTCTATTTCTGCCATCAACCTGACCGACGGAACTACAAAAACCATTGAAAACAGCGGCATAAAGAACCCAACAAGGATATTCGTCGTAAACGGACAGGTTTACTTCCTTGATATGGGCTCCTATGATCCAGTCACCTGGACTCAGAGTGGTGAGGGTCTGTACAGACTCACTGATAACGGCTCCGATAAGCTGGCAGAGGCATCAGAAGTAAAGTATCATGCAGGAAAGTTCTACATGTATCACGCCCGTTATGGTGAGACTGCGACCTATAGCGTTTATGATCTCTCTACCGGCAAAGAAAGTACTTTCATTGATGGTACGGACATCGCTGCTCCTGCGACAATAGCAATCGACCCTGTATTGGGCAGCGTCATTATCACATCTTACAACCTGTCAGGTGGTTATGCCGACTATAGCACAGACGGTTACGCCGTAATCTATGATGCTGCGGGCATTAAGCAGAAGCAGTTCGTGACTGGCGTAGGTCCTGCAACTGTTGTCTTCAACACCGTGTTGAAGTAAAAAGCATCTCCTACAGATGAAGAAATTCCTCGGAGCGATATTGCTCCTTAGTTCTTGTATGCCCCATTCTCCATCGTCGCAAGCCGGCGGTGAGGGTGGGGCTAATACTCCTGTGCCGTTCCGCTATGCAAAGTTGCTGAAGGTGGAGCGGAATGACAGTATGATAATCGCTGATATCCGTAATCCCTGGAGCGCTGACACTACCGCTGTGCTGCACCATTATGAGATACCGCGGCCGTTCTGTAAGGTGTTGGTATATACCTCCGTACACTGCGGTCTGCTGAAGGAACTCGGTGCGCTGAGCAGTATCAGGGGTGTAGGCGATGTGGAATATATCCATATCCCGGAGATAGTAAAGGGCCTGAAAGATGGCACGGTGCAGAACTGCGGCGGTAGTGCAGAGCCTAACATAGAGTCTATCATCAACCTTTCCCCTGATGCCATAATGCTGTCACCGTTTGAGAATGCTGGCAGCTATGGCAAGTTGGGCAAGCTCGGCATACCAGTCGTGGAGTGTGCTGACTATATGGAGAATATCCCCTTGGGGCGTGCGGAGTGGATGCGCTTCTATGGCATGCTGATGGGCAGGGAGAAAGAGGCTGACAGTCTCTTTGCTCAGGTGGAGAAAGAGTACCTGCGTCTGAAGTCCCTGGAGAAGAAAGACCCTCTGCCCACCGTTGTGACCGAGATGAAGATAGGCAATATCTGGTATATTGCTGCAGGTGACAGCTATGTGGGCAATATGATAAAGGATGCCGGTGGGCGCTATATCTTCGGTGATGTGGCCGGTGCCGGTTCGCTGCCTTATTCGCCTGAGACGGTATTTGACAGAGGTCAGCAGGCAGACATCTGGCTGTTCAAATATTCCATGCAGACAGATATCACGCTTGACGGGCTGGCAAAAGAATGGCCCAATAACAAGCGTATGAAGGCATGGAAGACGGGTAATGCCTTCGGATGTAACCTGATGAAGACTGGTTTCTATGAGGAGACTCCGTTTCATCCTGAGGTGTTGCTGCGTGATTTCATAGCCATTATGCATCCTAACATAATAAACCGCGACAGTTTGCGTTATTATAAAAGATTAAATAAATAATAAAGACGTAGTCCAATAAACTGTAAATCGACCATACTGCTGACGTTGCTGCTACTGTTGGCATCTGCGATGTCGCTGCTGATAGGCTCTGTCAGCATTCCCGCGTCACAGGTGGTGGCGGCCCTTACGGGCGGAGAGGTGGAGCGTGAGAGCTGGCGCTACATCATTCTTGAGTCGCGTCTGCCACAGACAGTCACTGCAATGTTGTGTGGAGCATCGCTCGCCGCATCAGGCCTGATGCTTCAGACTGCCTTTCGCAATCCCCTGGCAGGCCCCTCGATACTCGGTATTACTAATGGCGCGTCGCTCGGCGTAGCGATTGTGATGCTTGTCACGGGCGGCACACTGACGCTCCAGGTGTCAGATGTAGGGATGTTTCTGGCTGGCAGTCTGGCTGTTGTGGTGAGTGCATTTATCGGAGCCGTGGCAGTCATAGCGCTGCTGCTCCTTGCCTCGACCATCGTATCGTCCAATCTGATGCTGCTCATCGTGGGCATCATGATCAGCTATCTGGTCAGCTCTGTTGTCTCAATGGTCCACACCATAGCCAATGCGGACAACATACAGAGCTACGTTCTCTGGGGCATGGGCAGTTTCAATAACGTCACTCTGGAGCAGTTGCCCCTGTTCACCGCCCTCACACTCGTAGGATTACTGCAGGCAGTGTTGCTCATTAAGCCCCTGAATGCCCTGATGCTTGGCGACGAATACGCCCGCAATCTTGGCGTAAACGTGCGTAGGGTGCGTCGCTGGTTACTGCTCTCCACCGGTCTGCTCACCGGTATCAGCACCGCATACTGTGGACCCGTGGCGTTCATAGGCCTCGCTGTGCCCCACATAGCACGGCTGATGATGCGTACTGCTGACCACCTCACACTGATGCCCGTAACGATAGTAATGGGTGCCGTAGTAGCGTTGCTGTGCAATGTCATCTCGGTTTTGCCGCAGCACAGTGTGCTGCCTCTCAATGCAGTGACGCCGCTATTCGGCGCTCCCGTGATAATATACATTATCCTAAAAAGAAACTAACCTCATAGATATGCGCAAACTGCGAACTTTCCTTTTCCTGATAGTCATTGTTGTCATTGCGGCAGCCTTGTTCTTCCTTCTGCGTGGGTGCGGAAAGACCGATGAGTCGCAGCGACATGTTGACACCATTCCCTACATGTTGCAGCAGATACAACGGTGCTCGCGCCTTTATGTCTCCGAATATCAGGTGCGCAAGATTGTCACTCATCGTGATGAGTCACGCATCACTACGCGCTTCTTCGGCAGTGAGATCAACGTTCCGCTCCCAGCAAGTGACCGCCGTGTGGCTATCCCTATCAATGCTACCCTCAAGGCATACATTGACATGTCAGAGGTAAAGGCCGGTGACATTACGCGCCGTCAGGACGGCAAGATAGAGGTTCACCTGCCCGAACCCGTCGTGGTAACCACGTCAACAGGAATAGACTACGATGGCATGAAGCAGCACACGTCTCTCTTTGGCAAGGAGTTCAGCGATGAAGAACTGTCATCCTACGAGACTCGTGGCCGCAAAGAGATAATAAAGGAAATCCCCAGCCTGGGCATCAAGGAAGACGCCCGTCGCTCAGCTGCCAAGATGCTCATACCGATTATCTCCTATCTCGGGATGCATCAGGAGGACATCATCATAACCTTCACCCCCGATGGCAAGCGTCAGAACGCCCCGGAGGTGACTAAGGTAATACACTAAACGAGTGCAAAGCGGTTTCCCCGCTTTTCATCAATAACAATCACCACATGCTACAGAAACTCAAAAGAATTGCCATAATAGCCGCGCTGACCCTCATCGCCGGCCTTGCCATCTGGTTCTGGTTCTTCAGTCCTGTCGGCGTTTCCATACGCCGCAGCGATGACATCGCCACCACAAAGACCTATGTCACCGCCATGCGTGACATCGGTCAGTGGGAGTTTCTCGCTATCAACGACGAAGAACTCGTCGATACCGTTGACAAAGGCTTCTTCAGCAACAGGGAGCTGATCAGGATCTACTACGGCACCCTGCGTCTCGGCATTGACTTCTCACAGTGTGACGAGTCCTGGATCAGTGTCGATGGTGACAGCATTACCCTCGACTTGCCCCAGGTGAAGCTGCTCGACGAGAACTTCATAGACGAGGCGCGCACCGTCGCATTCTTTGAGATTGGAAGCTGGACAAACAAAGATCGCCAGGCTCTCACCATGAAGGCCCACAGAATGATGAAAGACCGCTGTCTGACACAAAAGAATCTGGACCTCGCTCAGCAAGTTGCAGAAGAGCAGGTCATGCAGTTCCTACGATTAATTCATAAACAACAACAAGACGAATAAGCCCATGCAAGTAAAGCACATTATTCTCTGGACACTCAGTCCCGAGCTCACAGAAGAAGAGAAAGACAAAGTAAAGAAAGGTATCAAGGAAGGTCTGGAGGGTCTGGTAGGGACTGTACCGGGACTGCTGAAATGCCAAGTCAACATCAATGGCAGGCTGTCATCATCCAACTGCGACGTGATGCTCGACAGCACACTCGAAAGCCCCGAGGCCCTCAAAGCCTACGCCACACACCCAGCCCATGTAGCAGTGGCCGAGACAAAGGTAAAACCCTTTACCATACAAAGGGTCTGCCTGGATTATGTGATATAGGCTACTGTCGTAACACCATATTAAGAATAATGTAAAGACGCGTCAATGCGGGTTAATAATAAGGATTACCCCGCATCAACTCATATGTAAACGAGTGCAAAGCGGTTTTCCCGCTTTTCATCATCAGTACGAGTGTTAAATGTAAATTTATAATAAAAAGTTTGCAGATAAACTGCAAACTTTTGTTGTCTTTTTGGTAATGCCAAAAAAAAGATGTACCTTTGCAGTTTAAGAAAGAAGAAAGATGACACTTTTTCCTGAACTAAAGAGAAAATATACAGAGGAACAACTGTCTGCGCGCGAGGCTCAGCGGCAGGCAGAGTTCATAGCATGGGGCGCAGCTGTGTTCCAAGCCTCTCGCCTTATGGTGAAGTTCGGCATACTCGAACTGTTGCGTAATAACAGGGAGGGTATGACGGAGGAAGAGGTGTTCCTTGCATTGCAGGAGGACCAGAGGCTCAGCAGCTATGCCGTGAAGTGTCTGCTTGAAGCGGGCCTCTCCATTGGCACGGTGCTGATAGACGTTGACACCGATCGCTATACTTTGTCCAAGACAGGCTGGTTCCTGCTTACAGATGAGGCAACCAAGGTGAACATGGACTTCAATCACGATGTGAATTACGAGGGCTGGTTCCACCTTGAGGAAGCGTTGCGTGAGGGTAAGCCTGCAGGACTGCGCCACTTTGGTGACTGGCCTACTGTGTATGAGGGACTGTCATCGTTGCCGGAACAGGTGCAGAAGAGTTGGTTCGCCTTTGACCACTTCTACAGCGACTCGTCTTTCCCCGAGGCTCTTGAGATTGTCTTTAGAGACCGCAATGTCAGGACGCTCTATGATGTGGGGGGCAATACGGGTAAGTGGGCGTTGCAGTGCGTCGCTTATGATAAGGACGTGACGGTCACTGTGCTTGACCTGCCGCAGCAGATAGAGCTGATGAGAAAGAACATAGAGGGCAAGCTGGGTGCTGAACGTATAAGTGGTATTGGGATTAACCTGCTGGACCCGCAGACGGCCTTTCCCAAATCCGGCGCAGGCAGTCCCGATGCTATATGGATGAGCCAGTTCCTGGATTGCTTTGGCGAAGATGAGATAGTAAGCATTCTTAGCCGTGCACGAGAGGTGATGGGCGATGGCACTCGCATCTTCATAATGGAGACGCTGTGGGACCGCCAGCGCTTTGAGCCCGCAGCCTTCTGCCTCACTATGACAAGCCTCTACTTCGCAGCCATAGCCAACGGCAACAGCAAGATGTATCATAGCGAAGACATGGAGCGCCTCATACGCAAGGCAGGACTCGAGGTTGAGAGTATATACGACGGATTGGGGCAGGGACACAGTGTGATTGTAGTGAAAAAACAGGCATAGATGACAAAACAAGAGATAATAGAAAAGATAAATGATTTCCTCATAGAGGAATTGGAGATAGACAACGAGAAGGTGGCTCCGACTGCTGACCTGCGCGATGACATAGGCATTGACAGCCTTGACTACGTAGATATAGCGGCTTTTGTGAAAAAGACCTTCGGCTTCAAAATCCAGTCCGAGGACTTTGAAAAGATAAGAACCCTCGGTGAATTTTATGAATTCTTAGATAGCAAATTATAAATCAGATATAGGCGCCAACAGACAATGGAACGTAACTGGGCAGGGACTACATACGGAAACACATGGATGCACACGTGGTTGATACGCATCTTGCGCTTCATCCCCATAAGGGCATTGTACGCCTTCGTCTTTCTTTTCGTGGTCCCCGTATGCCTCGTCGTAAATCCTGCCAACCGTATTATCTACCGTTATTTCCGCAGTCGGTGGGGATATGGGGCCTTAAAATCGGCATTGATGACGTATCGCAATTTCTATCTCTTCGGTCAGGTGGTGGTGGACAGGTTCGCCATGTATGCCGGAAAGACATTCGATGTTGAGGTGGAAGGCAAGGAGCATTACGATAAACTCGTGGAACGTCCGGAGGGATTCATGATACTGAGTGCCCACGTAGGTAACTACGAAATAGCGGGCTATACCCTAAGAAATGAGCAAAAGCGTCTTAATGCCCTGGTGTTTGCTGGCGAAAAGGCATCGGTGATGCAAAATCGCACCAAGATGTTTGCAGAGACCAACATCCGCATGATACCTATCCGCACGGATATGTCGCACATCTTTGAGATAAACAACGCCCTTGCAGACGGACAGATAGTGAGTATGCCGGCAGACCGCATGCTGGGCTCAACAAAGAGTATCACACTGCCTTTCTTGGGCTGTGAGGCGGAGTTCCCCCTGGGGCCGTTTAAGATAGCTGCGGCAAGAAGTGTCAGCGTGCTTGCCCTGAATGTGATGAAAACCTCTTCCATGAGGTATAAGATATATGTCACACCGTTGTCAGAACCCATGCCTCAGTCATATGTCAGGGAACTGGAACGGGTGGTAGGTATGTATCCTGCACAGTGGTATAACTACTTTGAGTTCTGGAAATAAGGCAGATGCACATACGTGCGATGAAGAACCGATGCTGATGGTGGGATGAAAATACTCGCAACCAACATACTGTCACCCCTTGGCTCTACTACAGAGGCCAACTACCGTGCCGTGAGGCAGGGCAGGACTGCGTTGGCCTCCCACGCTGCAGGGATTCGGGGCGTGCCGTTCCCGTTCTGTGCGGCGCTCTTTGCCGATGGCGAGCCTGACTTTGTGAACCTGTGTGTGGAGTCGGCTACTGAAGCTCTGTACCATGCCCGGATAGATAAACTCAGAACCGTCTTCATCCTTAGTACCACTAAGGGCGTCATTGGACGGAATCCCGGTGACGTGGCAAAGGAGATTTCCCTCAGGCTGGGCATAGAGAATGAGCCGGTGGTGGTTTGCAATGCCTGTGTGTCAGGAGTGGCAGCCCAGGTGCTCGCCCATAGGCTTCTCCATAGTGGCATCTATGACTACGCTGTCATAACCGGGGCCGACATACAGGGCCGCTTCATCATCTCCGGATTCCATTCGCTCAAAGCGTTGTCGCCCGTTCCCTGTAGGCCCTTTGACATAGATTGCAGCGGCTTGAACCTCGGTGAGGCAGCTGCCACGATGGTGGTAGGGAGGGAGGACTGTGCTGGGTCCGGTGAAGATGCGTGGCACATCACCGCCGGAGCGATATGCAATGATGCCTACCATATAAGCAATCCCCATCCCAAGGCAGAGGGTACATACAGGGTGCTCAATGAATTGCTCACTCAGGCCGATGCAACAGAGCTGGCTTGTGTATCTGTCCATGGCACGGGCACCATGTACAACGACCAGATGGAGTCCGTGGCCATAGAGCGCGCAGCACTCCAACATGTCCCGCTCTCCGCACTGAAGGGGTACTACGGCCACACAATGGGAGCAGCAGGACTGCTTGAGACGATTCTCACAGCAAGGGCCCTCGACGACGGCATCGTGTTGCCGTCAAAGGGCTTTGAGGAGATGGGCGTGAGTGGCAAAATTAACATATCAGCCAAGTATATCACAACAAGCCAGCGGTCGTTCCTGAAGATTATCTCAGGTTTCGGAGGAGTGAACGCAGGAGTGGCGGTGACAAGGAAAGACGCTCCCGCCCCCGCGCCCTCCGCTCCCGCCCCCGTGCCCCGCTCCCTTCGTTCATTGCGTTGCGATTTTATCGCAACACCCTCCCTCACAAGCCAGAGCAGGCTCCCGTTAGTGCGCAATGCAGTTTCCAGGGTTGTGATATCTGAAATTGACAGGCTGAGGGAACAAGGCGGTTTCCACGGCCCGATGCACATAGTGTTGTTCAATATGACCTCGACTGCGATCGTTGACAAGGAGTTCTTGGAAACTATCTCCGATAATGACGCGTACTACCCCAGCCCCTCCCTCTTTGTCTATACCCTGCCAAACATTGTGACCGGTGAGGTGGCAATGAGATATGGATGGCAAGTGGAGACAGCATTCTATGTGCTCAGGGAACGGAATGAGCAGGTGATACATCAGATAGTGACCGCAACGGCCCATGCTCACCCCGGCGAAAGGATACTCTATGGCTGGGTGGATAGACCTGAAAAGGAGAAGATAGAACTTGAATTAAATATTAAAGAATAATAATGGATAATTTGATAAACCAGATTAAAGTGGAACTGATAAAGGCTTTGCACCTGGATGGTATGAAGCCTGAAGACCTTGATGCCGATGCCCCGCTGTTCGGCGAGGGCGGCATAGGCCTTGATTCGATTGACGCTCTTGAGATCATTGTGATGCTCGAGAAGAACTACGGCATACGCCTCAGCAATGTCACCGAAGGCAAAGCTATATTCAAAAGCATAAGGAGCATAGCAGAATACGTTAAGGAGCACAAATCCTAATAGCAAGTGATATCAGTAACAGGCATAGGCATCATCTCTGCCATAGGCAATAACACAACAGAGACTGTGACTTCATTGCGCCAGGGGCGCAGTGGCATCGGTGAGGTGTGCTATCTCAATACCGTCCACCATTCCCTCCCCGTAGGCGAGGTTAAGATGTCCAACGACCAGTTGAGAACTCTCCTCCACATCCCCGCAGGCACCTTCGCAAGCCGCACAACGCTGCTGGGTGTTCATGCACTGCGTCAGGCAATGGCCGATGCAGGGCTGAGTGCCGAGGAGATAAGCGCAAGGCGCGCCGTGCTGATCTCCGGCACCACGGTGGGGGATATGGACGTCGTGGGGCACAGCGATGTCATTCCTCAGTGGTCCCTGGGCAGGGAAACGCGTGATATGGCGACCCTCTGTGGCCTGGATGTGGAGGTCTGTACCGTCAGTACCGCCTGCTCCTCCTCCCTCAATGCCATTATCCTTGGGTGTGAGATGCTCCGCAATGGTGAGGCAGACATTGTGATAGCAGGTGGCACAGAGGCCCTGTCGCTGCTCCACTTCAACGGCTTCAGGTCCCTGATGATTCTCGACAGCCATCCCTGTCGTCCGTTCGATGCTACGCGTGCCGGGCTGAACCTCGGCGAGGGGGCCGCCTATGTAGTGCTACAAAGGTCCTCGGAGGCGGGACATACGCGGGCGTTCATCAAAGGTTACGCCAACCGTTGTGACGCTTTTCATCAGACGGCAACGTCTGACAATGGCGAGGGAGCATACCTCGCCATGACGGGAGCCCTGCGTATGGCGGGGCTGCAGCCTGCTGACATTGACTACGTGAACGCCCATGGCACCGCAACGCCCGACAACGACCTCAGTGAGAGCCGAGCCCTGAGAAGGGTGTATGGTGAGCTTGCCATACCAATATCCAGCACCAAAGGCATGACAGGACACACTACATCGGCATCCGGCAGCATAGAGACAGTGCTCTGCATACTGGCAATGGAGAATGGTTTCATCCCCCAAAACGTGGGATGGCATGAGCCTATGAACGAAGGCATCCTGCCTTATGTGGGAAAAGACAAGGCCAGCCTGCAGCATGTCATGTGTAACGCGTTTGGCTTTGGAGGAAATGATAGCAGCCTGGTGATTGGCAGGAGCGGAGAGGAAGTAACCCTGCGGAAAACCGCAGGGCACAGTGGCAGAGGAGAGGCTGATGAGCACGGTGGCAGAGATGAGGCTGATGAGCACGGTGGCAAGACTTGCGGGGAAACCGCAAGGCACTCGGTGGGGGAGATTGTCAGTGATGTTACAATTGACAATGTGGAGCAATTGAAGGACGTGGGAGCATTTATCCCTCCTATGGCGGCACGAAGAATGTGTAAGCTTATGAAGGCTGCGATGCTGACATCGCTCAGGGCTTTGCGCGAAAGTGGGTTGGAAACGCCTGATGCTATCGTCACGGCAACGGCGTATGGCATGAGGGAGAATAGTGTGAAGATGCTAAGCGACCTGCTGGAGTATGGTGAAGAGACGATGAGTCCCACGCTGTTCATGCAGTCCACGCATAACACTATTGGCAGTGCTATTGCAATACAAACAAAGTGTCACGGCTATAATATCACTTACACCCAAGGTGATAAGTCCCTTGATTGGGCTTTGCGAGATGCCCGCAGGCTTATTTCCACGGGACAGGCAGAAAATGTATTGGTGGGATGGCACGATGAAACTGATGATGGGGGGATATTCTCTCGTAGCCTGATATTGAGGAAATGATAGATATGTCGATGAATAATTTGACGCTTCTCATATTGGCATTATTGCAGAGCGCCTTGCTCGCTATGGGACAAGTACTGCTGAAGTTCGGCCTGATGCGTACGTCGCCTTTTGGCTGGAACCGTGCATTCTGGCACTCTTTGGCAGCAAATCTGCCTCTGGCACTCTCTGGATTAAGTTTTCTTGCCGCCAGTCTGCTGTGGATATTCATAATAAAACACTTCCCATTGAGCACAGCGTATCCGCTGGTATCGCTGTCGTATGTGTTTGGCATGATTGCTGCGATCGTATTCTTTCATGAGACGGTGGATATTGCAAAGTGGCTTGGTGTGTTGCTGATAATGACGGGATGCTTCTTGATATTGAGAAATTAACGAGGAACGGATATATGATGCATAGACTTGTTACTGTTATATTCATGCTCTTAATCACGCTATGTGCTCCTGCTCAAAGCCTGAAGGCAGACTTTGTGCAGACGCGGTATGTGAGAATGCTCAACGAGAAGACGGTGGCTAAGGGTAGGCTTGAAGTGAGCGGTCAGATGGTAAGGTGGGAATATACCTCGCCGTTTGCCTGTGTCGTTCTCATAAACAAAGACCGTGTCACCATAAACCGTGACGGGAAACAGCAGACCATAGACACAGGCAACAACGGAATGATGAGGGCGTTGTCACGGTTGTTCAGTAAGAGCATAGCAGTACAGGGGAAGAAAGGCGCGACAAATGAGTTGGCTGTCCCCAAAGACATGAAGCAGATGTACAGCAGAATAACTGTGCACTATAGTAGCAAGACCGGAGTCGCAGACAGGGTAACGCTATACGAGACAGAAGGAGACAGGACAGAGATAGAACTGAAACCTCACCCCTAACCCCTCTCCAAAGGCGAGGGGAGATGAGTGAAGAAATTAAGAGCGAAAAGTGAAGTATGTGCTGTTATAAGAAAGATCGAGTTCAGGATTATTGCGAGAGTTACGTTAAGTCTTTGACTTGCGTTATTATTCCTACATACAATAATGCCTCCACCATACGCGATGTGGTGGAGAGGACGTTGGCGCAGAATATCGACGTGATAGTTGTAAACGATGGCAGCACAGATAATACAAGGGAGATATTACAGGGAATAGCCGGCATTGATGTCATCAATCTATCGAGAAACTCAGGAAAGGGTAGCGCTCTGATGGCTGGATTCAAGGAGGCAAGGGCGCGAGGGTATCGTTATGCTATTACCCTTGATGCCGATGGTCAGCATTATCCAGAGGATATTCCCATGATGCTCGATGCGAGTTTACGTAATCCTGATGCCATTATAGTCGGCATGAGGACCGGGCTTGATGGGGTGGAGCGCTCGGGCGGGAGCCGATTTGCCAATGCGTTCAGCAATTTCTGGTTTGCCGTGCAGACCTTTCGCCGGCTCCGCGATACCCAGTCTGGCTACAGGCTCTATCCTTTGAAATCTGTGTTGAGATATGCCACTTCGCGTTATGAGGCAGAATTGGAATTGCTCGTATTCGCTTCATGGCATGGTGTGGATATCGTTGAGCAGCCTGTCAGGGTGTATTATCCTCCCGCAGAGGAGAGAGTGACACATTTCCGACCCGTGAGAGACTTCATGCGCATCACGGTCCTCAACACCTGTCTGTGTGTGCTTGCAGTAGTATATGCTTTGCCGCTTGCATGTCTCAGGTGGCTGCGTACATTTGTCTATACACTCTATTCCCTGTTGTTCTTCCTGTTTTGGTGCATAGCCTTGTTGATACCCGCTTCGATACTCTTGCCTATGATAATCAGAGACAAGGCCAAATGTACGTGGGCGGTTCACCGGGTACTCCATTTTGTTGGTAGGGTTATTATGGACTGGCATGGGATACCTGGCGTGAAATGCCGCCAATACAATCCCGATAACGAAACGTATTCCAAGCCTGCAATGGTAATCTGCAACCACCAGTCATCGCTCGACCTTATGGCTATATTGGCACAGTCACCCAAGATTGCCATACTGACAAAGGACTGGGTGTATAACAATCTGTTCTTTGGCAGCATATTGCGGCGTGGTGAGTACTATCCCGTGTCAGAGGGTATGGAGGTTCTGTTACCCAAGCTCCGCTCGCTGGTGGAGCGAGGCTACAGCATCATGATGTTTCCTGAGGGGACACGCTCCGCTGACTGCCGCGTACAACGGTTTCATCAGGGTGCCTTTCGTATAGCTCAGGAATTGAATCTTGACATCCTGCCACTTGTGGTAAGCGAGCCCGGTAGGGTGCTGCCGAAGAATGGACGATACCTGCGTAAGGGTGTGTTCAAAGTGTTTACAGGTAAAAGGGTCAGCCCCACCGACTACAACCAATGGGGCGATACGAAGAAGATTGCGTCATGTTTCAGGAAGTATTATATTAATAAGGTAGCCGAACTAAGAATCGGCAAGTCATAAACCAACGCCTGTGCGTAAACTCATCACAACATATTACCTGCTCCTGTGCGTCATCTTCTCACATGCACAGACCATACGCCTGTGGGATGGCACTAAGGTTAAGGCCAAGAGTGTCACGCTGACAGCATACATCCCCGATAGTTGCGCCACCGAGACAGCTGTGATTATATGTCCCGGAGGAAGCTATTGCTGGCACGACCGCGAGACGGAGGGCAGTGACGTGGCTCGCTGGTTGCAGAGCAAGGGCATTGCCGCCTTTGTCCTCAACTACAGAGTGCAGGGCATTTTCCAATATGTCACACACTCCAGGCTGATAGTACCTGGCAGGCAATACCCTGATATGCTTGAGGATCTGCAGATGGCCATACTCTACGTAAGAAACAATGCCGCGCGCTTAGGGGTAAATCAGCACAGGGTAGGCGTGATGGGATTCTCTGCGGGAGGACATCTCGCCATGTTGTCGGCAGAAAGAAGCGAGGATAAGTTCCTCCGTCGGAGGGGGATAGATGTCGTGACATCGCTACGGCCTGATTTCGTGGCTCCGATTTACCCCGTGGTGACCATGCAAGGTCGCTATGTCCATAAGCGTTCGCGAAGGGGATTGTTGGGTGACTACAGGAAATACCGAAAGTCATTGCGCGACTCCCTGTCACTTGAAAATCATGTACCCTCAGACTGCCCGCCAGTGTTTCTTGTCAACTGTAAGGACGACCCAGTAGTGAAATATCAGAATTCTGAACTGCTTGACTCTGCGCTCTCAGCAAAGGGCATAAGGCATCGCTACATACAATATGCTACTGGCGGACATGGTTTCGGAGCATCAGACACTAAAGGTACTTCAGAGTGCAGACAATGGAGAGATGAGTTCATACAATGGATAAAGGGCTTATGGCCTCGCAAGACTGCCTGCAAAACTTGAATAAAATGATTAATACTTTCGTGCAGGAACAAGTGATTTCCACAGTAGAACTACGATTGTCAACATGCCTGCCATACTACATAAACAAGATTACCAAAGGCTGGTAAACCGATTACCAAAGGCTGGTAACCCGATTACCAAGGCTTGGTAACCCGATTACCAAGGCTTGGTAATATCAAAACTCATTCGGTTGGCCGTCTGGGACCCTTGCGTGGCAAAGTGTGGAGCAAGCACTCCTGGCTGCCTGCGGAACTTGAATAAAGGAACTGTTTTAATACAAGGATATTCTCATCATCAAACACATAATTCACATATACGATTTCTTAAGCAGTCATGCATCGGTGCGATGGCTTACGTTGCTTTGCATGACTGCCGTTATGACGGTCTTAACGCTCGGCCTGTCGTACAAGGAAGACATTTCAGACTTCCTTCCGTTTGACACTCAGGGTCGTGAGGCATTGGAAGTTTATCAGGATATATCAGGGGCTGACAGGCTGATAGTCATAGCAGAGGGTAAACGTGAGGAACCGGAGAAGTTGGTGGAGGCAATGGAAAATTTCACTTCTTCTCTGCCAAAAGGCATAGATGTGACAGCACGGATGGATATGGATGAGATAGCTGGCGTACAGCGGTTCGTGTATGACAATATACCTTATTTTCTTGACCATGATGATTATGTCAGAATGGACTCAATGCTGAGCCAGCCAGACTTTATAACCAACCAGTTGAGGGAGTCCCGCCAGATGCTGATGTTGCCTACAGGCGGCTTGTTGTCAGGCAATATGAGTCGTGACCCTTTGAATCTCTTTACACCTGTTGTGTCAGAGATGGCACAGGGCCAGATGCTGACGCATTTTGAGACTTACGACGGCTATATCTTCACTCCCGACATGACGCGCGCTGTGGCGCTGATAACATCGCCTTACGGTAATGCCGAGACAGCCAGGAACAGTGCCCTGATGGATACGTTACGCATGGCGATAGAGGCCGCAGCCGTGACTGTCCCTGATGTGAAGATGCACGTTACGGGAGGACCGGCAATAGCGGTGGGTAATGCTGAGCAGATAAGGAGTGATGCAACGATGGCCATTGCGGTGTCATCGCTATTGATTGTCGCATTGTTGCTGTATTACCTTCGACAGTTGAGGCGTATCCTGCTAATCGTTCTCGCCATAGCGTGGGGGTGGCTCTTTGCTATGGGAGGAATGGCTCTTGTTCATAGTGAGGTGAGCATCATCGTGTTGGGCTTGGCAAGTGTAATAATAGGTATAGCAGTAAACTATCCCTTACACATGGTGGTTCACACCCGCAACGGTATGAGCATGAGAGATGCGCTGCAAGACATAGCTAAGCCATTGCTGATAGGAAATATCACAACTGTAGGAGCATTCATGGCGCTCATCCCGCTCGATGCCTCTGCATTGCGAGACCTCGGGCTGTTTGCTTCCTTTCTGCTTGTAGGCACAATATGTTTTGTGCTGATATGGCTGCCGCAGATTATGCCCACTCGTCTTACTGCCGTAACTGGCGGTTCAAGTTTTGGTGGCAAAAGGATATTGGAGCGTTTCCCGAAGGGGACAATGGGTCTGGTGGGGGTATTGGTGATTACATCGGTGCTTGGATACTATAGCCTCGGTGTGGAGTTTGATACTGATATGGCTCATCTCAACTACATGACCGACGCTCAGCGGCGTGATATGGAGTACCTCGACAGCCTGCTCAAAAACAACAAAAGAGCAAATGCCGGTACTCAAACGCTTTATGTCGTCTCGTCAGCAAAGACAATAGATGAGGCATTGGACAAACACGCGGAAAAGAAAACGGCTATAGAAAGTCTGGAGAAGGGTAAGAAACACAGTCCCGTGTTCCGCTTCCTGCCATCGCAGAGAGAACAGCAGCATCGCATTGACATGTGGCGGCAATTTGTCAGTCGCCATCAACAGCAATTCTGCGATGAGTTGCCACATGTCGCCTTGCGTCTTGGGTTCAGTTCTGAGGCGTTTCAGGAGTTCTCTCATATCATTAATCGTGAGTATGAGACGAGAGACTTTCAATACTTTAAGCCCCTGACCGCAACAGTCCTGGCAGGGAATATAAGTATCAATCCTAAGCACAACAGATACTCCGTGATAGACAGGGTGGAGGTGAGAAGTGATAGTATAGACAATGCGGAAAGAGCTATCTCTGGCAGTTTCAGCGTTAAAAGCATGAACAACGCTCTTGCAAGCACGCTTGCCGATAATTTCAATTATATCGGCATAGTATGCTCTGCCGTGGTATTCCTCTTCCTATGGCTTTCGTTCCGAAGCTTCAAACTGGCCATTATCAGTTTCCTGCCAATGGTCATAAGCTGGATATGGATTCTTGGCATCATGGCTCTGCTCGGCATTAAGTTCAATCTTGTCAATATCATACTCGCTACGTTTATCTTTGGACAAGGGGATGACTACACCATCTTCATAACCGAGGGATGCCACCGGGAGAGCTACACAGGCAAACCCGTGTTAGGCGAATACACCGGTAGCATTATGCTTTCAGCCGCAATAATGTTCATTGGCATAGGCTCTCTTATCTTTGCCAAGCATCCGGCATTGCACTCATTGGCCGAGGTTACCATCATAGGCATGGGGTGCGTGGTGCTCATGGCTAGGGTTATCCCTCCTATGATATATAATGTGATAATGAAAAAGAAACCAATAAAAGAGTAACAATGGTACGTAAAATTCTTACAACGCTAATTGTATTTTTTACAATGTCCGGCTCCCTGTATGCGCAGAGCAGGGTGGAGCATGTGTTTTATCAGTCCTCTATCAGCGAAACAGAAGACAAGAGGGCTCTCAACGTTTACCTTCCTGAAGGCTATGACAGTACTAAGGAAACAAAATACCCCGTGCTGTATCTGCTTCATGGCAAGGGAGGGGACGAGTATTCGTGGCTTATCATGGGACACATTACGCAGATTATGGATAGCCTTATAACAGAGAATAAGGTGAGACCGATGATAGTCGTTATGCCCAACGGTAATGTGGAACAGGGTGCCGCTTCCACTCGGTCTATGATGGGTAGGATAGAGAGTCATTTCGTCCCTGAAGTGATGGCCTATGTTTGAGACGCACTACCGTACCCTCAACGAGAAATCACATCGCGCCATTGCGGGAATGAACCTCGGGGGATTACATTCTCTTTTCATCTCAGCAAACAATCCCGACAAGTTTGACTATGTGGGACTGTTTACTCCTCAAACCACTAATGCCTTGTCCAACGGCACCATCAATGCCGTGCAGGGCATTTACGATGCAGCGGAGAACCTGCCTTTCTTCGGAGGAAAACTGTCATCCAAGCTGGAACGAAAATACGGTGCCAAGGAGAATTTCGATGTGTATCGTAACATCGAGGGCAAGCTGAAAGAGCAGTTTGAGATACCGCCACGACTGTATTACATCGCCTGCGACAAGGAGGATTATATCAAGAATCTGGTTGACATACACCGTAAGCGACTTGATAACGCAGGCTATAAATATACATACGTGGAGACCATAGGAGAACACTCGTGGGGCGTTTGGCGCAGATACTTAATAGATTTCCTCAGTAGAACCAACAATTTATCAAAATAATATGAAACAACGTATCAGGCAGATAATGGAAGAGAATCTTCCGTTGGTTGACGTTGACGCTGACTTCCTTTTTGCCGAACTCAGCTCTCTCGACATCACCAGTCTGATGATGCTCCTCTCCGAAGAGTATCACGTCACCCTCGACTCCAGTGATGTCACACCCAGGAACTTTCGCTCGCTTGACAGTATTGTGAATATGGTGAAAAGTAAACTGCCTCAATGAATATACTGGACTATATACAGAGGCAGGCCAATAGTACTCCCGACAGAGTGGCGATAGTCTGTTATCACCGTAACTCCGAAAGGCAAAGCACTCTCACCTATGCAGAGGTATATCAGCGAATGGTGACCGGTGCAGCCCTTCCAATCCCCTTGCTCGGTGACAGGTGGGACGGCGATTTCGTACTCTATACTACTGGTTCTACGGGCAAACCGAAGGCGGTGACTGTCACACAGCAGACGGTGATGCGCAATTCGCTGAACCTCATCAACGGTCATGGGTACAAGGACCAGCTGCAGTTTATTATTGCCGGTCCAATGGACCATCTGGGGTGCTGGTCTAAGTTGTTCCCGACACTCATGGTTGGCGGTACCCTGCACATCTTGCCCGACGGAATGAAGGATATGAATGCCTTTTTCCGCGTAATGAGCGACACCGGCAAGCGCTACGCTTCCTTCCTGGTTCCCGCAAATCTGAGGATGCTTATTCAGTTTGCCTCAGACCGCCTCCAGTCCCATGCCGGTGTCATAGACTTCATAGAGACCGGTGCCGCACCCATGTCCCGAGGCGATATGCTGACGCTCTGCCGACTCTTGCCACACAGCCGCCTCTACAATACCTACGCCTCAACTGAGGCAGGCATCGTGGCAACCTATAACTACAACGACGGTAAGTGTAAGGCGGCATGCTGCGGAGTGCCGTTCAGCAACGTGGATTTCTCCATCAGCGACAATGGGCTGATAGCAGGAAGCTCTGATATCGGCTTCCTCGACGAGGACGGCATGCTGCATATCGTGGGCAGGCAAGACGATATTATCAATGTCGGCGGACTCAAGGTGGCTCCCGCAGAGATCGAAGACGCGGCGATGACCATTGCCGGCATACAGGACTGTATCTGCATTCCACGTCAGCACCCCGTAATGGGACAGGTGCCGGAACTGCTCGTCGTGATGCGCACCGGCCACAGTTTTGACAAGCGAACCATTGCAAAGGCGCTCGTTCCTCTGTTGGAGCGTTACAAAATACCGCAATTCATCATGGATGTTGACCACATTGAGCGGACTTTCAATGGCAAACCAAACAGGTCTTTTTACTCAACTCTCAATTCTCCGAAATGAGGAATGGTATTGACAAAGCCTGGTAACATAGCGCTCAATGGCATTTAATACCCTTGTTCCTTACCCTGTTTGGCAAAGGAACAAGGGTATTTTGCAAAAAGAATAAAGATATTTGGCAAAAGAAAAAGGACTTGCACCATTGGTGTAAGTCCTTTTTTCATGCAATTGAAAGTAGCGGGAGGGGGCCACGATCCCTCGACCTCCGGATTATGAATCCGACGCTCTAACCAGCTGAGCTATCCCGCCATATCGCGTTTTGCGGGTGCAAAGGTAGGCATTTTTTTTCTTCTGTGCAAATTTTTTTATAAGAAATTACTCTGTAAAGGGCATTTCTCTGGCTCTTTGTAAGAGGAGAATAGAATTATTTGTACTTTTACACAGGAATCTGAAAAAGCACTTCTATATGGCAGCACACAATTCTTTAGGACAATGGGGCGAGGATGTTGCAGCGAAGTATCTGATCTCTAAAGGGTGGTATATACGTGACCGCAACTGGCGTAACCATCATAAGGAGATAGATATTGTGTGCATAGACGAGGATATGACGACCCTGCTGATTGTGGAAGTCAAGACACGCAGCAGTGACGCCTTTGGGCAACCCGATGAAGCCATGTCGCTGGAGAAACGCCACAATATCATTAAGGCGGCGCAAGATTATGTGTTGAGCAACTATCTCACGCACCTGACGCTGCGATATGACACCGTCTCGGTAATTGGAACACCTGAGGCGGGCTACACTATAGATCATAAAGAAGGTGCTTATGACGTTTTGTCACAGTTCCAGTTCAGCAAAGAAGGATACATGAGTCGCCTGTCACGCGTCAGGCATCGTCGTGGATTGTGGTAAATAATGAACCATGAAAGAAAAGAAAATACCCACATGGGAAGAGTTGTTGGCATCATTGAATGCCTGTAACAGTCATCCTGCGGACACGGCCTGGGATGCCTATCGTTATCTTAGTGCCCATTTAGGCGAGATGTCATCAGAGGAGGCACGCTCTCTGTTGGCCTGTGCCATGAAGATTCCGTTGCCACGCCCGTCGCTGTTGCACTCCTGTCTGCTCAGTGTGGCGCTGCGAATGGCTGAGTCGTTTCCTGACTTTAAGCTGCTGAAGTTCCTCATCTTATGGGGATATGACGTCAATCTTCGCAGCGAAGACCGTCAGCAGCAAGTGGGCAGCGATGGCCGCACATTCATCTCGCTTGAGGATAAGACGGAGCGTGCCGTAAGAAAATACCTTACAAGTCACCCGTCGGAATGTCCGTTGCAGCCTGTCAAGGAACTGCCGATGATCGCTCAGCCTGTCATAGGCTATGTGCACAGCTATGATGCGGGCAATGATTATTACCATATATATGATAATCTCTCGCGGCATTTCGTGGCTATCTCTCCGCTGCAGAAGCCACAGATAGGAGATTTCGTATGGTTCTCACCCATCATACCTCGTGAAAGCAAGTTCAAGTCTGCCATTGTGATAAAGCCAGAAGACCCTCGTGCCGGGCAAGAAACATTCGGCATGACTGAGGCGGAGGTGACGCAAATTAACAGAAAGGAAGGCTACATGGGCTATAGGTTGCTCAGCTTCCCGCCTGCTACGTCGGAGGGAACGTATGCCAAGGAAGGGTATGCTTCGCTGAGGCTGGTGGTGGATATGAATGGAAAGCCGGCATCAAATGCTCTGCGCAAAGGGCAGAGGGTAAAGATGTTGCTATACCTCACAAGGGGTAAGGATGCTCAGAAGCATAATCACATAGAAAAAATCCTCGTAAGCCAATGACTTGCGAGGATTTTATTTTCTGTGTGGTGCCAACGGGAATCGAACCAGTGACACAAGGATTTTCAGTCCATTGCTCTACAACTGAGCTATGGCACCAAGTGCAAC
>JAFVGZ010000020.1 GCA_017478025.1 Prevotella sp.
GTAGCGAGTGGATTCTACCCATACCCATTCATACTGACCTGTCGCTTCATTTAGGACACGATCTCTTTCACGTTTTACTTTTGTTCTCATACACTTTTGTTTTAGGCATCCAAAAGTGTCAAGTTTTTTTAGGGTAAGTCAATCTTCCAAGCTGGCTTTCCTTGTTGGTTTTGTCCACTTCTAAATGTAATGTTTTTTACTTTCTTTACTTGCGTAATGGGAAAATCGCGTGCAAAGCTATGATTAAGTTTTGAGATACACAAGAAAAAGAGGCAGAATTAATCCACCTCTTTTATATATAGACTGATTTCCCCTAAAACCTTTCTCCTTAACTACTCAACAAAGTTACCGATAGATGTCGGTCCCCTGTCCCTATGGCATCTTTTGAATTCCACGTACTTCCCTAACAAAAATTTCCCAGTATATAATTGATTTGTCCACAGGCTCAGGTTATTTTGAGATAGGATTCCACTATAGAAGAGTTTAACCCAACCAGTAGCACACCGCATTAAACCCTTCGGAGGATTGTTCCGTCACCATCGGAATACTGACAATTAAAGTATTTGAGTACGTTCTGAAAGTGAACCCTATTAAATAACATTCAACCAAAGTATGCAGAATTCGCTGCGAAATTACAGATTTTGAATGAGATTTCTAATTTTGTAACGCAATAATTAGGTTACTCTCCTTGTTTTTTGTAACTTTGCAAGTGATAATGGTAACAAACCATTTGAGTAAATTAATAACTAATAAATTAGGAGGAGCATTCACCATGTTAAATAGAAGATAACAAGCAAAGCAACGAAAAAGTCCCATGCTACTGCAATTAGCACAGGACTTGCAGGAATTGTTTCCCGATAGGCGTTCCGAGTTGCCCCAGAACAATCGAGAATCTTATAGTTCCGATGGTGCAAAGGTAGAAATTTTTCTTAATAACTGCACTAAGAGGTTCTCATATCGGGTATTATTTACAAACATTTAACAAACGACATAGGTGGACCGTATTATAGGTGGTCCACCATGTCAAGGTTTAATCAATTGAATTTTGAATGATAATTCAATGTTTAAGTATCGTTCGATATGACAAAGCCTACTAATCTTTTCAGCAAGAAGGAACTCTATCAAATGGAGCATACTCTTAAGGGCAGATCTATAAGAACATCCATGATTCCCAAGCACCGGAGGCGCAAGGTAATCTATGACAACATGCACCTCATGGATGGGATGACTTTCACGACAAGACATTCTTTCCCTCAGATGCTTCCATACAATGGCGACACAGACTTTGAACTCGTTTCGTTTACTGACAGAAAAAAACACACAGGAAAAAACGAGGCTCTGTACTTCTTTCTTGACGACTATCGGTTTAGAGATCAGTTGTGGTGTGATCTGGAGCGTACAACCTTCAGTATCTCCCATTACGATTACTTCTTTACTCCAGATTTCAGTTTGTGGCGAGACCTGCCCACAGAATACTACAATCTGCAAAACACTTTTCGCAATCGATTCGTAGGACTTTTCTGGCAACTCAGAGGTTTTAAGACTATCCCCACATACAGTTTTGGAGGTCTATCTTCTTTTTCTTATTGTCTTGAGGGATTACCTTGTCATAGTGTTATTGCAGTCTGTGGGCTTAGTAATCGCAAAGATTTACAGGCTTACAATGTTTGGTGCTATGCACTTAGGCGTTTGGAAGAGGAGAAGCATCCTACTCTCATATTGGTGTATGGTCCTGAAATAGACATTCCAGACCTTCATACGCCGGTTAAATTCTTAGAAGATTTCATTTCAAAACGATTCAGACATGGATAACACTAAAAATCAACTGTGGGATGTTGACGCAAAGTTGTTTGCATCCATGAAGACAGAAAGCCTCACACCTAATGAAGCCAACTTCTTCAACAATATGCAGTTCAAGCAGGAATACGAGGTAACTGCCTTGAACGATCTGCTTGTATCTGAGTACGAAAATGACGATGAGATATACGTCATTCGTATGAATTACGACGAATATGTCGTTGGTCATGGTATTGGAACCAATGGTGATCAGGAGATTCATTTTATGAATCTATCAGAGGCTTTGGCAGTCAACTTCAAAGCTGTGGGTTTCCTCAACCGTGACATTACTCTCTGGCAATGGCTTCGTGAGAAGGACTATACGATTGTAAATTATGGACGTAACTATGATTTAATCGAAAATGGGAAACGGATCTGACTTCTTTGAAAGAGATGCAGCAGGCAGACAATCAGAATATCAGTCAATATCGCCTGCAGTAATAATCAATGGCATAAAAGGCCATTTGATAAAGCGTAAGGGAGATACCGATACTCACACCAATCTTCCATTTTATTCTAACACCTCTGATGTATATTTTAGGCAGGATGTGAATGGTGTTTGTCAAGCCAGAACATATATCGGCCATAATTTGAATCTTGATTTTGACTGGAGTCATGCGCATACCAACAGAGGAGACGGTCGTCATTTCCCAACAGGAGTAGTTCACGTACAGATTTGGGAAAAGCAAAGGGATGGTTCATTCAAACGATTGTCAAACGAAGCTCGTTTCATGAGTAACTACGAAATGAAGAAGTACGGCCCAATCTTGAAATACTTCTGCCCAAGCGTAAAGTTCAGATAATTAAAGAAGCAGGACTGTTCACCAGCCCTGCTTCTTTTGTCGTTATTCGCTCCTGTACAATTCATCCAACGACTGCCATGCATCGGTTATTCTCTTCAGCCTGCCGTTCCAGTTACTACTATATTAATTACTTTCTTTATCTGTTCCCTTTTGCCCTGTTATGCGTCTTGCACAGCATCTGACAGTTCTCTATGCTCGTTGCGCCGCCTTTGCTCCACGCCGTTACGTGGTCGGCATCCATTTCGTTGAATTTGTAAATCTTGGTGCGAACATTCTCATGTCCTTTGGCACACTCCGGACAATTTGAAATGCCTTGCTTTTTGGCCTCGTTTGTCTGGCGGGCATAGACAGTTTTCTTTACGCTATCTTCAAAGATTCGGATATTGAGCAGACTTTTCTCTGTTTCGCCACCAAGCACAAACTCGAAGATGCCTCGTTTGTTGGTCACATACTCATCTGCATACAGTTCGTCCACTCGTTGCTGCAACTGTGTCGGGTTATACGAATTTCCATGATACATCTCGTAGAACGCTCCCCATTCCAAACCTCTCATCTCGCTCTTTGGCTCACCGAACAGAGTCTTTGCCCATTCTATCACGGTATCAAAATATGTCTTTAGCTCTTCTATGCTATTCTCGTATCTGTGCCGGCTCATATAGCCTCCCACATTGTCTTCACCCTTTGACACCCATACAAGAGCTTCGTGAAGAATCTCTTGCCTATTAGCATTACCTTTTATGTAGCTACTCCATTTCTGCAACTCTGGCCTGCGTGAATTGCTAAACACTTCCTTGGCCTTCGTAACGAAAGGCCCGCTATAGGTCGCGTTGAGCAGTTCTTGCTTGTTTAGCGGCACACCTGCTATGTTGATGGTCTCAAACCATTCTTTGATTTCCTTCTCCGTACCGTTACAGACATACACAAGCAGTCGGTAGTTGAGTATCTTGTCCCTCACATCCTCAGCCAGACCTGTAAAGTATTGCTCCATACCATACTTGTCCTTAATGGCGAACTTGCCTGTAACGAAACGCCCAATGCTCGTGATGCGTTGCTGACCGTCGAGTATCTCATATTCCGTTTCAGGCTTTTGATAATTCTCGTTACGGTTAAAGTATATCAGCCCTATCGGATAGTCTTTCAATATACTGTCTATGACAGCCGCTTCTTTTTTGCCTTCGTTCTCTGCATAGAGATAGTTGCGCTGGTACTCTGGCTGGATAGTCAGTTTGCCGGACCATCCAAACAGGCCTTTGCCCTCCAACTGATTATAGACAAAACCCTCACATATTTCTTTTACCGTCAGGTCGGTTAGTAATGTCGTTTGCATAGCTATCGTTTTTTGCGGATTAGTATTCTTGCGTAAGGCTTTTGAGGCATCCCATTTTCATCTATATAATATAGTTGCCCATCCCTAAGACTTTTATTCAGTTTCTTCAATTCACGTGGATATGGTTTAACTCCCAACTTCTTGCCAGATTCCCCTTCAGCGATTCCTATAATATCAAATTGGTCGGGACAATATTTGTCAAGGAAGGAACGGGGCACCCCCATTATACCATCATAATCAGAAGGTATAGCATCATAGTATGGAACCTCTATTGCATCGTAATTTTCGTAATGTATATACGATTTGCCTTTGACCTCTTTGTGTTTAGAGTAGATAATGTTGTCTTCCATCGTCATAAGCGGAAGAGGTTCATGACGACGACCATGATCAATATTAGTATACCATCTAACTCCATTTACTCGCCAAAGAAATTGTCCCTCTTGGAAGTAAGCATTTTTAGGATTTGACATTTTTTCTGGGTCATAGATGGATGCATCTGCAATGAAAAAAGCAGCACCACTATTAAAGTAAGAACTACCTAACCATATTTCTTTATCTTTGATATATGGAAATATTTCAGTATACGAGACAGCATTGATATTTCCTATAATCACAAATTGTTTCTTACCTTCCATTATCCATGCGAAGAACTCCCTAAACAACGAGAAAGGTGGATTGGTAATAATAATGTCTGCCTCATCGCGCAGAGCTTTCACTTCATCGCTACGGAAATCCCCGTCACCCTCAAGATATTTCCAATGCAGGTCGTTTATGTTAAACTTGCCATCTTTGTTTATGTCTTCATCAAGCACGAATATCTTTCCATGTGTTCGGCTCTTGTCTGCATCATAATAAGGGCTATCGGTTTCAAATAGCGTAGGTTGCCAGTCCTTAATCTTCTTCGATTCCACGGCATAGCTCGTAGAAATGAGTTTCTTCAGCCCAAACGCATCAAAGTTCTGAGCAAAGAACTTTGTAAAGTTGCTCCATTCGGGATCATCACAAGGCAGTAAAATCGTTTTTCCACGAAACACATCCGGATTGTACTCCAGATAGGCATTCATCTCCTTCTGAATGTCAGAGTATTGTGTGTAGAACTCGTCATTCTTAGCAGTCTTAGCATTTGCAAGGTTAGTATTAGCCATACGATATACATTTATGCGTCAGCTTATCTTCGGAGGTGTGGGAAATGCCAAAGCACAAAAAGCATGGACGATATCTCATCCATACTTCAAGGCTTTAGCACATGCCCACAAAATCCAGATAAGTCACGTCCATGCATATCGCACAGACGCTTGCAACTTATTCTTTCGGATTTTGTTCTTTTGAATGTGCTAAATTCTGAAGTATTCCGAATAACAGCAAACGCTTGTTATATTTTTCCACGAAAATCATACTGCCACCCTGCGCTCAGGGGATTACACGGGCTGGCACGAGGCCTGCCTCTGTAGGGAGTCGTTTACGACTGTTGGCTGTACTTGCCTGCAAAGGTAAGCAAAATTTCTTGAATGACAATGACAAGGAATGAAAAAAATGTGTTTCAGTTTCAGTTGTTTCAGTTTAAAAAAAGGGTATTACATTTCTCTTATTTATTATATAACTTATTAATATATAGATAATTATATATATAATAGAGAAACCGACACCCCTCAAAAACAAACTGAAACAACTGAAACTGAAACGATTCATGCTAATACATTTTCCCTAAAAGGCAATAAATCAACAAGTTAAACCTAAAACACACTCCGCAGGATTTAGAGCAGAAGTCCTCTATAGTCCCCAAAAAGTGACAAAAAGGGTGCAAAATGGGGCATTTTAGGGATGTGAAAACCCCGTTTCGTGCATTTTGATTGCCATTACAAGAGATTGATGCTCTCCACGAACATTCCTCCCTTCGCCGTTTTATCGCATTTTTTGCCCTTACTTATAGATGTGGAATGCATATTTTCGCCAAAAGATTTGTTATATTAAATAAAATCACCTACCTTTGTACCCAAATGTTATGGTTGTAAAATTTACCGGCATAAAATTCTATGAAGAGATTCTATGATAGGGTACGCGAGATGAACGAGCTCAGGGAATTGCAGCGTCAGGCGTACAACGATTATTCACGATTTGTTGTGCTCACAGGCAGAAGGCGTGTGGGTAAGACCAGTCTTGTGTATAGACTTATGAGTGAGACACAGGAGGATGCTCCCGGACTCTATTTTTTTGTTGGCAGAAAGACAGAAACCATACTCGTCAGAACCTTTGTGCAAGAGGTTCGCGAACGACTCGGAGAGTTTGTCCCAGA
This sequence comes from Prevotella sp., assembly GCA_017478025.1. Lineage (GTDB taxonomy): Bacteria > Bacteroidota > Bacteroidia > Bacteroidales > Bacteroidaceae > Prevotella. Next base: position 6,260 of record JAFVGZ010000020.1, read on the forward strand.
GGGAATGAGCTCGTTTCGTGAACTCTTTCAGATGATACTGGAGATAGGAAAGCGCAAGAAGTTCACTCTGTTCATTGACGAGTTTCAGGAGTTTGATAATATCAACGCTGGTATCTTCAGCGACATACAGGAACTGTGGGACAAATACAAAAAGCATACAAACGTATGCTTGATTGTGTCCGGTTCCATATTCCGTATGATGGAAAGGATATTCAAAGATGAAGAGCAACCACTCTTCGGAAGAGATGACTGTACCATAAAACTGCAGCCTTTCAATACGGAGACAATAAAGGAAATCCTTGGTGACTACAAACCCCAATACACCTCAGAAGACCTACTTGCCCTATGGACTATTACGGGTGGGGTGGCCCGTTACATTGAACTTCTGATGAACAACGGATGTACAGACGTAAAGAAGATGATTCACTACGTTTGTTCAAGCGGCGACAGTTATTTTGTGGATGAAGGCAAGAAGATTCTTATCCAGGAGTTTGGCAAACAATATGGCACGTATTTCAGCATTCTTGACCAGATAGCCCACGGCGATGTGACGCAAAGTGAGATTGAGGGAGCTTTAGGAATGAAAAGCCTCGGCGGACAGATGAAGATACTGGAAGAAAAATACGGAATCATCAAGAAGAAACGCCCGATTGGTGCTAAAGAAGGCAGCCAGACAGTACGTTACGAGATACAGGACAACTTCTTCCGTTTCTGGTTCCGCTACATCAACAGATACTCTGCTCTCATCGAGTTGCAGAATATGCCAGCGTTGGAGCGCATCATGACCGAAGACTATACGACATTCTCTGGCATAGCTCTGGAACGATGGTTCCGTCAGAAGATGATGGAGAGTTGCCGATACAAACAGATTGGAGGCTGGTGGCAAGCGAATGGTGTCAATTCCAAGGGTAACAAGGACGACTTCGAGATTGATATTGTGGCAGAAACGCTTGATGGTGATGTTGAAGCGTATGAGGTGAAGCGCAACCCTCAGAAGTACTCTCCTGCCCACTTGGAAGAGAAAGTCACAGAAATGAAGCAACGCATATTCCGCGGTAAAGAAGTCACAAAGGGTGGCTTGTCTATGGAGGATATGTAAGGAGGTGCGGGGGCGGCGATGTTGCATAAGTCCTATGCATGATTTTGTTTTAACTCCCTATGAAAAAACCTCTAAAAAATCGCGAAAACACCTTCTCGATAGCGAAAATGATGCTTCGTCGGGTCGCGAAGTAACTTTAAGGGGGTTAAAGTTACTCAGCGACACCCTTAAAGTTACTCCGGGACACCCTTAAAGTTACTCGCGGATGGGGTTAAAATTCGCCTATCCTGCGGCTTTGTTGTTCCATATTTACCCTTCGAAAGCCTGTATTTTTGACCCTTTAAGCGGTAACGGTCACTATGACAGAGAGTTACGTAAATCGCGATTTTTTGCGATTATACGCGAGCAGCAGATTTTTCGTGGAAAATATGCGACTGTAGAGCACGAATAATTATGCAAAATCTGCATAAATGTTGTTTTTGTCCTATTGCCGTTTAAGTAGGGCGTTCAATATGATGTACTCATTTTTACGCATAATACGAGTATGCACACAGGGGGGGCAATAGCTTTGAGTAAGGCAAATAACCACCTAAATTGACGCAGAGCCTAATCAGAATAGGATGACTTACCATTCTTCCAGTTTTTTCTGTCTGAATTCTGTGGGAGACATGCCCAGGTGTTCCCTGACAAACTTACCGAAGAATGAGAGGCTGGGGAAATCGAGCTCGGTGCAGATTTCCTTGATTGTTTTGTTGCTGTAGCGCAGTTGCTGGCGGATAGTGCCCACAGTGGTCTCGTGTATCAAGTCAAGGGGCGGGCGGCCAGACTCGTCTTTCACGCACTTGGAGAGATACTTCGGGGTGATGTTCAGCATATTGGCAAAGACTGACACATTGCGCACACGACCGTTGGATTCTGCTAACAGCGACATAAAGCGGCGATATACCAGCGTACTCTGACGTACGGAAGAATCTTTCTCCCTCGGCATGCTGTCGCTTTCAGCAATATCCCCCCTGCGTCTGTCAACAAACATCTGGAACTCCAGTATCATCGCCTGAAACAGCAGCCGCACCACGTCGTGCTGGAAACTGCCTTCTCCATCCTGTGTCTTGTTCATCAGCAACTGGTAATAGTGGCTGAGCCCCTGTCGTTCACGTTCAGACAAGGTGAACAGAGGATGCTCTTTGACGTATTCCATGTTCTGCCATACGAACTTGTGGAGATACAATGAGCTGTCGATGGCGCGCTGGGCGAAGGCGATCACCTTCACGTCTGCATTCTGACTGAGCAGAATCTCGCCAATCACCTGTCCGGGCATATAGACAAAGAAGTCACCACCGCCAATACGATACTCCCGGTCCTCCACGACAACCTGCAAGCGTCCTTCCACGCATAGCACAGCCATCACGAAAGCCAGCTTGGTATTTTCGTAGTCCGACAGGTTCAGTCGGGTGATGTCGTCAATCACCAGCAAATCACCATCCTTATAGTCAAACAGGTGGTCCTTCCAAAGGTCGTCAAAGTCTATATGTCGCATATCACCTATATTTTGCGTACAAAGGTAGTCAAAAAATCCTATTTAAAGTGTTCTCTATGACTCTTTCAGAGAAAAAAACTTCCATAAGGTAGAGAATCTGCTACTTTGTGTGGAGTTCAGAACACCACGCTATCGGAATTTTGTACTATCTTTGCACCCAGAAAACAAAAATAGTTCAAATAATTAAATTGTAATTGTTATGATGAAGATTCATGTTTTACACACCGGCGAAGTCCGTGTGTCACCCTATCTGCCGTTTGGCGGCGATAACTGCAACCTGCTGAAAGCATCTGGTATGACCACTCCGAAAAAAGACTGGATTTGGCTGCCTGTTTCTGTTTATCTGATTGAACACCCTAAAGGGCTGATACTCGTTGACACGGGCTGGCACCGTGATATGTCGCCTGAAGGCGTCTATGACAAGGCTGCCCAGATCAAGAGCCTCGGGTCGCGTGTATTATATAATGTGAACCAGGGGCAGATTCCTTTGGGCGAGGCTGTTGATGAGCAATTGGAGACGATGGGCATCAAACCCGCTGACCTCGATTACGTGCTGCTGACGCATCTGGACTGCGACCACGCCAACGGACTGCGTGCCGTGAAGGATGCCAAGCACATCATTGTGGCTCAGGAGGAACTGGACTGTGCCCGCAAGAACGGCTTCATCCGCTATAAGAAGAAGTGGTGGGAGGGTGTTGACCTGCAGACCATCGAGTGGAACGGTACGGATGGTCCTGCCGGCAAATCATTCGACCTCTTTGGTGACGGCAGCATCAAGATGATAAACATCCCCGGCCATTGCGACGGTCTCTGTGCTGTGAAGATAACCCGCGAGGATGGCAAATACGTGCTGCTCTTCTCTGATGGAGGCTATGCCACGAAGTCATGGAAGGAGATGATCACCAGCGGTGTGTCGCTCGACAAGGAGATGCAGCGCAAGTCGCTCCAGTGGATTCGCGAACAGTCAATGGATGGCAACTGCATCGAGAGCCTCGCCACCCACGACACCGACATCAAACCGCATGTGATAGAGTTGTAACCAAGGAGTTATGAGGGAGTTCATTGTCTAAAGAGGTAACGGAACATCATATTGGGACACCATAAAGGTAGGCTACCTCCGTTGGGGAAGTAGCCTACCTTTTTTATTATTATGTGAGTTCTATTAATTTCTGTCTCAACAGACGCACGTCGTTATTATTTGATAACGAAGACGTTGAATGACTTTGGCGCCACTTCTGTGTCTATCGTTGTGCCGTTGAGTGTTACGTCGCTCTCCTTCGGGGTTATCTTCTCGGGGTTGTCGAGGGTGTTCTCTGCAACGGGGTCGCTGCTGGTGAGGGTGATGACCTTTGCGCCTGTGGCTTTCTTCAGACCCTTGAGGTTGAGCTTCACGGGCTGCGCCTTGTCGCTTACGTTTGCCACCTTGATGTAGATGCTGCCGTTGTTCTTGTCGCATACGGCTGAAGCAAAGAGTCCGTTCTGGTCCTCATCGCCGCAGACGTTGCGTCCGTTCATGGTGAGAGGCAGCACGTTGGTACCCTTATACTGTCCGTAGAGCTGCTGAACGTAGTATGAGCAAGACTTGAACATGCGCAGGTTGTCATACCAAATCATGTCGGGACGCCATTGCCAGCCCTTGACGTGAGCGAAGAGTGGGGCGTAGGTGGCCATGTGAACTACATCGGCGTTGCGCTCAAAGCCGGTCATGAAGGCTGCCTCCATGAGCGAAGCGTTGAAGTGATTCCACTTCTTGCCCTTTCCGTGGCAGGCATATTCGCCGGCAAACACCTTCGGGCCCTTGCGGTCATAGTTGTCATAGCGATGACGGTTCACCTTGTCCATGAACCAAGCCTCGTTGCGATAGAAGTGCTCATCATAGAGGTCGGCCTTGAGCTCCTTCATCTTTGGCTGCAGCATGTCAAACTTCCATCCCTCTGAGTCGGGGCCTGTGGTGCCGATATACTTGATTTCCGGATGTTTCTTCTTCAGCACGTCGAGGAATTTCTTCAGTCTTGACGTGAAGGCAGGATTGTCCTTATAGTCCCATTGCTCGTTGCCCACTCCGAGATAATGCAGGTTGAACGGATCGGGGTGGCCCATATCTGCACGCACCTTACCCCAGGTGGTGTTGACGTCGCCGTTGGCAAACTCTATGAGGTCAAGGGCATCCTGAATGTATGGATCGAGGTCGTCAAGAGCCACGTGTACGGTCTTCTCGTCCTGAATCTCGTTCTGGAACTGGCAGGACAGGCCGCAAGAGATAACCGGCAGGGCCTCACATCCGAAGTCCTCGCAAAGCTGGAAGAACTCGAAGAAGCCGAGGCCATAAGACTGATGATAGTCGGGAAAGAGACGATAGGGGAATGTGTTCTCCCAGCGGTTTTCGTTCAGAGGACGGTTCTCCACGGGGCCTACGCTATTCTTCCATTGGTAGCGCTGGTCGAGGTCTGTACCCTCTACGATACAACCTCCTGGGAAGCGGAACACTCCGGGCTTCAGGTCAAAGAGCGCCTGTGCCAGATCCTTACGCATACCGTTCTCGCGGCCCTTCCATGTGTCTGTAGGGAACATGCTGACATGCTCTATATCCACAGTCGTAAGCTTCTTCTGGCCTCTCTTTCCGGCAAGGAACAGACGCAGGTGAGCATCGTCGATGGTCTTCTTAGACTTGATGGTAATGCTGTATTTCTTCCAGTCCTGACCTTTCACATTGATAGTGTCAGAAGTGAATTCCTGGTGCTCGCCCATGGTGTCGTTATCCACGAGCTGCACGTACAGTTTTCCATCGCCTCCCTCTGGGCAACGTGCATAGAGCGAGAAGCGATAAGTCTCGCCCTTCTTTACGGCTACGCCGAAGAAGCCCTCGTTCTCCACGCCTGTGCGTTTGTGAACGTGTCCCGGGTCAGAGAGACGCAGATAGTGCGGGTTCTTGTCAAACGGGCCGCCTTGATCCATGACCTGGAACTTGCCGAACGGAATCCATCCCATCAGGTTCTGTGGGAACTCAAACGAGCGGTTCTTAATCATTTCGGCATAGAGACCGCCGTCGGCAGCATAGTTGATGTCCTCAAAGAAGATGCCGTACATGGTGTTCTGTATCTTGGCACCTGGCTTTGATACTTTGACGGTCATCTCGTTGGCTTGCGCGTTGGCAAGCAGAGGTAGCGATAAAGCTAAGGATAATAAGATTTTTTTCATGTTGTATAGGTTGTTTAGTAAGTCAGTCTTTCTTTGATTATAAGCCTCAGAGAGGCACGCCACGCGACACTCCCGGCTGGTTTTGTAATATCATCTCTCCCCCCTTGGGGAAGCTGGAGGGGGCTTCTCCCCTCAGGGGGAGCTGGAGGGGGCTTCTCCCCTTAGGGGGAGCTGGTGGGGGCTTCTATTTCTCCTCGTCCCTGCTGCGGAACCATGTGGCGAGTATCGTGCCTGATATGGAATGCCAGGCGCAGCTGACTGCTGCGGGGATGACTGCCAAAGGACATGATACAGCAAAGAATGTTGATGCCAAAACCGTAGCAAGTCCGGCATTCTGCATTCCCACCTCGATGGATACGGTGCGCTTCTTGGCCTTAGAGAAGTTGAACAGCCGGCCTGCCGAATATCCCGTGAGGTAACCTAAGGAGTTGTGGCACAGCACCACGAGGAATACGACGAGGAAGAACAGCACGCCTTCTGCCATGAGTTTGTCTCGCACGGCACTTATCACTCCTCCCACGATGCAGGCAAGTCCGAGGACGCTGAATGCGGGCATCACGGCCTGAGCTTTCTTGAATGAGGCGTTGCCGCCATAGAAGAGGTTGGCAAAGAAACCTATGGTGACAGGTAAGAGCGTAACAATCAGGATGTTGAGGAACATTCCGATAGCATCTACTTCAACCTGCTGACCAGCCAGCCAGAGCACGAGCAGGGGAGTAACGACAGGTGCCAGCAGAGTGGAGACAGTTGTCATACCAACGGAGAAGGCTACGTCTCCGCGACAGAGGTATGACATGATGTTGCTTGACACACCTCCGGGACAGCAGCCCACGAGAATGATGCCCACGATGATCGGCTTGAAGTCAAAGCCCAGCATGTCTGTCAGAGTGGAGTGGAATAGGGTAGCAACGAGGTCGTCGGCTCCTACTGTAAGCGTCCATGCGATGAGGGGCATGAGCAGAAATTGTGCGCACGTACCTATCAATATATCAAAGGGGCGTGCCGCTAACGTCTTGATATCCTGCATGGTAAGTGTGAGACCCATAGTGAGCATGATGAACCCCAGAATGCAAGACTGTATGGTGCCATGAACCCATGAGAACAGGCTTGGCACAAAATAAGTCACTACCGCTACTGCGATAATGAACCAGGAAGTGTATGTTGACAGCCATTGGCTGCAACGGAAGAGTATATTGTACATGTCGTGGCAAAGTTAAGCATTTTCTTTTAATCGGCCAAATTTAGCCGAAATAATTTTGTCACCTCATAAAAAATCAGTATCTTTGCGCCGACTAACCACTCTCGCAGTCACCCATGCTGAAACCTACATGCGAGAGAGGATAATCCGAACGGAATAATTAAACTAACAATAATAAACAAAAATCTATGAGTCTAAAAATTGTGGTACTGGCAAAACAGGTACCCGACACGCACAACGTGGGTCCGGATGCGATGACAGCCGAGGGAACGATAAACCGTTCCGCGTTGCCCGCCATCTTTAATCCCGATGACCTGAACGCCCTGGAGCAGGCACTAATCCTGAAAGACAAGTTCCCCGGCTCCACCATTACCGTCCTCACTATGGGACTTCCAAAGTCAGCAGACATCATCCGAGAGTCACTCTATCGCGGTGCCGACTGCGGCTATGTCGTAACAGACCGTTGCCTCGGAGGTGCCGACACGCTGGCTACGAGCTACACCCTGTCGCAAGCCATACGCAAGATTGGCGACTATGACATCATCCTCGGTGGCCGTCAGGCTATCGATGGCGATACGGCACAGGTGGGACCTCAGATAGCTGAGAAGTTGGGATTGACGCAGGTGACCTACGCAGAGGAAATCCTGTCACTTGACCCAGAGGCCAAGAAGGTTGTCATCAAGCGCCACATAGATGGCGGCGTAGAGACCGTGGAGGCTCCATTGCCCTTGGTGGTGACGGTCAACGGCTCTGCCGCTCCGTGCCGCCCCGCTAATGCCAAGCGTATCATGGCCAACAAGAAGGCTGAGATTGCGGAGTGGAATGCGCAGGATATCAACTGTGATATGCAGCAGGTAGGCAAGACCGGTTCGCCCACAAACGTGAAGAAAGTGGAGAATATCGTGTTCAAGGCTAAAGAGAGCCGCACCATGAGTGGCTCTGACGAAGAGATAAACAGCCTGATGCAGGAACTTATTAAAGAAAAGATAATAGGCTAAAGAGTAGAAATCAGTAGTTAAGTAGTCAGGCAGTTGAGACATTACTGACTGAGTATTGAGAACATACGTATAAGGCATCTTGTATCGTCTTAACTTCTGAACTCCTTAACTTCTAAACTCCTTAACTTCTAAACTCCTAAGGAATAATGAATAATGTATTTGTATATTGTGAGATAGAGGGTACAAAGGTAAAGGACGTTGCCCTCGAACTTCTCACCAAAGGACGCAAGTTAGCCAATACTCTTGGCGTAGAATTGGAATGTATCATAGCCGGTTCCGGGCTTGACGGCGTGGAGCAGCAGGTAATAAAATATGGTGTTGACAAGGTGCACATCTTTGATGCCGAGGGTCTGTTCCCCTATACATCAAATCCTCATACGGCACTCGTGGTAAATCTGTTCAAGGAAGAGAAACCACAGATTTGTCTTCTGGGTGCTACCGTTATAGGCCGTGACCTGGGACCGCGCGTATCTTCAGCACTCTTCAGCGGACTTACTGCTGACTGTACGGAGTTGGAGATTGATGACTTTGACATGAAGGTAAAGGATGCTTCCGGCGAACTCGTCACAAAGCATTACGAGCAGCAGCTCATGCAGATACGTCCTGCCTTCGGCGGCAATATTGTTGCTACCATCGTCAATCCCGAGCATCGCCCACAGATGGCAACGGTTCGTGAGGGCGTGATGAAGAAAGAAGTGCTGGACGAGAACTATAAGGCAGAGGTCATACGTCATGACGTGGCAAAGTATGTGCCTGAGACAGAGTATGTCGTAAAGGTGCTTGACCGCCACGTGGAGCAGGCAAAGCACAACCTGAAAGGCTCGCCAATCGTCGTAGCCGGAGGTTACGGAGTGGGAAGCAAGGAAGGCTTTGACAAACTCTATGAGCTGGCAAAGGAGCTGCATGCAGAGGTAGGCGCCAGCCGCGCCGCCGTGGATGCAGGATGGATAGAGTCAGACAGACAGATAGGACAGACTGGTATCACGGTACATCCGAAGGTGTATATCGCCTGCGGTATCTCCGGTCAGATACAGCATATCGCCGGTATGCAGGACTCTGGCATCATCATTTCCATCAATAGTGACCCAGATGCACCTATCAATACTATCGCCGACTACGTGATTAACGGAACTGTGGAAGACGTGGTTCCTAAGATGATAAAGTATTACAAACAGAACAATAAATAAAAAAGGAGTTAAAGGGAGTTAGAGGGAGATAGAAGTAGATAGAAGACATTAGGAATTAGCATGACACGTAATTTTGAAAACATAATAGCATGGCAGAAAGCCCATGGCTTTGTTCTTGCAGTTTACAAAGTAACGAAAGACTTTCCTGAAGATGAAAATTTTGGATTGAAATCACAGTTCAGACGTGCTGCCGTATCCATAGCCGCAAACATAGCAGAGGGATACAAAAAACTGAGCAAAGCTGACAAACTGCGTTTCTTTAATATATCACAGGGCAGTTTAGAGGAGTGTAGATACTATATTATCTTATCTAAAGACCTTGAGTATATCGACGAACAAACATTTAATCTATTGTCAGAAAAGAATTCTGATGCCAGTTATATGTTAAACTCGTACATAAAAGGCGTGTTGAATAACTCTGGAGTACAAGACTAATGTCCTCTATCTCCTTCTATCTTCTTCTAACTCCTTCTAACTACATTAAAAAACTATGGCAAATTTCTATATTGACAACCCCGAGATAAAATATCACTTGAGCCATCCTTTGCTCAAGCATATAGTAGATATGAAGGAGCGCAACTATGCCGATGCCGGCAAGTATGACTATGCTCCGAGTGATTTTGAAGATGCCCTTGACAGTTACGAGCGCGTGCTGGAGCTGGCCGGTGACGTGTGCGCCAACATTATAGCGCCTAATGCAGAGAGCGTTGATATGGAGGGACCGCGTTGTGAGAACGGTCGCATGATATATGCCTCCAAGACCAATGAGAACCTCGACGCTACGCGCAAGGCTGGCCTGCATGGTGTCACTATGCCACGCAGATACGGCGGTCTGAACTTCCCTATGGCTGTCTATTCCGCTGTCAACGAGATGGTGGCTGCGGGCGATACCGGCTTTGAGAATATCTGGTCGCTGCAGGATTGTATAGAGACGCTTTATGAGTTTGGTGACGAAGACCAGCGCAAGCGTTTCGTGCCGCGTGTCTGCGAGGGCGAGACGATGTCTATGGACCTCACGGAGCCTGATGCCGGCTCTGATCTGCAGTCAGTCATGCTCAAGGCAACCTTTGACGAAGAGAATAACTGCTGGAGACTGAACGGCTGTAAGCGCTTCATCACCAACGGCGACTCTGACATACACCTCGTTCTGGCACGCTCGGAAGAGGGAACACGTGACGGTCGCGGACTCTCTATGTTCATCTATGACAAGCGTGACGGAGGCGTTGACGTGCGTCGCATAGAGAATAAGCTCGGCATTCACGGTTCACCAACCTGCGAGCTCGTATATAAGAATGCAAAGGCTGAGCTGTGCGGCTCACGCAAGTTGGGTCTCATAAAGTACGTCATGGGGCTGATGAATGGTGCGCGTCTGGGCATCGCAGGTCAGTCAACGGGTGTGTCGCAGATGGCATACAACGAAGCGCTGGCCTATGCCAAGGACCGCAAGCAGTTCGGCAAGGCTATCATCAATTTCCCGGCTGTCTATGACATGCTCTCGACCATGAAGGCGAAGCTGGATGCAGGTCGTGCACTCTATTACGCCACATCACGTTTCGTTGACGTCTATAAGATACTTGAGGACATAGAGCGTGAGCGCAAGGAAGCTGGCGAGAAGCTGACAGCCGAAGAGCGTGCAGAGTGCAAGGCCTTCTCACGTTTGGCTGATGCTTTCACACCTATCGCCAAGGGTATGACCTCTGAGTATGCCAACCAGAATACCTACGATGGCATTCAGGTACACGGCGGCTCAGGCTTCATGCTTGAATATGCCTGCCAGCGCCTGTATCGCGATGCACGTATCCTCACTATCTATGAGGGTACGACACAGCTGCAGACCGTAGCAGCAGGACGCTATATCACCAACGGCTTCTATGGACAGGTGATAGCAGACCTTCTGGAGAAAGGCGAGCAGGGCATGTCCCTCGCTCTTGCCACATCTTACTCTGCCGCTGAAGAAGTGCCGGCAGAGTGGTGTGCACCGGAGTTCGCTGCCCTCAAGGAGCGCATCGCAAAGGCTGCAGAGAAATACAACGCAGCCGTGGAATACACCAACGAGCAGAAGGACGACGAGTTCAAGGACCTCGTGATACGTCACCTCTACGAGATGGCATCAGATCTCATCATGGCTCTCTTGCTCATCGGAGATGCCAGCCGTTGTCCTGAACTCTTTGCTAAGTCCGCAAAGGTCTATACACGCTACGCCGCCGCAGAGATAGAGAAGCACTATGACTTCATCCTCTCAGCAAAGAGCGAAGACCTGGAAGATTATCGTAAATAAGGCATACAGATTGCGTATTGCTTTATGTAGCACAAAGATACCGCAAATAAGGCATACAGATTGCGTATTGCTTTATGTAGCACAAACAGAAATCCCCGCATCGGAATTGGCCGGTGCGGGGATTTCTTATTGTGTATGTGATTAACCTTATACGATTAATGTTTAATCTTATACGATTAATGTTTTCAATCAGTCGTTTGATTAGTCAAGCCACTTGATGTAGCAGAAGTCCTGACGATGTGGCAGGAGGTCATTCTTCGGGTACATGCGGATGCAGATCTTGTAAGAGCCTGCGTTGTTGGTAGCGAACTTACACTCGAAGGTGTAGAGGTTGCCTTCCTGCTTAACCATCTTGAATGGTATAACCTTGTGAACCTGACGGTCAGTATTTGACATGTCGTTCCTCAGAGCTACCATCTCAAGTCCTATTGCATCGTTGAGGCCCTGCTCGTCAATGACGTATGTGAGTGTGTACTCCTTACCTGTCTCAGCGCCGTTGGCGATTACTGATGTGTCAGAAGATACTACGCTGATGCCGTCCCAACGCTCTGCCACGTTCTCCTTCCACTGTGCCAGATCCTTAGCCATCTGATAGTCCTTTGCGTTGACCTTCTTAGAGCGGGCTGCGAGCTTGGTGTAGAACTTAGAGTAGTAGTCATCAAGCTGGCGCTTCATGGTGTAGTGAGGAGCGATGGTAGCGATAGAGTTCTTGATAACCTGTATCCAGTCCTTTGAGATGCCCTTCTTGTCCTTGTTATAGTAAAGAGGTACAATCTCGTTCTCCAGGAGGTTGTAGATTGTAGTAGCATCGAGCTGATCCTGATAGCCCTGGTTCTCGTAGGTACGCTCCTGCTTGAGAGCCCATCCGGCACCCTTGCGGTAGCCTTCTACCCACCAACCATCAAGCACAGAGAGGTTTACGACACCGTTCATCTCTGCCTTCTCGCCTGATGTACCAGATGCCTCAAGAGGACGTGTTGGAGTGTTCATCCAGATATCCACGCCGCTGACGAGACGGCGAGCGAGCTGGAAGTCGTAGTCCTCAAGGAAGATAATCTTGCCGAGGAACTCAGGACGCTGGCTTATCTCATAGATGCGCTTGATGAGTCCCTGACCGGCTCCGTCAGCTGGGTGTGCCTTACCAGAGAAGAAGAACAGTACTGGCTTCTCAGGATTGTTCACAATCTTAGAGAGACGCTCCAGGTCGGTGAAGAGCAGGTGTGCACGCTTGTATGTAGCAAAGCGGCGGCAGAAGCCTATCATCAGCGCGTTAGGATTGATGCGCTCCAGGAGAGACACTACGCGTGCAGGGTCACCCTGATTCTTGAGCCAAGACTCAGCGAACTTGTCGCGGATATAGGTGATGAGCTTGTTCTTCAGAGCCATGCGGGTCTCCCATACCTCTGCGTCTGGGCAGTCATAGATGCCGTGCCAGAGGTCCTCGTTTGACTGGTCCTCATAGAAACCGGGCTTGAGGTACTTGTCATATACCTTACGCCACTCTGTAGCGCACCATGATGGGAAGTGTACACCGTTGGTAACGTAGCCCACGTGGTTCTCCTCAGGATAGTAGCCGTTCCAGATAGAAGAGAACATCTTCTGTGAAACCCATCCGTGGAGCATAGAAACGCCGTTGACCTCCTGGCAGGTGTTGCAAGCGAAGGTTGACATACAGAAGCGCTCGTTGTCGTCTTCTGGGTTGATACGGCCCATACCGATGAATTCCTTCCAAGAGATGCCGAGCATCTGTGGATAGCCGCCCATGTACTTGCCGAAGAGGTCCTTGTCAAAGTAGTCATGACCTGCAGGCACAGGAGTGTGTACGGTATAGAGAGAAGAAGCGCGAACTACCTCCATAGCCTGGTTGAAGGTGAGACCATCGCCCTGTATGTAGTCAACGAGACGCTGCAGGTTGCAGAGGGCTGCGTGACCCTCGTTGCAGTGATATACCTGCTTCTTGATGCCGAGCTTCTTGAGCATCAGCACACCGCCGATACCGAGAAGAATCTCCTGCTTCAGACGGTTCTCCCAGTCACCGCCATAGAGGGCGTGGGTGATAGGACGGTCATAGTCAGAGTTCATATCGTTATCGGTATCAAGGAGATACAGAGTAACGCGTCCTACGTTAGCCTGCCATACGAGTGCATGAACCATATAGTTCATGTAAGGCACGTCAACAACAACCTGATTGCCGTTCTCGTCAAGAGTCTTGGTGATAGGCAGAGAGTTGAAGTTCTGTGCATCGTAGTTGGCAATCTGCTGGCCGTCCATAGAGAGGCTCTGCTTGAAGTATCCAAAACGATAGAGGAAACCGATGCCGCACATATCTACGTTAGAGTCTGAAGCCTCCTTGATATAGTCACCGGCAAGCATACCGAGACCGCCAGAGTAAATCTTCAGAGAATTATGTATGCCGAACTCCATAGAGAAGTAGGCTACAGAAGGGCGCTTTGTATCGGGCTTAACGGACATGTAGTCCTTGAAGTGTTTGTAAACAGCCTTTACAGAGGCCATAATCTTCTTATCCTTCACAATCTCTTCCTTGCGCTCATAGGAGAGGTTCTCCAGAAGCTGTACGGGATTGTGAGCTACTTGCTCGTAAACCTCGGCATCGAGAGAGCGGAACATCTCTCTTGCATCGTAGTTCCATACCCACCACATGTTGTGGGCAATCTCGTCAAGGCACTCCAACTCCTTTGGGAGTGTGGACTTTACATTCAGCTCCTTCCATATAGGAGCGTTGGCATAATCTGCTTTAATTTTCATTTGTTATACTTATATATAATAAGGTGTAAATTCTTTATTTCTCTGTATGTCTGTGGCGCAGCGCGAAATCGTAGGCCTGCCAATAGTACTTGATGAATTCGTTCCAAAGGGCTTTCTTTGACAACTTCTCGGCTGCGGCACGGGCTTTCTTCACCTGTGCATCGCTAAAGAGGCTGTACTCCACGATAGTGTCCTTGATGGCCTCTGCCACGTCAAAATAGTTGTAATCGGTGCGGTGGATGGTCTTCACGCCGTCTGTAATCTCGCTATATGCTCCGCCCTTCTCGCTGTTGGCCCAGAGTCCGAAGCCTGCCAGGTCTGTAGTGATACATGGCACCTTGAAGGCCACCGACTCCAGCGGTGTGTAGCCCCAAGGCTCATAGTATGAAGGATAGGCTGTGAGGTCCTTGCCGATGATGGCATCATAGTAAGGCATGTCGAGGATACCGTCGTTGCCGTTCAGATAGCATGGTATGAAGATGAGTTTCACCTTGTCCTCCTTACTGTTCCACATGCCCTTGGCTCTCATCATTTCGAGCACGTTGTCATGATTCATATTGTAGAGCCAGTGCGTTATCATCGGGTTGTCCAGCGGAGTGTCGTATGTCTTACCCGCCTTCATGCGCTCATAGAGGTCCAGACGCGGCTCGCCAACCCATGCAGGCACCTCAATCAGAGCCAGCACCGGCTTCTTCAGGCGCTCGTCAAAACGCAGGCTGTTCATAGCCTCTATAAAGACATCGATACCCTTGTTGCGGAACTCATAGCGCCCAGAGGTACCCACGATAAGTGTGTCATCGGGAAATTCGCAGCCAGTCAGGGCGTTGGCCATCTGCAGCAGCTTCTTACGCACGGTACGGCGCTTCGTTGTGAACTTTGCACCCTTTGGCACGAAGTCATCCTCAAAGCCGTTAGGCAATACAAAATCAACGGGTTTGTCCAACAGTTCCTCACACTCTTTTGCTGTGATGTCAGATACGGTAGTAAAGCAATCCACGCCCAATGCTGTCTGCTTCTCAATGGAGTGCTTTGACTGCATATTCAGCTCATCGGCCATCTGGTCACCTTTGTAAGCCCAAAGGTACTCGTAGAGAGGCTTCATGTTGCCTGCGATAGAGCGGCCGATAGATGTGGCATGGGTAGTGAATATTGTAGCGATATCAGGGAAATGCTTGCGAATGTACAAGGCACCCAGGCCGCACATCCATTCGTTGGCATGATATATCACCTTCTTGCTCTTGAGTTTCAGGAAACGATAGAGGCTTTCCACTACCAGTCCTGCGGCGTAGGAGAACATGCTCGCCTCGTCGTAGTCGCCATAGCCATGAAGGGAGTCAACCTTCCAGTCATTCCACAGGTTGGTGTAAATGCGGGTCTTCTCGAGGAAGAAAGGCTGAAAATCTACCAAGATAGCAATCGGCTGTCCCGGGATATCCCAACGTCCCACCTTCACCTTCAGCGCCGTGTGGGTATGCACATACTGTGCTTTCTTCAGCCATTTCTGCCATTCGCTGAACAATGTCTCATCGGGGATGAAATACGGACATTCTTGTTCTTTCCAACAGTCAGGGCCAATGAAGATGATATGGTCTGGCATAGCCTCCTGTAACGTCTTGGCACGAGTTGAAAGGACGGTATAGATACCGCCGACTTTGTTGCACACTTCCCAGCTGGACTCAAAAATGTAATCTGGTCTCTCTAATGTTTCTGTATTTTTTTTCATAATATAGAGCGTTGGGTAGAAGCTTGGAACATGAACTGATCCCACCTGCGATAATGGGTATGTTATCCCCTCTCCTTCACTTTCGCTTTTTTTTCGCGAGTTTTTAGGCTCTATTCGTCTAAACACCGCTATTTGTACTCGTTAATAAGCGAAGGAAAACGAAGGCGAAGCCAAATCATTCACATAATTTATTAATGCGTGCAAAGTTAGCATTTTTTTTTGAAACGCAGGGCCTGCTACTCTTTTTTATGTGTAAGATGCAGTAATTAATTGATTTTTATTATTCTGTAACAGTCCCACAAGTGCCCATTATCTTGAGGATTATGCATAATGCACTCAATTTAATTCATAATTCATAATGCTTAATTTGTGTAACACAAGTGTCCAACATCTGGAGGATTATGCATTATTTGGTTTTCATGATTATAAAAATTGACCGTAAGGCAAAAAAATGAGGATGCAAAAGCTAATCGGAATAGGGCGAAAATCAAAATCCCCCGATTTTACAAATTGTCACTTTTTTAGCCAAAAAATGAACAAATTGTTATTTTGACTTTTACCACAAAAAAATGAAATCTAGAGCGGCGCATGTTGAAGAAAACGGAAATATAGAACAGGAAATTAACAATTCGGAGACCGAAAATCTATTTTTGGGGTATGGAAGTAGGTCAATTAGGGTGTCCGCGATGGTCAGGAAGACCCTTGTCGCAGGTCTATTAGGGGGTAATAGTAGGTCTTTTACCCCAAAATTTGTGGCCTGTTTTTCGGTTTAGTTGTTCTGTTTTGATGGGTAAACCATCAAACACTCTGATGTTCAGCGTGTTAGCTATTCGTGCTCTCTCGTGCGATATTTGCGAGCTCGGGAACTTTTGCTCAGAAATTTGCCCAAATTTTGAAGGTTGAAAAATCGCGATTGTTACTTTTTTAACTAAAAAATGAACAAATTGTAAAATTGGGTTTGTTGCAAAAAACGCTATTTTCTGCTGCTTTTTGATGTGATTTCCTGGCGGCTGATGCTGGTGGCTACGGTGTAGGCCGTTGTCCAGGCTGCCTGAAAATTGAAGCCGCCGGTGACGCCGTCAATGTCGAGTACTTCTCCCGCGAAATAGAGATGTGGCACATGGCGGCTTTCGAGGGTGGAGAGATTTACGGCCTTCAGCGACACTCCACCACAAGTGACGAACTCATCCTTGAACGGTGCACGCCCCGCTATCTCATAGACATCGTTCTGCAGGACATTGACAAGGCGGTTAATGTCTTTCTTGTTTATCTCTGCCCAACGTATTGAAGCCCGCTGCTCCAGGGATTTCTGCAAAAGATATGCCCACAAGCGCTGCTGCAAACCGAATGGACAATAGGACGATAGCTGCTTCTGGGCATGAAGCATCTGCTGTTCTTTTATTACGTCCCTTATCTCTTCCTCCGTCAGTTGCACCCACCTGATGCTTAGGGGGGAGAGGTATTCCCGTTCTGCCAGATAGCGTGCCGCATAGCTGGAGAGGCGCAGGATGGCAGGACCGCTAACGCCCCAATGCGTTATAAGCAACGGACCGTCAGCACGCAACTTGCTCCCAGACAGCGTTGCCGTGACATCATTGACCACGAGGCCTTGCAGGGATTGCAGCTGTTTATCGGCTACAGAAAAACTGAACAGCGATGGCACGGGGGGCTCTGTCTCATGCCCTGAGGCGGACAACCATTCCAGACCCTTTCTGCTTGGCGAACCGCCTGTTGTGACGGCTATATTGTCAAAGTCCTCAAGTTGTGACAGCGATGTTATCTTCTCACCTGTACATATCCTGACACCATACCTGCGGGCAAGGGAGAGGAAACAGTCTATGATGGCATGCGAATCCTGTGCCTTAGGAAACACACAATCATCATCCTGCGTCACCAATGGCACACCGTGAAGTTCAAACCACTCGTAGGCATCCTTATAGTTGAAGACATTAAACAGCCGTTTCATCAGTCGATGTCCTCGTGGATAGACCTGCTGCAGATCTGACACGTTGGCAAAGGAATTGGTGCAGTTGCAGCGCCCACCACCACTCACCTCAACCTTCGTCAGCACACGCTGACTGCGCTCAAAGACGGTCACATCCATCTCCGGCATCATCTCTTTCAGGTTTACAGCCAGGAAGAACCCTGCTGCACCACCGCCTATTATCGCTGTTCTCATCATGGGTGCAAAATTACGAAAACTCAAGAGCTGAGCAAAATAAATTCACTTGTTTTTATGCTGAGACAGAGTAATTTCGCTGTTTTACCCCCAATGACCACGTTTTTGAGATCTATAACATGTCTCTGTAACTACACAGGTATCTGACAAGAACAAACACTTCCACCTTCGATATCTAAAGTCGAAAAATCAAGTTCTTTTACAAAAAAATGTCAATTATTGCTATGAAGTCAATAAAAATGAGTACATTTGCAGCATAAAACCTATAATAGAGTCAATGAATGGAGATAGTATTGAACGAATATCACAAGAACGCCAATGCCAAAATGAGACAGAAGGTGGAATATTGGAAAGCGCATCCGCTTTCGCGCAGCGAGTCCTTGAGGAGATTGAAGCTCTTGCGGGAACAACGGCTTGCAAGGCTGTCCAATTGGTAAGGCTCAAACAGTGGGCAAAAGAACAAGGCTGCTGGTTTGATGATTGTAGCCAGTTTGGTGATTACTTTGACCGTGGGTCAGAGAATGAAGTATATCTGTCTTTTGACCAGAAGGAAATTGTCAAGCTTAACGATTTCCGTTATGCTGACGACAACCTCACATCTTTTTTTGAACGGATCAAAATACACAACAAGTATTTTGATGCTTGTCCTTATCGCATGATAGGCTTTGCCGAGAACCGAGACGGCAAAGTCTGTGCTGTACTGATACAACCATTTATAGTCGATGCTCGTCTTGCAACAAAAGAGGAAATCCATGAGGAGTTCCTGCGCCTTGGTTTCAGCCCAGAGTATCATGGAGAATACTACACCAATGGGCAGTACGATATTTTCGATGCCGTGGACGGCAACGTGCTGAGAGATGACGAAGGCAATATGTTCTTCATTGACACAATTATCTACCCGTCCGATACTGGTGGCTACGATACCTATCATAGCCTTTCGCCTCGAAGCTGCAAGTCAAGGTGACTGGTTCCTGATGCTTGTTGAAAACAGTTCAATGAGCATTCTTTCCGATTTCCGTAAACAAAACAGAAACAGGGTTATGCCAAGAGTGACTTGCGTGTTGGCATAACCCTGTTTGTTGGATGAGGGATGATGGATGAAGCCCTCACTTGCTCCCCAGAGGGATGATGGATGAAGTCCTCACTTGCTCCCCAGAGGGATGATGGATGAAGCCCTCACTTGCTCCCCAGAGGGATGATGGATGAAGCCCTCACTTGCTCCCCAGAGGGGGAGGGACGATGGGTGAGGGTAGGGCAGAGTCTTTAGAAGTGGTAGTCTATACCGACACCGATGACGTTGTTGGTGCGTGAGTAGGTCTCTACGCCGTATGCCGCCTGCTTCTTGTAGTCGCTGTAGAGGCTGATGAAATAGCCTGCGTTCAGGCGTAGCTTCTCGTTGATATTCCATGCTCCGCCCATGCCGATGCTATAGCTGTCACAGGCAAAGGAGGTGTTCTGCTGATAACCGTCAGAGAGGCCGTAGTCTGTGCGCTGACCACCACAGCTGACGGTGAACTTATCGTTGATGTCATACTCTACACCTGCAAGAATTTCGTGGGTGCCGTGAGTCAGTTCGTTCTGACGGTCGTTGGCCATCTTGGCGTGTTTGTCGTCAAAGAAGTGATACTCTATGGTAGCACGGAGCTTGGGCGTGAACTCATAGCCGGCAGCGACAGAGAGCAGCGCCGGCATATCATAGCGGGTCTTAACGCCGTCCTGATAAGGAGCGGTATATGTAGCCAGTCCGCTTTCTACGGTGGTCTTGATTTGTGATGCCGTAGCGATGGCTGCCTGTGGAGTCATGGCACCCATGGCAACCAGCTGTGCCAAAGGAGCCTCGACCAAATCAGCTGAGTTGAATGAGGCGTTCAGAGAGTTCGTCTTGTTCTCCGTGTTTATCTTGGTACGGAACTCATATTTCGCTGCCAGCGTGAGTTTTCCTTTGTGGAAGTTTATGCCAATCAAGGGTGCTACGCCCCAGCCTTTCTGGTCAACGTCAAGTGAGAGGTTTGCAAGATTGCCTATTGTGGAATGGTTGGCAATGACGTGACCGCGGTAATAGCCGTCGTAATAGTTGACACGGATACCAGCGGCAGCAGAGAGGCAGTCAAGAATCTTATAAGTGAAATTCACTTGTCCGCCATAGATGTATTGCTTACCCTTCATCTTAGAGTCAAAGGCATCAGGTGTCACAACGGGTGCAAAACCCTGTGTGGCGTCAGAGAGTCCCTTGGTGACTGCGGTGATGGTGCTGCCCAGCAGTACGTTGAACATCGGCACACCATTGTCGTATTCCACAGAACCGCCGCTTCCCACGATGCCTATCATGGCGCTGAGAGCCCAGCGGTCGTGTTTGTAAGCGGCAAACAGGGCAGGTACGATAGGCGCAGACGCTTTGCCCTCATATTTTGTGCCATCCAACTCGATGTCGCGGTTTTGCCACGGCTTCTGAAAGTTGAGTGACAACTGCCAGCCCTCTTTGGTCCATGCCATACCGGCAGGGTTGGAGTAGGCGGCATCAATCTCGAATGTGGCACCGCGGGCCATCATACGGTCAAAGGCAACGTGATAGTTTGTGTTGGTCATCAAACCGCCGGCAAAGCTGCTGGCAGACAGTAGCAAGGAAATGCTTGCAGCAAGAATTCTTTTCTTCATCGTGTTTGAATATAAACATATTGGATAGGAGAGCATAAAAAGGACTCTCCTTATCGGATTTCAGGCTGCAAAGGTAGTGCTTTATTTTTGTTTGTGTACAAAAAATGCTACAAAAACATTGCGAATGGGTGCATTATTGCTTGTTCCGTCCTATTGCGGGTACTAAATATCCTATGTTTGTTTAACGCAAATCGGCCATTAGACCAATATAAAATCTAATGACCGATTTGGAGTTATCGTAATTTGTTTCTGTAGTCCTGGGGTGTAAAGCCGATTGTTTTCTTGAATATACGTATGAAATATGACACGTCGTCAATGCCTATCTCCCGTGCTATATCCCTTACTGTCATATCTGTTGTCAGCAGCAAGCCCTGTGCATACTGCACCTTCTTCTGTATGATGTACCTCAGAGGCGGCATACCAAAGGCTGTCTTGAAGAGCCTCGTCAGGTGTGGAGGTGTGACATACGCCATGTCGGCCAGCTCTTTGAGTTTTATGTCTTTGCTCAGATTATGCTGGATATACTCAGCTACCAGCATCACGCGATCATCTTTTACTGACGCCTTCTCCGTTGAGTGTTTCATGAAATAGGAGAACAATATCCACACGAGCCCCTGTAACTGCAGGCGCTCATACTCCGCCATGTTGCTCCACGATTCCGCGTAGGCCTTGTATGACTGGTGCTCGTCAAAGGACTGTGCCGACCGGTAGGGTAGGGACAGCTGAGGATAGAGGCTGCAATAGTTGTTGAAAAGCAGTACGGTAGCCTCGTTGGCTTTTACCTCAACGGGAAATTCGTAGCGGTCAAAGACGTCTGTCTTGTCCCTGTATTTCTCGTACACGAAGAGATAGTAAAAACCGAATCCTGGGTCACATTCATAACTATGAGGCACGTATGTGGGCACGAGATACATATACCCGGGCCGTACCTCCACATCGCCCTGAGGCAGGTGAAGCATCGCACGCCCTTTGACGGCATAATAGAGCCGTACAAAGGGCGACGAAAGGTCACGCTCACCCCAATGGTGCTGAGTTTCGGCATAGCCTACGTTGAGCACCATCAGGTTCATTGATATGATGTTAAGTGAGTCCATGTTATGTCCATATTATAATGTATGGTGCGTGCCACCATTTGAGACATGTGCGTCATTGCCCGCTTAATGAATGTCTCTACCACACTCGCTGATCAGAACTTACTTTGTCAGTTTGTTCACGTATGCATCGATTACGGCTACGGCGGTGATGTTCACGATGTCTCGTACGCTCGAGTCGAAGTCTGTGAAGTGGATAGGCTTGTTCAGACCCATCTGTATAGGACCTATCACCTCCGTGTCGGGTGAGAATTGCTTGATGAGCTTGTAGGCAGAATTGGCTGCAGAGAGGTTGGTGAATATCATGGAGTTGACAACCTCATTGTGCAGTCTCAGGAACGGATACTTCTCATCGCGGCGCTCGTGATCCAATGCGAGGTCAACAGTCATCTCACCGTCAATCTTCAGGTCAGGATACTCCTCCTGCATCTCCTTCACCACATCGTGCATCAGGCGGGGCGAACCGTCCTTATCCACTCCGAAGTTAGAGTAGCTGATCATTGCAATCTTCGGCTCGTCGTTGAAGAAGCGTACCGTGTCGGCTGTGAGGCGTGCAATGTCCTTCAGCGACTCCTTGTCTGGCGAACGGTTCACCAGCGTGTCGGCTATGTAGTATGTGCCGCGCTTTGAGTTCAGGATGTG
Source organism: Prevotella sp. (assembly GCA_017478025.1). Taxonomy (GTDB): domain Bacteria; phylum Bacteroidota; class Bacteroidia; order Bacteroidales; family Bacteroidaceae; genus Prevotella. The sequence goes on from JAFVGZ010000020.1 coordinate 28,751, forward strand.
CACGGTGCCGAAATGCTTGTATGGAGGACGTATGCCGATAATCTCCTTTGCCACCTTGATGGTGTTCGAGAACTTCGTATATACACCGGTAATGAATGCGTCAGCCTCGCCGGTTTCCACCATCATCATGCCAAAGTAGTTGCGCTCAAACATCTTATCGTTGGCCTCCTCAAAGTTGTATCCCTCACGACAGCATTTGTCTGCCAGATACTGTGCATAGCGCTCACGGCGCTCACGCTCTTTGTCGTGACGCAGATTTACGATTTCTATGCCCTCAAGCGATACGTCTAGCTCCTGTGCTTTCTTTGTTATCATCTCCTCATTACCCAGCAATATGGGGTGACACAGTCCCTCGGCCTTGGCCTGTGCAGCTGCCTTGATCATTGTGGGATGCAGACCCTCAGCAAATACCACGCGCTGCGGGTGCTTGCGGGCTGTCTCATAGAGACTCTGTGCCACGCTCGTCTCCAGTCCCATGCGGCGGCGCAAGGTGCGCTTGTACTCATCCCAGTCTGTTATCTCCTTGCGGGCTACGCCGGTCTCTATGGCTGCCTTGGCTACTGCAGCACTCACCTCGGTGATGAGGCGCGGATCTACAGGCTTCGGAATGAAGTAGTCACGACCGAAGGAGAGGTTGTTCACCTTATACACCTGGTTTACCACATCGGGCACAGCCTGCTTTGCTAGCTCGGCGATGGCCTTCACGGCAGCCAGTTTCATCTCCTCGTTGATAGCCTTGGCATTCACATCCAATGCTCCGCGGAAGATATAAGGGAAGCCTATTACATTATTTATCTGATTAGGATAGTCCGAACGGCCCGTTGACATCAGCACGTCTGGGCGGCTGGCCATAGCATCCTCGTACGAGATCTCCGGCACAGGGTTGGCCAAGGCAAAGACGATTGGGTCTTTCGCCATAGAGCGTATCATGTCAGGCGTGAGGACATTGCCTTTTGACAGTCCGAGGAACACGTCGGCACCGTTGATGGCCTCAGCCAATGTGTGTACATCGCGGCGGTCTGTAGCAAAGAACTTCTTCTGCTCCGTCAGGTTCTCGCGGTCAGAGGTGATGACGCCCTTAGAGTCCAGCATCAGGATATTCTCCCTCTTTGCTCCAAGAGCCACATAGAGCTTTGTGCACGAGATGGCTGCAGCACCGGCTCCGTTCACGACAATCTTCACGTCCTCAATCTTCTTGCCGTTCACCTCAAGGGCGTTGATGAGGCCTGCGCTTGAGATGATTGCCGTGCCGTGCTGGTCATCGTGCATCACAGGGATGTCCAATGTGCGCTTCAGACGTTCCTCTATATAGAAACACTCAGGCGCCTTGATGTCCTCCAGGTTTATGCCGCCAAAGGTAGGAGCAATTCTCTCCACTGCCTCGCAGAATTTCTCTGGGTCTTTCTCGGCCACCTCAATGTCAAAGACGTCTATGCCGCCGTATATCTTGAACAGCAGACCCTTACCCTCCATCACGGGTTTACCGCTCATGGCACCGATGTCGCCCAGGCCAAGGACGGCTGTGCCGTTCGATATAACGGCTACGAGGTTACCCTTGTCTGTATATTTATATACATCGTCAGGCTTGGCCTCTATCTCAAGACAGGGAAAAGCCACACCGGGTGAATAAGCCAGACTCAGGTCCGTCTGGGTGCGATAAGGCTTGGTGGGCATCACTTCAATTTTTCCGGGACGACCGCTCTTGTGATACTCTAATGCGGCCTCTTTTGTAATCTTTACCATGAGTGTGTATGTTGTGTTATAATGCAGATGCGTACTTTTACTGCATCCGTCAAGTTTATATTGCGGATGCAAAGGTATAAAAAAAAATGTTATGTGCAAAATTTAAGCGCCTTTTCTTGCGTGTAAGAAAAAAAACATATACCTTTGCAGCCAATAAAAATGAGAGACTTCTTTGGCTCTCACTTACTCGGAAGGTTAATGCTACGGCCTTTACCTTCCTCACGTTCGGCCAAATGAGGAAATCTCTTTGGCTCTCACTTAATCGGAAAGCTAAGGTTGTGCCTTACTCCTGAAGAGTACTTATCTGTAGCTCATACGGATACACAAGGTGGCAATCGCACAAGGAAGGTTGGCAGAGTGACCGAATGCGCTGGACTCGAAATCCGGTATACCCTTTATCGGGTATCGGGGGTTTGAATCCCTCACCTTCCGCCAAAGGAGATAAGTTCTCCGCAAGAATAGTAAAAGAGGTCGTGTCTGTTACGTTATGACACATCCCCTTTTTTGTTTTCTTACTTATTCAAATATTAAACTGTATGAGAACAAGACTTTTATCAGTAACATGCCTCTTTGCGGGAGTTTTGTTGTTTGGCTGCTCCACTATGACCAAAGCGGAAGGGGAAACTAAGAAAGCACGGAAGGAAGCCAAGAAAGCGGAGAGGGCTGAGTATGTGGCAAAGGCTCTTGACAACAGGCATTACAAGATTGGCATCGACCTAATGATTACAAGGCGCATGGGTTCGAAGCCTGTGACGAGCGACTGGGAGCTGGAGGTGAAGGGCGATACGCTGGTGTCGTATCTGCCGTACTTTGGTGTGGCCTATGAGGCTACGTACGGACGTAGTACCGGACTGGACTTCACCGCACCTATAAACAGCTACGAGGACAGCGGCTTTCACAAAGGAAAACGCTCTATCCGCTTGCAGGCCAGAAGCGATGAGGACCTGATAGACTATTACATAGAAGTGACGAGCGATGGCAGTGCATTCATTGACGTTACTCCCCGAAAGCGAGAGGGAATCAGCTTTAGCGGGAATATGGAGTGAAAAATGCACCGAAAACCGAACAGAAAGAAGACAATATGTGCTGTAAAAGTATCATATTGTCTTTTTTTTACTTGTTTTTATTCATTTTTTCAAAAAATGTTTATGTATGTGAAAAACTTTTTGTACCTTTGCGGAGTGAGACCATGAGTTCTTTGAATTACCCGAGGCCACAGAGCGGCAGATAAGTATGACGGTTGATAGCTTGGCATTCCTTCGTGTACATTATTATATATACAGGATGCTTGCCATGCATTACCTCATAAAACTGGCGCCATTTCGGTGTAAAACGCGAAATGAATGGCAATCAGATATTCAACTGCGGCATCTCACCTTTCGCAAAAAGTAAAATGGATACCAAACGGCCTCCATTTTTTTCGCGACAAGCAGGATTTGTTAACAACTTCAAAAAATCATAAACAATGAAAAAAACTTTACTATTCCTTATGTCTCTCTTCTTCTGCGGTGCAGCAATGGCCACCGAAACAGAAGAAGCAACAGAGAGTACCGAACAGGAGTCATCTTATGAGTATGAGGCGCGCATGGAGTCATTGCGCAACACTCTGCAAAACGTCAGCAGCTATGGCAGCAAGTACAGTTCAGCCTACACCACACTGGATCAGAACTATTCCGCTGAAGCCGACACTACAATCGCAAAGCCCAAGAAGAAGTTCAAGTGGCTCGTAGAGCGTGATGGTATCAAGGGTCACAAGTTCATGGAAGATATGACGTGGGTTGGTGTACCTATATTCATTGCAGGTATCATAGCCAAGAGTGAGAAGCACGCTTTCCGCCAGAACTACAATGACCGTCACACACACACACGTCTGGTGACCAATTTCAAGACAGGCATCGATGACTACACGCAGTTCTTTGGTCCTGCTCTGACGCTCGGTCTTAAGATAGGCGGTGTGGAAGGTCGTTCTGACTGGACTCGTATGCTTGCATCGGCTGGTATGGGTTACGCAGCAATGGCCCTCATGGTAAACACCATCAAATATACAGCCAGCGAGATGCGCCCCGATGGCAGTACAGCCAACTCATGGCCATCAGGACATACAGCTACATCATTCGTTGGTGCTACGATCCTCCACAAGGAGTACGGTCTGACACGCTCACCCTGGTATTCTATCGCAGGCTACGGTGTGGCAACGGCAACGGGTGTCATGCGCGTGCTGAACAACCGTCACTGGGTGTCTGACATCCTCTCTGGTGCCGGTATCGGTATCCTCTGCGGTGAGCTGGGTTACGCCCTCAGCGACGTGATATTCAAGAAGAAGGGACTGCTCCGCGATGATTTGCACCGTGAGCACGGACTCTCTAATCACCCTTCATTCTTTCAGATCTCTATGGGTATGGGACTGGGCAGAAACGAGCTGAACTTCGGATTGGAGGATGATGAGGACAATCCGCTGAACCTGAAGTTCGGTACCTCAACGGTGGTAAGTGCAGAAGGTGCTTATTTCTTCAATAAGTACGTAGGTCTGGGTGGACGCCTTGCTGTCAAGAGCTCACCAATCAAGGGTTGGAACAACTTCCTCAACACAGCACAGGTAGGTGCACGCGACTATGCAGAGTACCTCGGAGAACTTGACAAAGAATTCTTCCCCGGAACGAACACCGTAGCAAATACCGTCACCGAATACGAGCTGACCATTGAGAGCGATCACATGACCGAGTTTGTCGGCAGCGTAGGTCTGTACTTCAACATTCCTCTGTCAAAGCGTTTCACACTTGGCCTGAAGGGTCTCGTGGGTCGCAGCGTGATGCAGTCACTCGACATTGACGGTCGTTCTAAGGGTAAGGTGCTCGACGTAGCATACGACCTCTACAAGAACGAGATGAAGGGTGAGATGCAGTACTTCCTGAATGATCAGCACGTTGACTATGATTTCAATAAAATCAATGACGGAATGACATCAATGAATGCTCTCGAAAACCTGCAGAGCTTCGTCAATATCTGCGATATCAGCGTGGCACGTGCAGATGACGGAACCGAGAAGACATACTCAGCAGAGTGGGACTTCCTCACCGTAGATGGTAAGGGCTCTACATCGTGGGGCACAGGTATATCGCTGGCATACGACTATAAGGACTCATACACGTGGAAGATATTCTGTGACTTCGACTACACAGAGAAGACCTTCACGCTGAACTACAATCCTTACGGACATCTGCAGTATGCTATGCCGGATATGATAGAGCTCTATCGCCTGCTGCAGGAACCGCTTTCCGCAAGCTATAGCATCAGAAAGAAGATGAACTCATGGGTATTGGGCGGCTCTTTCGCAATCACATTCTAATGTGTAATGACATGTAATCCACCTCTGTGGAATAGCGTATAATGTTATCCCCTCGCAACAATTTCTGTTGTGAGGGGATAAGTTTTTTGTGACGTTATCGATAAAACACGGTTTGGGTCTTCTCCGTTACTCTATCTCAGGCGATTACGGAGATATGAACCTCTCACGTGGGCGAAGTAGAATGCCACTCCGCAGAAGTTTACGATAGATGCTACCCAGAAGGCTGCGTTATAGCTGTACAGTTCCGTCACCACTCCTCCTACGACAACGCCGAGACCTATACCTACGTCCCATGACGTGAGCATGGATGAGTTTGCTGTGCCGCGACGGTTGTTGGGGGCAAGGTTCACGAACATTGTCTGCACTGCCGGGAACATGTGGCCGTTGCCCAGACCCAGGATTACGGCACAGCCGAAGAATCCCCAGTAGTTGTGTATGGCAGCGAAGGCGAGGTAGCTGAATACCGAAACGCACATGCCGAGAGTGGCGTTGCGCACCACTTCGCCGCGACGCAGGGACTTGCTGCCCATCAGACGCGCCGTCATGAGGCTGAGTGAGAGAACGAGGAAGAAGGCTGCAGCTCCGCTGGTCATACCCAGCTGCTCCTTGGAGTAGATGGCGATATAGGTGGACAGCACACCGTAGGAGAATGACAGGCACGCCAGCATCAGTCCTACGCTCCAGCCCTTGACAAGGAAAAAGCGGTCAAGGGTCTTGAGATAGTGCAACAGGTCGTGGTGGTACAGGGAAAGGATGTGCCGTGCATGCTTCGTGTCCTCGCTGTTGTCCTCCACTGTGTCGGCAGAGGCGGCTCCTAATGTCTGCTTTGCTTCCTGCACAGCGTTGCGTTTCGTGGTGGTGCGAACGGTGACGGTGCTGTTGATGAGAAATCCCGTCAGAGCGGTAAGGAAACTCAGCAGAAAGATAAGGTCGTAGTTTCCCAATGTCTCATAGATAGCCAGACCGACAGAGGGCGATATTGCTGTTGCGAGATTGTTGCTCAGTCCATAGAACCCTATGCCCTCAGCGCGACGTTCCACAGGTAGCACATCGATGGCTACGGTGCTGTTGCTGACGGTAGTGGCGCCAAAGGGCGCGCCGTGGAGAGTGCGGATAATGGCAAAGAGAATCAGCGAGCCGCCGATGAGATAACCCAAGAAGAACCCCGCAAAGAGCCCGTAACTGACGAGCAGCACGGTCTTGCGGTTGTAGGTATCGACGATGTAGCCGCTGAACAGACGCGCAACCAGAGCCATCACCGTATAGCCCGACAGGACAACACCGATGGTATGCTTGCCCGCGCCGAATTGCTCTGACAGGTACAGGGGCAGAATAGGCATCACCAGCATGAAGGAAAAGAATATCATGAAGTTTGCCAACCACACTTTCGTGTAGTTGGCATTCCATAGCTTTGGTATCGTCTGATTCTGCAATTCCATAAAGTGGGGCAACGGAGAAGGCGATTATTTCTTCGTATCGCGTTCCTTGAGATATGCAATACACTCCTCAAAGGTCTTGAAGGTATGCTCTTTGGGGATGAGTGCAGGGATGATATGCGTCTTGCGCATTATCGCATTTGCCTGTGGCTGAATGATAGTCATCAGCACCTCTATGCCCTTGGCCTGCAGGTCCTTGATGGCTGTCTCCATAGCATAGGCTCCTGACTGGTCCATGAACGTGACGCGCCTCATACGGATGATGACTGTGTTGACATCCTTTGGCACATCGTGCATCACCTTGTTGAAACCTGTGATGGAGCCGAAGAATACCGGTCCCCCGAGACGCTGGATATAGACGTGCTGCTTCATATCGTCGGTCACGCCGCTCTCATCATTCCACGGGATAGTCCTGTCAAACTCCTGTTGCAGGGTGACACCGCCATACTGACGCTCTATCAGGTCACCGGCACGCATCATGAAGAGGAAGCAGGCTATCACCATGCCAATACCCACAGCGGTCAGCAGATCCACGAATACCGTCATCAGGAACACCACGATGAGCACAAAGGCATCGGCCTTGGGGATGTGTGTCAGGTCGCGGAAGCCGCGGAAATCTATGATACCCCAGCCAACGGTGATGAGGATGCCTGCCAACACAGCCAGCGGCACATACTTCACCAGTGAGCCGAGCCCGAGCAGGATGGCCAGCAGCAGAAGGGCGTGAACCATACCAGAGAGCTGTGTACGACCGCCGCTCTTCACGTTGACAACGGTACGCATCGTGGCACCTGCTCCAGAGATGCCGCAGAACAGTCCGGCAAAGGCGTTGCCGATGCCCTGACCGATGAGCTCGCGGTTGCTGTTATGCTTCGTTTTGGTGAGATTGTCGGCCACGACAGAGGTCAGCAGTGTGTCAATGCTGCCCAGGCCTGCCAGTGTGAGACCCGGCACGATGGCTGCCTCAATAGCTTTCAGCCAGTCAATGCTGCCCAGGTCGATAGCGTCCTTCATGAACAGAGGCAGGGGCAGACCAGCGGGAATGTCGCCGATGGTCATAGCAGAGTCGTAGGAAAGACCAACGGAAACCAGCGTCATCACAATCAGAGCCACCAGTGTGGAAGGCACCTTCTTCGTGATGCGCGGTATAGCGAGTATCAGCAGGATGGTGCCGATACCTATCATCAGGGCCATGAGGTTGATGCTCTGTGAGCAGGCCTCAGGGAACTGCGCTATCATGTCGATAGTGCTGACGGGTGACTTGCGGCCTATCAGCGGATAGAGCTGCTGCAGGATGATGATGACGCCGATGCCGCTCATGAATCCTGAGAGAACGGGGTAGGGGATGTACCTCACGTATTTGCCGATGCGTATCAGTCCGAAGAGAATCTGGAACAGTCCGCAGAAGATGCCTGCCAGCGACATGGCTATCAGCACAGTGCCGATGTTGCCGCCACTTGCAGTCCATGCGCCGCTGATGATAGAGGCCGTGATGACCGTCATAGGGCCCGTAGGACCGGAAATCTGTGAGTGAGTGCCGCCGAAGAGAGAGGCGAGGAAGCCCAGCAGGGTGGCTCCCACAAGGCCTGCCAGAGCTCCGATAGAAGAAGCCTCGGGGCTGTCAATGCCGCCAAAAGCCTGAATACCGAAGGCAAGGGCTAAGGGAAGTGCCACAATGCCAGCAGTGATACCACCGAAGATATCACCCTTGATGTTGTTTGTCTTAATGAATGCCATTTGAAATACAATCTGTGTGTGCCGTGAATGTGGCACACTGTATGAGAAACTAAATAGGGTGCAAAGGTACTACAAAAATATGAAACGGCCAATTATCAGTAAGATAAATTGACCTCCGTCTGTTAAGTTTTTCTTTTTTCGGATTATCTCTTGCACGGGAACAGTTTTTTTTCTACCTTTGCACGCCGAGATCGTACTGGTTCGATAGGGATACTCATCAAATAAATCGAAAACCCCAGGACATGTCTTCCTTGCCAATGGCGGGCCACAAATAAGTCGTTCTGACCAAGCTATATGCCGGTGGATTACAGCAGCGGGAAGCCCCTGAAACATTTTCTTAAAGGAGTTTTCATCACATCATCAGTGCGGTCTCATTTTTTTTGTGCAATGCCGTGAAGTCAGCGGTGCCATTTGGACTTTGCTGATGCAAATAAGATAAAAAAGGTTAAAACCCTTTGTTAATCCGTAGAAAAGTGCTATCTTTGCCCTTGATTTATGATAAGTCATAAATAAGACCCAATTTTCAAGTCTATTACTAAAACCGTATAACAACCTATGAGCTACCTAAAGTTTCAAAAGGCCCTGATGACTAATCTGCAGGAATCCCTGAGGAGGGAGTATCTGCGCACAAGCCGTTCGGGAGCCTATTCTTCCAGTACTGTAGTGGATTGTAACACGCGCAAGTATCACGGACTCTTCGTGGTGCCTATTCCGAGCATCGACGACGTGAACCATGTGCTGCTCTCTTCGCTCGACGCTTCGGTGGTGCAGCATGGAGCCGAGTTCAATCTCGGCCTTCACCTGTATCAGGGCGGAGTGTGCAGTCCTAACGGTCACAAGTACATCAGAGAGTACAACTGTGACAGAGTGCCGACAACGATTTATCGTGTCGGCGGTGTGATGCTGCGCAAGGAGACAATCATGCAGAATTATGATGATCGCGTAATGGTGAGATACACCGTAGATGACGCCCACTCTCCCGTGACGCTGCGTCTGCGCCCATTCCTGGCTTTCCGCCGTTGCGATGAGCTGACACACGAGAACTATAAAGCCAAGCGTGATTACACCGAAGTGCCTGGAGGTATCAAGACTACTATGTATGAGAACTATCCGGAACTCTATATGCAGTTGTCTAAGAAGAACGAATTTGTCTTCAATCCAAACTGGTATAAGGGTCTGGAGTATTACAAGGAGGCTGACCGCGGATATGAGTGCATAGAAGACCTCTACGTGCCCGGCTACTTTGAGATTGAGATGAAGAAGGGTGATGAGGTGGTGTTCACCGCATCGCTCGATGAATGTAAGCCGACAGGGCTGAAGAAGCTGTTCCAGGAGGGAGTGGATGTTCGCAGGCCACGCGACAATTTCTACAACGCACTCGTGGCAGCAGCTCACCAGTTCCACTACAAGGAGACCCCGAAGGGCGCAAAGAATCCTAAGAAGGTTGCTGAGGAGGACAAGGAGCACTACCTGCTGGCAGGCTATCCTTGGTTTAAGGTACGCGCGCGTGATACCTTTATATCTCTCCCCGGTCTGACACTGGCAACCAATGAGGAGGACTACTTCAGGGCTGCGATGAAGACAGCCGAGAAGGGCTTGCGCGAGTTTATGACGGGCAAGCCGCTCACGGTCTCTATCTATGAGATTGAGCAGCCCGATGTGATGCTATGGGCAGTATGGGCCATCCAGCAGTATGCCAAGGAGGTGACGCTGCCTAAGGCTATAGAGGATTATGGCAAGCTGGTGCTGGACATCATACAGTATATAGAGAAAGGCAAGCACTTCAACTTGGAACTGCGTGACAACGGCCTGCTCCACATTGAGGGACGCGACAAGCCTATGACCTGGATGAACAGTGTGGCAAACGGCAAGCCGGTTGTGCCGCGCACAGGTTTTGTGGTGGAGATTAACGCCCTGTGGTACAACGCATTGAAGTTTGGCGCTGAGGTGTATTCCTCAAAGGGTGAGGGCGCTAAGGCTGCCCACTTCGAGGAACTGGCAGCAAGGGCCAAGACTTCGTTCCAGCAGACATTCATCACTCCTGCCGGCTATCTGTTTGATTACCGTGAGGATGGCATAGAGGATTGGAACGTGCGTCCTAATCAGATCTTTGCCGTTGCTCTGGATTACTCTCCATTGGAGCCGCAGCAGCAGAAGGTGGTACTTGATTTCTGTACCCGCGAGCTGCTGACACCTAAGGGACTGCGCACCCTCTCGCCAAAGAGCGGCGGATATAACCCGATGTACGTGGGCCCGCAGGTGAAGAGAGACTATGCTTACCACAACGGTACGGCGTGGCCTTGGCTCGGAGGCTTCTACATGGAGGCGTGTCTGAAGATTTACAAGCGCACCCGCCTGAGCTTCGTACAGAGACAGATGGTCGGCTTCGAGGACGAGATGATGTACCACGCTACAGGCACCATCTCAGAGCTCTTTGACGGCAACCCGCCATTCCACGGACGCGGAGCAATGGCCTTTGCCATGAATGTGGCAGAGATACTGCGCACCATGAAGATTATTGACCGTTTTATACAGGACTAGGATGTTTCACTCTTAATTCATAATCATGAAAGTATTAATGTTCGGTTGGGAGTTCCCTCCAAAGATATATGGCGGTTTGGCTGTTGCCTCCTACGGCATCACAAAAGGCCTTGACGCACAGGGCGATGTGCAGACCACGTTCTGTATGCCGCGTCCATGCGGTGATGAGGAGAAATTCCTGAAAATAATAAATATGAGTCAGGTACCTATTGCCTGGCGTGACGTTCAGTACGATAATATCAAGGATCGCTTTGTGGGACATACGGCAGAGGATTACTACCGTTTCCGTGACCACATCTATGCCGATTTCAACTACATGCAGGGCCTGGATGACATGGGATGCATGGGCTTCGCCGGAGGATATCCCGGCAACCTGCACGATGAGATAAACAATTTCTCTATCATCGCAGGTGTGCTGGCTCGCTCTGAGCAGTTTGACATCATTCATGCCCACGACTGGCTGACCTATCCTGCCGGCGTGCACGCAAAGCTCGTCAGCGGAAAACCTCTCTGCATACACGTTCATGCTACTGACTTTGACCGCTCTCGCGGCAAGGTGAACCCTACCGTCTATTCCATCGAGAAGAACGGTATGGATCATGCTGACTGTATCATGTGTGTGTCTGAGCTGACACGACAGACGGTCATCAATCAGTATCATCAGGACCCTCGCAAGTGCGTGGCAATGCACAACGCCGTGTATCCTCTCTCTCAGGAGTATCTCGACATCGTGCCCCACAAGATACCAAACGAGAAGGTTGTCACATACCTCGGACGTATCACCATGCAGAAGGGACCGGAGTATTTCATCGAGGCGGCAAAGCTCGTGCTGCAGCGTACTCAGAACATACGCTTCTGCTTCGCCGGTTCAGGCGATATGATGGCGTCTATGATAGAGCTCGCGGCAGCTTACGGTATCGCTGACCGCTGCCACTTCCCGGGATTCCAGCGTGGCAAGCAGGTCTATGAGTGCTACAAGAACTCTGACGTATTCGTAATGCCTTCCGTTTCAGAGCCTTTCGGCATAGCGCCGCTTGAGGCTATGCAGTGCGGATGCCCAAGTATCATATCCAAGCAGTCCGGTTGCGGAGAGATCCTCACCAACGTGCTGAAGGTGGACTATTGGGACATACACGCTATGGCCGACGCTATCTACTCTGTCTGCATGAACCAGAGCCTGCACGACTATCTGGCCGAGGAGGGCATGAAGGAGGTGGCTGGCATCACATGGGAGAAGGTAGGTCTGCGCATACGACAGTGCTATGACCAGCTGCTCGCCAAGGGATGGTTCGACCACGAAGAGTATCAGAGAAACTATATTCCTAACTAAAATCATCACGGTGGAAATTGACACCCCCGTCTAAAACTAAAAAATACTTTCCTATGAAGACAATATGCATGTATTTTGAGATCCATCAGATAACGCATCTCAAACGTTACCGTTTCTTTGACATCGGTACAGACCATTACTACTACGATGACTACGAGAATGAGCGCAGCATCACATACATAGCCGAAAACTCCTACATGCCGGCCCTCTCCGCCATTCAGGAGATGATAAGGACCAGCGAAGGCGCATTCAAGGTCGCATTCTCACTCTCAGGCGTGGGCATGGAGCAGCTGGAGATGCATGCTCCTCAGGTGCTCGACAAGCTGCAGGAACTCAACAGCACCGGCTGCGTGGAGTTCCTCACAGAGCCATACTCTCACGGCCTCGCAGGACTGGCTAACGAGGAGTCGTTCAAGCGCGACATTGAGAAGATGTCTGACAAGATAGAGCAGTACTTCGGCAAGCGTCCTACGGTGATGCGCAACTCTTCGCTCATCTATACCGACGACATCGGCGCACAGGTGGCAGCACTCGGTTACAAGGGTATGCTCACAGAGGGTGCCAAGCACGTGCTGGGATGGAAGTCACCTCACTTCGTCTATAACTGTAACCTGGCTCCTTCGCTGAAGCTCTTGCTGCGCGATGTGAACCTGTCTGACGATATCTCACTGCGCTTCTCCAACACCTCTTGGGACCGCTATCCTCTCTTTGCTGATACCTATATCAACGATATCGCATCATGCCCGGAGTCAGAGCAGGTGGTGAACATCTTTATGGAACTCTCTGCTCTCGGTATTGCACAGCCGTTGTCAAGCAACATCCTTGAGTTCCTCAAGGCTCTGCCTGCTTGCGCTAAGGACAGAGGTCTGGAGTGGGCTACACCTTCTGAGGTGTTTGACCGGTTCCCGTCAGTAGGTTCTATCGATGTGCCCGACACTCTCTCATGGGTTGACGAGGAGCGTGACTGCTCCGTATGGCTGGGCAACCAGATGCAGCGCGAGGCATTCAACAAGCTCTATAGCGTGGCTGACCGTCTGCTCATCGCCAAGGACCCACGACTGTTGCAGGATTGGGACTATCTGCAGGCATCCAACAACTTCCGCTTCATGACCACAAAGCCAAGCAACTGGTGGATTGACCGCGGTATCTATGACGGCGCATTCGATGCTTTCACGAACTATATGAACATCCTTGGTGACTTCATCTCTCGTGTGCGCACCCTCTATGGCGGCATCGACAACGAGGAGCTGGAGAACATGCTTACCACTATCACCAACCAGGGTAAGGAGATAGAGACCAAGACCAAGGAGATAGAGCGTCTGCAGGCAAGACTGGCTAAGTTTGAGGAAGCAGATATAGAAAAGGAAGCTAACAGAAAGCCCGCTGCCAAGAAAGCCGCAGCCAAGAAGCCCGCAGCCAAGAAAGCCGCAGCCAAGAAAGCCGAGGAGTAGAAGTAATCTGTAATCCGCTAACCAAATAAAAAATGCAAACCTAATTTTATGCAACAGCAAGATATTCAACAGCTTCAGGCAAAAGGCATTACTGAGGCTCAGATAGAGAAACAGATTCAACAGTTTCAGACAGGTTTCCCATTCCTCAAGATAGAGGCTCCGGCATCTATCGGCAGAGGCATCATAGCCCCCACAGAGGGTGAGATTGCCGGATACGTAAAGGCGTGGGAGGACTATAAGGCCTCAGGCAAGAAGATCGTGAAGTTCGTACCGGCATCAGGCGCTGCCAGCCGTATGTTCAAAGACATCTTCAGCTTCGTAGATGCCGATTACGATGTGCCGACTACCGATTTCGAGAAGAAATACTTTGCCGACCTGGAGAAATTCGCATTCTATGACGAGCTGGACGCAGCATGTCAGAAGAATGAGGGCAAGGGCATCAAGGCTCTGCTGGCAGAGGGCAACTACAAGGCCGTTGCCGCCAATATGCTCAAGGCCGAGGGACTGAACTACGGCCAACTGCCAAAGGGCATGCTGCTCTTCCACAAATATCCCGAAGGGCCGCGCACTCCTATGGAGGAGCACCTCGTGGAGGGAGCGCTCTATGCCGCTTCAAAGGGCGAGGCGAATGTCCACTTCACCGTGTCACACGAGCACCTGCCGTTCTTCAAGCAGAAAGTGGCTGACAAGATGCAGCAGTACGCTGACAAGTATGGCGTGAAGTACAACATCTCCTTCTCTGAGCAGAAGCCATCAACCGATACGGTGGCAGTAAATCCCGACAACACCCTCTTCCGCAATGCCGACGGTTCGCTGCTCTTCCGCCCAGGCGGTCACGGAGCACTCATCGAGAACCTCAACGAGATTGACGCCGATGTGATATTCATCAAGAACATCGACAACGTGGTGCCCGACAGGCTGAAGCCCGAGACGGTGCAGTGGAAGCAGGTCATCGCAGGTGTGCTCGTCACACTGCAGCAGAAAGCGTTTGAGTACCTCAACGTCCTGGAGAGCGGTAAGTACGACCATGCGAAGCTCGAGGAGATGATACGCTTCGTACAGCAAGACCTCTGCTGCCGCAAGGCTGACATCAAGGAGCTGGAGGATGCGGAGCTTGTCATCTATCTCAAGCAGAAGCTCAACCGTCCGATGCGTGTCTGCGGCGTGGTAAAGAACGTCGGCGAGCCTGGCGGCGGTCCGTTCCTCACATACAATCAGGACGGCACCGTAAGCCTGCAGATACTCGAGTCATCACAGATAGACAAGAGCAACGCCGAATACATGCGTATGTTCACCGAGGGCACACACTTCAACCCCGTTGACCTCGTCTGCGCTGTCAAGGACGCATCAGGCAAGCCATACAACCTGCCTGACTACGTAGATCCCACAACAGGCTTCATCTCCTCCAAGTCCAAGAACGGCAAAGAGCTGCGCGCTCTTGAGCTGCCAGGACTCTGGAACGGTGCAATGTCCGACTGGTCAACAGTCTTTGTAGAAGTTCCGCTCGGCACCTTCAACCCCGTAAAGACCGTCAACGACCTCCTGCGTGACCAGCACCAGTAAAAACAGGCATAAGTAGCAGGCCCAAGAAAAATAAGTAACAGGCCCAAGAAAAATAAGTAACAGGCCCAAGAAAACAAGTAACAGGCCTCTGTTATATAATTCATATTCCGCAAGTGCGCCCTGAAAGGGCAAAAGCTTATAGCCCAGGGCAACGCCCTGGGTTTTTATGTGGTGTGTAATCACGCCCTGTAAGGGCAAAAGAAGTTCATTCATGTCGTTCTGCTGCCCTTACAGGGCGTGGTTACTATTTGCTTTCATACCCAGGGCGCTGCCCTGGGCTATATGCTTTTGCCCTTTCAGGGCGTTTTCCTACTTGCGAAAGTCGAGTTACACAGTCTTATTTTTCCTCGACAGATACTCAATAGCCAATACTGGCCATAGAGGCACTTTGCGTATGTTTGTCCTGACAGCAGGGATGTCGCACAACAGGAAGATGGATGCCAATAGCATGGCAAACCAGATGACGTAACCATAGACCTGCTTTATTGCCACAAGCATCATGGAGTGTAAATAACTATCCCCCATGAACTCTCCGAAGTTTTTGGCGACGCCAAACGGCGGGGACGAGCTGAGATGTGAGAGGTCGAGGTGTGTGAGCGTCAACTGGCGACCATAGTTCATCATGTCCTCATTCAGGAAATGCGAGAAGATTGTGGTATAGAAACCATAGCCCATGGCTCCGGCCAGATACATGTGGGGGATATTGAATACGAATAACCCCATGAAGAACATCTCAAGGCTGGGTACCGACTCATCTAATGCCCACATCAAGGTTGGCGCAAGAATGCCATAGCCAAAGCCGCGTAGCATTATTGCCAGCCGGTATTGCTCGATGTTTACCGACATACCTACCGTAGAGTACATGAGCAGGGCGTAGGCACTAATGGACAGGAAGGCGAAGCCTATCAGTTTCCACACCTTCCACTTCATTACCTTGAGCCAATAGAGGTCAAGCGCTATGCCAACATACATCCCCGGTAATGCCCATAGATACTGATTCTCCTTGGTAAGCTCCTCAAGTCTGATGACCTCCGAGTAGAGTATCTCCTCAAGTGTATGCTCGGCACCAAAAGCCAATTCTGCCAATACGGTAACGATAAGAATGGGCACCACGTTGCGGCACTTCAGCAGGTGCAGCTCTACGTACGGATAGCGATTGTGTATCAGCCGGTAAAGTGTGAGCCCCGCAAAGACGAGCGTCAATGCCCCTACCATTCTTATATGATAGTTTTCGAACCACCTATAGTGATCGCCATAGACGAAGATATATGAGAACAGGAGCATCGTGACGCAGATGAGCAGCGCGCCTTGCCAGTCGGTTCCCTTTAGCGAAAACCTGTTTGGCATGGGGCAAAATGGGCGGCACAGAACAATCTGCGTCAGCAGCACAAACGACATGGTGCCTATGGTAAAAGCGTGCATCATCTGCCATGTAAAATGGTGTCCCATCCAGGCAGCAAGCCATCCACCACCCTCGATGGCGGTGAGAAGTATGATGTGGAGCACGGGGAAGAACACGGCAAAGTCGCGCTTGGGCGTAATCCATAGCTGGATGTTGCTCATACACTCAAACGTGCCCTGTATCTTGGCTATACCTGCAACGAAACATGCCACAACGAGTACGGGCATCGAGTGGCTATGCATGGTGATGAGGTTACAGATGCCCATCACGATAGCCGAGGTGCACAACAGCTGTTGATTGGTGAATCGGAATTTCATCCTGAACAGCATGGGGAACCACATTGCCATACCGGCAAGCGTGGCATAGAGTAGAAACATCACATCCTCAATCATAAAGTTCGTGGTGCCGCGTATCTCGTCGAGGGCCCCCAGATACATGCCTCCAGAGAACTGGAAGCACAGGGCCGTAAGGACGTATATCCAGGGTTGCAACCTGCTTGGCACCCACCCCTTCATCATCGGCATGCAGAAAGGCATACCCGTAGGTGGCGGCGAGGCCTTCATCAAGAATTCCGTCAGTTTTCCCATTGCTACTCTACCTTACAAACAACATTATAGCCACCATGCAACTTCTTCACCTCGTCCGTTGCATCTATCCTCACACGTACCGTCACGCGTTGTTCCACCTTGACGAAATTGCCTGTGGCATTGTCGATAGGAATCAGCGAGAAGGCACTACCCGTAGCATCGCTGATGCGCTCGACCACTCCTGTATATTCTACGCCAGGAACGGCATCGGCAGTAAAACGCACCTTGTCGCCTACTTTGATATTCGGCATCTGCGACTCCTGATAGTTTGCCTCCACCCATTTCTCATTCTTGTCAACGATGCTTACCATTGTCTGACCGGGATTCACCAACTGGCCCACATGTATATCCTTGCTGCCCACCACACCGTCGCAGGTGGCGATGATATAGCAGTACGACAGGTTCAGACGGGCTAAATCCACCTGTGCACGAGCCAGTTCTGTGGCAGCTTCAGAGGCAGAGAGATGATGCCCCTGTTCTGCAACAACAGCCGTCTGCGTGTTGCGCGAACGCAGCATCTGCTCATATCCTGCCTTGGCACTCAGAAAACGTGTATGCACATTGTCATACTGCTGCTGCGTCACGGCATCCTGTTGCAACAGTTTCTGAAAGCGCGCGTCCTCCCTCTGGGCATTCTCCATCTGCACACGAGCGGCCTCGATGCCTGCCTCGGTCACGCTAATACTGGTCTTGGTGGTATTGATGCTGCTTGCCGTGCCCTGCGAACCGCGCTTCGCACGAGCAAGATCGGCCTCTGCCTGTGCCAGGCGAAGACGGAACTCGGCATCTTCTATGATAACGAGCGTGTCGCCCTTCTTCACCTCCTGAAATTCAGTAAATCGCACCTCGCGTATGAACCCCTGCACGCGGCTGTTCTGAGGCACTATGTTTTGGCATACGCGGGCATTGTCCGTCACTTCGCCACTGCCAAAATACATAAACTGACTGACGGCATATGCTACACCACATGCTATGCAGATTATTATGATAGCATTATAAAAGTAGATTGATATCTTATTCTTTTCCATCTTGTGCTTAAAGTGTATTTGTTATATATTTGAGTTTAAAATAGTTATAAAGCATGTTAATACGTGCGTTCACCAAGGCCATATCTGCTGAGAGTTTCATGTTTGAGGCATCAAGCATATCCGTCAGCAAGGCCAGGTCGTTGTCATAACGGTTCTTGACCACCTCATAGTTCTGATCAGCCAGCTCCACCTGTTTCTCCTGTGTACTGACCTCAACAGCGCTGGTCAGCAGATTAGTATAGCCTGCCTGTACACCGTTCTCTATGCCTTCACGCGCCAACTGCACACTTTCGCGAGCCTCAGTGTTTTCATGCCTTGCCTTACGGATAGTATGCTTGTTTTTCCAAAGGCTTGACAGACTGTATTTCACTCCTATCCCGACAAACCACACGTTGACGTTGGCATTCTTTGGAATCAGGTCGTAGGTATAGGGACCTGTCAGGTTATTCTCTGCAACTACAGCCACTGATGGTCGCGATGCCGCACGAGCGTTCCTGACCTTCTGTTCCGACACTTCTGTGGCAAGTGAAGCCTGACGGATGCCTATATTGTTTTCCGCAGCTGTCCGTTGCCACAGTTCTTCGGAGGCAAGCGCCTTGAGCGCCATACCTTCCTCTTCGAGCGACTGCGTATCCACCTCGAAATCCTCTCCCTCAGGCAGGTGGATTGTTGTGCTGAGCTGATGACGGATAATCTTCTGCGCATCGTCTGTTTGTGTCTTCGAAAGCTCAAGGCTCTGCAGCTGCAGTTCATATCGCGTTATGTCGTTCTTCAACACCGTTCCCTGTTCTCTGCGCGCCTTCATCTGTTCGATTACTTTTTCTGTCAGCTCTATGTTTCTTGCTATTACCTCCGACTGGTTCCGCAGTTTGCAGAGGTCAAGGTAATAACCGGTAATCAGGAAACGCACCTCCTGACGGTTCTTCTCTACGTCAAGCTCTGCCAACTGGTGCCCCAGCTTTGCCATTTCAATGCCGGAGCGGATAGCACCGCCGGCATAAATCACCTGAGTCGCCCGGGCAGTGAAGCTGTTGCCCCAATGCGGTGTCGGCTGCTTGCCATTCTGCACCTGCTGAGGTCCAAGTCCCGGAACGATATACTCCGTAGTGCCGCTCGTAGAAAAACCTCGCGACATCAAGACAGCATTGCCCGTATAAGAGCCCTGCACGCTCAATTCAACACTTGGCAGCAACGCCGATTTTGCCGATGCCACCCCTTCTTCTGATGCCTTCAATGCCGCTTCGCTGACCTTAATGCGTTGACTCTGTTGGTCTGCCAGATCATAAAACGACTTAAGACTCATCCGTTGCTGTGCATACGAAGGTACACAGCAACTTGCTCCGACTATCATCGAAATAGCCAAAGTACAAATAAACTTGTGCTTACTCATTAAAAAGAAAAATTGTATTCTTATAATTCATTACTCGTTGAAAAAAACTTCCCTCGGAAATACGAATAATGAACTGTCATGGTTCGGACAAACCTTACGTTTGACACAATGCGCTACAAACCTCTCTGATTAGGGAATAAATCAAGAAAAGAATTTCGAGCACTATTTATTGCGAAATCCAAAATCGGGTGCAAAGTTACAAAAAAAATGCCGAACCACCAAAAAAACACATAAAACTCCACATCATTTGCGACGTCTTCGCCCTCCAAAAACACGAAAGTACCATGTTCAATGGTCAATGCTCAATGTTCAATGTTCAATGTTCAATGTTCAATCCTCAATGGTCAATCCTCAATGGTCAATGTTCAATGTTCAATCCTCAATGTTCAATCCTCAATGGTCAATCCTCAATGTTCAATGCTCAATGTTCAATGTTCAATGGTCAATGGTCAATGGTCAATTCGTGTAAAAGACACCTTCATCCGCATGGTTATTATTCCTATTCTTCGCTCATTTCTTTCTTTTCATAGGTGCTCAGGCGCTTCGCGGAGTCTTCCAATTTCTTTCAATCCCTCCTCCGATTTCTTTTTCGTTATCAGATAGCCCAACTGCGCGAGCTTATTATTCCTATTATTCCAATTTCTTTCAATTTCTTTCAATTCTTCCGTCCTTCATTTCTGTTTGCAAAGGTACTCATTATTTCTTTCCGTTTCTGAAAAACTCGAAAAAACTGCATTACTTTAACATCCGTTTACACGATATTTTAACATTTCTCCATGCTTCGATGCTCCATATCGCAAAGGTAGATGAATAAGCCCCTGAAAGCATATAAATAGCAAGGCAATCGCATTGAGATAACGACCTAAAAACAAAGGTTTTACACTGTAAAACGCCCGCTTTGAAAACGGCTGAAAATGTGGAGGTTACAAAGATTTTCAGTAAACTAACGGATACCAGCGCAATGTTTGGTTTTATACATATTGTTAACAAATGAAAGAAAATTTAACAATGTATATATAATGTATGAAAAAGGGGGAAAAAAGGGAAAAAGGGGAAATGGGGACTTTAAGCTATTTGGAAGTAGTGGAGTGTATATAAAATAAATAAATTTATTCGCGCGTACATTATTATAAAATAGAAAAACTATCTAAACCCTTATTTTCCCCTTTTCCCCTTTTTCCCTTTTTTCCCCCCCAGACTGTCCGAGAACTCCCATTTTTAGTGGGATTCAAGCTTGTTTCTGACTAATTTCAAAGCCATATAAAGGCCTCTGCCATGAGGCAGATTCCATCGTTGATTTTTGCATGTTGACAAGTTTCGCGCTCCTGA
>JAFVGZ010000021.1 GCA_017478025.1 Prevotella sp.
GATGCCCTCCTCCTTGGTGTTTATCTGTAGTTGGTCGCCTGTATGCACGCCGACCAATGTGGTCTGTCCGTGATACAGATAGTCCGCACCGCGCCCCAAGTCAAAGTAGAGAATGCTTATAGAGTAAACCTTCTTAACCTGATCATACTTCTGTCCTAAGTGTATGTGCTCCGTAATGGTTTTGGCTACCCCATAGAGAATGCGCTGCAGATAGTATAATTCACGTGTCTGCTGTATCTCTACAAGGATAATCTCATCCTTTGAGTTCTTTGCCTTGATGTCAACGCGGTTGAACTTATCATCTTCTTTGTATTGGTTGCCCTCACTCTCCAATATCTCCACAATCTTGATAGGCTCGCCAATAAGCACGGTGACAAGACCTTCGAGTACCGCGAAGTTGGCCTTGTCGCGTAGCATGCGTTTAGCTGCCCAGTCAAACCGTATAAATTTGTTTTCCTCACTCATTGTTATGCAGATATAATTACGTTTCTGCGGCAAAGTTACGATTATGTTTTGAGATATGCAAGGGAAAGAACTTGTTTTTTTGCCTTATTAGGATTAATTGGTCTCCGGTAAAAAGCCCCATTTATCGCATAAACGCCCATATTTGAAAGCGTGGACGGGTTTCGTGGAAAATATTCGACGAGAGAGGACGAATCCGAAATCGTTCGTTTGCGATTTTAACACTTTTGAGGGTTGGATTTTAACATTTCGGCAATGGTGCCGCTATCGTGCGGGTATGCAAAAAAAAGTTTATTTCTTGCATATCTCAAAACTTAGTTGTAATTTTGCATCCGTTTTCAACGTCTGCAAATTTGTAATGATGAGAAATTTATATAATCGCGTTGCGAGGACTGTCGGTGGCAGCGGACTGCTGTCGGCGCTGTTGTTGGTGTCTCTGGTGCTGGCATCGTGTGTCAGTACGAGTAACGAGACAGTCGTATATAGCGACACGGCTCTGACGGGTTTTACGTTAGGTACGCTGAAGGCTAACCGCACATATCACGTCACCTCAAGTACGGGTAAAGATAGCACATACATTATCGCTTCGTCATATAGCGGAAGTGCCTATCCGATGCATATCAACCAGAGTACCAATGAGGTCTATAATACCGACTCTCTGAAGTATGGCACCGACCTCTCGAAGGTGGTATGCACCATCAGTACGCTTAATAATGGACAGGTATATTTCCAGAGCCTCACCGACCCCACGCAGTTTGTGTATTACAGCAGCGCTGACTCCGTGGATTTCAGGCAGGAGCGCGTGCTGCGCGTTATGTCGAGTGACAAGACGCAGACACGTGACTATAAGGTGAATGTCAACGTCTATCAGGTGATGCACGACTCTGTGCTGTGGGCTGGTGACCCCATCAACGATGCTGCTTCGCGCCAGTTGCTGGCCTCGTTCCACTATATGAGCGGCGAGACAACGGATGATGCAATGTACATCCTCGGTGAGACGAACGATGGAGATGCTATGCTGCTGAGATCGGGAGACAATGGCGAGACATGGGCGAAGATGGACGTGGCGTTGCCAAAATACACATCGAATATCTCATGTGCCGATGATACCGTGATGGTGCTCCTGGAGGAGCAGAAGCAGATATTGAAGATTGCTCCCTCTGGAGAGATAACATATACGAAGATTGTGTCGGTAGCAGACTTCCCTCCAATAACCGAATCGTATATCACTATCGTTGGCGGTCTGGACGGACACCTCTTCGCTGTGCATGCGGAGGGTAGGAAGATCTACGACTCTTATGACGGCGGCGTAACATGGCAGGCCGAAGAGACCGATGCTACCGACTTCATCAACAACGATTATCGCATGCCTGCTACAGAGGTGAGCGGTATCGTGACAGAAACAAAAGAGAACGGTCTGGATCGCTTCATCATCGTGGGCAACTGCGTGGCGGAGGATGAGCTGGACGACGAATACTTCAAATATGCCTCCGTATGGAGCAAAGTCATAGACTACGAGATAGTGTCCGAGGAGTTCTTGGACCGTTGGACATACTGCCAGCAGATAGGTATGAATGTCCCTGTCAAGTTGCCTAACAGAGAGAACCTCACGGTTGCGCCGTGGAAAAATGCTATGGTGGCCTTTGGCGGCGAGGCAAGGTATGACAGTAAGGTGAAGGACTACGACAGGCTCTACATATCATACGACAGCGGAACCACATGGACCGACAAGGACCTGAAGCTGCCTAACGGCTACGAACACGGCGAGGGCGGACTGGTGATGACCGATACGGCAGGGCGCCTCATAGTGATAGGTGATGGCTGCGTATGGCGTGGTACAAAGTAAGACAGAAGATAGAGAAACGGAAGATTGGGTCATATTCCCTATACATATATAATAAGGTGTAAGCTCCTGATGATAGCCTTACTGCTCTCTGCCACAGTGCGAGCGCAGGAAGATGTGGAGTATCGTGCCGAGATAGGCGCGGGAGCAGGCCTGACGACATACTACGGCGACTTCAACAGCAAGCTCTTCAAGGGCATGCAGCCTGCTGGAGCTGTGGTGGCGCGCATCACGCCCAATCCCCACATGGCGTTCAGGGTGGATGCGATGTACACTAAGGTGAAGGGCAGCGCCTCGGACGTGAAGACCTATTATGAGCCCATTCACGATATGTACTACTCGTTTGACTCCTCGATAGGCGACTTGTCTGTGACGTACGAGTATAACTTCTGGGCCTACGGTACCGGTAAGGAATATCGCGGCGCACGGCGAATAGCACCCTTTGTGTGTCTGGGCATCGGCATGACATACGCCAGCAACAAGCACAATGTGATGGATATGGGGTCTGACGGCAATGCGGAGAGCTCGTCAAAGGGAGTGTTTACGGCCAACGTTCCGGTAGGAATAGGAGTGAAGTATCGCCTGGGCGACAGGTGGAACCTCTCGTTGGACTGGAAGATGCACTTCTCCCTCTCTGACCAACTGGACGGTATGAAAGACCCTTACGGCATCAGCAGCAGCGGCATATTCAAGAACACAGACTGCTATTCCACGCTGATGCTCGCCCTAACATACAGTTTCTCATCAAAATGTCCCACATGTCATAAGGAATGAACAACGTACCACAACATATAGCAATCATCATGGACGGCAACGGCCGCTGGGCTCAGCAGCGCGGACAGGCACGCAGCGCCGGACATGTGGCAGGAGTAGAGACGACGAAAGACATCATCGCCGACTGCGTAAGACTTGGTGTGAAGTATCTCACTATCTATGCCTTCTCAACCGAGAACTGGGGCCGCCCTGAGAATGAGGTGGCTGCGCTGATGGGCCTGATACTCACAGAGCTGAAGGAAGAGCTCTTCGTGAAGCATCATGTCCGTATGCGCTGGATAGGTGACAGAAGCCGCATGCCCGAACAGGTGAAGAAGCACCTGGAGACGATGGAGGAGGAGACAAAGGATTTTGACGCAATGACCTTGACTGTCGCTATCAGCTATTCCTCCAGATGGGAGCTGACCGACGCGATGAAGAGGATTGCCGAAGAAGTGAAAGACGGAAGCCTGAAGGCTGAGGACATCACCGAGGATGTCATCTCACAACACCTGAGCACAAGCTATATGCCCGACCCGGACCTGATGATACGCACGGGAGGCGAGATAAGAATCTCCAACTACCTGTTGTGGCAGATGGCATACACGGAGCTATACTTCACCCCGGTACTGTGGCCCGACTTTAAGAAGGAACACCTCATTGAAGCTATTGAGACATATAAGACGAAACAACGCCGATATGGCAAGATTTGAAAACCATTTATATATGAAGATACTGACGTTGACATGCATGCTTTTGTCAATGTTGCTGCAACCCCTTCGCATCGCTGCGCAGGAGGCGCCGCAGGTTATTATAAACCCTGAGGTGTCCTATGCCGGAGTGATAAAAAACTATACCATAGCCAATCTGAGCGTGAATGGTGTAGAAGGATACGAGGACTATATGTTGACCAGCATCTCAGGACTGTCCGTGGGGCAGGAGATTTCTGTGCCGGGATCGGAGATAACCGATGCCGTGAAGAGATACTGGAAGCACGGGCTGTTCTCAGAAGTGAAGATATCTGCTGACTCTATAGTGGGCGACTCTATCTATCTGGCCATACACCTCAAGACAAGGCCGCGTGTGAGCCGGATAAACTACCTGGGTATCAAGAAGAAGGCGGAGCGTGAGGATATGGAGCAGAAGCTGGGATTGCTGAAAGGCTCACAGGTCACACCCAACATGATTGCGCGTGCGCAGATACTTGCAAAGAAGTACTTTGAGGACAAAGGCTTCAACAACTGTGAGGTGAACATACGTCAGCGTGAGGATGTGGCAGAAAAGAATCACGTGATTCTTGACGTGGATATAGACAAGAAGCAGAAGATAAAGGTACACAGGATATACATCATCGGCAATAAGGCCTTTAAGGAGAAGAAACTGAAGGGCAGCATCTTTGGTGGCGGAGCGTTGAAGAAACTCCGTGAGGTGAATACGCTTGCGGGTATGTTCCGCTCAAAGAAATATACGCCGGAGAAGTATAAGGAGGATAAGGACAACATCATCACGTTCTACAACTCCATGGGCTACCGCGACGCTGTGCTGCTGCATGACAGCGTGGCAACCTATGATGACCGCCACGTGGATATATACTTCAACATCTCAGAGGGTGAGAAGTATTACCTGCGCAATGTCACATGGGTGGGCAATACGGTCTATACCACCGACTATCTGTCAAACCTGCTCGGCATGAAGAAGGGCGACGTGTATAACCAGACACTTCTGAACAAACGCCTGCGCGAGGATGATGATGCCGTAGGCAATGCCTATTGGAACCACGGATATCTGTTCTATGACCTGACTCCTGTTGAGATAAACATCGACGGCGACAGCATAGACCTGGAGATGAGAATACAGGAGGGTCCGCAGGCACATATCTCACATGTGCGAATCACAGGTAATAACCGTCTGTATGAGAAGGTGGTGCGCCGTGAGTTGCGCACGAAGCCGGGCGATTTGTTCTCCAAGGACGCCCTTATGCGTTCTGCACGTGAGATCGCTTCTATGGGACACTTTGACCAGGAGAAGGTAAATCCTGACGTGAAGCCAAACTATGAGGACGGTACGGTGGATATCAACTGGGACCTGGAGCAGAAGTCTAACGACCAGGTAGAGTTCTCATTGGGTTGGGGACAGACGGGTGTCATCGGTAAGATAGGCCTGAAGCTCAACAACTTCTCAATGGCCAACCTGTTCAGAAAGAACAAGGAGCATCGTGGCATCATGCCTATCGGAGATGGTGAGCAACTGGCACTCGGAGCTCAGACGAACGGTACCTACTACCAGTCATACAATGTGTCATATAGCACGGGTTGGTTTGGCGGCAAGCGACCAATACAGTTCTCCGTCGGTATCTTCTATTCTAAGCAGACAGACGTAAATGGTAACTACTATAACAGCAACTGGTATAACTCCGGCATCTATAGCATGTACTCTGGTTACAGTTCCACATACGGATACTCTAACTATGAGAACTACTATGACCCGGATAAGTACATTCAGCTGCTCGGTGGTAGTATAGGATGGGGAAAGAGACTGCGCTGGCCGGACGATTACTTCACTCTGTCGCTCAATCTCTCATATACGCTCTACATGATAAAGAACTGGCGTTACAACTTCCTCATGCAGAACGGTAACAGTAACAACCTGAACCTGGGCATCACGTTGTCACGCGTATCTACGGACAACCAACTCTTCCCGCGCACCGGTTCAGAGTTCATGCTCTCGCTGGCAATTACGCCGCCTTGGTCATCGTTCTTCAAGAAGGACTATAAGAACCTTGCCACAAACCCGGCATCCAAGACTTACAACGCAGAGCTGCAGGAGAAGTATCGCTGGATAGAATATCACAAGTGGAAATTCAAGTCTAAGACATATACCGCGCTCACCTCTGGCCAGAAGTGCTTCGTGCTTATGACACGCGCCGAGATAGGTCTTCTGGGAAGCTATAACCAGTATAACAAGTCTCCGTTTGAAACATTCTACATGGGTGGTGACGGTATGTCGGGCTACTCAAGCAGCTATTCGGAGGAAACGATAGGTCTGCGTGGTTATGAGAACGGTTCGCTGACACCATACGGCTCTCCGGGCTATGCATACGACCGCTTCGGAGTGGAGATAAGATACCCGTTCCTGCTGGGTAATACCACCATCTATGGATTGGGATTTGCTGAGGCCGGTAATGCGTGGACAGATATCTCTGACTTCAATCCATTCAAGATGAAGCGCTCCGCAGGCTTCGGTGTCCGTATCTTCCTGCCTATGGTGGGACTCATGGGACTTGACTGGGCGTATGGATTTGACGAGGTTTCAGGCAAGAAAGGCGGCAGTAACTTCCACTTCGTACTCGGACAAGAGTTTTGATAATGCATAATTCGTGATTCAAGATTCAAGTTTCAAGATTCATGATTCAAAATGCATAATTAAATAGATAATATAGAATTCTCGCATCATTAAACCGTTATGAAAAGGATACTTTCATTAGCAATCATGCTCGCGTTGAGCTCAACGCTGTTCATCAACCTTGCAGCGGCACAGAAGTATGCCCTCATTGACATGGAGTATGTGTTGAAGAATATTCCCGCATACGAGCGTGCCAGCGAGCAACTCAACCAGGTCAGCAAGCGCTGGCAGGCAGAGGTGGAGGCCCTCAATACCGAGGCCAGCACCATGTATAAGAACTATCAGAATGAGGTCGTCTTCCTCTCACAGGAGCAGAAGGTGGCACGACAGGATGCCATAACACAAAAGGAGAAAGAGGCAGCAGACCTGAAGAAGAAGTATTTCGGTCCGGAGGGGGAGCTGTTTAAGAAGCGCGAAAGCCTCATGTCCCCCATTCAGGAGGAGATATACAACGCCGTGAAAGAGGTGTCAGAGCTCCGCGGATACCAAATGGTAATAGACCGCGCTTCAGACAATGGCATAATTTATGCCTCGCCGAGAATTGATATCTCTAACGAGGTATTGCAAAAATTAGGATATTAAACAACAGAATAAACTTTTAAAAAAAGAATCAAAACTAAATGAAGAAAGTAATCATTGCGCTCGTAGCACTCTTTGCTGTTACAATAAGCGCCAACGCACAGAAGTTTGGACACGTGGACACACAGTCCATCATGTCAAGCCTGCCAGAGCTGACAAAGGTTAACGGCGAGCTTCAGGCTATCGCTCAGCAGTACGAGAACGACCTGAAGGCTATGCAGGATGAGCTGCAACGCAAGGCAGAGGAATATGAAAAGGCTCAGCCCACAATGAGCGAGACTGCTAAGAAGGACGAGGAGGCAAAGCTGCAGGAGATGTATCAGAAGATACAGCAGACTGCTCAGCAGAACCAGCAGGAGTTCCAGAAGCAGCAGCAGGAGAAGATGCAGCCTATCCAGCAGAAGATAGTGACAGCCATACAGAATGTAGGCAAGGCCGGTCAATATACTTATATCTTTGAGCAGGGCGCAGCTCTCTATGTAGGTCCAAGTTCAAAGGACGTGACTGCTGA
Organism: Prevotella sp.; assembly: GCA_017478025.1. Lineage (GTDB taxonomy): Bacteria > Bacteroidota > Bacteroidia > Bacteroidales > Bacteroidaceae > Prevotella. The sequence goes on from JAFVGZ010000021.1 coordinate 7,551, forward strand.
CGTGAAGGCAGAGCTGAACAAACTTAAGTAAACTAAAGTAAACTTACTTCAACTATGAAGAAAGCACTAATAGTTACAACAATCCTCTTCGCTTGTTGCGCATCATTGATGGCGCAGCAAGCGAAGATTGGTTATTATTCCACCCAGGCTGTGCTGGCTGCGGATGCAGAATATCAGACTGCGATGAAGGCTGTGACAAAGAGTCGTCAGCAGACGACAGTAGAGCTTGAGGCTGCACAGAAAGAGTTTACGGAGAAGTATGAGCTGTTCCTGGAGCAGCAGGCCACACTTGATGCGGCTATCAAGGAAAAGCGTCAGGCCGAGATGATGGAGATGCTGGATCGCAATGAGGAGTTCAAGAAAAGCGCGCAGCAACGCCTCAAGGCAGCTGAGGAGGCCGCCCTTGCACCTGCTATGCAGCGCATCAGCAATGCTATACAACAGGTAGCGGCGGCAAATGAGTACCTTATTATATTAGATACCGACTCAAAGGCATGCCCATATATCAACCCTGCATACTCTGAGGATATTACGCCCAAGCTGAAAGGCGTGAAGTAATGTCTTAAATCCTTAACCACTTATCTCCTTAACTTCTTATCTCCAGATCTCCTTATCTCCTAAAATCTAAATACATGACAGCTCCTATTGGTGTATTTGACTCTGGCTATGGCGGACTCACTATACTGAAACAGTTGAGGCGCCGCCTGCCAACCCGGGACTTTATATATCTCGGAGATAATGCTCGTGCGCCATACGGCTCAAGATCCTTTGACGTGGTTTATGAATTTACACGCGAGGCGGTAATGCGACTCTTCTCAATGGGATGCCGCCTTGTTATCCTCGGGTGTAATACTGCATCGGCAAAAGCTCTGCGAACAATACAGCAGAATGACTTGACCCGCCCGTATAACGAGCTTATCACACACCATGCTGAAGGCGAAACAAGGCCCGCAGGAGAGGCGCTCACCCTTGAAAAGCAGGGCTATCGAGTATTGGGAGTCATACGCCCTACCGTAGAAGTGGTGGGCTCGCTGACCAAGACACGTCATGTGGGAATAGTAGCGACAGAGGGAACGATACGCTCAAAGAGCTACTCTCTTGAGATATCAAAGTTCTATCCAGACATCACCGTATCAGGACAGGCCTGCCCGTTGTGGGCCGCCATAGTGGAAGCAGGCGAGGCAGAGAGTGAGGGAGCAGACTTCTTCGTGCGTAAGCGGATAAACCAGCTTTTGGAAAAGGACTCGCAGATAGACACCATCATACTGGGATGCACACACTATCCGCTGCTGATGAACGCCCTGAAGAAGGCTGTGCCGCCAGGGGTGCGCATAGTGCCGCAGGGAGAATATGTGGCCGCATCGTTGGAGAACTATCTGCAGCGCCACCCGGACATGGCCAAGGCATGTTCGGAGGGAGGTACCGTCACGTATTACACCACCGAATCGCCCGATAGATTCAAGGAGTGTGCCGCTATGTTTCTCAATGAGGACATCGAGGTGACGAAGATAAAACTTTAATTATTATTAAATAATTTGTCAGAGAAATATATAATTGCTACCTTTGCATTCACGTACTGCGTGGCTATTCCTATGCTCGGACAGACCCGTGTCAAGGCTGGCAGGACTTAGGAGCAGATAACTCACAGGCTAAAGAACTAATCATATATAAACTAAAAAAACTAACACGCAAACTAAACTATGGTAAATTACAAAGACCTGGGCCTTGTTAACACCCGTGAGATGTTCAAGAGCGCCGTTGCCGGCGGTTATGCTATCCCGGCTTTCAACTTCAATACTATGGAGCAGATGCAGGCCATCGTTATGGCTGCAGTAGAGACAAAGTCTCCTGTTATCATGCAGGTTTCCCGTGGCGCACGTAAGTATGCCAACCCAACGATTCTGCGTTACATGGCAGAGGGTGCCGTTGCTTATGCAAAGGAGCTTGGCTGCGCTAATCCAGAGATAGTGCTTCACCTGGATCACGGTGATAGCTTTGAGACATGTAAGGACTGTATCGACACAGGCTTCTCATCTGTAATGTTCGACGGCTCTTCACTGCCTTACGAGGAGAATATCGCTATCACAAAGAAGGTTGTTGACTATGCTCACCAGTTTGATGTAACTGTAGAGGCAGAGCTGGGTGTTCTGGCTGGTGTAGAGGACGAGGTAGCTTCTGAGGAGTCTCACTATACAAAGCCAGAGGAGGTTATCGACTTCGCTACACGCACAGGCTGCGATTCTCTCGCTATCTCTATCGGTACCTCTCACGGAGCATATAAGTTCACTCCAGAGCAGTGCACACGTGACCCAAAGACAGGAAAGCTCGTGCCTCCTCCATTGGCATTTGATATCCTCCACGAGATAGAGAAGAAGCTTCCAGGATTCCCAATCGTGCTCCACGGCTCTTCATCTGTACCACAGGACTGCGTTGATACCATCAATCAGTATGGTGGCAAGTTACCTGATGCAGTAGGTATTCCAGAGGAGCAACTGCGTGAGGCTTCTAAGTCTGCAGTCTGCAAGATTAACATTGACTCAGACTCTCGTCTTGCCATGACTGCTGCTATCCGCAAGTATCTGGCTGAGAATCCTGGTCACTTCGATCCACGTCAGTATCTGACACCAGCACGTGAGGCTATGAAGCAGATGTACATCCACAAGATTGTAGATGTGCTCGGCTCTAATGGCAAGCTCGCAAAGCAGTAATTTTTGTTTCATTCATAGAAATGGGTCATCAGGATATTGTCGAAAGGCAAGAACCTGATGACCTTTTTTGTAGTGTTAGTACTGTAGTTAGGGGCACATGAAAACAGCCAAGTACAATGTACCAAGCTGTAACTATAATCGATTTTCGTTGGTAGTGTGCTTTTAAGCCAATCCCATTTCCTTGGCTTTGCCCATGAGAAGCTCCATGAGTGCCGTGCGCTCATTCTCTACGATGCCGTCAAGAACCGCGTCTTTTAGGAACTGTTTCAGATCACCAACCTCCTTAGATGGCTTCAGATTGAAGAGCTCCATAATCTCGTTTCCGTCAATGACGGGCTGCAACAGGCGTACATAGTCACGTGCTTTCAAGTCTTCAATCTTTTGGCGTACAAGCAGATAGTTATTTCGGAAGTTGCGCTTGCGTATCTCGTTCTTGCTCGTTATGTCGGCCTCGCAGAGCGTGAGAAGGTCGTCAATGTCCTCTCCTGCATCGTTGAGCAGCCTGCGAACGGCGCTGTCGGTCACTTCGCTGTCAGCTATGATGATGGGTCTCATGTGCAAATCCACAAGCTTTTGCACATATTTCATCTTGCTATCAAGCGGAAGTTTGAGCTTTCTGAAGATGCCTGGCACCATCTTGGCACCGATGGTATTGTGGGCATGGAAGGTCCATCCCTGCAGGTTGTCCCATCGCTTGCTGCGAGGCTTGCCAATGTCGTGAAGCAATGCAGCCCAGCGGAGCCAAAGGATATTATTGGGGTTTATGGTCGCAGAGATTGTGCCGATGTCCGTTCCTTCTGTTGAGTTGTCTGCTACAACAGTTGGTGTGTTGGCCGGATTGGTGCTCTTGGCAACGTTGTCAAGAACTTCGAGCGTGTGATAAAAGTTGTTCTTGTGGGCTTTGCCGTTGCGCTCTTCCACCATGTCCATCACAGACAGCTCGGGCAAGATAATGTCCAGAAGCCCTGAGCGTTGCAGGTCAACGAAGCCGCGAGACGGTGTGTCGGTCATGAGAATTTTGTTCAACTCCTCGCTGATGCGTTCGCCTGAGATGATTTTCAGCCTTTCGGCATTGCGTGAAAGGGCTTCGAAGGTCTCCTCCTCGATGTAGAATTTGAAGCGAGTTGCAAAGCGTATGCAGCGCAACATGCGCAAGGGGTCGTCAGAGAAAGTGATGTCTGGGTCTAATGGTGTGCGTATAATACCGTCCCAAAGGTCGTCAAGCCCGCCGAAAGGATCTACGAGCTCGCCGAAGCGCGCCTTGTTGAGGCAGATAGCCATAGCGTTGATGGTGAAATCGCGGCGGTTCTGATCATCCTCCAATGTGCCGTCCTCCACGATAGGCTTGCGTGAGTCACGCTGATAGGACTCACGTCGGGCACCGACAAACTCCAGTTCTTGCTTGCCGTATTTCACTTGTGCCGTGCCGAAATTCTTGAATACGGAGAGATGTGCTTTACGTCCCAGCCGCTTGGCTACGGCGCGTGCCATGGTGATGCCGGAACCCACAACAACACAATCGATGTCGTCAGATGGGCGTTCAAGGAAGATGTCCCTCACGTACCCTCCAACGACATAACACTCCAACCCCAGCTCGTCTGCCACCTCTGATACGGTGTGCATGATGGGTTGGTCCAGTATTTGTGCCAGTTCAGCGTCTGTATAGTCTTTCAAGCGAGTAAATAAGCGTTTTATCGTATTATCCAATATCCTCTCTCGTCCTTACTACCTCTTCTCTCATCTCTCATTCCTCACAAATTACGCATTGTGCATTATTAATTCAAGTTTCTCGAGTAGTCAGTAGTTCTTGCTCCACGTTGTTACGCAAGCGTCACGGAGTGCCGAGACTTGCTCCACGTTGTTACGCAAGCGTCACGGTGTGCCGAGCGGCGTAGTTCTGACATATTACCAAGCTTTGGTAATTGAGTTACCAAGCCTTGGTAATGCGGTTACCAAGCCTTGGTAATCAGTTTACCAGCCCTTGGTAATCGTCTTATTCGACTTTTGCCCCTCTTCGCATGCTGCTTATCTTTAGCGGTAATATGACGAGGAAAGCCTGGAGCAGGGCGTTTATCAACTGGAGAAAGTTGTGTTAATTATGAATTATGAATTATGCATTATGCATTATGCACTACGAATAAACCTCTTCTCCTCCATCGGGGGCAGGGTCCTCAATACTCCAGCTTTAGTATCCCGTTGTCCTTCGGAGTTGATATCTCAAACTCCAATACAGGCAGCGAATTCTCTTTCGGACGCATGGGTACATGTAGGTCAGGGTCATAGACTGAGACCTCAACCATCGCTACGCCTGCTGCTATAATGCCGAGGCGACGGGCTGCTTCATACGATAGGTCGATGATGCGCCCTTTGACGTGAGGCCCTCTATCGATGACCTCCACAACCACTTCCTTGCCGTTGGCTGGATTCTTTACTAAGAGCAATGTGCCGAATGGGAGGCTTTTGTGGGCGCAGACCAACGAGTCGTTATTCAGTCTGACTCCTGAAGACGTGCGTGCTCCATTGGCACGCCGCGAATAGAAAGAGGCCTTTCCCTTCTGTCCGTTCGCGGTTGATGATGATGATGTCGCTTTCTTAGAGTCTCCTTCCTCGTGAGAGGGTAGGCGCAACATTGCCGCTGCAGCATGTATGGGCAGCAGCAACAGACAAGTGACGACAATTCGGTGGGCTAAATGTCGTAGATGTATCATACGCTTACAAAGGTAAGACTTTTATGCCGTCGCGCCAACAGATGAGTCAAGTTTTATTGAGTTTTAATGAAATATGTAGGCAAAATTTGTGTATATCATAACTTTTTCGTAATTTTGCTGCGAAATATCCCAGTGTGGATAAAATCCATAAGTCGTATTTTTTGTAAAGGTAAAAGATATATGTCAGAAGTAAAGAAGATTAAGACCGCACTTGTCAGTGTGTTTCACAAGGACGGTTTGGATGAATTGCTTGCAAAGTTAAATGCAGAAGGAGTGAAGTTCCTCTCCACAGGTGGAACGCAGAAGTTTATCGAGTCTCTGGGCTATGAGTGCCAGGCAGTAGAGGATGTTACGACTTATCCCAGCATCCTTGGTGGCCGTGTGAAGACTCTTCACCCAAAGATATTTGGTGGCATACTGGGTCGCCGCGGCCTGGAGAGTGATCAGGAGCAGATGGCCAAGTATGAGATACCTGAGATAGACCTCGTTATCGTTGACTTATATCCATTTGAGCAGACCGTTGCCAGTGGAGCATCTGAGGCTGATATTATTGAGAAGATAGACATAGGCGGCATCTCGCTGATACGTGCCGGAGCTAAGAACTTCAAGGACGTAGTCATTGTTCCTTCAAAGGCAGAGTATGGTGTCCTTCTTGATATCCTGAATCGTAAGGGTGCACAGACCGATATCGAAGATCGCAGAATGTTTGCAACACGCGCCTTTGGTGTCAGCTCACATTACGATACTGCCATAAACGCATGGTTTGAGAAGTAAAAAGGTTCTGCACGGCATCTCGCTCTGCACTCAGAGGTGACGGATGTTGCATGCAGAGACACAGCGGCTGAAGAACCCACGGGGACGGGTATCAGTATAATATGTAAGGCCTCCGGAACTTAAGACAGGCTCCATCAATTAGCTTTGTCAGATATATTAATATCACGGTGGGAATAGATAGTACCCACCTAAAAAAAACGTAAGAAGTTAGAAGATTAAATGGGATTTTTTTCTTTCACAAGAGAAATAGCGATGGACTTGGGCACGGCCAATACTATCATCATACAAGATGATAAGATTGTTGTTGACGAGCCTTCCGTCGTTGCAATAGACCGTGACACCAATCAGATGATTGCGGTAGGTGAAGCGGCAAAGAGTATGTATGAGAAGACCAATGATCGCATCAGGACTGTTCGTCCATTAAAGGACGGCGTGATAGCCGACTTCTCTGCTTGCGAGATGATGATACGTGGTCTTATCAAGATGGTGCCTGCAGGCAGACACTTGTTTTCTCCATCGCTCCGTATGGTTATCGGCGTACCTTCGGGCAGTACTGAGGTAGAGCTGCGTGCTGTGCGTGACTCTGCCGAGCATGCTGACGGACGTGACGTATATCTCATCTTCGAGCCTATGGCAGCAGCCATTGGTATCGGTATAGATGTTGAGGCACCAGAGGGCAACATGATTGTTGACATCGGTGGCGGCTCAACAGAGATTGCCGTCATCTCGCTGGGCGGCATTGTCAGCAACACCTCTATCCGTGTGGCAGGTGATGAACTCACGGCAGATATTCAAGAGTACATGTCACGCCAGCATAACATGCGTATTTCAGAGCGTATGGCTGAGCGTATCAAGATAAATGTAGGCTCTGCACTGTCAGATCTTGGTGATGAGGCTCCGGAGAATTATACCGTTTACGGTCCAAACCGTATCACGGCTCTTCCAATGGAAGTTAGCGTGGACTATAAGGAGATAGCTCACTGCATAGACAAGACTGTGGCAAAGATTGACGCTGCTGTGCTCTCAGCTCTTGAGGTGACACCGCCAGAGTTGTATGCCGACATCGTGAAGAATGGTATCTGGCTTAGTGGTGGCGGCGCATTGCTTCGCGGTCTGGACAAACGTCTGGAGTCGAAGATAGGCATCCCGTTCCATGTGGCAGAGGATCCGCTACGCAGTGTGGCTCTCGGTGCAGGCGTTGCACTGAAGAATATCAATAATTTCTCGTTCCTTATGAGATAACCGGACTTGAGAAATCTTATTAATTTCATAATAGACCATTACCATTGGGCCCTATTCCTCTTGCTTGAGGTGATAGGGCTTACCCTTTTTTTCTCACGTGACGGGTATCAGCGTGCCTCGTTCATATCTTCCACCAACACCATAGTGGGGTGGATCTATGAGGGTAGATCAAAGGTTACCACGTTCTTTGACCTGACTCAGACCAATAGAGAATTGACGAGTGCCAATGTCTATCTGAACCTCCGCGTGAAGCAGCTGCAGGATGAGCTGGAGAAATATAAAGACTCTGGCACCACCCGCAGTGACTCCGTTAATCCGCTTGCAGGTTACAAACTTATACCTGCAAAGGTGGTCCATAACAGTTTACACCTGAAGGACAACCTACTTACCATAGACAAAGGTACTGCAGATGGCGTCGATAAAGATATGGGTGTTGTGTCAGGCAACGGTGTCGTAGGCATCGTTTATAAGGCCGGCCCTCACTATTCTGTTGTTATACCGGTGCTCAATTCTCAGTCCAGCATCAGCTGCATGATAGAGCATCGCCGCTACTTTGGCTACCTGCACTGGACTGGTGGGGCAAGCAATATGGCATACGTGGATGACGTGCCGCGTCATGCACACTTCAAGCTCTACGAGAGAATGGTCACATCTGGCTACTCAACCGTATTCCCCGAGGGTGTTCCCGTAGGAAAGATAATACATGTGTTTAACTCCCCTGATGGTGTGTCGTACCGCATACAGGTGCACCTCTACACCAACTTCGCTACTTTGCGCGATGTCATGGTGATAGACAACGAAAAGGTGACCGAACAGGTGGAACTGTTACGACATGCTGCTGACACACTGGCACTTACCAACCGATAGATAATAATTGTGAGATACATCGCCTACATAATCCTCCTTGCCTTGGCTCAGGGGCTTCTCTTCAACAGTATCCATGTCATGGGTATTGCAACGCCTCTGATGTATGTATGGTTTGTGCTTATGCTTCCACGCGACTTGCCGCATTGGATGCGCTTGGCGATGTGCTTCATTCTGGGCGCGTTAGTCGATATGTTCTCTGATACAGCAGGCCTGGTCATGACCTCGCTCACGGCAGTGGGATTCGTGCAGCCCTATTTCTTAGAACTATTCCTGGGACGCGAAGATGAGGAGGATTTCAAACCGTCCATGCGTACAATGGGTTTCTGGAAGTATTCCTTCTATGCCTTCTGTCTGGTGTTCCTCTACTGTCTCATATACTTTGGGCTTGATGCATTCACCCTGCACGATTTGGTGTATCTGCTGATGATGGCTGGTAGTAGCGGACTGATAACGTATATCCTAATCCTCGTAATAGGGTTTATTTAATGCATAATGCATAATTAAATTCACAATGCATAATTCATAATGCTTAATGCATAATGTTTAATGTTTAATTCATAATTCGCAGTCCCCTTCCCCCTCCCTTTTGGGGAGGGCCGGGGTGAGGTTTTGTTTTGTTCACCGACTTCTCTTACCGTAAATACGTCATAGCTGGTGCGGCAATGCTGATTGTCGTTGTCTATATCCTGCGTCTCTTCGCCCTCCAAGTGGTGAGCGAGGATTACCGTAAGAGTGCCGACTCCAATGCTTTTCTCAAGAAGATAGACTACCCTGCCCGAGGTGTCATCTATGACCGTAATGGTAAGCTGCTCGTCTATAACCAGCCATCCTACGACGTCATGGTTGTGATGAGCGAAGCAAAGGAAAACCTTGACACTATGGGCGTCTGCCAAGCTCTTGGCATCACCAAGGAATACTTCATCCAGCGCATGGACGATATAAAGGATCGCAACAAGAACCCGGGCTATTCGCAGTTTGTCAGTCAGGTCTTCATGACTCAGCTCGATGAGAGGGACATTGCCATCTTTCGCGAGAAGCTGTTCCTCTTCCGCGGCTTCTCCGTTCAGCGCCGCACCCTGAGACAGTATCAGTATCCTTATGCGGCGCATGTGCTGGGTGATGTCGCAGAGGTGTCTCAGTATGACATCAAGGAAGATGACTACTATCAGCGCGGCGACTATATAGGCAAAGTTGGTGTGGAACGCTCATACGAGAAGCAGTTGCGTGGCGAAAAGGGTATGCAGGTGCTCCTCCGCGATGCACGAGGCCGTGTGCAGGGGCGTTACATGAATGGCAAATATGACCGCAAGCCCGTAGCGGGCAAGGATCTCACTCTGGGTATCGACATAGAGCTGCAGGCACTTGGCGAGCGTTTGATGGAGGGCAAGATAGGCAGTATTGTGGCAATAGACCCACAGACGGGCGAGATACTGTGCATGGTGTCATCACCCACCTACAACCCGAGTCTGATGACGGGTCGCAAGCGTGGTAAGAACCATCAGCTCCTGGAGCGCGATGCGTGGAAACCGCTTCTCAATCGCAGCATCATGGGACAGTACCCGCCGGGCTCAACCTTCAAGACCTCTCAGGCGCTGACATTCCTGACAGAGGGTATCGTGAACTCCACTACTGCCTTCCCCTGTCACCACGGATTCTCATACAGAGGTCTCCACGTGGGATGTCACGGACACTCCTCACCCATAGCTCTCGTTGGCGCTTTGTCAACGTCGTGCAATGCTTATTTCTGCTGGGGACTGTACCACATGATCGGCAACCGTTCCAAGTATGGCAGCGCATTGAATGCCATGAACACCTGGCGCGACTACATGGTCAGCATGGGTTTCGGCTATAGGCTCGGCATAGACCTGCCTGGAGAGAAACGCGGACTAATCCCCAACGGCGCATACTACGACCATGCTTACAAAGGCTCATGGAACGGACTGACCATTATCTCCATCTCCATAGGCCAGGGCGAGGTGAACCTCACGCCGCTTCAGATAGCCAATCTCGGGGCTACCATTGCCAACAGAGGCTATTTCTATACGCCTCATGTGGTGAGGTCTATAAAGGGTGAGCCGCTCGATTCCGCGTTCACCACCAAGCATTACACCAAAGCATCGGCACAGGCTTACGAACTCGTGGTGGCAGGCATGCGCAGCTCCGTCCTCGGCGGCACGTGTAAGGCCCTTGGCAGCATGCCTTTCGAGGTGTGTGGCAAGACGGGTACTGCCCAGAACCGTGGACAAGACCACTCCGTGTTCATGGGCTTTGCACCGATGAACAATCCTAAGATAGCCATTGCTGTCTATGTGGAGAATGGTGGCTTTGGTGCAGACTATGGTGTTCCTATCGGTGGTCTGATGATGGAGAAATACCTCACGGGCAAATTGACGCCCTACTCCGAGGCCCGCGCTACAAACTTCCAGCAGCGCCGCATAGCCTACGGATCAAGAAACCGATAGGCCATAGCCCCAAAGGGTGACAATGCGATATATCGACATACCGACATTTCGATATGTCGACATATCGAAATCCCGTTAATTCATGAAATTCGTGGTCCCGTTTACGTCCCTCCCTCCAAGGGGGGAGCTGGAGGGGGGCTGTTCCTGATAATCGTCAGTCCGTCGCGCAGGGGCAGCAGCACTCTGCTCACTCGTTTGTCTGCTGCTATGTAATCATTAAACCGTCTGATGCCCTGCGTCTGCGTGTCGCGACTGTAATCGGGATCGGTCACGTGTCCGTCCCACAACGTATTGTCCGCCAGCATGATACCCCCTGGACTCATGCATGGCAGCAGCGCCTCGTATGTCTCTATGTACGTGCGCTTGTCACCGTCGATGAAAGCCATGTCAAACGTCATGCCCCGCTCCCTTGCCACTCGTGGCGCTTCCGTCTCTGCATCACCGATAATCAAAGTAATGCGGTCTGTCCAGGGCGACTCCTCAATCCATTTTCGTGTAAAAGGCTCCAGCTCATCATTGGTCTCAAAAGTCCACAGATGCCCGTTGCCTCCAAGTGATGCCAGACCCTCTCCCATGCAAAGGGCCGAATAGCCGGAGAATGTCCCCACCTCCACTATGCTCTCAGGGCGCACCATCTGCACCAGCATCTTCAGCAGGCGTCCCTGCAGGTGTCCGCTCGCCATGCGTCCGTGCAGCAACCGTATATTCGTCTCGCGCCACAAGCGGTGCAAGTACTCAGGTTCAGCATCGGTATGAGACAACACATAGTCGTCAAGCAACTTCTCGCCGCTCAGCGTCGTATGGTTAGGATTTTGCGTGTGGCTTTTCAAATTATCAAATTATCAAATTATCGAATTAACGAATTAGCAAATTAGCAAATTAGGGAACTGTAATCATAATTCTCAATTCTCAACTCTCAATTCTATCGAAAACCAACCCTTCCACCGCCAGTCTGTATGAGTCCAGCCCGAAGCCGCATATCACCCCTTTGCAGGCTGGTGACAGATATGAATGATGCCTGAACTCCTCGCGTGTATGCACATTGCTGATATGCACCTCCACCACAGGGCAGCGCAGTGAGCGGATGCAGTCATGCAGGGCAATGCTCGTATGGGTATAGGCACCGGCATTCAGCACAATGCCGTCATAACTGAACCCCACCTCCTGCAGCTTATTTATCATCTCTCCCTCCACATTGCTCTGGTAATACTCTATCTCCACATCGGGATAGCGCTCCCGCAGCTGTGGCAGGTAACTCTCAAACGAACTGTTGCCATATATACCCGGCTCACGAACGCCCAGCAGATTCAGATTGGGGCCGTTCATTATCAGTATCTTCATATCGTCTTTTCCTTTGTTTTTATTGTTTTTATCTCGTTATCGGGTACAAAGGTACGATTAAGTCTTGAGATGTGCAATAAAAAGTGCTTGCATTTTTTCTTGCACATCCAAGGCGCAGTACCTTCGACCGAAGGTCAAAGTTCGATTAAGTCTTGAGATGTGCAATAAAAAGTGCTTGCATTTTTCTTGCACATCCAAGGCGCAGTACCTTCGACCGAAGGTCAAAGCATCTGTTAACGAAGTGTTAAATTTTTGTTTATCACATGTTTCGACCTACGAAACATTTTGTTTCTTGGGTCGAAACAAAGTGTTTCTCAAGTGGAAACAAACTGTTTACTTGTACGATGTGATTGCGAAACAAACATACATTCAGACAGTTAATTTGTGATTTAACGTCCGTTAACGCCCGAAAATGGCCGTTTATGTATGTTCGGCACCCTGTTTAGACCAAACATACATAGTGTATTCTTCTTACAATCAGTACTTTATCTAAAATCATGTATGTTTCAGGTAAGACTTATCGATGGGAGGATTGTTGTAACCAATGCCCATGTCGGCTCGATTGGCGATATTCTCACTTACCCAATTGACGTTGACCCTGATTTGAAAATATCAAAGGTCCAGCTTTTGGATGCCATCCTTCTTGAACTATCTGACAATGGTTTCAGTGAGTCGGAAGAGTCTGATTTCTGGAGCAATTTTGACAATCCATAATACACTATATTTGTTCGCAAAGATACAAACAATAATTGATACGGTCAAACTTCTGTTCGTATTTTTGCAAACATTTAACATTCAACATCCGCAGCCGAAATCGTTTTATCCCTCCCCCCTGACGGAAGACAGAGACATCGACTTGGCGGAAGACCGCTGGGATTTCGGTATGGCGGCAGGGTACGGACTAACGGAGTTTCTGTCCGAGGATGGTGTACGTCTTGTCACCAGAGACGATATAGATATGGCCGTTATGGAAGACGGTTCTTGCCTTGTTGTCATTCTGAGGGGCAGAAATTTGCCCGACAGCTGTTGACTGAATCGGCAGGATGTTGGCAAAGTCTTGCCATGTCGCTGCGTTCTGATAGGCTTCGAGGCTATTCTCTGGCACGAAGAGCTGGCAGGCGCTCATATCCACGCTTCCGAAAACATACTCTCCGCAAGCTGGCGGCGTAACGGCGTGGCAGGTAACTGACATCAGAGCGGGACACCAACTGAAAGCCGTATTTCCGATGGAAGCAACGGTAGCGGGAATGGTAACCGACGTCAGGGAAAGGCACTCTTCGAACGCCAGGTTCGGAATATGGGTGATGCCCTCTGGAATAGTGACGGAGGTGATGCCTGTGCAGATCATAAACGCGCGCTCGCCCATCTCCGTAACACTGGACGGGATTGTTATTTCGCCTTCGTAGAAGCGGGAACAACCAACGAGGCAGGTCTTGGTATCATCGCTGAAGATAAACGGTTTATCTACATATCCGTTCATATAGAAAGCACCCCACGGCGCACCAGTAGCCGGTCCGCTATAGATTACATTCGATACGGCACTGAACGCATACTCGCCGATGGTTTCGACTGTATTAGGTACGACAACCGTGGTGAGCCAGTAACAATCGGCGAAGGCTATTTCTCCTACGGTAGTGACGGTGGCGGGGATAGTGTATTCATCGCTGAGGATGCCGGATGGGAAGCGGATGAGCGTTGTCTTGTCTTTGTTGAACAGGACACCGTCTGCTGAGGAATAGCTGGCGTTGGCGGCATCCACTATTATCTCGGTCAATGCATAGCAATTGTACAGATTCATATTTCCGATAGAAGCGACGGAAGCGGGAATTGTGGCCGACGTCAGGAATTCGCACTGACAGATAGCCTGTGGAACAATCGTTGTGACGGTGGCGGGGACAGTGTATGCAGGCTCTGGTTTATTAATAGGGTAAAGCAGGAGCGTGGTCTTCTCTTTGTCAAACAAAACGCCGTCCTCCGAAGCGTAGTTAGGATTGGCAGCATCCACATTGAAGGCGGTCAAGCCTGAGCAATATTCGAAACAATTCTCTCCGATGGAGGTGACGGTGGCGGGGATAGTGACGGATGTCAGTTTTCCGCACCCAGCGAAAGCCTGGTCTCCGAGGGTAGTGAGGCCGTTGGGGAGAACGATTTCAGTAAGTTGGCCGCAGCCGCTGAAAGCCTGTTCCCCGATAGTGACGAGGCTGGCGGGGAGTACCAATTCGGACATATTAGAGGCGCGGTAGAAGGCATGAATACCGATGCTCTTGACGCTACTGCCGATAGTCACACTTTCCAGACTGCCGAACGCGACAAAGGAATTATCTCCGACATGGGTGATGCCGTCTTCGATGATGATAGTGCGGGTATCCCGTCTGTATGCGTTCCAGGGAACAGCCATGAGGTTCGCGAAATCTGTCATAGCTCCTGTTCCGCTGATAGTGAGGACACCGTCGGCATAGTTCCATGTGGCGTTATCACCCAATGTGCCGCTCTCGGCAAAAAGTGTTCCTGCGCTTGCTACAAGCGCGAAGATAAGAATGAATAATCTTGTTTTCATAACGGTATGATTTGAGGAGACCAACTATGCTAGTGCTTCAGTTCTTTGATGAACTGGTCTATCTTTTCTTTTGTGACATGCTGCATCACCACCACGTGGGCGAGTTCCCCGCCGAAACGGTCGTCATAGCCCTGGGCAAGCGTGTATTTCCTGACAATCTCAGGCAACGGGCGCCTGAAGAACACCGTGTTGCTGTATTGGTTCACCCAGCACGGCCAGTGGATGGCATCCAGTTGCTGCTTGAGATAGGCGGTACACTCCCTCATCTGCCGAGCCTGCTTTGCCCAGCCGTCGTATCCAACCGTCTGAATGAGCCACCAGAATTTCAGCGGCTGCAGAGCGTCGCGTGAACAGTTAATCATGCGCATGTTGCTGTTCAGATAGGTCACATTGAAGTCTGCCTGGTTGTCATACACATCACGTGTGCAGAGGAAGAGGCCGCAAGGTGAATCGATTCCGAAGAACTTATGACCGCTGATGGCGATAGACTCAAATCGCATGGCCTTCTGGCTGACCATTCTCCTGTCGTCCGTAAACGGCAGATAACCGCCGAACAGGGCAGCATCCACATGGCGATAAACCGCCGGTATTTCGGGATGACGGTCAAGTACGGCATTCAGAGCCTCCTGATCGTCGATGGCACCCTTGAAAGTGGAACCCATAGCATAGATGAGCAGTGCGGGGCGTGTCAAGTCAAGCCCCTTCTCCAGTTCTTCCGGAATCATACGCCCCATGGGGTCGCTCTTTATCAGCTTAACCTCGAGGTTCTGCAGATGCGCCAGACGCATGTTTGAATAGTGCGCCTCGTCGCTCACATAGACTATCGGCTCCAGCTTCGTCTTATTCCTCAGATAGTTAGCACCATAATAAATGCCGTGGTTATTACCATCGGTACCGCTGTGAGTCACGATGCCCCACACATTGTCTTTGTCGAAGTCATAAAGTGGTGCGAAAAACTCTATTACCTCACGTTCAAAAGCCTGCGATGACAACCGCTCCGGATTGTCGGTCATAGGGTCACCGGCATTATTGAGGTTTACAACATCCATACCCGCCTGAACATACCACTCATAAAAGCTGTGAAGCGGTGACACCTGATTGGCAGGATAGCCGAAAGTGGTTTGTTGTGCACTTTTCCATACTGTAACCCAATCATCGAGTTTTTGATAGCCTGATGTTTGGGCAACGATATACTGCGATGCGAAAAGCAGAGCAGTAATAATCATCAACTTCTTACTGTAATTCATAGGCTATTATTTAGTTGATTTTTTATTCCGATAATACCATACATAGAACCAAAAGATGGCAATCACCATACATGCGCCGCCAGCGACGTAGGCAATGACCTCTGGCAGATGGAAAGTGAGCTTCGAAATGAAAAGGAACGTGAAGCAGACGCACGTCATGAAAAGAGCTGGAATAAGTGTAATCCAGTAGTTCTTTTTCTGACGAATCAGATAGACAGTGATGGCCCAAAGCATGAATACCGCCAGCGCCTGATTGCTCCATCCGGCATATTGCCAAATTGTGTTGAAGCCATTGGCGTCCTCTACCTGCCATATCAGCAGTGCAAGCGAAACCCCAAAGAGGGGCAGACTGACGAGCAGACGTTTTGGAATGGTCCGCTGTTCAATATGAAATGCTTCAGCGATAATCAGTCTGGCAGAACGGAAAGCCGTATCGCCCGAGGTAATGGGAGCTGCCACAACACCAAGAATTGCCAAGATGCCACCTGTGACACCGAGCCAGCTGTTGCACATGATATTCACCACGGCCGGAGCACTTGTCAAGAAGCCTTTATTGCCGACAGACTCTATCAACTGATAGCCTGGAGCAGGTTCCCCATAGAAGAAATACATTGACACAGCAGCCCATACAAGTGCTATAAGCCCTTCGGTGATCATCGAGCCGTAGAACACGGCACGCCCCTTGCGCTCTGAAGATAGACATCGGGCCATGAGCGGGCTTTGGGTGGCATGGAAACCACTCAAGGCACCACAGGCAATGGTGATGAACATACAAGGAAATACCTGATCGGTGAAGGAGCTGTCAGCTGCCTTCCCCATGTTTTCAGGATGCGACCACAACTCGGGCAACAGAGGCCATTCCACAAACAGGCATACCATCAGTGCTGCTACCATAAACAAAAGGGCAACGGCAAACATTGGATAGAAGCGCCCGATAACCTTGTCGATAGGGAGCATCGTGGCCACGATATAATACACAAAGATACAGATAATCCACAGCAGAGCGGTACCGCCATACTCCTGGAGGATTGTGGCAGGACTGAACACAAATACCGTGCCTACCATCAGCAGAAGGAGTACTGAAAACACCAACATGACCTTACTAGCCTTATCACCCAGGTATTTCCCGACAATTTCCGGACAACTGGCACCGCCGTTACGCATCGAGAGCATACCAGTGAAATAGTCATGTACACTGCCTGCAAAGATACATCCCAATACAATCCACAAGTAGGCAACGGGACCGAACTTGGCGCCCATGATAGCACCGAAGATTGGTCCAGTACCTGCGATGTTTAGGAATTGGATCACAAACACCTTCCAGTTAGGAAGCACAATGTGGTCAACCCCATCGGCCATGGCAATAGCAGGAGTCACCCTGTCGTCAGGACCAAACACTCTGTCCACAAAACGGCCATATAACAGATAGCCCAACACAAGTGCTATAAGACTAATACAAAATGTAACCATCAATCAAAAATGTTAAGTGATTCCAAATAATATCTTGAAAAGTAACTTTGTCGCAATTCTGCCGACAAATGTAAAAAAAAATACGCGAACTGCCAAGTTTTTTATTCGTTTTCTATCTGTTTGTGTCCTTTTTGGGGGGCAAAAGTATGAAAAACAAGCCATAAATATGTTCTCATGGCGCACAATTTTGTTCTCATAGCTCGCAAATTGCATTTTGAGGCAAGAAACCCATGCCCCAATACGGAATTTATTGCAATTTTGCGGAAAATTTGCTCAGCAGTTTGTCTTTCAACAGTCGCTCATTATATCTGCCCGTGATACCTGTAAAAGCAAAGTCGTATGGATCTTTTGTCAGTTCCTGAGCTAAGTCGCTTGTCTCTTCAGGCAAAGTTGTACTGAAATTGGTTAATGCCTTGCCCTGTCGCTCATATAAGTCTGTATCAAGGAAATTGAGCAGCATGCTGCGACTCCACCCGTTTAGCACAGTCTGGTGGACAAAGAAAAGAGCCTTCTGTGGGGAGTCAAGATACTTGTCGATAATGAAGCGATGATGTCCCCAAGGCACTGAAAACAATTCATTCTTTATTTGCTCCACAACTTGTGGAGAGATTTCATTATCAAATGTATTTTGCTCCACAACTTGTGGAGTAACTTCCCTATCGTCTATTTCTGCACCAACTTGATGCACAATTGCGGTATATTGACTGTATAACAGATAGAAATTCTTCATATACAGCAGATTTGTCTGTGAAAAACAAGTCGCGGTGGGATTGGCTGTCCTTAAGTCTTGGCTAAGATTCTTCATAAATCCACTGCCCCACCGACTTTCAGCTTTCATCTCCACGATATCCCTGCCCAGTTCCCAGTAGAAACGAAGCATCTCCTCATTTACCTTTACTGCCGCCTTTATCTGGCTACGGCGATAGCGGATGCTCAGTTCTTTCACCCACTGCAAGTAGTCCAGATCCAGCATGGTGATATTCTTACTCTTTTCCATACCCTAACACTTTAAAAGCATTTACAAGTGTAGCTTCATTCTCGTCCCAACAGGGCTTTTATATTGTATGGCTATTTACCGGGGGCTCACGCCCCCGTCTGTGGTCTGTCGCACCTTCTTTCTCCGCTTTGCTATGTTCCGAGCTTGCTCGCCTGAGCTCCGCTATCAATAAAAGATGTGCGAAGAAAGCGTCTCAAAGGGTCGAGCGTGGCGCTTATTAACGGACACCAATAAAAAATCTCCCCCCGACTCACGTCGAGAGGAGATAACAACACAAACACAAATACTCCGTGCTCCAAATGCGAGAGACACGGATGTCTCTTTATTCTAATCCCATCACGCCTTTGAGACCCTGATCTACGCCAGAGAATCCCATGAAGGCGAGCGACAGAAGCGCTGCTGTGATGAGGGTGATTGATACGCCTTTCAGTCCCTTTGGCACGTTGGCGAACTCCAGCTGCTCTCTCAGTCCTGCGAAGAGGATGAGCGCCAGTCCGAAGCCAAGCGCGGATGCTATGGCATAGTCGAGTGACATGAGCAGGCTATAGTCCTTCTGGATGACGCTGATGGCCACACCGAGCACTGCACAGTTGGTGGTGATCAGTGGAAGGAATACGCCGAGTGCCTGATAGAGTGGGGGAGATACTTTCTTGAGTATTATCTCTACCATCTGTACGAGGGCTGCTATGACGAGGATGAATGCCAGCGTCTGGAGGAAGCCCAGGCCGAGGGGATTGAGTACAAACATCTGGATGAGCCAGGTTACGAGTGTTGCCAGCAGCATGACGAAGGCTACGGCGGCAGACATACCGAGTGAGGTGTTCACCTTTTGGCTGACGCCGAGGAACGGACAGATGCCGAGGAACTGGCTCAGTACGATATTGTTAACGAATATCGCTGCGATAAAAATCAATAGATATTCCATAGACGTTATGCTTTCTTGAATCGGTTAATAACTGCAATGATGTATCCCAGTGTGAGGAATGCTCCCGGAGGAAGAATGAAGAGCAGCATGCCGTATTCTTCGGGGATGAGTCTCATCTCGAAGATGGTGCCGTTGCCCAGCAGCTCGCGGAAGATGCCGAGGATGGTGAGGCCGATGGTGAAGCCCAGTCCGATGCCCAGTCCGTCGAAGGCAGAGTCCAGCGGAGTGTTCTTGCCTGCATAGCTCTCTGCGCGTCCAAGGATGATACAGTTCACCACGATAAGCGGGATGAAGAGTCCGAGTGACTTATCTACCTCAGGCATATAAGCCTTGAGTCCCATCTGTACGAGTGTCACCAGCGTTGCTATGACCACGATATAGACAGGGATATGCACCATGTCAGGCGTCAGGTTCTTGATGCACGAGATGATGATGTTAGAGAAGATGAGCACTACCATAGTGGCGAGTCCCATCATCAGGCCGTTGGTGGCACTGGTGGTAGTGGCCAGCGTAGGACACATACCGAGCATCAGGACGAACGTTGGGTTCTCCTTTACGATGCCATTGAGAATGATATCAAGCTTACTCATTTGTTGCCTCCTTTCCTTCTTGGGTTGTAGCTCCTGTGCAGCTGTCAGCGCCTGACTCCTTAAAGGTGTTGTAGGCCTGCTGTACGGCACGCAGGAATGCGCGTGATGTGATAGTAGAAGCGGTGATGGCATCTACGTCGCCGCCATCCTGCTTCACCTTCAGCTCATTGGCTCCGGGGTTCTTGCTGATGATGTTGCCCGGTGCTCCCTGCTGGAACCAGTCGGGGCACTTGGCACCCAGACCAGGTGTCTCATTGTTCTCCAGAACGGTGTAGCCCAGGATGTCGCCTGCCTGATTGAAGCCGACGAGAACGGTCAGATTGCCACCGAAGCCCTTAGGGTCGGTAGATTTTACAGCTATTCCCTTGTCTGTATTGTATATGGTGTAAGTGAGTTCCTTGCCGTCAACGGTACGTTTTACCTCTTTGCCGTCAGGATTCTCCACTTTCACATCACCACCGCCCATGACGGCAGTGATACCGTCAGCCAGTGTCTTGGCATTTGTTGCCTCAATAGGGCCTTTGGTCACCTCGTTGGCTCCGGCCAGCAGACCACCGCAGATTACTGCGATGCCGGTGAGGACACAGACCATGTTGGTGAGATTTGATTTCAGTTTTTCCATTTTCTGTCCTCCTTCCTTTATTTAGCTGCCGGCACTTCGCCGAAGCGGGTTGGTTTGATATACATATTTATAAGAGGTGTAAACGCATTCATGATGAGAATGGCGAATGACATACCCTCTGGGTAAGCACCCCAGTTACGGATGATGATTGTCAGCAGACCTATGGCGACACCGTAGATGAGCTGTCCCTTGTGGGTCATTGGCGATGTGACATAGTCTGTAGCCATGAAGATGGCACCCAGCATGAGACCGCCGGCAAAGATTACCTGGAACGGATTAGCGTAGGTCTGGCAGTCAACAAGCCACAGGAGGCCTGAGAATACGAATACGGTGCCGATGATGGATACCGGTATGTGCCATGTTATGATCTTGCGCCAGAGCATGAAGCAGAGTCCCAGGATGAGCGCAATAGCGCAGACCTCACCGATGGCACCCACGCCGTCGGGATGGTTGCCGAGGAACATATCCCATGCAGAGGGAAGCTGATTAAGAACGTCTGTCTCGCCCTTTATGGCGCGCTTCATCAGCGAGAGCGGTGTAGCACCTGTCTCTGCGTCTGTGTAGCTGGCCCACTGTGCAGCCTTAGGCCATGATGTCATGGCTGTAGGGAAGCTGACGAGGAGGAAGCAACGGCCTACGAGAGCGGGGTTGAAGGGATTGTGGCCCAGACCGCCGAAGCTCATCTTGCCTACGCCGATAGCCACCAACGCACCAACGATAATCATCCACAGAGGGAAGTTGGAAGGCAAGTTCATACCGAGGAGCAGACCCGTCAGGATGGCAGAGCCGTCAAGGAGTGTCGGGGTTCTCTTCAAAAAACACTTGCAGATAGCCCACTCAAAGAATACGCAGGCTGCCACACTCACCAGACATACTATCGCAGAGCCGAGTCCGAAGAAGTAGAATGATGCGAGCAACGCTGGAAGGAGTGCCACGATAACACCATACATATTCTTCTGCACCGAGTCATTGGAATGTGCGTGAGGTGAGAGAGAAACTATTAAGTTACCCATATTTCTAATTAACGAATTAACGAATTAACGAATTGTGCATTATAAATTATGAATTATGCATTTTGAATTATGCATTATTACGCGCTTGGCCAGTTCTTTGGCATCACGGCTGGCTTCAGTCCCCTTGGCATTGCTGGAACAGGGTTCTTCTTCGGTCCGGAGAAGTCAACGTCTGTAGGTGTGACGAACGGTTTCGGTGCCGTGTTCATCACCACTGCCTTCTTGTCTGCTGCGCCCTTGGCCGGTGCATCGCCTGCCGGAGCCGGTTTTGCCGGAGCTGCTGCCGGTGCCGGAGCTGTGCGGCTGCGTATGATGCCCATAACGGTCTGCTTGCCCTTACGGATATCAACAAGCAGCTGACGGTACGCAGGACAGGTGAACTGGCAAGAGCCGCACTCGATGCAAGAGGTAATCATCTCTGCCTCCAGCATGTCCCACTTCTCCATTGTGGCGCCTTTGGCCAGGAGATATGGTGACAGTCCCATTGGGCAGGCGCTGACACACTTGGCGCAGCGTATGCATGGCTGGGGCTCCTTGGCAAGGGCGTCATCCCCTGAAAGGACGGTGATAGAGTTCTGTCCCTTGCCTACGGGCACTGTGATAGCAGGCACAGCGCGTCCCATCATAGGACCGCCTGCGAGCACCTTGCAGTCACCGCTTGGCATGCCGCCACAGAGGTTGATGAGCTCCTCAAAGGATGTACCCATGCGAACGAGGAAGTTGCTCGGAGTCTTTATCTCCTTACCCGTCACTGTGGTGTAGCGCTCAAAGAGAGGCTTCTTCTTCATCACTGCCTCATAGACAGCTACGGCGGTACCTGCGTTCTGTACTACGGCACCCACGTTGATAGGTATGGCAGGAGGTGCAGGCACCTGACGGCGAATGACAGCGTCAATGAGCTGCTTCTCACCGCCCTGTGGATACTTCTTCTCAAGTGGTACGACCTCTATCTGTGGGTCGTTCTCCACTTTCTCTGCCAGCAGTTTGATAGCTGCGGGTTTGTTGTCCTCGATACCGATATATCCCTTCTTTACCTTAACGGCAGCCATGAGTATGCGCAGACCCTCTATCAGCTGGTCTGCCTTCTCCAGCATCAGACGATAGTCAGATGTGATATATGGCTCACACTCCACGCCGTTGATGATAACGCACTCTGCCACAGCACCTGGAGGAGGTGACAGCTTGACGTGTGTGGGGAAACATGCTCCGCCCATACCGACAACGCCGGCATACTTCACGCGAGCTACGATTTCCTCAGGAGTCAGTTCGGGATGATCTTTCAGGCGCTCCAGCTTGTCGGAACGGTCTATGGAGGGCTCCCACTCGTCACCTTCTACCTTGACGGTGATAGCAGGCTTCATCACTCCAGCCACATCCAGGCTGTCGCCGACCTTTGTTACTGTACCTGAAACGGAAGAGAAGATATTTGCTGATACGAAACCTCCAGCCTCGGCAATCATCGTACCTACCTTAACCTTGTCGCCTTCCTTGACGATAGGTTTGGCAGGAGCGCCGATGTGCTGGCTGAGAGAAAACACTGCCACCTTGGGTAACGGGGCGGGCTGTGTCGCTGCGTCGTTGCTGAGTTTGTTTTCCTCAGGATGAACGCCACCAATTCTGAATGTTCTTACTTTCATGTCTTTTTGTCAGAGGTTAGAGGTTAACACCTGGCCAATTCTGTGGCAGAACAGCAGGCTTTAGTCCACTTGGAATTGTTGGTACTGGGTTCTGCTTCGGACCAGAGAAGTCCAGTCCTTCTGGAACCACGAAAGGCTTTGGATCAGTTGACATTGGCTTCAGAGGTCCTGCGGGCTTCTTAGGTCCTGCAGCCTTGCTGTCCTTGGCATCAGCAGATGCGGCAGGAGCAGCCTCGCCGCCACCTGAGAGAATGGCAGCAACTTGATCCATCACCTCTGCTCCGCCTACAGGACACAGCAAACCGTCAATGTTTCCTTTCTCCATAGCAGCCTTGAAACACGCCGCAGCAAAGCCCGAGCATCCAGGGAAACCGCAGCCGCCACAGTTGGCCTGAGGCAGTATGGCAGCGACCTGGCCCAGACGGGGGTCTTCGTCCACAGCAAATTTCTTGGCACAGATGTAAAGTATCACTGCAGCAATTAAGGCAATGATACCAAGCGTCAACACTGATGATAAGATTAGGTTCATAAATATTTTAATTAAAGTTGTATTGAGCGATGTATGGTTTTAGTCATTGTGTTAGTGTCGGAGTGCATCCACGGATGCTTCCTATGTCTCACTTACAACTCTGAACGACAGCATCTCCGTGAGCTGAGCCTTGCACGCGTACATTATTAAATAATACACGGCAAGCACCGCCACAGCTGCAACGCATGCCAGCAACTCACCCATTCCGAGCCGTATGCCCGCCACGATAGTGGCCAAAAGCAATACCGAGGGAATAGCGAACGCCAGCAGGACTGCCTTGAGTCCGATGGAGGTGGAGCCGACCACGGTGACCGGTTGTCCTATAGTAAAACTGTCTGCCGTCAGGCAAGGGACATCGATGATTTTCTCCTTGCGTTCAGATGACGCGCAGTAGGTCGATACCTTGCACGCGGAACATGCACTGCTCTGCACAATGCGAACGTGGAGCATTGCCTTCGAAATGCTCTCTACTACACCGTCATGGGATATCTGGTCATTCATAATTGCCTTGCAAAAGTAAGCAAAAGCTTTGAAAATACAAAATAATTAACTAAAAAATCCCTACTTTTCTTAAAAATACCCCTCAAAAGCCCTGTTTTGTTTGCTTATTTTCCAAGAAATGACTAAATTTGCACGATAATATGGTGGAAAGAACCCAATCCGCCGCAGTCAAATAGAATACAATGAAACAGACAAAAATAGTAGCATCCGTTAGTGATTTGCGTTGTGATGTAGAGTTTATCCGTTCGCTCTACCGTGCAGGAGTCAATGTGATTCGAATGAATACAGCCCATGCCACCCCCGATGGGCTGCGTCAGATAATCAGGAATGTGCGTGCTGTCGGCCCGCATCTCGGCATTCTGATAGACACCAAGGGTCCAGAGGTGCGCACCACGGGAACGGAGGAGCGCATATCATACAAGGCCGGGGAGCAGGTTGCCATTGTAGGTAACCCGGATCAGGACACCGCTCATGACGTGATTTGCCTGTCATATCCTGACATCTGCAAGGATGTGAAGGTGGGCGACGATATCCTCTTTGACGACGGCGAACTGGACATGAAGGTAGTATCCAACGATGGAAAAAGCCTTGCTGTGGAGGTTCAGAACGATGGCGTGCTCGGCTCTCACAAGAGCGTCAATGTGCCGGGTGAGCATATAGACCTGCCGGCGCTGACGGAGAAAGACAAGCGAAACATACTCCTGGCCATTGAGGAGGATATTGATTTCATTGCGCACAGCTTCGTGAGGTCAAAGGAAGACCTCATTGAGGTGCAGAATATACTGGATGAGCACAATTCCGATATCAAGATAATATCGAAGATAGAAAACCAGGAGGGCGTTGACAACATAGACGAAATCCTGGATCACTGCTATGGCATCATGGTGGCTCGCGGCGACCTGGGAATAGAAATCCCTGCAGAGCGCATCCCTGGCATTCAGCGAATGCTCATAAAGAAATGCGTGTTCCGCAAGCAGCCCGTGATCGTTGCCACGCAGATGCTGCATACGATGATAAAGAATCCCCGTCCGACGCGTGCAGAGGTCAGTGACATCGCCAATGCCATATTCCAGAATACCGATGCTGTGATGCTTTCGGGCGAGACGGCAAGCGGTGCATATCCCATCGAGGCCGTAGAGACAATGGCAAGGATAGTGGAGCAGGCCGAAACTGACAGGCGTCTGCACCTGCCCAAGGTCGATGTGGATGGCGCCGATGAGAATCTTCGCGACTTCCTCTGTAAGGCAGCCATTGAAACTACGTCCAAGTTGGGCGTGAAGGCCATTCTGACCGACTCAGGCACCGGTGACGACGCTCGCACACTTGCTGCCTATCGTGGACCGCAGCCTGTGGTGGCCATCTGCAAGAAGGAAAAGCTGCAGCGCTGGCTCGCACTCTCATACGGAGTCTTTGCCACTTACCCCAAGCAGGACGAGCTGGACAAGATGTTCAGCAATACGGTAAGGAAGATGTATGACAAGGGCGTGATAGAGATGGACGATAAGGTGACCTACCTGTCAGGACATATCGGCATCGGTGTGGCTGACAAGACCGCCGGTGTGTCAATGCTTGAGGTGAACACCGTGAGTGAAATCCTGAAGAATTAGTTTACTGTTTACCGTTTTGGGTTTGTCTGCGATGGTATCGCAGATTCTCGGACTTTCTTTTAGATAGAGAACGATGGCATACAATCCACGACTGAAGGAGTATAAGAAATATACCGTTGACCGCGAGGTGCCCCTTTTGGAGTACCTCCTGGCCACCTTGCCCATGAGCCGCAACAAGGTGAAGGACACCCTGCAGGGGCGTGGAATAAAGGTGAATGGCAAAACGGTGACACAGTTTGACTATCCGCTTGTGCCGGGAACGGTTGTGGAGGTTTCTAACTCAAAGAAGAATGACAACTTCAAGAGCAAGTATGTCAACCTTGTCTATGAGGACCAGTATCTCGTAGTGATAGAAAAGAAGCCCGGCATTCTGTCAATGGCAGCTGGTCACTCGTCGCTGAATGTGAAGACCGTCCTTGACGAATACTTCAAAAAGACGCGTCAGAAGTGCCGTGCCCATGTGGTGCACCGTCTGGACCGCGACACCTCCGGGTTGATGATATACGCCAAGGACATGGAGACGGAGCAGATACTGGAGCATGAGTGGCATGACATAGTCTATGACCGCAGGTATGTCGCCCTATGTAGCGGCGAGATGGAAGAGGATACCGGCACTATCGCCAACTGGCTGAAGGACAATAAGGCCTACGTGACATACTCATCGCCTGTGGATAACGGCGGGAAATATGCGGTGACCCACTTCTTTGTGCTTGACAGAAGCACCGACTACTCGCTTGTGGAATTCAAGTTGGAGACGGGCCGGAAGAACCAGATCCGTGTTCACTCTGCTGACATGGGGCACCCCGTGTGCGGAGACGTGAAGTATGGCAACGGTGACTCGCCGCTCCACCGTCTGTGCCTTCACGCATACGTGCTGTGCTTCTACCACCCCGTAACGCACAAGCCGATGGAGTTCTCAACCCCGATACCGCCTCAGTTCAGGGCTGTGATAAACAAGAAATAAATATCACGGCGGGAATGAATGGAGCCCGCCTTTAGCGAATGGATAATTTTACACTTTACATCGTTGCCATTGTGGCAATACTGATTGCAGCAATTCTGATAAAGCGATTCGTCAGTTGCCTCTTCAGGAGCATCGTGACGATAATACTTATCATCATACTGGCATATCTATACTTCACCTATTTACAGTAAGAAATGAAAAGAATAGCACTGTTTGTCTGTCTGGCATTTGCTGCCTCTGTGGTCAATGCGCAGCTTATCAAGCCCAAGAAGCAGGAGACATATACCCTTGACGAAAAAGGTCAGGTAGTAAAGAAGAAAGCTCTGTTTGAGAGCAAGAAGGGCCCTGTTCCCGCCAAGTATCTCGCCGGTGCATGTCCTTTGGTTGACGGTAAGGTGACATGGCAGCAGACGATAGAGGCTCCGGGTCTGTCATCCAAGGAGATATATGACCGTCTCCTGAAATACTTCATGGATTTCTGTGAAAGCGCAAATCAGACAGAGAAGAGCAATGTCTCTGTCGTAGAAGAGACATTGCATCAGATAGGAGTGCGCATACAGGAGTGGCTCGTATTTGAAAACAAACCGCTTTCGTTGGACCGTACCAAGTTCAATTACCAGATAATAGCCGACTGCAGCGACGGATCGGCCACCGTGACGCTGCGCAACATCAGCTATATCTATGAGGAAGAGCGTGGCGGCGGTACCATCAAGGGCGAGGAAATGCTCACCGATGAAAATGCCCTGAACAAGAACGGCGACGGCTTTAATCTGGGTGGATACAGGAAATTCCGCATGAAGACCATTGACCGCAAGGACGAAATAATGAAGCAGATTGCTGAGATTTTGAAATAGCAGAAGTCAAGGAGTTAAGACAATACATAGTGTCTCATTAATAGTCCCATACAATAATGGTATCCGTACATCATAGAAGTGACCGTCCGCTGACGCCGCACGAGAAGACGCAGCGCATCATATACATCATCCGTCAGGTGATGAATGTGTTGTTCATCATCCTTGCCATCGTCGGCGCGGTGATGTATTCCGGCCTTGTGGGAGGCGGCAAGATGGTGATGCAGGGAGGCTTTATCGTCATCATAGCCGTAGTGATAAAGATGGGAGAGAGCATACTGCGTCTTGTAAACAAGTAACGTACACACGCATACATGCAACACCGCATAACCATACTGCTGTCATCTCTGCTGCTTTTGCTGCTGCCGTTTGTCGCAGCAGCACAGAGCAATAATGACAACTTTGACGATGGCTTCAACGTAAAGGACAATACGTTTAACCCCAACCGGGCCCTTGACTCACTGAAGGCCACACACAAAGAGATACCGAAGGGAATGAAGACGTGGACCATCAGCGAGCATTTCGGTGACAGGATAGAGACAAAGCCTGACACGTCCATGCACCTCTTTATGAACAAAGTATTCACTACGGGTCTGTATGGCGAATACAACACCACGGGAAACCTGGGCTCGCCGCGCATCTCGCGCATTGTGACCGACAGGGACTTCTCGCCATCCTTCGCCTTTACCGAGCCATACGGGTACTTCATAACGAAGCCCACAGAGCTGCTCTTTACCAATACCCTCTCACCGGTCACCAATGCCACCTACTTCACTTGCGGCGACAGGACTGACGGAGAGGACAAGCTGAAGGTGCTTTTTGCCTCAAATATCAACAAGGAGGCAGGCATAGGCTTTAAGTTCGACTATGACTACGGGCGCGGCTTCTACCAGAACCAGAACATCTCGCTCTTCGATTACACCATGTGGGGCTCCTATGTAGGCGAGAGGTATTGGGCTCACCTCATATTCTCCTTTGACCACATGAAGACTACGGAGAATGGCGGCATAACCAACGATGAGTACATCACCCATCCCGAGGCCTATCCGGAGCAGTATTCCACCAACGAAATCCCGGTATTCCTGAACAGCAACTGGAACCGTAACGACGGGTTCCACGCCACATTGTCACATCGCTACAACGTCGGTTTCTATCGCAAGGTGCCGATGACAGAGATGGAGAAAGAGGCAAAGCGCTTTGCCCTGAAGGCTCAGAAAGAGCGTGAGGAGGCCGAGAAGAAGAAGCGCCAGAAGGATGACGAGGGCTCTGTGCGCGACAGAAGGAAAGGCTCTGATAGCAACAAGGGCTTCGCAGGCCGTCCCTCAGATGCCAAGATTGCCGGTGACCTGTCCAATGACTCTGTCCGCGCTGCCA
Source organism: Prevotella sp. (assembly GCA_017478025.1). Classification (GTDB taxonomy): domain Bacteria; phylum Bacteroidota; class Bacteroidia; order Bacteroidales; family Bacteroidaceae; genus Prevotella. The sequence continues at coordinate 36,537 of JAFVGZ010000021.1, forward strand.
TAAAGCGGCAGAAGGAAGAGTTGAAGAATGTGGAGGCAGACAGCCTGCTGGCTGAAAAACAGGAGGAGAAGAAAGACACCTCATGGCTGAAGGATGAGTACGTTCCGGTGACGAGCTTTATCCATACCCTGCAGTTTGACCGCAACACGCGTGAGTACAGGGCGTATGCCTCGCCTGAGAACTACTATCTTAACACCTACAGCGTGCCTATGCAAGGTAATGTAAATGACTCTATCTCAGACAATACGAAATACTTCTCCCTGAAGAATACCTTCGCCATAGGGCTCCTTGAGGGCTTCAATAAATATGTCCCGATGGGTCTGAAGGCTTTCATGGCACATCAGTTGCGGCACTATGAACTGCCGGAGCTGGAGTATCAGACGGTGAAATATAATGAGAACAATCTCTCTATCGGTGGTCAGATTATAAAGCAGCAGGGGAAATTGTTCCACTATCTTGCTACGGCAGAGTTCTTTGTTGTGGGCGAAGACCTGGGTACTGTGAAGATAGACGGCACGGGCGACATGAGGGTGCGCTTCGGAAAGCGTGACTCACTCAACGTAAACCTCAAGGCGTTCTATCACCTGACCAACCCCACCTTCCTGCAGAGACACTATCACTCCAAGCACTTCTGGTGGAACAATACCGACATGAGCAAGCAGATGCAGACCCATCTGGAGGGCAGCGTGTCGTTGTCACGCACGCGTACCACACTGCGTGTGGCATACGATAACTTCAATAACCTCGTATATCTGGCTGAGAGCTATGATGTCAACGACCATAAGATTTCCGCTTTCAATGCCAATATCCGTCAGGCCAGTGACAATATCAGTCTCTTCACTGCCATGCTGGAGCAGAATTTCAAGGTCGGCATCCTGAACTGGGAGAACCGCATCACCTTCCAGAGCAGCAGCAATCAGGACATCCTGCCGGCACCGAAACTGAATTTCTGGACTAATCTGTATCTCGATTTCAAGATTGCCCGCGTGCTGAATGTTAACTTCGGAGCCGACATGTTTTTCTTCACCAAATACTACGCCCCCGAATACTGCGCACAGTTAGGTCAGTATGCCGTGCAGGAGAGCGAAGCCGTAAAGACCGAGGTGGGCGGCTACCCCTATGTGGATGTCTATGCCAACTTCCGCCTCAAGCAATGCCGCTTCTTTGTCATGATGAGTCATGTCAATGCCGGCTCAGGCAACAGGAACTATTTCCTCTCCCCGCACCACCCACAGAACGAGCGAATCTTCCGCCTCGGACTCAGTTGGACGTTCTTTAACTAAAGGAGACCCACAGCCCCACCCCGACCCTCCCCTGGGGGAGGGAGAACGAATTGGATGAGGGATGAGGGGAAATTGAAATGTCGTCATATTGTTATGTCGATGTGTCGATATGTCGTTATGTCGTTATGTCGTTATGTCGTTATGTCGTTATGTCGATATGTCGAGATATAAATTATGAATTATGAATTATATGAAAGACTCTCTTCTTATACTCTCCGGTGGTATGGACTCCACCACAATGCTTTATGAATACAGTGAGCGGATAGCCCTTGCTGTGTCGTTCCACTATGGCTCTAAGCACAACGACAATGAACTCTCCTTTGCCCGTCTGCACTGTGAGCGCCTGGGCATCCCGCACATAGAGATACCACTGGCTTTTATGCAACAGTATTTCAAGTCCTCGCTCCTCATCGGCGGCGAAGACATCCCCGAGGGACAGTACGACGATGAGAATATGAAATCCACAGTCGTGCCCTTCCGCAACGGCATAATGCTCGCCATTGCAGCGGGAATAGCAGAGAGCAACGGTTTGAAATACGTCATGATGGCCAATCATGGAGGTGACCATGCCATATATCCCGACTGCCGCCCTGAGTTTGTCGAGGCTATGAGCAGCGCCATCAGCAACGGCACGTACGAGCATCTGCAGATTCTCGCGCCCTACACCGACATCACCAAAGCCGACATCGCGCTGCGCGGAAAGCGCCTCGGCATTGACTATTCCCTAACGTGGTCTTGCTACAAAGGAGGTGAGAAACACTGCGGAAAATGCGGCACGTGCACAGAGCGGCGTGAGGCGTTAAGGGCAGCAGGTATAGAAGATAATACTTGTTATGAGTCAATTTAAGCAGAAAAGAGGAAAATGCGAGCATTAAATAATTTGTCGCATTCATAAAAAATGTCTAACTTTGCATCTTCAAAGGTGCGTTAATGTATCAGCTTAAAAGATATTTAATAATTATTCTGCTTTCGCTCTTTGCTTTTGCGGCAAAGGCACAGATTACCGGTGTCGTGCTTGATGCGGATACCGGCGATAGCATTGCCTACTCTTCTATCTCATATCGAGGCCACCATCTTGCTGTGGTCAGCGACTATGCAGGCAAGTTCTCCATATCAAAACACATAGGATGGACACTCACCATTTCAGCCGTAGGATATAAGCACAAGACTTACATCATATCCGAAAAGACCCCCAACCGTCTGGTCATAAAGCTGAAACCGGATTCAAAGGTGCTTGAGGATGTTGTTGTTAAGTCAAAGAAGAACAAATACTCCCGCAAGGAAAATCCTGCTGTGGAGCTGATGCGTCGTGTCATAGCGGCACGCAAGCAGACCAAGCTTGAGAACAAGGACTTCTACCAGTATCGTAACTATGAGAAGATGACTATTGCTCTCAATGACATCAGCAAGCATTCCCTTGACTCTGGCGTTTACGCCCGCAAGGAATACCTGAAGAATCAGGTAGAGATTAATCCTACTACTGGTAAGGCAGTGCTGCCAGTGATGACCACCGAGAAAGTGTCACACAAGTATTACCGCAAGGACCCAGAGAAGGAGCGTATCTACGTAGATGCGGAAAAGACTACCGGCATCAACGACATCATAGAGACCGGAAATATCTATAATGTCATAGCCAAGGATGTATTCACAGAGATAGACATCTACGATGATCAGGTACGCCTCTTGCAATACCCGTTCACCTCGCCTATCGGACGTGACGCCATCGGCTTCTATCGCTTCTACATCATCGATACCGTGAAGGTGGATCGCGACTCCTGCATACAGGTATCCTTCCTGCCCAATAACCAGCAGGACTTCGGATTCCGTGGTGACCTGTGGATACTGAAAGACTCTACGCTGCACGTCAAGAAGGTGCACCTCAGCATTCCGCAGCGCTCTGATGTCAACTTTGTGAAGAATATGTCCATCGATCAGGAGTACATCAAGCTGCCTACGGGTGACTGGGTACTCTCTGTCAACGATATGCTTGTGGAGATGGTGATAGTCGGAAAAGCGGGACGATTCCTCATCACCCGCACGTCGCGGCGCAATGACTACGCCTTCGATCCCATCGACCCCAAGGTCTTCCGTGGCAAGGCACTGGAGAAACGTGACCCGTACAGCGAGATGCGTGACGATGAATACTGGACGGAGAACCGTGAGGTGGAGCGCACCAAGGGCGAAGAGGGCATGGATGACTTTATCAAGGGCATCAAGAGCACCAAGGGCTTCGGATGGTTTATCACAGGTCTGAAGGTGGTCATGGAGAACTATATAGAGACCTCAAAGGCCGGCAAGCCGTCAAAGTTTGACTTCGGTCCCATCACGTCTTCCATCTCCAGGAGCGACATCGACGGTCTGCGTCTGCGTATCTCGGGTCAGACAACGGCCAATCTCAACCCCCACCTCTTCTTCAGCGGATACTACGCACATGGATTCAAGTCCAAGAGGAACTACTACAACGCCACCGTCACATACTCCTTTAACAAGAAGATGTACACGCCTGATGAGTTCCCTATCTCTAAGATATCCTTCTCATCATCCAAGGACATCTGCTCACCGTCAGATAAGTTCCTCAACGTGGATAAGGATAACATCTTTGCCATGTTTAAGTGGAGTAAGGTGATGAACCAGTCGTTCTACAACCGCCAGATACTGGATTTTGTTCATGAGACGGATTGGGGCTTTGGCATTAATGCCGGTATGAAGTTTGAGAGGCAGGATGCTGCGGGTCATCTGATGTATCGTAAGCTCAATGAGCCCATAGACCCTGAGACGGGCTTGCTGCCTGACGGCACGCGGGGTTCCATACGTACCTCTGAGGCATACCTGCAGCTGACCATCATCCCCGGTCAGGCATATATCAACACCAAGCAGCGCCGCATGATGATCAACCACGATGCGCCAATCTTCAAACTGAAGCACACTATCGGTATCAACGGCTTCTTTGGCGGACAGTATAAGTATCACGTCACGGAGGCAAGTGTCTATAAGCGCTTCTGGCTCAAGTCATGGGGCCGCATTGACACTTACCTCAAGGCTGGCAAGCAGTGGAACAGGGCACCATTCCCATTGCTCATAGCACCTGCTGCCAACCTTTCATACATCTATCAGCGCGAGACATTCGTATCTATCAACAATATGGAGTTCATCAACGACCAGTACGTGTCGTTGCTTACAGAGTGGAGCCTCAATGGTAAGCTCTTCAACCGCATACCGTTGATAAAGAACTTGCAGTGGCGTGAGCTCATTGGATTCAATGTGCTCTACGGCAGTTTGACCGACAAGAACAACCCTTACCTGCCAGAGAATGCCGGTAGTGACAAGCTCATGTACTTCCCCGAGGGCTCCTACCTCATGGACACCAATGTGCCGTACATGGAGTTGCGTCTGGGCATCACCAACATCTTCAAGGTCCTCTCTATCGAATACGTTCGTCGTCTGAACTATCTCGACCTGCCCACAGCCCACAAGCACGGCGTGCGCTTCGGCTTCAGACTGTCATTCTAACATTTGAAAATAGAATTGATTTAAGGTTAATTCCTGGTAATTCGTGCCAAACTTATAACATGAATTACCAGGAATTATTCGTTTTTTTTGTGTACTATGCTGTTAGTACTTGATTTTGTCAGCCTTTTCGCGCCATAGGCGGAAGGTGCTGATGGCTTCGTCGCGGAGAAGCGGCAGGGTGGGGACGGTGCGCTTCTCAATGGGCAGTTCCAATTCCTGATAGATGAAGTCATCGGCAAAGTCGATGTCGCGAGCATCCTTGCGCGTGTTGCCATAGAAGATTTTTGAGATGCCAGCCCAGTAGATGGCTCCCAGGCACATGGGACAGGGTTCGCAGGAACTGTAAATGACACATCCTGAGAGGCTGAACGTGCCAAGCGTCTTGCAGGCCTGGCGAATGGTGTTCACCTCGGCATGGGCTGTAGGGTCGTTGTCGATGGTGACGCTATTGCTGCTGCCTGCCACAATCTTGCCGTCCTTGACAATGACCGCTCCGAAGGGCCCACCGCCACGCTCCACGCTCTCGTTGGCAAGGCGAATGGCTTCACGCATAAATGTTTTGTCTTGTTCTGTAATCATAGTATGTCGTTTTTTAGGGATGACACAGGTATTATGTACCTCTTAATTGTAAGTGCACGAATTGACTCAGGGGGCGGTACCTCCTGAGTCATTTCCTTATGTGTGCTTGCCGTTTCCGGGCTTAGGTCAGTTTGTCAGTTTGTTGAAGAGCCAGAGTACCAGAACAGCACCGATAATGGCAGATACCATTTCTCCGACCCAAGAGACAGTCTGAATGCCCAGCAGTCCGAAGAGCCATCCACCGACGGCACCACCCAGGATACCAAGAATGAGGTCAATGAGGCAACCTTTGCCTTCGCGGTTTGTAAGTTTGAAGGCGGCAAATCCCGCGATAATGCCGCAAATAATTCCTGTAATCATAAGTTTTATTTACAATTTACCATGTACCGCTCGGCCCTGTGGGACGCTTGCGTAGCAGCAGTGCGGAGCAAGAATGTACAATTTTTATTTACCGTGTATATCTTACTAATCGAAGTCGCAGTCGAAATCGCTGTCATCGTCGTTGGTGTCTGTGCTGCCGTTAAGAGCGTAAAGCAGGCCACAAGCGAGGGTTAATACTACTGTCACGGCTATGCCGAGAAGACTCTTGTTCTTGAAGTCGTTGATGTTTGGAGTTCTTTTCATAGGTGAGGTGAATTATTAACGTGATAACGAAATGTAGGGATGTCGATATGTCGATATAACGATATGTCGAAATATCGAATTATATTTTCTTCATTAAATAAAAGTGGTTCACCGGTCCGTGACCGTGGCCGATTCTTTCTTTTGCGCCGCTGATGATGGCGTTGTTGACGTAGTCTTTGGCTCCCTTGACGGCATCTGGCAGGGTAAGGCCTTTCGCCAGGAACGATGCTATGGCTGATGACATAGTGCAGCCAGTGCCGTGGGTGTTTGGGGTGTCAACGCGAATGGCAGGCAGTTCGTAGTACTGACAATCCTCTGAGCAGTAGAGGATATCAACGAGAGTGTCTGCCTCTATGTGGCCTGCCTTCAGGAGCACGGAGACACCGAAGCGTTGCGACAGCTCTTTGGCGGCCTGGGGCAGCTGTGAGCCGTCTGTAATGTGGCAGCCCCCGAGGAGCACTTCGGCTTCGGGTACGTTGGGTGTGATGACGCGTGCCATGGGTATGAGGTCGCTGATGAGCGTCGTGACAGCCTCGTTCTGAAACAGCGTGTGGCCGGAGGTTGAGACCATGACGGGGTCAAGAACCACCGATGCAGGTCCGTGTTTCTGAAGTTGTCGCGCTACTGCTCTGACGATGTCGGCAGAGAAGAGCATGCCTATCTTCACGGCATCGGCTCCGATGTCACTCAGCACAGCGTCGATCTGTGCCTCCACGATGTCGGTAGGTACAACGTGTACGCCGCTCACACCGAGAGTATTCTGCACCGTGACAGCCGTGATAGCCGACGATGCGTAGCAACCAAGGGCAGAGATGGTCTTGATGTCGGCCTGAATGCCGGCACCACCACCAGAATCGCTACCTGCTATAGTAAGAACTTTTTTCATAAATAAGAGCCCCCTCTCTGCCCTGGGGGGCATCCTAGAGCCCCACCCCGGCCCTCCCCTGGGGGAGGGGAGGAAAATTACAGGTTATGTAAATTGAATAATCCAACTGTCCCATATATCACTCCCTCCCCCAGGGGAGGGCTGGGGTGGGGCTGTGGGTCAGGCTTTGGACTGTGGCCTCCACGCATCGCCTAGGATCATGGCACCGCCGAAGCCGAGGGCCTTTACCTCTTCGAGGCGGCTGAAGGTGACACCGCCTAGGGCATATACCTTATTATCTATTGTGCCGTCTTGTGTTGCCTGTATCAGCTCTTCGTGTGTGAAGGCTGCACGGTAACCCTGTTTGGAGATGCTATCGTAGATGGGTGACAGTGACACATATTGGCAGCGGGATTTCCATTGCCTCACTTCATCGAGACTGTGGCAGCTGCGGCTGACGGAGCCGCTCCACCCTTGAGGCGGCATAGGATTGCGCGCGTTCAGGTGTACGCCATACAGACCGTAGTGCGCAGCCAGAGAGAAGTGGTCATGAAGCACCAGACGGCTGTGCAGATCTGACGGTATGCTGCGGATAAGCTGCTCCATCTCTTCGGGGCTGCATCCCGGCTTTCGCAGGTGCACAAGGTCTGCGCGCCCACTGCGGAGCATCTCGGCAATCGTCGCCGCTTCTCCCTCATGAAACGTGGGCAAGGTGATAACAACTGTTTTCATTGCGTCAGCCAAATTGTACATTGTACATTGTACATAGTACATAGTAAATTGTACATCCATCATGCAGTTCTAATCATCTTCAGATGGTCGAACGAGCCGTCCCAGTCCTTCCATACGGGTTCGATGCCGCGCTGCTTGAGTGCATGTGCTACCTCCTCCACGGTACGGTCGTCGCTGACGGTGAACTGCTCCAGTGCCTGCGGATAGGTATGGTAGCCTCCCGGGTTCACACGGCTGGCTGCCGACATGGTGGTGACGCCAAGGGTGCACATGTTGTTGCGTATAAACTCCGGCTCGCGGGTAGAGTAGGAGATGTCCACATCGTGGTCAAAGATACGCATGGCGAATGTCACCTGTGCCAGTTCGCGGTCGGTGACGAAGCAGTTAGGCTGGAAACCTTCGTTCTGAGCGGGGCGCATACGTGGGAAGTTGACGCTATACTTCGTGCGCCAATAGTGCTTCTGCAGGTAGCGCAGGTGGTAGGCCATCATCGTCACGTCGGTCTTCCACTCCTTCTCCAGTCCCAGGAGCGCTCCCATTCCGATGGAGTGAACGCCGGCCATGCCCATGCGGTCAAAGCCGTTGACACGCCAATCGAACTTGGACTTCATGCCGGCAGGGTGGTAGTTCTTATAGTTCGCTTCGTTATAGGTCTCCTGAAAGCAAATCACCCCGTTCAGGCCGTGGTGAGTCAGCATCTCATAGTCCTCTGTGGAGAGTGGCATCACCTCTATCTTGAGGTTAGAGAAGTACGGCTTAGCCCTGTCCAGAGCCTCTGCGAGATACTTCGGTCCGGCCTTGGCTGGGTTCTCGCCCGTCACGATGAGCAGGTTCTCAAACGGTCCGAGCTGCTTTATGGCCTTGTATTCATTCTCACACTGGTCAATGGTGAGGATGGTGCGTGCCATCGGGTTCTGCCTGTGGAAGCCGCAATAGACGCAGCTATTGGAGCATGAGTTGGTGATATAGAGCGGTATGAACATAGACATTGTCTTGCCGAAGCGCTCCTGCGTATATTTCTGTGACAGACGTGCCATCGTCTCAAGGTGGGGCAGGGCGGCAGGTGATATGAGTGCCATGAAATCCTCCACGTCACAATGTTCCTTTGCCAAGGCACGTCTTACGTCAAAATCGGTCTTAGAGGCAATCTTCTGGGTTGTCTCGTCCCATGAAATTTTCTTTAATTCTTCGCTAAACACTTTGTTGAATTGATAATTGACAATTAGTAATTTCCCTCCCTCCCCTAGGGGAGGGGCGGGGTGGGGCTTTACTTCTTGATCCTCCTGAGGTCATGTGTCAGCTTTGCCGCGCAGAAGTTCGGGCCGCACATGGTGCAGTATTCTCCGTCGGTGTGGCCTGCTTCCTCAAAGTACTGGAGCGAGCGCTCAGGGTCTAATGAGAGGTGGAACTGGTCGCGCCACCTGAAGTCAAAGCGTGCCTTGGAGAGTGCGTTGTCTCTGATCTGTGCTCCGGGGTGTCCCTTTGCCAGGTCTGCGGCGTGGGCAGCAATCTTATATGTCACCACTCCTACGCGCACATCCTCCTTGTTTGGCAGGGCGAGATGCTCCTTGGGGGTCACATAGCACAACATGGCAGTACCGAGCCAGGCTATCTGAGCACCGCCGATGGCAGAGGTGATATGGTCATAGCCCGGTGCGATGTCGGTCACGATAGGGCCGAGAGTGTAGAACGGAGCCTCATGGCAATGGTCTATCTGGCGCTCCATGTTCTCACGTATCTTGTGCATAGGCACGTGTCCTGGTCCCTCGATGAATGCCTGCACGCCCTTATCCCAGGCGCGTGTGACGAGTTCGCCCATCGTGTCCAGTTCCGCAAACTGTGCCGCGTCGTTGGCATCGGCGGTGCATCCGGGTCGCAGACCGTCGCCCAGTGAGAGCGCTGTGTCATATTGCGCCACGATGTCGCAGATGTCATCAAAGTGTTCATAGAGGAACGACTCCCTGTCGTGAATGAGACACCACTTGCTCATGATTGAACCGCCGCGGCTCACGATGCCACAGAGACGCGTGTCGGCCAGGTGCACGTTGTGACGGCGTATGCCGGCATGGATGGTGAAGTAATCCACGCCCTGCTCGCATTGCTCTATCAGCGTGTCGCGGAAGATGTCCCATGACAGGTCCTCCACCTTGCCGTTGACCTTCTCCAGTGCCTGATAGATGGGAACGGTGCCAACGGGCACGGGGCAGTTGCGTATGATCCACTCGCGTGTCTCATGGATATTGGCTCCGGTAGAGAGGTCCATGAGCGTGTCGCCGCCCCATTTGCAGCTCCATACGGCCTTATCGACCTCTTCCTCTATCGACGAGGTGGTGGCGGAGTTGCCGATGTTGGTATTGATTTTTACTGCAAAGTTGCGGCCTATAATCATCGGCTCTGCCTCGGGGTGATTGATATTTGCCGGTAAGACAGCACGTCCGCGTGCTATCTCCTGGCGCACAAACTCCGGGGTGATGTGGCTCCGGATGCCTAGCTCTGCGCAGTTCATGTTTTCGCGAATGGCTACATACTCCATCTCAGGCGTGATGATGCCAGCCTTGGCATAGTCCATCTGCGTGATATGCTTGCCCTTCACGGCTCTGCGCGGCAGCTGTATGTGCTCAAAGCGCAGCGAGTCCAGCGAGTGGTCTGCCAGGCGCTGCTTGCCATAGTCGCTGGTCACTTCTGCCAGCTGTTCCGTGTCGTTGCGGTCCAATATCCATTGCTCGCGCAGGCGAGGCAGACCTTTCTTCAGATCTACCTCGATATTGGGGTCAGAGAACGGTCCGCTGGTGTCATAGATATACACCGGCGCATTCTCCTCATAGCTTGGTACACCATTCTCATCTTTTGTTACTGTCGGTGTGAGATTCACCTTTGTCATGCCTACCTTGATGAACGGAAACATCTGTCCGCTCATGTAGGCTTTCTCACGCTTTGCGTATGCTTGATTGTCTTGAGGCACTGTTATTAATAATTAAGGCCCCCTCTCTGCCCGGGGGGCATCTCTCCCCCTGGGAGGAGAGAGATATTACTGGTTATGTAAATTGAATCATCCAACCGTCCCATATATCACTCCCTCCCCCAGGGGAGGGTCGGGGTGGGGCTGTGGGTCAGGCTGTGGGTCTGTGACTAGTTCAGAAATGCAGTCAGTGGACTTGATGCTTCGGCGCTGTCGCTGATGGCTCCGAGGCCTGCTTCGAATGCCTGTCGGCCTGCTATCACTGCCTGTCTGAATGCGTCTGCCATTCTCACAGGGTCACCGGCCACGGCAATGGCTGTGTTCACGAGGCAGCAGTCCGCTCCCATCTCCATCGCTTCGGCGGCGTGGCTGGGCGCTCCGATGCCTGCATCTACCACTACTGGCACTGATGCCTGCTCGATGATAATCTGCAGGAAGTCCTTCATCCTCAGTCCTTTGTTGGTGCCGATGGGTGCTGCCAAAGGCATCACCGTTGCTGCACCGGCCTCCTCCAAGTGCTTGCACAGCGTAGGGTCGGCCTGACAGTAAGGCAGAACGACAAATCCCATCTTCACCAGCTGCTCCGTAGCCTTCAGCGTCTCCACAGAGTCAGGCAGCAGATAGCGTGGGTCGGGGTGTATCTCCAGCTTCAGCCAGTTTGTGCCGAATGCTTCGCGGGACATCTGAGCAGCGAAAACGGCTTCCTCGGCATTGCGTACGCCCGACGTGTTGGGCAGCAACTGTATGTTACTGTTCTCTGTGATGTGGCTCAGCAGGTCATCATGCTCGTCCTCCAGCTCCACTCTCTTCATGGCAACCGTCACCATCTCGGTGCCTGAGGCTTTGATGGCCTGCGACATCACTTCGTTGTTCATAAACTTTCCTGTTCCCAGGAAGAGACGCGAATTGAACTCACGTCCTGCTATGATAAGTTTCTTCATGTTTTATGTTTATGCCTTATTATGGTTTGATAGTTCTAATTTCGTTAATTCGTTAATTTGTTAATTCGCCCATTCGCCTCATCGCCTCTGTGGGATTGTCTGCGTTCAGCACTGCACCGCTGACGGCTATGCCGCTTACGCCCGTCTGCATGATGGCGGTTACGTCCTGCTCCGTTATGCCTCCAATGGCAACGATGGGTATGTTGATACCCTCTGTGTGCATCTGCTCCACTATGCGGCGGTACCCCTCTAAGCCCAATACAGGCGAAAGCCCCTTCTTCGTAGTGGTAAAGCGGAACGGCCCGCAGCCAATGTAGTCCGCTCCGGCCTCATAGTGCGCCTTTACGTCGTCAAAGGTATTGGCCGTGCCACCTATTATATATTGTTTTCCCAGAATCTTCCGTGCCGCCTCGATCGATATGTCGCGCTTGCCTAAGTGCACGCCGTCGGCATGTATTGCCTTCACCAAGGCCACGTCATCGTCGATGATGAACACCGCATCGTGCTCACGGCAGAGGCGCTGAGCCTCAAGAGCCAGCGCCATACTGTCATCGTCGGGACGGGGTTCACCTTTCATGCGCAGCTGCACCCAGCGGCATCCTCCCTCCAGGGCCATGCGAATGCCGTCAAGATAGCTGTGCTCCTGCGTCTGGTGCGATATGTATTGCAGCCTTACCCTCCGCATGCCGCCTTTATTATCAGTATGTTATCGTTCTCTGCCAGAGCCGTCTCGCCCCAGTCCTCGCGGTGTATCATCTGTTGGTTCTTGGCTACTGCCACCCCAGACTTTGGCAGCGCCAGTTCTTCTGCCAGTGCCTGCAGGGTCTGCGCCTGCGTCTCGGTCTCTTTGCTGTTAATGATAATCTTCATAGTTGCTGTTCTGCTGCCCTTTCAGGGCGTGATTACTGTTTGCTTTCATACCCAGGGCGTTCTTGCTCCACATTGCTCCGCAAGCGTCTCCTACGTCGCCGAGCGGCCCTGGGCTATATGCTTTTGCCCTTTCAGGGCGCGCTGCCGTGGGGTATATGCTTTTGCCCTTTTAGGGCGCGCTGCCCTGGGGTATATGCTTTTGCCCTTTCTTGCTCCGATGCCCTACGCTAGCGTCCTACAGGGTCAAGTGCAGGGCGCGTTCCTGCAGCATTAGGCATACAAAAAATCCCCATCATTCCGATAACGGAACAACAGGGGTAATCTCATCTTCTTCAAGCATTGTATGCTATTTCCTACGGCAGCATTACCTGCATCAGGTCAATGGGTATAATCTCAGCCATCCATGCCGGACAGCACCCCTGCAAATTGCGCAGCAAAGTTACGAAAAAAAGTTCACCTAGCGCATGCGCATTGTTAATTATGTGCTTTTTTAACTTAGTTTAATGCTCCTGATGCACTTTGAAAGATGTAATCTAAATAATTTTTCTTAACTTTGCCCCGATTTTCCTTTTTTTAACTAACTAACATAAACTAACTAACAACAAACATGCGAAAGATTACCAAACTATCTTTGACGTTCCTGCTCTTGATGGTAGGAACAGTCATGTCATGGGCTAGTGGCACTGTCACCTTTTCTGCAGGTGACGAGACCTTTGTCGGAAAATGCCCTGACGCGCTTTCGGGTGAGGAGGTAGCGATACCTCTCAACCACCTGATGTATAAGGAGGGTTATACCCTGACTGGCTGGAAGCAGTCCGGCAGCGGCGATGTGCTGGCTCCGGGTGCAAGCTTCAAGCCTGCAAGCGATGTTACGCTGACCCCTGTGTTTACTGCCAACACTGTCAATCTCTCTGACCGCACTGATGCCGTAACCGTGAAGTGGGACTTCCAGCGCCAGAACGGTGCACCCACCATCGCTGCTGAGGGTGCGAGCAAGAATTTTACATACGTGGCTCAGGCCACTGTCAACGGTGTGACCATCGATGTTCCGATGTCTGTTGACGTGAGCAGCGGCAAGTTTGCCAACGGAAACTGGACCGACTGGTGTCAGCTGAACAATGGCACCAAGCTGACCGTCCCCTCTTGCAAGGGCGCTACGGTGAGCCTGGAGTCCTACAGTGCCACAACTACTACAACTATTGATGGTGTTGCCCTATCTGACAATACCAATAAGACCTGCTCTGCAGAGATTGCGAGCAAGACTGAGACCGTGGTTGTCGTAATAGGCGACGGTTCTTACTATCGCTACATTCAGGTGGTTCTGCCTGTAGTTCAGAGCGCAGGCGGCAAGACCTACACCAATGAGGCAACTACCGTAGAGTGGTCTATGGCAGATCCTGTAAACTATTCTGCTTCTACTGTTGCACCTGAGGGCGTCTTCTCTACCGTGGGTGTTGACCTCGGCAATGTACGATTGATGGACCAGAACGGCAAAGAGAATGCTACAGGTACAAGTAGTGTGTCTCCAGGCGTGACCTTCTCTGACATGCGTCCTACCAATGACGGTAACGATTTCGTGTCATGGAACCTCAAGCCTGCAGCAGGTTTGACATTCACTCCTACTAAGGTCAGTGCTTACATTGTGCGTTTTGGTACAGATGCAGAGAACGGTGTGACTATCTCTGCCAAGGCCGGTGAGGGCGATGCTGTTACTTTGGGTAACTTCACAGCACCTCGCAACAATAAGAGCCAGGCTGATGATAAGTACGGTTCTAATGCCAACTATGCTGTCAACGGCTTCGTGGAGATAGAGCTTAATGCAGAACAGCAGAAGGCTCTGACCACCGGTGACATGCTGTCGTTCATGGGAACCATCGGTGTAGGAAACGCAAAGGCTGGCGGTATTGCTAAGGTTACAGTAACAGGTATCATCAACGGTACCACTGCCGACGTGGCCAAATACACTCTGTCAGCAGTTGCAGCACCTGCCGAGGGCGGTTCTGTCAGCACTTATCCTATCTCTGACGAGTATGAGGAAGGCACAGAGGTAACGCTGACTGCAACGGAGAACTTCGGTTACGACTTCGTGAACTGGACCGACGGTGAAGGCAAAGAGGTATCTGCTGAGGCTAAGTTCAAATATGCCGTCAATGCCAACAGCGCTCTGACAGCCAACTTCAAGAAGGTCAACACCTATGAGCTGGCTCTCACCGTTGACGGTACCAATGACTATATGGTGACTGTCAATCCTGCTCCTACCGTTGTGGATGGCAAGAACATGTATGAGGAAGGCTCAGCTGTTGAGCTGACAGCCAACCAGTATGAGGGCCTCGTTACGTTCAACAACTGGAGCGACGGCGAGACCAGTAGCAGTAAGATTGTCAGCATGACTGGCGATGTCAAGCTCACCGCCGTCTATTCACAGGCCGACATCATTGCCGGTTGGGACTTCTATAAGGCCGGCAACAGCGGTCGCGTGGCTGACTTCTATGCTCAGGACAATGATGCCGATGCGTTCAACCTCGTCAGCGAGGTCGATGGCTCTACCAGCGGATGGCTTGATAAGAGCACCGTCGCAGGTGGCGGCTACGAGAGCTTCAAGGGTGCAGCAGTGAACTGGCGTACCGGTTCGGGCAATGGCGATGTGGGCCATTACTATTGGCAGACCAAGGTCAACGCTGAGGCGTTCACCAATATCAACGTACAGTTCCAGATGCTCTACAACTATAATGCTTATCAAACATACAATGCAGAGTATTCTCTCAACGGTACGGACTGGACCAAGTTCGGTTCTATCACAATGACAGGTGCCAAGTCTCCTTCTTCATTCAGCGAGACCCTGCCAGCAGCAGCCAACAATCAGAAGGAACTGTACATCCGTATGCTGGCCGACAAGACCTCTAACGTTGACGGCACTGCCTCTGCTAACGACGGTAACACGATTGCTATGGTATTCATCACTGGTACTCCGAAGATTGTTGACGACGGCGTAGCTCCTGTACTCGTGTCTTCTGTGCCTGTGACAGGTGCTGACAATGCTTCTGCATCAGGCAAGATTGTGCTCACCTTTGATGAGCGCGTCGCTATGGCCGATGGTGCCAAGGCCTCACTCAATGCGCTGAGCCTTGAGCCAGCAGTAAGCGGAAAGACCGTTACCTTCAGCTATAAGGGTCTGGAATATGCTACCGATTACACCTTCACCATGCCTGCAAACACCGTCAGTGACCTCACTGGCAACTTTATCACCAAGGCTATCACTATCAGTTTCAAGACGATGAGCAAGCCGGCAGTGACTAAGGGCATGTATGATGCAGTCGTATCTACAGTCGATGAGCTGGTTGCTGCAATCTCTAATGCTAACAAGCGTGCCGACAAGAATACACGCTATCGCATCTTCGTGAAGAAAGGCACATATCAGCTGCCTACTGGTGCCATGAAGCACTACACTCACAAGAACAGCAATGACGGTACTGTTTACTTTGATGGTGACCGTCCTGATCCTATTACCTACATCAACGGCTCTAACATCTCGTTCATCGGCGAGGACCGTGAGGCTACCGTTATCACCAACACTATCACCTCTAATGACGACTTTGCCGGACAGTTCGGTACTACGAGCGTCTATGACGGTATTGGTCAGAGCGATGTGCTCCAAATAGCAAGCAGCGTCAGCGGTCTCTACTTCCAGGACATCACCGTCTCTACCGGTATGGCTGATGCACGCGGTCGTGACATCGCTGTCCAGGATAAGGGTACAAAGAATATCTATAAGAACGTGAAGCTGCACGGCTATCAGGATACGTGGACCTCAAACAATGACAACGGTCTCTACTACTTCGAGGGTAGCGTGCTGCGTGGTCGCACCGACTTCCTCTGCGGCAAGGGCGACATCTTCTTCAATGAGTGTGAGCTCGTGATGTGTGAGAAGGGTGGTTATCTGGCTGTTCCTTCCAAGGCTGTCAAGTACGGCTATGTCTTCAGCGACTGTGTCATCAACGGTGAGAAGAATGACATCGACGGCAACTACACCCTCGGACGTCCTTGGGGTAGCGGCACGCCAACGGCATACTACATCAATACCAAGATGAATGTCAAGCCATCTGCAGTAGGATGGTCTGAGATGAGCGGCGGTTGGCCAAAGCAGTTCGCTGAGTACAACTCTGTTACCTCTACCGGTAGCACCATAGACCTCAGCGGCCGTAAGACTATCTTTGGCGACAACCACACCAACGTGCCTACTATCTCAGCTGCTGAGGCACTGGAGATTGGTAACATGAGCAACATGTACGGTGACTGGCAGCCTACACTCGACACAGAGCAGGCTCCTCTGCCTACCAATGTGAAGCTTGCCGGCACAACGCTCTCTTGGGACAACAGCAACTACGTACTCTGCTGGGCTGTATGCAAGAACGGCGATGTTGTGGCATTCACCAGCGAGCCTACCTTCACCGTTGACGATGCTACTGCAAAGTACTCCGTACGTGCAGCAAACAATATGGGCGGTCTGTCACAGGCTGTCGATGCAGGCAACGGCACAGGCATCAGCGAGGTAGCTGCTCAGAATGCCGACAACGCTAATGGCAAGTTCGTTAAGAACGGACAGGTCGTTATCGTCAAGGATGGCAAGCAGTACACCGCAGCAGGTGCTGAGCTGAAGTAAAAAGCCCCACCCCGAAGCCCTCCCCAAGGGAAGAAGCCCCACCCCGGCCCTCCCCTGGGGGAGGGGGTGAAGATACAAAGAATCCCCGCGAAGGTCTTGTCCTCCGCGGGGATTAATTGTTTATCGACATTTCGACTTTTTTCTCTCGACATTTCGACATGACGATATATCGACATAACGACCTCTCCCTCTCTCGACATATCGACATATCGATATATCGACATCTCGAACTATCTCTTCACTCACCTCTCACCTCTCATCCCTCACCCCTCATCCAGTTACGTCCCCCTCCCCTAGGGGAGGGTCGGGGTGGGGCTTTATAACTTGACATTCACGCCCGCCATGAATGTGGCGCGGGGCATGGGGTAGCCCAGGTTTATCTCATACTTCTGTGCCAGCAGGTTCTCGCCACGGGCCCACAGGCCGATGTTCTTTGTCAGGGCATAGTTCACGGTGGCGTTCAGCAGCAGGAAGTTCTCCTTCGTCTCGTTTGCACCCACTGCTGTGTATAGACCTCCGATGTATTGCAGGCCGGCTACGACGCACCATTTCTGCTGCTGCCACTGTGCACCGAGGTAACCCTTAAACGTAGGAGCGGCAACAATCTTGTTCTTCATGTGCAGGTAGCTGTGGTTGGTGCTCAGTCGCCAGTGACCGTTAATGGTCCATGCTGCCTCAGCTTCTGCGCCGTAGTTCTCCACCTCGCCCGTGTTCACATTCTTGCGGTTCACGGTCTGAATCATGTTATCACCTTTTATATAATATATATTCACACCGTATGTGACGGCCTGCAGTCTCTGGTTCCATGACAGCTCATAGTTCATCAGCCGCTCAGGCTTCAGCTCCTCATTGGATGGTGGATAGAGATACATCTCGCGCATCGTAGGATTGCGGAATCCCTTGCTCACCATCGCCTTTATCTCACCCGTCGTGATAGGCCTTACCACAATGCCGCCCTGCGGGATCCATTCCGTGCCCGTCACGCTGTGATGATCCACGCGCACACCGGCATCCACTGTGAGCCACTGCGTTATGTCGTGACGATAATCTACATAGCCTGCTATCTCATTGCGATAGCTCTTGCCGCTCTGCTTGTTCTGCGTCTCCATCACCTCGCCTGTCTGCTTCGATGTGTAGTAGGCATTGCCGTAGATGTGCTGATAGTCAACGCCCATTGTCAGGCGTGCACTCTCAAACAGTCGCAGGCTCTGATATAGCGACACTCCCGTCAGCGCATCCTTTGAGCGGAAATAGCGCTGCGTGGGCTGGGCAGGGTCTGTTGTACCGTCGTCTATCTTGTGGCGACCCCAGTTGGTATATACGCTCACTCCGCCGCTGGTGTTGTCATAGTGGTTCTCTATGGCCAGCTCTGCCGTACCGCGTGTTATCCACTGGTCACCGTCATAGAGCGGCGACACCGTTCCGTTGTCAGCCACCTTCACGGGGTTCGAGGCATTGAAATGTGTGATGTTGCCATCCACGTATCCGCTCCAGTGCTTGCTCAGGTCATAGCCCAGCTTCACCATGCCGCCATACTGCTCAAAGCCCATGCGGGGACGGTGGTTGTCGGTGCGCTCATACTGCGCTGCCACGGTAGAGGAGAACTTGCCGCTTCTCACCTGGTTGGATGCCTCTGCCTGAATGGTACCCCAGCTGCCGGCACCCAGGTTTATGTTGGTTCTCACGCCGTTCTCTTTCATCTGGCGGGTCACGATGTTCAGCACACCGCCCATGGCGTTAGAGCCATAGAGCATCGAGGCGGGACCGCGGAGCACCTCTACGCGCTCCGCCATCAGAGTCTGGTATGAGTCGGCGATAGGGTGACCATATACACCGCTGTACTGTGGGTGACCATCGATGAGCACCAGCAACTGACCCGCGCCGCCAGTGATGCCGCGAAGGTTGATACCACCGGCAGCACCGCCGCTGACACCATAGCCCATCATACCGCGACTGGTGACAAAGAGGCTCGGCACTTGCTGCATCACCGTAGGCAACAGGGAGGTCTGGTGCTCCAGAGTCAGTGTGTTACGGTCTATCACGCTCACCGTGAATGGCAGGTGGCGCACATCAGTGGCATTGCGAGTGCCCGTCACCACCACCTCACCAAGACTAAGACTATCAGATGGCTCAGCGGCCTGACTGCAAAGGCAGCCGCATAATGCCGCAAGAATTAGTTGACTTTTCTTCATTAGTTTGTGTCTTATGATTTATGAAAAATAAAATAATGGTGCAAAGGTAATACATTTTCAAGTATTTTTCATAATTTTGCATCAAAAATATACGCAACTATGCATTATGCATCATGAATTATGAATTGAATAATCGTTATTCCCGCCACCTCATGTTGCCTGAAATAGGCGAAGAGGGACAGAAGAAAATCATGGCATCCCGCGTGCTTGTCGTGGGTGCCGGCGGGCTTGGCTCACCCGTCATGCTCTATCTCGCCGCTGCCGGTGTGGGCACCATCGGCGTTATTGATGCCGATGTGGTAGATCTGAGCAACCTGCAGCGACAGATTATACACCATACAAAAGACCTTGGCACCCCCAAAGTAGAGAGTGCCAAGGCAAAAATTATGGCTGTTAATCCTGATGTGGCGGTGGAGACATACCATGAGTTCCTCACTCCCGCCAATGCCCTGAGCATCATCCAGGGCTATGACTTCATAGTATCCTGCACCGACAACCTCGCTGCCAAGGCGTTGGTCAGCGATACCTGTGTGGCTGCAGGCAAGGCTTTCTCACACGGCGGCATATCAGAGTGGACAGGTCAGACCTTCACTCATGTGCCGGGCACGGCAGACTATCGTGCTATCTTCGGCCCACCACCAACAGAAGACCGTGCTCAGGCCTCTGCAGAAGCCACTGTTACCCAAGCCCCCGTGCTGGGCGTCCTCGGTGCTGTGGCAGGTATGCTTGGCACCATTCAGGCGGCAGAGACGTTGAAATACCTCACCGGTGCAGGCCAACTGCTCACCAATCGTCTGCTCATGTTCGATGCCCTGACCATGAAGTTCGATGTCCTGACCCTCGGAATGGATTAGGACCTAAGCCCTCCGAATTTCGTAAGCAGGTAAAAAAACACAAGTGGGTGAGCCTGTTTTTCGGGGCTCACCCACTTGTGTTATGACTTAAGCTATGTGTTTCTTACAGTCCTATGTAAGACTTGATAGTAGCTATAATCTTTTGCGAAGCCTCCGTTGTGTAAAGCTTGTCATTGAGGAATTCGTCAGAGTGACATCCGCCCTTGCTTACAATCTTTGTCACTACGGGGTTAGTACTGTCATCGATGGCACCGCCTGTCCAAGGGTCATCAGTGCAATAGACGAACAACATCTTGTACTTAGACTGCGTCTTTACCCATGAGCGGAAATCGCTCATCAGGCGTCCACCGTCCCACTGAGAGGCATACTTCTGCATGTTGGTATGGTTCTCAAAGATGTCGGCTACGCTGTATGCCTTGTCTGTAGAGATGGCTGTACCCTCAAGCATAGAGAAGTCGATGGCTACATTGCCAAACTCGCGGGCTGCCTGCACATAATAAGGCATGTCGCTGTCGGTGTTGCGCAGCTGGAACAGCTCTTCGTCTGTATATGCCGCACGTGTCTGCTGATAAGAATATGGGTCTGTGTAGTCCATAAGGTCCTTCAGAAGCATCGCTTTCAGAGAGTCTTCTATTTCTTTAGAGCTCATGAATGCAAATTCTGCCACCTGCTCTATTGCCTCATCCCTGTCGTCCATCTCCTTCTGTGTTGTTGCGATGTCAATGGCCTTGTCAACGTCAGGGACCAGCTTTGCCCAACTGCTGAACGGTACTCCGGAGAACTTGTAGAAGTTTAACATGAGCATGTTATAGAGCAGGCCGCATGTCACCTCCTCCTCGCTACGTCCGAAGGTATTGATAACCTCTACATAGTCTTTGGGGTACTTCTGGTAGAATTCCTTGATGCAGGCCTCGCGCAGAACCTTGTTGTTGGCGATGGCTACGGGCATCTTCCTCAGTCGCGTGTAGGCTATGCCCATTTCTGAGTCTGCGTCATAGCCCGCACCGCAATTGTTATACATGTATTGGCCCATGCGTGTGTCGTCGCTGCATGTAGGCGTGGCGGGCAGGAATGGAGTGCCGAAAGCCACGTACAGGTCAATGTCGTCCCACCCGTTCAGGTCGCTGTAGTATGCGTACAGCGCTGTCGTGATACCGTCTTTGCTGAGACCAGTGCTGATCCAATTGTTCTGGCTGAAGAGGTTTTTCTTCATCATGTCAACAATGGCATGAAGGTCGGCAGCAGCCTGGTCGGCCCACAGGTAGGTGAAGTCCAGGTTGTCGGAAGCCTCCGGCAGTGACTTGTTGAAGTAGCGGTGCTCCACGGAGAGCATGTTGGCATTGAGGTGGTTTCTCAGGTCAACGTCACGCACCTGGTGAGCGCTGTCGCCCATGGAGTAGCCGTTGGTATAGAGCACCACGGGGGCATCCTGCGATACATACTTCAGGCTTGCACGCTGTTTGAAAGTGCCCAGAGCGGGGTTCTTGTGGTCTATAGGCTGATTGAAGTAAAAGAAATAGACCTTGTCCTGCTTGAGGCTTGTATAGTCAACGGCAATGTCAATGGTGACGTCAGAAACGCCCGGCAGCTTCTCGAGCATCTTGGAGACCTCGTCAGACAACAGCTCCGGATTGTCTTTGTCTCCTCCCGCCTCAGGTCTGACAATTTCTGTTATTTCGTTGCTCTCAGAACATCCTGTCATCATGATGCCTGCCATGATAGCGGCAAAGAGCATCAGTAAGTTTCTCTTCTTTTTCATTTTTCGTTTGCTTTACCTTCTTTATTCTTCACTCTTCACTCTTCACTCATGAAACCGGACACGACCTCAAAGAGGGCGTTGATATAATTCGGAATCGCATTGGAAATAACAA
>JAFVGZ010000040.1 GCA_017478025.1 Prevotella sp.
CATCAACGACCAACCCTTGGTGCTCTGCGAGACTGCTAACTGGAACCATGAGTCGCAACAGACAAAGGAATACTACTTGGAGACCTACATGGCAAAGAACCTGTACTACTTTGTTTGCAAGAAGCTGAACCGCTTTAATCCTGAGAGCGTCTATCGCGACAACGATCCTGAAGGTGATATTAGACTTATACCAGTAGGCTTCGTTAACAACAATTGGAAATGTGATACCACAACCGACCCAGAGGTATTCTGGGCAAAACCAGAATAAATAGTTACAATGGCGATAACAAGTGAGAGATTGAACCAGACTTTTAGTGAGGGCGGAGCTCAGGAGATATACCAAGAGATTAAGGCGAAAGGTGATTTTCTGGGCTTTGCCCAACGCTATGCCTTCGACACCGACTATCGTGTGGCGAGAACTGCTTTGTGGGGACTGACCAAAGCTAAGGACGAAGAGTTGTCGGAATTGAAGGTGATATACAATGAGCTGATAGATCTGGCCATGCAGACGGAGAATTCGTCGGTGAGGCGGCTAACGCTGAACATCATCGAAAAGCTGAAAATGGACGAGGATGATTTGCGGACTGACTTCCTTGATTTCTGTTTCGAGCACATGGTCAGCATCGAAGAGTTTTCCGGCACCCAAACGCTCTGCATGAAACTCGCCTTTCGCATGTGCACCTTCTATCCAGAACTGATGGACGAGTTGAAACGTACCCTCGAAGCGATGGAGATAGATTATTATAAACCCGCCATAAAGTGTCTGCGTAAAAGGATTTTCAGTGGGCAATACAAATAAAATAGATTTTTGAGTACAAAAGAGAATATGAACATTCTGATTATAAATGGCAGTCCTCGGAAGAAGGGGCTGATTTCCCAGATGCTAGGCATCATGCGGGAGGAGGCTGAAACGCGAGGCGATACGGTGGTGATGGTCTATACCAACGACCTGACCGTGAAGCCTTGCACAGGCTGTATGGCGTGTCGCACGAAGCAGAAATGCGTTCTCGCAGAAGATGATTCGCAGCGGGTGTTGAAGATGATGCAGCAGGCTGAAGCGATCATCATGGGTGCACCTTGCTACTGGGGCAACATCCCTGGACAGATGAAACTGATGTTCGACCGTCAGGTGTATGGCATGATGCGTGATACTAATCGTTTTCCAGAACCGCTGATGAAAGGTAAGAAAGGTATCCTTATCAGCACCTGCACTACGCCATGGCCTTGGAACATTCTGTTCAAACAGTCGCGCGGAGCTATCCGTGCCATGCGTGAGATAGCCCGCTATGCAGGTTTCAAAATCGTAAGTACCATCGAGCGTGGCGGCACAGCCATGCATCCCGCGCTGACCGAGAAAGACAAACAAAAGTGCCGTAAGGCTATCAATAAGTTGTAAATAATTAAAATCAAAAATAACAATGATTATTAGATTAGAAGATACAAAAGACTATCGTGAGGTAGAGAACCTGACGCGTGAGGCATTCTGGAACGTATATCGTCCTGGATGCACAGAGCATTACGTGCTCAATCAGTATAGAACCAATCCCGACTTTATACCAGAGCTGGATTTTGTGATGGAGGTAGATGGAAAGATCATCGGTCATGTGATGTTTTCGAAGGCCGAACTTGTGCTTGATGATGGCAGCAAGAAAGCTTCGTGGACATTCGGCCCCATCAGCATTCATCCTGCCTACAAGCGCAAGGGCTATGGTCTGAAGTTGCTGCAATATGCCTTGGATAAGGCTCGCGACATGGGTATCGGCTTTATCTGTATGGAGGGTAACATCGAGTTTTACAAACATGCAGGCTTCGACCTTGCCAGCAAACTGAATATTCACTATCATGCCGAGCCGAAAGATGCCGAAGTGCCTTATTTCCTGGCTCAGGAACTAATTCCTGGTTGGCTTAAGAACAATGGTATCGCCGAGGCAACCTATTGCCCTCCCAAGGGCTATTTTGTAGCCGATGAAAAACCAGAGGCTTTCGAGGCTTACGAAGCCAGCTTCTCTCAGAAGGAGAAAGCATTCCAAGAGGGCCAACTGCCACAGTTCTGCCAGAGTTGCGGCATGCCATTGACGCGTATCGAGGATTGCGGCACAAACGAAGACGGCAGTACCAATTTTGATTATTGCCAGTATTGCTACAAGGATGGCAAGTTTGTGCAGGACTGCAACATGGACGAGATGATTGAGCATTGCACCCAGTTTATTGATGAGGTAAACAAGAACATGCCCAAGCCCATGACCAAAGAAGAGTATAAGCAGATGATGCAAGGTTTCTTCCCGATGCTAAAACGATGGAGAAAATGATGAGTTATGGCTTAGGTTATGCTAACCCCCATTCGTCACAAATCGATGCTGTTTATCCCATAAATATGTTGCTATCTGCAACAATGTGTACTTTTGCAGCGTCAAACTTAATACGTCAAATCAAGAAGTTTCGTCATTGAGTAATCGTATTTTTATAATTGAAAACAAAAAAGAATAATGAGATATGAATAAATTGATAGCATGTTGTGGCATTAACTGTGAGACCTGTGAGGCTCGCCTTGCTACTATTAAGAACGACGACAAAATGCGCGTTGAGGTAGCAAAGAAGTGGTGCGAGATGAATCATACGGATCAGATTACACCTGAGAGTATTAATTGTGTAGGATGTCGCGTGGAAGGCCCGAAGTTCTACTTCTGTAGCCACATGTGCGAGGTGAAAAAATGTGTAGCCACCAAGGGTTACGAAACCTGTGGCGACTGTCCTGACAAGAACTCGTGCAAAAAGGTTGGTGCCATCTGGGAGAACAGTGCCGAGGCAAAGGAGAATTTGTGCGGGAAGTAATGAACAACAAAGCACTTGTCGTTATCGACATTCAGAACGACATCACCAAACACTATAGGGACATCATCGGCAACATCAATGCCGCCATCGAATGGGCTATGGAAGAGGGTATGCAGGTTGTGTATATTAAGCACAACAACATCACCGCTGCTACGAGAACGTTCAAGCCAGGTAGCAAGGGCGAAGAACTGGTTCCTGAGATGAAGGTCGTGTCAGACAATATCTTCGTGAAGACGAAAAGCAACGCCCTTACAAGCGAGGCGTTTTCTGCTTTCATCGCTGCGAACGGCATCAATGAGTTCTACGTAGCTGGCGCGGATGCTACAGGCTGCGTGAAATCGACGTGTTTCAACATGGCCAAGGTTGGCTTCACGGTGCATACCCTCTCCGACTGTATCACCAGCTATGACCTGAAGAAGTTGCCAGAAATGTTCGCATATTACGAAAGTAAAGGCTGTGAGGTGAAAACGCTTGCCGATTATAAATAATGAAAGAACATTATGAAACAGGAAATCTCCCCAAAAGAAACAAGTCGGGCTCAGGCTTTTGAACTGTGGATGTCATCGCCCATGCCTATGGTAACTCTAGTCAAGATACTTGATGTGACTCGATTGAGGAAGTATGCAAAACGTCATTCGATGCCGTTCAATATGGCGCTTTGCTGGTGCATCGGCAAGGTAGCCAACCAAATTGAGGAGTTCTTTACGATTCCAGAGCAAGGGAAACTATATCGATATGATCGGCTTGCCATCAACGTGATAGTGTCAAATGCAAAAGGAGGAATTAACTCATGCGATATACCCTTCTCGAAAGACTTGTGCCAGTTTCAAGCAGATTATCAGCGTTTGACTAGTAACTCAGCAAAGAATTGCCAAAGCAGTTTTCTCGAAGATTACATGATTATCGGTACATCAGCCATGATAGCCACCGAACTTGACTGCATCATAAATCAATACACAGACAAATTTTGCAATCCGATGGTGATGTGGGGCAAATACCGCAAGCATTGGTTCAAAGTCACTTTGCCCATCTCCTTCCAGTTCCACCACGTGCAGATGGATGGTGGGCACGCTGCCCGATTCTTAGAAGAACTTCAAAAAACAATAAACACAATATGAATAAAATGATAGCATGTTTTAGAGAAGAAGCCATCGAATGTGTTAAGGATCATGTTCTCCAGATACATAAGCAAATATATGCCAAGTATGAAGGGGATTTTGACAGGATCTATACGGAAGGGTACAACAGCAAGTCCTATACGGGTAGGGTGATTGAGTCTGGAAAGATTTATGAACTGAGTTATCTGGAATGTACGTGCCCTAAAGTTAAATGTGGGCTGAGAAACCATCCGCAGCAGTGTGAGTGTTCACGACAGAGTATTCTATATATTCTTTCGCAACTTGAACCAGATAGCCATTTCGAGGTTCGGATTGAGAATACGATTCTCAGAGGAAGCGACCGCTGTACATTCAGAATAATGCGCGTAAGCGAATAACAAGGCATGAAGGTTGTTGAATTAAATATTGGCTCTACGCCGGCGCTGATTATTGGCGAAAAGAGCGAAAAAGTATTCCTGTTTGTGCATGGATTGCATGGACACAAGGAAGAGGCATTGGCTTTTGCAGAGGTAACTGTGCCTAAAGGTTATCAAGTTTTGGGTATCGACCTGCCTGTAGAGCGCAAGCCTTGGGAGGTACTGCCTTTGCTGAACGATATCTGTGATTATCTATATGATAATTGGCAATCGGTATCTGTTCGTGCTAACAGTATAGGTTCGTGGTTTACGTTGTTGGCTTTCCAGAGCAAGAAAGTGGAGCAGGCATTGCTTGTTTCACCAATTCTCGACATGAAGCGGTTTATTGAACTGATGCCACAGCGTGAGGACGACTATTACGAGTGGGTTGTTAATAACCCAATTACAAGTTGGGCTGCACCTACCTACATCCTTCGCCCAGAAGTGGATCTGATTGTCAGCGAGGAAGTAGGTCACGACTTCATCAGTCAGCATCAGTGCCAGGTAACCATCATGCCTGATGGAGAACATTGGTTTCATACGCCAGAACAGCTTGCTTTCCTGAAAGCATGGGAAGAGAAAACGATAATATCAAATGAATAGAATTACAATGGAAACAAATCGTATCATATTGCGCCCTTGGCGCGAATCGGATGCGGAGACACTGTATAAATGGGCTTCTGATCCTGATGTGGGGCCTCGTGCAGGATGGCCACCTCATCAGAATGTGGAGGAGAGTCTGGAGATTATTCGCACTGTATTTAATGACGTGCTGCACACATGGGCTATCGTTCTAAAAGAGACTGACGAGCCTATTGGCGCTATGGGGTACGGCCCGTCGTGCGAGTGCGATCTGCCGGCCCGCGAGGGTGAACCGCTCATTGGTTATTGGGTGGCCAAGCCCTATTGGAATAAGGGCATCTGCACAGAGGCACTGCGCCTGATGTTAGACCACATCCGAGAATCGACGGACATCAAATCGCTAATCAGTGGTCATTTCGTTGACAACCCCGCTTCAGGCCGAGTGATGGAGAAATGTGGCTTCGTCCCTACAGGTGAAACCTGCATCGATGCGAATCAGTATCAAGGTGAGAATAGGCCAATTAGAGTGTTGAGACTGGAAATTAGAAACAAAGAATGAAACGATTTTTATATCTGGACAATCTGAAAGTATGCCTGACGGTGCTGGTGATATTCCACCATGCTGGTCAGGCATACGGTGATGGCGGAGACTGGGCCTATACACCCAGTAATCCTGCCGAGGTGATGCCTTGGATATGGCATTTCTTCTCAGTAAATGCAGCCTTCTTCATGGGATTGTTCTTTCTGATCTCTGGCTATTTTGTCCCTGCGAGTTACGATAAACAGGGAGCCTCGATATTTGTCCAAAAGAAATTGATACGCCTGGGCATCCCCCTGTTGGTGATGGGAGGATTGTTATCGGTACTATCAGGTAAATTCGAGATTGGTCACATGTGGTATATTGAGAGTCTGCTGGTGTTCTGTCTTCTCTATGCCTTGATACGATTGATATGCAAGCCCATCGATGGTAAGTGTTCGTCGAAACCTACCATCATTGGCCTGCTGATATTCGGTGGCATCATGGGCATTGGCAGTTATCTGATACGTTTGGTCAGTCCGCAGGATCATTGGATATGGCCTTTCGGTATCATCCCCTTGCCAATGGAACCAGCTCATTATCTGCAATACGTGATGATGTTCGTTGTCGGCATTCTAACCAGTCGCATTTGTTGGCTTGAGAGAATTTCCAAAGCCACAGGATTTCTGTCGCTTGTGATAGGATGTTTGTTAGCATTAGGCATCTATCTGCGTGATGGCGGTGAGTGGAACGACTTTGTCGCTCAGTGGTTCGGCATCTACGAGTCGTTACTTTGCGTATTCATTAGTTTCGGACTGCTCTGGCTGTTTCGTGAGTACGGCAATTGGAACAGTAAGTTCTGGCAGTGGTGTGCCGCTCAGGCTTACGGAGCCTACATCGTCCATCTATTACTGATGATAGCCTTGCAGTATGCGGTTGATGGTATCTGGATGGGAGCATTCGGTAAGTTCATGTTCATCGGAGTCGTCACCACCATAGCTTCCTTCGGGCTCACCTGGCTGCTGCGGATGATTCCAGGTGTAAAGAAGGTACTATAACAAAAAAGATAAAAAAGATGAAATACGAGATTATTACGTTAGAGAATGTGCAGATTATTGGCATGGCCAAGGAAATTGCATTCTGCAAGGGACAGGAAGAGTGTCCTAAGTTCTGGGGCGAGTATGTGGAACGCATTATTAAACCCGTCTTTATGGAACACAAGGCACCTGATGCCTTTCAGCAGGCAGCCATCGACAATGGTGTCGGAGAGTTTGGGCTCTGCACCTGCAACACTCCCAACCATAATTGTGCAACCTGTTGGGAGGCAAACTTTGGTGCTTGCAGCAAGAACACCTTTACATACGTCATCGGCGGAATATATAAAGGTGGCGGGGTGCCTGAGGGAATGCAGCTTTTCCCTATTCATAGTGGCAAGTGGCTGAAGATGCATTTCGAGGGAGGCATGAAAGCCTTTCAAGAGCAGTACCAAATGTTCTATAAAGAGTGGCTGCCCCAGCACTCGGAATTCCATTGCCCCAACAACGCTATGACGATGGAATGGTACAACGGCACCGACATCGACTCGCCCAATTACCAGTGTGGCGTGATGATGCCATTGGAATAAAATAAAGGATAAGAAAGACAATGCCAATGAAACACCTGCCGAATATCCTGTCGTCGCTCCGAATTGTCGGAACTGTTGTTCTGTTGTTAAGTGATGTGTCAAGCATTCTTTTTGGGGTGCTTTACATCGTTTGCGGCATCAGCGACATAGCCGACGGGTGGCTGGCTAGGAAACTGAAGTGCGTTACCAGGATTGGAGCATTGCTAGATAGCGTGGCAGACATCTGCTTCGTAGCATGTTGTGCCTGGAAACTCCTGCCGATACTCGAACTGCCACAATGGCTATGGTTGTGGGCAGGAGTAATCGTCGCAATTAAAGTCGTGAATCAGCTTTCAGCACTTGTGATGTATGGGCGCTGTTGCTTCCCTCACACCCTCGCGAACAAGTGGGCGGGATTCCTGCTATTCATTACGGTACCCATGACACTGTGGTCTATCGCACCCATCTCAATAGCTGCAATCGTAGCCACATTTGCTGCTATACATGAAGGCTGCGTTTTAGCGAGAGAAGAATCAACTCATACTTGAATTCTGCCGAGCGTGAGCAGGCTCGACCGAAGGTCATGGACATTTCATAAGGACAAGAAATGATATGAGAAAGATAGTAACTATAGTTTGTGCATTGATTGCTACATCGTGTTTGGGCCAAGACCTAATATGCGACAGTACCAGCTATGGTGCGTGCATCATGCGTGATGGCTCTTTTGTTGGCATTAATGAAAACGAGCATTTTGCCATGCACAGTGTGATGAAGTTCCCGCAAGCATTATGTGTTGCCGATTACCTGAATCGGAAAGGGCTGGATCTCGATGACACTATCGTTATCGATAAGGCAGACCTGATGCAAGACACATGGTCGCCAATGCTAAAACGGTTTGAATGCAAAACGACCTTTTCGTTTGCGGAACTACTGGAATTATCTCTCGGGCAGAGCGACAATAATGCCAGCGAACTCCTTTTCAAGTTTTGCGGCAAGCCCAAAGCGGTAGAGAAGTACATGAGAAAACTTGGATTCCACGATATCCATATCCGTATGACAGAGGAACAGATACACAAGAATCCGGCAAAGGCTATCGAAAATAGTTCCACCCCCGCCGAAATGGTTCGTTTGTTCGAGTGGTTTTATCATCATAAAGATGACAACCGATATCTGACATTTATCTGGAAGGCGATGGCAGACTGCTCAACAGGACTGAAACGAATCCCTGCAGCGATATCCGCAGATGCTCGTATCGTACATAAGACAGGTACGGGATTCCCATCTGCTGAAGGATTGCAAGACATGAACGATGCAGGTATCATTCTCATGCTTGATGGAAGCCACGCCATTATCGCCGTTTTCACCACGAATTCATCATCTGAGGCAGTGATAGCAAATATTACCAGACAACTGTTAGACACCATAATAAAATAAGATGAAAAGATTGCGACTCGGAGCGGTGCTCCACTTCCTTATAGCCATTGGCCACATCGGCTGCCTGTTCGCTCTGGATGAGGCATTCGAAGCCTATGGCATCCTGGAAATCATGCATCAGATGGTATCAGGACATGTTTGGATGCTGTATGCCCTGACCATAGGTCTTGTCCTCGCTTTCTGCCTGGCAGGACTTTATGCCCTCTCTGCCACAGGCGACATCCGTCGCTTTCCCTTAACACGTATGGCAATCATCACCATTGTTGTGCTTTATAGCCTTCGTGCTCTGGCTGGAGGCATTAGCTGTATCAATGATTTCACCTGGCTACAATCTATCTCATTCCTCATTCCCGCCATTATCGCATGGTGCTATTGGCCGGGAGTAAAAGAAAGAGCAAAGATGTGTTAAATCCGTGTTAAAGTATTCATTTCTCTTGACTCGTCCCTAAGGTCATGCCTTAACTTCGCAGTTGCTTAGCAAATACATCGCGCGATATGAGTAAAAAAACAAGGTTAAAAATCGGAGAGTTCTCAGAGTTGATGCAGGTAACAGTTAAAACCCTGCGTCATTATGAGCAGAAGGGACTACTTGTGCCTGACGAGGTGGACGAGTGGACGGGCTATCGCTATTACAGCATCGACCAGATGCAACGGCTTAAGACCATACGCGACCTACAACGTCTCGGTTTCTCGCTGGATGAGATTAAGGACCTGTGCGATTCATATTCTCACACTCCTACCATCCGCCAGATGACCGAGAAAATCAGGGAAACGGAGGCACAACTGAAGGCACTGATCGCCCGTCGTAACCAACTGCTCGACTGGAGGAACGCTCGCAAAGAAATGAAGACAATGGAAAAGATTAGTATTCAATCTCTGCCCGAAATCATCGTGGCAAGTCATCGTGAAGTAATTCCTAACTACGCCGCTATCGGCCCTATGTGTGTCGAGAAGATTGGTCCTGAAATGCAACGTTTAGGATGCAAGTGTCCGCCACCAGGTTACTGCTTCACCATTGAGCACAACAAGGAGTACACCCCCACTGACATCGACATTGAGTATTGCGAACAGGTGGAGGAGATGGGCGAAGACAGCGCTATTATTAAGTTTAAGCGTTTGCCAGCGGTACCAAAAGCACTTTGCATGAAGCACATCGGCCCCTATGAGCGATTCTACGAGTCGTTCACCGAGGCCTTTCGCTACATCGAAGAGCAGGGCTACAAAGTCGCAGGTCAGCATCGTACATGCTACATCGATGGAGCCTGGAACCAAGAAGACCCTGAGAAATGGCTGTCGGTGATTCAGATACCAATAAAGTAATAATCCGCCCTGATCGTCCCATATAGTTTGGGGCGGTCAGGATTTAAAAAGTTACGCAATGAAATTAGAATTAGCAACACAAAACGACTTTGATGCCATCATCGCTTTCTATGATGACGTGACGGAGCGTACGCCAGAGATGGCCACATACGCCCGATGGAGCAAGGGCAAGCACCCTACGGTTGCGGGCATCCGTGCCTATATCAACGAGGGAAGTATGTATCTCTATCGTGAGCGTGGCATCATCATCGGTGCAATGGCCGTCACGATGTATCAGGGTGAGGATTATCACGCCATCGACTGGTCGCAGCAGGTGCCAGACGAAAAGGTGGCTGTGATTCATATCCTTGCCGTCAGTCCTGGCTATCAAGGCAAAGGCATCGGTTCAGAGATGATTCGCGAGGCTATCCGTATGGCAAAGAGTAAAGGCATGCAGGCCATCCGTCTCGATGCCCTTGCTTCGAACACACCCGCCCACAAACTCTACAAACGTCTCGGTTTCGAGTATCGCGGCAAGCAGCACCTCTACGCCGAGAACACAGGCTGGACAGACTTCTATTTCTTTGAGTACAAAAACAAATAATCATAAGAAAGATGAGAAATGTGATGGTACCATTGGAATAGTGTCATTCGTCACAAAATGTTGCAATTCATCCCAGAAATGGGGTGGATTGCAACATTTTTATGCTTGTGTAGCATCAAACTGGCAAAACATTTAATAATTTGAAAAATGAAAAAGATCAGTTTGAAAATGGTAGCTTTGATAGCTGCAATGATGATGTGTTTATCAGCCGAGGCTAAGACCGAGGATGTTGGTGGACGAGTAATTGACGCGCAGGGTGAACCCTTGCCATTTGTGAGTGTGGCACTGCTCGCATCCGACTCTACTTATATACAAGGTGCAACGAGCGATGTGGATGGTATCTTCCAGATTAAGACTACCGATGCCTGCTGCATTCTGCGATTCTCGTACATCGGTTATCGTACCAAGTATGTGAACGTGAATAGTTCGGAAATAGGCACCATCCAGATGGAGGAAGACCAGGCGATGCTCAGTGAGATTGTGGTAAAGGGACAGATGCCTAAAACCAAGTTGACGGGCAACTCGATGATAACTACCATTCAGGGTACCATCTTGTGCCAGTCGGGTACAGCAAAGGAAATGCTGGCCAAGGTGCCTGGCATGACGCTGAAGGGCGAAGACCTGGAGGTGCTGGGCAAGGGCACACCAGTCTTTTATATTAATGGTAGAAAGATGCGAGATAAGGACGAACTGAAACGACTGCGCTCGGAGGAGATACAGAGCGTAGAG
>JAFVGZ010000022.1 GCA_017478025.1 Prevotella sp.
GTCCTTGTAGAGCGTGCGTCCCATGATTGTGACGGTCTTTGTCTGACCATTATAGGCTGTCAGTGCGGGCGTGTTGTCGGCATTGTCATGGAGAAACACGGTGCCGGACTCTGTCAGATAACCTGGAGTGCCGGCAGCATCGATGCGGGCGTACTCCTTATTCGTGTTTCCGGCAGTAAAGGTAGTGCCGTTGCCACCCTTGAGGTTCTGACAGTCGTAGAACATATTGCTTGAGGTGCCAACCTCGGCGGTTGACCAGAGCCTGCTGACGTAGATGGTGGTGAGCCCCTTGCAATCCTGAAACATATTGCTCATGTCGGTGACTTTATCGGTGCGGAAGCTGGCAAGGTTTAGTTCGGTCAGCTTGCTGCAGTTCTGAAACATGGCGTGCATGTCAGTCACTTGCCGCGTGTCAAAGGATGTGACATCCAGTGTTGTCAGCAGGGCGCAGTTGGCAAACATGCTCTGCATGCTTGTCACCTCGCTGGTGTTCAGATATTGCAGACCCTCGATGGCCGTCAGGTAATAAAAATTCATGAACCAATACTTGCACACCTTGGGACGCACGGAGGCAAACGAGGCGTCGAAAATCACCTTGGTACATCTCGTTGCCGCATCTGCGCTGTTCCAATCAGCCCCGTCTTCATCGTTGACAACTGCGTCGCCGCTCCATACACGCGATACTGTCTGCGACTTGTACGTGCTGTTTTCGGCGACAGGCTCGTCATAGACGAAGTGCATCGTCTTGTCGTTCGTGACTATGGCCTGGGCTGTTTTCTCTGCCTCAGCCTCCTGCCCCATGAGGAGCAGGAGAACGGACAGCAGTATGGATATTCTCCTCATCAGTATGTAAACAGGAATTTAGACAGTTGTATGTCGCCACCCTTCGAGTCGCTGATCTCCAGCCTGAAATACTGAAACAGGTCAGGCTTCGCAATGGTGAAGGCCTTCTCTGCCTCGTTGTCGGCAGGGAGCGCATCAGCAGGATTCTTGTCCGTATCGCGCTCGTCAATCAGCGTCCACTCTTCGGTCTCGTCATATTTGCCGTAGAGTTTCCATTTCGTAGGATTACGTCCCCAGTATTTCTGCGAATCATTGGCAGTGAAGAACTTATAGCCTGTGGGAGTTACAGGGTAGTTGCTGCAGAACTCCACGAAGAAAGGCTGCTCCTTGTTATCTCTCCAAGAGTACCACTTTGACGATGTGCTGTTGTCAAACAGATTATAGTAATGTTCGCCGATGCCGTGGTTGGCGCTACCGTTAGTCGGCGTGAGCATCTGCGACACTTCGGCATCACTCATCCAGTCAATCTTGAACAGGATGGGCAGACGCACTTCATCCTCCCACGGATATCCACCATACCCATATACCGCTCCACTGCTAAGATACATGTAATCATCGTATGCGTTGAATATACCGTGCCGGCTATCTATCCAGAATTTATCGCCGCTCAGCTTTCCGCCTCCCTGGGCATCGTATGTTGCGCAGAATGCCTCCCATCTCGTCTTCAGAATATCGCTGATTCCTTTGGCACGAGCCAGACCCGGTACGCATGGGGAACCCACAATATCCCTAAACTCATCGCTTGAATGAGGTCTTACTGCACCTTTCGTGTAATACGAGGAGCTGCTGACGGCAATGAAAATAGGCTTTTGTCCGTTACGCTCCTCCTGTATGCACATCCATTTGAGGATATGGTCCTTTTCATCCAGAAAATCTAACAGCCATACTCTGTCGATGGGAACTCGTGCCAGGATAATGTCTTTCGCATGGTGTACCGGCGATGCGGCATTGTGTGGCCAGGCGCTGTTAAGCAGGAAGCTGACCTTGTTGAAGTGCTTCAGCTGTGTGTCGGCTGAGGCTGTGACCTCTGCCACGGCCCCGCTCTCCGTACTCTTGGCGAAGGTGACAGAGCCCTGAGCATTGCCCAGCGTGTCGGTCAGCTGGGCTGTGAGGGGAGCCGTGGCACCCAGTGTCACGTCGGGGGCTATCCAACGGCGGAACAGCGTCTCTGCCTCCTCATAGTTATCTACGCCGATGTAGAGGTGCTGAGGGTCGTCATCGAAGAGTGCTTCACCGACATACTGGGCTTTGATGTTACCATTCTCGTCCACCTCAATGATGCTGCTCTGGAAGTATGCCAGGTCATCGTAGGTGATGACTTCCTCCTCTTGATGCCCTCCGTCAGGTTTCTCATTACTGCTTAAATCGCTGTCGCTGCAGGCCGTGAAGCCGACGGACAGCATAAGACCGCAACAGACAATAGCCGCAGCCTTCATGCTATTCTTGAAAAAATGATTTGCTTTCATATCTTATTGATTGCTCTGCATTAATTATTTTCCTGTTACTGCTTTCAGTGTGTTGAGTGCTCTGGTCATATACAGGTAGCTGTTGCTCTTGTATTCAAGGGATTCTGCATTGTGAACTCTTCCTACCACCTCACTGCCCTTGCTCTTCTTTTCAAATTCCTGCAGCTGGGTGTAGTAGGTGGAGAGCTCGCTGCGACTGACTAATTTGAAGTCGGGGATGAACTGCTTTACCAGCATGACACCCTTATGCTCACGACAGTCGAAAGTGACTATTACCGGCACAATGATGTCTGGGGCAACGGGCTTCTTGAAGTCAAAGCCGCTAAAGGGCAGGTAGGCTTGCGGCTCCACCATGATGTTGTAGCCTAAGAGGTCAGAACCCATGCCGTAGTAACGGTAAACCTCATCGCCTTTCTGCTTTGCCAACTTGACATACTCCGACTTGGTATTGTCGGGGAAAGCGAAGGGACAGCCTTTAAGCACGTCGTCGCACGAGATATTATGAAGCCTCAGGGATGACTTGGTGTTGAGTGCAATCAGGTTTGGGGTTCTCGGATTTGGCTCAGGGAACGACAGTGTGGGACGTTCGTTGAGTTTTATCAGTTTGCGATAGGTATCGGTGTTACCGGTCTCCATAGAGGTGTTGACGGCGCAGAAGGCCGTCACCGTGAGGTTCTCAATGTCGTGGTAGATGTCGGTATTCAGGTTTATCTTAATGCTGTTAGGGTCGAGGAACGTGATGAAACGCAATGCATAGCGCTCGTTCTCCTCCTCGCTGCCGGCAGAGTATCGTTCGCGAACGATGGTTAAGTTCACGTTGGGAGTCTCTGACAGCAAGTCTTCCTTGGCAATGCATACCACGGGTGACTCTTCCAGTCCGAAGCATCCCTCGCCGATGTGGCAGTTGCGGTTGGTGGACTTCAGCAGATCCGGAGTCACTTGCATGCCACCGGCGTCCAGCGAATTCCAGCTGCTCATGTGGCCCGTCATATCGATATTGGCATCCAAGTTCAGGTTGATGACTCCTGGCTTCACCACCTCTGTCTTTTGCGCGTCAAATTCATTGAGCAGCGCTCCGACTGAACTGCAGGCAACTCCAAACAGTCCGCCACCCAGGGCAAGACTGGAAAGAACACCAGGGGAACCATGCAAATTTTGACGATTTGCCTGAGCATTATACACATTGTAGATATTAGCCGCTTGAGCGCCATAACGCGAAATACCCTGGAAGATATTTCCCATGAAATTGAACGCTATCTTTGCAGCGTGCAGGTTCGGGTCGGCAGGCGAGCTTTTTATCTTTGGATTCTCGAAGGTGCCTTCCATCTTGCCCAGCAGTCGTCCCGTCAGCTTGATGTCTGAAGTGTTCTGACTGACGGGTTGCAGGGACAGAAGCGGCATTTCACTGTCAATGTGACTCTTCCAGGCCGTAGTCTCCGTGGGAGGAACATATCCCGACATGTCAATGTCGAAGCAGTGCCAATAGACCGAAACACCATCGGCTTTGGTCTTCTCGGAATAGGGCGTCAGAAACCATGAGAGCGGCTTGTACTTAGAAGTGCCCGTAGCCAGGTCTATGCCTTGAGTCCAAGAGGTGAAGGGCTTGTTGGCGGGAATGCCGTACATCATGGCGTTGAAGAATGGATACCCGTTCTTGACTGAGCTGCCGCAGTTTACATTGAAGCCCAATTCGTTGCCGTAGGCTGAGGCATTTGGGATATACATGTATATACGCAGTATGCCACGGAAGCGGTTGTACAGTCCGAAGTAGCGGGTCTGTGGGGCGCGAGTGTCGTTCAGACAGCAGAAGGCCATCTCCCATCCGGCTTCCTTCTTGTGGTCATACAACACGTCCTCGGGAATGTCGTTCTTGGCTGTTCCGGCCCACGGAAGGAATACCGGATTTGTTAGGCCGTTGACATAAACCTCCTTGCAGTTCTGCCAGTCTTTCAGGAAACTCTTCTCGCCGCTGTTCCCGCCGCTGCGCAGGGTCTCCTCCCAGTCTGCAAGCATATTCTTCTGGTTCTCGTCCGCAGTCTTCAGCTGGTAGGCTGTGCTGCCATCGGTGCCGCTGAGGCCTCCCTCTGAATACTTCAGCGTCCACTTCTTGGGATTGTCGTTGTTGCCGTCACCGTCAAGGATGATGCTCACGGTGCCGTCGGTGTCCGATGTGTAGTGGAAGCGTCCGTTCGTCTGGTCCATCGCGCCGCCGAAGATGCTCAGCGGTTCAGAGGCTACGTTACACAGGAATTTGGCGTATGTGCCGGTGCCGTCTGCTTTGAATTCCAGGCCCTGCACGGCCTTGATGTATGTGCCGGCAACGCTATTGGTGCCTTGAGTGGTTTCGCCTTGGGCGCTGTACTCACCAATCCAATTACCCGCCAGGCTGGTGGCCAGCGGATTGTTATTCGGTGAACTGCTTTCGATGTTCTCGTCACTACATGACAACAATGTCGCTGTTACCATGAAAACTAAGAGTGAAAGCAATAATCCTTGTTTCTTTTTCATTGGTCTTTATATTTACTGTGTTATGTTTTCCAAAAATTCCTGCGGCCCTGTGATATAGAGGTTGTCAAACTTTGCAGCATTGACAATCTTGACATGCGAGCCCATTGTGTGCTGAGAACAGTAGAGGTACAGGTCGCGGAAGTTGCCCTCGGGGTTAGATGTGAAACCGTTTATGAAGTTCTGAGAGAAGCGGTCGCACATCCAGAAGAGTCCCGGGTCGCGCCAGTTGTCGGACCATGACTGCTCGTTGGCGGCGGCTCCCGATATGGCCAGCACTCCCTGAATGCCCTCCAATGGCCGGATGACTACCTCGCCATAACAAGGTTCTGCAACGATGAGCATCTTGCGGCAATAGCCCTGAGAGAGCATCTCGCTTACTGTCTGCCGCAAGAGAGTCGCGGTAAAGCCTTTTCCTGCCTTGTCATCGCGCCACTCAAACTCGTTGCTGCCGCCGTGGGCGGTGCTGCGTCCGTGGCCACTCCAGAAGAAGAGGACATTCTGTCCGGCATTTCTTGGCAGTACGACCGGCAGTCTGTCGCTCTGACGGCCAAGCAGAATCTCTGCAATGTCAGCGGCACTGAGCGAGGCGGCATTATAGTCGATGACGGCCTTTGGCAGTCCATCGGTGCCGCCCAGCAGGTCCTGTCCACTAATTGAAGTACGCACGATACCTCGCTCAGGGTTACCGGTGTCTTGTGCCAGCGCAGCATCAACGATGAGGATGATGTGGTCATCGTCATAGCCGTTCTTGCGCAGCAACTGATACATGCTCAGCACGTCGGCCTGGTGGCGGTAGTTCTTCAGACCGTAGCTACCTTGCACAAGTACTGCGTACTGGTCGGTCAGCTCGGGGTATTGTATTGGTGCTGACTGTGTAGCCATCTCGTCCCAGGCTGCCAGGGCTTCCTGTTCGTCGTAGAGGTATTTCCATGCGGCTGAAGCAGAGGCAATGTGCTTGCTGCCGTCGGAGCTGTAATAGGCTCTGTGTATCAGCTGACCATCAAGTATCTGCCAGTGCAGGTAGGTCGTAGAGGTTGCAGAGGTGTAGCTCTCGCTGTCGAATCCGATGTCGCCGCAGGCTCCTATGAAGTGCATCAGCTGCCCCCGTTCCATCGCCATGAGGTATTGCTCCATGGCGGAAGTGTTCCATGCAGCACTGCCGAGGCTGGCATCACCGGCCTTGACACTGGTGATGTCAATGATGGCGTTGTTGATTGAAGAGTGAAGCGTGGAGAGTGAGGATTGTGTTTCAGCTGTTCCTTCTGCGGGGTGGTGCTCTGCATAGCACGCGGCAAATCCCGCGAGCAGCAGTGCATCATAGAACTTGCACTCCGCAAAGGTGGGCTTCTGCTTGAACTTCTGGGTGTAGCTCAGCTCAAAGCCTGTCGAAGGATCGGCGTATGGAGAGAATCCCTGATAGCCATGCAGTACCCGTTTACCTTGTTCACCGAGTGAACTGATGCCCTCTTCGCTGATGCCGCTGAAGGCAAACCAAGTGCGGAAGAGTCC
This sequence comes from Prevotella sp., assembly GCA_017478025.1. Classification (GTDB taxonomy): domain Bacteria; phylum Bacteroidota; class Bacteroidia; order Bacteroidales; family Bacteroidaceae; genus Prevotella. The sequence continues at coordinate 6,327 of JAFVGZ010000022.1, forward strand.
CTCGAAATCCCTCCAACTGTCGTCGTTGTCGGCATTCAGGGGGTCATCTGGTGGGAAATACTCCCGCATAATCGGGTCATTGAGCATCCATTTGCGGCGCATGAAGGCTATGTCGTAGAGTTGCTGAGCGGACTCCACTACGCAGAAGGTGGCGAGCTTGGAAGTTGTTACGATTCCCCTGTTGTTCAGGGAAGTCAGGTAACTGCGCAATTGCTGCTGCAGTTCGGCACTGCTGCTGTACTGCTGGTTGCTCTCCACCTGAATGTTGAAGTTCTCGGCCTGAAAGGGCAGCCAATTGAAGAAGGTCTGTCCATAGATGTCGTCAGGCGTGAAGAGGGCTGCCGTACTAGGTCCGTCTTCTATGTCCTTGGAGTAGTACTTTGCCAGTGTGGCAAAGCTGGATATCAGTGTTTCAGAGAAAGCCACGTCACTCTCGGTCAGTGACCAAAGAAAGGGATCCTCCTTACGCAAGCCGGTTTTGGTGCTGACGGCGTATCGGCGAATGATTTCCTCGCTTGTTGCCGTCGGTGCGATGAGTGGCTTCAGTGTCTTCTTGCAGGCTGGTGCGAAGGCTGCCACGTTGTCGTTGGAGAAAGGACCGACGACGGCAATGACATCTTCGCGTCCGGCCAGCGTCTGGCTCAGCGTGGTAAGGTCTTCTGTCAACTCGTCGTGCCACTCTAACTTCAGACGGACGCAGAGGGTATCGCGAAGCTGCGCCTCATGGAAGTTGCTGAGCATCCACTGCGCCGTGCGTTCCAGACGCGTCTTGGTCGGTGCATGATTAAGTGGAGCCACAACGGCAACGGTCTTTTCCATCCACCGGCGCTGCTGCTGATAGACCACAGTGTCGCCGTCCTGCTTACAGGAGGTGAAGAGCGAAGGCGAGAGAATGAACAGTGCTGTGCACAGCAATGTCCCCCAACTCTTCTGCCTGACAATCCTTGATAATACTTCTATAGCGGTAGAAAATACTTTACTCATGATTTTTTACTTTTCACTCTTCACTTTTCACTTAAATCACTTTCCTTCTTTATGGCCTGTTGGTGTATGTCTGTCCTGACGGCATCGGGCAGATACCGTTGTACGAGGCTTTTGAAAACGCTGTTCTGCGGATGTAGCACCACCTCGGTATATCCGCTGCCCAATCCTAAGGACTGGTGCTTGGGCATGCCGTCAGCAGAAAGCCACTGGCCGATGCACATGGCTACGGCACGATCTATGTGCTTGACGGCAGAGAAATGGCTATAGACGGAATTCTGCTCACAGTCAACACCGAGGAAACTGTAAGCGGTAGTGATTTCGGCAAGGCGTGCAAAGGTGTTGGCCGCTCCTCCGCAGACAGGCACCAGCAAATCGGCGTATTGGTTTTGTAATGCGCAATAGTCAATCAGCAAAAGCGCTGTCTCGTCATCAATGGCGAAGCCTTCGCTGGCCTCTTTGCCTATATACTCGGTGGTGAGCACGCCTTTCTTGAAACCCTCGCCGTCCTCTTCTTTGCCTGTTGCGGCAATGGTTGCCTGACGGTCGTTGAACCCGGCGGTAAAACCGTTGATGGCTTCAGCTACTGACTCGTTGACCGGATTGGCTCCTAACAGAGTGACTTTTGAGGCAAAGAGCGGAGCGATGTTGCCAGCCTCGTACATGGCACCGTAGTATGGAAGATATAGCGTGGAACCCTTGCTCTCTAACGGCGTGTCGGTTTCCAAATAGAGCAAGGCGGCACGCTGGTTACTCTCTAAGCGGTGGCTGTTCTTGCGCACGAACTCATCATAGACGGGGCTGGCCACGATACACAGACGACGGATAGTGTCGTTAGCCGTGCTCATCTGCTGAAACAGTCTCTCCAACGTGGCAAGACCTTCGGCATTGGTCTGCGGTGACAGTTGAAGAGTACGCAATCCATATCTGTCGGCAGTTTCCTCAACGCCCCGATAGATGAGGTCGTTGTATGACTGGTCGCCCACGCCATCGGCATCATATACCACGGTGACCAGAGGAGCTGTGCTCGCTTTCTGCTCTTCAGGGTCAGGTAGATAGACTACATCACCCTCTGTACTGCATGATACTCCAAGACCGTAAATAAAGATGACGGCCAGCATCCATAAGTATGTCTTCTTCTTCATTATTCCTGTGCGCAACGTATGCGGGCGCAAAGTTACGGAATTATCAGCACATGCACAAGAAAAGATGAAAAAAATACACTAATTTATCGCGCCTTTTGCAGCTTCAGACCGCCGAATATCAAGAACAGCGCGGCACCGGTGAAGAGGCCGGCGATGGAGTCAATGGCGTAATGGGCCATGATATATACGGTGGCGAGGCATAGGAACAGGTAAGGCAGGGCAAGGAAGAGCAGGTATCTCCACATCCTCATGCGTGCTACGATAAGCATCACGAGTGTTGCTATGGCGACATGGCTCGATGGGAAGGCGGCAGTAGGGCGCTCACCCGCTTGGTGCATCATGTGACATAGCTGATAGCCCACGCCGTCCTGCCAGCCCGGAGGGGTGATACACTCCTGCGTCGATGCAAAGTAATGGCCTATGTCGGGCAGGTTCCCGGCTGCTATCTCGTCCAGTCCTACGGCAAGAAAGTAATACTGCGGACCGGTGACAGGGAAGAAGTCATAGATGACATAACAGGCGAAGAAACCGCCGAAAATCAAGTATGTGACCCGCTCCAACTGCTTGTAGTCGTAGAAGAAGATGACATACGTCGTCACTATAAAGAAGAGGTAGTAGGAGAAGTAGCCCAGATACATCAACTCCGACACCAGCTTCGAGTTGTGGATCTGGGAGAACAGCAGTGCCGGCTGGCATCCGAAGAGCTGCTGATCCCATGCTGCCACGATGTGGTCAAAGCTGCCGAACTGTTTGTTCAGCTCGTATGTGTCGGGGTACCACATGCCCAGCATCATCAGCAGATAGCCCACGCGGCATGCCATCACAAAGCGGCAGGGCCACAGCTGATATACCACCCACAGGGCGATGGTGCCCGACAGGAATGTCATGCGCTCCCACAGGAGTGACTGCGGATTGTCTAATCCCGTCCAGGTGAACAGGATTAGGAGCATGGTGAACAGGGCATAGGCAAACTGTGCTAGCTCGGGGGCGATGAAGCCCCAGCGCCCCATGCCGAGAGGAGCACCTGTGCCGAAACGCCCGTACTTGCTTTTCTCAATCATGAAAAGCTGCTTGAATATGTTTTCTTTTCTCATTTTTATTTCCTCATTCTTCACTCTTCACTTTTCACTCTTCACTTTTCACTCTTCACCTTCCAGCATTCTTTTCACCCCTTCAGGCAGCAATACCTTTGGCGCGAAGCCGAAGTCCCTGCGTGCAGGAGTGATGTCGCAGCGCCAGTTGCGTTGCTTTAGTACGTTGTAATGGTCGTTATTCAGCGTGGAGAGCTTTCCCGTCACGTGCATCATGACGTCGCTCACGGCGCAGACGATGCGCAGCACCCACAGTGGGAACGTAGGTCTCAGCACGTGGCGCTTGCCCAAACGGGCTATGATGAGGTCGGAAAACTGGCGTGAGGTGTATGTCTCGCCGTCGCTGAGGATATATGCCTTACCCTCGGTTTCACCCGATTTCATCGATTGAAAAACCGCTTCCACGAGGTCGCTGACAAAGATAAACGTCAGAGCCTGAGGCCGAAACCCTACGGCTACGTCCATCCCCTGTCGTATGCTGTCGGCCATGAGCATGTAGTCTTTCTCGCGCGGACCATAGACTCCTGTGGGTCGAAGGATGGTGAAGGGAATCCTTCCCTCGCACTGTAGCCACTCCTCGGCAGCCAGTTTGCTCTTGCCGTATGCGGTGTTGGGGCGTGGCGTGTCGCTGTCGGTGATGTCTTGGTAGGGCTGCTCTTCGTGTATGGGGCCGAAGATGCTGAGGCTGCTGAGCAAAATAAAGCGTTTGAGCGATGGAATGGCGCTTTTCAGAGCCTCTACAAGGTGCTTCGTCCCCTCGGTATTGACCTCGTAGAAGGTGCTGCTGCTGAGCGCTTTCGTGGCTCCGGCAGCATGTACTACGTAGTCGAACGACATGCCCCGCAGCGCCTCCGTCATCTGTTGTGTGGATGAAAGGTCGAGCGTCAGCAGGTGCAGCCGCTTGTCATTGAGGTAGTGCAGGCTGCTTGACGGACGTACTGCAACCCATGTCTCCATGCCGCGCCGCAGCGCTTCCTCGGCGATGTGGGAGCCGATGAAGCCTGAGGCGCCTGTTATGAGTATCTTTTCTTGCAATGTGATGAGGATGTGTGGGGTAGCACCCGTTGTTACATTTTGACTGCAAAATTACGCAAAAACATAAATATAGGCAAATTATTGGGTTTTAATTTTGGCAATTTGAACAAATTTGCCTAACTTTGCACTCAATATGCAAGAGGAATTTGACATACGCAACGAGCGCCTGAATACGTCGGAGAAGGAGTTTGAGAAGGCTCTTCGCCCGTTGCGCTTCAGCGACTTTCGCGGTCAGCATAAATTGGTGGAGAACCTGGAGGTGTTTGTCGAGGCTGCCAAATACCGTGGTGAGCCTCTGGATCACACTCTGCTGCATGGCCCCCCGGGATTGGGCAAGACGACGCTGTCAAACATCATTGCCAACGAGCTTGGTGTGGGTTTCAAGGTGACGAGCGGTCCGGTGCTGGATAAGCCCGGTGATCTCGCGGGTCTGCTGACATCGCTTGAGACGAATGACGTGCTCTTCATAGACGAGATACATCGTCTCTCTCCAGTGGTGGAGGAGTACCTGTATTCGGCTATGGAGGACTATCGCATAGATATAATGATAGACAAAGGACCGTCGGCGCGAAGCATACAGATAGACCTTAACCCCTTCACGCTCATCGGTGCCACGACGCGCTCTGGACTGCTGACAGCTCCGCTCCGCGCCCGTTTCGGCATCAATATGCACCTGGAGTACTACGATCCGAAGACTCTGTCACAGATTGTGCGCCGCTCTGCCACGTTGCTCAAAGTGCCTATCAGCGATGCCGCCTGCGACGAAATAGCCCGTCGCTCGCGTGGAACGCCGCGTATTGCAAACGGATTGCTGCGCCGAGTGCGTGACTTCGCACAGGTGAAGGGCAACGGAAGCATTGATATGGCGATAGCCAAGATGGCGCTGGAGGCGCTGAATATCGATGGGTATGGCCTGGATGAGATAGACAACAAGATTCTGCTGACGATAATAGACAAGTTCGGAGGCGGGCCCGTTGGCGTCGGAACCATAGCGACGGCTATCGGTGAGGATGCTGGAACAGTGGAGGATGTGTATGAGCCATACCTCATCATGGAGGGATTCATGAAGCGAACGCAGAGAGGTCGCGTGGTGACGGAGCTGGCATACCGGCACTTGGGGCGCAATCTGTATGGCAGCAACATCATGGAGCCAGACCTGTTTAACTCATGATGCACAATGCAGAATGCATAGTTCATAAATCGTAATGCATAATCCATAATTTCGTTCATTATCCTGCGATGCCATCGCAGGCATCATTAATAATTTTTGTTCAAGTGTCTGCGATACCATCGCAGGCATCCCTCACATTTCGTTAATTTGAAAACCGCAGTATTCACCGGCAGCTTTGACCCCTTTACGGTGGGACACGACGACATCGTTCGGCGTGCCTTGCCGCTCTTTGACCGCATCATCATTGGTGTGGGGTACAACGAACATAAGCAGTACATGCAGCCCACAGAGCAACGCTGCGAAACGATAAGGGGCTATTACAGCGATGAACCCCGTGTGGAGGTGCAGGCATATAATGACCTTACAGTGGATTTTTGCGCGCGCGTGGGCGCGCGATATATAATAAAAGGTGTGCGCTCGATGAAGGATTTCGAGTATGAAAGCGACATGGCGGAGGTAAACCGCAGGCTGAGCGGAGTGGAGACAGTGTGTCTTTTCGCAACGCCGGAGTTGGCACATGTCAGCTCATCAGTGGTGCGCGAGCTGATACATTTCGGTAAGGACGTGTCAGAATTATTGCCGATGAAACCGAAGAAAAAGGAGGACTATCAATGATTACCTATCAGGCAGAGGGCGTAAGGATGCCCAAGATAAAGCGCCGCGAGACAACCGCATGGATACGTAGCGTGGCTGCCACCTACGGATGTAAGGTGGGGGAGGTGGGATACCTCTTCTGTAACGATGAGAAGATACTGGAAGTGAACAGGGAATACCTGGGGCACGACTACTATACAGACATCATTACCTTCGATTATGATGAGGGTGACACGATCAACGGCGACCTCGTTATATCGCTCGACACCGTGCGCTCCAATGCTGAGCTCTTCAATCGTGACTATGACGAGGAGTTATATCGGGTCATAATACACGGCATACTGCATCTATGTGGCATCAATGACAAGGGGCCAGGTGAGCGTGAGAAGATGGAAACCGCAGAGAATAAGGCACTGGCAATGAGAATACAGGCATGAATCAGCACGGCAACGTAGCTGTACGGGGCGTGTGTGAAATGCCTCCGTTTCGCTATAGAAAAGCAAAAAAACATATCAATAAAGACAGAAAAAGATGGAAAAGGTGGACAAATCTGACAGAAAGATAATCAGCATCCTCTCCAAGGATGCGCGAATGTCACTGAAAGAGGTTTCTGAAATGAGCGGACTGTCCCGCTCGTCCGTGCATCAGCGCATAGAGCGTATGCGCAGAGACAGCGTGCTCTTCGGTTGTGGCTTTATGGTCAATCCGAAGGCGCTGGGATATGGCACGTGTACTTACGTAGGTATCAGCCTGGAGCGAGGCTCCATGTACCGCTCTGTGGTAAAGAAACTGGAGAAGATACCCGAGATAGTGGAGTGTCACTTCACTACCGGCCCTTACACAATGCTCGTAAAGGCATACGTGAAAGACAATGAGCAGCTGATGTCGCTGCTCAACGACACACTGCAACGCATTGACGGCGTGATGTCAACAGAGACGCTGATATCCCTCGACCAGAGCATCATGCGCGATGTGCCCATAACATTTGAAGACTGAGCATAGGCGGGGGAAGACCCACGTGTGAATGGAATGCGCATGAATAAAAGTTATTCTATTGAGGCGCTGACGGAGGCGGCGTACAACCGTTTCCCCGAGGCACGACGCAAGCCCGTGATAGGTATGACGGGCAATCATAGTGACATTGACGTAAACTTGCGCGATGCGTATCACAAGCAGATCGTGGCAGCAGGCGGTGTGCCGCTCATCATACCACCGGTAAACGATGTGGATGTGGTGGCAAATACGTTGGACAGCATTGATGCGCTCATCCTGACCGGCGGTGGCGACTATGATCCGCGATGGTGCGGCGAAGAGGCATCGCCGCTCCTGGGCAATGTGAATGCTGTGCGAGACCCTGCCGAACTGCTCATAACACGCTTGGCATACAACCGCAATGTGCCTATGCTTGGTATCTGCCGGGGCATGCAGACGCTGGCAATGGCTCTGGGGGGACACGTGGCGCAGGACATAAGCGAGAGGGATACCACCATCAAGACTGCCGTGTCACCAGTTAGAGATGTGCAGGAGGAGGACGGCGCCATACAGCATTCGCAGGCAGAAGACCGGCCAGTGACAACCCATAGGGTAAGAGTCAGCACCGATTCCATACTATATGACATGTATAATAAGGAGGAATTGCCGGTCAATTCGTTTCACCATCAATGTGTAGATAGTGGCGGTGAGCGATTCCGTATTGTGGCAATAGCGACCGACGGCGTGCCAGAGGCTATGGAAAGCACTGAGCATCGTAGCATCATGGGAGTGCAATGGCACCCCGAATGGCTGGCAGAACAAGGCCTGCCGATATTCCAGTGGCTGGTGCAACAGGCTGCTGTATTCATGCATGCCAAGGGGCTGCACAGCACTATGCCGGTGCTGGACACCCACTGTGACACCCCGATGTTCTTCCATCAGGGTGTGAACTTCCTGAAGCGAGACCCACGCATATTGGTGGATCTGCACAAGATGACAGACGGAAGGCAGGACGCTACCTTCATGGTGTGCTATCTGCCACAACCGAAAGAGGGAAAGACCTTCAAGGAGTCGATAGAGTTTCCCATTGAGTCACCACGTCAATATGCGGACTTTATCTTCGATGAAATCGGCAAAATTGTGGATAATGCACCGCAGTATGTGGGCTTTGCTCGCAGTGGAGAAGACATTATCAGCAACAAGCGTCAGGGCAAGAAAAGCATAGTGCTGGGCATAGAGAATGGTCTGGCACTTAGAGAAACGTATAGTACCTCACCTCTCACAACCGAAGAGGAAGAGCAATGCCTGCGCAACTTGGAGCATTTTGCCGACAGGGGAGTGGCGTATGTCACCCTGTGTCACAATGGAGACAACGACATCTGTGATGCTGCCTCGCGCAGCAACAACACTCATGGAGGAGTATCGGAGTTCGGTGAGCGCGTGATACACCGCATGAATGACCTCGGTATCATGGTGGATCTATCGCACGGAGGAGAGAAAAGCTTCTACGATGCCATTGAAATAAGCCGCCTGCCGATAGTTTGCTCACACTCCAACTGTCGTGTGTTGTGCGACCATCAGCGCAATCTCACCGACGATCAGCTGCGTGCACTGGCAAGGAAGGGTGGGGTGGCGCACACCACTTTCTATCACGGATTCCTGAAAAAGGAGGGCGAGGCGTCCATACTTGACGGCATATCACACTTGGAACACGCCATCAAGGTGATGGGAATAGAGCATGTCGGCATAGGAACAGACTTCGATGGCGACGGTGGAGTGGCAGGTATGAGCGATGCCTCAGACATGATAAACTTCACGATGCACCTGCTGAGGAAACGTTTCTCTGACGAGGATATACGCCTGATATGGGGCGGAAACTGGCTGCGCGTGATGCAGCAGGTGCAGCAGAGCAGATTATAGAACATACCATAAAAGCAATAACCCTCTGATATGACAAAGAAAACAATGATACGACCTCTATTGCTGTTGTGTATTCTCATGATGGCGGGACTCCTATATGCATGCAAGGGAGGAAAAAAGGTGGCAGCTGACGATGAGGAAATGCAAGCCGTAGAGCAGGTATTCGATGCAGACAGCGCGCTATTTTACTGTAGCACGCAATGCGATTTCGGTCCCAGAGCGATGAATACCGACGGCCATGAGAGGTGTAAGGAGTGGATAATTGCGAAGTTCCGGGAGATGGGATGCGTCGTGCAGACACAGACAGCAGACCTGAAAGGATGGGACGGCACTATGCTGCATAGCACCAATATCATTGCTTCCGTGAACCCCGATGTGCGTCAGCGACTCATCATCTGTGCCCATTGGGACAGCAGACCCTGGGCGGACAACGACCCCGACAGCACAAAATGGCGTACTCCGATAATAGCCGCCAACGATGCAGCATCGGGAGTGGCGGTGATGCTGGAGCTTGCAAGGGTGATAGCGAGTGACAGTTCTTTTGTGGATGGCGTGGACTTCGTGTGCTTTGATGCCGAGGATTACGGCTCGCCACAGTGGAGCAACAACAGCGATGAAGACTCGTGGGCGTTGGGAGCACAGTATTTTGCGAAACATCTGTCAACGCTGAAGGTGGGACAGGCCTCAGAGCCCGCAACATGGACTGGTGCTATTTTGCTTGATATGGTAGGTGGACAGGGTGCCCGTTTCTGTCAGGAAGGATTCTCAAGACACTATGCGGCCTCACTGATGGACGATGTTTGGCAGGCAGCAAAGCAGGCAGGATACAGTTCTTTCTTTCCTTTGGAGAATGGAGGGACAATAACCGATGACCATAAACCGCTCAACGAGGCAGGACTCCCGGCCATAGACATAATACCATACTACCCCGACTGTGAGCAGAGTGCATTCGGACCTACATGGCATACAGTCAACGATGACATGCAGCATATAGACAAGAATACGCTGAAGGCAGTGGGACAGACATTGATACAATATCTCTACACGCGCTGACACATTATATATTATGCCCTTATACATGCTAATACATTATCGCTACACACGTAAATGAAAGCCTCTATCATACTTGCACAACTCTGCATGAGACGCCTCGCATTGACCGATGCAAAACACCTCTACGATGAGACCGGATCATTGGAAGAGGTGTTGCGGATAGTCAAAGGGCGCATTGACGAGGACTATTCCGCACTGGAAGAGCGTGCACGGCAGGAAGAGGAATGGTGCACGATGCACAAAGTGAAGATTGTGGAGATAGATGATGAGGACTATCCAGAGAGATTGCGCCACTGTCCCGACGCGCCACTCGTGCTCTTCGTGCGTGGAAAGGCAGACCTGAACGCTCCACACATCATCAGCATTGTTGGTACGCGCCAATGCACCAGCTACGGAAGGGACTGCATTGATGGAATCGTGAAAGACCTGAAGCGACTTTGTCCGGACGTGACGATAGTCAGCGGACTTGCATACGGCGTGGACATCAATGCACATCGCATGGCGATGGACCAGGATATGTCCACTATCGGAGTTGTGGCTCATGGGCAAGATATGATATATCCCGCATTGCACCGCGCCGATGCCAACAAGATGGTATTGGGAAATGGTGCCGTCCTCACGGAATATCTTACGACAACACGACCAGAGGCACGCAACTTCCTGCAGCGAAACCGCATCATAGCCGGCATGAGCGATGCAACAATCGTGGTGGAAAGTTCGTATAAAGGCGGCGGACTTGTCACGGCACGCTTGGCGCAGGACTACGGACGTGATGTGATGGCAATACCTGGCCCCATCCACGCACCATTGAGCGAAGGGTGCAATAACCTGATAAAAAAGAATATGGCTGCACTGATAACAAGTGCCGAAGATGTCATAAACATAATGGGATGGGAGAATGTTGCGGCACTAAACAGTGCCAGGAGTGCAGGAATAGAGCGCACGATGTTTGTGGAACTCACTGAAGAAGAGCAGCGTGTAGTGCAGGCTCTGCGGGAACACGGAGACCAACAGGTGAATAATCTCACCGTTACGACGCAAATGCCCATCAGCGCCGTCACCGCAGCAACATTCACACTCGAGATGAAAGGAGTCATACAGGCATTGTCCGGAAATATATATCACCTCATACAATAACGTAGCATACAACATAATATAGCTTCCTAAATACTTAAGGTGGTTTCTATTGATTGGCCAGAATCAACAGAAATCACCTTAAATTATAAGAAGATTTGCTCTGCAGAGGCACTCATAAATGCAGGCAATAGCGGTCAGCCTAAACATTCTTGCGGAAAAAAGAAAAGAAATAATTTGCAGGAATAAAAAAAACTTTGTACCTTTGCACCCGCAAGTCGGGATAGCTCGTACTGTGGTGCTCCTCTTCACTCCCTCCAATCCTACTGCAGTAACTTGCTCTCAGCTTGTGAGGTCTCGTATCTCACGCTGCAGTTTCCCCATCACCACAATTGCGTGCATCCCTCCTTGTATTGGACTTGTAGCTCAGTTGGTTAGAGCAACAGACTCATAATCTGGAGGTCCCAGGTTCAAGCCCTGGCTGGTCCACACTAAAAATCAAGCACTTACGAGTTTCTCGCAAGTGCTTTTTCTTTTACTGGTGACCTTCAGATGACCTTTTGGAGTCAAAAGTGGCCCTCCGTTACCTTCTGAAACGTAGAGTTATTTTTTGTGAGTTCAAGAAATGTTTTCGCAAAAATATAGTGAAAACATGCCCCCCCCCAGACTGTCCGAGAACTCCCATTTTTAGTGGGATTCAAGCTTGTTTCTGACTAATTTCAAAGCCATATAAAGGCCTCTGCCATGAGGCAGATTCCATCGTTGATTTTTGCATGTTGACAAGTTTCGCGCTCCTGATGGCTTAAAATGAGCCTCACAGAGCTGTTTTTTACAGTTTATAGACCTCCCAATCCTTATCTGAGGGCTGCTACGAGTGCGGGAACGCCTTTCATGTTGATGGCACGGCGCAGGTTATACGAGAGACAGAACAAAGCCATCTCCGCTTCTACCTTTAACTTGCCTCTAAGTAGGAAATAATACTGTTCGAGTGTTCTCTTCATCGTGCCGAATGGATGTTCAGACAGACATTTGCGGTCATTCATCTTGTTCTCATCCAGATGTAGCACATACGACACTATTTTCTTCTTGACCATCTTTCTGGGTGGCTTGACGTTGTCATCCTTGTCGGAGTCCTTGGTCCTACCCTTTGCGCCCAAGGTCTTTATCAGCTGATCCTTGGTAAAGTCTGCCTCCTTGAATTCAGACTTGGTACACTTGTTCTTGCAGTGCTTGCAGGCCAGTTTGTTGCAATAGCGTATCATGCCGTTTTTCTTCAATGACTTTTGGCGGAGTATCTCGCCCTGGGGACAGTATACCAGATTGGATTCAGCATCCCTCACAAAGAATCCCTCGCGCGCCTTTGCAATCATCTGCTCCTTGGTCATCGAGGCTACAGCAGAGTCGGTGTCATCATGCTCAAGTCTTCTGACCTCTTTCACTTCCATGTCTGTGAGAATTCCTTCGTATGCATCGGGTATGACACCAGCCTCAAGACAGACCTTCAAGTCATCTGGCTTTGTACTGGCCTTCTGCTCATTACTGATCTCTGCCTCATGATAGTCGTAACTTAACTCCTCTGTACATGCACCGCCCTGTTGGATGACATTCGGCACGATACCAGAGGCCAGCGCTGCTGCATGATCTTCTGCACCAGCGTATCCTTTGTCTGCCGTAGTCTCGAGTACAGGTACTCCAAGGTCTTCCTTCACCTCCTCTGCAAGGCTGTTCATCTGACCGTGGTCTGTAGGACTGTCTGTTATCGAGAAGCCCGCTATCAGGTGGCTCTCTGCATCAACTGCAGTCTGGTTGTTGTAACCTACGCAGAAGCCCTCGTTGGCCTTCATCAGTTTAGAGTTCGGATCTGTCAGCGAAATCTGACTTGCACCGCTTTCCTCCATTTGCTTCTTGTAGCCCTCATACTTCTCCTTGCGCATCTGACAGTCGGCAAGCTTGCGCTCTATTTCTTCCTTTGGAAGCCTGCGGCCCTCAGCATCATCGTACTCATCAAGCTCGTCCATGAATATGGCTATATGCTCATCAAGGCGCTTCAGACGGTCGTCAATCTTGTTGAGAGTGAAGTTCTTGTCCTTGGCGTTTACAGCCTTGAACTTGCTGCCGTCAATGGAAACATAGCTGCGAGAGAACAGCTTCACTTCCAGGCAGAAACGGTTGAATTCTTTGAAAACCTTCTTCATCGAAGCCTTGTTGTCCTTGCGGAAGTCAGCAATGGTGCGGAAATCAGGAGTCAGTTTCCTGATTAGCCACATCACCTCAATGTTGCACTTGCATTCACGCTCCAACCTGCGGGAGGAACGTACACGATAGAAATATCCATAGATGTAGAGTT
>JAFVGZ010000023.1 GCA_017478025.1 Prevotella sp.
ATGACTCTCGAATTTAAGTGTAAAAGAATTGATGTAAGACTTTTGTTTACCCATTGACAACACATCCGAAGATGTACTGCCGATGCTTCTTGTACTACTACTTTCTGTTTATGTAAATCTTGTCAAAGAACTCTTTCTTTTCGCTTTGCTTTTCCGTCGTTCTCACCGGTGGTTGAATACCCGTGATTTTTGGAAAGCGAGTGCAAAGGTACACCTTTTCTGCGAACTGGCAAAATGTTTTCGCGTTTTTTTTTGAAAAAGGGGCATTTTGGGGCGTTTGTTTGATAAGGGTCAAGGCAAAAGGGCGACAGAGAGGGGGAAACCCTGCGGGAAAGCCGCAGGGCACTCTATAAGGGGCGGTGGGAGCTATGAGGGGCGCGGCGGGGCATTATGGAGGGACGAGGAGGGGCATTATGGAGGGACGAGAAGGGGGCGGTGGGCACGGAATGGAAGGGAAAGGGAAGCGGAGAGGATATTGATGAGAGTTTATATAATAATAATGTACGCGCGAAAAAGGGGATTACTTGGGCTTGCTATAGTTAAACATGGTTAAAGCAATCACAGTTGAGCCGCTATGCAAAATCTTTTGATTACCTTTGCATTCTAAGCAATACGAACAGATTTCAACAATATGGAAAAGATTTATGATTTCAAGGCTCTTACGAGCAAAGGGAAAGAATTGGATTTCAAAGACTTTGAAGGCAAGGTGCTGCTCATTGTCAATACTGCCAGCAAGTGTGGGTTCACGCCTCAGTTTGCTGGGTTGGAGGCTCTGAATAAGAAGTATAAGGATCGCGGACTCGTTGTGATTGGCTTCCCCTGCAATCAGTTTGCCTCACAGGACCCAGGCACGGACAGTGAGATTGAGGGGTTCTGTCAGCTGAACTATGGTGTCACGTTCCAGATAATGAAAAAAGTAGATGTGAACGGCGAAGATGCACACCCCATCTTCAAGTATCTGAAAAGCCAAACGAAGGGATTCCTCACCAGCAGCATAAAATGGAATTTCACAAAGTTCCTAATCTCCAAGGACGGCACCGCCATAAAACGCTATGCCCCAACAACAAAGCCGGAGAAGCTGGAGAAAGACATAGAGACATTCCTCAGCATGTAATCTCCTATGAAAGAGACTCATCACGGATAGGCGCTTAGAGCTATTATTGGAAATTACAGAAAATGACAAGAAGCAATACAATCCTTATTGCCCTCATTGCCATTATGGCGATGACCGCACACGCACAGAAATTCCAGCAGGAATTCGGCAATCCCCGCAAGGAGTATGTGGAAGTAGTGGCTACTCCCAATCATCCGGACAGCCATTATCTGCCTGGACAGACTGCTACACTACGCATCGTGGCGCGTGAGGGTGGCCGTCCCCTTGACGGAGTAAAGATTATCTACAAGGCAGGTCCCGAGATGCTCATGTCCTCCCAAAGCGACACCACAGCTTTTGTGGCAGGCGAGGCGACGCTGTGTATGGGGACAATGCAGGAGCCCGGGTTCCTGGCATGCAAGTATGAGTTCAGCGTGGATGGTAAGAAATATGGTGACCTCGTAAAGGTTGCTTACACGCCCGATCAGATAAAGAGCTTCACCTCCATGCCCCAGGACTTTGACAAGTTCTGGGCAAAGACAGTTGCGGCAGCACGCAAAGTTCCGTTGGAACCGGAATACAGTCCTGTGCCAGATGCCACCGATGACAAGCTGGAGACCCAGCTGGTGCGCCTCCATGTTGGCAAGGACAAATGGATATACGGCTATCTCACCCGTCCCAAAGACGGCAAGAAGCATCCCGTGGTGCTCGTACCGCCTGGTGCTGGCAGCAACAAAATCTCCCCGTCAGACTATTTCTCGCTCGAAGGTTTTATCTATATGAAGATAGAGATACACGGCAACGACCCTCGCCTGCCTGATGAGGAGTATAAACGCATGAGCAAGGAAAAGTGTGAAGGATACATGCGTCGCGGCATGGAGTCACGCGACACGTACTACTATCGCGATGTCTATGCAGGCTGCGCGCGTGCCGTTGACTTCCTGTGCTCGTTGCCCGATTGGGACGGTAAGAATGTCATCGTCACCGGCGGCTCACAGGGTGGCGCCCTTACCATCGTGACCGCCGCGCTCAACGAGAAGGTGACAATGTGTGCCCCGTTCTATCCCGCACTATGCGACCTGACGGGATTCCTGCACCACAGAGCCGGAGGATGGCCTAAGTTCTTCTCAGGGCTCTATGAGGACAGTCGCATCGACATCGCGCAAGAGCAGGCAGAAGCCACCCTACCCTATTATGATGTGGTAAACTTTGCTCGCCGCCTGCGCGTTCCTACATTCATGAGCTGGGGATATAGCGACGACACATGCTCGCCGACCTCCGTTTGGTCTGCATGGAACGAGATCAGCTCAGAGAAAGTGTGTGACATAACACCCACAAGCGGACATTGGAGGTTCACAGCCAGCCAAAACCGCTGCATGCAATGGATAAAGAAACACCTGTCACAATAGGTGGGGGGCTATTAACCCCCACCACCATTAATCTAATAAAGCCAATTGATATAACACATGTAGTTTACAGTACTGATTAAATCTTCCATAAATTATAATCACTATGAACAGAACATTACGTTTATTACTTATTGTTACATTGGCAGCTTTTGTCGGCAGCATGAGTGCTCAGACCATTGTCACCTTTGATGCTACAGAAGACAAAGGTACCCGAACCACGGAGAATCCTGGCGAGGACATGATAACAAAGGACGGTGTCACCATAACCATCAGCAATGGCTGCATGGGACTGGATAACCACTATCGTTGCTATGCAGGTGCCGATTTCACCGTTTCTTCTACAGGAGACAAGATCCTGAAGGTAGAGATAACATGCGCCGCCAAGGGTGAGGCAAAGTATGGTCCGGGCTGCCTTACGGAGCCTTCGGAGGGTGCCTATGAATTTGAAGCAGACGGACATGTGGGTACATGGATTGGCAATAACGCCGCCTTCTCACTGACAGCCACGAAACAGGTTCGCATCACCAAGGTTGAGGTGACCGTAGGCGAGGCACCCGAAGCCCCTACACTCACCCTGCCTGAGGGACAGTATTTTGAGGCGAAGACCGTTTCGTTCGAACATGAACATGGATGCACCGTCCTCTATACCCTGAACGGCGAAGACCCAACCTATACTGACGGTACGCACTATACCGGAACGCTATGGGACGGCAGCCCTCTGAACATTGCCCAGACCACGACCGTCAAAGCCATTGCCGTAAGCGGTGACGGGAAAAGCAGTGCCGTCGCTGCTGCCACATACACCATCGTATGCATACAAGGTGATGTGACATTTGAGGCTAAGACGGACAAGGGCAGTCGCACCTCAACAGACCCTGGCGAGGACATGATAACAAAAGACGGTTTTACCATCGCCGTCAGCAACGGCTGCATGGCATTGGACAACCACTATCGCTGCTATGCCGGAGCAGGCATGACATTCACTTCTATAGGAAACAAGATAGTGAAGGTGGAGATAACATGTACTGCCAAAGGTGACGAAAAGTATGGTCCTGGCAGCCTTTCTGACCCTTCAGAGGGTATCTATGAATTTGATACAGACGGAAATGTGGGCACGTGGATAGGCAATGCCGAGTCCTTCACCCTGAACGCTGCGAAGCAGACGCGCATCACCAAGGTGGTGGTGACATATAGCGACACTCCTGTCATGCCTGTCTTCAGCGTAAAGGAGGGCATCTATTTTGGAGCACAGAAGATGACAATGAGCTGCGGAGCTGAGAATTTTATCATCTATACGACAAACGGTGACGAGCCTGCATATACTGACGAGTCACACTATACCGGAACGAAATATGACGGCGCAGAGTTGGACATAACTGAAACAACTACCGTCAAGGCCATTGCCGTAAGCAGCATAGGCAAGAGCAGCAGTCCGGCAACAGCAACAATCAGCATCGTCAAAACCGAGGGCGAGGGCACCGCAGAAAAGCCATTCACCGTTGATGACTCAAGAAAGGTGATTGATGAACTGATAACAGAGGGGCTCACACCTCCATTCTATACCAAGGGCTATGTGGTTAGCGAGGTGACGACAGAGAATGGAGAAGCCGAGTTCTGGATTGGCGCTACACCGGGCGCTACCACCAATCTGATGAATGTCTATAAGGCAAAGGGGCTGGATAACACAAAATACAAGGAGGGCGATGTGAAGATTGGTGACGAAGTAGTCATCTATGCACAGATGGAGCTCTTTGCAGGCGACTATGAGACATATCACGGATATATCTACTCCATCAACGGCCAGACAGAACCTACAGGCATACAGACCATCGCCGCCGAGAAGATGGAGAAGGGTACCATCTACAACATTAAGGGCGAAAAGCAGAATGCCGCACTCAACGCCCTGCCTCACGGTCTCTATATAGTAAACGGTAAGACGGTGGCGAAGTAATATGGCATAATACACACAGCATTACGCCAACCGTATTTTACGCTACCATATCCGAATGGCTATTATTACCGAGCCCACCTGAAAAAGCCCATAATCGATGATTGTAGACTTTTTCAAGTGGGCTCAATTATTGTTATCATTATGCAATTTCTTTCAAAAAAAAGCCCGATTTCCTCAACTACCCGATTTTACAAAATGACACTTTTTTAACAAAAAAATGAGCAAAATGACTTTTTGAAAGTTTCAACTAAAAAATGAAATCTAGAGAGCCGGAAATGGAAAAATAATGCATAATTCTCAGTTCATAATGCAAAACTGAGGGTCGAGAAGAGAATTTGGGGGGTAATAGCAGGTCTTTTAGGGTGTCCGCGATGGTGCGGAAGACCCTTCTCGCAGGTCTATTAGGGGGTAAAAGCAGGTCTTTTACCCTGATTTTCGTGGTCGGTTTTTCTGTTCTGTTGTTCTGTTTTGATGGGCAAACCATCAAACACTCTGTTATTCAGCGTGTTAGCTATTCGTGCTCTCTCGTGCGATATTTGCGAGCACGAGTGACTTTGCTCCGAAATTTGCCCAAATTTTGAAGGTTGAAAAATCACTTTTGTCACTTTTTTAACAAAAAAATGAACAAAATGACATTTTCCCTTTTTTCCATCAAGACGGCAAAACAGGCTCTCCTTTTTGGGTGGATATGCTCACATCTCCACCTTACTTTATGCGCTTCAACACGTAGGTCTTATCGCCATCGTTGCACCTGAGCTGCTTGCCATTGTCCTCTATGGTGTAAACGGCATTGCCCTTTCCCTTCTTGCCGCCTCCGATGACGGTAATGGTGTTCTGCGAAACAGTATATTTCAGTAGCGGTTTCTCAGCAACGGCCTTTGCCATCTTCTTCTGAGCCATCTTCAGGCCAAACTTCATCATGAAGTTCGCATCTGGCTTTGCCTTGATTGAAGGTGTCAGACGAGCCTCCGTCCCGTTCACAAACTCCAATCTCACCGAAGCATCCACACTCGACTTCTCCTTTCCTTGGTTCATGATATCCTCACCAAAATAGACCCGCCCTGCCAGGCTCTGCCCATTTGCACCAACCAGCACCAATGACAGGAGAAATGTTGTTATTATTGTTTTGAGTGTCATACCTTTTCCATCTCATCACAAAATAAGAGCATATAGCCATCTGACTCCTGTGAGAAATCAAAGGCAAAGGTACAAAAAAAAATTGAATCAGACAAGCGACCCGGGATTTTTTTTGCATGGAGTCATAGCGCATTCTTTGTAACTCGCTGAGAGTCTCCGCAACATCTGAATCTGAGCAATCTTCTGCTCCCGCGAGTAAGGATGCAATGACATTTGTCTCACCGCTCGCTGAGCAGCCATACTGTTCTCGCGGTGAAAATCGTTGATATACAAGCCTTCCGCTAATAAACTGTTCTGCATAATAGTCAAGTTTGTGCAGTCCTTCAGGCGTAAAGCCCTCTGCAATGATAGATCTTATGGAAGCCCAAAAGTCTGCATTATTCATAATGATAAAACAACTATTTTTGGGTGTAAATATACATGTTTATTCTGAAACCGCAAAATTTTACTATGTTCTATAGGTGGGGTTCTATTTATTTCCACTAATACACGATTTCTTTTCCTATATACTCAACTTGCTCCATCAAGCCCACGAAATCACACATCTCTAATTGGCCTATACAAAGCATTGGAGTAATCATTTTTCTTTTCATATTCTTTGTTATTTGAAGTAATTATTGTACCTTTGCACCCAGACTTAATCGAAACGAGTATGAAAACAGCAGCAGTCTATGACGCACAGTTCATGCACAATTTGAGCGTAATAGCTCAGAGCGAAGCATTGGCCAAACGATTGGTCAAGTATGTCAGTCGGCTCGCAAAGCCAGCAGCCGATCCAACGTTAATGACACGTGAAGAGTTCATGGCCAACGTTGAGGAGGCAGAACAACAGATTGGACGTGGTGAAGGTAAGACGTTTTCTGACCTCAACGCTATGAATTCCTGGCTTAACTCTCTTTGACTGCTTCGTTTCCACATGCCATCGGCACATCGTCAGACATCATATTCAGTCGTCGCATATAAGAATTAACCCTACCAAAAAAGAACCGGCAATTAACTACCATCGTTGCCAATCACCAGTCCTTTCTACCCATGTTACTTTTATTCATTATATACTAAAGTGCCGCTTTCGTTTTCCTCAACCCATAGCAATGCGCTTTTTTCTGTTACTCCCTCATCATTCTCAATAATGACGTTCCCAGAGTAACATATCTTATGAGAAACTGTTGGCACGATTTGACATTTTTCTAAACGGCAAGAATTCTCCGAGGAGTCTTTCAAGTCGAATTCACAGGTTTCCATTCCATCCCTTCTATTTGTAATACGTACGATTTTCTTTATTTCCATTTTGTTGCTTTTCTTATTATTGATTGCTAATCATAAATTGTATCTGTGTGTCTGAAATTATAGGTTTATTTATTCTATCACTCTGACGAAATGGTGGCATCGCTTCTATTAAAGAAGTAGTGCCCATCTGTTACGATTAATCTAAAATCAACATATTTCTTCTTATTTTTTAAAATGCGTAGGAAAACCCGCCACATATCATGATCACATAAGATGTTGAACACCTGTTTACACAATTCTTTTAATGTCTCATTAGTATTATTGATAGAAGATATGTTAGACATATTATCTACCAATTTGAAGATTTTCTCCCTTTCTTCTTGAGGAAATATGTAAACCTCATTACAAAAGGCTTTAAAGTTTTGTATCAATGCTTCATCTTCCATACTGAATCTAAAATTAGAAATCTAACTTCCTACCACCTATAAACTCTTCATTTTGCACAACACCATTTGGAGCACTTTGGCTTAAAGAGGCACTTACAGCATTCTCGTTTGCCCATGAACGGATCTTGGTAAACTCATCCTTACGCATTTGGCCCATTGGGACAACACGCTTGATAGTTGTCTCAAAGTCTTTCATTGACAAGTCGGCACTATTGTCACCATCTATCTTTCGTGAGAAAGACTGAATCAACGAATCAGCCACCCACGCTTCAAGTTCTGCTCCAGCCAAAACGACATCTTTTCCGAAAGTCTGTTCACCACTTAGAGATGCTAATTTGTCCAAATCAAACTTGCTTACGTCGCGCCCTAATTTAGAGATATGGATACCTAAAATCTTTTTGCGCTCCTCCGCTGTTGGGAAGTCCACAAAGAATATTTCGTCAAATCTTCCTTTGCGTAACAACTCCGGGGGTAATCCATTAATGTTGTTTGCTGTGGCAAATACAAAGACAGGAGCTGTTTTTTCCTGCATCCATGTTAGCAAATTACCAAACACGCGGGTTGATGTTCCGCCATCACCGCCTCCGCCAGAAGCACCAGACAAACCTTTCTCTATTTCGTCTATCCACAAGATTGATGGAGAGATGGCTTCTGCTGTCTTCAATGCCATACGCATATTCGATTCTGAAGAGCCAACAATGCCTTGGAATATCTTACCCATATCCAGCCTCAACAAAGGCATATTCCAAGCTGTTGCCACACACTTAGCAGTTAATGACTTACCACAACCAGGAATACCAGTCAGCAAGACACCTTTTGGCGGTTTTACACCAAACTTCAAAGCCTCATCACCAAAGCAATGACTACGCAACTCCAGCCATTTCTTTAATGTCTGTAAGCCACCTACATCATTCAGATTCAACTGGCTATCAAAATACTCCAAGATTCCTGTCTTCCTGATTATCTGTTTCTTTTCAGAAAGAATACCCTTCAAATCATTAGCATCAATCCGCCTATTGGAAACTAATGCCCTTGCAAAACTGTTGTCAATCTCCAGTTTCGTTAAGCCAACAGAAGCATCCACAAACTTTTCAAGCAGTTCGTTATTAACATCAATGGTAACGCCCTGCATCCCTTTATAATTGTTCAGGAAGGACGATATAATCTCCTTTACCTCTTCTCTTGATGGAAGGGGAAAATCCACTAATGTTATTTCTTTCTGCAAATCTGTCGTTATTTCAAAAGTTGGAGCAATGATAATACAATTGCTAACATAACCTTTCTTTCTTATATTAATAGCAAAGTCTCTGAGTCGTCTGCGATTTACCGCAGGAGCCTTACTATTCAAATAGCCATCAGCATCGCAGAACACGAAAATGTTCCTACTTCCTTGCTCTTTAGCTCGATTCTCGCAGAACTTCAAAGCAGCAGTGAAGTCAAGAGTCTTGTCCTGACTTGCACTGCTACCGTTTGCAAATGTCACGCCATCAGTGGAGTTCCATATATACAACTCATGGTTAATGCTTTGAGCAATACCTTGTAGCTCTCTCAATACTCTTTCTTCCTCAAATGACTCAATTACTAAAACCGCATAGCGAGCCTTGATGTAATCTATGAGGCTTTTATTAAATGACTGATCCATAAACAATGATAATTAGTAGATTAGAATTCCAACGTTCTACCAGATTCTATTGGAGTAGCATCGCGCAAATTACCAAGAATAGTATCACTTATATCTATCGTTCGTACATCAATGCCTTCATTTTTATCACTTACTGAAGGCTTGGGTTCATTATTTACAGAAACTCTTCTTCGAGATGCAATTTTTTCGTCTGTCTTACCTAACACAACCGCATCTAATGTTGTAAGGAACTTCTTAAAAAATAAGTCAGGATTACTTGTAAGCTTGTCATACAAGTTCATATGTAAACTCAGGTTAGTATTATCTATAAACTCTACATACAAGCAAGACGAGCTTGAAGTCAAGTTAACTACTCCTTCTGTATTAATTCGTCCAATTTTCGCAATATCTTTTAGGAATTTATTCATTAATGACCATTTTGAGCCATCATAAAAAGCAAACAATAACTTCTTGTCTGTTAGTAGCATAATGTTACTACCATCGGAGGGCTTATTTGAAGTATCAAAATTGAGATAACTTGCTTGTATTTTCTCATCGACTTCCATTCCAAGTAAATCTGAGACTTCCATATTTGCCACGAAATCTACATCTTCATGAACAGCAAACGACTTCTGTGCAGCATATAATGCGATCAATACTGCTACCAAATAGAAAATATTCTGGACTTTGAATTCATATAATGATAAAAGGACTATTATTATAACACCTCCTATCGTGAAATACTTGTACAACTTTGACATTTTTTCCTTTGATAACCTCCAGAAAAAGAAAGACTTCTCAGGTTTGTATTTTCCACCACTAAAAAGGACATATGCAGCAGCAATTCCCATCAGAAGAGCTACAAAAGCAAGAATCCCCGTGATAAAACCGTCAGCAAAAATAGCTACAAGGACTGCTGTTAATATCCATATGGGAAGAGACACCCACATCATGATTTTCATCATAGACCCTTTAAAACTTCCCATTATTCTGGGATACAAATTGATTGGCTTAATAATCGAAATTGCATTCATAACCATTTGTTTTTTGATTGTTAATATTATTTGTTTTAAAAATTCCCGTTTTAGTTATCGTTTCTTTGTTTATAACATACTCTATAATTTGTTTCGGATTGAAGTGGTTTATATCTATCCTATCAGAAGATAGAACCAACTTCTTTCCACGACAAGACTTTTTTCATATTAATCAATATGCTTTATTACAATTCTAATACTCTGCCTGATTCAACAGGTGTTGCATTTCTGAGTTTTTCTATCACATCATTGTTGAGATCCAATCTACGTGTTTCCTTATTCTCGCTTTGCTGACTTTCGGTAGGCTTTGTATCATGATTGACAGAAACTCTACGACGAGAAGATATTTCTTCATCTACAGTTCCTAAAACAACAGCATCTAAAACATTAAGGAATTTTCTCAAAAATAGCCATGAGTTACTTGTAGCTTTATCATAGGCCTCCATATGAAGCATAATACTTGTGTTATCCGCAAAAACCAATTTAAAGTGTATTTTTTGATGATTATAGCTGTCATCAAAGATTCCTATTTTAACTATTTCATTTATATTTTTCTTCACGAAGGCCCATTTCCCATTTTCCAAGAAAGAGAAATAGATTTTCTTATCAGAAACAATCATTAAGTTCGCATCGTCTTGGAGACTATTGTTATTTGAGGAGTCGAAATTTTGATAAGTAGCCTGAATCTTTTCACCGATCTCTACACCCACAATACTTTCTATCTCTGACGAAGTAACAAAATCCACATCTTCATGAACCTTAAAAGATTTGTTTGTATAATAAATAGCATATGCTATACCAAAGATACCTGTGAATGCATATCCCATCCATGATTGTATCTTCTGCTCTTCCATATATCCAAAATAGCAAATCATACATATTATTATGATTGCGGCAATTCCTACGTATGTTGTAGTTTTCAATATTTTTTTGTTAGTTCCTCTTATTCCCCCAAATGATTCTTTAGGTTTATATGTTGTCTCTTTGCCAAATAAGGTATATAGAAATAGCCATGTACAAAGCAGAAATAACAACAAACATAATACCATCATAAATGTTGCACCATCGTCAAAAGCTATCTTGCAACCAAATAATGAACATATTATAATTATAGGTATAAGTCCATAGTATATCCATTTCGATTTTCTATAGCCATTTATATCACCATACATTTCCTCTCCCTTACAAATTTTAATCTGTTCCATAATTGTTTAATTTAAATATTCCTGTTTTTGTTATAATATCTTTATTTAGTACATACTCAACTATCAGTTTTGGCTTGAAATAGTCAATGTCGACTCTTTCAGAAGTCTGAACAAATTTCTTCCCTAAATAAGGATGTGGCAAAGATGAATCATAGCGTCCTATTATTGACAGGTCTGCGAGCTTTATGACATTCATCAAATTTCTATTTGAAATGACATCTTCATAGTGATAACCAGAATAGAGAATTGTAGTAACACGTTTATCAACACCTGTCAATAATGATTGCATCTGGTTCGGATAATCTAGCGGTTCGCCTCCAGAAATCGTAATGCCTTCTATACTATCGTCATCGTTAATCATTTTCACCAAATCAGCAACATCAACCAAATGCTCTTTCGTATAAGGATGCGTCTCAGGATTGAAGCATCCCTTACAATTGAACTTGCAACCCTGTACCCAGATTACCAAACGATTACCTGGGCCATTTATGCGAGAGTGGCATATGTTATTGATTGGTAAATACATTGAGCTCAAAAACTAAGACTTAACACTTGAATAACTTCATCGTCAACTTGCATTTCGACTTCTTGCTTCCATTCTGTTTTCAGTTCTGACGTTGGCTGAGACAGTACGTCTTCAATATCTTCCGTCAACTTTGTACAGAAGTCACCCTTCACACCTTTTACGTCCTCTACGATCTGATTGTTCTCTGAAAGAACAGATAGAGTGTATTCAAGATTAGGGCCGAAGTTAACTATTAAGCCATTAGGTTGTTTATTCACTTCATACCTTGTAGCATTCAAATCAAGTTTTCTCAATACTTTGTCAACAGCTACTTCAATATAAGCATTCCGAAATTGGTCTGCTATTATCTTGTCCTCGTTAGGATTGTAACCTTGATGGTGCTCTACAAAGAGTTCATACTTGTCTTGCTCAACACGACAGACAAAGATATGCCCTCCTTCTATTTCACCAACAATAGCACGATATTGCTTACTTCCAGCATATCCTAACCTTCCTAATATTTGCTTGGCAAAGTCTGAAGAAAAATCGCAAACCATTTCAGTAGAGCACTTGATGTTCATCTTCCGAAATGCCTTCACTATGGCATCCTCACTCGTATATGAGAAATCGAATTTTGTACAATGTGACATACACGTTATTTTTCTTCTAGAATAATACCTTTACCCTTTGTATTGGGATTTACAATTGGTTTACGAGGAGTAGGTTCAACATCGTTTTTCTCACGTTTTACTTGTTCATTTAAATTACACATAGTACAGATTGCATTATCATTGGCTCTATGATTATTTATATAGTTATAGGTTAATAGCCACAACAAAAAGAAGTGTGAGCCTGTCAGCTAATCTAACTGATAGGCCTTGGACTGCCCGGAAAAAAGATTAGAAACAGCTCACACCCTTGTATGATGTATTGGATACAATCCACTACTATCATAACCAAGGGAAGAACGTCCAAACCTTTCCATTTTTCCAGATGAGTGTCCAAGTTCATCAGTTTGGAAAAAGCTAAACGCTTCCTATGTTATGTTTGCGACGGTCCATCCGTCACAGGTGCAAAGATAAGCATTTATTTTGAAACGACGTTCATTGTGAGCTGTATATTTACATTTTTTAATACTCCATGCTTCATGGTCATGTTTTATTGTAATGCTGCATGGCTATCGCTTTTCAAGGGATTATAAGTGCGAAGTTATACATTCTTTTTCGGGGAAAGGCACCTTGCTCCGTTGTTTCTTTTCTTGTTAGCGTAACATCTGTATCTGCACGGAGCCGCCTTTGGACATGAAGCGCATCTGGGAGCCGTTGTAGTTCTTAGGATAAACCACGCAGATGTTGCCTGTCCCCTCCCATATCTCTACGCCACCATTGAGGCCTGTCTGCCTGAGGTCGCCATCATACCATATCAGTACCCCTCCACGACTCAGACATCTTGAGGGTTGAGAACCATAGAAATAAGCCGTGCCATAGGTCCAATCTGCCTTTGCTGTTGTAAGTAAGCCGCAGAAGAGTAATAAGAACATCATTCGTTTCATAATCTCATAGTTTAAAATGTTAGACATAAATTTTCAACGGCAAAGGTAGGTAAAGAATATGAAAAATGGAAGAAACAGCGTGACCATTTCTTCCATTTTGCGAAAAAGTGTGGGAATCATCTTCACGCCTTCGTTTCTTGATATTCTATCATCAATTCATCAGCCAGATACTCATCGCTTCGGCAATGCGCCAAATTAATTGCGATGTTTTTATTGTCGGGCGTTATTACGCATTTGATTGAATACCGATGAGACGAGAGATTGGAAACGAGTCTCACAATCCTGACGTATGGCGCTCTCTGGGATATTGGGATATTTCTCCGATAGACGATTGGCTATCTGGAGAGTATGATTGTGAAACGACGTTGTGGCATCAGCCCAGGCTTTGCCAGAGGAAGGCGTTTGAGGTGGAAAGACGGAATCGCAGAATGTAACAATCGTTGCCCTATAGGCTTCATCAATCATGCGGTCTGTATCATCCTTTAATTGTGTCTTTTCATCTTTCTCTATGACCGGCTGGGGTTGTTTCTCTATTGCAGACAGAGATTGTTTGTCTGCATATACAGATGTCATCCGGTTTATTATTTCATCAGAATGCAAGGATGAGCCTTCAGGAAGCACAGAAGAGTCTCGCTGGACAGGTGTGTTCTCATTCTTTGACATTTCATTCTCCTCTTGCAGATGGGGCAACAAGATGATGAATAGAAACGACAGAACGGCTACGAAAAAAAATACCGTCACATAGCGGAGATACCCTCTTCCGCGACTAATGTCGTGTTTGATTTCGTCTATGGATTGATAACGCTCCCGAGGGCTTTCCGCTATACATCGCGCTATCACCTTATTATATATATAGTGCTCAGGCAAGGATTCTATGATTTTACCAATAGCATAGATGTCGGTACGTTCATCTGTCGCCTCCTCTCGCAACTGCTCCGGGGCTGCATAGCCTTTCGTATGCCCCTGGGTGTCGGTAAAGGTATCGGTGTAGCAACAACCCAAGTCTATCAGCTTAACATCATTGTCTATACGGGTCAGCAGGATATTGTCGGGTTTCAAGTCAAGATGTAGCACCTGATGGGCATGAAGATATTGCACTACATCCAACAACTGAAGGATAAATTTCCTCGTGTTCTTCTGATTAAAGTAAGATGGATTGCAGGTAATCCTCTCGGTAAGCGTCTCCCCGTCCACATATTCCATCATAATGCCATCATCTGTCTTTGAGATATAGCGTGGCAATCCTTGATGTTCTAAGCGATAGCCCGTCTCAAACTCCTTTTGGAAAGCCTCTTGATAACGAACATCGTTTACGCATTCTGCTTTCAGACGTTTGAGGAAATGCAGTTTACCGTATAACTTTACGCTATAAGTATCGCTGGTGGCACCTTGAAAGTCTAACTGTTCAATAGCGCCATCAGACAATTGAAGATTGGTAAACTGTGAGGATTCCATTATCTCATTACTTTTATGGAGGAAAGACCAGATACACGACCAGCCGTAAACTGTCCGAGAGAGTCACCATTACGCCATACCTGAGCGACCAACAAAGGATGATGAAGAATGAAGTTCTGTATCTCTACTTCATCTCCAACTTGCAGTTTGCTATTCTGGCTTTCTACCACTTGATAATGCTCATTGCCCTGATACTCAAACACCAATTTACGGTCAGGAAGATAAGTGACCTGCACACAGTCGCCCTTTTGCAAAGAGTTAGAGCGTAATTCGTCAGAGAAGTTGTTGAAGTCAGAATTTCCCTGATCCTCTATCTTCATTACTTCATCCCAATGTGCAAAGCCTAAATAGTGAGCTATAGCATCGAGCGTACTCGTGTGTGGTTGGCGCTCATCCTGGGCAAAGCCGAGCAATCGCTTGAGAGTGGTAGCACCTATGCGAACTCCTGTCTTGCTCTGTATGTCGAGTGACAGAAGTTCGCAGTCAGATGGCAAGCGCAAGTCGTTTTCGGACTTGCGCTTTAATAGTTCTATAACATGGAATGGTAGTTTCATCTTATCACTCTCATTCAAAGGGATTTCTACTTACTCCCACTCAATTGTGGCTGGTGGCTTTGAGGATACGTCATAGCAGACGCGGTTTACGCCGCGCACCTCGCGAATGATGCGGTTTGAGACATCTGCCAAGAAATCGTATGGCAAGTGAGCCCAGTCAGCTGTCATAGCATCACTTGATGTGACGGCACGCAGGGCTACGGGATTCTCGTATGTGCGCTCGTCGCCCATGACGCCTACGGACTTTACATCTGAGAGCAATATCGCTCCTGCCTGCCATATTTGGTCATAGAGAGATACCTCAATCTCACCGTCTTTCATGTCTGCCGGCACACCTGCAGCAAGTACTCTGCGTGCCTCTTCGCCTGATAGACGAACCTTATAGTCGCGCAGGGCCTGTATGTAAATGTGGTCAGCATCCTGGAGTACACGTACCTTCTCTGGGGTTATGTCGCCCAGTATGCGTACTGCAAGGCCCGGCCCTGGGAATGGATGACGCGTGATGAGGTGTTCAGGCATACCCATCGAGCGGCCTACACGACGTACCTCATCCTTGAAAAGCCACTTGAGGGGTTCGCAAAGCTTCAGTCCCATCTTCTCGGGCAGACCACCCACATTGTGATGGCTCTTTATGACCTTGCCCGTAATGTTGAGTGACTCGATACGGTCAGGATAGATAGTTCCCTGTGCCAACCAGCAAGCTCCTTCTATCTTCTTGGCCTCAGCCTCAAAGACATCTATGAAACCGGCACCTATAATCTTGCGTTTCTTTTCTGGTTCCGAAACACCAGCAAGCTCAGAATAGAATTTCTGCGATGCGTCAACACCTATGACATTGAGTCCAAGTCCCTCATAATCGCGCAACACATCGGTGAACTCGTTCTTGCGCAGGAGGCCGTTGTTGACAAAGATGCAGGTGAGGTTTGAACCGACAGCCTTGTTGAGCAATACAGCTGCCACGCTACTGTCAACACCACCTGATAGGCCGAGGATTACACGATCGTTGCCCAACTGCTCACGAAGTTCCTTTACGGTCTGCTCCACGAAGCTATTTGGCGACCAATCCTGACGGCTGCCGCAGACATCTACCACGAAGTTCTTGAGCAACTGAGTACCGTCTATTGAGTGATAGACCTCCGGATGATACTGCACGCCCCATATCTTCTCATTATCAGCAGCATATGCAGCATACTTTACAGTAGAAGTGGAAGCGATGCAATGGAACCCTTCAGGCAGTTTCGTAATGGTGTCACCATGTGACATCCACACCTGCGAATTGGGTTGGAAGCCTTTGAGCATGGGGTTGTCCTGCTCCATATACTCCAGGTTGGCACGACCATACTCACGAGTGCCTTCTGGCTCCACGTTACCTCCGAAGGTGTATGCCATGAGCTGGGCACCATAGCAGATGCCGAGGATAGGATATTTGCCTCTAATCTGATTGAAATCGAGTTTGAATGCCCGCTCTTCATATACAGAATAGGGCGAACCGGAGAGGATGACACCAATCACATCGGGGTCATCAGCCGGGAATTTATTGTATGGCATGATTTCGCAGAAGGTGTTGAGCTCACGCACACGGCGTCCGATGAGCTGCGTGGTCTGCGAACCAAAGTCAAGAATGATGATTTTTTGCATATTTATAAATGAGTTTTATTAATGGCTGCTATTTAATGTCTGCCACATAGTGACAGACAACATAACACTTTTAGGTTTATACGTGATATTTATTCCCGCTCTGTCGTTTAGTTTCTAACAAAGCAAATCAACACCCACATCAAGAACTAACGGACAATGTCCTGCAGAAAGTCTGCTGCGGCATCGAGGGTATCGAGTTTGCCGACATCAAGGAGTCTGAGTCCTGGCTGTAGTACCCCGCGAATGCAGAAGGTGTCACAATTCTTCAGATAGAAGTCCATGATTGGGAATACATCCTGCTCCTCGTCCATCAGGGGGAAGAGCGACTGCGATATGACATGAATGCCCGAGAAAGCATACATGCTCAGCTCGTTACGGTTCATTCGTTCTCGTATGTCTGAGTACGGACTTTTCACCTCGCCTGTCTGAATGTTTGTCCATCCCATGAGGCGCATATCCTTATCAAACAACAGGTAGCGCGTTGTCTTACGTTCGCTGACGAGAAGTGCAGCCCCTACCCTATCGCTCTCTGAGGTTTCGGCAGCTGACGCATAGAGTGCCGTCAGGTCTGCGTTGCTCAAGATGTCGCAGTTATGGATGAGTATCGGCTGACCTTTAGCAAATATGCTTCGCGCCTTCTTTATTGCTCCACCTGTTTCGAGCAACTGCTCCCGCTCATCAGAGATACTGATAGAGAAGGGATAATGCGGCTGCGCCAAACGCAGGAAGTTGATTATCTGGCTGCCAAAGTGATGCACGTTGACCACGACCCTACTCCCGCCTACCTCAGAAGCGACAGCCTCCTGTTCCTTATTTTTAAAGGCAGGTAGTTCAGCAACTTTGTCAAGCACATGCTGAAGCAAAGGCTTATCGCCGACCGGCACCAAAGCCTTAGGCAAGATGTCGGTCAGCGGTTTAAGTCGTGTGCCTCGTCCGGCAGCAAATATCATTACGTTCATACGTTGAATTAACAAGATATCGAGATATCGAGATGTCGAGATAACGTAACATGAATTCTGAATTATGCATTCTGAATTCTTGCTCCGCTTCGCTCTGCTACGCAAGCGTCCCTATAGGGCCGAGCGATGCATTTTCACTTACTCTTCCGGCTCCTCTGGAACAATGAGTTTGTAACCCTTTCCGTGGATATTGATAATCTCGATGTTAGGATCATCCTTCAGGTGCTTACGCAACTTGGTGATATACACATCCATAGAGCGGGCATTGAAGTAGTTATCGTCTATCCAGATGGTCTTGAGGGCAAAGTCGCGTTGCAGTATCTCGTTGGAATGACTGCAGAGGAGCGAGAGGAGTTCGTTCTCCTTCGTGGTAAGCTTTGTCTGCTGGTCATCAAGGGTGAGGAGCTGCTTCTGGGTGTCAAAGGAGAAGCGACCTATCTTATATTGTGTGCTCTCCTTAGACTTCTTACCGTGCACGCGACGCAGGATAGCCTCAATACGGAACACGAGTTCCTCCATGGAGAACGGCTTTGTGATATAATCATCTGCTCCTATCTTAAATCCCTCCAGAATGTCTTCCTTCAGCTGGCGTGCCGTGAGGAAGATGATAGGCACATCGGCATTGGCCTGACGTATCTCAGTAGCCAACTGGAAGCCATCCTTCTTAGGCATCATGACATCAAGCACGCAAATATCATACTGTGTCTTGAGGAAAGCACGATAGCCTGCTTCGCCATCAGGACAGAGGTCTGTTTCATAACCCTTTGCCTGGAGATATTCTCTCAGCAACATTCCAAGGTTCTCATCATCCTCGCAGAGGAGGATCTTCAGGTTTTCTTCAAAGTTCTTCATTGCGTTGTCTTGTTTTGAGTTTGTATGAGTGTCAGCACTCAGATTTGTTATTTATGAATTATTGTTTGAAAGATCTATTGTAATAGTAAACGTCGTTCCCTTTCCATACACGGAGTCAACATGTATCGTTCCCTTGTGCAGGTCTATGACTTTCTTCACATACGCCAGTCCGAGTCCGAATCCCTTCACGTCATGACGGTTACCCGTATGCACTCGATAGAAGCGTTCAAATATCTTCTTCAGGTTTTCCTTCTTTATTCCTATACCCGTATCGCGTATGGAAACTGCCACCTTTCCCTCTTCGGGGTTCCACGTGCGCAGATAGATGTTCAATGGCGTGTCGGGCTGACGATACTTTACCGCATTGTCCATCAGATTGAATATCACATTGCTGAAGTGTGTCTCGTCAACACATATAGAGGAGTCCACAGCCTCGGTCTCTGTATATATCTTACCGCCCGTATGCTCCACGCGCAAGGCGAATGAGTTGGATATAGAGTCAACAAGCTCATTGAGGTCCAGCTCCTTCATCTTAAAGATGTTCTTTGTCTTGTCAAACATAGACATCTGCAGCACCTTTTCCACGAGGAAGCGCAGTCGCTTTGTCTCATCATTTATGACACCTCCGAGGTGATTGACCATCGTCTCGCTCTTGGTTACCGACTTGTCGTTGAGCATCTGAGAGGCAAGGGATATACTGGAGATTGGAGTCTTCAGTTCATGGGTCATATTATTGATGAAGTCGTTACGCATCTCTGACACTCGCTTCTGGCGGAATATGACCACAATAGTAAAGATGAACGTGATGAGCAGCACGATGGTGAATACCAGAGACGGTATCATGAAGCGTATGCTGGAGAAGATATATTCGTCTATGTCTGGGAAATGCACATTCAGCACGCCATTCTTGGATTGCGGATCGTTGCGAAAAAGCATCTGCGAGTATGTCAGCTCCTTTCCCTTTTCCGAATAGTCAGGGCAACGGTATATCTCTTTTCCGTCGTATGAGGTGACGGAGAAATGGTACGGGATATCGATACCGTTATTCTGCAGCTCCACACGTATATCCAGGTCCAGTTGCTTAAAGTTTATCCTCTCCCTCAGGGGTTTATCACTTGCGGTATAGAGAATGCCATATACCACCTCGTCGAGCAGGGAGCGCTGGTAGATGTAACGGTTCTTTATAATCTCCTGAAAGGATTTCTGAGCTGTCACGATGGCGTTCTTATCCGTTTTTATGCCAAGTCCCGTGGGCTTTTTCTGCGGACTCATGGCAATGGTCTGTAGCTGAAAGGACGAATATATCGTACCATCGTCGCCGCTCACGGCATACTGATGCGAGTATTGTACCGGTCCCCCTATCTGCCCCGATACAGAATCCACCTTCATGGCTTTGCGCTCCGTGTCTTCTACATCCTTTTCCAGGAACCGCAAGGTCTCGTTCAACTCCAGATTATGTGCTGCCTGATAGAGCGCACGTGTTACGGACTCGTCGAATTGCTCGCGCTTCATCTTTGCCATATCTTCCATATAGGAGATTTGGAGCGCAAGCAGACTCATAAACGAGACTCCCATGATGATTGCTATTATCCAAATGACGGACTTCTTCATAACAGGTGCAAAGGTACACCTTTTTAACTTTTCAGACGCAAAAAAGAGGAGCAAATATGCCCCTCTTTATACTTTTTATCATAATTTCTACCTTATAATTGCAATTTATGAATTATCCATAGCAATAAGATAGCTTTGATTCCTTCTCCTATTTAATAATTATACCGTTTAATAATCGTCATCAGATATTTCCTCCGCATCATCAAGCGAGAGGTCATCTGGGTCTTGTTCTATTGTTGTACGATAGCTCTCTTCGGTCAGAGAATCGTCATCTGGCTCGTCGTCATCATCATCTGTCTGATAGTAATTGTCCTTTATTTCTACATCCTCATCACTATCATCGCCATCTGAGCGCGAGTTATACTTGTCCGCTTCGTCTCCGAATGTTATCTTGAGCTTGATGGCTTTCGGCTTCATTTTAGCGAATATAGCTTCCACCCATCCACCTTTTTCTATTTCCAGGACCTCATATCCGTCCTCTACCTTCATATCATAGAGTCCTCCGGGCTTGTGCAGCCTGTCCTTTGGTGTCGTTGTCGTAGAGATGTCAAAGGCTGAGAGGATTATGTCCTTGACTCCCTGATTGAGACTATCCCATCCACCACCAAAATTTCTGTCTATGATATCCAGCAACTTGGCAGCAGAGATATGGCGTATATTCTCGTATGACAGATCCGTGACCTTTGTTATCGGACGCTTGCGAATAGCATATATCGGCTCCGCAGGCTTCTGCGCTTTAGCCTTCGCCATCTCCTGCTCGACTTCGTTGGCATTCTCCTGACTATCCTTATTGCGTCCTCTGCGGGGTTTCTCTTTTTCTACGGGGCGTTCTTTTCTCATCGGCTCACCACGAAGATACAGCACGCCGACCTTCATTCCGCGCTCCTCATACTTGGCTATAATCTCGCGCTTAGGTATCTTTATCTCTTCTACATCAAAGGCGGTACGCACGATATCCATATAATGAGAACCGCGCTCGCTGATATTATCCTCCTTCTCCGGCTTGTGCCAAAGAGCAAAGATATCATTTTCCTGCAAATCCCACACATTGCTCTTGGTCAACGTACGGAGAGTGATATTGCTGTTTTCTTTCATAATCTGTATATTTTTTTTATTCTTTCCACCTTACTTTTATTACGCACACGCGTATATGCTGATCATCTGTGTCGTTATTCACTTTGGCTACATGCCAATCTCCCGGGAAGAAAATGAAGAACTTATCGGGAGTAGAGTCATAGAAAAGAGCACGCTCCTTGTCATAGTTATAGTGTATGACGTCAACCTTATACTTGTCCTTTGGCACAGAGGTGACGTGGTCTATTATGCCAAAGCGCTCCGTTCCCTTCACGCAATACTGGAAGTCTATATTGTTGTAATGGCTCTCGCTATTGCGTTTCTCCAAAGGTCCGTTCTCGCTATCCTCCACACTTATGGTGAGGTCACTACCCTCTATCTGGTGCTTGCCCTTGGGGAGTGACAAGAGGTCAGTCTTTGCCAGATACTGAAAGAGCTTCGTCCATTGCTCCGGGTTCTTCTTGTACTGCATGTAGAAATCCACGATATTGACTGACTCATGCGGCTCTGCAGCCGTGAAGCCCTGTCGCCATTCGCCCTTCTTCAGCCAGGCCTTTGCCTCCTTGATGAGCTTCTTGTCATAACACTCATGGGTGTAGTAAGGCTTCTGCGCCGAGACTGAGATGCAAAAAGCCATCAGACATAATGCAACGCAATACTTTATATAGTCCATCCTTGTCCTTTTCATTATCGTTATAAAATGCTTAATCTACCAACGTTGATGACCTCACGCGGCTCAATGTCTCGGGGGTCATCTGCAGATAGCTGGCGATATATACCAACGGAGCGCGCAGCACTATCTTCGGCATCTGCTTGCATATGCGGCGATACCTGTCCTGTGCTGTCTCAAAGCGCACAAGGTCCGCATGGCGCTGAGACTCTATGAGCGCTTCCTCCAGTATCTTGCGATACAGAATCTGTATGTTCTGATTGTGCAGGGCGACAATCTCCAGGTGGCGCTTAGGCAGGGCATACACATAGCAGGGCTCAAGCGCCTCTATCGTCTCCATGCTAGGAGTTTCCCTGAACAGGCTCTCCACGCCCATGAACACATTGCCGTCAATGCCGAGATGACTGGTCATCTCCTTTCCGTTCTTGTAATAGAACTGTCTGATAAGCCCTTGATGCAGGTAGTATATGTGTTCGCATACTTCTCCCTCGGCAAGTATATTCTCCCCTTTCTTAAACTTCATCGGGATTAGGATACTGTCGAGCACATCAAGTTCTTCGTGACTCATGGTCGAGAAACGGCGCGCCAACTCGCGGGCTATTTCTCTCTTTGGGATGTTAAGATCCTTCAGTTTCATATTATTATCTTTTTTTAAGGTGGTTAATCCAAGGTGGGTACCTTAGCTGATCAGTCGAGTTTCAGTACGGCAAGGAAGGCCTTCTGAGGCACCTCCACGTTGCCTATCTGCTTCATGCGCTTCTTGCCTCGCTTCTGTTTCTCCAGGAGTTTGCGCTTTCGGCTCACGTCGCCGCCGTAACACTTTGCCGTCACATCCTTACGGACGCACTTGATGGTTTCGCGCGCTACGATCTTGGCACCTATGGCGGCTTGGATAGCTATGTCGAACTGCTGGCGCGGGATGAGCTCTTTCAGCTTCTCACACATACGGCGACCGAAGGTTACGGCATTATCGTTGTGGGTCAGCGTAGATAGAGCATCCACGGGTTCGCCATTCAGCAGTATGTCAAGCTTTATAAGCTTCGAGGGTCTGTAAGAGTCTATGTGATAGTCAAATGAGGCATATCCCTTTGATATTGACTTTAACTTATCATAGAAGTCTATCACTATCTCTCCCAACGGGATGTAGAAGTAGAGCTCTACCCTATTGCCCGACACATATTCCTGCTTTATCAGCTCGCCGCGCTTGTCAAGACACAGCTTCATTATCGGCCCTATATAGTTCGCGTCCGTGATTATCGTGGCCTTGATATACGGCTCCTCTATGTGGTCTATCAACGCGATGTCGGGCAATCCTGAAGGATTGTGCACCTCGCGGCTCTCGCCATGCTTGTCATATACCATGTACGACACGTTGGGGACCGTCGTTATCACGTCCATGTTGAACTCTCTGTCCAGCCTTTCCTGTACTATCTCCATGTGGAGCAGCCCCAGGAATCCGCAACGGAATCCGAAGCCCAGGGCCACCGAGCTTTCGGGCTGGAAGGTCAGCGCGGCATCGTTCAGCTGCAGTTTCTCAAGCGAGGCGCGCAGATTCTCATAATCCACGGGGTCTATGGGATACACACCTGCAAAGACCATCGGCTTCACCTCTTGGAAACCAGAGATTGCCTCGGCACACGGACGGGCAACATGTGTTATAGTGTCACCCACCTTCACCTCTTTGGCGTCTTTTATGCCCGAGATGATATAGCCCACCTCACCTGCTACGAGCTCCGTCCTCGGCACCATGTCCATCTTGAGCACGCCTACCTCGTCGGCCACATACTCCATTCCGGTATTAAAGAACTTCACCTTGTCGCCCTTCCTTATCTTACCGTTCTCTATCTTGAAGTATGCAATGATGCCGCGAAAACTGTTGAACACAGAGTCAAAGATCAAAGCCTGCAATGGCGCATCAGGATTGCCTTCAGGAGCGGGGATGCGCTCTACCACGGCTTTCAGGATGTCCTCCACGCCCTCTCCGGTTCTGCCTGAGGCACGGATGATTTCGCTACGGTCACATCCCAAGAGGTCTATGATCTCGTCCTCCACCTCGTCAGGCATCGCCGCAGGCATGTCTATCTTGTTTATCACAGGGATAATCTCCAAGTCGTGATCTATCGCCATGTAGAGGTTTGATATGGTCTGTGCCTGAATGCCTTGCGTGGCATCGACAACGAGCAGAGCCCCTTCGCAGGCGGCAATGCTGCGGTTCACCTCATACGAGAAATCCACATGCCCCGGGGTATCTATCAGGTTCAGCTTATACCCCTGATACTCCATCTGTATGGCATGACTCTTTATCGTTATTCCACGTTCCTGCTCCAGATCCATATCATCGAGCATCTGACCCTGAGTCACCTCTATCGTCTTGGTATATTCCAGCAGGCGGTCAGCCAGAGTACTCTTACCGTGGTCTATGTGGGCTATTATGCAGAAGTTGCGGATATTCTCCATTGATGTCTTATAGGGCGATGCTTGATTACCTTTATTCTTTATATATATACGTGCGATTACAGATGATGTGTCTGAGAGTTATCTCATCTAATTGCGCGAGCAACGACACAGAGCATCCTAAATCATACTAATTCAAGGTACAAAGATAATGCATTTTATGCAACCAACCAACGTTACACGTAATATTTTTACATTTTTTATTTATTTTGTTAGAAAAATATACTAATTTTGCACCAAATTAGTTGATTTACCTCAAACCAAGGTGCACTTAATCCATCTTTTATCACCCTTAATCCCCAAAAAACATTGTTCCATGTCAATTAGAAAACATCTTTTCACGAAATCACTCATGCTGTTCCTCTCGCTGGCAGCCATAATCAGTTGCGGCCACAAGAGCATCGACGACCAGGCAGAACAGGATGCCGAGGAATACAACAAGAAATTCTGTCCCACTCCGGTTGTTAACTTTTCGCGTACCGATAGCGTTAAATTTGACCGCAAGACCCGCACCTACACCTTCTATTGCTCGCTTGTAGATAAGGCGGACAATGAGGAGCTCATCAATGCCAACCGTGAACAGCTCACCCATACCCTCACCCAAACCACAAAGCAGACACCCGGGATGAAGAAATTTATTGACGCCGGGATAAAGTTCAAGTTCATCTGCCGCTCCGGCAGCAATCCCCAGAAGATACTGCTCGTTGCGGAGTGATTGCTGGATGCATTCTCTGCCCAAGCGGACTAATTCTTCACTTTTCATTCTTCACCCTTCATTCTTCACTCCTAATTCTTCACTCTTCACTCATCCCTCACCCCTCTTCCATCATCCCTCTTCACTCTTCACTTAAAAGGGATAGGACAAAACGAGCATTTATGCAGATTTTGCATAATTATTCGTGCTCTACAGGCGCATATTTCCACGAAAAATCTGCTGCTCGCGTATATTCGCAAAAATCCGCAATTCATGTAACTCCCTATCATTGTGACTGTTACCGCAAAAACGGTCGAAACACGACCTTTCGGAAGGGTAAACAGGGAACAATATAGCCGCAAAATAGGCAAATTTTGGCCTTATCCGCGAGTAACTTTAAGGGTGTCGCCGAGTAACTTTAAGGGTGTCGCCGAGTAACTTTAACCCCCTTAAAGTTACTTCGCAACCCTATGAAGCATCATTTTCGCTCTTGAGAAGGTGTCTTCCCGATTTTTTAGAGGTTTTTCCATAGGGAGTTGATGCATAATTATGCATAGGACTTATGCAACATCCCCCAGCCCGTCCTTCCCATACCAAATATGCATATTACGAGCACATCATATTGAACTACCTAATTCCGAAAGTTGATGACACTTCAGTTATGTCAGTTTCATCAGCGAGCATCCACACGGGGTTTCCGCCCCCCGGGAAACGGGGGCTACGAACTTTGTTCGTCTGAGCTCCGCTAAAACATATATAATGTGCGAAGAAATGGGCGCACTTCCGAATCTTGAATGAATTATGAATTGTTTTTCCGGCTGTTATGGCTAATATATGTTTATTTATGACTCATGTTAACATCTTTTAGCACCCCACAGGGAGCCTAAGTGGTTATTTTTGATTAACTTTGCGCGCGATTTACAAATTTAATTATGAGTAATTCAGGATTTATCATTCACGAAATGAGTAATTCAGGATTTATCATTCACCAATAACAGAAGATGGATAAGACAAGTTACGCCCTTGGTATGGGTATTGGCTCGCAGCTGAAAGGCATGGGAGCAGAGAAGTTGAATATCGATGATTTTGCGCAGGCCATAAAGGATATTGTTGCAGGCAAGCCGCAGATGACTCATAGTGAGGCACAGAGACTCTCTCAGGAGTTTTTCGTGGAGCAGGAGAAGCTGCAGCGCGCCCGTGCGGCGGAGCTGGGCAAGGCGGCACGCGAACAGGGCGAGAAGTATCTGGCTGAGAATGCCAAGAAGGATGGTGTGATCACCACAGCCTCTGGCCTGCAGTATATGGTGCTGCAGGAGGGTACGGGCAAGTCGCCTAAGGCAACGGACAGCGTGATGTGTCACTATGAGGGTTTCCTGATTGACGGCACGGTGTTTGACAGCAGCGTACAGCGCGGCACGCCTGCCACGTTCCCTCTGCAGGGAGTGATAGCAGGATGGACCGAGGGTCTGCAACTGATGAAGGAAGGTGGCAAGACACGCTTCTTCATTCCTTACAACCTGGCATACGGCGAGGCAGGATCAGCAGGGGCTATACCTCCGTATGCTGCGCTGATCTTTGACGTGGAGCTCTTGCAGGTGAAGTAACCTCACCCCCCGACCCCCTCTCCCAAGGAGAGGGGGAGGAGGGAAGAGTGAAGAATTAGCCTCACCTCCGACTGCTCTCCAAAGGAGCGGGGAGGGACGTGGATGGAAAAGTACTCTGATAAGTTCTCCCTCCCCTTGGGGGAGGGCTGGGGAGAGGTTTAAGTTGGTAAACAAATCAAACATTTATAAACAACAAAAAAGACGATGAAGAAATTCACATTTGCTGCTTGCATAGCTATTGCAGCAGCGGTTTTCACTTCGTGTGGAAACGGAACTCCAAAAGCGAGTCTGAAGAATGATGTTGACACCCTGAGCTATGCTATCGGTATGGCACAGAGTGATGGTGTAAAAGAGTATCTGGTGGAGCGTCTGGGTATTGACTCAGCCTACATCGACCAGTTCCTCAAGGGTGTAAACGAGGGTGCTTCTGCCGGTGACGACAAGGCTAAGGCTGCTTACTATGCAGGCATCCAGATTGGCCAGCAGATTGGCACACAGATGGTCAAGGGCCTGAACTATGAGCTGTTCGGCAACGACTCTACACAGACCGTTTCCCTGAAGAACATCCTTGCCGGTTTCGTAGCCGGTGCGACAGGCAAGAAGCAGCTTATGACCATCGACGTAGCACGTACTACCGCAGAGACCAAGCTGCGCGAGATCAAGGCTGCCGAGATGGAGAAGCAGTATGGCGACTACAAGAAGCAGAACGAGAAGTTCCTGGCTGACAATGCGAAGAAGGAAGGCGTTGTGACGCTGCCTTCAGGCCTGCAGTACAAGGTGATCACAGAGGGTAAGGGTGCCACGCCTACAGAGACCGCTACCGTTAAGGTGAACTATGAAGGCAAGACCATTGACGGCAAGGTGTTTGACTCTACCGCCAAGTCCGGCAAGCCAGTAGAGATGCGCGCCAACGAGTTTATCAAGGGTTGGACAGAGGCTCTGACTCACATGCCTGTAGGCTCAAAGTGGGAGGTATATATTCCACAGGCTCTCGCATACGGAGAGCGTGCACAGGGCGAGGCCATCAAGCCTTTCTCTACTCTCATTTTCACCATCGAGCTCGTAGAGGCTACGGAGAACAATACCCCAGCAGCTACTACTGTTCCTGCACCGGCAAAGGCTGTGGTTAAATAAACATACTAAGTAGCAATTAAGACAGAAAACAATGAAAAAGATAATTTTTGCTCTTTGCATGGCTACGGCTTGCGTGGTAAGCGTAGGTGCAAAGAAGAAAGCACCCAAAGAGGAGCCCAAGGCAGAGGCTCCGGTTGTGCTGACAACGGCTATGGACTCTGTTAGCTTTGCTGCCGGATATGCTCAGACAGAGGGCCTCATTCCCTATCTGCAGAACCAGTATAATGTAGATACGACATACATGGCCGACTTCATCCAGGGCTTCAAGGATGGAAAGCAGAATGCCAACGACCCACGTTTCGTGGCTTATCAGGCAGGCGGCTCTATCGCCAAGATGGTACTGGACCGCATGATTCCCGGCATCGGCAAGGAATTTAAGACTGAGGGCGACTCGCTGAGCGCCGAGCTGTTCTATGCCGGCTTTGTCGCTTCGCTGATGAAGGACTCTACCGCATTCACCCAGGCAAAGGCAACCGAGTGTTTCCAGGGCAAGATAAAGGCTATTCAGGCTGCTCGCGAGCAGAAGCAGAAGGCTGAGGCAGAGGCTAACAAGCAGAAGGGCGAGCAATGGCTGGCTGAGAATGCGAAGAAGGAAGGCGTGGTAACACTCCCCTCAGGCCTGCAGTATAAGGTGCTGACCGCCGGCAAGGGTGTCACTCCTAAGGCAGAAGACGAGGTGACCGTGAAGTATGAGGGAAAGCTCATCGACGGTACCGAGTTTGACAGCAGCTACAAGCGTCCTGGCGAGACAACGAAATTCAAGTGCAACCAGGTCATCAAGGGTTGGACCGAGGCTCTGACAATGATGCCCGAAGGCTCAAAGTGGGAGCTCTACATTCCTCAGAATCTGGCATACGGAGAGCGCGCCCAGGGTGCTATCCCAGCCTGCTCTGCTCTGATCTTCACAGTAGAGCTGGTAAGCGTAACACCTGCTCTTGGTAGTGAGAGCAAACCCGCAACCGCAACGAAAACACCTGCTGCCAAGAAGAGCACAGGCAAGAAAGGCGGCAAGAAGTAAGACAATATAATTAAGACAGAAAAATGGCGATAGTGATGTCAAGTCACCGTCGCCATTTTTGTTATCTATTGCTATGTGTGGGCATTATCTCCATTTGTTTTTCTTTGCGGCCCGGTGGGGTACGGCATCTATGAGTGATGAGCCGCCAACGGATGGGGTGGAGGAATGTCCCACCTTGACTTTGGAGATAACTGTCGTACCCGTACGCAGGGCGTGACGGTACTGCCGTTGGCGCTCCACAATCATATCGACATAGTTTGCCGTTTCCGTACCTCTCATGTATCCACTCTTCACTACGGGATCACGATAGAACTCCGGCTTGGAGAGAGCCAGGATGTAATGCCTTACATCGCCCCACCGGTATTGCACGCCACCATGTTTCTTTGTCAACGCCATAGCATCGCGCACATGATGCAATCCGCCATTATATGATGCCAGAGCAAACTTCAGTCGCTCTGCTGGATTGGCAACGTCTTTGAACTCCTCCTGCAGCTCTCTCATGTATCTTGCTGCTGCCGCCACATTCGCCTCTGGGTCATAAATCCTGCTGCGGGGCAGGGCGAGATGATCTGCCGTGGAGGGCATAATCTGCATTAGGCCACACGCTCCGGCCCAGGAATGCGCCTTAGGGTCAAAGCAGCTCTCCTGATAGCATTGTGCGGCAAGGAGAGTCCAATCCACCCCGGCATTGGGGGCATATTTCTTGAAGAGATTATCGTAGGTAGATACCTGTCCTTTCTCAGCTGAGAGCATCCAGGGATA
This sequence comes from Prevotella sp., assembly GCA_017478025.1. Taxonomy (GTDB): domain Bacteria; phylum Bacteroidota; class Bacteroidia; order Bacteroidales; family Bacteroidaceae; genus Prevotella. The sequence goes on from JAFVGZ010000023.1 coordinate 29,660, forward strand.
TACGTGTCGCGTCACGCTGCCTGAGGTGAGCAGATAGGTCTCCTGCTTCTGAGTCTCAGCAAGAAATGTCGGCTTATACCAGTTGCTAATTGCATCTGCCAAAGAAGGGTTATTGCTGTTTGTCAACCATCCGTTTGCCACCACTTTGGTGGAAAAGCGCGAAGCCTTGCCCTGAGACTGATAGCTGTCCATAGGCACGGCAATCACGTCGCCCTCTCCGTTTTCAAGTCGCCGCAACATGTCAAGCGTATCGGTACACACATCGATACGCAACGTCACTCCGAGATGCGCGGCAAGCTTTTCGCACATGAGGTAATTCACGCCCATGCCTTTCCCATGATAATCATAGTAGGTCTGCGGTCCTGAAATGGTGAGCATAATCATCTCGCCATTGGCCTTGATATCCTCGAGTGACAGGGCCTGATGCTTTTCTGTATCACTCCCCTGCCCTTCCTCTGTGGCTACGGTATCCACGGCATCGGTTGCGATGGTGGTTCCCCAGGGAGTCTTGATTACCGTTGGACGTTTCTCCTGACACGCCACAAGAAGAATGAGAAGAAACAAGGGAATACTTCCTCTCAGCAGACTGACAAGCCGGCGCAAAACGGGAGATGTTGTAATCATAGCTTAACCGTTCGTTAAATATCCTGAGAGAAAATACATACCTGAAGAGTTGATTATTCAGAGCATTAAGAACCTTGGGAGTTAATTGCCCAAAGAGTCAATCTCCCTGAACTTATCTCCCATATTGAGGTTGAGGTATATATCGTAGAGTATTGGTCGCCATCTTTCCGCATCATCCGGCTCCAAAGCTCTATAGCGTTCCATGTAAGGTAGGCTTTTCTTGTATTGTTTCTGCGCTTCCTTCATGCGCTGTCTCATGCTCTTATCCCTGTTTGCCATTGCGGCCTCGGCACGCAGGTAGTATATGTAGCCTATATTATAATTGGGAGCAGCAAGGCTGTCATTCTGCAGAAGGACTTTCTTGCCATACAATAACGCCTCGCCATAATTCTTCTCATACATCAGTATGTTGTGCTTGGCATACAGGAAGAGCGGATTCAGCGAGTCCTTCTGCATCGCCTCGTCTGTAAATGAGAGCGCTGTCTTCAGCTCTCCTTTGCCGATATAGTAATCTATCAGTCGTGGGAAGAAATGTTCCGACTGAGGAAAGTACCTGAACCCCTTTGTGAGGATATCGACGTACTTTGCCGTATCTCCCTGAGCCACCTCCAGCTCGGCAATCTTTCGCAGCATAAACTCCCTGCGAGGAACGTAGTTTATGGCCTGAGAGAGATATTTTTCCGCCTTGTTCTTGTCATTGAGTTTATAGGCAGTCATCACGGCCAGGAATGAAGCGAAGTCGGTATGCGTCGTATCCTGTGCCACTCCTGAAAAGAGCGGACTGCGGGGAACATTAAGATAGATGTCTAACTGGTCCCATGCGTCCTGCCATTGCTTGCGCGACATGAAGTATATCGCACCCTTCAGCATATTGGGGCGATACTGGGTGAGGTATTGTGAATTGCGTTTTCTGTAAGAAGGCGATGAGACGCCCTTGCTGTTTGGCCGCGCATCTATGCTGTCTAAGGACTCTGCGGCAAGAAACAGTCGCTTGCCCACCCTTGAATGCGCCGCGGTATCGATGGATTCGGATCTGTACATCTTCTCGTTGGTCACCTCATACTGTCTCTTCAGCAGGTCAAAGAGCACCAGACGCAGATCCTTATTGTTTACGAAGAGGCTATCCCTGAGATAGCCTCGTATTGTGTTCTCGTTCTTCTCTAAGTCTTTAGTATTTTTTATCGCAGTCCTGGCTGCCTGTACGGCATATTTCATTTGCCTCGTCTTCTTATTGTCGAGAATAGAAGACGAGGCATTAATAGTCAGTACGGATAGTATGATGAGAATGATTCTTCTCATTAAAAAACTGTTATGTCCTTATATAATATATTACATGTCGCCGAGCATCTTAGAGATCTCGTCGGCCTTTTCCTTCTGTCCTACTGCATTGTAGTACATACGAAGCTGCATTGGCCAGTTGGAGATTGTCTCGTGGTTAGGATCGAGCTCGCGTACCTTCTCCAGATTCTTGATGGCGCCCTGGAAAGCATCGTTGCAGTCCTGCAGGTCCTGTCCGAAGAGACGTCCGCTGCGGTCACCCTTTGTTGCCTGAATGTTGTCAGCCTTGTTGCCGTAGCACAGAGCCAGGTTGTACCAGCCATAGATGAATGTAGGATCAATCTCTGTCACCTTGATGTAGTCAGCAATAGCGCCGTCGAAATCCTTGCTGTCATTCTTGGTTGTGCCGCGCATGTAGTATGCGAACTTGTTGTTTGGATTCTTAGCGATAGCTTCCTCTACCATCTTCTCAGCAGTAGCCTTCTCACCAATCTCGTTGTACATGGAACAGATCTGTACGAAATACTTGTCTGCGTCCAGGTCGCTCAGCACCTTGATGTACTGCAGAGTATCCTGCCTGGAGTTCAGGTTCATGCCTGCAGATGTGAGGTAGATAGCCTCAGCCTGCTCCTTCACTCTTTCATCATTCAGGGCACCCTTGGCATATTTTACTGCATTAGCATAATCCTTGTTCTGGTAGCTTGCAAAAGCTGCGAAGAATGAAGCCAGGCCTGCGAGAGGGTCACCGTCTTTTGCCGTAGCAAGGAATACGGTGCTGTATTTCAGCTTCTCATCTACGTTGTTTGTCTCATTAGCAGCATTAATCAGAGCTGGACGGATGCTTGCGATTTCCTCTACTGCCTTAGCGCCCTTGTCAGGGTTGCAGTCAGCAAAGTTCTTTGCAGCCTCAATAGCGTTGCAGATGTCACCATAGTTAACCTCGGCCATCTTGTTCTCCTGCAGAGCCGTGATTGACTTGTCTGCAACACCTTTAGCAAGCTTATACAATTCCTGCCAGGCCTTAGCCTTATCTTCCTGGGCCAGAGAGGATTCCTGCTGGCGGTACAGCTCAATACCGGCTTTGTAATCCTTTGTAGCCTTAATCTCCTTACCAATGTTAGGATTCTGGGCAAATGATGCGGTAGCTGATACAGCAGCCATCATCATAATGAAAAATTTCTTCATAGGGTCTTTGTTTTTTTAAGTTTGTGAGATTTTTTAGTTCTCGGATTAAGATTTTATGTTGTTATTACGTTACTCTGTAACTGGGTCTGTATTACCATCGATGAGGTTTTCAGGCTCTTCGTCCGTATCCTCGTCCGTCACATCCTCATGAGGCACTACGCAGACGCTTGCAATCGTCTCGTTGCGCTTCTTCAGCTCAATCAGCTTCACGCCCTGGGTGTTGCGTCCCTTCTCGTTGCCTGCATCGGCAATAGCGAAACGGATAGCGATGCCGCTCTTATTGATTATCATAAGGTCCTCATCGCCCTTCACACACTTCATAGCGATAACCTTTCCGGTCTTCTCCGTGATATTCAGCGTCGTGACACCCTTTGAGCCGCGCTTGGTGAGGCGGTAGCCACCGTCCTCCACTTTCTTGTATGTAGTGCCGTCCTCGCGTGTCACCTCAGTAAGCACGCCAATCTTTGAGCGCTTGCCGAAGCCATTCTCAGATATCACCATCAAGGACTGTTCGGGGTCGTAAGCCACAACCATCTCTATCACGGCATCGTCATCGCCCTGGAGCTCCATGCCTTTCACGCCGGTAGCGATACGTCCCATTGAGCGGATATCATTCTCGTCAAAGCGTACAGCACGTCCGTTGCGGCTTGCCAGTATCAGCTCGTCATGTCCGTTGGTGAGCATTACGTTTACAACCTCGTCGCCTTCCAACACGTTGATGGCTCTGACACCCTTGCCTCTCACGCGGGAATACTCCTTGAGGGCAGTACGCTTTACCAGACCGTTACGTGTGGCAAAGACTACGAAGTGGGTGTTCAGGAACTCCTCATCGTTGAACTTATGGCTCTGAATGCCGAGGAATGCGTTGACCGTATCATCGGGCTCCAGCTGCAGGAGGTTCTGCACGGCACGACCCTTCGCATCCTTTGCCTGCTCAGGTATCTCAAAGCAGCGCAGCCAATAGACGCGGCCCTTCTTGGTGAAGAAGAGTATCATGTCGTGAGCATCTGCAGCATATACGAACTCCGTGAAGTCCTGCTCTCTGGTTCTTGCGCCACGGGCACCCACACCGCCGCGAGACTGTGCACGGAAGTCTGACTGCAGGGTGCGCTTGATGTATCCGAGGTGTGACATCGTTATCACAACAGGATCGTTGGCATAGAACTGCTCAGGATTGAACTCAGCATTGGTGTATCTTATCTCTGTGCGACGCTCGTCACCATACTTCTCCTTTACCTCTATGAGCTCATCCTTCATCACCTTCTTGCACAGCTCCGGATCATCCAGAATCTGCTGCAGGTAAGCTATGAGTTTCATTATGTCGTCATACTCCTTCTTCAGCTCTTCCACTCGCAGACCTGTCAGCTGGCTGAGCCTCATATCCACGATAGCCTTTGACTGCAGCTCATCGAGCTCAAAGCGCTGCTCCAACGCACGCTGAGCATCGCTCGGAGTCTTGGATGCACGTATCAGGCGTACCACCTCGTCTATATTATCTACGGCGATAATCAAACCCTCCAAGATGTGTGCGCGGGCCTCAGCCTTTGCCTTCTCAAACTTTGTGCGGCGAATTGTCACGTCGTGGCGATGCTCCACGAAGTACTTCACGCACTCCTTCAGGGTCAGCAGACGTGGGCGGCCTTTTACCAGGGCAATACAGTTGACAGAGAATGAGCTCTGCAGGGCTGTCATCTTGAACAGCTTATTGAGTATCACGTTGGCGTTAGCCTCTCTCTTCACATCTACCACGATACGCATGCCCTGACGGCCCGTCTCGTCGTTCACGTTGGATATACCCTCCAGTTTGCCGTCCTTCACCAGCTCAGCGATGTTCTCAATGAGCTGCTGCTTGTTCACGCCGTAAGGTATCTCGGTCACCACAATCTTGTCGTGCGTGTCGCCGGTCTCAATCTCAGCCTTGGCACGCATGATGATACGTCCACGACCAGTTTCATAAGCATCCTTAACCCCCTGAACGCCATAGATATATGCACCTGTAGGGAAGTCTGGCGCTTTAATATACTGCATCAGCCCATCGGTGTCTATATCGGGGTTGTCGATATAGGCGCAGCAGCCGTCAATCACCTCGCCCAGATTGTGCGTAGGGATATTCGTCGCCATACCCACGGCGATACCGTTACCGCCGTTCACCAGGAGGTTAGGAATCTTTGTAGGCATCACGGTAGGCTCTACCAACGAGTCATCGAAGTTGTTCATCATATCAACGGTGTCCTTCTCCAGGTCATCCATGATATGCTCACCCATCTTGCTCAGTCGGCACTCCGTGTATCGCATCGCTGCGGCAGAGTCACCATCCACGCTACCAAAGTTTCCCTGACCGTCAACAAGCGTATAGCGCATATTCCAGTCTTGCGCCAATCTTACCAGCGCTCCATATACAGAAGAGTCGCCATGAGGGTGGTACTTACCCAGAACCTCACCCACCACGCGGGCACATTTCTTATAAGGCTGTGAAGAGGTGTTGTTGATGCCAAGCATACCGTAAAGTATGCGGCGGTGTACAGGCTTAAAGCCATCTCGCACATCAGGCAGTGCGCGTGCCACAATCACCGACATCGAGTAGTCGATGTAGCTCGACTTCATCTCGTCCTCAATGTTTATCACTTTGATTCTGTCGTGATCGTACGTCTGTGTCTCGTCCATTGGTTTTTAATATATTTCTTGAATTTGTTACCTTCTTTTTCTGCAAAAATCTAATATTTCCCCTTTTTTAGGCTCTCTGAGGCCTTCAGGGGGTGCATAAGATTGTGCAAAATTAATAAAAAAAAACGATACATGCGTCAGCAGAGAGGCCAAAACATACTTTTTTTATAATTTCTTTGCATATTACGAAACTTTGCCGTAACTTTGGCTTCGCATTGCTACTTTTGCTTCACAATGATTACATTCTACGACCTTCCTGCCATTACAGCCCTCCACGCCGAGGAATATAAGAGTGCCATAAGCCGCGTCATAGACAGCGGTTGGTTCCTTCAGGGGCGTGAGACGCAGCTGTTTGAGCAGAGTTACGCTTCTTATATCGGCACGCGCCATTGCATAGGCGTGGGCAACGGTCTCGACGCGTTGTGCCTCATACTGCAGGCCTATAAACAGTTAGGCTCTTTGAGCGACGGAGACGAGGTCATCGTTCCTGCCAATACGTTTATTGCCACCATCAATGCTATCACCCTCTGCGGCCTCAAACCTATTCTCGTTGAGCCGACATGGGAGAACCTGAACCTTGACATCAGCCGCGTAGAAGAGGCTGTCACGCCACGCACACGGGCCGTGATTACGGTACACCTCTATGGGCGACTTTCCTTTAGCGATGCCCTTGCAGACATCTGCAGGCGTCACGACCTCTTGCTGATTGAGGACAACGCACAGGCTCAGGGGTGCATGGTAAATTCAGAATGCAGAATGCATGATGCAGAATTAGGAACGAGGGATTCGGAATCAAGAATATGCCGCACGGGAAGCCTCGGGCATGCTGCCGCACACTCTTTCTATCCAGCAAAGAACCTCGGAGCCCTGGGCGATGCCGGAGCCGTAACAACCGATGATGACAGACTCGCTGAGACGATACGCTCACTTGCCAACTATGGCACAAAGGAGAAGTACATATTCTGTTACGTGGGGCGCAACAGCCGCATTTCGGAAATTGATGCCGCCGTGCTCAGCATCAAACTGCGACACCTTGACGATGACAATCATCATCGCCAGCAGATAGCAGCCATCTATTATGACACCATCAGCAATCCTCATGTCACCTTGCCTCAGAGATTGCCTGATACTTGTAACGTATATCATCAGTTCCCCGTCTTCACAGAGCATCGTGACAGCCTGCGCCGTCACCTTCTCTCTCGCGGCATCGAGACGATGATACACTACCCCGTAGCACCCCACCGGCAAGAATGCTATGCCGCCACGCTCGAACATCTGCACCTGCCCATAACGGAGCGCATACACGCATGTGAGGTGTCCCTGCCCATCAGCCCCGTCATAACGCTTGACGACGCCGTAACCATCGCCAAAGCCATCAACAGTTTCTCACCCCCTCTCTTAATTCGATAATTTGCTAATTCTTTAATCATGTTACAAAAGCTCTTCGGTTTCGACCCCTCTACGATGGTACTGCGCAAAGAAGTCATCGGTGGCATCACTACATTTCTCACGATGGCCTATATCCTCGCAGTCAACCCCAGCATTCTCTCTGTCACAGGCATGGACGCAGGTGCCATATTCACCACCACCTGTATCTCGGCAGTTGTCGCGACATTGGTAATGGCTATCTATGCCAAACTGCCATTCGCCCTGGCTCCGGGCATGGGCATCAATGCTTTCTTCGCATTCACCGTAGTTCTCACTATGGGCTACACATGGCAGTTTGCCCTCACCGCCGTACTGATAGAGGGACTCATCTTCATCCTCCTTACCATCACGGGGCTGCGTAAGCATATTGTCAATGCCATCCCCCTCATACTCAGACGTTCCATCGGTCCCGGCATAGGCCTGTTCATAGCCTTCGTGGGACTCAAGGGCGCGGGGCTTATCACATCCTCAGAGTCCACATTCCTCACCATTGGTAACATGCACGACACAGGTGTGCTGCTGAGCATCTTTGGCTTACTGCTGACGGCTGCCCTGATGGTCAGGAAAGTCACGGGAGCCCTGCTTATCGGCATTCTCGCAACCACGGCCATAGGCATACCTCTCGGCATCACGCACTATAACGGCATCATATCCATGCCGCCATCCATAGAGCCTATCTTCTGGAAGTTCGAGCTGCATAACATCTTTACCGTCGATATGGCCATCGTTGTGCTGACATTCCTGTTCATTGACATCTTTGACACCATCGGCACCCTCATCGGAGTGTCCAATCGCGCCGGCATGGTTGACGAAGACGGCAACGTAAAAAATCTCAACCAAGCCTTCATGGCCGATGCCATAGGCACTACCGTAGGAGCAATGCTTGGCACATCAACGGTTTCGTCGTATGTGGAGAGTGCCTCAGGCGTTGATGCCGGTGGCCGCTCAGGACTCACAAGCTTCACGACGGCAATATGCTTTATCGTTGCATTACTCTTTGCACCATTGTTCCTCGCCATACCCGAACAAGCTACGGCATCTACGCTCATACTCGTAGGCGTAATGATGATGTACGACATGCGCAAGATTGACTTCTCTGACTATGTCACGGCAATACCATGCTTCCTGTGCATCATCCTCATGCCTCTGACAAACAGCATCTCCGACGGCATACTCATAGGCGTCATCTCCTATGTGCTCATCCACTTGTTCTCCGGACAATTAAAAGACAAAGACGAGCGCAACAACATGAACTGGGCCACCATCCTTCTGGCAGTCCTCTTCATCTGCCGTTACGCCTTCCTGTAAAAACCTCTCCCCAGCCCTCCAACCTCTCCCCAGCCCTCCCCCAAGGGGAGGGACTGAGGGGCTGGGCTTGAGTAACTCTATCTACTTCCGTGGCTTGTAATTCTTGTGCATCATTGTGAAACCATCGTAAGTAGATAGGTCGCCATCGATAAAGAGTTTCTTGTTCTCTTCCTTCCCCTTCAGCTGCCAGTCCAGCCATGCTCTTACCATGCGTGCATTATCACCTCCGTGAGGTTGCTCGTATGTGCCGCCATGTCCGCTCTGAGTATTGTCTGCCAGCACTACGGGTACATGCTTTATGGCCTTATAGTCCATCTGTGCATTCTGCCAAGCCACATCGCTCTTGCCTCCCACGAGATACAGAATCGGAGCATGAAGCCTTTTCAACGACTTGCTGCTTGCATCAGCCATCGTCATCTTGCCCATGCCGGCGTTCAGGATGAGATAAGTCTTCAGTCTTGGGTCTGCGGCATTGGCCAGCACCTGTGCTCCTCCGCAGGAATGTCCTGCCGCAGCAATTTTGTCTGTGTCTATCTTATTGTAATAAGGTGAACCTGGGGTTTTTGCCTGTTCTTCTATCCAGTCAAGTGCTTTCCTGACCATCGACGATGGAGTGTGCTGGTCTTTCTCATGCTGTGCTATCATCTGCATCTCTCCGATAGCCACAACGACATAACCATAAGAAGCCACCTCACTCAGCATATTTTCATATCCTATGCTGGTGTCCATACATCCCCCGTTGCACCATACAAGAACCGGCAGTTTCTTCTTGGGCAGCTGCCTCGTCTCAAACATTCTTGGCCTGCCTTCAATCATGGCAGCATCCATGTTGAGGGGGCGATATACCACAAAGTCGGGCAAGGATTTCTCACGCACGGCGATGGCTTTATGGGGACCGTTGCCACCAAATTCCACCACCTTCATCTGCTCAAAGCTCGCCGTCTGGTCCTCATGCTTCAGGTGGCGTGCAAAGAAAGCATCCAATGCCGGACGGGTAAACTCCAGTTGCTTGTCAAAGGCTACGCCGTGGTCGCCGTGCACCTTTACGTAATCTACACGTGCTCCGGCCTTTTGCATTTTCGTCACCCAGTCCTCTGTCAGATTAGGCTTCACAATAGGGTCTTCGCCACCTTGCAACACGAGGAAAGGCGTTTCCGATTGTCCTATGTAGCCAATAGGCCACCACTCAGGATGTTCGGACCATGGGATATTCGGATTGCCAATCTCCGTGGGAGGTGCACCGCCTGCAGCACATGCCACTCCGGCTGTCAGTCCTGCCATAAGCGAGAGGTGTCCCCCAGCCGAATGGCCATACGTACCGATACGGTTCGCATCTATTCCAAGACGTTCGGCATTGGATTTCATCCAGTTCACAGCACTCTTCACATCCTCTATGCAGGCAGGCATGGGTGCCTCCTGCACCAAGCGGTAATTCATGTTGCAAACCACATAACCCTTCAAAGCCATATCGACCATCAGCGAACGATAAACCAGGTCATTCTTTGAGCCAGCACTCCATCCACCGCCATGTATGATGAGTATCGCAGCCCTGTTGGATTTCTCTCCAAACAGCGGCTCTGCCATATCAAGCACGGTACTTGGACCCACGTCTGTGCGATAGGCTATGTTTTCTGTCACCTTGATTTGTCTGTTCTCTGTCTGCGCTGTAACGGCTGCGCAGACCATTAGTGCCAACAACAGAAGTTTCTTTCTCATTCTCTTATAGTTTTTATTTGTGTGTGAACTGTTTTTGGGCCTTTTATTTTCGCCTGTTGGGGACTAATTATGTATCGCAAGCTTTGCTTGCTAAGGAATAGGAGGGAGATAAATGGAGATAGAGGACAAATGTCTTATACTGTCTGACAGCAAATAGCAATGTCTTCTAACTCCTTCAGACTCCTTCTAACTTCTTCGCTCGGCCTTCAGAGACGCTTGCGTAGCAGAGCCGAGCGATGCATTATGAATTATGAATTATGCATTATTAATTACCACCGTCCCTTCTTGCTTCAGTCCGTCCATCATCAGCGTCGCCGGATGGGGCAGTCTCACATGGCGCACGTGCTTTGTCTCGCGCACGGCGGGGAGTTTATCAAGCACATCGCGGCGCAGTATCTCCAGTTCGCCGTTGCCATAGGCCTCACGGTCGCTTATGGGATTGCCGTTGCGGTCGTGATATACGTCGATAGTGAAATATCCCACACCAAGGGAGGTGAGGTTCTGGAAGAAATGCGTTCCCTGCGATGGGTCAACATAGTGTGACGGCAGTATCTCCTCGACTATCAGTCTGGCAGCCGAGATATTAGGCCATTTGACGGGTATGCCGAGCCATTCATCGGAACTGCCCCAGCGTCCCGGACCGATGAGGATATACGAGTCAGGATGAGGGGTGAGGGGCGAGGGATGAGAGTCTGTTTGAGAATCTATATGAGGGTTTACCTGGGCAGCAAGGAAGGCATCGTTGATGCTGTCTATCTCGTCCTGTATCATGCCGTTATTTGATGGCGAGTAGTCATCGTCCACCTTCACATACACCACATCCTGCAGGCCCTCTACCACCCCGTGTCCCAGGGAGTTGTGCGAGCGTAGCAGACATTGTTCGTCAGGTATCTCAAGCAGGTCTTCGTTCAGCTCCTGCTTGGTATCTACTATCGGCCTTATCTGCAGCAGATAGAACGACAGGGAGCCCTCTTTACCGTTGTGTGGAGGGTGAATGTTGCATGCCATCTCTATCTCCACAGGTCGTCGCATCTCGTCGCTTCCCAGCTGCAGCGCCATCTGCATAAGCTCTGGGAAGGGGAACACCTCCTGCTCCAGAACGCCGTTCATCGAGACAATCTTCCTGCCACCCTCATACACTCCCGGGCGTATCACCTGGTCGTATGGGTCAAACGTTGAGGCGATATACCTCAGCGACCCCTCAGGCTCCGCATCGTTCACCCTGCGGCGTGTCAGATTGAGGCCATCGTCGGTGGTGAAGGTCATCGTGGTGTCAGAGCGCTTTATGGCGAGAAAGCTGGTCTGCGTCTGTCGCAGGGCTGTTTCCATCTCAGACATCTGCATGACCTTACGCGGATGAGCTGGCGAGAGGCATAATGTCTGACCTCCATCGACAATATACTTTCCCAGTCCCAAGGCGAGTGAGGCTATGCCTTCCTCGGGGCGTTCATCACCCACGGGGTAGTAGTTCAGGGAGCGTAGCACACCTGAGATATTCGGGTAGTAATAGTCGCCGAAGTCCTGCCCCACCACCTCTTGTATTATCACCGCCATCTTCTCCTGGTCTATCAGGTTCTGGGTGGCTGTCATATAGGCCTTCGAGTCGTGGTAATATACTGAGGCATAGACGCTCTTTATGGCCTTGGAGAGGTTGCTCAGCATCTCGTCCCTGTTCTCCGAATAGGGTATCATGTATGTGGAATAGACACCCGCAAAGGGCTGATAGTGACTGTCCTCCAGCAGAGATGACGAGCGTACAGCCAATGGTTTGCGCGTTGCATCGATAAGGGTATCCAAGTCATCGCGCAGAGAGTCGGGCAGCTGTCCCTGCAGGAAGTGCTGCAGTATCACCTCGTCATCGGCATCGCTCAGCGCCACCTCCCACAGGTTGTTGTCAGTCATGAATGTGTCAAAGATATCCGTACACATCACCACCGTCTTGGGTATCATCACGCGAGCATTAGGGTACTGGTGCAGCTCGCTGTGCTTCTTGATGATATTGTCGAGGAAGGCCAGTCCCCTACCCTTTCCGCCCAGCGAACCGTCGCCGATGCGGGCAAAGTGTGAATAGCTGTCAAAGCGGTCTTTATTGAACACCGCCACCACGCCCAGGTTCTTCATGTGGCGATAGGCAACGATTGCGTCAAAGATATACCTGCGATGAGTCTCCACGTCAGGATAGCGATGCCACGTGATCTCCTTCAGAAACTCCGACACGGGGAAGATAGCCCTCGCTGCCAGCCAGCGCGAGATGTGGTTTCGGCTCACGTGATAGGCCATACAGTCCGACGGTATCTTGTATATCTGGTCTTGCAACTCCTTGAGGTTCTTCACACGCTTTATCACCTCACGCGTCTGCGGATCGCGAAACAGGAAGTCACCAAAGCCGAAATGCTCTGCCATGATGGAGTGCAGATCCACGCTCAGCTTCTTCGAGTTCTTATCGACCATCTTCACTCCCCTCACGTTCAGCTTCAGTCCCTGCTCCGAAGTATCCATTATCATGGGCAAATACTCGTCGTGCTCTCTCACCGCCTGCAGGAATTTCACTCCTGCCAGCTCGTCTTCCACCCCGTCTTTGGGGAAGCGGCAATCGCTGATGATGCCGAGCAGATGGTCATGATACTGCTCATACATAGCCAACGCCTCCTCATAGTTACGTGCCAGCAGCACCTTCGGGCGTCCCCTCATGCGCAGCATCTCTGCCGTAGTGTTCAGCGCCTCGGTAGCAAAGTTCAGGCTCTGCGTCAGTATGTACTTATACAGGTGGGGCAATATGGAGGAATAGAACCTGATACTGTCCTCCACCAGCAGCACACACTTCACGCCGGCCTCGGTATCGTTGACCACGTTCATCTTGTCCTCTATCAGCTTGATGATAGATAGTATGAGGTCCGTATTGCCCAGCCAGCAGAAGACGTACTCAAAGATGCTTAGGTCCAGGTTCTCCATACGTCTGCTGATGCCGTGCGAGAACGGTGTCAGCACCACGCAGGGTGTCTTGGGAGTTATCTCCTTTACCTCACGCGCCACGTCAAAGGCATCATTGTCCGCATTGCCCGGCATACAGATGATGAGGTCAAAGACGGCATACTCAATGGCATCGCGCGCCTCCTCTATCGTACACACCTGGGTGAACGAAGGCGGGTAGCGCAGACCCAGCTGCATATACTCCGAGAAAATCTTCTCATCCACACGCCCGTCATCCTCCAGCATGAAAGCATCATACGGATTGGCAATAATCAGCACATTGAAAATGCGCCGCTGCATCAGGTTAAGAAAAGTAACGTCCTTTAATTCCATGATTTAATTCATAATTCATAATGCATAATTAGCCCCACAAGCCCCGAAGGGGCTAAAAAAAGAGAGGCGAATAACACCATCGTTATCCACCTCCCATTTTTCTATTGTTGTTCAATCTTTATACGATGCCCTGAGCCATCATAGCCTTAGCAACCTTGATGAAGCCTGCTACGTTAGCACCCTTCACGTAGTTGATGTAGCCGTCAGCCTCTGTGCCGTACTTCACGCAGTTAGCGTGGATGTCGTCCATGATTCTGTGCAGGTAGTTATCAACCTCCTCAGAAGTCCAGCGCAGACGCTCAGAGTTCTGTGACATCTCAAGACCTGATACTGATACGCCACCAGCGTTGGCAGCCTTACCAGGAGAGTACAGGATCTTAGCGTCCTGGAACACCTTGATAGCCTCTGGAGTGGTAGGCATGTTAGCACCCTCAGAAACAGCGATTACGCCGTTAGCTACGAGAGTCTTAGCTGCCTCCTCGTTGATCTCGTTTTGGGTAGCAGAAGGAAGTGCAATCTCGCAACCCTTCTCGCCCCAAGGCTTCTTTCCCTCAACGTACTTAGCGTTAGGATACTTCTCAGCATACTCCTTGATGCGGCCACGCTGTACGTTCTTCAGCTCCATGATGAAGTCCAGCTTCTCACGGTCAATGCCGTCTGGATCATAGATGTAACCGTTAGAGTCAGAGCAGGTCATAGGAATAGCACCGAGCTGGATGAGCTTCTCCATTGTGTACTGTGCTACGTTACCTGCACCTGATACGAGAACCTTCTTGCCCTTGATGTCGATGTTGCGGGTCTTCAGCATGTTCAGCAGGAAGTAAACGTTACCGTAACCTGTTGCCTCAGGACGGATCAGAGAACCGCCGAACTCCAGGCCCTTACCTGTCAGCATACCCGTGAACTGATGGGTCAGCTTCTTATACATACCGAACATATAGCCTACCTCACGGCCACCTACGCCGATGTCACCTGCTGGTACATCCTCGTCGGCACCTACGTGGCGATAGAGCTCAGTCATAAATGCCTGGCAGAAACGCATAACCTCTGCGTCGCTCTTGCCGCGTGGAGAGAAGTCAGAACCACCCTTTGCGCCACCCATAGGCAGAGTGGTCAGAGAGTTCTTGAATGTCTGCTCAAAAGCGAGGAACTTCAAAATACCGAGGTTCACAGACTTATGGAAGCGGATACCACCCTTGTATGGGCCAATCACGTTGTTGTGCTGGATACGATAACCCATGTTGGTCTGTACGTTACCCTTGTCGTCAACCCATGACACGCGGAACTCAATAACGCGATCTGGAATGCAGAGGCGCTCAATAAGATTTGCCTTGTCAAACTCTGGGTGCTTGTTGTACTCCTCCTCAATCGTTGGGAGAACCTGGCTTACTGCCTGGATGTACTCTGGCTCATTCGGGAATCTCTGCTTGAGGTTCTCAATCACTTTCTGTGCATTCATTTTCTTTCTTTCTATTACTGTTTGTTGTTGTAATTAGTGTGCCTCCTACTATACCTTATTTATATATATAAGTCGTGTATTTTCGGCTGCGCACATACTTAATACCTGAAAACGCTGCAAAATTACACATTTCTCCCGAAACCACCAAGAAAAAGTGGCAAAAATTTTGTTTTTGAATGCAAAAAGTGACAATTTGCCTAAAAAAAGCCAATAAAAAAGTAATTTTGTCGGAAAGAAAACTCCACAGCCAACACCCCAGCCCTCCCCCGTGGTAGGAAGAGCAAAACGATAATTATGCATTACGCACTATGCATTCTGTATTAGCTGAGTCTCAGCCCGGGGACGTGGGCGTCCTCGCCCGCGCCAAAAAAGATTCGATTACTTCATCCACGTCCCTCCCCCCCTGGGGGGGGGACGGAGGGGGCTAATTATGAATTATAAATTATGCATTACAAATGTCCCTCCTCTTCATACTCATATCTCTGCTAACACTTACTAACGCCATCACCCCCTCCCCCGTCGAGGACTCGCAGGAACTTCCATCCACATCCCTCCCCTCGCAAGACTCCCCCTCTCCTATAGAGGACAGTCAGGATTGGGCTTCCCCCCAAACGGAGGAGCTGCAGGACGGTTTCCTCATCCCCCTCTACGGAAACTCCGATGGCGGGGCAAAGGAGATGGAAGTGGCACACGAACAGCTCCTGGAACTCCAGCAGAATCCCCTTGACATCAACACAGCAGAGGCAGAAGATTTCCTGCAAATCCCCGGTCTCAATATCTCCCAGATTAGCGACATCATCGAATACCGGGAGCGCTACGGCCAGTTTCGGAGCCTCTATGAGCTCAACCTCATCCCTTCCCTTGACAGCCACCTCATCCAATACCTCGCCCCCCTCCTCACCATAGCGCCATCAGACCGTTCCCGCGTCCCCACCCAGGCATCCATGCTCCTCACCGCCTCTCTGCCATTATACCGCAGACAGGGCGACATCGATGGTACATACCTCGGAGACCGCACCGCCCACTCCCTGCGTGTCAACGTCACGCATCGCAGCGGCATCAGCCTCAACCTCACCGGAGCAAAATCCAGCGGAGAGCCATTTGCCTCCAAAGGCAACCGATGGGGCTATGACAGCTATGCCTACAACCTCACCATTCGTAATCGCGGCCCGCTCAAGCAGCTCATCCTGGGCACATTCCGCGGACAGTTCGGCATGGGACTGACAATGAACAACAACTTCACCCTTGGCAAGCAGGCCATGCTCGCAGCAGCGGGGCGCCAGACCACCACCTTCTCGCCCCACAACGGCAGCTACGACGGCAAGCACCATCAAGGCATCGCCGCCGTGCTGGACCTATCGAGCGCCCTGCAGCTCGCCACCTACTTCTCTTGGAGATACGTTGATGCCACGCTCAATGCTGACAGCACCATCTCCACCATCATCACAGACGGCTACCACCGCACCGTCAACGAGATGCAAAAGAAAAACAACAGCAGTCTCACGTCAGCAGGCCTCCATCTTCGCTACCATCACAAGACGAAACGGGGACTGCGCTATGACCTCGGAGCCTCATTCGTTTACTCACACTTCAGCCGCACCCACAACCCCACCTTCAGCAAAGCAGATACCGTACCCCAGTCAAAAGCCTATCGGCTCTACTACCTTCACGGCAACAATCCGTGGAACGCCGCTGTGGATTACAGCATCAAGTGGAATCGCCTCACCCTTGCCGGAGAAACGGCTATGAGTCATAAAAAAGCCATAGCAACCATCAATAGCCTGCTATGGCATGTCTCCTCACGTGTCGATATTACTGCAGTACAGCGCTTCTATTCCTATAAATACTACTCCTACTTTGGCAAGTCCTTTGGCGAAAACTCCACCCCAAACAATGAGAGCGGTGCATACGTGGCATTGCAATGGAGTCCCCTGCGACATCTCGTCATAGGCGCATATACCGACTATGCCTACTTTCCGTGGTATCGCTACCACCACCCTACAGGAACATACTCATGGGACAACGCGCTGACTGCCACCCTGGACGTAAAACGATGGACACTCGCCATGAAACTGCGCATGAAGTTCAAGGACGAGACAACAGAGAGGCTGCGGTTCACAGCTGCATATAAGGACACACGATGGCAGCTCACCACAATGCTCGAGGGGTGCTATTCAAAGGACGACAAAGCAAAGAACGGCCTCTCGGTGTCGCAGACAGCAAAATACTCCTTCAGCAAGAATTCCACACTTAGTGCCCAGGCAGCCTTCTTCTCTACCGACGATTATGACTCAAGGGTCTATATTCGCACGTTGCCATTGCTCAACAGCTTTTCCTACACTCCATTCTTTTACAAAGGCATCCACGGCGCATTGATGCTTTCCCTGAAACCGATACAACGCATCACCGTCCTGGTACGCCTGTCCCACACACATTATCTCAACCGCTCCACAGTGGCAACAGCAGACAGAATGATAAACCACCCATACAAGACCGATATAGACATTCAGTTTAAACTATCTTTATAACTATTTATTGATGTCAATGTCTATTATGTCATTCATATGTCCCTGTGGTACTTCAACAATTCAATAATCTCCTGAAAAGAGTTTCGATATGGTTGTCTGCCTCATCAAACAACACGTGGTTCTCTGCAAACTCAGGACGTATGCCCCAGAAATTAACGTTTTGATATGCTGTGTTGGGGAGGATATAACTATCGATAGTGATGTCTGTATCACGAAATGTTAGCTCCACTTCTTCCTTTAGTGTTCTGTAAAACTGAATTTTGGGACCTTGCAGGAAAAATTAATAATTTCATAAATTTCGATTTGTCTATTTATAATGCTATTCTCTATTGCTTGCAACGATATATGAGCAGTACTTACTAAGCAGATTTGACATAGGGAGGTTTCCTTTTTTGAATCGCTCCGCATCAAGTTTCAACAATCTTTCATTCACAGGTTTCTTTCCCTTGAATATGGCTTTTAGATACGGAATGCCATTCTCCTCGGAAATACTTACTTCAGTAAAGAACTGCGAAAGATCCTCTGCATCATAGACGATGGAGTAACTTGGACGCTTGGCTCCGGGAATGTCCTCTTTCAGTATGTTCTTGTCAACCAAGTCCTGTATGTCGCGTATGGCGGTGTCCTTCGAACACTTCGCCAATGTTGCCCATGTCTTGGATGTTATCTTTGTCTCGTAGCCGTCAAGGAACAGATTGAGCATCTGCGTTTGCCTTTCTGTCATTGGTACAGCGGAAGCTTTCTGCCAGAAGAAACTCTTGTTCAAGATGGTAGTGACAATGGTGTCTGCCTCATCGAGCGCATTCACCAATTTCTGCAGATACCACGTCAACCATTCCGTAATATCACCATCACCATGCTGCATCCGCTCCAAGATGTCGTAATAGTGGTTCTTATCCTTGTTAATCTGTGATGAGACATTGTAGAAGCGGAACTCACTGTTTTCGCCACGTGCCAAAAGAATGTCGGAAAGGATGCGAGCCAAACGGCCATTGCCATCCTCAAAGGGATGAATACTCACAAACCAGAAATGTGCTATGGCTGATCGGATCACGCTGCTTACAGGCTCATCCTTGTCGAACCATGTGAGGAACTTTTGCATCTCTTCTTCTACACAATCTGGAGACGGCGCAATATAATGAATCTTCTCACGTCCGAACATTCCGCTGACAATATGCTCCTCGTTTGTACGGTACTGACCTATTTCTATCTGGCTTCCTTCTCTATAACCCGAAGGAAAGAAAGCGGATTGCCAGGCGCACAACTTTTCTTTGCTAAGAGGCTGATTATAATTTTGTACAGCTTCCAGCATAACACCCACAACGGAATCAATATAGTGTGAAGGAGCAGTATATTTCACGTTATCAATGCCCAGCCTTCTGGCAATGGAAGAACGTACCTGATCCATGTTCAGCCGTATGCCTTCAATCTCCGAAGAATACACCACGTCATAAGTCAGGTTCTCGGCCATAGCACGTAACTTGCTATCAAAGCCCAACGAACTCAGCCTGCCGTATAGCAAGCCTTGCATACGGAATACTTTCTCCTGAAGGAGAGACACCTCAGAAGCGTCCCAACGGAAGTTTGTCCAATTGTCTCTTTCGTGTATATACATAACGCATTCCTGCTTTGTGCGACAATATAACAGTTATAACGCCGCAAATTCTGCGACAAAGATACGAAAATAATGCTGAACTACTAAATAAAAACGCAAAATATCGCATATCCTGCGACGTTTTTACCTCCAAACGTCGAAAGCATACTTGAAGATACTAACAAAGGGACCTGCCCGAGCGGACAGGTCCCTTTGTTAATTATATCAGAGTGATAATTACTCCTCTACAGCTGCCTGGGCGGCGGCGAGGCGGGCTATAGGCACGCGGAATGGAGAGCAGGATGCGTAGTTCATGCCGATCTTGGCGCAGAACTTCACGGAGCTTGGCTCACCGCCGTGCTCACCGCAGATGCCGCAACGCAGGTCTGGACGTACCTCACGACCCTCATTAACAGCATACTTGATGAGACGGCCTACACCCTTCTGGTCAAGAACCTGGAATGGGTCAACCTTCAGAATCTTCTTGTCGAGATATACAGGCAGGAACGATGCGATGTCGTCACGGCTGTAACCGAAGGTCATCTGTGTCAGGTCATTGGTACCGAATGAGAAGTACTGTGCCTCCTCTGCGATGCGGTCTGCTGTCAGGGCCGCACGAGGAATCTCGATCATTGTACCAATCTCAAACTCTACCTCGATGCCATACTCCTCAAATACCTCCTTAGCTGCGCTCTGGATTACCTCCTTCTGCTGCTTCAGCTCATAGAGTGTACCAATCAGCGGCACCATGATTTCCGGCATTGGGTTCTTGCCTTCCTTCTTCAGCTCGCATGCAGCGCCGAGGATAGCCTTTGTCTGCATAGCGGTAATCTCTGGGAATGTGATACCCAGACGGCAACCACGGTGTCCCAGCATTGGGTTGTTCTCTGCCAGAGAGTCAACGCGGCGCTTGATATCCTCTACGCTTACGCCCATCTCCTTAGCCATAGTCTCCTGACCGGCCAGATCGTGTGGCACGAACTCATGGAGAGGTGGATCAAGCAGACGGATATTCACTGGCAGTCCGTCCATAGCCTCAAGGATGCCCTTGAAGTCAGCCTTCTGGTAAGGCAGCAGCTTAGCCAGCGCCTTCTCACGTCCTTCTACGCTGTCAGCCAGAATCATCTCGCGCATAGCGATAATCTTCTTATCCTCAAAGAACATGTGCTCCGTACGAGTCAGACCGATACCCTTAGCGCCGAAGTCGCGAGCCAACTGTGCGTCACGTGGAGTATCAGCATTGGTACGTACCTGCAGCTTGGTATATTTGTCGCAGAGGTCCATCAGCTCCTTGAAGTCACCAGACAGCTCAGCAGCCTTTGTGGGCACCTCACCGGCATAAACCTGACCCGTCGTACCGTTCAGAGAGATATAGTCACCCTCCTTATATACCACGCCGTCTATCTCAACGGTCTTGTCCTTATAGCTTACATTCAGCGAACCTACGCCAGACACGCAGCACTTACCCATACCGCGAGCCACAACGGCAGCGTGTGATGTCATACCGCCACGTGCGGTGAGAATACCCTCAGCAGCTGACATACCTGCGAGGTCTTCCGGAGATGTCTCTATACGTACAAGCACCACCTTGTGACCATCAGCATGCCAAGCCTGTGCGTCGTCTGCATGGAATACAATCTGTCCACATGCAGCACCTGGGCTTGCAGGCAAACCCTGAGCTATAACCTTAGCGGTTGTGAGGGCCTTCTTGTCGAATACTGGGTGCAGCAACTCGTCGAGCTTCTGAGGCTCGCAACGCATGATGGCAGTCTTCTCGTCTATCTTGCCTTCGTGCAGCAGGTCAATAGCAATCTTCACCATAGCGGCACCTGTACGCTTACCGTTACGTGTCTGCAGGAACCACAGCTTGCCCTCCTGCACGGTGAACTCCATATCCTGCATATCGTGGTAGTGCTCCTCCAGCTTCTCCTGTATGCCGTTCAGCTGCTGGTAAATCTCAGGCATAGCCTCCTCCATAGAAGGATACTTGCTTACGCGCTCCTCCTCTGAGATGCCTGCACGCTCTGCCCAGCGCTGTGAGCCAAGCTTTGTAATCTGCTGAGGTGTGCGGATACCTGCAACAACGTCCTCACCCTGTGCGTTCACAAGGTACTCGCCGTTGAACACGTTCTCACCATTGGCGGCATCACGGCTGAAGCAAACACCCGTAGCAGATGTATCGCCCATATTGCCGAATACCATTGCCATAACGCTGACAGCGGTACCCCACTCGTCAGGTATTCCTTCCATCTTACGATAGAGGATGGCGCGCTCGTTCATCCATGAGCGGAATACGGCGCAGATAGCGCCCCACAGCTGTGTGATTGGGTTCTCAGGGAAGTCAGAACCGGTCTGCTCCTTGATGGCAGCCTTAAACAGCTGCACGAGCTTCTTCAGCGACTCTACAGAGAGGTCCTTATCCAGCACCACACCCTGCTCCTTCTTCACCTCTTCGATAATCTTCTCGAATGGGTCAATATCTTCCTTGTTCACAGGCTTCATGCCGAGCACCACATCGCCGTACATCTGCACGAAACGTCTGTATGAGTCGTAAACGAAGTGAGGATTATTGGTCTTCTTCACCATACCCTCAGCCACCTCGTCATTCAGGCCCAGGTTCAGGATGGTGTCCATCATTCCCGGCATAGAAGCGCGTGCACCTGAGCGTACGCTGACAAGCAGAGGATTCTGTGCATCGCCAAACTTACAGTTCATCAGTGTCTCGATGTGCTTCACAGCAGCATTCACATCGTCCTGCAACTCCTCTACAATCTTCTCTTGTCCCACCTGATAGTACTCGTTACACGTATCAGTAGTAATGGTAAAGCCAGGAGGCACTGGAACTCCGATAAGGTTCATTTCTGCCAGGTTAGCACCCTTGCCACCCAATTGTTCACGCATCTGCGCATTACCCTCAGCCTGTCCGTTGCCAAAGGTGTAAACTCTTTTCTGTGACATCTTGTTGTTTTTGTTTTAGATAATTATTATGGATTTAAGTTACGAAATCATTTTGATTAACGCATTGTGCAAAGTTAGCATTTTTATAATGTCCTACCAAATAGCACAGGCGTAATTTAGTGCAATTTCGTTGAATTTAAGTTTTTTTTGACTTATTCTTTGGCGTTGTCAAATATAATGCTTAACTTTGCGCCAAATTCGTTTTTCCGCTTTTCATGTCAAGAAAGAAGAAACCCCTGCCACTTTTACGAAACATCGTCATAGAGTCCGTTGCCGCAGAAGGCAACTGTCTTTTTCATGTCACAGCCGTCCCTCAGCCCGATGGCACCGTGCGCTATGAGCAGCCCCAGTCCTCTGAGGGCAAGCGCCCTGAGGGATCGTTTGTCGTCTTCGTGCCGTTCTGCGTCCCGGGCGACGTGGTTGACGTTCAGCTGCGCCGCAAGAAGCACTCCTACGCCGAGGGCGAGGTAGTGCGGCTCATCACCCCCGCGCCCCAACGCATCACGCCGCAATGCGAGCACTTCGGCATCTGTGGAGGTTGCAAATGGCAGACACTCCCCTACCCCGAGCAACTGGCGTTCAAGCAGCAGCAGGTCTATGACCAGCTGACGCGCATCGGCAAGATAGAGCTGCCGCCATTCTGTGATAGTGACAACCCCAATGGCGGGTTCCGCCCCATCAAGGGTTCAGCAAACGTATGGGAGTATCGCAACAAACTTGACTTCGGTTGCAGCAACAAGCAATGGCTGACCCACGAAGACATGCAGAGCGGCGTACCCTTTGCCCCTGCCATAGGTTTCCACATCACGGGAGCCTTCGACAAAATCCTGCCCATAAGGAAGTGCTGGCTCATGGCCGACCTGCACAACGACATCCGCAACTCCATCTACCGCTATGCCATTGATAACGGCCTGTCCTTCTTCGACCTGCGCCAGCAGACAGGCCTGCTGCGCGACATCATCATCCGTTGCAGCAACACCGGCGAATGGATGGTCATCATACAAGTACATATTGAACATTTACCATTCTTGCTCCACGATGTTACGCAAGCGTCACAAAGTGCCGAGCGGAACATTGAACATTATGAAGAGCGCGAAAAAGAATCGGTCAATCGTCAATGGTCAATGGTCAATGGATTGTTGCAGCACATAGCTGATAAATTCCCACAGATCACCTCCCTCCTCTATCTCGACAACCAGAAGTGCAACGACACCATCGGCGACCAAGAGATACTCGTCTTCAAGGGCAACGACCACATCTTTCTCGAGATGGAAGGTCTGCGCTTCAAGGTGGGGCCCAAGAGCTTCTACCAGACAAACACCGAGCAGGCCTACGAATTATATAAGGTGGTGCGCGACTTCGCCTTCGCTCCAATTGAGAATGGAGTATGGAAAAATGAGGATTATGAAATGTCTCAGGTCAATGGTCAATGGTCAATGG
>JAFVGZ010000024.1 GCA_017478025.1 Prevotella sp.
GAAAGCATCTAAGTGCGAAGCCAGCCGCAAGATTAGATTTCCCTTGAGGGTCGTCGCAGACTACGACGTTGATAGGATGCAGGTGTAAAGACGGTGACGTCAAAGCCGAGCATTACTAATAGCCCGAGACTTTCATTGAGTAAAGCACACAGTTTCAGCTGATAGAAGAATAAACAGAAGATGAACTTGCAGACATCTTAGTCTATAGTTCTTGTCTTGTCAATAGTCAACCTAATACTGTGCGGTATGTCGTTGAGCATAGGGTATGCTGTTTAGGCAAAATGCTTTAAGAGTACTGCATTAGAAGAAATATCAGGTGGTTATTGCGGTGGGGTTCCACCTCTTCCCATTCCGAACAGAGAAGTTAAGCCCACTTGCGCCGATGGTACTGCACCACAATGCGGGAGAGTAGGAAGCCGCCTCCTTTTCATTTCGAAAGCCTTATGAGCAACAGCTTGTGAGGCTTTTTTGCGTATATATAATAAGGTATATAAGGACGAGGCAGGGAAACGAGGCTTCTCTATATTCCATCAATGTTTCACAGATAAAGATTTTTTCTTGCTTTTCTATTGAGAAAGCAAGATTATTTTAGGGTTGTTACATTCCATTTTAATAATTTTTGGTCCCATTTTCGCGTTTACTTACATTTTCGTTGCAACATATTATGTATCAAGGAGTTTTCCTATGTAGGTTACCTACATCAACCTACATCAACCTACATCAACCTACATCGACTTACATCAGTCTATATCAGTACGCCTCAACCTACGCTGAACTATATCTAACAGAGTAAATGGAGGCTTGTACAAGAGTCAAAAAAGCCAAACCTCTAACGGTCAAAAAAGCCCAACTTCTGACGGTCAAGAAGTTGGGCCATGCGTATTAGTTGGGCTAAACGTATTATTTGGACTATGTGTATTATGGTTTAGTGGACAGTAATAATCTAGATTATTGTGTTAAATAGAGTTGTATAGAGACTTCTATGTTTACCAATCAGGAAGACCGGCGGGATACAATTATTTTGAGTATTCAAAGTCATCTAATATCTCTTGCTGGGGTTTGGGTGTGCAGAGAGAGACAACCACTATAGTGACAGCTGATGCGATGAATGCCGGCAGGAGTTCGTAGATGTCCCACAGCCCTCCCATGGGGCGCAAGGCATATTTCCACACGAATACCATTATGCCGCCTACGAGCATTCCGCAGATTGCACCTTGCAGGGTGGTGCGTTTCCAAAAGAGGCTACACAGCATCACAGGACCGAAAGCTGCTCCAAAACCTGCCCATGCGAATGACACGATATTGAAGATGGAACTGCCTGGGTTCCACGCCAAAACGATAGCTATCGAAGCTACTGCTATGATTGTAAGGCGAGCCAACAACATCGATGTCTTCGCTGATACTTTGATGTGCAGCACATCCTGAACAAGATTGTCAGAGAAGCTTGAAGCCGCCGTCAACAACTGCGAGTCGGCTGTTGACATGGTGCAAGCGAGGATACCAGCCAGAGTCATTCCTGCCAGAAGTGCGGCTATGAAGCCGTAACCGGACAGTCCGTGGGCGAGCGCGATGATAGTCCCTTCTGCCTCAGAGGTTGTCTGATAGTCTGTCATGTTACCCGTCTGAGATATAGCATAACCAACTATACCGATGAAGATAGCTACGAACATGGAGACGAAAACCCAGACTGTAGCAATGCGACGCGATGTGGGTATCATATTCTCATCCCTTATTGCCATGAAGCGCAGCAGGATATGCGGCATGCCGAAATATCCCAGTCCCCACGCCATTGTAGAGACAATGGTGAGCCATCCATAGGGTTGGGAGGCTCCGTTAGCCTTATCGTGCATCTCGGTCAGAGAGAGATAACCGGGCAACTTCTCCCCCGCGGCTACGACAGAGTCTATGCCTCCTGCAATGTCAAGGGCGAAAGTGACAATGATTATCAACGAGAGTGTCATCACGATACTCTGTATAAGGTCTGTCGTAGAGACCGCCATGAACCCTCCCATTACGGTATATGACACGATAATCAGGGCTCCTACAATCATGCTGTCATGATAAGTCAGCCCGAACAGGCTGGGCAGTAGCGTCCCCACGGCCTTGAATCCGCTTGCTGTATAGGGGACAAAGAACACCAGAATGATGATGGCAGAGATGCACATCAGTATGTTCCGTTTATCCCCGTATCGCTTGGAGAAGAACTCTGGAATGGTCACAGCATCTACACGGGCCGTATAGCGTCGCAGTCGTCGGGCAACGAACAGCCAGTTGAGGTATGTACCTATGCCCAATCCCAGAACTGTCCAGAACGGATCGGCTAATCCGGTGATGAATGCGAGTCCCGGTATGCCCATGAGCAGCCATGAGCTCATGTCTGACGCCTCAGCACTCATGGCAGCGACGAAAGAGCCCAGTTGTCGCCCTCCAAGATAGAATTCAGAAGAATCGGTTGTTTTCTTCTTACCGTAATAGAATCCTATGTATAGCATTATAGCGAGATAGGCTACGAATGCAATGATTATCGGAGTTTGCTGCATAGTATTAGCGGGTGTATATTATGTTCTTTTTCAAATGGTTTTGTCTATTATTTCTTTCCAGTTCTTATATGCCTCTCTATATGCGGCGGCATCTTCCACGGGCTGTTCCGTAGCAATCATCTTGAGTGTAGAGAATGCCTCGTCGCTGTCCTTGTATATGCCGCAGCCTATGCCTGCGCCCTTTGCTGCGCCTACGGAGCCGTCTGTCTCATACAGCTCGATGGTAGCGCCGGTCACGGCTGCCAAGGTTCTGCGGAACAGCGGCGAGAGGAAGAGGTTGGCATGTCCGGCCTTGATGGTCTTGATGTCCATTCCCATCTCGCGCATCACCTCCATGCCGTATGCGAATGAGAATGCGATACCCTCCTGGGCGGCACGTATGATGTGTGCCTTAGTATGGATATTGAAATTGATGCCGTGAACGCTTGCGCCAGGATTCTTATTCTCCAACACTCGCTCAGCTCCGTTGCCAAACGGTATCACACTCAGTCCCTCGGCTCCTACGGGCACAGTCTCGGCCAGGTCGTTCATCTCGGCATAGCCGATACCTTCAGGTGCTACGGTTCGCTTTATCCATGCGTTCAGTATGCCCGTGCCGTTAATGCAGAGCAGCACGCCGAGGCGCGTCACGTCTGCCGTATAGTTCACGTGGGCAAAGGTATTCACGCGGCTCTTTGGGTCATAGTTCACATCGCCCAAGACGCCATAAACCACTCCTGACGTGCCACCTGTCGCTGCTATCTCTCCAGGCTGCAACACATTCAGAGACAGCGCATTATTCGGCTGATCACCGCCGCGATAAGCTATCGGAGTGCCCTCTGCGAGCCCCGTCTCGGCTGCTGCCTCCTTGCTCACCGTGCTCTGAATGGCAAACGTCGGAACGATGTCGGCGATGACATCCTCGGAGAATCCGTAGTAGTCAAGCAACATGCTTGCAGGTTTCTTTTTCTGAAAATCCCACATCATGCCCTCGGAAAGTCCGCTTATCGTGGTGTTTACTTTGCCGCTCAGCTTCATGGCCAGATAGTCACCGGGCAGCATTATCTTATATACCTTATTATATATGTCAGGCTCATTCTCCTTTACCCACGCCAGTTTTGAGGCGGTAAAGTTACCTGGCGAATTGAGCAGATGCTTCAGGCAGTTGTCAGAACCGAGTGCCTGAAACGCCTTCTCGCCGTAGGGCACAGCACGCGAGTCGCACCAGATGATGGAGTCGCGCAGCACCTTCTGCTCCTTGTCCACGCATACCAAACCATGCATCTGATACGATATACCGATGGCTTTGACATCATTGCCCGCAGCTCCGGTCTCAGCCATAATCTTCTTGAGCGCCAACTTTGCGTTTGTCCACCACATCTCGGGGTCCTGTTCTGCCCAGCCGGCCTTCACGGCCTTGATGGGTGCCTCCTTCTCCGGATAGAAAGCGGAAGCTGCTATTTGTCCTGTCTGAATGTCAACGAGTGATGCCTTTACGCTTGACGAGCCGACATCAAAGCCCAGTAGATATTGTGCCATGATTTCTTTATTGTTTGGTTAAGATAGTTTTTTTTCGACCGCAAAGGTAATAAAAATAAGGGAAACGAAAAAAGGAAAACGGCATTTTCTTTACTTTTCTAATAAAACGCCAATACAAAAGCACTCAAAACGACTAATAAAAAATGTACAAAACCCCATCACTGCGATTTTACAAAATGACACTTTTTTAACAAAAAAATGAACAAAATGACTTTTTGAAAGTTTCGACTAAAAAATGAAATCTAGAGAGCCGGAAAGGAAAAAATAATGCATAATTCTCAGTTCATAATGCAAAATTGAGGGTCGAGAAGAGAATTTGGGGGGTAAAAGCAGGCCTTTTAGGGTGTCCGCGATGGTGCGGAAGACCCTTGTCGTAGGTCTATTAGGGGGTAAAAGCAGGTCTTTTACCCTGATTTTCGTGGCCAGTTTTTCGGCTCTGTTGTTCTGTTTTGACGGGGAAACCGTCAAACACTCTGGTGTTCAGCGTGTTAGCTATTCGTACTCTCTCGTGCGATATTTGCGAGCTCGAGTCACTTTGCTCCAAAATTTGCCCATTTTTTGAAGGTTGAAAAATCACTTTTGTCACTTTTTTAACAAAAAAATGAACAAAATGACATTTTGGCTTTTTCGGGCAATTCGGCTTATACGTATCGCGCGCGTTTGCCTGCGACGTATATATAAGAGGTGTTACATCCAGGGAGTCAGCATATCCCGTATGGCACTGGGTACGAGTTGCGACACGTCTTTGCCGTTGCGCAGCATCTGTCGGATTTGAGTGCTGGTGATATTGATTAGCGGCACATGGACGATGGTGATGTTTCCACCCTGAATAGACGGGGCACTCTGCTCTGCTCCTGAGCGTGGAAATACTGCTATGTCATAGCGTTGCACTATCTCATCTGCGTGAGCCCAATGTGAAAAGCGCTGCCAATTATCGCCTCCCACGATGAGCACGAACTGATGCTGAGGGTAGTCGCGCTCCAAGTGCTGCAGGGTATTCCAAGTGTATGACGGCTTGGGCAGATGAAACTCATAGTCAGAGGCCACGAGTCTCCCCTCCCCCATCAGCGCTGCCTTGACTGTAGCGTAGCGCACATCCTCTGGTGCCAGGTCATCGGCCCCGTGCTTCCACGGGTTTTCGGGAGACACCATATACCACACCTCATCAAGCGACAATGCGCGGAGCATTGTACGACCGATGGCAATGTGGCCATTATGGATGGGGTTGAAAGAACCTCCAAACAGTCCTACCTTCATCTTTCTACACCTGTTTCCCACACCTTTAATATATTCCGGCATGTTCTTTTTGGGATTTCTCTATGCCCAGTACAGTCCGCAAAGTTACAAAATTATATCGAAAAACCGGACGAAATCGATGTAAAATTGAACACAATATGCGGTTAAATAGTGTTAAAGCCTTGCAAGCGGGTCAAATGTTAGGAAAAGAATTAGTAACTTTGCACCCTAAAATGTGGGAGCGGTACGTTTGTTATTCGTACAGAAGCCTCGCAGGAAGCCTCCTTTACGGAGAAGAAGTCAAAGATATAAGAAAAGGAATTAAAACAAGTTTAGGATTAGCTAATGAAAAAGATTATGACTATCGCAGCTCTTGCTGCGCTGTTGGTATCCTGTGGCGGAAGTCAAGGCAAGCCGGATTTCAGCGATAACGAGTTTGCCGTACGCACCATTGGTGCAGCCAATGCTGACCTTCAGACCACCTACCCTGCTACGTTCAAAGGTGTTCAGGATGTGGAAATTCGTCCGAAGGTGGGTGGATTCATTACAAAGATATTAGTAAAAGAGGGTCAGCAGGTAGGTGCCGGACAGGTGCTTTTCACCCTTGATGACGTGACATTCCGAGCAGAGGTAAACCGTTGCCAGGCTGCCGTAGCCTCTGCCAAGAGTGCGTTGAACACAGCAAAGCTCTCATACGAGAATGCCCAGAAGCTCTTTGAGGCAAACGTAATAGGTGACTTTGAGCTGCAGTCCACGAAGAACAAGTATGAAAGTGCGCAGGCAGCACTCGGTCAGGCCGAGGCAGCACTGGCATCAGCCAGAGAGAACCTGAGCTTCTGCACAGTCAAATCTCCCACAACAGGCGTGGTGGGTTCACTGCCATACAAGGTTGGCGCATTGGTAGGCTCAACAATGAATCCTGCCTTCACAACCGTCTCAAACGGCTCACACGTTGACGTTTACTTCTCACTGAACGAGAAGGAGATGATGCAGCTCATCCGCGAGAGCGGCTCCCTGCAGGCTGCCATAGCCAAGATGCCCGCGCTGAAGCTGCAGTTGGCTGACGGCACCATATACGGCTCTGAGGGTAAGGTAGTTAAAGCCAGCGGTATCATAGACCCCGTGACCGGTACTACGAGCCTCATCGCAGCCTTCCCTAACCCCCAGCGCCTCATAAAGTCAGGTGGTTCAGGCAAAGTGATAATGCCTTACGTTTCAAGCAACGTAATAATCATTCCACAGGACGCTACCGTGGAGGTGCAGGACAAGCACTTCGTGTATGTAGTGGGTAAGGACAATAAGGTGAAATATACCGAAGTGACCATTGACCCACAGAATGACGGTCAGAACTATATCGTTACCTCCGGCATCAAGAAGGGCGACCGCATCGTGGTATATGGAGTGAACCAACTCACTGAAGGCATGGAGATTAAGCCAATCAGCGAGGCTGACTATGCCAAGAAGATGAAGAAGGCAGAGGAGCTGTCAAAGGTTCAAGGCGACGGAGTGTTTGCCGTTGTCAAGGCGCTGAAGAGCTAAGTGAAGAGTGAAAAGTGAAGAGTGAAAAGTGAAGAGTGAAGAGTGAAGAATTAATGAGCGACGGGGAAACCGTCGCGCACTCGAGAGGGAAGAGGGAGAGAGAAGAGAGGGAGAAAGACGAGAGATGACAGTTAAAAGACAAACAAGACCAAATGAAATTAGATAATTTTATCAACAGACCGGTGCTCTCTACCGTGATCTCAATCGTTGTTGTGATCCTCGGTATCATAGGCTTAGTGACGCTGCCTATTGAGCAATATCCAGACATTGCGCCTCCTACCATCGTGGTGCAGTGTTACCACCCGGGTGCTGATGCCAATACTGTGCAGAACTCTGTGTTGGCACCGCTTGAGAACCAGATTAACGGTGTGGAAGGCATGACATACATGACCTCCACAGCCTCTAACGAGGGTTCTGCGATGATTACCGTATATTTTGAGCAGGGTTCAGACCCTAACATGGCGCAGGTCAACGTGCAGAACCGCGTATCACAGGCCCAGGCTCTGCTGCCTGCCGAAGTGACGAAGGGCGGCGTGACCGTGCAGAAGCGTCAGACCTCTACGGTGCTCATCATGGGTCTCACATCACCTGATGACCGTTACGACGAGAAGTTCCTCGGCAACTACGCCGACATTAATATCATCCCAGAGATGAAGCGTATCAACGGTATAGGTGACTGTGAGTCAATCGGTCTGAAGACCTATACCATGCGTCTGTGGCTTGACCCATCAAAGATGCGCGAACTGAACCTCATTCCTTCGGACATCATGAATGCCCTGGGAGAGCAGAACATTGAGGCAGCTCCGGGTAAATTCGGTGATCAGTCAGACAAGCAGTACGAGTACTCCATGAAGTACACGGGACGTCTGAAGACCCCGGAGGAGTTTGGCGACATGATAATCAAGACCGATGCTCTCGGACACGTGCTGCACGTGAAAGACGTAGCAAAGGTAGAGATGGGTGCGCTCTACTATTCTGTGTCCACACAGCTGGATGGACACCCTGCTGTGATGATGATGGTGACACAGCGTGCCGGCTCCAACGCTACGGCCATTGCCAACGACGTTAAGAAAACTGCTGAGCGCCTGTCAAAGAACTTCCCTCCAGGCATGGAGATACAGTTCATGCAAGACGTGACAGAGTTCATCAGCGCGTCACAGCATGAGGTGTATAAGACCCTCATCGAGGCCCTGGTGCTCGTGTTCATCGTGGTGTTTATCTTCCTTCAGGACTTCCGCTCCACGCTCATCCCAATGATTGCCGTGCCGGTGTCGCTGATAGGTACCATGTTCTTCCTCAGGGTCATGGGCTTCTCCATCAACCTTCTCACGCTGGCAGCCCTTGTCCTTGCCATCGCTATCGTGGTGGATGACGCCATTGTGGTGGTCGAGGCCGTACACGCCAAGCTTGATATGGGATATAAGAACGCGCGCAAGGCTTCTATTGATGCCATGAGCGAGATAGGCGGCGCCATTGTCTCTATTACGCTTGTGATGTCTGCCGTGTTCGTGCCGGTATCGTTTATGAGTGGCACAACGGGTACTTTCTATCGAGAATTCGGTCTTACTATGGCCGTTTCCATCATAATCTCTGCTGTCAACGCGCTTACGCTCTCCCCTGCCCTCTGTGCTATTCTGCTGAAGCCGCACAAGGCAGACGGTGGTAAGCACGAGACATCTTTCAAGGAAAGATTCTTCACCAGCTTCAATGCTTCCTACAACAAGTTGCAGTCTAAATATCAAAAGGCTGTTTCCAGGATTGTCCACAATTGGTGGATTGCCGTTGCAGCCGTTGTAGTGGGCTTCGTTGCGCTTGGTGCTGAGGCATTCCTGACCAAGACAGGCCTTGTGCCTGACGAGGATACCGGTACGGTATTCGTCACCGTTTCCACACCTCCTGCCACCTCGCTTGCCAAGACAAACGATGTGATGAACCAAGTACAGCGCATGCTTGACAACAACCCTGCCATAGAAAAGAGCCTTCGCATCACCGGTTATAACTTCATAGCAGGCCAGGGTTCCAACCAAGGTACCTTCATCGTCAAGCTCAAGCCTTTCGATGACCGTAACCGTTCAGAGTACTCTACGATGGTGCTCGGCATGATTTACAAACAGACAGCGGTAATCAAGGGTGCACAGATTCTGGCATTCCAGCCACCTATGGTGACGGGCTTCTCGGCCTCCAACGGTCTGACATTCTCTATGCAGGACCGTACAGGCGGCGACCTTGACAAGTTCTTCGACATAACGAAGCAATTCCTTGCAGAGCTGAACAAACGTCCGGAGTTCTCTAACGCTATGACGGCGTTCAACTCTTCATATCCGCAGTACCAGATAGACGTGGATGTCTCAAAGTGTAAGCAGGCAGGCATCTCGCCCTCTACCGTCCTTACCACGATGCAGGGCTACTACGGCGGTATATATTCCTCAAACTTCAATGCCTACGGCAAGCTGTACCGCGTTTACGTGCAGGGCGACCCGAAGACACGTGAGGACTATTCATCACTGAAGGATGTCTATGTACGCACGTCCAACGGTCAGATGTCTCCGGTAAATGAGTTCATCAACCTTAAGCGCGTATATGGTCCACAGGTTATCAACCGCTTCAACCTCTTTACCGCTATCAACATCAATGCTACCCCTGCAAGCGGATACTCTACGGGTGACTGTATCGCAGCAATGGACGAAGTGGCAAGAAACACACTCCCTGCCGGCTATACCTATGAGTTCTCAGGCCTGACACGTAATGAGGCAGAGTCAAGCAACTCGACCGGTATCATCCTTGTGCTCTGTCTGGTATTCGTTTACCTCATTCTGTCGGCACAGTATGAGTCCTACCTCCTACCCCTCTCCGTTATTCTGTCCATACCGTTCGGACTTGCAGGAGCGTTCCTCTTTACCAACCTCTTCGGCAAGAACAATGACATCTACATGCAGATTGCCCTCATCATGCTTGTGGGTCTGCTTGCAAAGAATGCCATCCTTATCGTTCAGTTTGCCCTGGAGCGCCGCCGTCTCGGCATGGGCATATCGTGGTCTGCCATCCTCGGATCAGCAGCACGTCTGCGTCCTATCCTCATGACGGCATTGGCTATGATTATCGGACTCTTCCCGCTTATCATTACCGGAATACCCGGACTGAGCCTCTTCATGCCACCGGCTGTGGGCGAGAACGGATATGTAACCCTCGGCGCTGCCGCCATCGGAGGTATGCTCGTCGGTACATTCTGCCAGATTCTTGTGGTGCCAAGCCTCTTCGTGGTCTTCCAGTGGTTGCAGGAAAAGATTTCTCCGCTTCACTTTGATGACGAGGCCAACGCCTCTATTGAGGCACAGCTGAGCCAGTACTATGCACCGCGCAAGATACGCACCAGTGAGTTTGATGACAAATATGTTAAGTAAAAGCAATATGAAGATACTCAATATAATCACAGTTGGTCTTGTAGCTGTTCTGATGAGCAGCTGCGGACTGTACAAGAAATACGAGCGTCCCGATGTGACGGTCAATACATCTGCGGTTATGCGAGATGCGGAGCAATATGCCAACACCACCGACAGCCTCGGCTTCGGCGACGTGGCGTGGCGGGAGGTATTTACTGACCCTCAGTTGCAGGAGCTCATCGAAGAAGGACTTGAGAACAACCTGAATGTCTATAAGGCCGTAGCAAGTGTGAAGCAGATGGAGGAGGCACTGAGATGTGCGCGTCTGGCATTCCTGCCAAGCCTTGCCCTTGCGCCCAACGGAACATTCTCAAAGGTGCTCACCGGCGACTACAAGTCTGATTGGAATAAGTCATACGCACTCCCCATATCTGCTTCATGGACTCTCGATATCTTTGGCAACATCCTTGCACAGAAACGTAATGCCGAGGCCACACTGGCAATGACAAAGGACTATGAGCAGGCAGCACGCTCCGGAGTCATCTGTGGTGTAGCAAACAGCTACTATACCCTGCTCATGCTCGACCGTCAGCTGGAGATTCTTGACGAGATGGAGAAGCTCTCCAAAGAGACCTGGGAGATGATGAAGCTTCAGAAAGACCTGGGCGGAGCCCGCGAGACCAGCGTTGTTTCCGCACAGGCAGCCTTCCTGAAAGTGCAGGCGCAGGCAGTGGATATGCGCAGACAGGTGAGAGAAGTGGAAAATGCTCTCTCCCTCATGATTGGCCGCGAGGCACAGACCATCAGCCGTGGCAAGCTGGCAGACCAGTCATTGCCCACAGAGTTCAGCACAGGATACCCATTGCGAATCCTCAGCATACGCCCCGATGTGCATGCCAAGGAGATGGATCTCGCAGCATGTTTCTATGATGTACAGAAGGCGCGCAGCAGCATGTACCCCAGCATCACCATCTCTGCCAACGGCTCATATACCAATAGTCTCGGCTCTATGATTGCCAACCCGGGACAGCTCATTGCCAGCTTCGTCGGTTCCCTTACCCAGCCTCTCTTTGCCAACGGCAGGCTGACAGCACAATTGCGCATAGCAAAGATTGACTATGACGTGGCGGAAAAGGAATGGATAAACTCCATACTCAATGCCGGAGCAGAGATAAGCAACTGTCTCATCGTATATCACAGCGCCAATGACAAGGGCGTGCTGGACCGTCAGCAGGTTGAAGTTCTCAAAAAGAGCGTGGATTATACCCGCGACCTGTTCAAGATGGGCTCAAGTACATACCTTGAGGTGCTCACTGCACAATCCTCGCTGCTCAACGCAGAGATAGCACAGGTGACCGATGACTTCAACAAAATGCAGGCAGTAGTAAACCTCTATAGCGCCTTAGGAGGAGGCAGATACTAATTATGAGTAACATTTCAGACAAAGCCTTTATAGATCCAAAGGCAAAGATAGGCAATAACGTCACCATAATGCCATTCGCCTATATAGAGGGCGATGTAGAGATAGGCGACAATTGCACCATATACCCATTCGTAAGTATCATGAACGGAACCCGCATGGGAAAGAATAATAAGGTGCACCAGGGGGCTGTCATCAGCGCCATACCACAGGACTTTGCCTATAAGGGAGGTAAGACCCTCACCGTTATTGGAGACGATAACATATTCCGCGAGAATGTCATCGTGGCACGTTCCAGCTATGAGGAGGAGGGAAAATCCACATGGATTGGCAACCGTAACTTCTTTATGGAGGGTGTTCACATATCTCATGACAACAGCATAGGCTACGACAATGTCTTCGGATATGGCTCAAAGCTTGCCGGTTGCGTAAAAGTTGAAGACGATGTCATTCTCTCCACCAATGTTGTAGTAAATGCGGATGTGCGTATAGGACGCACCGCTATGATAGGAGCCGACTCGTTCATCACCAAGGATGTGCCGCCTTACATCATCGCAGCAGAAAATCCTGCAGCGTTCCAGAGCGTGAACCGCTTTGCAATGGAGCGTCTGGGCAAGGACATGAAGACAATAAACCACATTGCCAATGCCTACCGACTCGTCTTCAACGGACAGACAGATCTGATTGATGTGTGCCATCAGATAGAGGAACAGATTCCCGCATCCAAAGAGATGACAAACATCATCAAGTTCCTTTCAACCTCCAACTTGGGACTGATAGGACGTATATAAGAGATACATATCTTTGCACTTTTTTTGACATATAAGGGGCAGGTTATTGTGAAATAACCTGCCCCTGCCTCGTTTTGTCTATACCTTATTTACATATAAGGGATGTTTATGCGAAATCTATGGTGTGTTTATGCGATGTATATAGGGAGTAACGTGTGCTATCTAAGCATAAATGCCGTAAGATTTCGCCCACATTTCTCCGTGCCTTTCTGCTCCCGGCGTGCTGAGAAATAGTGTTCATCGGTAAAGGTGTCAACGTCTGACACGGTTATATTATCGTGCTTTAAGCCAGTTAAAAGCAACTGGTTGCGATTTACTTCCTTTAGGTTAATGTGCCATTTATCCACTCCGGCAGAACGTCCCTCCTCTGTCGGTGCCATTGAGGCCGGATAAATCTTTGCCAATCGCTCATTAGCGTCCTCACCATACGAAGCATTTGGCAGCAATCTGGAGCCCACGAAAGAGGCATATACCTCATCCCCCACCTCAAAGGAGTCCATTGATATGCCCGGTCCGATAACTGCCTTACAGTCTGCGGGATTTGTCCCGAAAGCTATATGCATCTCGTCTATGGCCTTCTGCACTATGCGCAACACAGTGCCACGCCATCCTGCATGTATAGCTGCAGCTGCATGATGAACGGGGTCATAGACCAAAACAGGTATGCAGTCAGCTGTTGACACACCGATTATAACATTGCGAGCCTGCGAAACCACAGCATCTACGCCCTCAAGAAGTATCTTCTGAGTAGCTGCGGGCAGCGAAAAGAAATCGTCTGAAATCTGCATCACACGGTCGCTGTGTATCTGGTGTGGGTAGAGCAGAGCGGCCTCAGCGCCGTCAGAAGCTGACGAAGCTTTCAGGGCCTGCTTTATAAGCTGCGGATCGCGCCCTACGGTACGATCGGTAGTAAAAGCAAGGATTGAAGGATTTAGGTCGTAATAAAGCACTTTGTAAGTATTTTTTTAGTTTATTGTGTTATGCTGCCACGTCAATTAGAGCCGTGCAGCCCTTTCTGGACGCACTTGCAAAATAGGATGATCAGCGGTTTACCGAGATATTACCAACCCTTGGTAATTGGATTACCAACCCTTGGTAAATGGATTACCAACCCTTGGTAATGTGGTTACCAAGCCTTGGTAATTGGTTTACCAAAGTGTGGTAACACCTTGTTGCATGCTGAAAACGTTATATTTGACACTCTGCTTGCGTAACTATATGTTGTGTATTTGTGTCAGTTAAGGTGGGGACTCCCTCCTTAAACATATTCAAAGTCTTCCAAATCCTCAGCGTCATACATCTCGTCATCGTCATTTTGCGTTTCCTCTTCATCGTCGGGGATATCCTCAAGGTCTGCGAAGTCGGCTATGTCACGGTCACGATGCACGAGTGTCTCCTCTGCGATAACACCCTGTATCTTATTGCTCTCGCTGTTGAGCTCTTGCCATAGCAGGTCCTTTAGGTCTTCTATGCCAAACCCTGTGACCGACGAAATGAACACGACAGGCAGAGATGTCAGGTTCTCAAGTTCCTCCTTCAGCATTGTCAGCAGTTCCTCATCCAGTATGTCGCACTTTGTCACAGCAAGGACTCTATGCTTCTGCAGCATATCAGGATTGAACTTCTCCAACTCCCTCAGCAGCAGTTCGTACTCTTTTCTTATATCATCACTCTCTGCCGGCACCATGAAGAGCAGGAGCGAGTTGCGCTCTATGTGACGCAGGAAACGCAGTCCGAGCCCCTTACCCTCTGCAGCACCCTCTATGATACCGGGTATATCAGCCATCACGAACGACTGTCCGCTCCTATAGGGCACGATGCCGAGAGAGGGTTCAAGCGTAGTAAACGGATAATTAGCTATCTTGGGACGCGCCGATGACAATGCCGACAGCAACGTTGACTTGCCTGCATTGGGCAAACCGACCAATCCTACATCAGCAAGCAGCTTCAGTTCCATTATCACCGTCATCTCCTGCATGGGTTCTCCGGGCTGTGCGTAGCGCGGTGCCTGGTTGGTAGCCGAGCGGAACTGGAAATTGCCCAAGCCGCCCCGGCCGCCTTTCAGCAATACAACCTCTTGTCCGTCACGCATCACATCACAGACATACTTGCCCGTTTCCGCATTATATACCACGGTACCGCATGGCACATCAATATATACATCCTTGCCATCGGTGCCGTGTCTCTTGTCGTGCCCGCCGTTACCGCCGTGCTCAGCATAGACATGCTGCTGATAACGCAAGTGCAGAAGAGTCCAGTAGTTATGGTTTCCGCGCAGGATAATAGACCCGCCCTTGCCGCCATCTCCACCGTCAGGCCCGCCGTTGGGGTTATATTTGACATGCTTCAGGTGCATGGAACCACGTCCGCCCTTACCTGAGCGGCAGCGTATCTTGACGTAATCTACGAAATTTGAGTTCACTTTATGAATTCGTTAATTTGTTAATTTGTTAATTTGCGAATTATGCCAGCGCTGCCTTCCTGTGAGCATCGATGCCCAGGAATATGAACAACAGCAGCGTAAATCCCCACAACGAAGAGCCGCCATAGCTGAAGAAAGGCAACGGTATGCCAATAACAGGGGTGAGGCCCAATACCATACCAACATTGACAAACACATGGAATAGGAATATACTGAGGACACAATAGCCATATACACGCCCAAAAGTATTTGTCTGTCGCTCTGCCACATGTATCAGTCTCCATATCAAGAATAGGAACAACAGCAGGACTGCGGTGCATCCCAAGAAGCCTTCTTCCTCACCTACGGTACAGAAGATAAAGTCTGTATCCTGTTCAGGCACAAACTTCAGCTTTGTCTGCGTACCATTAAGGAAGCCCTTGCCCATCAAAGCTCCTGAACCTATAGCTATCTCGCTCTGATGCACATTATATCCCGCGCCTGCCAGGTCCTCCTCCAGTCCCAGAAGCACGTTGATACGCACGCGCTGGTGTTCCTCCATTATATTGTTCAGCACATACGAGGCAGAATAGAAGAAACCGACAGAGAATATAGTGAACAATCCCACAAAGAGGTAGCGCTTCTGTTTCAGGATGAAACTTCTCGTCAAGATATATATAACCGTTGTGAGTGTCACGAGGAGCTGCACCCATTCCACATTGAACGGTATCACAAATTCCGAGAACAGCAGCGCCAATATGGTGACGCCAAAGGAAGCCAGGAGCAGCACCTTCATCTCTTGCACAGACTGACAGTACACCAATAGCAGGATGGCCGTAAAGCTTTGTATCATCAACAATATGACAAACGGCCCGAGCACCGTCGGTGTATCCCAGACGAATGTCTCGCTGAAGCGTATGCCTACGACGAAGTATATCACCATTGCGATGCCTGTAAAGAGGAAACTTCCAGTCATGCCTTCGCGGTAGAGCATCAGGAAGAAAGCCGCAAACACAAGTGCAGAACCCGTCTCGCGCTGCATGACAATAAAGAGCATCGGCGTTACGATGATTGCAATTGCCTTTATCAGGTCGCCCCAATTCCTTAATGTGTAATGGTAACCTGACATCAACTTTGCAACGGCCAATGCCGTAGTGAACTTTGCGAACTCTGCCGGCTGTAGTCGTAAGGGACCCATTACGATCCATGAGCGCGAGCCTTTAATCTCATGGGGATTGAAAATTGTCAAAAATAGCACCACCAATGTGATGGCATACAACGCATAGGCAAAGGTTTCGTATATCTTGCCATCGATAAGCAACAGTCCCGTTCCGAGCAGCAAACTGGTACCTATCCACACCAACTGCATACCTGAACGCGTACTAAGCGAAACGATGTCAGGCTGCTCCATAGAATAACTTGCCCCGCAAACACTCACCCATCCGAAGGCAAGCAAAGCGAGGTAAAGCGTAATTGTTATCCAGTCTATGGATTTAAGAACTGACTGTTGTTCCTGCATGCAATGTACAAAAATACTGTCTGTAGAACCGGTGTTAACGGAAGAGACTGTTATATAGTTTTCGCGAAATGTTTTGCAAAGGTAAAAAAAAATAGGGTAAGACCATTATAAATAAGGTAAAATTATCAAGTAATTTTGATTGCATCAACAAATTTAGCGTATATTTGTCGCTAATTCATATTTTTTTTGTACCTTTGCACTCGTTTTATATTCACAAGGTGACATTCAGGAAGTTTACATACTTACTTATTTTACTCACGAGCATCTGCAGCGTGTCTCACGCTCAGGTGATGGATAATAGCCACAAGGTAGAGACATTATCTCTGAAAGAGAGGATTTCCGTACACACAAGTCTGACGGATTGGGTATTGTTGACACCCAATATCGGCGTTGAATACGACTTGACAAGCAAAAACTGGAATCGCTACTCCGCTCTCCTCAATATCCGTTTCCGCCCCAAGAGCAGCGACACCTTCGTCCAACCCATGGTCTTCGACATCTTTGAAGTTACGTTGGAAGGACGTGTCTATTGGCGTGAACGGCAGGCCCAGGCTTCCGGATATCTGAGTCCTCACCGCAGTTGGTGGGACAAGTTGTGGTCATGCCGCGTCAAGGTGCCAAGCCATCCCAAGTGGATTTTCTATCGCGGACTGTACCTTACATATAGTGATTACAACTTCTATATCGATGGTATCAACGGAAGAGACGGCCAGGCCATCATGTTTGGAGGCACCTGGGGATTCATAAAACCTTTCTTAGCATTCAAGAATGGCAACTCTCTTGACATGGACTTCGGCCTCTCTGTAGGCATCTGCTACCAGAAATTCCGTTCTTATACACATTACCAGAAAACCAATACCTATCGCACTGTGAGTCAGGTCGGTTGGCGTCTGGAGCGCTATCCGATGCCCCGCGACATTCATATCGGTGTGATATATCGTTTCGGCAACTACCCTATTCAGAAGAAATACCGCTGGCGCTACGATGTTGACATGGAATACAGAGCCAAGATTGACTCCATCTATGAGCATCGTCTGGCTGGCAATGAGCACAAATTCATTCGCGACTCGCTCTACAAGGTCGTGTCCAATGACTTCCGTCTGCTCTACGACTCATGCGTTCAGGCGCGAAAGGCAGAAGCCCAGATGGCCATCGATGCACGTGCTCCTAAGCGTATAGAGACCGATGCAGCCATCAAACCCAAGAAAGAAAAGAAAGTAAAGAAAAAAGAATAAAACGTGAAACGCCTACTCATCATAATCAGCATCATCTGCCTCACCCTGCCGATGAAAGCCCAGTTGATTGGTGTCAACACCGATGTAGCCATGGATATCCTCATGACACCATCGGTGGGTGTGGAGATTACGATGACCAAGAAGTCCACGCTGAACATCAACGGCATGTTTGGCAAGAACATCTTTGGCCGCGATGTGCGTTTCAATGCCATCCAGCCCGAGTGGCGCATATACATGTCGGGACGTCCGATGTACCACCACTACTGCGGTGTCATAGGCCTGTTTGCCTCATACAAGACACGGTATGACAAGAAATGGCATGACGGAGACTGCGGAGGCTTAGGCGTATCCCTTGGATATGTGTGGCCTCTGACTAACAGATTGTCCATAGATTTCCACACCAGTCTCGGAGTCATTCGCTACCATCAGAAGGAATATACAGATGAGGAGGGGTATGACTATGACTCTGAAAACCTCAATAGTGATGGATATCCAGTGGCAAATGCCAGAGGAACGCGCTTCCTCCCACTTAGAATAGGCATTTCTGTCGCATACATTATAAAATAATATACAGATGACGAGGAAACTC
Organism: Prevotella sp.; assembly: GCA_017478025.1. Taxonomy (GTDB): domain Bacteria; phylum Bacteroidota; class Bacteroidia; order Bacteroidales; family Bacteroidaceae; genus Prevotella. The sequence goes on from JAFVGZ010000024.1 coordinate 18,169, forward strand.
TTCTACATATTATTTCTGCTCATAAGTGCCATCAGCATGAGTGCCCAAAGCAATGTAGCCTTGGACGCGAATATGCATGTGGTCTTTGAAACAGCCGGCCAGAAGGAGTATCGCACGGTTCAGTATGCGCTGTTCAAGACTGCCACAAAGGCTGAATCCGTGATGCAACAGCTGCAAGCGGCATTGGCAGCACAGCGTGGCGACAACGGCTCCGTGGAGCTGGATGCCTGGGAAAAGGCCGTAATCCGCAATAAAGTGAAGTTCCGCACATCAAAGGGAAACGGTGATTTTCGTGTGCATGCTTACCCTGATATGGCTGTGTTGGTATCCACATACCTGCCCGATGAAGAGCTGACCATCGAAGATGCGCGCTTTACCATCATCACTATCAAGGACGGTATGACGGATTACACGCACACCTTCCAGCTGAAAATGGATAGCGGAGCGCATACCATCAGCAATGTCGATGTGCTGGGTACCAACCGTGACACCATCACCATCTCATCCGCACCGGCCATCGATGACGGCAAGAATATGTATTTCAAGGTGCATATCGAACTGCCTGCCGGCTACGGCAATGAGCGCGGAAGGCTCATCGTGCAGCCTATGGGAGTGGATTGTCAGACTGAGGACACCGTGGATTACATCAAGGGTCTTGTGATGGAAGGTACTGAATACCACAAGGTACAGAACCGTCGCATGAGGTTCAACTACATGAAATACGACAAAGTGGCACCGGCATACATCAATCGTCCGATGTATTCGGATGAGAAAATCTACATCGACACCACGCTCGTATATGTGAAGCCAGACCGCAGAAAGACGTATAAGATACCTTACAACGTACAGATAGCAGACTTCAACCACGTTTACTTTGACCGCAGCTGCACCACCGGCTCATGCAATGCCAAGAACATATTCAAGTTCCTGGACCTTGGAGTAGCCGCAGCACAAATGGACTTAGAGGAGTTCCGCATTGATGCAGAGAGCGTCTATGACACGAAGAATCGCGACCTGAAGCTGAATTTTGTGGTTGGTAAGTCTGAACTTACGGCAGACTCCATCAACCAGGTAATGCTCCACGACCTCATTAAGGAGCTGAAGAGCTATGGCGACCAGCTCATGGAGGTCAGTGTCTCTGCTACTGCATCCCCTGACGGCAGCGTGGAAGCCAACAAGCGTCTGGCTGCAGAGCGCACACGCGTAGCAGCCAACAAGGTGCGTTCCTACCTGGGTAAGGTGGATGTTGCGTTCCACATAGCACAACCGACAGTCTATACTTGGGACGATGTGGCAAAGGAAAAAGCACTTGACACCCTTGCCACCGAGGAGGAAATACTGCAGCGCATGAGAACGATGCGCGTGACATATCGCTATGAGCGCGAACACGTGATGGACGAACACGAAGTGCGACAGGCTTACTATCAGCGCAAGCACGACTTGCTGCGCGGCAGAGGCAAGGATTTCTCCGACGGCGATTACTTCAATCTCTACAATGCTATCCGCGATTCTGCGGAGCAAGACACCATCACGATGCTGGCATATAAGCACATCACGCAGCATGGTGGCTATGAGCAGGTAAAGTTCTCCATGTACGTAGCCAACCGCATGGCTATGCTGAACCAAAAGCAGGGCAAACCCAATGCACGTGTTCTGGAGCCGTTTATCAATAAGCGCCTGCGTGCCGTAACGACGAAAGAGAATAGCGAGAAGGCGCAAAAGAACCGCCGCGAGATTCTCATCAACCAGATTATCACTTACTTCCAGTTGGAAGAGCGTGACAGCGCACTAAGCTACTGCAACTATTGGTTTGGCCATGACGACGACCCCAAGGTGGAGCGTCTGCGCAGATACATCACCTTCAAGGAGGGATTCATCAAGTATGCCACTCACCAACTCAGTCCCGCTGAGGAGAAAGAGGTGGAGGATGCCATGAATTATGTCATCTCCTGCGCTCCGGACAACAAGGCAGTCATCTATACCGAAGGCCGTGACTTGCTCAATGTGCCAGAGGAGGTGAACCGCAAACTTGTGGCTGAGATGAGTGACAACAACCCAAAGAAGTGGTACCTCAGGGGCATTCTTGAAGCCGACAAGGAGGAAGAGAAACTGGAAGAGAACTACGGAAAAGGATACATACCCGACTATTTGTGCTTCTTCAATCATGCCTTTGAATTAGAACCCACGTACAAGTGGCTCTATTTCTTTGATGGACAGATTTCTGACCAGCTGCGCGAAAAGTATAAATATCGTAACAAAGACAAACAACGTTACCGCGAAATGTTCTACGATTTGGTAACCGTCACCCCACAGACGGCAGCCGAAGGAGATGATCTGATGGACATCAGCGGCGACGAAGAATAAAGTATAAGGATTTTGGCAATTCGATACATCATACTCATAGCCCTTGCAGTTCTTTTGAAAAGCAATGTTTTCGCTGCACCTTTTGCAGGTGTAGCGCCTGACTACATGCTGCTCAATGACACCATTGACGAAGAAGACCTGCAGGCTTTGCGTGACACCATGCATATGTCCCGCCTCAATCTGGCGAAGGAGAAGAAGGATCTCAATCTGCAAGACTATGTCATCAAGGACACTTACACCCCTACACACCATTCTTTCTCCAAAGCTTGGTACGAGCACATCTACGTGGGAGGTAGCCTCGGCATAGAGCAGTTTGTACCTCGCGTGGATGACTACAAGTATCGATTCTTTTCCAATATCAGCCTCTACGTGGGCAAGCAGATAAACCGCACCAACGGTCTCAGACTTGGATTGGGCTACGGATGGGGCTATGAGAAGACTGACAACTCATATCTCAACCGCATCACTGCCAAGCTGGACTATCTCTATAACCTCTCAACCCACTTCCAGGGCTACAATCCCGCACGCCCCGTTGAGATCTCTCTCATGGCTGGTGCTGGCCTCAGTTTCTCCCATATCAGCTCCGACAACCGCGGAGTGGCACCTGAGATTCACGCAGGATTACAGTTCAAATGCTATACCGGTCCGCTCGGCACCATAAACATTGAGCCTTACATAGGACTGGCAACAGACAAGATAGACCTCTCCGGTTCACGCAACTGGAGGCGCTATGACATCTTCTACGGCCTGAATCTCAACTACTCTTTCTTCCTGGATGACAACCTCTCCGATGAGGCAAGGCTGAAGATCCTGCAGGCACGAATGGCAGACGAACGCATGATTAACGCCTATACCCTTGAGAAATGGCGCACTCCGTGGTTCATAGAGTATTCTATGGGCATGGCCATGACCTCGTCAGAGCACCTTGACTTCTCTCAGACCATGGGCAATCAGACATCTATTTCCGTAGGCCGCTGGCTTTCGCCGGTCATTGGTTTCCGCCTGTCAGCCACTTCGCGCTCCACAAAATGGCTGGAAGAAGAGCATGGCGATACAAGAATCAACACGTACAACTTTAACAATAACTATATCAGCGCCAATCTTGAAGCCCTCGTCAACCCCTTCGGCTTCTCCCGAAACTTCAAATGGAATTCTAAGTATGGCGCTTATCTTGCCTTCGGATATGGCATCGGACTGCTGCGCAAACACACATACGAGGGTGTGTCAAACATACGCAGCGAGGCATATAACGTAGGTGTACACCTCTGGGCAGGCGTTACGGACAACATGCAGGTGTTCATAGAGCCGCGCTATGGTCGCAATGTGTACAAATGGCATGATGTCGGTTCCGACACCTATGACTTCACAGGCGACAACACTTTCAGCATCAATGCCGGCATAACAATGCTCATCCGCTCGCAAAAGTATAAGAATCCTTCAGAGATGGATGCTACTCAGAACTACACTTACCGCAACATTCGCGGCTTCCGCGTAGGTCTGGACTTCGGTGTTCTGATTCTTCAGAAGGAGGGAGAATGGTTCACCCGCAATGGTGCCACACACTATAGCGTACGCCCTTGGATGGAATATCGCTTCAACCACCTGCACAGTGCACGCCTGATGGCAGACTTCCTGCGCACCAACAAGAGCATCATGCCAGAGCCGCCGGCACTCATCCGTTCCCGCACTACATACCTCATCACTTCGCTCGACTATCAGATCAGCCTCACTAACCTGCTTGCCGGACGTCTCGTAGGGCGTCGTCTTGAGGTGGAAGGCTTCATCGGCCCGTCATTCTGCTTCCCTGTAAAGAAGGATGAGAGCGACCGCGTGGTATATCGACGCTTGCCGTCAATGGGTGAATGGCACCTTACGAAAGATGACTATGAGAAGTCTTTCACCGCCGGTGCAAACTTAGGTTTCAAGATTAGCTACCATATTTGGAACGGCATTTCAGCCACCTTCACGCCAACCATATACTTCCTGCATCACTATCCGGACTATGATGGCTTCCGCACGCTCAGCATCGGCAGCTTCAATATGATGCAGACCCTCAGCCTCGGTGTGCAGTACAAGATTGGCAAACTGAGCCGCAATCAGGAGGTGAAGCGCAAGCACCAGCGTGAAAAGAACGCTCGATGGAAGCAGCGCCAGATAGAGCTCATGGAGAAACAGGAAGCCAAACAGGAGGCAAAACGTGCCAAACGCGCACAGAAAAGAGGGTATTAACCCCTGAGATACGACAACAATTCGACAATTCAATAATCCGCTAATTCGTTAATTTGTTACTTCGTTAATTTGAAACACCTTCTTCTACTCATAGCATTCGTCATCTGCCAAACAGCGATGTCAGCCCATAGCAAAAAGAATGAGCCCCAAGACCCCGATGCCGTGGCCTCGGCTATGGCATTGCTCATACACAAGCACTCCATCAATGCCGATACGATAGCCGTTGAGATATCAGAGCGTTTCAGCAAGAGTGCACCTATGCAGACAGCATTGGCACGTGCATATTTCCGTAACAACGAGCGTTCACGCACACGTCAATATCTCAATAAGGCCATCGCCATCGACGAGACATACGCCAAAGCCTACATACTCTATGGGGAAATGTACGGCGAATGGGATGTTGACTCTGCCTGCTATTGGTATGAGAAAGCTATTCAGGCACAGCCTACTAAGCCAGAGCCCTACGTGATGTATGCCAACGTCATGGCACGCAAGGACATGAACAAGGCTCTCTCTATGCTGGAACAGCTGCGCGCCGCAGTACCGCTTTACAATGTTGACGTGGAGATTGCCGCCCTATATAATAAGAAAGGTGACGACCGTGCCGCTGCTGCCGCTATGGAGAAAACCGACGTGCAGAAACTCACGATGAACCAACTTGCATCCTATCTGCAGAACTGCTACTGGAGCAACAATGATAAGCGAGCCCTGGAGGTGGCACGCGTGGGCATGGAACGGTTCCCCGAGAACAAGGGCTTCAGCCGACTCTATGCATGGAGCAGCGCAAGGACAGGTGCCTACAAGGAAGCGCTCGAGCATGAGTTGGACTACCTGAGCGATGCACCCGCAGACTCTATCAACTCCATAGACTACCTTACAGCCGGCTCAGCATACATGGCGCTGAACGAGACAGACAAAGCCTTTGAGCAGTTTGCCAAGATTAACACCCTGAAGGATGACTATTTCGCACCACAGATGAAGGGTCAGGTAACAAAGGTGGTGAACCGCGACGTGAACCGCCTGAAGTCTGAAAAGCAGTATGATGCCGCTGCACACCTGTACAGCAAGTACATCGAAGCCTACCCAAGCAGCGAAGATCCGGCATATCAACTATATGCTCTGTCACAGATATACCGCGAACAGGTGCAGGCGCTGAGCGAGAGTTCTGACAGCACAGACACTACTCCCGGCAAGACAAACGCAGAGCTGAAGGGGGCGCTGGACAAGCTTTTCGGCATTTATACCACCATAGAACAGAAGTATCCGAAGTGGGAGAACATGCACTATGTGCTTTATGTTCATGCCAGATACACATATTCTTTTCTTGACAGGGACAACTCCCAGGCACTGGCATTCCCATATTACGAGAAGCTATACAAGCTGCTCATAAACCGCCAGAACCGCAATGAGCAGGAGAAAGCTATGATAACGGAAGCATGTCAATACATGGGATCGTACTATTACTTCCAGAAGCACGACGTAGGATCAGCACGCATGTGGTGGCAACGCATATTGAACCACGATCCGAACAATCAGGCTGCTAAGGATGCATTGGCAAGAATCAAGAAGTAAACGACATCTTGTTTAGGCTGAAAAGCAGCTCAAAAATACACTATTTTACTATTTTCCCGATTTTACACTTTGCTCATTTTTTGCCTAAAAAATGAGCAAAGTGACTTTTTGAAACTTTACACTAAAAAATGAAATCTAGGATTTCAGAGGTTGAATCTATCGGAATAATTGAACAAAAATATGCCTTTCAGAGGGTGCAAAGCTACTTTTCTACTGGCGTTGACCTACTTTTCTCATGTAATAGTAGGTCTTTTACCGAGTGAAAGTAGGTCTATTACATTGCAATAGTAGGTCTATTAGGGGGTAAAAGCAGGTCTTTTACCCCCTTTTTTGTGGTCAATTTAGCGGTTTTAGTGTCTCTTTTTTAGCACGCAAATAACTAACTTGCTGGCTATAAATACTTTAGATATTTGTGCGATATTTGGCGATATTTGCGGGCGCAAGTGACTGCGCTTCCAAATTCTCGCAAATTTCGAAGGTACGGAAATCACTTTTGTCACTTTTTTAACATAAAAATGAACAAAATGACTTTTCGCCCCTCACGCAGAAAAGAGGTCAAAACGGCTACTTTTACATGCTGATCACATCGGCATCGGAGGGTGAACGCCTCCTATTGTTTGCTGGTCATATCGTCACCAGAGTACAGTTTTCTGATTGCCTGGGGCAACCATCTTATGATGTCGCTGGCTATGAGGCTCTCCTGCCCTACCTCCTCTGCAGCCATATCTCCTGCCAATCCGTGCAGATACATTCCCATCATCACCGCCGTCTTAGGCTCATATCCACGCGCCAGCAGCCCCGTGATGATACCCGTCAGCACGTCGCCACTACCAGCCGTAGCCATTCCTGCATTGCCGGTAGTATTATATATCACTTCGCCATCGTGACAACACAAAGCGCTGCGATGCCCCTTCAGCAGCACATAGCCCTTTACCTCAATAGCAAACGCCATCGCCCGCATGACATCATCCATCGGGGATGCCACATTATGCGAACCTCCATTCTGCATCCCTGCCACCGTATCAGCAGCCACCGCATCAACAGCCACCGTGCCCTGCGGTTCTCCGCAGGGAGTGCCCTCCTCTCTGAAGGCTCCCAGCAGCCGCTCAAACTCCTTCTTATGCGGTGTAAATATCAGTCCTTCCGGCAGTTCTCCTATTGGCACCACTCCATTTCCGATGAGATTTATAGCATCGGCATCGACAACCGTCGGGCCGGACACATTGCCCATCGCCATTCTTAGCACCTGTTCTGAGGACTGGCTTTGGCTGAGCCCCGGACCTATACCGACGGCATCATAGGCTCCGAAGTCAAGCTTCCACTCCCCCACCTTGCCCTGCAGCTGTGCTCTGCGGTTCTTTTCTGGGTAAGGAGTCATAAGTGCCGAGCGTTCTGCAGGGTTAGCTATGTCATCGTATGCGGCAACAATCACCTCAGGCACACTTATCTGCAGGATATCGTTATTGCTCCTCGGCGTGCAGACGGTACACTTCCCCACCCCGCTCCTCATGCAGGCACGCGAGGCAAGTACGGCTGCTCCCGCCATACCAGCAGAGCCTGCCACGAGCAGAGCATGACCCATTGTTCCCTTATGTGCCTCTTCGGGACGTTGACGCACGTTGGCGCGACAGCGCTGAAGGGACACTTCCGTGACGCGCATCTCTATTGGGGTCGGACACGCAAGCCCAGTCTTGAATTGTTGAATAGCCATAATGTATATCTTCGTTCGGGGGAATCGGAGTCCCCGCATTTACGTCCAGAATTCCTTTTCGCCGATCTCGCTCATAGTACCGTGACACCGAGGACAGGTATGCATATCCCACAGTCGTATGTCTGCGCTGCTGCAATGTGGGCACAACCGCCCGACATCGCTACGAAACGAGGGGGCCACATCGCCGATAATTCCTCCCACCACGATATTCCCTATGCGCTTGCAGTCAGGACACGCCACGGCATGAATCTCCTGTCTGAACAGTCCGCGTCCCTCATAGGCCTCAGCCTCATATCCGCACGCAAAGCAACGATATTTCTTCTTCCACGACATAGACAGACCGTTAACTTGATATCTGAACTTAAAAATATGGAGCAAAGGTAAACATTTTTCTGAGAATAGCGTGCAGGTTTTGCTAATTTTACATAAATAATAAGGTATTAGAGAAACACTTCGGTACATAATTGAAACAAATTTCATAACTTTGTACGCACAAACTACACAAGGATGCAAGCAAATACAACAAACAACAATTTCATAAAGAATATGAGAAAGACTATTAGACTGATACTGGCTGCCGTACTGCTGAGTATGCCCCTTGGCATGATGGCACAGGAGGAGAACGGCTTTACGAAGTTTGACGTGCAAGAAGGATTTACCGATAATGGTTTCCAATGGTTCCGCGATGCGCAGCTGCTCTGTGCAGGAGATGCCACAAAGAGCAACGCCATGACCATCGGATGGGGCGGCATCGGCACCCTTTGGGGACGCGCGGCCATGACTGTCTATGTGGCAGAGAAACGCTACACAAAGCAGTTCATGGACTCCTCGGATTATTTCACCGTTATGTCATTCGATGTGGAGCAGAGCCGCGTGCTCACCTACATGGGCAAGAACTCCGGTCGCGACGGCGACAAAGCTGCCGCACTCGGACTACATACCGCATACACTAAGAACGGCACGCCGTATTACACGGAGGCCACAATGGTCATAGAGTGTCGTAAGATGCATGCAGCGCCCCTTGACAGCAAGTACTTCTGCGATGCAGTTCCACGTAATATGTATTCAGACTTCCCCGCAGGAGTGCATACCGAATACATCGGCGAAGTGGTTGGCGCGTGGAGTAAGGCAGGAAAGGACCTCTCGGACGCAGACGGAGCAGAGAAATGCAAGAACTCAACCATAAGCACCATTATGGAACGTCGCTCCATACGCAAGTACCTTGACAGCCCAGTGGAGCACAAAAAGCTGGAACAGATAGCCCTATGCGGCATCAATGCCCCCAGCGGCGTAAACCGTCAGCCGTGGGAGGTGCGTGTTGTGGAAGACCCCGCATTCATCACCGGACTGACAGAAATATACAAGAAGGAGAATGCTGAGCAGGTAAAGCGTGACCCTGGTTTCAAGAACATGTTCCGCAATGCTCCGAACATCATCTGTGTGGCAACGCCTAAGGGCAGCGGCGAACTTGATGCCGGTATGCTGGCAGAGAACATGATGCTGGCAGCGCAGTCAATGGGGCTCGGCACATGTTGCCTCGGCGGACCTGTAAGATTCCTGAAGAGTAATGAACAATGCAAGCCATATATTGACCGTCTCGGCTTCAGCGACGGCTATGAATTGCTCTACATTCTGGCAGTAGGCTATCCTGACGAGAAGCCAGCAGCCAAGCCACGTAACGCAGATAAAATCAAATATATCAAATAACATTATGAAGAAATACGAATACAAGACACATGGCACATGCAGCAAAGCCATCTTCTTTGAAGTTGATGACGAGCAGCGTATCCACAACGTCAGCTTTGTCGGCGGGTGCAACGGAAACCTTCAGGGTATAGGCAGACTGGTAGAGGGTATGCCCCTGAGCGAGATAGAAAAGAGACTCAGCGGCATCAGATGCGGCATAAAGAATACCAGTTGTCCCGATCAGCTGGCTTACGCAGTTCATCAAGTAAATAATCAGCAATAAGGACAATGGACATCATAGAAAGCAGGAACCGTATGCTCGGCGAGACGCTCGTAAAGAATCTTGAGCGTCGCCACTTCGAAGCCTATTATTGTGCCACCTCAGAAGATGCCATCACGAAAGTAAAGGAACTGATGCCCTCAGGCAGCAGCGTCACATGGGGCGGCTCGGAGACTATCCGCAGGATGGGGCTGACCGAGGCTCTCCATGAGGCAGACTACAAAGTGTTGGACCGCGACAAGGCTGAGACACGTGAAGAGCAGCTGGACATCTATCGTCAGGCATTCTCATGCGACTACTACCTGTCGAGCGCCAATGCCATAAGCGAAGACGGCATCATCGTGAACATTGACGGCAATGGCAACCGCGTAGCCGCTATCTCATGGGGACCAACACATGTTATCTTTGTCATTGGCCTCAACAAGGTCACCAAGGATGTGGAGTCAGCATTGGCACGTGCCCGCGGAACTGCCAGTCCTACCAACGCACAGAGGTTTGACATCAACACGCCATGCCGCAAAGACGGAGTATGTCACAACTGTAAGTCAGAGGATTGCATCTGCACCTGCATACACTTCCTGCGCCATTCCAGGCCTGCCCGTCGCCACATCGTAGTGTTGGTGGGTGAGGAACTCGGTTACTAAACCACAGGCAACAATAATAGAGCAAATAGGCGCAAAAGTGGGTTGTCACATGCTTAAAAATGCCTCAATTGGGGGCAAAAGTACGTTTTTTTGAAAAAAGTTTCTTTTTTATTTGGTCAATTCAGATAAAGTTCGTACCTTTGCACCCGCAATCAAGGATACGGACGCTTATCAGGGGTGGTAAAGGGCAGTGTCTGTGACCAAGGTTGCACTTGGTGCCATAGCTCAGTTGGTAGAGCAAAGGACTGAAATCCTTGTGTCACTGGTTCGATTCCCGTTGGCACCACACA
>JAFVGZ010000025.1 GCA_017478025.1 Prevotella sp.
CGCTACACGACGAATTCCACCTTCCTTGTGTGTATTCAAGACCGCCAGTTTCAACGGCATGCCAAGGTTGGGCCCTGACATTTGACCGCTGGCTTAAAGGCCCGCCTACGCTCCCTTTAAACCCAATAAATACGGATAACGCTCGCATCTTCCGTATTACCGCGGCTGCTGGCACGGAATTAGCCGGTCCTTATTCGTGCGGTACATGCAAAATGGGACACGTCCCATACTTTATTCCCGCACAAAAGCAGTTTACAACCCATAGGGCCGTCATCCTGCACGCTACTTGGCTGGTTCAGACTTCCGTCCATTGACCAATATTCCTCACTGCTGCCTCCCGTAGGAGTTTGGACCGTGTCTCAGTTCCAATGTGGGGGACCTTCCTCTCAGAACCCCTACTGATCGTCGCCTTGGTGGGCCGTTACCCCGCCAACAAGCTAATCAGACGCATCCCCATCCATTACCGTTGAAACTTTAGTCTCGCTTAGATGTCTGCACGAGACCACATCAGGGATTAATCCAGTTTTCACTGGGCTATACCTGAGTAATGGGCAGGTTGGATACGCGTTACTCACCCGTGCGCCGGTCGCCATCGACAATAGCAAGCTATTGTCATGCTGCCCCTCGACTTGCATGTGTTAAGCCTGTAGCTAGCGTTCATCCTGAGCCAGCATCAAACTCTCCATTGTAAAATATCTTTTCGTGAACAATCTGCCGCTCGCCTCTTGCGAAACTCGCAGCCGATGTCCAACTTTAATGTCTGTCTTGATCCCCAGAATGACTCTCGAATTTTTAGTATAAAAGAATTGATGTAAGACTTTTGTTTACCCATTGACAATACATCCGAAGATGTACTGCCGATGCTTCTTGTACTACTACTTTCTGTTTATGTAAATCTTGTCAAAGAACTCTTTCTTTTCGTTTTGCTTTTCCTTGTCTCATCGGTGGTTGATTACCCATGTTTTTTGGAAAGCGAGTGCAAAGGTACACCTTTTCCGTGAACTGGCAAAATGTTTTCGTGTTTTTTTTTGAAAAAGGGGCATTTCGGGGCGTTTGCTTGATAAGGGTCAAGGCAAAGAGGGCAACGCCGAGAAGAAAAACGGCGATAACCCTGCGGAGCGCTTGGCACTTGTGACGCTTTGCTCAGCAAAAAACCGCGGGGCACGGTGGCGCTTGCTCAGTAAAAGACAGCGGGGCACAGGGCAAGAAGAAATTCCCCACCGAGCATGATGGGTGACCTTGGCGCGGAGAAATATAATTATATAAAGGTACGCGTGTGCGCGTGATAACCTTTATCAGCTATATGATATTGAGTGACAGTTTCGTTATCCCCCCCCTGATTTCATAGGGATATGGGCTCATATTTGAGACCGTAAACGTCTGCCACGGCCTTGAATGTCACTTTGCCTTCTGCTATATTTAGTCCCTTGGCCAATGCTGCATCGTCTTTGCATGCCTGTTTCCATCCCTTGTCAGCCAATGCTACTGCATAGCGTAGGGTGGCATTAGTCAGTGCAAGGGTCGATGTGTTTGGCACAGCCCCAGGTATGTTAGCCACACAATAATGTACTATGTTATCTATAACATATGTTGGTTCGCTGTGGGTAGTGGGCCTTGAGGTTTCGAAGCATCCTCCCTGGTCTATAGCTACGTCAACGAGTACTGTGCATGGTTCCATCAGTTTCAGCATGTCTTTTGTAATGAGGTGAGGTGTTTTGTCACCTGGCACTAATACTGATCCTATTACGATGTCCACGTCGTGCAGCTGTTTGCGTATGTTGTGCTCCGAAGAATAGAGCGTATGCACATTGTTGGGTGTCTCGATATCGAGTTGCCTGAGTCTTGGCAGCGATATGTCTGTGATGGTCACTTCTGCTCCCATTCCAGCAGCCATTCTTGCAGCTGCTTCGCCCACGATGCCGCCTCCGAGAACTAATACCTTTGTAGGCTTCACGCCTGGTACGCCGCTGATGAGTTTACCCTTGCCTCCCTTAGTTTTCTGTAGGTAGTACGCGCCATTGAGTACAGCCATGCGGCCTGCGACCTCGCTCATGGGCACGAGCAATGGTAGGGCACCATTTGCCAGTTGTACGGTCTCGTATGCCAAGCACACAGCTCCGCTATTAATCATTGCCTTGGTAAGTTCCTCTTCGCTGGCAAAATGGAAATATGTGAAAAGTAGCTGTCCTGGGCGCACAAGCGTATATTCGGGTTCTACGGGTTCCTTCACCTTCACTATCATGTCGGCAATGGCATAGACATCCTCTATGGTAGCCAAGATGCTTGCGCCTGCCGCCGAATAGTCTTCGTCGGCAAAACCGCTGGCCTCTCCTGCGGTATGTTGTACAAACACTTCATGTCCGTGAGTGACGAGTTCTGCTACTCCCGCAGGGGTCATGCCTACGCGGTTCTCATTGTTTTTGATTTCTTTTGGGATACCAACTTTCATAATAGACTTTTTGGGGATTTAGTTATTGATGCTTTTTTTGATTTGTGTTTGAAAGGATATGATGTCTGTCACGTTGTCTGTATTCAACTGCATCAGCATCATTTCCGGTTGCAAATATACGAATTTAATTTGATTCTGCAAACATTGAAGTGAATTTTATTGTAAAAACCTCAATTTGACACTTTGCTCAATTTTGGGGCTTTTTTGTGACAAAAGTGATTTTCGTACCCTCAAAAAATGCGCAAATTTTGGAGCTTAGTCGCCCGCGCTCGCGTATAACGCACGAGAGAGGACGAATGCTTAAAGTGTTGATAGTTAGCGTGTTGGTTGATTTCGCACTGAAAAGTGAACAATAGAGTGGAAATATCGGCTGTAAAATCCGGGGTAATAGACCTGCTATTAGGGTTTGAGGACCAATCTGGAATGTCTTGATGTATAGTCTGGGACACCCTAAAAGACCTATCGGCACCTCCAAAATCAGTGAAACTACAGGCAGAAAGTGCTTTTGGGGTCTCTTGAAGCTCATTTTTCTACTCTAGATTTCATTTTTTAGTGGAAAGTTTCAAAAAGTCATTTTGCTCATTTTTTTGTTAAAAAATAGTCATTTTGTAAAATGGGGTATGAAGGGGAAAGGCGATATTCTCAGTTCGTGGAAAGCGTTCCGTGTTGGTTTCTTGTAATGTGCAACAAATTAAAATGCTCCTTTTATTTTGTGTTTCGCTGTTTTTTTTGTACCTTTGCGCATTGTTATAAGATGTACTGAAAATTTAATACTGTTTTTTATAGCATAATTACTCCATGGAATGTAGAAAAAAACATTACGCTATGTGCGTGAAAATAGATATGAGAGTTAAGTTTTGGGCTTTTGTGGCCTTGTTGTTCTGCGGCTATGTGATTACCTCTTGTTCCAGCGACGAGGATCCTTGGGTTGATCCGAGTACTGATGAGGTTGAAGACATGTTGAACAAGATGACCCTGCGCGAGAAGGTGGGTCAGATTTTTTATATTCGCCCTGAGACTATGGATCCTACTGTGACGACGCGAGACTATGCTTCGCTGAAGATGCAAGAGGTAACTCAGGCAATGCTGGAACAAAACAAAAATTATCCTATTGGTGGCATCATCTTATATGCTCACAATATCAATGACGAGGCTCAGTTGGAGCGATTCGTCACACAGTTGCGTGCCCTTAACGGTTCTCCATTGCTATGTATTGACGAGGAGGGTGGTCGAGTGGCTCGTATCGCCAACAACTCCAACTTCAGCGTGGAGAAATTTGTATCCATGGAGAGCATCGGCAATACGGGAGATCCCGGCAAAGCATACGAGTGTGGTAACACTATTGGTACCTACCTGCATCGCTATGGCTTCGATATTGACTTTGCTCCTGTTGCCGATGTGAATACCAATCCAGAGAATAGGGTAATCAAAGACCGTGCCTTCTCAGACAATCAATATGTTGCCGCTCCAATGGTGGCGAGTTATCTGCAAGGTCTTAGGGATGCTGGCGTTGAGGGCTGTATAAAGCATTTCCCCGGTCATGGTGACACTAAGGCTGACACTCACTTTGGTTATGCCCAGAGTCTGAAGACATGGGACGAGATACGTGACTGCGAGATGGTGCCTTTCCGCGCTGGCATTCGCAAGGGTTGCGAGCTTGTTATGACTGCTCACATTTCATTGTCCAACGTGACTGGTGCAGAGATGCCTGCTACGTTGTCAAGTGTCATTCTGCAGAACAAACTGCGTGAGGAGATGGGGTACCAGAATATCATCATAGCCGACGCAATGGAGATGGGTGCCATAACCCAGCAATATAGCAATAAGGAGGCTGTTTTGAAAGCTATCAAGGCTGGTGTTGACATCATTCTCAACCCGCAGAATTTCCCTGAAGCCTTTGATGCAGTCGTAGAAGCTGTCACCACTGGCGATATAAGTGAGCAGCGAATCAATGAGAGTGTGTACCGCATACTGAAACTGAAGTTGCAGCTGCGTTATCCAGAAGTACCTTCGGCAGATACTCAGTCGCTTGAGAAATGGGAGGCCGGTACTGTTGTCAATGATGCTTCTATCCGTGCTTACGGTGGCGTCGATAAGTGTTTTGCTGCAGAGCCTATCCCTGATGATGTATGGCAGCGTATGCAGAACAAGACATATAAGGAGAATCCATATATAGGACGTGATGACTTGCGCCATATCCGTGCCCTGCATTGGGATTACGACCAAAAGAGTCATATAGGCGAAATGATTGTAAATAAGCAGATTGCTGATGTCGTGGTGCGTATATTCAGACAACTGTATGATGAGAAGTATCCAATCGAGCGAATGGTGCTGCCTGATGTTTATAACGCTGATGACGAAACGCAGATGCGCGACAACAATACCAGCTCGTTCTGTTATCGCAGCATTTCAGGTTCCACCACGTTGTCAAAGCATGCGCGCGGACTGGCTATTGATGTAAACACGCTTTATAATCCATACTATAAAGACCGTGCTGACGGTACGCGATATGTGCAACCAGCTATATCAACCACGTTCTGTGACCGCTCGTGGGCCTTCCCTTATAAGATAGATGAGCAAGACCTCTGCTACAAACTCTTCATTGCGGCAGGCTTTGAGTGGGGTGGCTCATGGACTTCATGTAAGGATTATCAGCATTTTGAGTGGATAGAAGAGTAGAAATTCAGATTGATTAAGGTATGACATTTATTAAGGTGTTTAGCAAGTGGAGCGAGATGAGTCTTATGCTCCGCATACTCGTAGGACTCATTATCGGTACAATCCTTGGTCTCGTAGTGCCACAATGGCATGGTATCGGCATCTTGGGTACTGTGTTTGTCAGTGCGCTGAAGGCCGTAGCCCCCATATTGGTCGCTGTACTTATCATCGCAAGTATTGCCAAGGCCGGTAAAGGCTTGGGTCCCCGATTCAGTGTCGTTATCTCGCGCTATCTGCTGAGTACATTTATTGCTGCCTTGTGTGCTGTGGTGGGAAGTTTTCTGTTTCCTGTAACGATGCAGCTGAGCGACGTTGCCGACCAAGCTTCTCCCGGTTCCCTCACAGATGTTTTTGTCAATCTTCTTTCCAACATGGTTTCCAATCCTATAGTTTCCATATCAAATGGTAACTACATAGGCATCCTGTTTTGGTCCATTTTGGTGGGGCTTGCCTTGAAAATTACGGCAAGTCAACCAACGATAGATATGGTTCAGGATTTTTCTGATGTATTCACATATATCGTTAATTGGATTATCCAGTGTGCCCCATTCGGCATCATGGGCTTGGTTTTTGTATCTGTATCAGAAACTGGTTTAGAGGTATTTACCACCTATGGGCACTTGTTAATGCTGCTTGTGGGCTGTATGTTGGTCAACACGCTTGTTTTCAATCCGCTCATATCATATCTGATGCTCCATAGCAACCCTTACCCACTGCTTTTCACTTGCCTGAAAGAAAGCGGACTGCAGGCCTTCTTCACCCGTTCGTCAGCTGCTAACATTCCTGTAAATATGGAGTTGTGTCAGAAGCTCGGACTTGATGAGGAGTTCTACTCTGTGAGCATCCCCCTTGGTTCAGCCATCAATATGGACGGTGCAGCTGTTACCATCACCGTGATGACTCTGGCAGTGGCAAACACCGTTGGAGTGGATGTGTCATTCGCATCGGCTCTCTTCCTCGGCATCATTGCTACTTTGGCTGCCTGTGGAGCATCGGGCGTAGCCGGTGGTTCGCTATTGTTAGTGCCAATGGCATGCTCGTTCTTCAATATCAGCAGTGATATAGCCATGCAGGCTGTTGCCGTAGGATTTATCATCGGCGTGGTACAGGACAGCGTTGAGACTGCCCTCAACTCAAGCGGAGACGTATTCTTTACCGCTACGGCAGAATATTATGACAGAAAGAAAAACGAGAAACTAAACAAGTGATTCGACTCCGTAACCTCTGTTACAACACTCAATAAAGAACGAAAACATCCGAACTAATCAACAGGTTTATGTTGAAACCTCTGGTCAGTTCGGATGTTTTCTTTTTGTTTACTGTATATGGTTTATCTGCGATGGTATCGCAGATACTTGGACATAAACGGTTGTTACCACCTTACTTTAGCTGATGCCATGAGCCAGAAGCCAGGTTGCTCTACGTTCCCAATATCGTAGTAGCGCCGATTTGTGAGATTGTTGAGCGAGAGGGCTATGTCATATCTTGGTTGTTGCCACATCAGCTTCACGTCAAACAATGCGTAGGGCGAGTATGGTCTTGCTATGCCAGTGGATTTGTTGTTCTCATAGATGATGTATGATCCCATTCGTTCCTGCCATCTGAATGCCCATGAGGCAGACAGAGCAGAGAAAATGCGATGATCTATGGAGCCTACAACCTTGTGGCGCAGATACTCCATAGCATAGTTTGACTTGTAGATAGTAATATCATCATACCTCGCCTGATTGATGTAAGCATATCCCACGTGTACCTTATTTATATAATAGGTAGGGTTCCACTCTCGCGGCATGAGGTCGGCGTTGACCTCAAAGCCTCTGTTGTCGAGCCTGAAGTTCGCTGAATGATATTTGTCATCTGCGCTATACATCACCCAGTCTATCATGTCTGTGCCGAAATCATAGAAGGCGCTGACCTCTGCCTGCAGGCCTTTGGCGCGATGCAGCACGCCCAGTCGCAGAGAGTTTGTCTTCTCTGGCTTCAGGCCGATATTGCCTTCCTGTGTCGGTGACTTATAGAAGAGGTCTGTAAACGTGGGCATGCGGAATGCCATATTCCATGAAAGGGTGATCTTCCAGGGCTTTGATGGCCTGTAGCTCATGTCTATTCCCGGGTACAATCTGAAGCGGTCGTTGTAGCCGGTGTTCCTGTTTGCCATCACTCCGAGCGAGGCGGTGAAGCGCTGCAGCAGTATGTTGTGCTCCAGGAAGAGGCTCAGGTCCGTGCGCCCTTTGCTTTTTGTGTAGTTCACATCATAGTGGGGCACCTTGAACCACTCGTCCTCACTCATTGGTATTCCAAGATTTGTGGAATAGATTTTCTCCTTCCTCAGCTCTGCTCCGATGGATGTTTTGCCCAGTGCCCATTCGGTATATGCATTCAGCGATGCTCCCAGCACATCGTTGCGGTGGAAGTTCTCGCCTGTCGTGGAGTGGCGAATGAGCTGGAAATGGTCGTAGTTGCGGTTCCAATATACAGATGGCGTGAGTGCAATCTGCGCGTGTCCTATGGATATTGGCAGGTACCCCCTGATGTTGGCGAATATGCGTACATTGCTCTCATACTGGTTGGGATAGGCAGCAGAATAGAATGTATTTGCGCCATAACGCATGGTTGACATTCCGAGACTCCAGTCCAGTCGGCCCTGCCCATGTAGTTTTGGTAGTGATAGTGCACCCTGATAGAATGCGTTTGACTTGCGAAAGTAGCTGTTTGTCGTTCCTCCATCGCTCTGCTTGTAGCCTGCTGATAGTGAATGTACGCCAAATTTGCTTTTGTCAAGGGGCGTGAAGCTATCGTCGCCTACTCTTGAATTGGAGGGAAAAGCAAATCGTGCAGCGGCTCCGAAGGTTCCGTATGAGCCTCCCTCAACAGATACTGAGCCTCGTGGACCTGCCTGTGGGGTTGTGACGATGTTGATTGCGCCGTTGAAGGCACCTGCGCCATAGACGCGTGCGGCAGCACCTTGTATTATTTCTATGCGCTGAATGTCGTCAAGCGAAACGGGGAAGTCGGCGGAGAGGTGTCCTGTCTGTGGATTGCTAATGTTGACACCATTAAGAAGAATAGCAATCTGATCGAATGTTCCTCCTCCGATGGATATGTCCGTCTGTACTCCAAAGCCCCCGCGCTGACGGACATCTACGCTGGTGGCATGTTTTAGAACGTCGTTAACTGTCTCTGCGGCATAGCCATTAATGTCTTCGCGCGTGAGAACAGTAACCAATTTAGCGGCCTCGCCTTGCGTTAGTGGTGCTCGTGCACCTGTCACCACCACCTCATCGAGCCTCATCTCCTGGCGGTTCAGGCTGTCATCGGCTGCTGCGCTGACAATGCTGATGCCGTTGGCTTTGGCATGGGTGAGGGTGGCAACACTGAGGGTGCAGATGATCACCTCACGTCCCAAGCATGCGAAGAGGGAGTAACCCTTGCGCGAGAATTGCTTGAAGCGCAATGCGAGACAGCGCAACCTGTAGGTTGTTTTTCTCATTTTGTTAATTGTTTTGATAGTTAATAATAAAGAAAAGCCGCAAGCAAAGGCGGGCAAACAAGCCGGTGGCTAAGTCTGCACGCTGGTTTTTGCGGTGTGTCGTTGCTTTTTATACCCTGCGGAGAACTGCAGGGCAGGGTGGCTATTTGTTCTCGCGGGGAAACCGCGAGACACACGCAAGGCAGGGGGGCGGTTGCTTTCTGGCGGTTATATATTTATCTCAAGCTCAACAGGACAATGGTCTGAACCGAGAATCTCGGTGTGTATGTCGGCTTTTGAGATAAGAGATTGCAAACGATTGGAGACTATAAAGTAGTCTATGCGCCACCCGATGTTCTTCTCACGTGCATGGAAACGGTATGACCACCATGAGAATGTCTGCTCTTCAGGGTGCAGGTGGCGGAATGTGTCAGTATATCCAGCCTTCAGGAGTGTGGAGAATTTGCCACGCTCCTCATCGGTGAAGCCTGGGTTGTGGTGATTGGTCTTAGGATTCTTAAGGTCTATCTCCTCGTGGGCCACGTTGAGGTCTCCACAGAAGATGACAGGTTTCTTTGCGTCTAATGCCTGTATGTATTTCAGGAAATCGTCTTCCCACTGCATGCGATAGTCCAATCTTCGCAGTTCGTCCTGTGAGTTTGGAACATAGACGGTGATGATATAGAAGTCCGCGTACTCTAAAGTGATGACGCGTCCCTCATTGTCGTGCTCTGGTATGCCGATGCCATAGCTGACGTTCATCGGTGTGTGGCGGGTATAGATAGCAGTGCCTGAATAGCCTTTCTTCTCGGCATAGTTCCAATAGGACTGATAGCCCATGAAGGCTAAGTCCAGCTGTCCGGCTTGCATTTTTGTCTCCTGAATGCAGAAGAAGTCAGCATCCAGCGTGTTGAATACATCGGCAAATCCTTTTTGCACACAGGCTCTGAGGCCATTGACATTCCAAGAGATAAGTCGCATTGTTAGTGTTAATACTGAACGGAAATAGTTCCTTTGATGATGTTAGCTTGCGGATAACCGAGTTGCTTGACTCTTTTCAGCAGCCGTCTTGCTTCTTCTATGGAGCGATAGTTGCCCATACGGCATTTCCAAGAAGGAGAATAGAAGTGTACATAGACCGGTTCTGATGGGAAATTAGATTTCATTACAGTTCCCGCCGTCTGTGCCTTCTGCTTGTCCAAGCGTGAATTGCCGCCCGAGAACACCTGTATTCTGTAGCCCTGCGTCTTGTAGCTGTTGCGCATGAGTTTCTTGCGCGTATCTACAACACCCTCTTCTTTTGCGAAATCATCGCTGATAGAGGATGACGGGGCAGGAGTAGCGGCATGTGACGGAGCTTTGTTTTCTTCTGTCGGTGTTGCCGGTGTTGTTGTCGTTGTTGACGGTTGTTTCTTTTCTGCCGGCTCTGGCTTCTCTGCCTGTTGTGGCAGGTCTGGCTCGCCGTTCACAAGTGCGTCAATGTCTCTTGACTGGGTTACCGTTACCTGTCCTTGATTAGCCTTGTCCGTTCGCAGGTCATCAAGGAAAGTCTGTGCATTGGCACTTGTATGTGCCAATGCCAGACAGAATGTTATGATAATTGTTCTTTTCATTATGCCCAAGCATCGATGATGCCCTTGAAGTCAGCAGCTTTGAGCGATGCTCCGCCTATGAGACCGCCGTCAATGTCGGCCTTGGCAAAGAGCTCAGGAGCATTGCTTGCCTTGCATGAGCCACCGTAAAGGATGGTGGTGTCGTCAGCAACCTCTGCACCATATACTTCTGCTACGCAAGAGCGAATATATGCGTGTATCTCTTCAGCCTGATCAGCTGTAGCTGTCTTGCCTGTTCCGATAGCCCAGATGGGTTCGTAGGCGATGATGATGTTCTTCCACTGCTCTGCTGTGAGGTGGAATACTGAGCCAGCGAGCTCTGCCTTTACCACTTCATTCTGCTTGTTAGCCTCGCGCTCTGCCAGTGACTCGCCGATGCAGAAGATAACCTTCAGACCGTTTGCCAGTGCCAGCTCCACCTTCTCCTTGAGGATTTCAGGTGTCTCCTTATAGTATTCGCGACGCTCAGAGTGACCGAGGATAACGTACTCTGCACCTGTTGACTTTACCATCTCAGCAGATACCTCGCCTGTGTAAGCACCGCTGGCCTTGTCAGCACAGTTCTCTGCAGAGAGCTGGATGCAGCTGCCCTTGATAACCTCAGCCACGCTTGCCAGGTGAATGAATGGTGTGCCGATGATGACATCGCAGTTAGGGTTCTTTACTACCTCAGTAAGCTCCTTGGCCAGAGCCACACCTTCTTGCAGGTTTTTGTTCATTTTCCAGTTACCTGCTACAATTTTCTTTCTCATTGGTTTCTTGTTTTTTGTTTTGAAAAGATTTATTAGTTTGTATGAATGTTTATGCTCTGCATGCCTGATGCGCCTGCTCCATGCCCACAGACGGTCTGTTATGGTGAGAATTGTCAGCGGCAGTATGTACCAAAGCAGTATGAAGCTCCAAGTCTTCCATTTGTTCGTCTCGTATGCTTCAGTCTCGTCAAGTGTCTCAATCTTGGTGTCGGGGGTCAGGGCAGGCAGGTCATTGCTTCCCCATTTGGCTGTTACGGTACCTTCTTTCAGCAAGACCAGTCCCGGGTTACTGCGTACGATGGTCTTCAATGTGAGGCCGTCGCAGTTCAGGAAGGGATATTCCGCGCCTGTGATATCAATCCAATGATCCACCGCCTCATCCTCGCTTGCTGTGAGACAGTAGAACGGAATGTTATGCTGTGTGGCATAATCGTAGATGGTATTCACGGTGCCGAAGTTCGTGTCGTCAGCTTTCGTGATGTCATGAGCTACAAGGAGGAACGTGTAACCGGGCTTTGACAGCACAGCATCGGTATAGTCCTCACCCTCGCTGTCCTGCAGATAGAAATCGTGGATGGGAGGTTCGTAGCCCGCCTTTATCAGCTTTGATTTGGAGTCAACGAAAGTCCATGTGGAGTCAGGATAGTTCTCAAGTGTGAACTTTTCCTGCTTCCCGTCTTTTTCCATGATAAATGTAGTCTCATAGACAGGTGCCTCCGCTCCCTCCGGTATCTCCATTCCTTTGGCTATGTTGGCCCCGATGTGGTATGGACGATAGTCGAAAACCGGCAGATGATAGATGCAATGCAGCGCCAGGCCGATGAAGAAAAGTACCGAGTAGTGGAACACAATCCACTGTCGGCTCAAGGCTATCATCCGCGGCATCTTCTTTGGCCAAAGTGCAACGATTGTGGAGCAGGCGAGCAATACAATGTTCTTTGCCAACGTCTGTCCGTTGGTCAGCTTTATGGCATCGCCAAAACAGCCGCAGTCTTCCACGGGATTATCAAAATAAATCCACACGGTGAGACATGTCATCACAAGCATGAAGGCGAGCGACAGCTTAGACACTACGCGTCGGTTGATGGCAAAGAGCAACTGTATGCCCATCATACATTCGAAGATAGCCATCAGCACGGCGCCGCAGAGGAACACCCACGCTGGGAATATGCCGTCAAAGCCCATCGCAACAGCATAGTCCTCCAGTTTGTATTGCGTGCCAAGAGGGTCAACTGTCTTGACAAATCCTGACAGGACGAAAGTACATCCTAACAGAATGCGAGCTATGTTTACAATGATGGACTTCAGCATTTCTCAATCTTTAGTTTGATGACAGCAAAAGTGGAATAGTTGATAATGTCCATGATGTTGGAGTCTATCCCCTCGCTGGCGATTGTCAGGCCGTTCTTGTCCTCTATCTCTTTGATGCGTTCCAGTTTGGTGAGGATAATGTCTGTATATGAACTGACACGCATATCCCTCCATGCCTCTCCGTAGTCATGGTTCTTCTTGCGCATCAGGTCCAAGCAGGACTGAGCATACGAATCATAGAGCGCCATTGCCTCGTCGTTGGTCATATCGACCTTGTCGGCATAGCCCTTCTCCAGTTGTATCAGTCCTATGATGCCATAGTTGATGAGCGCCATGAACTCCGGCAGTATCCCTTCGCCCACCAGAGATTGTCCTGTCACCTCCAGCGTGCGTATGCGCTTAGCCTTTATGAACAGTTGATCAGTGAGCGACGACGGGCGTAGCATGCGCCACGACGGCTTGTAGTCGTATAGTTTCTTAGAGAATATGTCGCGACACAGGTCAATGGCCTGGCCAAATTGTTCGTCGGTGTTTGGTGTCACGGGTCGTTTGGTATCGGGTTTAACAAGTTATGTATATGAATATGTCATTGGCATATATCGAGTGCAAAATTAATAAAAATATAGCATATTGCGGCAATTTTAACGGCTTTTCTTTTGCCAAGTGTAAAAAAAAGCGTAATTTTGCAGCCGCAAAAGAGCAAAACATCGCTATTAGCATTAGGTAGAAGAAAACCCTAACAAAAAAACTTTATCTCATGTATTACATTAAAAAGACTATGGAGATAGCCGGCTGTCATCAGCTGATGCTATCCTATGACAACAAGTGCGAGAACCTGCACGGTCACAATTGGATGGTGGCTGTGTATTGTAAATCCAAGGAGTTGAATGCCGATGGTATGGTTGTTGATTTCACAAAAGTGAAGGAGAAGATACACGGATACCTTGATCACGGTAACTTCAACGAACTGTTACCCTTTAATCCTACAGCAGAGAATATCGCAAAGTGGATATGTGACCAGATTCCTTACTGCTATCGCGTTGAGGTAATGGAGTCTTCGAGCAATACTGCTGTGTATGAAAAAGACTAAAGAGTAAATCCCTCCATTCTTTCGTAAGGCTGCAACATTGTAATTTTTGAGAATACAATGTCTGGCTTGCGTGCGGATAATTGCTTTGATGGGTTTCATGCTTTGCATCGTAAACCCTCAATGCTATGACTGCTTTATACTGTGAAAGGAGGGCGGGATAATGGTGACAGTGACCAATAGCATAGTGAAAAAAGTCAACGAGATATTCTATTCCCTGCAGGGCGAGGGCTACTATACAGGCACTCCTGCCGTGTTCTTGCGGCTCAGTGGTTGCAATATGGCCTGTTCTTTCTGTGATACCCAGCATCAAGAAGGTGTAGAGATGACTGACGAGGACATCGTCAAGGAAGTGCAGAAATATCCTGCACGGCATATCGTCATCACCGGCGGCGAACCCACGATGCAGCTTACGGCAGGCCTGACACACGCTCTGAAGCAGGCAGGCTTCTTCATTCAGATAGAGACAAACGGCACGCTGGCACTCCCCGAGGGCTGTGAGATAGACTGGATAACATGCTCACCCAAGGCTAAGCAGATAATGATACAGAGGGTGGATGAGCTCAAGGTGCTTTATCCTCGTAAGGATATGGAGGACTATGAGGGCATCGAGGCTAAGGAATATAGACTACAGCCAATAGACAGCGGTGACGCTGATATAAACAGAGATAACGTAAAGGAAACGATAAACTACATATTAAAGAACCCAAAATGGCATCTATCATTACAGACACACAAGATACTGAACGTAAGATAAGCGAAGAACAGCTCAAGGAAGCAATACGCACCATATTACTATATATAGGGGAAGACCCGAGCAGAGAGGGCCTCTGCAATACGCCTGACCGCATTGTGAGAATGTATGACGAGATCTTCCGTGGTTACGACGCAAAGAGAAAACCTCGCATCACCACGTTTACGAATAGTGCTCACAGCGAGGAGATGGTCTTTGACTGCGGTGACTATTACTCTATGTGTGAGCACCACATACTGCCTTTCTTCGGTCAGTACTATCTGGCATACATCCCCAGCGCCGACGGTCGCATTCTCGGCATCTCCAAGGTGTCGCGTGTCGTGGGTTATTGTGCCGCACGCCTGCAGTTGCAGGAACGCCTATGCAGGGAGATAGTGGAGATGCTGGACGATGCCTTGAAGGGCACCGCACAGGGGTTTGCCATTGTGATGAAGGGCCGCCACATGTGTAAATCCATGCGCGGCACACGCAACAAGGGCGAGATGTCAGTGGCTTACTTCACAGGATGCTTCAAGAAGAAAGCACAGCTGCGCAATGAGTTCTACAACATCATCAATATGTCTAAGATGTAGAAGCATTCCTTCTTTTTTGGGGGGGATAAAAAGGAAACTATTGGTGTCCGGTAAAAAGCGCTTTCAGGGCTTTCTTTACCGGACACCAATAGTTAAGTTTTCAAGTTTACGCAAGCGCTCCACAGGACCTGCTGGAGTAGTTTAAAAAAAATTACCAAGCGTTGGTAATTGAGTTACCAAGGCTTGGTAATGTGGTTACCAACGCTTGGTAATCAGTTTACCAACGCTTGGTAATCATGCTCTCAACACCAGTACCGTATAGTAAGCAATGACCAACAGTACCATTATCGAGCCCTCAAAGCGTGTCAATGTGAAGTGTGTCTTGCCGAAGCGACACATCAGCCACATCAGCACAGATGAGCCCAGGAGCGTGTAGATATCAAATGGAGTAATGTTGCCTATGCCCAATGGCGTAATCGTTGCTGATGTGCCGAGCACAAAGAACACGTTGAAGACAACGCTGCCCACTATGTTGCCCACAGCCATTGCTGTGTCGCCTTTCTTTGCGGCTATCAGCGAGGCCGCCAGTTCAGGCGCTGACGTGCCGGCACTGACGATTGTCAGCGCTATGATAGAGTCGCTGATGCCTATTGTGGATGCTATGCCCGAGGCACCTTCTACCAGCCAGTCACCGCCGGCAACGAGTATGACAAGCCCTATAACGACGAGTGCTATGGACTTCCATAGCTTTTTGCCTGATCGCTCCTGGCTTGTTTCTGATTCTTCACCTGCGGCTTCTTGCGTTGTCTGTCCCTGTTTCTTGTCCGCATTGTTGGCTATGCTCATGGTGTAAGACATGAAGATAGCAAACAAACAGAGCATCAGCAGTCCGTCTGTGCGACTTATGCAGTTTATCGCCGTGTTGCCCGGGTCAAGCAATTTGTCGCATATCGTTATGGCGACAACCACATTGGCAAGCACCATGAAGGGTATGTCATAGCGTATGTTAGCGCGCTCAGCCTGTATGGGACGCACCATAGCGGTAAGACCGATGATGCCGAGAATATTGAAAATGTTGCTGCCAACGACGTTTCCGATAGCCATGTCGTTGTTGCCGTTAATGGCCGAGACGACGCTTACGACAAATTCCGGCGCCGAACTGCCTACTGCAACGATGGTCAGACCGACTACGATGGATGGAATACCATACATCCGGGCTATGTTGGCAGCACCGTCAGTCAGCCAGTCTGCGCCTTTTATGACGCAGGCCAGCCCGACGAAGAATAGTATTATTGGCAATAATATGCTCATTGATTGTGATTTTGTCAGACTTCAGACCGTCTGTTATCTCCGGTTGTGAGAACCGGAGAACCTTTAGAACTGCTTGAAGAAGTCGTTGCCCTTGTCATCAACGAGTATAAATGCAGGGAAGTCCTTCACCTGAATCTTCCAGATGGCCTCCATTCCGAGCTCTGGATACTCCACACACTCAATGCTCTTGATGTTGCTTGATGAGAGGTAGGCTGCCGGTCCGCCGATAGAACCGAGGTAGAAGCCACCGTGCTTCTTGCAGGCATCAGTCACCACCTGTGTGCGGTTGCCCTTGGCTATCATTACGAGTGAGCCGCCATTGTCCTGGAACTCATCTGTGTATGGGTCCATACGGTTGGCTGTCGTGGGGCCCATAGAGCCGCAAGGCATGCCTTCCGGAGTCTTTGCAGGACCTGCGTACAGCACGGGATGATCCTTGAAGTACTGAGGCATACCCTCGCCGGCATCCAGACGGGCCTTGATCTTTGCGTGTGCAATGTCGCGTGCCACTATGATTGTACCGTTGAGGCTCACGCGAGTGGATACGGGATACTTGGAGAGCTCCTTGCATACTTCTGCTATCGGCTGGTCCAGGTTGATGGAGATAGCGTCGCTCTCGCCTGCCTGACGCAGTGCCTCGGGTATCAGCTCGTATGGTTTGTCATCCATCTTCTCCACAAAGATGCCGTCCTTTGTAATCTTTGCCTTGATGTTACGGTCGGCAGAGCATGACACTCCCAGTCCGATAGGGCATGACGCACCGTGGCGAGGCAGGCGTATTACGCGGACATCATGGGCAAATGCCGTACCTCCGAACTGTGCGCCGAAGCCGATTTTCTTTGCTTCCTCAAGCAGCTGCTTCTCCAACTCTACGTCGCGGAACGCGCGTCCGGTCTCGTCGCCCGTTGTCGGCAGGCTGTCATAGTACTTGGTGGAGGCAAGCTTTACGGTCAGAAGGTTCTTCTCTGCCGATGTGCCGCCGATGACGAAGGCAATATGATAAGGCGGGCATGCTGCTGTGCCGAGGCTCTTCATCTTCTCTACGAGGAACGGAACGAGCGTTCCCGGGTTCTGGATTCTTGCCTTTGTCTCCTGGTATAGGTATGTCTTGTTGGCAGAGCCGCCGCCCTTTACCACGCAGAGGAAACGGTATTCCATGCCTTCCGTAGCCTCAATGTCTATCTGTGCAGGCAGGTTACATTTCGTGTTTACCTCGTTATACATGTCCAACGGAGCATTCTGCGAGTAGCGCAGGTTGTCCTGAGTGTATGTGTTATATACACCCTTGGCCAGGTATTCCTCGTCTTCAAAGCCTGTCCACACCTGCTGACCCTTCTCTCCGTGAATGATGGCGGTGCCGGTATCTTGGCAGAAAGGAAGCTGTCCCTTGCATGCCACCTCCGCATTGCGAAGCATGGTGAGGGCCACAAACTTATCGTTGTCCGATGCTTCGGGAGAGTTCAGTATTGCTGCAACCTTCTCGTTGTGCTCCCGACGCAGCATGAAGTTGACGTCGTGGAAGGCCTGAGTGGTCAGAAGCTCAAGGGCTTCTTTGGATACTTTCAGAATGGGATGTCCCTCAAACTCACTCATTGACACGCCATCTTTTGAGATAAGGCGGTATTCTGTTTTGTCTTCGCCAAGCTGAAACATTGGCGCATAGAAGAAAGGTACGTTTGCCATAATGTTGTTGTATTATATGAATATGTATGTTTTTGTTTACTTGTTACGCGGTGAAAGATTATTTATATGCGGGGAAGATGTCATCCAGTGTAAGCCTTTTCACGGGAGCGAACTGTTCCAAGGCTTTGGTGTCCAGCTCTGCTTCCTTGCCGAGTATGCAATATCTGCGTGGCTTACCCTTGATATTCTCTTCTTCAAACTTCACTACATCCTGCAGCGTCAGCGCGGGAAGCTGCTGCCATACTATCTGATTGATGTCGCAATCCAGTCCGAGGAGCTGTGCGCTCAGGTATTTGCCTATCACACCTGCTTTTGTCGTACGTGCTGCCGCAAGGGTCTTCATCAGGCTCTGTTTTGATGTGGCGAAGAGCTGCTCTGACTGTGGCAGGGTGTCCGTAATCTGTCTGAAGGTGTTGATACAGTCCATCATCTTGTCGTTTTGCGACATGATAGTCTCGCGATAGTAGTTCTTTTCCTCCTTGCGACCGGGGCAAACATAGCTTGCACGTGCGCTATATGCCAGTCCGCGGGTCTCACGAAGCTCCTGGAATACGATGCCGTTCATGGAGCCTCCGAAGTATTCATTGAACATCAGAGCCTTGATTGTAGTATCTACAGACCACGGCTGCGCCTGATATGTCAGTGCGCTCATGTTGATGTTGGGAGCGTCATAGGGAGCTATAAGCACCTCATTGCGTGGCGTTTCAATCATTTCGTAGGGCTTATTCTCTGGTACCTCAGCCAGTTTTTTCGGTGTCTTGTGATACTTCACCACCTCTTTACATATATCCTTCATGCTTGCCGGACCCCAGTAGAGTATTTTGTGCTTATAGTTTTTCAGCCCGTGGATGAGGTCGGTGAAATGTTCCGGATTGGTTTCGCGCAGCTGGGCAGGGGTGTATGAGCGGCTGAATGGGGCCTTTTCACCATAGCTTGCATAGCTCTGCAGGGCGCTGAAACATGCGTTCTGGTTGTTGCGGGCTTCTGAACGGGCCTTCAGCAACTGTGCTACGAACTTATTATACACGGCGGTGTCGCTCTTCACACGGTCCAGATAGCGGTCCATCATCTCCACAGCCCGTGGCAAATACTCCTGCAGGCCGCTCACGGAAACGCTGATTGACTTGGCTCCGACGCTGAAACTGTAGCTGCATGCTATGTCATAGAAATCGCGCTTTATCTGCTCTATGCTCTCTGTATCTGTGCCGAGGAGGTCAAAATAACTCTCGGCAACGTTGTATGACTCGTCGGCTTCTGAACCGAATTCATAGTGATATGTCAGGCTGAAACGCTCATCCTGAGTGTTTTGCTTGTAGATTACGGGCAGTCCCGTCTTGGTTTTACCAAATGATAAATCCTTCTTGAAATCCACAAACTGTGGCTGTATGTTCTCCACAGACATCTTTCCATATTCCTTTATAAAGTCCGATAGCAGGTCGCGGTTGCTCGGAATGTCTGTGATGGCAGGCTTGTCAATCTTCACAATCGTGGTGTCCTCGCCTTTGCGCTTATACACACACACGAAGCCGTCGCCCAGATTCTCGTTAGCCCACTTCACGATGTCGGCCTTCTTTATCTTTGCCATGCGGTCCAGGGCTTCCACTTCCTGCTTCCATGGGATGCCGTTTATGAAGCAATCCACCATCGTGCTGACCCTTGCCTTGTTGTCATCAAGGCTGTTCAGGAGGTTGAGCTTGAAGTTGCTGAGGATGCTCGGCATCAGTTTCTCGTCAAATTCTCCGCGCTTTACCTTCTCTATCTGCTCCAGCAGCAAGGCCTTCACCTCGTCAAGAGTCTGTCCTTCGTTAGGCGTACCCTGCATCACGTACATGCCATAGTCCTTCAATCCCCAAGGTCCGCTTGAGGCTGCCAACACCTTCTGGCTCTGGTTCAGGTTCAGATCTATCAGTCCCACCTTTCCGTTGCACAGTATCATGTCCATCATTGTCAGCGTATCATTGGTCAGACTTGCCGCTCCCGGTGTGCGCCAACCCATGATAATACTCTCTATTTCCTGGCCCACCACGGTCGTATCCTTTTCCGCTGTCAGCGGTGACATAGCAGGGAAGGAAGGCGGAGTGACATTGTTGCCCTTCTCCCACTGACCGAAATATTTCTCTATTATGGCCATCGTCTTCTCTGGATCCAGGTCGCCGGCCATGCAGATAGCCACGTTGTTGGGGCGATAGTACTTGTTGTAATAGTTCTGAATGTTTACCTGTGACGGGTTCTTCAAGTGTTCCTGAGTGCCGATGGTGGTCTGTGTACCATAGGGATGAGTGGGGAAGAGGGCGCGTGTCAGCGCTTCGATGCTCTTGCGGGCATCCTTCGTCATAGAGATATTCTTCTCCTCATACACCGCTTCCAACTCTGTATGGAAGCCGCGCATCACCATGTGTTGGAATCTGTCGGCGTTCACCATAGCCCAGCGTTCAATCTCGTTTGACGGGATATTCTCCACATATACCGTCTGGTCGTACGAGGTATATGCGTTAGTGCCAAGGCTTCCTATCTGCGACATCATCTTGTCATACTCGTTCGGGATGAAGTATTGCGCCGCAATCTGCGATACGGAGTCTATCTCGTGATACTTCGCCTTGCGCGCTACGCTGTCTGTCAGTTGGCGATACTCCTCATACAGCTGTGAGATCTTATCCAGATATGGTTTCTCCGCCTCATAGTTTGTGGTGCCGAAACGCTGCGTGCCCTTAAACATCAGGTGTTCCAGATAGTGTGCCAGACCTGTTGTCTCGGCAGGATCGTTGCGCGAACCGGTATTCACGGCAATGTGCGCAGTAACACGCGGCTTCTCGTTATTCACACTAAGATACACCTTAAGACCGTTAGGCAGGGTGTAGATACGTGCCTGCATGGGGTCACCGGTAACCTCTTCGTAGGCGTATGACTGTGTCTCAGCAGCCAACGCTGACATGCTGCACAGCAGGCAGCAGATTATGTTCAGTATGTATTTCATCTTAATACTTAATTCTCTATCTTTGAAACGAAGTCCCTGAACTGCTCTTCGCTCACATCGCCCAGGTCATATTCACGCTCCGCATCGCGGCATATCATCTTCAGCCATGTGTTGTGCGCCTGTTCCATTTCACCTTCATTACCTCCGAATCCCTTCCATTGCTCATAGCTCTCATAGATGTCGGTAAAGCGATTCTCCAGTCCTTCTATATCCGCAATGTCGCCACTCATTATGTCTTCCTTCATCTGTTCAAGCGCATCGGTAGGAGTCAGTAGGCCCAGCAGGTCCGTCCAGTCGCTTCCTGACTCATTATTGCCGTACATCTTGAGCGCCAATTCGTAGTACTCCAGACCGTGCTGCAGCGCCGATGCCGTGATGTCAAAGCCGTTGCCGTGATATACCTCGCGGTTTACTCCCTGCTCGGCCTGCAGCTGTTTCAGGTATTTTATGCCGGCTTTGACCCCCTCCATCACGTATGGAGAAAGCCAGTCGAACGTCAGGAGCGATATCCTTCCGTTTGCGGGACGCTTGTCACGCTTTGGCCATTTCGTCACATCGCGGTACGTACCGACGGTGCACAAGTTCCTTCCAGGCACCACATTGGTCTTTCTTCCTTCGCCTATCACGTATGAGAATGGCAGCATCTCCGTATCGGGGTGCGTCTGTATCTTGCCCATAGCCATCGAGAAAGCACCTATTTTCGCCGGCCAGAGTATGTGTGCGTCGCTCGCAGTCTTAGAGCCGCGCGCCATCGTGCCCCAGTGTATAGGGCCCATTTTATATGCGTGGTTTGAGAAGTTTGTATTCGAACCGGCATTATAGAACGAGTATGTGCCGCCGATAAGCAGCGTGCTCTTGTGGTGACTCACGCTGAACGGGCCGCACAACGCTGCGCAGGCCTCGCCGTTGTCCATGTGCGAGTTGGCAAAGAAGATGGAGTTCTCAGACGTAAATCCGCGACCCACGTGGCACGCCTCGCCCACGAAGGTGTCGTAAAGCTTGGCTCCATCCACTATCGTAGCACCGGCCTGGGCTATCACATTCTCTAATATCACATCGTCACCCACATATATGGCGGCATCCGGGGTTGAGGACAGCGTGCAGTCAATGAGCCTTGAGGCCCCGCACAACTCGCAACCGTCGCCTACGATGACGTTTGTCAGCTCGCGGCAGTCCTGTATTGTCACGCCCGTGCCGATGGTGGTACAAGACGGAACAGTCCTCTCAATGTAGTGTGTGACCATGTCGCGCAGCTTCGCAAACAGCAGTTTGTCTTCTGAAGCATAAACCATCAGGGCTGCCAACTGCGATGACAGGCGGCTGAAGAGCATTATGTTACCGTCACCGGCTTCGTTTAGCACGCTGATTGTAACGCCCTCGCCATAGCTCGCACCGTCCGTAGTGCGGATTATACCGACATTCTCAATGCGCGTTTCAGCGCCGATATGCACCTCGCCCTCAAAACTCACGTTGCGAAGATCATCGGTGTCGAACGTCTGTGATACAAACACTTGAGTCCAGTCGGTGCTGCGACAATTGCGCTCCTCCAGAACGTCAATCTCTTCTAAGGTCAAATTGCGGTACTCCATTTTAGTCTGTTTAGGTTATGAAGGGGTTTGATACAAGAAATCATTATACGGATATTTCTGCACATGCAACTCTCTGACGCGTTTGTAGAGAGTGTCGCGCAGCTCTTCGATGTTCTCCTTTTCTCTTGCCGAGATAAAGATGCAACTGAGTTCTTTGCCTCCCATCTTGGCCATCCAGGTACGTTTCAGGTCCTCAAGGGGCACCTCGTTCTTCTTCACAGGCGTCAGATCATCGGCATCTTTCTCGTCCCATGTGTAGGCATCAATCTTGTTAAACACTATCAACGTGGGCTTTTCTCCGCATCCCAGGTCGGCTAACGTCTGCTCAACCACCTTGATTTGCTCCTCAAAGTCAGGGTGTGAGATGTCAACTACATGTACCAACAGGTCTGCCTCACGCGTCTCATCGAGGGTAGATTTGAAGGATTCTACCAGGTCCGTGGGCAACTTTCGGATAAATCCTACCGTGTCGGCAAGCAGGAATGGCAGGTTCTCTATCACCACCTTCCTTACCGTTGTGTCGAGAGTGGCAAAGAGTTTATTCTCTGCAAAGACCTCGCTCTTGGACAGCAGGTTCATGATTGTCGATTTCCCTACGTTCGTATATCCCACAAGTGCGGCTCTTATCAGGCGGCCCCTGTTCTTGCGTTGCGTGGATTTCTGCTTGTCTATCTCCTTCAGTCTCTCCTTCAGCAGCGACATTCGGTTCAGGATAATACGACGGTCCATCTCCAACTGTGTCTCACCCGGGCCGCGCAGACCCACGGTACCCTTGCCGCCGCCGCCACCGGAGCCGCCGCCCTGACGCTCCAAGTGCGTCCACAGGCGTTGCAGTCGGGGCAGCATATACCGGTATTGAGCCAGCTCCACCTGCGTCTTAGCGTTCGCTGTCTGTGCGCGCATAGCAAAGATATCCAGTATCAGACTCGTACGGTCCAGTATCTTAACGTGCAGGACTTGCTCTATATTGCGCATCTGTTTTGCAGACAACTCATCGTCGAATATCACCATACCGACGCGCTGAGGCCCTTCACCCTCTTCGGGATAGTGCAGTTCCTCTTCCCATGCATCGCAGGCATCATCCTGCTGCTTGATATATTCGGCAATCTCTTCCAGCTTACCTTTGCCGACATAGGTAACACTCGACGGTCCGCCTACACGCTGAGTGAAGCGGCGCAGCGTCACGGCACCGGCTGTCTCGGCAAGAAACTCCAGTTCGTCAAGGTATTCCTTTGTCTTTGCCTCGTCCTGTTCAGGGGTTATAAGACCCACCAACACAGCGGTCTCGGCACTCGCTTCTGATATTACAAATTCTTTCATCTGTGCAAAGGTACGATTAAGTCCTGAGATATGCAAAAAAGTGCTAGCATTTTTTTGCATATCCAAGGCGAAGTACCTTCGACCGCAGGTCAAAGTACCGATTATAAGTCTTGAGATATGCAAGAAAACAAAGTGAATAATGCATAATCAATCATGCATCCTGAATTATGCACTATGAATTGTTCATTGCGCATTATCAATTCTGCATTCTGCATTCTTAATTCTGCATTCTGCATTCTTAATTCTGCATTTTGCATTCTTAATTATGCATTAACTAATCGCTCCCCAGTCTATATTGTCCTTGCGCAGCTCGCGGAGTCTGTTCCATAATAAGCTGTTTTCCGGTGCATTACATTCCGGATCGCTGTCAATCACCTTCTGCGCTTCGTCTCGTGCCAGCTGTACCAGCTGTCCGTCCAGCGCAATGTTCGCTATCTTCAGGTCCAGTGCCATTCCGCTTTGCTGCGTGCCTTCCAGGTCGCCGGGGCCGCGAAGCTTCAGGTCGGCTTCTGCTATACGGAAGCCATCGTTTGTCTCACACATTATGTCCAGGCGCTTGCGCGTCTCTGCCGACAGTTCATAGTCGCTCACCAATATGCAGTAGCTCTGCTCCGCACCACGTCCCACGCGCCCTCTCAGCTGGTGCAGCTGCGACAGGCCGAAACGCTGTGCCTCCATAATCACCATCACGCTGGCATTAGGCACATTCACACCCACCTCTATCACCGTTGTCGCTACGAGCAACTGGGTCTCGCCGCGGGCAAAGCGCTGCATCTCCTCATCCTTCTCAGCAGGCTTCATCTTGCCGTGAACCTTGCTCATGCGATAGTCAGGGAACACCCTCTGCAGTTCCTCATAACCGGCTTCCAGGTCCTGCAGGTCCATCTTCTCGCTCTCTTGTATCAACGGATAGACCACATAGACCTGCCGTCCCTTCGCTACCTCACGGCGTATGCCCTCATAAAGGCTCAGTTTCTGCTTCTCATACTTGTGGATTGTCATTATCGGCTTGCGTCCCGGGGGCAGTTCGTCTATCACGCTCACGTCCAGATCCCCATAGATAGTCATAGCCAAGGTGCGTGGAATAGGTGTTGCCGTCATTACCAACACATGAGGCGGGTTCTCATTCTTTGCCCACAGTTTGGCTCTCTGAGCAACGCCAAAGCGATGCTGCTCGTCTATAACGGCAAGTCCGAGATTATGAAATTGTACTGTGTCCTCGATGACTGCGTGTGTACCTATCAGTATGTTCACGCTGCCATCCAGCAGTCCTTCCATCACCTCCTTGCGCTTCTTGCCCTTCACTACGCCCGTCAGCAGTTCCACCCGTACGGGCAGGTCGCGGAGAAAGTCGCGTATAGTGGCAAGATGTTGCTCCGCCAGTATCTCCGTCGGTGCCATCATCACGGCCTGGAAACCGTTGTCCACAGCTATCAGCATGGCCATCAGCGCCACGAGAGTCTTGCCTGAACCCACATCGCCCTGCACCAGCCGGTTCATCTGCCGCCCTGAGTTCATGTCCTTTTTTATCTCGTGCATCACGCGTTTCTGCGCTCCTGTCAGCTCAAACTTCAGGTTCATGAAATAGAAATCCCTGAATGCCGCACCTACCTTTGGCAGCAGATAGCCCTTGTATTTCCGTCGGTTATTGGAGACATAGCGCAGTATGTTAAGTTGCACATAGAACAGCTCTTCAAATTTCAGTCTCTCCCGTGCGTGCTGCAATTCATACTGATTGTGTGGATAGTGTATAGCGCGTAGAGCTTCGTCACGGCTCATGAGGTGCAACGGCTGCGTGATAGAGCTGGGCAAGGTCTCGCGCAGCGGCGGCAGATTCTGCAGTAGGGTCTTCACGTAGCGCTCGATGGAGCGTGACGTCATCCCCGTTTTCTTCATCCTCTCCGTGGTGTGGTAATAGGGTTGCATCCCCATACTCTCCAGGGTCAGCGTATCGGCAGGGTCAATGTCGGGGTGCGTTATCTGCATACGCCCATTGAACACCCCAGGGCGACCGAAGACGATATAATCTACTCCGAGGTGATAGGTCTTCATCACATACTGCCCGCCGCTGAACCATATCAGGTCCATCACCCCCGTACCGTCGCCGAAATGGGCCACGACGCGCTTGCGGTTGAGGCCCATAGGGAAGGTCTCAAACGACAATATCCGCCCGCGAACCTGGACGAAGGGCATATCGCTCGTCATTTCGCGGATAGTATAGACCTTG
Source organism: Prevotella sp. (assembly GCA_017478025.1). Taxonomy (GTDB): domain Bacteria; phylum Bacteroidota; class Bacteroidia; order Bacteroidales; family Bacteroidaceae; genus Prevotella. The sequence goes on from JAFVGZ010000025.1 coordinate 25,770, forward strand.
CTGCGGTCTATGTGCTTATAGGGGAAGTGTTGCAGCAGGTCGCCATAGGTGCTGATTCCCAGTTCTTTGCTGAGAATCTTCTGCCTCTGCGGGCCTATGCCGGGCAGGTATTTTATGTCTTGCTGCAGTATGTCAGTCACAGTATCATCCTTTCTTCGGAAAGGGTTTGCTGTAATTTGTTAATTTGATTCAAGTCTCAGAAGTGCGCCCTGTAAGGGCATTTAGAGTCCCTTGATAAGGGGCGGCTATAATGCGGGGTTTCATGTTCTGCTGCCCTTCTTGCGCTCCAGTAGGTGCTCAGGCGAGCAAGCTCGGAGTCCAGGGCGTGATTTCTGTTCGCGTTCATACCCAGGGCGCTGCCCTGGGCTATACGCTTTTGCCCTTTCTTGCTCCGATGCTCTACGCAAGCGTCCCTTAGGGCCGAGCGCAGGGCGTTTCCTGCTTCATAAACCTGAATTAATTCGTTAATTTGACCATCGCTTCGGCTATCATCATGTCCATCGGCGTTGTAATCTTGATGTTCTCGCGGTTGCCTTCTATCATCACGGGCTCATGTCCTATGGCGGCCACCACGCTGGCATCGTCGGTGAAACTCTCGTCATACGGCTGGCGATTGGCCTCCTTAAGTAGCTGTATGTCAAACACCTGCGGGGTCTGCACGGTACGAAAGTCCTCACGCACGGCGCTATGCCACAAGCCATCCTCTCCGCGACGGCGCAGGCTGTCCGTCATTGGCAGGCACGGAACGACTGCACGCTCCCTGCGGGCAGCATCATAGAGACGCGCTATCGTGTCAACGCTGACAAAGGGACGCACGCCATCGTGCACCCCCACAACGCCTGACGCATCATCGGGGATGAGGCTCAGGCCGCTCTGCACCGAGTGGAACCGTGTGGCTCCACCGTCTGCCAGCAGGTATTCAAGGCTGAAACGGTGCTCCCGGCACAACTGTTGCCAATAGTCCTGCTGCGCTTTAGGCAGCACAAGGATAATCCGCAGCGGGTCTGAGGCAGGGCGATAAGTGTCAGAATACTCCCTGAATCGCTCCATTGTGCGCATCAGCACAGGCCTGCCCGCAACGGGCAGAAACTGCTTCGGCACCTCGCCGCCCATTCTCAATCCCTTGCCGCCGGCAACGATTATTACGTAGTCCATCTGTCTTTTTCTTGTAGCTCCTCTTTTGTTCAGAGTGGATTATGTTAGCTATTCACGTCTGATTCTTTACCTCTTTCGGGGGGACGTAGATTATTGATTTTGACCCCCAAAATGCATCACGTTCCAATAGCATCTGAATTACAATCTGAAAGCAGGTCTTTTACCTCCTAATAGCAGGTCTTTTACTCGGTAATAGTAGGTCTTTTACCAGGTAAAAGTAGGTCTTTTAGGATGAGACGGGCTATTTAACAGCTGTTAACATAAACTGTAAGTTAAACTGCCCGTTTTTGTTTCAGACTGTAAGTTTTTCGCCCCTTTACTCTGATGCCATGAGTTTGTTGAACATCATGCCCTCGCGCAGCGCCGCAGCCTCATCTCCGTAACCCAGCATTTCGAGGATTGCGTAGGAGTAGGGTAGGGTGGCAGCGGGGCCGCAACCGGTGATGGTGTTGCCGTCGATGGTGTATATCTCGGCTGTGTATTCGGCTCCCGTCATCTGGTCCTCAAAGCCGGGGTAGCACGTAGCGCGCTTGCCCTCCAACAGGCCGAGTGAGCCCAGCACGAGCGGAGCAGCACAGATGGCGCCGTATTTCTTGCCCGCAGCATCTTGGTTCAGCAACGCCTCGCGCAATGGCTGGCAATCATTGAGATTGGTTGCACCTGGCAGACCGCCTGGCAGCAGCAACATATCGGCATCGCTGAGGTCTGCATCACCGATTGTTGTGTCGCAAACGATGGTGACACCGTGAGACATAGTCACCTCTGGAGTGGGCAGAATGCTGACTGTTTGGATGTCTATTCCTGCGCGACGAAGCACATCTACAACGGTAAGAGCCTCGATTTCCTCGGTGCCCGGAGCTATGAATTCATATACCTTTGCCATGATTTTTTTGGTTTTATTTGTCAGTTTAATAGAAATAATGTAAATTTGCACTTGCAAAAGTACGATTTTTCCACGAATTAACAAACTTTTTCGACACCTTTTTTATGAACAAAAATAAAATACGCTTTGCAATTTTCGGCAACGAATATCAGGCGAAGAAGTCGCAGGCCGTCAACAAACTGGTAGCCATCCTGCAGCAACACGAGGCTGAGATATACATTGACCGTCCGTTTTATGAGTTTGTTACAGCGGGTCAGCACCTTGACATAAGTGTGGACGGGGTGTTTGAGGGTGACGACTTCAGCGCCGACTATGCCATCTCTATGGGCGGCGACGGTACGTTGCTTGAGACAGCGTCGAGAGTGGGAGAGAAGGGAATACCCATTATCGGCGTGAACATAGGGCGGCTGGGATTCCTGGCAGATGTCAATCCGTCGGAGATAGAGACGGCTATCAATGATGTGTATAATCAGAACTATGATGTGCATCGCCATACCGTCATAGCCATAAGCACAAGTGGAACGGAGAGCACTACGTCAGACGATGCCTTTGATGAGCCGTTTGCGCTCAACGATATAGCCGTACTGAAGCGTGACCACGCCTCGATGATTTCTATACGTGCAAGCATCAACGGCGAGTATCTGATGACCTATCAGGCCGACGGCCTCATAGTAACAACGCCGACAGGCTCCACCGCCTATAGCCTCTCAAACGGAGGACCGATTATAGCACCGGCAACAGGCACGCTATGCCTCACGCCGGTAGCGCCGCACAGCCTTAACGTGAGGCCTATCGTGGTGCCAGACAGTTCGGTTATCACCCTCAAGGTGGAGAGCCGGAGCCACTCTTTCCTTGCTGCCGTCGATGGACGTTCCACCAGTCTCGGAGACGGAACGGTGGTGACGATACGCAAAGCTCCCTATGAGGCGCTGATAATACGGTTCTCAGGAAGGAAATACTTCTCCGTGCTGCGCGAGAAAATGGCGTGGGGCATTGACCAAAGATAGTGAAAATCAAAAGCTTACATACTAACATCTCCATCCGGAGCATACTGCGATGGCTATGGCGCTCATCTGCTGACAATCGTCTGCAGGCTGTCCTCAATACTGTTATAGGACTGCTGGAAACGGTTGTGAGCCTTGCCTCTGTGTGGGCTATGAAGAATGCCATAGACATAGCATCGCAACAGGTGGGGCTGCAGGAGCAGCCTGTCGGTGGCATTCCACAGTCATTACGCAACGATTTGCTATGGGCTATTGCTATCATGGCGGGCCTGATACTGAGCACGTTCGCCCTGCGTGTGGCATCGGTGTGGGTAAGGAATATCCTGGGCATAAAGGCTCAGAACCGTATGCAGCAGCGCATGCTGAGCCGCATCTTGCACTCGCAGTATCAGGGACGCGATGCGCTGCATAGCGGTGATGTGCTAAACAGACTGGAACAGGACGTGGCAACGGTCGTGAATTTTGTGGCAGAGACGCTGCCCGACATGCTTTCTGTGTTCACGTTGTTTCTCGGCGCCTTCTGTTATCTGTTCATGCTCGATTACCGATTGGCATTGGCCATCGTGGTTCTGTTCCCGCTGTTCCTGTTGCTCAGCAGGCTTTACGTGGGAAGGATGAGACAGCTGAACCGCGATGTGCGCGAGTCTGACAGCATGGTGCAGAGCATCTTGCAGGATTCTGTGCAGAACCGCGTGCTCGTAAAGGCGCTGGAGAGTGAGGACTCGCTTGTTGACAGGCTGGACGATGAGCATCGCATACTGAGGAAAAAAGTGGTGAAGAAGACGTACTTCTCGGTCTTTTCCAACGTGGTGGTAAGCATGGGCTTCGCCAGCGGGTATCTTGTGGCATTCGGGTGGAGCGCATTCCGACTTGCTGCGGGAACTCTGACCTATGGCGGTATGACAGCTTTCTTGCAACTTGTGAACAGGATTCAGGGCCCGGCACGCAATCTGGCACGCATGGTGCCCAAGTTCGTTTCGGTCTTTACGGCGGCAGAGAGACTGATGATGTTTGAGGATATTCCGATGGAAGAAGAGAAAGCGCCGCAGTTGCTTGAAGGCCGTTGCGGTGTGGAGTTCAGGGATGTGTCCTTTGCTTATGCTGACGAGCCGGACAAGGTGATATTCAGTCACTTCTCGTTTAACTTCCGTCCGGGCACCTGTACGGCTATCATGGGTCGCACCGGAGCAGGCAAGACTACTCTGATACGCATGATATTGGCACTACTCAGTCCTGTCAGCGGCAACGTATATATATATAATAAGGTGGAGCGAAAGGAGGCATCGCCCTCCACGAGATGCAATATCATCTATGTGCCGCAAGGCAACACCCTGCTCTCAGGCACCATTCGCGATAACCTGTTGCTTGGAAACGTGGATGCTACAGAGGCAGAGATGTATGAGGCGCTGCGCATGGCGTGTGCGGATTTCGTTGATGCATTGCCTGACGGGATTGATACCATAGTGACAGAGAATGGCGGCGGCCTCAGCGAGGGACAGGCACAGAGACTGTGCATAGCCCGCGCGCTGCTCAGGAAATCGTCCCTGATGATACTTGATGAGGCCACCAGCGCCCTTGATGAAGGTACGGAGCGCCAGTTGCTGAAGAACCTTTTTGAGAACAGATCACGTACGGTCATCTTCATAACCCATCGCCCGGCTGTGCTGAAATACTGCGATGCCCACGTGGAGATAGACAGATAGCACAGCCCCGGACAATCCGCGACATTCTTACAAAAGAGCATAAAAAAATACGATAGCCTACCTTTCGATTTGAAAAGTAGGCTATCGCCTGTAGTTAAGTTACTCACCTCTGTCGGTTAAGTTACTCACATCCGTTAGTTAAGTTACTCACCTCTGTCAGTTAAGTTACTCACCTCCCGATAGTGGGGGTTGTCTTTATTTTACGAGTACTACAAGGTATTTGCTTGCACTCCAGAACTGCTGTGGGTTGGTGATGCGGAGCACGTACTGGTTCTGAGCATCTGGCTGCAGGGTGTATGAGCCTGCGGGATGTGATGTGAGCAGTTCGGCACGCTTGGAGTAGAGCTTGATCTCCTTGTCAACGCGGATGTCAATCTTTGTGAAGTAGTTCTTGTTGAAGTTTGCACGCAGTACCTTGCCTTTCTGATAGATGTTCTGCTCCTGCAGTTCCTTCTTGGTGCCGAAGACATACCATGCGCTGTGGATCTGTGTATCCTGCTCCTTGATGGTCTCTGCCTTCTGTGCGGTCTCCTGCTTCAACTCGCTGACGTTGGTGTTCAGTTCGCTTACGGTCTTGTCCAACTGGGCGATGTGGATATCCTTCTGCTCCAGTTCGGCGCGCAGCGATGCAAGTTCTGAGTTCTTGGCCTCAAGCTCCTTGGTGAAGTTCTCTATGGTGCGGCGCAGCTCCTCAGAGCGTGTGCTACCCTCTCTGACCTGCTGCTGCAGACGTGCGATGAGTTCGCGGTTCTTTTCCATGCGCTGCTGAATGGTGCGCATGCTTTGGCGTATCTGCTCTGACTTGTTGGTAGATTCGCCGTCTTTCACAATGGTGACATTCTTCTCAGCTGCCTCTATCAAGCGGAATCCTTCCTGGATTTCGTTGAAGGTAGCCATTACATCATTCAGTTCGTTGTCCTTCTGGTCGATAATACGCTGAAGAGAGTCTATTCTTAACGCCTCAGCACTTACTTCTTCATTCTGTTTCTTGTCGCTACAACTTACTGCAAATACTGCTGCAAGTGCGAAAATGATAATTTTTTTCATATTGTTTGACTGTTTAAGTTTTTTAAGTATATGAGTTTTTAGTATTTTAAGTTATTCGTTGCTTGGGATGTATGGCGTCCTTGCTGGCATCATGGCGTTACTTTAACCGGCTCACGCCACCATTCTTTCTGAACTGCAGCGTGCCTTTTTGCAGGGTGTTCTTGACGTGGTCGAACACATAGGACGAGTCAAAGGCCTTTCCGTTTATGCGCGTTTCAAAGTGCACATGTTCGGTTGTCGCCCTGCCTGTGCGCCCTACGATGCCTATCACCTGTCCCGCTTTGACCATCTCGCCTACTGTCACGAGGTTCTTTGAGTTGTGGCTATAGCGTGTCTCCAAGCCGTTGCGGTGGCGGATGGTGATGCACTTACCATAACCGGAGAAGACTCCTGACTGTATTACCTTACCGTCAAAGGCCGCATAGATCTTTGTCCCGGGGCCGTTTTTGATGTCTGTACCCGAATGATGTCGCCTGCCACCAAAGCCGCTTATGACGTGTGCATTGTCCAGCGGATAGTGCCAGGCATTAGCATCAGAGCCGATGAGATCGAGGTTCAGACGGTAGAACTGCTTGCCTTGGAACGGGTCGTTGGTGCTGAGACTCATCGTCTGAGCCTTTTCTTCACGCTGCCTGATTTGCTCGGGAGTCAGTCGGGTACTTACGTTGACCTTGTTGCCAACCTTCTTTATCACTATAATCTGTTTGTGCAGATTGTGTGAATGGATATCGAGGATAGTGGCGGGGTTCAACCTATTGCCATTCACCATGATGGAGAAATTGCAGTAGTATCTGTCGTTTATTCCGCCGACTATGGCTACGGTCTGTCCTGCCTTTACCGCATCACCCACCTTTACGAGGTTCTGCGCATTGTTGGCATATACCGTTTCAAAGCCATTATGGTGCCTCACAACGACAACATTGCCAAAGCCCTGTATGTGACGTGACAGTCGTACGGTTCCGGCAAACATGGATTTAACGGCATCGCCCTTTACTGTTTCAATCTCCAGGCTCTGTGAGCCGGATGCCACCACGCGTCCTACAGGCAGAGGAAATGAATATTCGGCATCTGCAACATCAGTGAAGTCCACCTCGTAAGAGTCAGACTTGTCAAAGAGATTAGGTGTCTCAACATATATAGAACTGGCTTCTTGTGCTGTAGCGCAGCAGATATTCAATGCAGCAAATAGCAACGTAAGCAAGCAGATATTCCATACATGGTGCACCATTGTGGGTCGTTTTGATACACTCATCGCGGCAAAGGTACTACTAAGTTTTGAGATACACAAGAAAATCAGCCGTTTTTTTCTTGTGAGCATGAAAAGGAACCGCGGTGCGAAGGATGAATGCAAAGCCTGCGACGAGATAGGATGGTAATGGTTTTTATTACTCAAAATAGAAACTTAGGACGAACATTTTGGAGCGAGAAGATCTGGCACAGGCAACATAAGGCATCTGCTCCATATTGTTCAAGTCGTTGGCGTGGTCGGTGTTGAGAGAATTGGTCAACCCCATCATGAATTTCAGTTCGGGACGTAATTTGAAGTACGGTAAGTAAAAATCACAGCCTATACCGACTTCAAAGAATATGTCATACTTCTTCATCTGCACATAGTCGGAGGACTTTGTGGAAAGATTAATCATGGGAGCAAGTCCCGCCATGACATAAGGCCGATGGTTGTTGAAACGCTTGGAGGCGAAAATCAAGTCAAGGTCAGCTCCTACGTAAACGGTCTTCATTGACTGTTTCTCTATTGCAGGAGTGCCTGTTTCCTCTGTCTTCAAATAGTTGTAGAACTTCAGGTCCCGGGTTCCGAAGTACATCTGAGGCGCCAAACGGAACTGGAAATGCTCGCTCATGCGGAACTCTGCCAGCACGCCGACATTGAATCCCGGGTTCCAGTTGCTTTGATCTACCGCCACGTTACTTTCAATCTCTGTGCCGTCCTTCAGCGTCAGAGTCTGCGGGCCGATGTTCTCAAACTTTGTATCCTGAATGTTTGCGCCCACAACAATACCGAAATGTATAGGTCTGAGGTCGGTATAGGGACGATTCTGCACGGTACGCGTCTGTGACTGCGCACCTTGATGGAACAAAGCGATGAGAAATAATAATATGTATGCAATACGTTTCAAATCTTTAACCTAACGGAACACGTTGCTGAAAATTGCATGCATTTACCTAAAATAATGCAAAAAAGGGATATTTTTTTTAGTATTTTGAAAAAACCTCTACTGAAAATTAGGTATATTAAATAATTATTTATACCTTTGCACCATGAAAAATGGGCTCTGTGTACCTAAAATATATTAGAGCCTATGAAGATAAAGAATAGAAAAGTAGAGAGAGTAATCTTTCGAATACATACAAAAACATTATAAACTTAAAAACATTTTGAACTATGGCTTACGTAATTAGCAATGATTGCATCGCATGTGGAACATGTATTGATGAGTGCCCATCAGAGGCTATCTCTGCAGGTGATATCTATTCAATCAACCCTGATCTCTGCACAGAGTGCGGCACATGCGCTGACGTTTGTCCTAACGAGGCTATCAGCCTGTAAGGTCATCATTCAGTCATTACCTTATTAAGAAAACACAAACAGCCCGCGAAGTTAGTAATAGCTTCGTGGGTTGTTCGCATTTGTATTGTTTTCTGTTTTATTTGTTTGCGGTTTGTTGTGGTCGGGAGATGTTTTATCTGCGATGGTATCGCATATTCTTGAACCTGTTATCGTTGCATGCTTGCAGTTTAGGGAAGTTCTGTTAATCTCTTTATAAGGTCAGAAGTAAACTGCTGCGTCTATCTGCCAGGCGTTATAATGGTTCTTGTATTTATCGGTAATAGCCGTTCGCAGGACATCATATACAGTCACTTCTGCTGTTCGTCCGCAGGCGATATTGTAGTTGCCACGCAGCTCGATGTGCTTGAAGAGAGTGAAACCGAGGCCGACATTGAAACTGAGATATCCTGATCGCCATGACCAATCCTGGCTGGAGACATCGGTGAAGATGGTCTTATCGTCGCTGCGATTGAATGTGTATTGCGGTCCGCCAAAGGCAAAGACGTTGAATGATGAGCCAAGACCGACGGAAAAGCGCACATTCAGAGGTATGTTGATTGTCTTATGAGTAGCGGAAACATCCTCAACGTGAGCCGTTCGCTCGTCGTAAATCACGGAGAGATCAAAGTCTATAGGCAGTATGGGGATAGAGACCTTCATTGTGGGACCAAAGAAGAATCCCGCCCTGTTGCTCTCGTCAAATGTTGACGAGGCGTTCTTTATACTGAAATCAACGAGGTTCAGACCGCCCCTTATGCCGAATTTTACCTGTGCTTCAGAGTTGGTCGTAAAGCACAGACAAAGCAGAAAGACTATGATGAACTTACTGCAACGCATGATTGGGGGGAGGATACTGCTTTTCGTTTACCTCTTTATTTGTTTAATGTTTTCCTTACAGGGCTGCGGCATATCTGCGATGGTATCGCAGATACTCGGACACCCAGACATTTTACAGCTGCTTTTCCTTGTGGTATATCTGCGATGGTATCGCAGATACTCGGACACTTAGACATTTTACAGCAGCTTTTCCTTATGGTATATCTGCGATGGTATCGCAGATACTTGGACACTTTACAGTCCTTTTTACCTTCTTGACTTGTTTTAGTGCCTCTCTCTGCGCACACTTACACGGGCAGATGAGCCTGTTGCAGATGAGCGACGGCGGTTCGTGGATTTCTTCTGAACACCTGTTGCGTCATTCTTGCCCGCTGCGCCCGCTGCGCGACGATTCGCTTTGGCGGCCTTACGTGCTGCTTTTGGGTTGGCCTGAATGACCTTTGCTATTGAGTCAAGAGAGTCTTTGCGAGCCTTATCACCCCAGATATTCTCTTCAAAAGCCTTCAACTCAGCCTCAATACGCTGCTGCTCCTTCAGCATCGCAGAGTCTGTTGGGCAGTATTGTGCAAGGGTCTGACCGAGCATGTTGTTGGTTTTGTATATCTTTCCCTTGTACATATTCTTTACGAAATAGTCATCCACACTCATCACGGCAGCGTTGTTGAGGTCGCTCGTCATGATGGTCTGCTTAGCCAGGAAAGGTGCTGCATCATCATATTTCACCCAGAAGAGCGGATACTTCGCTGTACCGTCACCAAAGTCATCCTCACGGCTCATGATAGGGCAGAGGGCGATGACCTTAGTATGGAATGTGGCAGAGTTCTGGTCATAATATGAAGACTCCTTAATATAATAGGACTTCACCTCGCGTGACGGTATGTCAGAGTTGTCCAGCTTCAGACGCCCATCCATGCGTTCGTAGTAGATGTGATAGTTGTCAAGGAGTGCAAGGGGTTTTACAAGCGCGTCTTTCTCAAATGACTCATTGCCGTCAAGTCTGTACTCGTAAGCCTTCACTTGTCCTGAGAGGACAAGTTTGAAGAGGTATGTGAAGAGATTCATCTGACTTCCGACAGGCTCCACGGGATAGTACAGTCCGGCATTGTTGCCGTCCGTGAGGTCTATCTCGCGGTATATGTCGCGTCGCCATACGACATCTTCGTTCATCTTCTGGGCTGTGGGCAGTGACAGTTGTGCACGTGTGGAGAGTGCAGATGCAGATTTCTTCTGCGTCGGTCCGGCCTGCTGTGCTTTTTCCTGTGCTGCGCGGCGTGCTGCAGGTTGTGACATCGCTGTGGTAGCGGCACACAGGATTAGAATTATGCTTAATAGCTTTTTCATTTGACGTAAGTTCCTTATTTTATTACTATTTCCATTGCCGACGGCAGAGTGCGTGCTATGCCATCAGGTCCAACGGCGTGTATTCGTGAGATATAGAATCGCTTTGAGCGTGAGAGTTTGCGGAATGTATCCATTTGACGTGGTGAGAAGTGTGCACCGTCGCTGACGATAGGCACGGCGTTACCCATGTTGTCAAAGAATACAGCCTCAAATCCGGTCACCTTAAACTCTATGTCAAGCAATCCGTCATCGATGGCGGCCTTGATGCCAGTAGCTCCGAGCAGCGATGCCTTAGCCAGTCCGCCGCCACGGAAGCGATTGTCGCCGACAACGATATAGGCTGTAGGGTCGGGCAGCTTGCGCACATGGAAGGTGAACTGTCCCATCTGTTGCGGCTTGCCGGACTGTGTGCTCGATACGGAGATAGTCACATCCTGCCCTACTGCTGATGGTCTGGCGATGTAATGTCCCGGTCCTGTAGGCGTCAGGGAGCCTCCGCTCATTGTCGCTACGACATGATTGAGCGGCACACCCGGGATGGATACGCTGATAGGGTTGCTGTATCCAGCATACAAGACATTCATGAGGTCTGCGCTGACGGTGGCAGAGGGATCCACCACGGTATATTTCTGTGAGAAGTCACGGCGTATTGTCTGGCCGCCTCCGTCCTGCATGGTCATGTATCCGGTAAGTGTGAAGTCACCGGTCTTGCCAGTTACGAACTCGTATGTGTTGTTGCGAAGCTGCACCTGGCGTCCTCCGATGTATATCTGGGGCTGCTGTGTAGTGTCTATCGCAGCCATCACAATCTGTGCCGAGAAACGCTCTCCGCGTATGATGGTCTTGGCTTCGGGGATGACAAAGGCAGAGAGTTTGTTCACGCGGATATCCTTTACGTCGATATTGCTTACAAGAGTATGCAGTATCTCACCTTCGGCATAGCGCACGTCATTCTGCAGCTTTGACAATAAGGTAACTGCTGCAGCTACCGGCATCTGCTCAAACATGTATTCCTGCCAGTTCTTGCCAAGTGCTTTGGCCTTGGGAGATACTTCGGTATTGAGGTTATCCGTGATGATTTTCTTCAGGCGCTCATCGTTGAGCATGTTGACAGCGCGATAGCGGAAGTCCTCTATCATCTTCTGCAACTTTGGCCCTTTGGCTCTGCCTGGTGCAAGCATCACCTGTGCTGCAGCCTCCAGGTCTTCCTTGTTCTGTACATTATGTATGTCGCCGTCTTCTCCGTCAGCCTCTTTTACGATGGCATGCTTCAGTTCCTCGGCAAAGTTGTAGAGCTCATCGCTCATCTTCTTCACCTCTTGGGCTTTGGCATACCACACGCGCACCTTCTTGGGGTTGCTCTTCATCTGGCTGTCGAAGTCCTTATAGATGCCGTCATTCTCCTTTGCGGCATTGGATGTGGAGCGGTTAAGCCCCTCCTCCACAATGGAGAAACCGTTGAGCACCTCTGTAGAGACGTTCATTGCCAGCATCGCCATAAGAACAACGTACATGAGGTTGATCATCTTTTGGCGCGGTGAGACAGGTCTTTTCTTTATTGCCACGGTTATTATTTAATGTGTTATGTAAATTAGCAATTTGCCAAACACCTCATGCTACTGTGCCTTTGGCATGTTTGTAGTCATAGCCTCGATCATACGTGCATAGATATTGTTGAGCTCCGTAATCTTCTGTGCCATGATGTGTGTCTGCTCGTTGATAGAGTCTTGTGTGGTAATCTGCTGTGATGCCGACTTGAGCTGCATCTCATAGACACGCGCAATACCGGTAAGGGTACGGTTGAGGTTCTCCATCTCTTCGCTATCTACAGAGAGTCTTGACGTGAGCTGTCCTACCTTCTCCAGCATTTCGTTGAGCTCTGCCAGACGATCGACATATTCCTCTGTCACGCTCTGCATCTTCTCTGCAGTCTCCGGTGTTACTGCCGGAGCAGGCGTGATGACCGTAGATACAGACGATATGCCTGCAGCCCCTGCCGCTGCCACTGGTGCGCCGCTGTTGACAGTACCGGTCGGTACATTGACTGCCTCAGTCTCGTCAGAGCTGTCAGAACCATATACATTTACGCCACTGCCGCTCACGCTGCCAACGCCACCGCCGCTTATGTTGCCAGCGCCACCGCCGATTATCACCACTCCGCTATTGGTGCCGGTGTGGTTCTCTGTGGCAATGGCTCCCGTACCAGGCAGCTCTCCGTCTTCGCCCAGCATTCCCTTCACCACTTCTTCGTCCATGTGGTTGTCAAGAGTCATGTCTATGGTAGTCTTGTCAAACGGACGGTCGAAGGCCGATATGAAGAACACGAACACCTCAGTGCCCATGCCGATGAAAAGCATCGTGTTGGCTCCGGGCAGGTGAGTCAGTTTGAATAGCGTACCAAGGATTACGATTGCCGCACCCCAGGAGTAGGCGTAGTTGAGGAATGTCTGACCGGGAACGCTGTCCATCCACTTCTGCATGAAGTAGATGAAGTTTATTTTACTGTATCTTGTTGGCATGACTTATTTTTATTTTTTTCTTTTTCCTTTAGCATTGAGACTTGTAGATGAGGCCAGTGACCTGACGCAACGGAAGCCGATATATGAGCGTGGCTGGTTTTGGTATTCCCATGAGCGCCATACGGAGCGTATCTGGCTCTCTGGGTCTTTCCATGAACCGCCTCTGATGCTTTTCTTCTTCAGTCGGTATGGATCCTCCAGGGCTGCCTTATATTCCAGCTGTGGGTTAAGGTCATTCATTGCCTGCACGCCGGCTTCGGTGTATATTGTTGAAGTCCATTCTGCCACGTTGCCGGCCATATCAAAGAGTCCGTTGCTGTTTGAGGCGTATATGCCCACCTTGCTTGTGATGAGGTTACCGTCCTTCGTGTAGTTGCCTCGCTCGGGCTTGAAGTTTGCGAAGAAACATCCGTCACCATTCTTCACGTCCTCATTCTCCCAAGGGAACTCCGTGCCGTCCTTGCCGCGGGCAGCATACTCCCATTCGGCCTCAGTAGGCAGGCGGTAACGCTGTATGTAGCGGGCCTGTCCGCTCAGCCCCTTCAGCAGAAAGTCCGTACGCCAGGCGCAGAACGCATTGGCCTGCTCCCATGTAACGCCCACAACAGGATAGTCATTGAACGTGGGGTTAGAGAAGTAGTTGCGCAGATAGACCTCGTTGTCGCTGTTGGTGAAGTCATTGACCCAGCATGTCGTATCGGGGAATATATTAACAATGTACGTGTTAAGGAAGTCCCATTCGCCTGAAAGGGGGCGATTGATAGTCTCGCGCACAATGTTTCCCTCATCGTCTATGTAGGCGGTGTCCTTTGAAATCATCACCACCTCGTTAGGGTTCACCGTATAGTCGGTATTGAGATTGCGCTCCTCGGGCTTGAAGCGGTTGCGGCGCAGAGCTGCCGTGACGTAGTCATACACCTCATAGCGATAGTTCATCTGTGAGGCGTCAAGCAGCTTCTCACCTGTCACGGGGTTCACCTTATAGAGTGACTCTATGGCTCTCAGCTCATCCTCGTTCGGTTTGCGAGGCAGAGATTTCTTCCAGTTCAGGTGCGGAGTGACAGGCTCTCCGTTCTTGTCTTCGGTAATCATATAGGTCTCATCGCCGCCGTATGCGGGGTCTGCCAGACGAGTGCGCAGAATGCTGTCGCGTACCCACATGACGAACTGACGGTACTTCGCGTTGGTCACCTCCGTCTCGTCCATCCAGAATCCATCTACTGATATCTCCTTTGACGGTGTGCTCTTGCCCCACAGGGAGTCATTCTTCGTCTCTCCCATGTTCAGGAAGCCGCGGTTTACCAGGACCATGCCATAGGGAGTGGGTTCCGTGAATCCGCGTCCTGTGCCATAGCCCGTCACCTCGCCGCCTTGCGATGTGCTGGTGAGCTTACTGCCCATACAACTGCCCAGCAATGCCACAAGCACCGCAAGGCATAATAGTGATATTGTTGTTCTTCTCATATTTCTTGAAAATTACAGCGTTCTCGTTGTCTGATGATAGTTCTTGCCTTTCTTTCCGAGGTCTATATCTGTCTGATAGCCTATGAAGAGTTCGTGCGAGCCGTTCTTAAGGCTTATGCCGTTCGTATAGGCTTCAAAGGAGTAACCCAGCATTATACCATGAAAATTGGCTCCCGCCAGTATGGTGACCGAATTTGTGGGGCTGTATGTCAGACCTCCATAGAATACTCGTTTGTCATAGGAGTATATCATTCTTGCAGTGACATCTCCCCTGTATGTCACGCCGTCGCTCTGCAGCAGCGCCGATGTAGCGACGCGCAGAGTCGGGTTGCGCAGCTGCCATGTCACGCCTCCTGTGGCATAGAACATAGCCGAGACGTTCAGCTCATACTTCTCTCCCATTGACACCTTGGGCGAGGTGAGATGTGTTCCGCTCAAGCCGGCATACCATTCCGTGGCATATCCCTTGTGAGAGTAGTACAGTCCGAAGCCCAGATCGAGGGCGTTACCATCGACATCGCTGGTTGGGAATACGTCATCGTTGTCTTCTGCCGTCACCACTTCTGAGCCTCTGAACTTCTCGTTGAGCAGTCCTAACAGTACTCCGCCAGAGAACCATCCTCCCCCCAGCTTCTTGCGCAGGGCATATTGGGCGGTGATGCGCTGGTGATTGAAGAGGCCTATCCTGTCGGTCATCAGCTGCAGTCCCACTCCATGAATGCTTTTCAGCGCCACAAAGGGCATGTCGCCGGCAATGAATGCCGTCTTTGGTGAGTTCTCAAACCCAGCCAGCGACATATTATATACACCGACAACATTCAGCTGGTCGTTCTTTCCAGCTGATGCGGCATTGAATGCTGTAGGCATGTCAAAGTAGTGGGCAAAGTGCGGATCATACTGTGCGCCAGCCTTTGTGGAGACCAGCACCGACAAGGCAAGCAATATGACGAGCTTCGTTGCTTTCACTTCAATATAAACGCACAGACGGCGGGATTATTTCCTGCCCACTTTCTTTGATGTGTTAAAAAGACTTAATTTTGAAATGCGTCAGATAATATGCTCACGCTTGGCATAGTACAAGCAAGATTGCCTCCGCTCTCGCTTATTCGCATCTTTCAGTCATATAGCCCGCTATGCTCCTTCAAGAAACTGTCACTCTGCTGGGTTATATGCTTTTGCCTTTTTTGCTCCGATGCTCTATGTAAACGTCTCTTAGGGCTGAGCCCAGGGCGCACTTCCGGAACTTGAAAAAAAATCGCCGAGGTGCCGTTTAATTCAATTATTTTTATTACCTTTGCACCCTGTGAAGCGAGAAAAAGCCAAAATAACAATTTGTTCATTTTTTTGTTAAAAAAGTAACAAACGCGATTTTTCAACCTTCAAAATTTGGCCATATTTTCGACCAAGGTTGCCCGAGCTCGCAAATATCGCACGAGAGAGTACGAATGGCTAACGCGCTGAGCACCAGAGTGTTTGATGGTTTCTCCATCAAAACAGAACAACAGAACCGAAAAACCGACCACAAAAATCAGGGTAAAAGACCTACTATTACCCCCTAATAGACCTACGACAAGGGTCTTCCGCACCATCGCGGACACCCTAAAAGACCTGCTTTTACCCCCAAAATTCTCTTCTCGACCCTGATTTTTGCATTCCGAACAGTGTTTTTTACATTATTTTTCCCTTTCCGGCTCTCTAGATTTCATTTTTTAGTGGTAAAAGTCAAAATAACAATTTGTTCATTTTTTTGTTAAAAAAGTGTCAATTTGTAAAATCGGGATGTTGCGCAAAATTGTTCGTTTTTTCGCTTTGGGAATACAGAAAATCAAATAAAATATCCCCCGCTCTCTCAATGAAAGAACGGGGGATGATTTGCTATGTGATTATGTTTATTTCACCTTAGTTGGCGTAACTGTGCATGCCTCCAAGCAATAGATTGACTCCGAAATATGTTATAAGAACCGAGAGGAAGGCGAACAGCATATAAATATGGTACACGCGAGGCTTGCGGAATATCTGCAATGAGTTGCTGTGGATGGGGGCTGCATAGACCATCATCGTGATGAGTGCCCACGTTTCCTTCGGGTCCCAGTTCCAATAGGTGCCCCATGAGACGTTTGCCCAGATGGCTCCGATGAAGATGCCAATGGCCAGGAGGAATATGGCGGGGTACATCAGCAACTGTGACAGGGCGGTGATTCTGTCGATGTCGTCTGTGCAGGCACGACGGTGTATCATCCACAGGGCTTGGATGGCGAGCAGCATCTGCAGGGCAAAGAGGGCGTATGCGCACATTACAACCATGACATGAACAGACAGCAGCGGCGACTGAAGCACCGGCATGAGCTGGGTAATCTGCGGACTGCCTCCTGCCAGCATTGCTACAAGCAGACAGAAGGATGCGCTCAGCGTGCCGAAGCCGATGATGATGGGGAAGATGCGATGTGTGGCGATTGTGATGATGAGCAGCACCCACGCCATGAACTGCATCGTTTCATAGCCATTGCTCAGCGGAACATGACCGCTGACCCACCAGCGCAATGCAAGGAGCAGGCTAAGATAGAGTGTCAGCAGCACAATGAAGGCGGCAACGGCTATGCGGAACCATCGGCGTTTGCTCAGGGCAGCCCCCGTAGAGATGGCGATGCACAGCAGCAAAGAGAGTGTGAGCGAGAGGAACACTATCCATCTTTCGTTGTTCAGATGATTATAGAATATCTCAGCATTGACGGCATAGACTGACGGTATCACATCGCCGCCCATCTCGCGCTGAAACAGTTTTATCTTGGCAATGATTTCCATTGCGCGCTCTTTCTGCCCCACCACGATGCTCTCTGTCATAAAGTCCATAGACTGCTTGATGAAGAAAGACTCCTTGACCGGTATCTCTCTTGGCAGCACCTGCGCCCCGGGTGTGTACCAACTGACGTTGCCCTTGATGGAGTAGGGGAACATGCGCAGCATCTGTCCGTTGTAGAACATCTCCACCACGTGATACTTCTCGTCTGCCTCCATGAGCGATTTCATGTCAATCCCGCCCTTGCCTTGGCGTGCCTGGTCTATGCTGCTCTTCAGTTTGTATTCGTTGTAAGTGTCAATGAAGTCGCTGAACGACGCCCATTGCCCGTCAATGCCAAGCACCTTCTGCACTTCGCGGCTCTTGATGCGGATGAGCTTCTGCTTCTCCCAATAAGGGTAGTATATCATCCAGCTGACGAATATCTCGTCAGCGGTATATCCGTTCCATCGGCTCTTGCCGGTGAGTTTGGTCACAAAGTCCGTAGCGACGGTATTCACGGGGCAGATGCGGTTGTTGTACAGCACCGCGACAGTGCCGAAACGGTGGGCTATGTCGGCATCCACAGTGTTCTGTTCCTGTGCCGTTGCCATTGTGCTCACAAGCAACAGTGCCGCCACAGCCACGGGTTTTGTGGCTTTGCGGTACAGGCTGCGGATATTGTTGCGCCGTGACAGGCAGAACCATCCGATGCTGATGAACAGCAAAAGGTACCCGCAGTATGTCACGCCGATGCCCCAGGGGTCATGATAGACTCCGAGGGACACCCCCATGTTGTCGCTGTCATAGCTGGACTGGAACAGACGGTAGCCCATCACTTCGCCGATGTTGTTCATCGACACGATGATGTCGCGCGTGGTGTTATCCTCCTTTACCGTTATGACACTTTGGTAATCAAGCGGGGCATCCGTGCCGGGATAATATACTACCTTAAACTCCTTCAGCGTTAGTAGGAAGGGGAATGTTTGCTTTGCGGCATCGTCATCGGTGTAAACAGTCTGCGCTTTTCCCACTCGCAGGTTCACCGTACCCCTCTCGGCAGACAGGTAGGTAATCAGTGCTCCTGCCAGTATCACCACGAAAGACAGGTGGAGCAGGAATGTGGCAATACGCCGGTACATCTGCTGCCTTATGATATAGGCCAGGGATGTTACTGTCAGCAGGCCCCACAGGATGACAAACCACCACGCGCCGTATATGTTCTCGCTCACATACGGCGTACCTTTGAACTTTTCTATTATAGATGCAAGCCCTATACATACTATGATGAGTACGTATAGGGCTATGATAGTTTTCTTTATCATTGAATTCGGTTAGATTGATTCAATGAAGTAAATAATCTGATCACGCTGTTCTTTTGAGAGTGCACGGAACTTCACCACTGTGTTGTATGCGTCGCTCGTTCCGCCTTCGTTCTTACAACCATGCCACATGATAGCCTCCAGCACGTTGCGAGCGCGGCAGTCATGCAGACGCTCTACGCCTGAACTGCACTTTGCTGCCAGGCCGCGTCCCCACAATGGGGTGGTTCTGCACCAGCCTGTACGGATGTCATTCTTCATCCACAGACGGTGCTGTACGAAGTCTGTGTAAGGCCAAATCTTCTGGTGAGGATAGCGTGGCACATCGTTGGAGGTGAGGAAATTGTTAGGATCCTGTATGACATCATCACCTGTCTGCCATGATGGGCGGTGACAATTGGCGCAACCTATCTGGGTAAACAGCGCCTTGCCGGCCTTGAAGTCTGCCGTTGTAGTGTTACGTGCGGCAGGTACTGCAAGACCTCTGTGCCATATCATGAAGTTCTTGTACTGCGCGTCAGTCATCTCCACATCAAGAGACTTGCTGGTCAGGTAGGTGTAGATGTCAGACTGCAGGTTGCCAGTGTGCCACTCAGGATGGTTCTTGTCTGGATCCACGCGGTTGATGTACTCTGTAAATCCTGCCTGCACCTCTGGGTCGTTAGCTGATGTTGTAGCATAGTACTTGCCTGCGAGGTCCAGATAGTGGTAACGACGGTCAGAACGTGTCACGTTGGTGATGTTCCAGATAGCGTTAGAACCTGCGGCATCCAGCAGCGGTCCGCGTGACATGGCGTATGTATAGCGGCGCACATACTTGGTACCGTCACCCTGCACGGAGTTGCTGTAGTAGCTCTTCCATGTGTTGGTGCTCTGATCCCACATGGCAGGGTTCAGTGCGTCGGTCTTGCCTATGCTGTTATAGAACTTGCTCTCCTTCAGCCACTGCTCTGTGATGGAGTCATCAGGTATGGCATCGGTGAGGCCTGTGCCATAGATACCGATGGTTGACTCAAGCAGCACGCCGACCTCATTGTTGTATGCTGCCTCATCCAGCTCTACATCCACACCGCCGCGCTGCACCATAATAGGGGCGTAATAGGCGCTGTATGGGATGGTCACCTCAGGGTAGATGAGCGAGTATGTCTCGCCATCGGGGAACTTGTTGCCCCACTCGTCGGTGTAGTTCTCCCATGCTATCTTAATCTTTGTCTCGTCAATAGGAGCCTTGAACGGTTCTATGGCGATTGTCTGAGGCATGCCTGCCACTGAGCGGATGTATGCGTTCGTAGTCTTGTCATAGATTACGAGCAGGTATCCGTTCTTCGTGTTTTGGTCCGTTCTGTAGGTTGTCTGACGTCCACCGTGTCCGTAGCCGGGGTGGCAGTACAGGCATCCGCGACGCACCGCAACGGGACCCAGGCCGTGGAAGGCACCGCTGGTGTTGGTGTTATAGTCTTTCTCAAAGAGATACTCGCCCTCATTGAAGGCTGTCATCATCCCCGCATTCTCCACTGCCTTCGTAGGCTGCTCATAGGCCGTAGCTGTGTTGACGGAGGTTGTGCCGAGCTTACCGCCGGCATAGTAGTCTTCGGGATAGGTCGTCTCTGTAGGATCGCCGATGTCCCATGAAACGGGAGCATCACTGTCGGAACAACCGACAGTGATTATTGATCCCACAAGAACACATCCCATAACGGATAGTTTGTTCATAGTGTATTGGTTTAGAGTTATATACTTGTATATTATTAGTTGGCCTTGATCTTCAGGATTGCCTGATACAGAGTGTAGGCATTGTTGGCCAGGTTGCGATATGTAGGAACGATTACGTTGCTCACGTAGTTCTCGTTGATCTTCTGGCACTGAGCCTCTACGGAGGTGTTACCTGCGAATGCAGAGAGTGTCTCGCTCATCTCTCCAAGGGCATCGTCCAGGTCTCCGAGTGCATCAATGGCCGCACCGCATGATGCGTCGGTATAGTAGAGGGCGAATGGAGCCTTCATAGCCTTGATCTTTGCCAGTGCCGCATCAAGCTTTGCTACTACATTGTTTGCCTGATTCTTCAGGGTAGTGTTGTTCGTGTTCTGGCAGAAGTATATCAGAGAGTTTGTGTTAGGAGTGACAGCAGCTACTGAACCATAGAGCGCGTTCTTGACACTTACGATGTTGTCATAGAAGTCTGTGATAGAGTTGTAAGCGTATGGAGACTCGATGTATGAGTTGTCCTGACCGGTGTAAGGCAGGCCAATCTTAGAGTCACCAACCTCGCCGATGATGTCCTGACAGCCTGAGATGATCTCAAGAGTTGCTGCGAGGGCTGTATCCCAGTCACCTGTGCCGGGCTTGGTGAACATCTTGCCGAAGTTCTTGTATGTGAGTCCTTCGCCTGTCACGTCGCCTTCATCGTCCAGTGAATAGTGTGAGGCAATGTATTCCTGTGCAATCTTCTTGCGGTCAGCGTTGCTCTCGTTGGGATCCCATGTTGACTCCAGTGTCGCGGTGGCATTATAGAGGTCCTTGGCTACTGCGCAGATGTACTTGTACTCCAGGTCTGTAATCTGGCTGACACTGCGTGGAGCACCGTTACGGAAGAGCACGTACTCTATTCCGTGATAGCCCATGATGCTTGAGTTGGCTGTCTTCATGAACTCGTCAATGTTTGACATCGCACTCTTGTCGCGCAGCACATTCGCCAGAGCGTTAGCATCTACAGGCCATGTGTCGGTGTGTGGGTCGATAGAGTACTCATCGGCAGCGCCAAAGAGGAATGCCTCTGACTGCTCCCAGTCGGCACGGGCGAGTCTCCAGCCTGCACATGCCTGGTCAACAGAGACCTGTGAACCGTCAACGACACTCGTGTCGGTGTCATCACTACTTGAGCAGGAAGCAAATCCTGCTACTGCTACGGCAGCAACGGCTGCCATCTTTGAAAGGTTTTTAATCGTCATTGTTGTGCTTTTTATTGTAGATTGTATTTTGTCGATTTATAGGAACCAGCCCTGATATGTCACGCTGAGGCTGACACTCGGCTCGTTGTTGTATGGCTGAACGTACAGCGGGCTGTCTGACTCAAGGCCGTTGTTGTTTGGCTTCTTGAAGAATCGGTATGAGTATTCACCCTTGAAGGTAATCTGCTTGATTGGCGAGTAGTTCAGGCCAAAGGCGTAACGATACCTCTTGGTGTACCTATATTGTGACTCATATGTGCCTGATGCCATTGTGTTGTAGTGCTCAAAGCGTCCGAAGATATACATTCTCTGATTGGACTTCTTCAGCTTCTCTATCTGCGAGAAGATGTTGTAGCCCGCCTCAAAGCCGTATGCCAGGGCATTCTTACCGATATTGGTGTAGTGGTGTGGGTTTCCGTCCTGGTATTTGTGGTGTGTCCAGTTCGCCTGGTTGTATGATGAGATTGCATCGGCATCGGAGAAGTGTGCGTAGTCCAGGTTGCCGCGCACTATCCAGTTCCAGCGGTTCAGTGTGAAGTCGAGTGCTATGATGCCCAGTGCACCTGTCACGTCCTCATACTTCGTACCCGGGGTGCGCAGAGTATTGCGGAATGTGTAGCCATAGTAACCGCTCAGACCGATGCGCAGACCCTTCACGTAGTAATTGTCCACGCGTGCTGCGGCGGCATAGTTGTTGGCAACCTTGAACTCGTATGGGCTCGTGGCACCGTAGTGGCAGAAGTCCTCTGCCGTGAAGCTCTCTGAGTTGAGGCCTGACAGGAACTGTGCCTCATAGCGCCAGTCCTTGATGCGGCCCCACAGGGAGAGACCTACCTGGTGCCAAGTGTTGGGCATGATGGTTGCCTCACCCTCGGGACGGTAGCAGGTGAAGAAGTTCTGGGGCTCGTGGTAGGCGTTGCTGTAGCCTACGGGTACGATGATTTCACCTACCTTTACGTTGAATTTGCCCTGCCAGAACTCTTTGTTTATCCAGAACTGCTCAAGGTTCACCTCGCCGCCCTTCTCTACTTCTGCCTCGTATTCTCCGGCTTCCTCTGCCTCTATCTCTACGGCACCGCCCGCACCGCCGTGCTCAAATTCTATCTCTGAGCCGAAAGTCCAGCCCTTGCCGAAGTCATAGCCTATGTTGAGGCATACGTGAGGCAGGTCAAAACGTCCGTGACTGGGGTCGTTTTTATACCTCTCGGGGTATTTGTAGCGGTTGAAACTCTGGCTATAGAAGTTGCGTGTCAGCACGGCTTCACCATAGCCACCGATGTGCAGACGCGATACGGCATTCATAAAGCGTGAAACCCTCTCTTCAGAGGACTCCTTGCCAGCCTGCTCGGTCTCGTACTTCTGTTCTTTCTTTGGCTCCTGCGGGGTAGCTCCTGTTGCCGCATCAATGTCGCTACTATGCTCCTGAGCCATAGAGCCTGTTGCTATCCCTGCGGCCATAAAGGCCATTATGATTAGTTGCTTTTTCATATCTGGCTGCAAAGGTACTCCGATTTCCTCATGCGGGCAATACCTAAAAATTGTGAAAATATGTTGTATTAGATTGCGTTAATGAGTGTTTCCATACCAATAAATGATTAAAGGGAGCCAATTTGACTCCCTTTAATACTACTAAATCATCGTTGTTAAATCGCGTCCCTCCCCCCATTGGGGTAAGACGGAGGGGGCTTTACTATGTATAAAGGCCGCCGTTGATGCTCACCACTTCGCCTGTGATGTATCTTGCCTTGTCTGACAGCAGGAAGCATACAAGGTCTGCCACCTCTTCAGGCTTGCCGAAGCGCTTGCATGGCACCTGTTGTTTCAGCGTATCTACGTCCAGATCCTTTGTCATATCGCTCTCAATGAAGCCCGGAGCCACTGCGTTGACGTTGATGTCGCGTGCTGCCACCTCTTGTGCCAGGGCCTTCGTAGCACCGATGATGCCGGCCTTCGTGGCGCTATAGTTGGTCTGTCCGGGCAGTCCCTTCAGTCCTGAGAGACTTGCCATGTTTACTATGCTGCCCCCGTGACGGCGCATCATCATCTTCGGAAGCACCTTACGAGTGACGTAATACAGCGCGTCGAGCGATGTGTTGAGCACAGCATGCCAGTCCTCTGCGGGCATCATAAACATCATGTTGTCCCTGCGAATGCCGGCATTGTTCACGAGATAGGCTATGTAGTCATCGGGATGGGCTGCCTCCCATTCGTCTATGCAGGCATCTACTTGGTCCATTTTGCTGACGTCACACTTCATGAGTGTGGCCTCCACGCCCTTGGCCTCGCAGAGTTGCTTCACCTCCTCGGCTGCCTGCTGGTTGCTCTGGTAGTTGATAATCACTGGTATGCCCTGCTCTGCAAGCTCAAGGCATATAGCACGCCCCAATCCTCTGGAGCCGCCGGTTACTAATGCATACTTCATATAATATATATAATAAGGTGTAATTTCGAATTAACGAATTAACAAATTAACAAATTAACGAATCGTACTATCAAGAACGGCGGAGCCAATTCTTCACTCTTCACTCTTCACTCTTCACTTTTTTCTTACGGAACTGCAGTCCTATTGGTACGCATACGCTCACCAAGAGCAGTGCCATTGCTACGTAGGCAACGGTTTCGGTCGTGGTGATGCTCTTAGGTCTGAACTCCATCACTACCTTGTGGTTGCCGGGCTGTACGGTAATGGCGCGGAGCACATAGTTCACGCGTCCCACTTCTGTGTCCTTGCCGTCAACGGTGCAGGTCCAGCCTGGGTAGTAGATCTCTGAGAATACCACCACGCCTCCGGCCTTGCTGCTGATGTCGTAGTGCATCTCGTTAGGCTCATACTTTGTCAGCTTCACGGTGGCGGTGCTGTCGGCCTGCGATGCTCCTGCCTTGAGTATGCTCTCAAAACGCTTGTCGCTGACGGCATTGTCGTGCAGGTTCAGGGCAGAGAGAGCCTCCAACTCCTGGTTGGCATTATCCACAAACTTCACGTCTTTGACAAACCATCCGTTGCCCATAGCGTATGGATTCTGCAGCGGCATGGTCTTATTGTCCTGCATAGGCATGATGAAATACTTCGTATTGAGCATATTGATGACAGGCATCACGCTGTCGCCGTTTATCGCAGTCATGTCTCCATTGGCATTTATGATGGCATCCATAGCCTTCTGCATCTCCGGCGCGATGTGTGCCTCTATCAGTTCCTGGTAGCGACGCAGCTTGGCAGCGTGGTATCCTCCTACGCTCTTGTGGAAGTATCCGGTCTCATTCTCGTTGAAAGTGTTGGATGCAAAGTTCAGCACACGGTAGTCCAGAGCTGTGTCCTGCATTATTATCTTGTCGGTCTCAGTAGGCTCCACAGGGGCTGTGCGCAGAGTGTTGCTCACAAACATGCCATCGTTCAGGTAGCGCTTGTCCACCTGCCACATATCCACAAGGCATATCACGGCGATGATGCATGTCATCAAGGTAGCGCTGAGCTTCTTCATGCGATAGAGCACAACGGGCACCGTGCACAGCAGTATGATGATGACGCTGCGCCAGCAGTCAGACCTGAAGGTGGCTATGCGTATCTCCTGAAGGTTGGAAAGGAGTGCAGGGAGTGCTTCCTGCGGTATCTGTGACAATGCCCTGTGCTCGGCCTGAGAAACGAACGAGTCAAAGAACAGCGTAGGCATGAGTGCGAACAGTGCTGCAATGCCCGCAGTCAGACCCAGGCTGACATACAGCATGTTGACCTTCTTGCCCTTGATGGTCTTGATGACAGAGTCGGGCTCGTCTATCACCTTCTTCAGCGCGAGGAGTGCCAGCAGCGGTATCGTGAATTCGGCTATCACGAGTATGCTTGCCACAGTGCGGAACTTGGCGTACATCGGCACGTAGTCGATGAAGAGATCCGTAAGCCACATCATGTTGTGTCCCCACGAGAGCATGATGCTGAGGATGGTGGCGGCGAGCAGGGCCCACTTCACCGGTCCTCCGACAATTAACAGTCCGAGTATGAAGAGCGTCAGCACGAAGGCTCCGACATACACCGGTCCACTTGTGCCGGGCTGCTCACCCCAGTATTGTCCCATCTGCTGGTATATCTGCATATACATCGGGTCGGCTTTCTCCTGCGCTGCATCACACTGGCTGATGGGTGTCATGGACGAGCCGCCCTTCGTATTGGGCACTAAGAGTGTCCATGTCTCATCGATGCCGTAGCTCCACTGAGTGATGTAGTCGCGCTCCAAGCCGCTAGAGGTCTGGTTGGCGGTGTTCTCCTTCACCAGCTCGCTCTTGCCGCGCATGGACTCTTTCTGGTACTCCCATGTGTGATAGAGGTTAGAGATATTGGCTGCCACACCTATCATTCCACCGATAAGACATACGATAGATGCCTTCACGAAGTGTGCCATACGCTTCTTGCGGATAGCATCAATGAAGAAGGCGATGACCAGGAAGAGTATGATGAACCCATAATAATAGGTCATCTGTACGTGGTTGGCATTGATCTCAAATGCGGTGAAGATGCCCGTGACGGCCAAGCCCGCATGGTATTTCCCTCTGTATGCCAGGAATATACCTGCCATCAACGGTGGCAGATAGGCCAATGCCATCACCTTCCAGATGTGTCCGGCGGCGATGATGATGAGGAAATAGCTGCTGAAAGCCCATACGATGGCGCCCAATGTGGCGAGATACCAACGGAAGTCAAAGGCGCGCAGCAGGATATAGAATCCTAACAGATATGCAAATACATACCATACGTTCTCCGGTAGCCACAGGTGATAGGCCTCCATCACTTTGTTTACGCTTGTCGTACTGTCATACGATGGGGCGGTCTGATAGGTTGGCATACCCGAGAATGTGCTGTTCGTCCATCTCGTTATCTCTCCGGTGCGCTCCTTATACAGGCGCCCCTCCTCAGCCATGCCGCGACCGGCAGAGGAATCATGCCGATAGAGTATGCGCCCCTCTATGTCGGCAGGGTAGAAGTAGGCGAATGAAATGGCGACGAAAAGCATCACCACAAGGACATCAGGAAAATAACGTTTCACAAATTCTGTGTTCATATTTTAATGAAATTAATTTTACACCTTTTTAATATATTCGCGCGTAAGTGGCTGCAAAGTTAATAAAAATTTATTAATGAAAGCAGTGTACGCACACAATAATTGACGGTTATCAAGAAAAAGTCGTATTTATTATTTATAATAAAGAAATTCTTTGCCTGTTAAAAAGCTTTCAAGTATCTTTGCACTCAAATTACGATGTGTAACGAAAGATATTTTAAGCAAAGATAATTAATTACTTTTTATTTTAATTAGAAACAATGAAGAAAATTGCAATGTTTATCGCAGCAGCTGCAATCGCAGTTTCTGCAAGCGCAAAGACAACTGTTACTGGCCACAAGGCAGGTGACAATCTTTATGTTGGCATTAACGGTGGTGCTACTACCACTCTGACAGGAGAGACTTCTTTCAAGAACTTCCAGCCAACTTTCGGCGTACGTCTTGGTAAGAACTTCACTACAGTATTCGGTATGGCTCTCGATGCTGACCTGAACTTCAACGTACAGAAGAATGTAACTGGTTCTAAGACTTTCATCGACGGTCTTGATCTTGACCTGCTCGGTACAGCAAACCTGATGAACCTCTTCGGTGGTTACAAGGGTGAGCCTCGCAAGTTCGAGATCATCGCTCTCGGTGGTTTCGGTTGGGCTCATGGCTTCGGCTTTGGTCAGAAGGCTAACGCTGTAACCTCTAAGGTTGCTCTTGATTTCGCTCTCAACCTCGGTTCTCAGAAGCAGTGGCAGGTATATGCTGAGCCATATCTGCGTTACGCTCTCGAGACCTTCCACGTAGCTGGTGACGTACTCTTACCTAATGTAAAGTATGATTTCGGTGGCTTCAAGTATAACGCTGCTCGTGCTCAGGTAGGTCTGAAGATCGGTGTTAACTACAAGTTCGGTAACTCCAACGGCACTCACAACTTCGCTATCGAGCAGCTCCGCGACCAGTCTGAGATCGACGCTCTGAACGCTAAGATCAACGCAGCTCAGGCAGAGGCAGCAGCAGCTAAGGCTGACGCAGCTTCTAAGGACGCTAAGATTGCTGACCTGCAGAAGCAGCTCAACGACTGCCTCAACAAGCCAGTTGTTGTAGAGAAGAAGGCAGCTAACCTCCAGCCTTCAGTAGTATTCGCTCAGGGTAGCTCTGTAGTTCAGAAGAGCCAGATGGCTAACGTTGAGATGATTGCTAACTACATGAAGAACAACCCAGACGCAAAGGTTAAGATCTCTGGCTATGCTTCACCAGAAGGCAAGGCTGAGTTCAACCAGGTTCTCTCTGAGAAGCGTGCTGACGCTGTTAAGAACATCCTCGTTAAGAAGTATAAGATTGCTGCTGACCGCCTCGTTACTGAGGGTCTCGGTGCTACAGACAAGCTGTTCGACGAGGTTGAGTTCAACCGTGTAACTCTCTTCAACGACACCACAAAGTAAATCTCCGAATAGGAATTACTAAGTAATCGAAATAAAAGAACTCCTTGGGACATCAGTTTCAGGGAGTTTTTTTTATGTCCGTGCTTTATGCCTTTTTCACCTGTACTTCGTGTCCCTCGGGCCTTCCTAAAACTCCCATAACAGAAAAAATAGGAAGATGTTTTGGTCGAATGAGAATAAAGTTGTAAATTTGCACACGAATAAATAGTATGTAAGCAGTCAGCGCAGTAAGTGTTTGAAGGACTAATACGACATATAAGAAGAAACGACATAGCCCGTTGCATGTTGCTTAGCAGTTTGTTGCTGTTGTCTTGTGTGGCAATGGCCCAGTCGCTTGGTGTGATCCGAACTGCGGAGGCGGGTAGGGATGGAGACTCAATTGCCGTTGTCTTGACACTAAATCCGGAGATGCTGGAGATGCCAGACGAGAATACGCTTACCGTATCGCCATGCATTGCGGCGCTGGGGGACACGGTTGTGCTTCCATCAATACATGTGATGGGACGCGAACCATACTATCGTTATGTGCGTCACGATGATGTGGGATTGCCTGTCAGGGACGGTGACAATGTGATATGGGCGAAGCGTCGCTATCGTCCGTTTATATATGTAAACAAGGTGAAGTATGAGGAGTGGATGCTACATGGCGTGCTGCTCATTACATTGTCGGAGCGTGACGGCTGCTGCAATACGGTTGTTACATCAGCAGAGCGCAAGGAACTGGCGCAAATGACAGTCATTCCCGCACAATCGACCAAGGAGGTAATAACATCGGCACTGGCAGACAGGCTGAGCATTATGTTCCCTCTGGACTCTGTGACGATACACCCGGAACAGGGAAATAACCGTAGTGAGTTGGAAAAGATACGCTCTGGTCTGGAACGGGTGCGCAAGGATACGTCGGCAGTATTGAAACGCCTCACCGTAAAGGGCTACGCCTCGCCAGAGGGTAGGTATGACCACAACGAATTTCTGGCAAAGGGAAGAACACAGAGCATTGCAGAGTATGTGATGCAGCACTTCGGCATGGGCAGTGACCAGATAGAGGTGCAATATGAGGCAGAGGACTGGGACGGACTGGCAGCGTGGATACGTGAGACCCCTACGAGTGTGTTGCCCCACCGCAGTGAGCTGCTCGCTATAGCCACAGGCATGATGGAGCCCGATGAGCGAGAGGCTGAGATGAAGCGACTCTATCCGCAGGAGTTCAGATATATGGTGCGTTACGCAATGCCGCAGTTGCGTCACACGGACTATCGCATAGAATATGTGCATCGCGACAATGTGGAGCACGTTGGCGAGACCGATACATTGTGGCAGATGCGCCTCGCGGGAGTGGTGCCGACACCCGTAGTGCCAAGAGTTAAGACATTCCGCACGGTGATGGCGGTGAAGACAAACCTGCTCTTTGATGCTGCGCTGGCACCCAATGTGGAGGTGGAGTTCACGCTGGATAAGAAGCAAAGGTGGAGCCTTATGGCTGAATACTGGACTCCGTGGTACGTGTGGCACCATAACAGCCGCGCATACGAGATACAGACCTGGGGACTGGAGCTGCGCCGCTGGAACGGCAAATGCCGTGAGCGTAAGCCTGCCCTGACCGGTTCGTTCTGGGGAGCATACGCTGCCTTTGCGCGCTATGACCTGGAATGGAACAGCTCAGGTGACCAGGGAGAAGCCTACTCTGTCGGTATCACCTACGGACATTCGTGGCCTATACACCGCCACTGGAACTTCGAACTGTCTGCCAGCCTTGGTGCCTTCTACGGACCAAGACGACACTATGAGGGAGAGTTTAACGATACACATCTCATCTGGAAATACAACGGAACGGTGTTCTATGCAGGTCCTACCAAGTTGAAAGCCTCGCTTGTATGGCTGATAGGCAAGAAGAGGAAGGAGGGAACACGATGAGGTATAAGGGAAACATATCTGTTCTCCGAGTGCTTTCTGTGCTGGGTGTAATGACTGTTATGATGATAGTCATGACTGCTTGTCAGCGTCGTGACCTGGAGGTCTATGACGCGGGAACGGCACGCTTGCATATCTACACCGACTGGCTGACACACTTTGGAGATGTGCCCGACGAGATGACGCTACTGCTCTATGGCAGCGACAACAGGCTGATACGCTCCATAGAGAATCAGGAGGATCCTACATACATGACTATAGACCTGAAGGCTGGGGAATACAGACTTATTATATTTAATGGAAATACCGATATTGATGCCTTCCCCAGTTTGAGGTTTGAGAACCTCTCGGATTTTGAGAAGGCCGCAGTCAGGGCAAAGATGATTACTACGCGTGCGCTGAAGAACTGGGATCAGGGAACACAGTATATGTGTGACCCGCTGGAGCCCTTCGGCTGCGCTCTGGATACAATCGTCATCACTCCAGATATGCTGGAGCAGAGCCTTGTGTTCGTAGATTATAGGGACCGTGACAAACTGGAGAATAATTACACCGACATCAATTTCTATGAGGTCGTGGAACCCATGAGAACAAAGATAGAGGTGCGCGTGTTTATAAAGAAAGGCTTCAAATACTTGCGCTCCATGGAGGGCAACCTCTCCGGTATGGCCGATGGCTTCTATATGAACCGTGTGGATCGCACGCAGGAAACAGGTACGCTGCTCTTTGACACGTGGAGAATAGAGTCCATACCCGGTCAGATAGACCAGGGATGGGTGAAGACAACGCTCGACACTTGGGGACTGCCGTTTGGTAAGGAGATGGCAATAAACCGTGAAAGCACGGATAATATACTCAACCTCGCATTCCTGCTGAACGGTAAGGATACGCGCGGTAACAACACGTTCACATTCTCTTACCCCGTAGGCAAGATTATGAAATACCTCACACCGACGGGAGATGCAATGACTAAGGCAGAGGCGCTGAAGCATATAGAGGTGGAGATAACCATTGACGGTGACTGGTCTCCGGAACTGCCTGATGTGGATCCCGACGAATCAACAAGCGGCGCGGGCTTTGATGCCCACGTGGCCGACTGGGAGGATGGCGGCACGATAAACCTGGGAGGATTCTGAGAACAGACAGGAATCCGAATGGGGAAGGGACAGAAATTAGTATAATTATCATAATTGAGCCCACTTTAAAAAGTGGACTCATAATTCAAGTTTCGCCCTGAAAGGGCAAAAGCATATAGCACAGGGCAGCGCCCTGGGTTTTAATGTGATGTGTAAACACACCCTGAAGGGGCAGCAGAAACAATTAACGATAAAAACTCATTCGCTTTGGGTTGATGTTTCTGTTGCCCTTTCTTTTTACCGGTCACCAATATTTGGATTTATATCTGCTTATTCCAGCAACGAACACCGAGGCTGGGGACGTGGGTGTCCTTGCCCGCGACAAAAACGGTTTGACCTCTCTGTCCCGTAAGGGGTGCCTCTTATCCCAGATCCCTCATCTCTCATCCCTTACTGTGTCATTGCCGCTTTGCGGCATCGCGGGCGAGGACGCCCACGTCCCCGGCTTCGGTACTCATGGTATGCGTAAAAGTGAGTACATCATATTGAACACCTTATTTCGCTAACAAGGCCGTGTAACACCTTTTGTGCGCGTTGGTAAAACAGGGTGGCTGACAGTTACCTGCGTTATTACCACAGTGTGGTAATCCAGTTACCAAGCCTTGGTAATCCAGTTACCAACCTTTGGTAATCGGTTTACCAACCTTTGGTAATCGGTTTACCAAAGGTTGGCGTGAGTTTGGTAAACGGTTTACCAAAGTATGGCATAAGCTTGGTAATCGGTTTACCAAGCCATTGGTAATCGGTTTTCCAAAGTATGGCATGAGCTTGGTAAAATGACGCACGGACACTATCGTACACTCTATTTGTGTAGGAATAATTCGTGCAATTCGCGTATTTCGCGGTAAAGAAAACATCGCAATTCGTGTAATTCGCGGTAAGGAGAGCCGAGTGGTTTGCGTTAGGGGTGAGAGCTGCTGTCTGTGGTAGAAGAAATATATTGTGCCCAGTTTTCAATAAAAGTGCCGGATGTGCGTTAGTTATGTGAAGAAGACTGACGTGAAATTGAAAAGACTATACCTTATTATATTATTAATATGCTGCGTGACGGTGGCCGGCGCGCAGGATTTTGTATTGTCCGGCAGGGTGACCGATGCCGACGAGAACCCCGTGGAGCTGGCGTCGGTGACGTGTGTTCAGCAGGGCAGGGCCACTATGACCAACCTCAAGGGCGAGTTTCTGCTTACCCTGTCGAGTGCCGACTCGGTGGTTGTAAAGTTCTCCATGATAGGCTATAAGACCAAGACGCGTGTGCTGCGCCGTCCCAAGGGCAGGCAGAGACTGCTCATCACGCTCTATGACGACGAGACGGTGCTGGATGATGTCACCGTGACAGAGAAGAAAAGGCAGACGGGCTCCACGGAGGAGCTGGACGTGAAGGATATGACGCTCGCTCCGTCGGTGACGGGCAATGCGGTGGAAGAGATGATACAGACGCAGGCCGGCGTAACATCTCACAACGAACTGTCATCACAATACAACGTGCGAGGCGGATCGTTTGATGAGAACCTCGTGTATATCAACGATGTAGAGGTGTATCGTCCGTTCCTCGTTCGCTCAGGACAGCAGGAAGGACTGTCTATCATCAACGCCGATATGGTGGAGAGCCTGCGCTTCTCTACCGGCGGTTATGAGGCAAAATATGGCGACAGAATGTCTTCGGTGCTCGATATTACCTACCACCGTCCGCAGAAGACAGAGGCAACGCTCAATGCCAGCCTGCTCGGAGGAAGTGCATATCTGGGCTTCGGCAACAAGAAATTCTCATGGGCCAACGGCGTGAGATACAAGCAGACGAAGGCGTTGCTGAAGACCTTTGACACCACAGGCGAGTATGACCCGCAGTTCATAGACTGGCAGACATACCTGTCCTGGCGCCCCAACAAGAGGTGGCAGCTGGACTTCATCGGAGATATATCACAGTCGAAGTACAATTTCAACCCCAAGGACAGAGAGACAACATTCGGCACACAGGAGAACCTGAAAGCCTTCAAGGTATATTTCGACGGTAAGGAGCGTGACCTCTTCCGCACGTTCTTCGGCACGATGACGCTGAAGAGGGTATTCAATGACAGCCTCTCTCTGTCGCTCATTGGCTCCGCCTTCCACACCAAAGAGCAGGAGACCTACGACATACAGGGCCAGTACTGGCTGACACAGACGGAGACTCAGAGCAATCTGGGCGTGGGAACATACATGGAATATGCCCGTAACTACCTGACCGCAACGGTGGGCAGCGTGAAGCTGAAGCTGAACAAACGTCTGAAGAAACATGACATCGAGGCTGCCGCATCGCTCAGATGGGAGAGGATAGAGGAGAATAGCAGAGAGTATGAGATGCGTGACTCCTCGGGATATGTGATGCCGCATACGGGTGAAGACCTGAAGATGATATATACTCTCGCGGCGCGAAACAAACTGACAGCCAACCGCTTTGAGCTGTACGTGCAGGACTCATGGAAGTTCTCTTCGCCCCAGCAGACGAATTTCTACACGTTGAACTACGGCCTGCGCTTCTCAAGATGGTCATTCAACAAAGAGAGCATCGTATCGCCGAGGGCATCGCTGGCGGTCATACCACACTGGAATGAGAACACCACGCTGCGTTTTGCTGCGGGACTGTACTATCAGGCACCGTTCTTCAAAGAACTGCGCGACACCACTACCATAAGCGGTGTGACCATAGCCACGCTCAACAACAAGATAAAGTCGCAGCGAAGCATACACTTCATTGCGGCGTATGACTACCGTTTCAAGTTCGGGCAGAGACCGTTTAAGTTTACTGCTGAGGCGTACTATAAGGCGCTGTCGAACCTGATACCGTATAGCGTGAACAATATGAAGATAACCTACAACGGTATCAACGAATGCTCGGGATATATCGCAGGTATAGATTTCAAACTGTATGGAGAGTTCGTACCGGGTACCGACTCATGGATTACGTTCTCGCTGATGAAGACCGGAATGGACTATAGAGGCCAGACGATACCGCTGCCTACGGACCAGCGATATGCCGTGAACCTCTTCTTCACCGACTATTTCCCCGGTACGGACCGCTGGAGGATGGTGCTGAAGCTGGCATTCTCAGACGGATTGCCGTTCGGACCGCCGCATACCGACAACAAGCGTCAGAGCTTCAGGGCTCCGGCATATCAGAGAGTGGATATCGGTATGAGCTTCAGGGCGTATAAGAGACCCAATCAGGAGACGAAACGCTTCTGCCTGAAGAATGTATGGGTGGGCCTGGACTGCCTGAATCTGCTGGGACATAATAACGTGAACTCATACTATTGGGTGACGGATGTGACAAATCATCAGTATGCTGTGCCGAACTATCTGACAGGAAGACAGCTGAACGGAAGAGTGTCGCTGGAGTTTTAGAAGGGGCAGGGTTTTCCGGAGATTCCGGATTTTCCGGGTTATCCGGTATTTCTGGGTTTTTGTAAATTGTAAATGTGAATGATCTTTTAAAAGAAATAAAGCAGTCGTTCCGGCTGTATATGGACGGTGCACGTGCCCAGTCGCTGCGCGAGAAGGGCGTGCAGTATCATCTGAACTGGGGTGTGTCGTTAGGACATCTTCAGGAGATGGCGCGTGACTATGAGCCGTCACATGACCTTGCTGCTGCCCTGTGGCAGGAGAATGTGAGGGAGTGCAAGATACTGGCAACGATGCTGATGCCTGCTGATGCGATGCCCGAAGAGGAGGCGCGACAGTGGATAGCTGATACGCCGACGCAAGAGGTGGCGGAGATTGGAACGATGGCGCTTTATAGCCGGCTGCCGTATGCAAAGGAGCTCGCTCTGTCGTTGGTGGATAAGGAGGAGGCTATTGAGCAACTGCACGGTTGGTGCATTCTGGTGCGCCTTTTATCGCAGGGCATGACGCTGGCCGCTGATGAGCAGCAGCACGTGAAGGAGAAGGCTGCCGAGGTAATGAAAAGCGGAAACCCGGGGCTGATGAGGCAGGCGAGCAGGGTTGTGGCTGAGTGAGAGACCCGCAGGAGAGCCTGCGGGAACGGTGGCTAAGGTAAGGGAGAAAGGCGTGATGAGGGCAGCTGAGAGCGCTGACTAAGACAAATGATAGGCGTGATGAGGGCAGCTGAGAGTGCTGGCAAAGGTAAGGGAAAGGCGTGATGATGGCTGTCGGGAACGGTGGCTGAGTGAGGGTTAGAGTGCGAAGATTGAAAAAAAGTTTGTGTGTTTCAAAGTTTATTTGTAATTTTGCATTTTGATTATAACTCTAATGTACACGCGTGCGCGTTGACGCGTTAAGTTGGTTAGAAATACAAAAGATTAAAGAAACATACAGATGCTTACATTAAAACTTATTACAGAAGAGAAGGCTCGCGTTATTGCCGGGCTGGAGAAGAAACATTTCCCTAATGCTGCGGAGGCAATAGAGAAGGTTCTTTCTACAGACAAGGCTCGCCGTGAGACTCAGCAGGCACTCGATGCGTGTCTGTCAGAACAGAAGAAGGCTGCTGCAGAGATTGGGAAACTGATGAAGCAGGGCGACAAGGCCGCAGCTGAGGCAGCAAAGGAAACCGTAGCTGAGCTGAAAGAGAAGAGCAAAGGACTGGAGACAGCAAAGGCACAGGCCGAACAGGATCTGGTGACGCTGCTTTGCCAGATACCAAATATACCATACGACGAGGTGCCTGAGGGCTTTGGCGCTGAGGACAACCATGTGGTGAAGAGCAACCTGCGTGAGTGTACGCCAAACGATACCGTTGGTAACTGGGATGTGAACCCATCGCTAGGCATTGCAAACCCACTGCCACACTGGGAGTTGGCAAAGAAATATAACCTGATAGACTTTGACCTCGGCGTGAAGATAACAGGTGCAGGCTTCCCTGTGTATATAGGTAAGGGAGCACGCCTGCAAAGAGCGCTCATCAATTTCTTCCTCGATGAGGCTCGCGCAGCAGGATATACGGAGATTATGCCGCCTACGGTGGTGAATCAGGCTTCAGGATACGGCACGGGTCAGCTGCCTGATAAGGAGGGACAGATGTACCACTGCGAGGTGGATGACCTGTATCTCATTCCTACGGCAGAGGTACCGGTGACAAACATCTACCGCGATGTGATACTGGATGAGAAGGATCTGCCCATTAAGAACTGCGCCTACACCCAGTGCTTCCGCAGAGAGGCCGGCTCATACGGCAAAGATGTGCGCGGCCTGAACAGACTGCATGAGTTCTCAAAGATAGAGATTGTACGCATAGACAAGCCGGAGCACTCTAAGGAGAGCCACAAGGAGATGCTGGAGCACGTAGAAGGACTGCTGAAGAAACTCGAGCTGCCATACCGCGTGCTGCTGCTCTGCGGTGGTGACCAGAGCTTTACTTCCAGCATCTGCTATGACTTTGAGGTATATAGCGAGGCACAGGGCAGATGGCTTGAGGTGTCATCAGTATCTAATTTTGACACATACCAGGCAAACCGCCTGAAGTGCCGTTACCGTAACAGCGAGACAAAGAAACCGGAACTGTGTCATACCCTCAACGGTTCAGCTCTCGCACTGCCCCGCATCGTGGCTGCACTGTTGGAAAACAATCAGACAGAGCAGGGTATAAGAATACCAAAAGCCCTCGTGCCATATATGGGTATGGAGATGATAGACTAAAAGAAAACATACAAAGACATTATGTATAAAATAGTAACAAAGAAACAATTCTCAGAGAAGGTATTCCTTTTCGAGATTGAGGCTCCGCTGATAGCGAAGAGCCGTAAGCCCGGTAATTTCGTTATAGTACGCGTGGATAAGCACAGTGAGCGCATGCCGCTGACTATTGCAGACTCTGATACGGAGCGTGGCACTATCACTCTTGTGATACAAGAGGTTGGACTGTCATCCACAAAGTTGTGTAACAAGGAAGTGGGTGACGAGGTGGCTGACGTAGTAGGACCTCTCGGCAACCCTACACACATCGAGAAGTTCGGTACGGTGGTATGTGCCTGCGGCGGTGTGGGTGCTGCACCGATGCTGCCAATCGTGCGCGGCCTGAAGGCTGCCGGCAACAGAGTGCTCACTGTGCTGGCTGGCAGAACGGCGGAGTTGGTAATCTTGGAAGACGAGCTGCGCGCTTCTTCCGATGAGCTTATCATCATGACCGATGACGGTTCAAAGGGCGAGAAGGGCGTAGTGACAATAGGTATTGAGAAGTTCTGTGAGCAGGAGCATGTTGACAAGGCTTTCGCTATCGGACCTCCGATAATGATGAAGTTCTCTTGCCTGACAACGCAGAAGTATGGCATCTCAACAGACGTGAGCCTTAACACCATCATGGTGGACGGAACAGGTATGTGCGGTGCATGTCGCCTCACCATCGGCGGTAAGACAAAGTTCGTATGTATTGACGGACCGGAGTTTGACGGAGCCCTTGTAGATTGGGACGAGATGTTCAAGCGCATGGGCACCTTCAAGAAGGCTGAGCAGGAGGAGATGGAGCACTATGCAGAGCATGTGTA
Organism: Prevotella sp.; assembly: GCA_017478025.1. Lineage (GTDB taxonomy): Bacteria > Bacteroidota > Bacteroidia > Bacteroidales > Bacteroidaceae > Prevotella. The sequence continues at coordinate 63,336 of JAFVGZ010000025.1, forward strand.
TAAGGACAGCGAGGGCGGCAAGGCCGAAGACACTGACGTGACGATGGACGTGGCTCCCGTTGACGATCCTATTGAAGTGCTTACCGATCGTAAGGCTCCTTGGCGCGAAGAGCTGCGCAAGAGCATGAAGCCAAAGGAGCGCACTCAGATAGAAAGAGTGAAGATGCCTGAGCTGGATCCCGTTTACCGCGCTACCACAAGGACTGAAGAGGTGAACAAGGGTCTGACGAAGCAGATGGCGCTGACAGAAGCAAAGCGTTGTCTGGACTGCGCTAAGCCAACCTGCGTAGAGGGCTGTCCGGTCAACATCGACATTCCTTCATTTGTGAAGAACATTGAGAGAGGTCAGTTCCTGGCTGCTGCCAAGGTATTGAAGAATACCTCAGCCCTGCCTGCCGTCTGCGGTCGTGTATGTCCGCAGGAGAAGCAGTGCGAGAGCAAGTGTATCCATCTGAAGATGAATGAGCCAGCTGTTGCCATAGGTTACCTGGAGCGCTTCGCTGCCGACTATGAGAGACAGTCAGGACAGATGTCACTGCCTGAGATTGCACCGGCCAACGGCGTCAAGATTGCTGTGGTAGGTTCAGGACCTGCTGGATTGTCTTTTGCCGGCGACATGGTGAAGAAGGGTTATGACGTATATGTCTTTGAGGCTCTCCATGAGATTGGCGGTGTGCTGAAATATGGTATCCCAGAGTTCCGTCTGCCAAATGCTATCGTTGACGTGGAGATAGACAACCTCAGAAAGATGGGCGTACACTTCCAGACTGATGTGATAGTAGGCAAGACCATCACCGTCGATGATCTGGAGGCCGGTGGCTTCAAGGGTATCTTCGTAGGTTCAGGTGCAGGTCTGCCAAACTTCATGAATATACCAGGTGAGAACCTTATCAATATCATGTCGTCTAACGAGTACCTCACCCGCGTGAACCTCATGGATGCTGCTAATCCTAAGACCGATACGCCTATCAACCTCGGTAAGAACGTGCTTGTTGTGGGTGGTGGTAACACCGCTATGGACTCATGCCGCACAGCAAAGCGTCTCGGTGCTAATGTGACGTTGGTATATCGCCGCTCTGAAGCTGAGATGCCTGCACGTCTGGAGGAGGTGAAGCATGCTAAGGAAGAAGGTATCACATTCCTCACGCTGCATAACCCCGCAGAATACATCGGCGATGAGAAGGGCGCAGTGGCTAAGGCTGTGCTCGAGGTGATGAAGCTCGGTGAGCCCGATGCTTCTGGACGCCGCTCGCCAGAACCGACAGGCGAGAAGATTACGATAGACGTAGATCAGGTTGTAGTTGCTGTCGGAGTATCTCCAAACCCACTTGTGCCACAGAGTATCAAGGGACTGGAACTGGGCAGAAAGAACACTATCGTGGTGAACGAAGGCATGCAGTCCAATCGTTCTAATATCTATGCCGGTGGTGACATCGTGCGTGGCGGTGCAACAGTAATCCTCGCTATGGGCGATGGACGCAATGCCGCTAAGCACATGCATGAGGCTCTGTCTGCCAAGGCGTAATAATGTGCTTCTTGCATAGAAAAACAGTACATTGTACATTGTAAATTGTACATGAATAATTATCTGAAAATCTTCAAAGAGATATGTGCCATCCCACGTCCCTCACACCATGAGGAGGCGATGGCTGATTATCTTTGCAAATTCGCCGAACGACATGGCCTGAGCCATAGCCGTTCGGCGAATAATTGTGTAGTAATAAGAAAAGAAGCATCACCGGGCTATGAGAATCATGAGCCGTTGGTCATACTGAACCACATGGATATGGTGTGTGTGGCTGAGGCTGGATATGACACGCCCGGAAGTGTCACCCCGATAGAATATGAAGAGAACGGGGAACGGTGGATGCGTGCCAATCACACTTCGCTGGGTGCAGACAACGGCATAGGCCTTGCAATGGCACTGGCCATGCTGGATGATGACAGCTTGAAGCACCCTGCGCTGGAGGTTCTCACCACAACCTGCGAGGAGGATGACATGAGCGGGGCAGCAAACCTGCCAAAGGACTTCATCAAGGGTAGGAGAGTGCTGAACCTGGACTCGGAGGCATATGACGAGATCACAGTGGGTTCGGCTGGAGCACACATACAGGTGGCACGGCTGCCATACCGCCGTATCGCCATGCCTCAGGGGTATGTGGCATACGAAGTGGAAGTGAACTGGGGTAGGGGAGGCCACAGTGGAGTGGATATAAACAGCGGACGTGCCAATGCCATCAAGATTTTGGCTAACCTGCTGTTGGTAGCCATAAGGCAGATGAATGTAAAGCTATACCTTGTAAGCTTTGAGGGAGGACAGGCATACTCTGCCATACCGGGCGAAGCGGCTGCTAAGGTGGTGATACCAAGAGTGGATATCGCTGTCTTTGAAAACCTCGTAAGGCAGTGTCATGAGGCGGTGATGGCGCAGTATTCACATACTGACCCACTGATAGAGGTGACATGCGAACCGTCTGTATGGCATTCCACAGTGGTAAACGAAGAGGGAACACACGTTCTGTTGGCATGTATCAACGGCATACCCACTGGCCCCGTAGAGATGCGCAATGACGTGGAGGCGCAGGAAAATAATGCCTCGTGTGTGTTGACATCAAACAATATCGGCCTGGTAAAGCAAGGGAAAGAGCACTTTACTGTGTCAACCCACACGAGAAGCTTCAGTAATGACAGGCTGAACGGGCTGGCACGAAACATCGAACAGATATTCACTCTGACGGGAGCAGAGGTGGAGACTGTGATGCATGTGGGAGCTTGGCAGGAGGATGTGGAACATCCATTGATAAGACAGACAATGGAGTCGTTTGATGAAGTACTGGGATTTCGGCCCCGACCCGTGGAGATGCACTTCGCTCTTGAGGCCGGATACTTCACGGAACGCTTCCCTGGCATCCACATCGCATCCATAGGACCGCGCATAATTAACCCACATAGCACGGCGGAACATGTGTCTCTGACCACTGCAGACAATATATGGGAGGTGGTAAAGGATATCGTCGCAAAGAGTTGAGATTTAGAGAAAGATATCGTTTACAGTTAAATATTGAGAGTTATGAAAGAAACAAAGAGAGTTTTTCCTGAGTCTGAGCTGATAATAAACAATGACGGCTCGTGTTTTCATCTGCATCTGAAGCCCGAACAATTGGCCGATAAGGTAATACTGGTGGGAGATCCGGAGCGTGTGAATACCGTTGCGGCTCACTTTGATACGAAGGAATGTGAGGTGCAGAGCCGTGAGTTTCATGCTATTACAGGCACATATAAGGGCAAAAGGATAACGGTGCAGAGCCATGGCATAGGCTGTGACAATATAGACATCGTGGTAAACGAGCTTGACACCCTTGCCAATATAGATTATGGTACGCGCGAGGAACGCGATGAGCACCGCACACTGACGATGGTGCGTATCGGCACCTGTGGCGGGTTGCAGCCCTTTACACCGACTGGCTCCTTCGTGGCATCGGTGAAGAGTATCGGCTTTGACGGCCTGCTGAACTACTATGCGGGGCGCAACGAGGTGTGTGACTTGCAACTTGAGGAAGTATTCAAGAATCACATGAAGTGGAACCCCATAAAGGGAGCTCCATACGTGGCTGTGGCTGATGCAGACCTGATAAACCAGATAGCTGCTGATGACATGGTCAAGGGATATACCGTCTCATGCGGCGGCTTCTACGGACCGCAGGGACGAGTGTTGCGGGCTGACATAGCAGACCCTGAACAAAACAAGAAGATAGAAGCCTTTGAATATGAAGGCATGAAGATTTGCAACTTCGAGATGGAGTCCTCTGCCCTCGCCGGCATGGCATCACTGTTAGGACACAGGGCCATGACATGCTGCATGGTGATTGCCAACCGCTACACCACAGAAATGAATACGGAGTATAAGAACTCCATAGATACCCTCATTCAGAAAGTACTTGACAGAATTTGATGAGTGACGTCTTAAAAAGACTTATAGAGTTGGCACATATCTGTGACGCGTTTCCTTATTTCGCATCTAACATATTCCGGAGCTAACACCTCCACTTCATTGCCCATTGCCAAGATAACCTGAACGAAGTCGTATGTAGGTGCCAACCGCAATTCAAAAACGGAATAATCTGCAGTTGTCTCAATTTCATGCTGTGACGAATGCAGAGGCAGCGAGCGCAGGTATTCACGGCGATGGTTGATGTCATAGACTTTCAGGCTTATCGTCTCAACATCATATTCCTCAGGCTCCACGATGATGCCAAAAGCATCAGCGAAATAACTGTCAACAGAAAAGCCTTGCGGTATTTTGAACGTTGCATCCGTTTGCTCCAATTTTACGACACGATCCAGCGCATAGCGGCGAATGCGACCTTGATTGGTCAGTTCTGTCGGTTCTTCTTGTTCTGACTCATTCTCCATCACGCCTATCACGTACCATCGTTGGCGGAACACACGTACACAGTAAGGCTCTAACAGAATGTCACGTGGTTCCTTGTCGTAATAGTCCTGATAGGTTATTGCCAGCACACGGTCCTCTCTCATTGCCTTTAGCACCTCCAACAGATAATCGTTGCCAGACGGAATATCTTCAAACATCACACGCTCACTCAGCTCATGGCTGTCCAGTAAAAGAGTATTAACGGCAAAGGCAGACAAAAGCCAATCCTTCACGTTGTCATTCTCCAACCATTCACGATTTACGATGCGGTATCTGTAACCGTTTCGGGCATCAGAGGAAATCTGGATGCCAAATGTTTCTTCAATGGCTCTCAGACAGTCGGCAAATGTACGCTTAGGCAACGGATTGTCAAGTATGTTCTGCGAACTCCGCTCCCAGCGGTCTGCTATTTCCTTGTAGGTCAGACCCTTTGGGTTCTGATACAACTCACTCAAAATCCATAGATTCCTGCGCAAATAATCTTTCATGTGTGCAAAGTTACGATTAAACGAATGAAATACAAAAGAAAGTCGTCATTTCTTTTTATTTCTGAGTGATAGTAACATCCTTTCTCTATTTCGTATCAGGTTCCATTGTTACTTAATTTGGCTTGAAATTAACAGGATACCAATCACCATCGGGATGAGCGCCAATGCAATGAAATTATATGGGTACAGTTGGTATTTACTCAGCCACGCTATGAAAACCTTTCTCCGCAAGAGAAGCATTAAAGGGAAGATGGTGAGCATGAAACCTGTCACTGCAAGAAAGGCCATATATACATCTCCCCAACGATACACCACTGCTCCAAATAGCCCAACATAAAGGACTATCACATCAATAACTACATCTTTCATAAATTCAATTGTTTTTGTAATTCAGGTGCAAAATTAGTGTGTGGCTATGCGAAAACTCCGCATAGCCACACACTAATTTTATGTGAGAAGGACATTTATTCAACTTTTGCAAGTAGAAGAACGCCCTACCTTTCAGGGCGAGAAACTTCAGAAACTTGAAACATTTATTACTTAAAGCCCAGAAACCTAGTAATAACCTTGTGCCAATAATTCCACGAATAGCCCACAGATGGGTGATTTACGGGCATAATCTTCACCTTGGTACCGTCATTCAGAGCATAGTTGCCACACTTGTTGATGTTACCATCCACAACGATGTCGTCGTTCCACGACCAGCGTCCCCCTGCTGGCATATATCCCCACAGGCGCGAACCCCATACAATGACATACTGAGGACGGTACTGTTCCAATACTTCAAAGAACGGCTCTGCCGCATCTTCATACTGCTTGTTCGTACCAGCCTCACGAGGCCCGCCCATTGCCGCCAGCAGATAGTTGTAGAACACCACGGAGTTCCAGATCTTCTTCCGTTCTGCCCAATCCGTCTCATGTCCAACCAACGACCGTTCAAACTTCAAGTACGTTGACATCCACCGCTGCCTGTCCAGCGCTTCATTCAGATAGTCACTCACCACCCCATTCGTAAAGGCGCAGCACTCAGGATGCACCCTTGCGTTGCCGCAATCCGCACATCCCTCCTCGCAGTAATGACTCTCCCCGAGAATCATCACCCGCTTTCCAAATATGCCACCCGTTGAGTAGGCTGAGCCTACAAAGGGTTTGAAAAAGATGTTTCTCATATCTTACCTTGTTGTTTTCTGTTTAATCCATTTGAATCCGTCCGCTTTCGTAATCACCGCCACGTCTATCGGCCCTCCCACGGTCTCCTCAGACGAAGTGATGTGCCGTTGCAGGTTTGTGATGGATATCAGGCTCTCCGCCATATTCACCATGTCTTCCACGTTGAAGAACTCCACCGTATTGACCAGCCCACTGGTGAACTTCTCTGTTATAATGTCGTCAATCTTTTCTTCCAGTTCCTTTTGCGCTTTCTCGATGATGGGAGCACAGACTAATATCATTGATTGCTCCGTGTTTTTATCTGTAATTATTATCAACATCAAAATAATTTAAAAAGCCTTCCATACCATGCCACTCCTTTATCTTAAAATTTCGTGGTATGTTATCATAAATGTAATGTACTTCCCCATCAGCTGTCAGGGGATAAAGAATGATTTCGGTAAGTTGCTGAGCAATGTTCAAAACATCAGACAAATAAATGTAGCTATTTATTTCTGAATATTTACTATGCCTGGAGCGTGCCTTTACTTTTGTGATTGGGCTCATTCCTGCGGGATTAAAAGTAATAGCTTCTTCACCTAAATGATATGCACACAATGCAGCCTCACCACCTCCTTGTGAATGTCCTGTAAAAGTCAGGTGACATGGAGAAATGTATTCTTTTATTATTTTTGCATTCTCTAGTGCCATGTTATATTGTTTAGAAAGGCCAACTACCTGCTTCGCATTTTCCTCCCAGTCTTTCATGTTCTGAGTTCCAGCAAATCCATATACATATTCAGAAGAAGCTTTTTTTCTAAACAGAACGGATATTAATCCTGTATCTTTATCTTCAAATCTAATATTTGGTATTCTATTTATGACCTCCCATCCTCTTGGCAATATCAGATTAGTTTTTCTCCCATACGCATAGGCTGCTAACCTGGCATAAGTCTTCAATTTCAAATCATCTTTGTATGACTCAATATGGATGGATAGTAGCCATTTAAGAATAGAAACAATTGTCCTCATTCCTTCAATTTTCTTACTTAGGCAGAAAGAAATAATATACAAAATTTCATCTTTTGTAAGATTTAGGTATCCTTTATCATCAATCCTCTTGAAACCTGAACTGATTGTGAACTGTGACTTATCCATAATGTCATTTGTTGTAATAATGAGGGGGGCTGTTTTCAACCTTAATTCTTTTAAACTGTCGTATATATGTTCGTCAATTTTCCTGCCAACAATTTTTGATGCTCTTTCGTATGATTCAGCAAGATCATTGAACACGTTATTACCAATAGAAAGATAATTCTCCACACGACTGGATATAGTGGAACATGCAGTTTTTGCGGATTGGCTTTTGTCCTCTATATAATTCCCAATCGACTCTTGTACTCTACATTTCCTATTTGTTAGTTGCTGTGAAAACATATTAAAAGAATGTTTCCTTTCTTCGACAAGAATTTTAATTTCCTTTTTTTTATTTGAAAAGGTTTTGCTTGAAAACTTAGTAGCTTCATCTGCAAAAGACTTGCCACGTTTAAGCAAGTCTTTTGCAGATGAACTAAGAATCACTTGCGTAATAGAGGTTAGATTCTTTAGTCCTTTTTTCATAACAACCATTTTAACAAGAAATATCTAGTTATAGCAAATACAAAAAGAGGAATTAGTTTACTTTCCTTTCGTTAGTTTTACAATAAGATCAATGATCTTGCCTACAATTTCCTTAATACTGTCGCCTTGCTCTTGCGTAAGATTTTTTTTGCTCATAATAATACTATTTTTTATTAAACATAAAAAAATAATGAGATAACTTATGAATAAATGTGGCAATTTTGCTATAGAATGTGATCCAAGATTGTTGCTTTCTTCGTATTCCCACTCCCGCACTTCGGGCAGTGCGGCAGGTTGATGCCTGCCCTGATGCCGCCCTCGGTGTAGAAGGTTTCGAAGTTTTCGCCACAGTCCTTGCACTTGAATGTTCCTTTTCCCATTTTTGTGAGCATGATATGTTCCTCCTTTCTTTAGTTATTCCTTCCAGAGGGGTGTGCCGTCGCTGTGCGTGAACGCTTTTGCGAGGGCGTCCATGCCTTCCTGATTGCCAGCATTCTTGGCACGAAGGAAGGCGGCTTGGGGCACGCCACGGGAGTTTCCGTAAGGGTGCTGGAAACCGGGATAGTTCTTGTTTATCCAATCGGTCAGTTCTTCTGAGGTCATGGTCTTGCCCTGTCGTGTCAAAGAGACTGCAAGTTCTATGACGCCTTCATATACCTTTTCCTTTAATACTGTTTCTGGCATCATCGTTTTAAGTTTTTAGGTTACTATATACACTGAGGCGCAGACTCGCGCCAATATTCTTGCAACGGAGGTCCTGAGAAAACCTTGAAGGTGGAATATGACAGAAGTCTGCGCCTATGGTAGCGCGGAAACAACTGCACGACATTCCCCACCTTCACTTTCTGCCCACGTTCGTAGCGGGCAAGGAGTTTCTCAGGTTCCCGTTGGGTGAGAATGAAGCACACGGTGCTTCGCTGTTCAGTATGTCAATGAAACGGCATGTAATCCGTATCCAACTGCAAAAATACGAATTATTTCCAAATTGACAATGCTAAAAGCGAAAAAAATGCTATACTTCTGTCAAATTCCTTTTGTTAGCAGTTAGTCATGATACCCTGTGTAACCGAGGAAACCATACTTGTTGCCTTCGGCGTTGATAATCCTGGAGTTGTGCGACTGCTGTTCTTTATTGAGGCTGCTGCGGACGGGCATCTCCTTGTAGCCGTAAGGCTGTAGCAAGAGCTTGTTGATCTCTTGCAGCAGGGGGCGGCCTACCTCGCCGTCGTCAGCACCTATACCTGTGCGCTGTCCTGTGCGGTCGCCCGTTGCCATATTCTCCGTGTAGCTCTCCTGCAACTTACCATCGGCATAGCGAAGGCAGAATGTCCATTGCTCTGACGGACGGTTCAGCCTGCAGGTCCATAGACCGCTGGGCTGATGGTTCTCGTCGAACGCGTATGATATAATCTGCATATCGAGCTTGATGTTACTTGCCTTGCCGGTCAGATAGCCTTCATGGAATTGAAGAACATACTGCTTGGTATTTGTCTTGCCACCCTCCGTCTCTCGCCAGGAATAGTTCATCGGGCCATCGAGCAAGCCGTTCTTGTAGTTGAGGGTGATTTTCGCTACCACCTTGTTGCCATACATGCTTCCATTGAAGGTGAGTGTCCACAACCCCTCCAGCTTGTCATCCTTGTACTGACCTGTCTCGGTGTAAGTAGAGCCACCGTTTCGCTTGTCCACCTTCTTGTAGGTGTACTTGCCGTCAAACATGCGCTTGCCGTCATCATCCGTATAATAAGAATAGGTGGCGGTGCCGGAATTGCCGCGACCGAAGGGACCATTGTAGGTTTGATGCTCATGCTGTGCGTTTACTGTCAGGGCGATGGCTGCAAATACCGCCACCGCGAGATTTCTCAGAATTGTTTTTTCTTTCATCTTAATAATGTCTTTAAGTTAATAGATTTATATGAATTACGGTGCAAAAGTATGGCTTAGGTGTGCGAAAAAACTGCATAACTGTGAGAAATCTTACATTTTTTTATCGATTATCGCCACTTTAATATCCTTTTTCCGTGCTACCCTTGATTTTACAAAATGACACCTAAAAAATGAGCAAAGTGTAAAATCGGGCTTTGGTGTTTTCTTTACATAATGTTGTGGGATTTCATTTTATTTCGTAACTTTGCAGCATCTCTCGGCATCGAGTACAAGAACTCAATTGATACCCTAATTAAAAAGGTCTTAGAAAGAATATGACACTAAAAGTTTTTATTACCCTGATGATTGCCGTAGCCTTCTTTATCTTCGCATACATTGTTGTGAAGGGGAAGGGCGACAAGTTTATTGCCGGATATAATACCGCAAGTGAAGAAGAAAAGGCACAGGTGAACGTTCAGCGCCTGCGCATACTGGTGGCTCTCACGAGTGTGCTTGCTGGAGCTTTTTGCTGCATGATACCGCTATTGGCTAATAACAATGGCGCGATAGTGGGAGCGACGGTGGTATTACTATGTTCCGGTTTGGCGGTTGTAGTGTTAGCTAACACATGGGCAAGAAAGAAATGATCAATAATGAGACTATCTGTGCCCTCGCCACAGCAATAGGCGGGGCTCTTGGCATCATACGCGTCAGCGGCCCCGATGCTATCTCCGTTGTAAAATCTGTCTGTCGTCCTGTCAAGGCGACAACACCTGCCAACACCGTTCACTATACCCACATAGTAAATGCAGAAGGTGAGACGTTGGACGAATGCCTGATTTCTGTTTTTAAGGCACCTCATTCTTATACAGGTGAGGACAGCGTGGAAATCAGTTGTCACGGCTCGCGCTATATATTGAATAAGGTATTGGAGCTATTGGTGCAGAACGGATGCCGTATGGCCAATCCGGGAGAGTTTACGCAACGTGCATACCTGAACGGCAAGATGGACCTCAGTCAGGCTGAGGCTGTGGCTGACCTTATAGCATCGACCAATAAGGCGACGCACCACATCGCTATGTCGCAACTGCGAGGAGGAATATCAACAGAACTGTCTGTTCTGAGAGACAAACTGCTGAAACTGACATCACTCCTTGAACTGGAGCTGGACTTCTCTGACCATGAGGATTTGGAGTTCGCAGACAGAACCGAACTGCTTGAACTGACAGAGAGTATAGACCGCCATATCCTCCGTTTGGCCAAGTCATTTGAAGCCGGACAGGCAATCAAGCAGGGCATCCCCGTCGCAATTATCGGCGCTCCCAATGTAGGTAAATCCACTCTGCTCAATTCGCTGTTGGGGGAGGAGAGGGCTATCGTAAGTGACATACAGGGAACAACACGCGATGCTATAGAGGACACCATAGACTTGCAAGGCATCACATTCCGTTTCATAGACACTGCAGGCATACGCCATACCTCTGACACGATAGAGCAGTTGGGTATAGAACGCTCTGTAGCTGCGGCGCAGCGGGCACGTGTCATCATAATGATGAAAGAGCCGGGGAAACCATATCCAGATGTAGAAGTTCGTGATGATCAGACCGTTATACGCATAGAAAACAAGACAAAGACGTTTCAAGCCAAATATGGCATAGGCGTGGATGAGCTCAAAGAACGCCTCGTAGCTGCAGTACCAACATTCTCTGAGAACGACACAATAATCACAAACGCCAGACATTACGATGCTCTCATGCGAGCACATGACAGTATCCTTAACGTCCTCGCCGGCATGGGCGCAAACATGGGAGCCGACATGGGTACATGCATAGGAGCTGGCATAGGAGCCGGCATGGGAACCGGCATGGGATCAGGCATGGGCGCAAACATGGGAGCCGGCATGGGAGCAGACATAGGAGCCGGCATAGGGGCCGGTATGGAATCAGGCATAGGGGCCGGCAATACAACCAATCAACTAATTCCGTCATTGTCCAGTGACCTCCTTGCTGAAGACCTGCGTCACACCCTTGACATCCTATCTGAAATCACTGGTGGCCAAATCACTCCACAAGAAACTCTCAATAACATCTTCGCTCACTTCTGCGTGGGAAAGTAGATTCTGCGTGGGAAAGTTGATTTTGCGTGAGAAAGTAGGTTTAGTTTAAAAACAAGACCTGAAGAATGCCTACGAGCTAGGCAAACGTCTGGTCATAACCTCATTTCCATCCTAAAATGCGGAATGCCTGCCTCGTCAAAAGGGGGCAGCGCATTTGCTATAACCACAATTCTTGTAGAAGCCAATAGCCCTTGTCTGCCCTTCCAGGCGCAGGCATGAGGCTCTTTGGCTTTTTTTGTTACTTCGGCAGTAGCCTCCATTATCATTATTCCCACACCTTTGCCGCGCGGGCCTGCTATAACCCTGCCCTCATGCCACACGCCCCTCTCAGACTTGGCAAACAGGCGGGTGCATAGTGTAATGCTACCGTCATTGTTCTTCATGAATATATGTATGGATGAATGAATAGTCTATGCCGTCAAGGTCATGATAATGGCACCCCTGCTCCATCACGAAAACCTCGAAGCGCAAAACAGAGATACGAAATAACACACATCATGAGGCGTTTTTAGTATTCCTCGACAGATATTCAATTTCCAAAACAGACCATAGAGGCACTTTGCGTATGTATGTCTGTGTTTTGATGATGGGGGATGATTAGTCGTAGTACTCGATGTTCAGTTCCTCGGTGATGTTGAAATCATCGTGGAAGTTATCGTCGTAGGTATAGATGAGGCGCAGACCCCGATAGACTGACGGTACTTTCAGGGTGTCGAGCAAGTGCCATCTCGGCCAGACTCGCCACCGACTGTCACTTGCTCACACCAGGAGCCGAGTGCGTCGTGGAAATCAATGGCCTCCAGCAATGGTTCACAGATGATGGACTTGTGGCGAATGGGCAGCTCACGATATAGTGGCAGACGCTCGTCTGCTCTCCGTTGGTTCTCCATCGTACAGCAGATAGTGACGTTTTCATAGCCATCGCCCCAGTCATCTGGCAGACATTGGGCGATACGCTCTGGTCTTTTGGTAATCATGAAGAAATGAAGGCCGTTCCGTCTATGGATCATCAGCCATGCGTCTTCGCGCCATTCATCAGCTTCCTCGATGAAGAAGTCTGAGGTGAAGCACGTCCACATAAGCGAACCGGACGGAACCTTCCAGTTCCCCTGTCGGTCACGACGTATGGGAAGATTGAAGCTGGCAGTCTTCGTCACGATATTGGGGTCCTTCTCAAACTCTGCATCGCGCCGATACACATAACAGTGCTGACAGCCCTCGCTCTTCTTATGGCAGCCATGCCACAGGTTCCACATCTCGCCCATACCAATTATTGCTTTGCTAACATCTCACAGAATATATCGTCTCTAATAATTTTAGGAGAAGCTTTTCCTGCCAACACCAGAACCTTCTTACCCTTGCGGTAGATATGAAGCTGGCGAGAACGAACTACGGCTGTCAGTTCTTGGTCATCCTGCATAGCCAACCAAAGATGATAATAAGCACCGTCTTCTTCAAACAGCTTCTTCTGAAGATGTGAGCACATATTTGTTTTATCAATCGTCATCGTCTCATTCATAATACATGGAAATACCTTCCAACTCGTTTTTTATAATCCAGATATTCTTGCCCAAAGTCATTCTCCAACCGTTTCTCTTCACTACGCACTTGCAAGGTCAGGAGAATCGCTTCAATCAAGAAGACAAATAGTGGCAGGACTGACCATAACCAAACAAGGATGCCCACATCGTAAATGTATATGCCGACAAGCATCGGATTACGGCACAGACCATATGGGCCTTCTGTCATCAGATGCCTCGTTCTCGGAGCTACCTCATGGCCGTATGCATCAAAAGGATTTCCCTTTCCAACGATACGCATATAGACAATGCTGTAGATGCTAAGCACCAGTCCGCAAATGGCGAACAAAACACTAACTACGCACAACAAGGTAGAATCAGGTGCGTATGGCCAAGGTCGACCAGATACCAACCACATCAAGGCCGGAATGCCTATTACAAAGATGAGCAGTCCCAGCAGATAACCGAAAGAGTGTGACGTTTTCATTGTGTTATTTGTTCTTGTTTAATTCTCTTTTCAAACTTGAACAGCCCGTCTTCCTGATCAAACTGCTCAGGCATGTGCGGGTCTGGATGATGCTCGTTGAAAAACTCAACGGCATGGAATCCGCAGCGGTTGATGTAGAAGTGAATGTTACGGCGGTCGAAATACGGGGTGCAGGTTTCCCATACTTCTATCTCAGGATGCATCGTCTCGATAGCCTTCCAGATGGCCTGTCCGATGCCCTTACTCTGAACCCCCACCTCCACATATAGGAATGCGAGTTGACCTACGGTCTTCCTCTGTCTCGACTCGGCAGAGCTGATGCAAGCATCGCTCTGCTCTCGCTGCTCCATCGGTTCACCCATATTGCCGTTAGCGGTAATGATGGCACCGCCCACACGTTGGCCATCCTCGCTAAAGGCTTCGTAGGCTTCTGCACCTACGGCATTTAACGACTGATAGAAATCCTCGTCTGGGAGAACCTGCCATTGATTGGTTTCGTCTTCCTTATAATACGCCCGGAAACCATGCTGGAATGCCTCCTGCATCTCCTCCTTGAATGCGATGGTCTCTTCTTCTCTGAGTGGGAATAGCTGTATGTTCATATGTTCTTATTCCTTTGAGGAAGGGATATACTCTTCCAGAAACTCTGCTGCATCGGCTACGCAGTCAGGGCATTCTCTGAGTACCACCTTTGTACCCACGCCCTTTAGCAATTTACATCGAGTGGCTCCGTTCCTCTCTTGGAACTTGGTCATAATCTCTCGCATCTGCTTCATGGATTTGGCTTTGTCCTTGTTGACCATGCCAAGAACCATACCGGCACCCACAAGTGCTCCACAGGTTCCTTCCATATTGCCCATTCCTGCACCGAAGGAGTTTGCAATGTTCATGGCCAGTTCTTCATCAATCCCTGCTATATCAGCGTATGTGTGAAGGATGGCCTGGGCGCAGTTGTGACTTCCACATCTCTTCTTCTCTGCAGCTATATGTTTTCTTGTATTCATATCTGATTACTGTTTGAATGAAGGTATTACATACACTGGCTTCTCTTCATGGTTATTGCAGTCGTGATGGTCACAGGATTCCTGAGAGTCATTCAACTCTCCATTCAGATAAGCCTTCAGCACATCATCTACCATTCCGTGACATCCCCTGATGACTGAGATACCATGAGCAGATAGTTTGTTGTAGGCTCCCATACCCATGTTGCCAGCCAGCATAAGGGTGATTCCCATTTCCTGCATAACAGAGGAAATGTTTGACTTGCAGCCACACCCTTCAGGAGAGTCAAGACGTTCCTGGTTCATAACCTGATTCTGTTCGTTGAGCGTCACGACTGTATAATAGGCACAGTGACCAAAGTGGTCATCAATCATGCCTTCACGTGTTGGAATTGCTATTTTCTTCATCATTATTATTTTTCTTATTTCTTGATTTGTTAAATGGGAATTTATAGGTTTCTGATCAATGACAAATCACCACTTGACAAGGCTTTGAAATTGCGCTCTATCTTCTCGATGTCCCAATCCCACCATTTCAGTTGCAGCAGATAGGCGATGAATTCGTCATCAAAACGCATCCTGACCACTCGGCAGGGATTACCCACGGCAACAGCGTATGGGGGAATGTCTGAGGCAACCACAGAGTTGGCTCCGATAATGGCTCCGTCGCCTATATGAACGCCTGGCATGATGGTTACATGCTGGCCAATCCAAACGTCATTGCCAACAATAGTATCGCCCTTCAGAGGCAATTCATCTTTCACCGGAGCAATGGCACTTCCCCAATCACCACCAATTACATAAAACGGATAGGTTGTCACGCCGTCCATCCTATGATTGGCTCCATTCATGACAAACTCCACACCCTTGGCAATAGCGCAGAATTTGCCAATAATCAGTCGGTCGCCTATGAAATCGTAGAAATGAGTGACATGCTTCTCGAATTGGTCAGCACCATCCACATCATCGTAGTAGGTATAGTCGCCGATGATGATACGCGGGTTCTTCACCACGTTCTTGATG
>JAFVGZ010000026.1 GCA_017478025.1 Prevotella sp.
AAACCAACTGTTAAAATATGTTTACTATATATATTATATAAGATATATATAATATATATAGTAAAATTCTTTTACCACATTTTACACCTGCACACAAGAAAACTGCCATCTGCCATCTGTACCGGCATATTGCACTTTCTTGACCAGCAATAAAACTTGTATGATGCTAACAATCAGAGCATTGGCTACGATCCCCCCTTCGTGCAGGAAGTGGCAGTTCCCCTGAGTCAGCGACTTTTCATGTAAAAGCATAAGCTCTAAAGACCCCAAAGACCTGCATTTCAACCATGAAAATGTTATCTTTCGACTGAAAAAACGCCATATCAGAACATAATCCTCCCCTCTTGACACATTTATGACACACAAAAACAATGCAAATCCAAGTTGCTCCCTCAGGTATGTTAACAAACCTTTCATTTGTTAACAAAACTCCTAGTCCCTTACATTTAACATCATATTCCCGCCCATCATTCTTCTTCCCTAACTGCCTCACAGTCAACACATTCCAAAAGCAATACTTTCACCGCCTAAAACCTTTGTTTTTAGGTGGTTATCTCAATACGATTTCCCTGCTATTTACGTGCTAATAGGGTCATATTCACCTACCATTGCTATATCGCACATCGAAGGATGGCGAAATGTTAAATTGCCGCGTAAACAGATGTTAAAGTGATGCAGTTTTTTCGCGATTTTCGGAAACGGAAAGAAATAATGAGTACCTTTGCAAACAGAAATGAAGGACGGAAGAATTGAAAGAAATTGAAAGAAATTGGAATAATAGGAATAATAACCATGCGGATGAAGGGGCAGAAAAGGACAGAAAAGGCTCGCGCAGTTGGGCTATCTGATAACGAAAAAGAAATCGGAGGAGGGATTGAAAGAAATTGGAAGACTCCGCGAAGCGCCTGAGCACCTATGAAAAGAAAGAAATGAGCGAAGAATAGGAATAATAAGCTCGCGCAGTTGGGCTATCTGACAACGAAAATTATTCTAATTATTCTAATTTCTTTCAAAAAGCCACCGAATTTCTTTTAAGAAACACCACCGCATTTCTGTTAAGAGACAAGTAACTTTGCAAAGTGATCTATATTATTAACCGTTTAACTATTTAAATTTGACCTCTGGCTGGCGATAATTCCTCCCCTTGGGGGAGGTCAGGAGGGGTTTAGAAAGGAGAAAAAAGCATTATGGCAGGAATTATTCAGTATGTTACCTATCAGGACAACCGCAAGGAAGTAGGCACTCACCTGTACTATGGTCGTGCAGTTCACACTACCACCATCGGTACCGAGCAGCTTTCTGTTGTGGGAGTGCTACAATCGGTGGTATAGTGTATTGTCGCACCCTGCGTTGCACAACTAATTTCCACATTTGTGTTATATACTACTTCATCTTCAGCGGGAGAGAATGTTGGAGTGGCGCAAGTGGCCACAGGAGAAGTTGCAACGGATAATGTAGATGAATGCGAAATGATGGCAAAAGAATTATTGGGAGTTAGAAGAACGGCGGTTTCTTCTTTGGCGGACAGTAATAAATTTGGATAAAGAGGCTGAGATAACAGTATGTATATGGCAGCACTCTAACCGAAGATTTGGAACTGCGGCGGCAGTGGTGCCTCTACTACGATGTGTTCCTTTGATACGGGGTGTGTGAATTCCAGTCTGCGGGCAAGTAGGGATATGGAGCCGTCAGGGTTGGAGCGCGGCGCTCCGTATTTCAGGTCGCCTTTGATGGGGCAGCCTATGGCAGCGAGCTGGCAACGGATCTGATGATGACGCCCGGAGAGCAGCTGTATCTCAAGGAGGGTGTATCGCTGGCTGTGAGCTATGGCACGATAGCGCAAGGTGGCAAGTTTTGCTCCACGAGGCGCTGGACGCCCTTCTACGTAGGGAGTGGCAAAGGATTTGTTTTTCTGTTCGTTGCGTACGAGCCAATGACGGAGATACCTCTCCCCTGACCCCTCCCCCAAGGGGAGGGGAAGCCCCCCTCCGGCTCCCCCCTGGGGGGGAGGGAGATTACTGGAATCCTTATCTAATTGACCATTGACCATTGACCATTGAACCCGAGAGGAGGGAACGATGGCCCAGTAGATTTTCTTCAGGTCTTCGTTCTTTTCACGAAACATGTCATTGAGTCTTGTGAGAGCCTTTGAGGTCTTGGCAAAAAGGACCAAGCCCTGTACGGGACGGTCAAGACGATGCACTACACCGAGGAAGACGTTGCCGGGCTTGTGGTAACGCTCCTTGATGTAGGCTTTTACAATATCAGAAAGTGGTGTGTCGCCGGTCTTGTCGCCCTGGACGATCTCACCACTTTCTTTGTTTACGATGATTATATGATTATCTTCGTAGAGGACAGTCAATGGTCAATGGTCAATGGTCAATGGTCAATGGTCAATTACATATTCATGCCACCGTCTATCTGTATGACCTGTCCTGATACGTAGCTGGACATGTCGGAGGCGAGGAAGAGGCATACGTTTGCGATGTCCTCTACCTGACCGCCGCGACGCAGTGGTATCTTCTTCATCCAGTCTGCACGCACCTCTTCCGGCAGCTGTGCTGTCATGGCGGTCTCGATGAATCCCGGTGCTACGGCGTTGGCGCGAATGCCCTTGGGACCCAGCTCCTGTGCTATACTCTTGGCAAGGCCTATCATACCGGCTTTGGATGCGGAGTAGTTGCACTGGCCGGCGTTGCCATGCACGCCCACAACGGATGACATATTGATGATAGAGCCACCACGCTGACGCAGCATGATCGGTGCGCAGGCATGGATGAAGTTGAAGGCTGACTTGAGGTTTACGTTGAGCACGGCATCCCACTGTGCCTCAGACATGCGGAGCATGAGACCGTCTTTGGTGATGCCTGCATTGTTGACGAGGACGTCGATGGTGCCGAAGTCTTCCTTTATCTGCTTTACTACGGCTTCGGTCTCAGCGAAGTCTGCAGCGTTGCCAGCGTAGGCCTTGCACGTTACGCCGAGTGCCTCTATCTCCTTGCGGGTTGCCTCAAGGCCGGCAGCCATATCGTCGTTTAACACCAGGTCAGTGAAGGCGATGTTGGCACCTTCCTGAGCAAACTTCATGGCTACGGCCTTGCCGATGCCACGCGCAGCACCCGTTACGAGTGCGGTTTTTCCTTCTAATAGTTTCATTACTGTTTATTTGATTATGTATTTACTTACGTAGTGCGGGGTCCTAAATTCTTCCCCAGCGCGCCATAGACGAATTTCGCCACGAGCGGCCTGGAGGAGCTGTTGGTCATGCCACGGCCCAGACGACCGTAGATATAGGGCACTTCGAGTCCCTTGATGCAATAGTGGGTGATGTCTGCCACAACCTCTACATTTTCTATGTCAAACTCTCCCTGCTCCTTGCCTTCGGCATATACGCGCCTGAAGATGGCTATCTCGTCAGCATCAAATCTTTTGCGCACTTTCTCCACCATCCATATATTACGGAAGAACTCGGCTCTCAGGTTGCCATTACGCACCACCGTCTCGCGTATGAGTGACAGGTGGGTGTAGATGAGCTCTATAATCTTCTCCTGTGGAGCCATGCGCTGGGATGCCACCTCATCGAGCCTGTCTGAGAGACGCTCCAGCTCTGACTCTATGACAGCCATATAGATATCCTCCTTACGGCAGAAATAGGTGTAGAGGGTGCGCCGTCCCTTGCCCGATGCAACGGCTATATCGTTCATCGTGGTGCGCTCCACTCCGTTCTTGGCAAACAGCTGGCGCGCCACGTCTATGAAATGCTGACGGGTTCTGGATATTGACATATTAACCGTTCATTGCCATGAGAAACTCATTATTGTCGTGAGTCCGCTCCATGAGGTTGTGTATTTCGTTCATCGCTTCAGAGGCCGTCATATCCGCAATGTGCTTGCGCAGTATCCACATGCGGTTGATGGTTGTCTCATCCTGCAGCAGGTCATCACGGCGAGTGCTGGAGAGCACGAGATTGACAGCAGGGAAGATACGACGATTGGACAGCGTACGATCCAGCTGCAGCTCTGAGTTGCCCGTACCCTTGAACTCCTCGAATATCACCTCATCCATCTTGGAGCCCGTATCGGTGAGCGCTGTGGCGATGATTGTCAGCGAGCCTCCGTTCTCAATGTTGCGCGCAGCACCGAAGAAACGCTTTGGCTTCTGCAGGGCATTGGCATCGACACCGCCTGTGAGCACCTTTCCGCTGGCAGGGGCTACGGTGTTGTATGCGCGAGCGAGACGCGTGATAGAGTCAAGGAAGATGACCACGTCGTGTCCGCACTCCACGAGTCGCTTAGCCTTCTCGAGCACCAAACCGGCAATCTTCACGTGCCTGTCAGCAGGCTCGTCAAAGGTAGAGGCAATGACCTCGGCATTGACGGTACGCGCCATATCCGTCACCTCCTCAGGACGCTCATCGATGAGGAGCATCATGATATATGCCTCTGGATGGTTGGCAGCAATGGCGTTGGCGATATCCTTCATCAGAATAGTCTTACCCGTCTTGGGCTGAGCCACGATGAGAGAGCGCTGACCCTTACCGATAGGCGAGAAGAGATCTACGATGCGCGTAGAGATGTTGGTGGTGCTGCGGTCACCGCAGAGAGTGAATTTCTCTTCGGGGAAAAGCGGTGTGAGGTTCTCAAAGGATATACGGTCACGTATCTCGCGTGGATTACGGCCATTGACCTTTGTGATGCTACTGAGAGTGAAGTATTTCTCTGTACCATAGGGGGGACGTACCTTGCACTCTACCACATCACCTGTTTTAAGGGAGTACTGACGGATTTGCTGTACAGTAAGATATACATCATCGGGGGATGAGAGGTAGTTATAGTCCGATGAGCGCAGGAAGCCATATCCGTCAGGCATAATCTCAAGGACGCCACTTGACTCAATGATGTCCTTAAAGTCGTATGCGCCTATAGCGCTTGCGGCACCTATGGGGTCCTCCTGCAACATGCTGTTGCGTGATATATTCTGCTGGGGCGTGTCAAACATATCGGTGTATGGTATAACACTATTGTCCTCTACCGGCAGGTCTTCAATTATAATAAAGTCGGACCCGTCAGCAGGATCTCCAGCCCAGGGTTTATCCTCACTGCCACCATTGCCATTCATCTTACTCTGCAGACGTTCAAGCAATCCGGGCTGGTCATCATCCTGGCCACCACCGGCAGAAGCAAAGGCTTCCTCGGGGATTATGGAGTGACCCTCCATAGGAGTATCGTAGCCTGCTTCCGATACGACAGGCTCTTCAGCCATCATGGCAGAAGGTGCCTCATCATTCTTCTTTGCCAGAGCCTCAGCAGCCAGAGCCGCAGCAGCTATTATCTCTGCCTTGGTCCTGCGGCGACGCTTGGGCGCAACGACATCATCGCCAGAAGGGGACACGGAAGTGCCCTCGTCCTCCTGAGGCAAGGATGTGACCTCACCTTCCTGAGGCACGGATGCAGGGGTATTCTCAGACTCTGCAGGTGTTTCTTCTGATGTAGAAGCGAATTGCAGTTCTAACTGCCTGCGTGCCTCCAACTCAGCCTTACTCGGACGACCACGCTTCCTCTTAGGCGCTTCTACAACTGGTTCAGTTGTAAGTATTTCTTCTTTTTCCATTATTTTCTGTTGATATATTGGTCGGGAGAACTTGATGTCCCCCTGCAACGAGTAGCCTCAACGGTGTGAGGAGCTTCATGCAGGAAGAGCCCTGAGACTCTGCCTATGAAATGCACGAAACACACTCCATTGCATTATTGTGTACGAATAACGGGTGCAAAATTACGATATTTTCTTGGAATAACCGTAATCATGCACCCGTTAAGGCTGATTAATTATTAAAAATTAACAAATACCGAACTTGTAAATTGTTGTCTGGCGGTAACGCTGCCCTGGGTTCAGCACCACTGGCGGGAAGTATTGCCTGTTAGGTGAATCGGGGAAGTGCTGCGCCTCAAAGCATACTGCAGAGCGTCTCTGCGCCGTGAAACCGGTCTGTATGGGGTAGTTGGTCTGGAAGTTGCCAGTGTACATCTGCAGTCCCGGCTCGGTGGTCCAGCATTCCATGGTGCGGCCACTCTTCTCGTCGGCAATACGCGCAGCAAAGGACAGCTCGCCGACTTCCTGCTTGTTGAGCACGAAGCAGTGGTCATAGCCGCTTCCGTTCTTTATCTGCTCGTTGTCAGCATTGATCTCAAGGCCTATCTTCTTGGCAGTACGGAAATCAAACGGAGTGTTCTCCACCTTCAGGATCTCTCCTGTCGGGATGCTCGTAGAGTCGATGGGGAGATAGAAATCGGCATTGATCTCACACAGCAGGTCATCCACGGTAGGTGTTGGGTTGCCCAGTCCTGTTATGGAGAAGAAGGCATGATGAGTCAGGTTGATGATGGTCTGCTTGTTGGTGGTGGCGAGATAGTCTATCTTCAGTTCGTTGTCGTCAGTCAGCGTGTATTCCACGTTGATGCGCACCTCGCCGGAGAAGCCCTCACGTCCATAAGGATCGGTGAGTGACAGCGCGAGAGTATTCTCACCCATCTGAATGGCTTCCCACACCTGTGCGTGATAGCCCTTAGGACCTCCATGCAGGTGATTGGGGCCGTCGTTGGTGGCCAGCTGGTACTCCTTGCCGTGCAGGGTGAATTTGCCTTTTGCTATGCGATTGCCAAAACGACCGATAAGTGTCGAGAGGAACGGTTCAGGCGAGTTGATTACGTCCTGGATGTTAGAGTGTCCCTGAATGACATTCTCCAGATTTCCGTTTCTATCAGGCATCATAAGTGCCACGATAGCACCGCCATAGTTGGTGATAGCACACTCGCAACCGTTACTGTTTTTTAGTACGTACAGGTCCGTTTGCTTTCCGTTTACGGTTGTGCGGAAGTCCTTCTTGTTCAGTCCGCACACGTTTTTTGCTTCTGTCATGATGTTTAGGTTTTTTATTGCCACGATGGGCTGTTGTTGAATGTTTAGTGTCTGCCTTATAGTCCGGCCCGGGTGCTATACCGTCGGGCATTGGATTCTTCAGGATTTCCCTCCCAAGGAACTTCTCTATGCGCTTGAAGAGGTAGATGTCCTCCTGCGCCACAAGTGTTATCGCTACGCCGTCGCGCTCTGCACGGGCAGTACGACCGATGCGATGAACGTAGTCCTCTACGTCATGGGGCACGTCATAGTTGATGACCATCAGAATGTCATCAATGTCGATGCCACGAGCCACGATGTCTGTTGCCACGAGCACGTCGATCTCGCCAGCCTTGAAGCGGTACATCATCTGGTCACGCTCTGCCTGGGTAAGGTCTGAGTGCATCTCGCCACAGTTCACCTTCATCTGGCGAAGGGAGCGGAATATCTCCTTGACGCGCTGCTTCTTGCCGGAGAAGATAATGACGCGCTCCAGTTTCATCGGCTCACCATCGGTGCTGCGCTCAGGCTTGAAACCGTTCTTAAAGATGTTCTTCAGTATCTCCATCTTCTGCGCACTATAGCAGACGAACGCTGACTGCTGTATCTTCTCTGCGGGTTTGCTCACGGCAATCTTCACCGTAAGGGGATTATGTAATAATGTACGCGCGAGCTCTTCTATCTTCTCGGGCATCGTGGCAGAGAACATTATCGTCTGGCAATGGCCGCCTATGGCCTTTGCTATCGTCATGATATCGTCAGAGAAGCCCATGTCGAGCATTCTGTCAGCCTCGTCAAGGATGAAGAAGGACAGTCGGGACAGGTCCAGATTTCCCATCTGCATGTGGGATATCAATCGTCCCGGCGTGGCGATTACCACAGAGGCACCTTTCTTCAAGGCTTCCAACTCCTGGTTATACCGCCCCCCATCGTTACCGCCATATACGGCAACGGAGCTGATGCCGTCCATGTAGTAGCCGAAACCCTGCATGGCCTGGTCTATCTGCTGTGCCAGCTCACGTGTGGGAGCCATGATGAGACAGTTCACGGAGTCCTCGGGGTAGCCGCCGTCATCGAGGCATGACAACACCGGCAACAGATAGGCCGCTGTCTTACCCGTGCCCGTCTGCGCCACGCCCATGATGTCGCGGCCCTCTATGATGGGGTCTATGCACCCCGCCTGAATCGGCGTACAGGCATCAAAATGCATGTCGTACAACGCATCAAGCACGTTGTCATTCAGCTGCGTCTCTTCAAAATAAATCTTCTTGTCGTCCAATGTTTCTTCTCTTTTTCTCGCTGTTATACTTAACTCTTAACTTCCTGACCTGCCTGTTGGGCCTCTGTTTGGCATCAATTAGGAGCTTTCCTGTAGCATGCATAGGCTATTCCGGCAAAGAGGATGTTCGGAATCCATGCTGCGAGCATGGGCGGTGTGCCTGCATTGATGGCAAATGTGGCCGACACGGTCTGCAGCATGATGAAGGCAAAGGATAGCGCCAGTCCTATGCCGAGATACATTCCCATGCCGCCCTTACGCTTACGCGCACTGAGTGACGCGCCGATGATGGTCAGGATAAACGAAGCGAAGGAGGATGCTATGCGCTTGTGGTACTCCACCTGATACTGCACCACGTTGCTCGAACCTCTGTTTATCTGCTTTGAGATATAGTCCAGCAACTCGGGCGAGGTGAATGTCTCTTGCTGACCCTTGGAATAGACAAGGTCTATAGGCTCCATCTGTATCAGGGTATCAAGTTTCATACCCGAGGTGATCACTTCCTTCATGCCACGCATCTCACGGATTTTCCAGCTTAGGGCCTGCCAATGGAACTTACTGTCGGCTATGGTGTCATATTGTATCTCTGAGGCTGTCATGTGAGAGACCAGTTTCTTGTTTTCAAACTTGTCAAGGCAGAAGCCGTATCCTCTCTTCAGCTTGTTGTCATAGTGCTGCATGTAGGCTATCACGCCCTCATCGACCTGCATCTGCACATTCTCGGCAGACGTGTTCTTCTTCTTGTTCTTATAGACGGTCTCAAAGTTCTGCTGTATCACCGTTCCGTGGGGTATCACATAGGCCGCAAGGTAATAGGACAGCATCGATATGAGCACGCATGAGAACATATAGGGCCTCATAAGGCGCTTGAAGCTCACACCAGCGGCAAGGATGGAGATAATCTCGCTGTTGCCTGCCATCTTGGACGTAAAGAAGATTACCGCGATGAATACAAACAGCGGCGAGAACAGGTTGGCGAAATACGGTATGAAGTTTACGTAATAGTCGAAAATGATAGCCCTCCACGGCGCGTTGTACTCCGTGAAGTTCGACAGATTCTCATTGAAATCTATGACGATAGCTATGCTGATAATCAGCAGAAGGGCAAAGATGTAGGTACCGATGAATTTCCCCACGATATAGCGGTCAAGCCGCTTGATGTACCGAAAGGGGTTCAGCGGTCCTAACGGCCTTAGCACCTTCGCTGCATATCGCTTATAACCGAGCTTTTCCATTGTGTGAAGTCACCGTTTATAATGTGCTCCCTCGCATCTGTCACGAGTCTGAGATAGAATGCGAGGTTGTGGATTGAGGCTATCTGCAGGGCCAGATATTCCCCTGCCTTGAAGAGATGATGCAGATATGCCTTGGTAGTGACGCGGTCGATGTCACAGCCCTGAGGGTCTAATGGGCTGAAATCATCCTCCCATTTCTTATTCTTCATATTGAGCGTTCCCTCATACGTGAAGAGCATTGCATTACGTCCGTTGCGGGTGGGCATTACGCAATCAAACATATCCACTCCGCGCTCTATGTTCTCAAGGATGTTCCACGGCGTGCCAACGCCCATGAGGTATCGCGGCTTGTCCTTAGGCAGGATAGCGTTGACAACCTCTACCATCTCGTACATCTTCTCAGTAGGCTCACCGACAGCGAGGCCACCGATAGCATTACCGTCACATCCCTTGTCTGCAACATATTTCGCAGACTCTTCGCGCAGGTCTCTGTATGTGCACCCCTGCACGATGGGGAAGAGTGACTGGCGATACCCATAGAGCGGTTCTGTCTCGTTGAAACGCCTGATGCAGCGGTCGAGCCAGCGGTGGGTCAGGTCAAGAGAGCGGCGGGCATACTGCCAGTCACTCTGTCCGGGAGGACACTCGTCGAGTGCCATGATGATGTCGGCACCGATGATGCGCTCTGTATCCATCACATTCTCAGGCGTGAAGAAGTGCTTTGAGCCGTCTATGTGACTGCGAAACTCGCATCCCTCTTCCTTGAGCTTCCTGATACCGGTGAGTGAGAACACCTGAAAGCCACCAGAATCTGTCAGCATGGGTCTCTCCCACCCTATGAACCGATGCAGCCCACCGGCCTTTCGGAGTATCTCCAGACCGGGGCGAAGGTACAGGTGGTATGTATTGCCCAAAATGATTTGAGCCATAACCTGACGCCGCAGTTCCTCGAAATGCACCGCCTTTACCGAGCCCACCGTGCCGACAGGCATAAAGATCGGCGTGAGGATAGTGCCGTGATCCGTGGTAATTTCTCCAGCACGGGCAGAGGAATAAGGGTCTGTATGTTGCAGATGAAATGTCACTCTTTCTTATCCTCCTCTTTCTCTACTGTCAGGTTTACTGGATTGGCAACAACCTCATCGGTCAGAGCAAACTCCCACACATCCTGCACGTTCTCAACATAGTGGAATGTGACACCCTTGAGATATTCCGCAGGTATCTCATTCACATCTTTCTCATTGGCCGAGCAGAGTACGATATCCGTTATGCCGGCACGCTTGGCAGCCAGGAGTTTCTCCTTTATGCCTCCTACGGGGAGTACTTTGCCGCGCAGGGTTATCTCTCCGGTCATTGCAACATTCTTGCGCACCTTGCGCTGGGTCAGCGCCGATGCGATGCTCGTTGCTATCGTGATGCCCGCAGAGGGGCCGTCCTTTGGAGTCGCGCCCTCAGGAACGTGGATATGAATGTTCCACTGTTCGAAGATGCGATAGTCAATGTTCAGGTAATCCGCATGAGCCTTTACATATTCCAATGCTATCACGGCACTCTCCTTCATCACATCACCCAGATTGCCGGTGAGGGTGAGCTTGCCCGGCTTGCCCTTGGACAGCGAGGTCTCAATGAACAGTATCTCACCTCCCACGCTGGTCCACGCCAGTCCTGTCACCACGCCTGCGTAGTCGTTGCCCTGATAGATATCACGGTAGAACGGCGGCTTGCCCAGCAGCTCCTCAATGACTTCCGTTGTTATCTTGTCATATTTCAAGTTGCCATCGCGGGTGAGATAGAATGCCATCTTGCGCAGAGCCTTATTGATTTGCTTCTCCAGCTGTCTCACACCACTCTCGCGCGTGTACCTTTCTATTATATATTCCAACGCAGTCTTTCTGAACGTCAGCGATTTCTCCTGCTTCAGTCCAGTCTTATCTTTCTCGCGCGGCACGAGGTGTCGCTTGGCTATCTCTATCTTCTCTTCGGTGGTATATCCACTGACCTCTATTATCTCCATTCTGTCACGCAGAGGTGCCGGGATGGTTGACAGGTCATTGGCCGTTGCTATGAACATCACCTTGGAGAGGTCGTAGTCCATATCCAGATAGTTATCATGGAAAGCACCGTTCTGTTCGGGGTCTAACACCTCCAGCAGAGCCGATGCGGGGTCGCCGTTATTCGTATTGCGTGTCACCTTGTCAATCTCGTCAAGGATAAAGACAGGGTTGCTGGAACCGGCTTTCTCTATGTTCTTTATGATACGCCCCGGGAGCGCTCCCACATACGTGCGGCGATGACCGCGTATCTCTGCCTCGTCATGCAGACCGCCAAGGCTCATGCGAACATACTTTCGCTTCAGGGCATCGGCGATACTCTTACCAAGAGAGGTCTTTCCCACTCCCGGAGGACCGTAAAGACACAGGATAGGAGACTTCAAATCTCCACGAAGCTTAAGGACAGCGATGTATTCCAATATGCGCTCCTTAACCTTCTTCATGCCATAGTGGTCGCGGTTCAAAATGCGCTCCGCACGGTTCAGGTCCAGGTCATCCTCTGTATATTCGCCCCAAGGGAGGTCAACGATTTGCTGCAGGTATGTCAACTGCGTATTGTAGTCGGCACTGTGGACATTCAACTGGTTCAGGCGCTCCATTTCCTTATTGAAAACAGCTTCTGTCTCCTTGGACCATTTCTTTTTCTTTGCTTTCTCCAGCAGTGTCTTTTTCTCCGGTCCGCCCTCATCGTTGCCCAGCTCCTTGTTGATATTCTTCAGCTGTTGGCGCAAGAAGTATTCGCGC
The DNA here is from genome assembly GCA_017478025.1 of Prevotella sp. Taxonomy (GTDB): domain Bacteria; phylum Bacteroidota; class Bacteroidia; order Bacteroidales; family Bacteroidaceae; genus Prevotella. The sequence goes on from JAFVGZ010000026.1 coordinate 12,204, forward strand.
TGCTCATCGTTGATGGTATGCTGCGTCTTGTTGTGGATGTCCAGCCGCAGATTAGCATACTGTATCTCCCTGTTGAGCAACTGCAGCAGGTCAAGTGCACGCATCTTCATGTCATCATACTCCAGCAGCCGCATCTTCTCAGAGAGTTTGAAGGGCATGTGGTATGACACCATGTTCAGGAAGTAATGACGATTGGAGATATCTGCAATGGACATCTGCAACTCAAAGGGAGTGGTGTCGCTCTTCTCGATATACTCCCTCATCTTGTGGTGCAGGTCTGTGATGATAGTGCTGTACTCCAGATCCTCATCTCCCGGCTCTGTCTCGGGTGTAGGCACTACGTGTCCCTTGATGAACGGCTCTTCCTGTATCACCTCTGTCATCACGCAGCGTGCCAATGGCTGTGCAATGAACGCATACTGGTTCTCATGTCCTGGAACCTCAAACACTTTAAGCAGTTGCGCAATAACTCCATGCTCGCACAAGTCCTCAGACGTGGGCTCTTCTATTGACACATCGCGCTGGCAGAACATTGCAAAGCGCTGATCCTTGTTGCGTTCAAGATACTTTATTATCTGTCGCGTTGCGTTGCGGGCTATTGTGACAGATGTCAACACCCCCGCAAAATTCACCATATTGCGAGTGATGAGAATGGGCATATCATCCTCCTTGCCCATCTCGAAAATTTTATTTATATCGCCGTCAAACTCAGCAAACATTCTCAGTTGCGAGTCATCATTGCGTGATATGAAACCGCTATATATATCCACTTCTTATTACTTACTTTCTAATTTTCTTCATCTTCAGTTTTGGTATCTTCACCTTCTGACCTGGCTTTACTTCTTTAATGCCATTATACGCCTCTACGTAGCATTCCATGCCCGGGCCCAGATATGATTTGGATATGGAGCGCAGCGTCTGTCCCTCTCTGGCGGTCACTTCGGTTTCAGTACCAATGATGTAATATGCTCCCGTCTTCACGCGGGCATCGGAATTGTACTGAGTGAGAGGCTTCTCCTCCTGCTTCTGTGGTTGTACCGTCTCTGAAGGTGTAGCAGTCATTGTCTTCTCCGATGCAGATGCCGGAGCCTTGGTCTCTGTCTGCTTAGCAGGAGCAGGAGCCTCGGTTTCAGCAGCAGCGCTGTCTTTCTCTGCCTTAGGATGGCTCACCGTAACACTGTCCTCGTGCATCTTCGCTGGCGTTACCTTAATATCTGATAGTATATTTGAATTGCCTACCCAATAGCCCAGTGCGAAGAATATGACCGCAATGGCGATATTGGTCAGCAAGCCACGATATTTGAAATTCTTATCTTCCATTTCTTCTGTTGTTGTATTGTCGTCTGTCTCGTTTTCTGTCTCTGTCTTTATATTATTTTGTTCAATGTCTTCCAGTTTTGCATTTCCCGTTTCTGATAACTCTTGCTTTTGTTCCGTAACGGGCGGCGTGGTTTCTTCCTGTTTCTTTTCCTCTGCCTTTTCTTTTACTACCGTAACATTCTCTGCCAACACGGTAAGGTTCTCAGTCTTCAATACCGGAGCCCCTATGGACTTATCCAACAGCGGCGCAATAGGATTTGCAGGCTGCTCCTCTGTGGGGGCAGGCTGCTCATCAGGTGCCACGGGCTGCTCTTCTTCAGGTGCCGCGGGCTGCTCATCAGATACCGCGGGCTGCTCTTCTGATACAACTGGTTGCTTATATTCAACCACAGACTGTTCTTCATGCTCAACTGCGGCTACTATCTGTTCTTCTGCAACTATTGGCTGCTCAACTGCAACTGTTGGCTGCTCATCTGCGACTACTGGCTGTTCATCTGCGACTACTGGCTGTTCATCTGCAACTGTTGGCTGCTCAACTGCAACTACGGGCTGCTCATCAAGGACTACAGGCTGCTCGTCTGTTGAAGAGAATCTTTCCTCGTCATCAGAAGGATTTACGTCATCATATCCCACTTCTTCATCCTCCATAGCCGCAAAGCCTTCCTTCAGCAACGGACTATCATCGTCAATCACCACAGTTTCGAACTGTGCAAAGGGCTTGTTGATGATTTCCTTCATCACGCTGTCGGGTGTGAATGTCACTTTGTCATGACCTTCTATCACGACACGCTCGCCAGTATTCACATTCACACTGGCACGATCCTTCACTGCCTGAAGCTTGAAGGTACCAAAACCCTTTATCTTTACCACGCGGTCACTGAGCAGGCCTGCGTTGATGACCTCTACCATCTGCTGCAGGAATCTCTCAGCTTCTGCGCCCTTTAACTTATGGCGCGAGGCCAATACCTTAGCTATGTCTTTTACAGTCGCCATAGTCTTAATTTGTTTTGATTCTCTCCTTTAGTGTTGCTACCGGCTTAAAATTTGCCACGAGCTTTGGTGGCACAAGCATCTTCTGACCTGTTCCGGGATTAGTGATGATACGTTCCATGCGTTTCTTCACTTCAAATGTCCCCAGTCCACCAATGTTGACATACTGACCGTCACTCAGCACGTCAACAATAGAATAGACCGCAGTACGCACCATGTTCTGCGTATTCTCTGCCTTGTAGCCTGTCTTCTTCGACAATGCCGCTATGAATTCCTTATTGTTCATATCGTGTGTGTATATATCCGTCGTTAAAGATATGTATCATATTACTCAAGTTTCACTGCGTCGCACTTGCATTCTGCATTATGAATTCTGCATTATGCATTACACCGCGCTCCCGTAGAGGTCAAACTCTTCTGCATCGGTAATCTTCACTTTGTAGAAACATCCGCGTCTCAGCTGTTTCTCTGCCACAGGTATCAGCACCTCTGGATCTATCTCAGGCGAGGCATCCTCCGTGCGTCCCACGTACCAGTCGCCCTCTTTGCGGTCTATGATTACCTCGACAGTCTTCCCTATCCTCTCCTGCATCAGCTCCAGGGATATGCGCTGCTGCACTCTCATCAGCTTGTCAAGGCGTTGCTGCTTCACTTCCGCCGGTACATCATCCGTATAGTGCTCGGCGCTGTATGTGCCTTCCTCCTCTGAATAAGCAAACGCACCCATACGCTCGAAACGTGCCCACTTCACAAAGTCCACCAACTCTTGGAATTCCTCCTCTGTCTCGCCTGGGAATCCCACCATCAGCGTGGTGCGGAGCGTAATACCCGGCACGGCCTCACGCAGACGCTTTACGATATTCATCGTCTCCTCCTTGGTGGTGTGGCGGCGCATACGATCCAAAACCGATGTTGATACGTGCTGCAATGCTATGTCAAGATATTTGCAGACATTCTTTTTCTCACGCATCACATCGAGCAACTCCATTGGGAACTGAGCCGGATAGGCATAATGCAACCTTATCCATCTCACTCCCTTGATATCTGCCATCTGGCTTATCAGCTCCGCTATAGTGCGGCGCCCCTCGGTGTCTTTGCCATAGTAGGTCAGTTCCTGAGCAATGATATTAAACTCCCGTACCCCTTCGCTCACCTTCTCTCTCACCTCGTCGAGTATCTCCTGCATAGGGCGGCTTGTGTGTCTGCCTGTGATAATCGGTATGGCACAGTATGCACATTGGCGATTGCAGCCCTCAGAGATTTTGATGTAGCACGTTGATGGCGAGTATATCGTGTTGCGTTGCAGGCGTCCCAGAGGTTTCTGCGCATCGCAGCCCTCTTCACGACAGGGGCTGACCTTTCGCAGTTCCTCCACGAGTCCCTTATAGTCAAACTTCCCGTAGTACTTATCCACCGCAGGTATTTCCTGCTCCAGTTCTTCCTTGTAGCGCTGTGACAGGCACCCCATCACGTAGAGACGTTCTATCCGACCCTCTTCCTTTGCCTGCGAGAACTGCAGGATGGTGTCGATACTCTCTTGCTTGGCATCCTCAATGAAGCCGCACGTATTGATGACCACCACATCGCCGGTCACTCTGTCAGCATCCAGTACGCACCTGTATCCCTCCTTGAGAAACATTCGTTGCAGCGTTTCGCTATCCACAAGATTCTTTGAGCAACCCAGGGTTATGATGTCTATCTGTCCCGCCATTCCTGCCTGTTCCTTATTTTCCGAAAAGCGAATCCACGAACTCACGGCGATTGAAGAGCTGCAAATCCTCCATTCCCTCGCCCAGACCTACAAACTTCACCGGCACCTTCAGCTGGTCGGATATGCCTATCACGACTCCTCCCTTTGCCGTTCCGTCAAGCTTTGTTATGGCAAGGCTGCTGATTTGGGTTACCGCAGCAAACTGCTTTGCCTGCTCAAAGGCATTCTGTCCTGTAGAGCCGTCAAGCACCAGGAGCACCTCATCGGGTGCCTCGGGCAGCACTTTCTTCATTACCTCCTTGATTTTCTTCAGCTCGTTCATCAGGTTCACCTTATTGTGCAAGCGTCCTGCGGTATCAATTATGACCACGTCGGCGCCGTTTGCCTTGGCCGACGAGAGTGTGTCAAAGGCCACGCTGGCGGGGTCGCTACCCATAGCCTGCTTCACTACCGGCACTCCCACGCGCTCACCCCAGATGCACAACTGCTCCACGGCAGCGGCACGGAACGTATCAGCGGCCCCAAGGACTACCTTCTTGCCCGCATTCTTAAACTGCCACGCCAACTTGCCGATGGTCGTTGTCTTACCCACACCGTTCACACCAACTACCAGCATGACATAGGGGCGATGATCCGTGGGCAGGTCCCACGTCTCATTGTCCAGGGTATTGTTCTCTGCCAGCAGACCCACGATTTCGTCTCGCAGAATGCCGTTCAGCTCCGATGTGGAGACATACTTGTCCCTTGCCACACGGGTCTCAATGCGCTCTATAATCCTGAGGGTCGTATCTACGCCGACATCACTGGTTATCAGCACCTCCTCCAGGTCATCAAGAACATCGTCGTCAACCTTGTCCTTACCGGCTACGATACGGGCCAGCTTGTCAAACACTCCCTGCTTTGACTTCTCCAAACCCTTATCAAGTGCGGTTTTCTTTTCTTTATTGAAGAATCCGAAAAATCCCATATTATCGTGTACAATTATTCAATTTACGTGCAAAAGTACAAAAAAAATAATAAAATCGGATAGTTTAGCGACATTATTACGCTTTTTTTTCAAGAATTGCACACTTTTGTTTGTCGGTGTGCAAAAAATAACTTACCTTTGCACAAAGCAAAGCCGATTGTGCATTTCGCTCTGTTTGACAAACTATACTAAAACATCATAAATGTTTACTTTAAGGAAAAAGAAACCCATCGCTATGGAGAAGATACCAAGTTTCAATGCTTGTATTGAAGAAAGCATAAAGACACATTGGGATTTAGATGCCCTGACAGACTATAAAGGTGCTACGCTTCAGTATCAAGACGTTGCACGCAAGATTGAGAAACTCCATATTCTCTTTGAGAACAGCGACATTCACCGGGGCGACAAGATAGCCCTCTGCGGGCGTAATATGAGCAACTGGGCAGTGGCATTTCTCGCTACGCTCACGTATGGAGCAGTGGCAGTACCTATTCTCCACGAGTTCACCGCAGACCAGATACACCACATAGTGAACCATTCTGAGGCTCGACTGCTGTTTGTCGGCGATGTGGTGGCAAAGCAGATAGACCCCGAGAAGATGCCCGCCCTTGAGGGAATAGTAAACATCCCCGACTATTCGCTCATGATTTCGCGTTCTGAGAAACTTACCGCAGCACGCGAAAACCTGAACAGATACTTCGGAGAGAAGTTCCCCAAATACTTCCGAAAAGAGTTTGTCAGCTATTATAAGGAACAAGATCCCGATGAGCTGGCACTCATCAACTACACCTCAGGCACTACCGGCTTCTCCAAAGGCGTCATGATACCCTATCGCGCCCTTTGGTCTAATCTGGACTTTGCGAGCCTCGTGCTTGATAGCGAGTTGCATCCTGGCGACAATACCATATCCATTCTGCCGATGGCTCACATGTATGGTATGGCGTTTGAATTTATCAAGGAGTTCATGAGCGGATGCCACATCTACTATCTCACCCGCATCCCCTCCCCAGCAGTTGTGGCACAGGCTTTCACAGATGTCAAGCCAATCATCATCATCGCCGTACCACTCGTCATCGAGAAGATTATCCGCAAGAAGGTGTTCCCGAAACTGACTCCGGCTGTTCGTCTGCTGATGAAGACACCTATCGTTGGTACAAAGATAAAGGAGAAAATCCGCGAGCAGGTATATAATGCCTTTGGCGGCAGACTCTATGAGGTTATCGTAGGCGGTGCAGCGCTCAATCAGGAGGTGGAGCAATTCCTGAAAGACATACACTTCCCCGTTACCGTCGGTTACGGTGCCACAGAGTGTGCCCCCATCATCACCTACGCTGACTGGACAACCCACAAAGGCGGTTCGTGCGGACGGGAGGTAGTCCACATGGAAGTCAAGATAGACAGCAAACATCCTCACCGCGAACCGGGCGAGATTCTCGCACGCGGCATGAACGTAATGTTAGGATACTACAAGAATGAAGAGGCTACGGCTCAGGCCATTGACAAGGACGGCTGGTATCACACCGGAGACCTGGGCATCATGGACAAGAAAGGCAACGTATTCATCAAGGGCCGCTCCAAGAACATGCTCCTCGGCCCGTCAGGACAGAATATCTTCCCAGAGGAGATAGAGGATGCCCTGAACTCCCTGCCACTCGTCAATGAGAGCATCGTGGTGCAAAGAGAAGGCAAGCTCGTGGCTCTTGTACATCCTGACATTGAAACCTGCACCACACAGGGCATGTCAAGCGAGGACGTAGAGAACCTGATGAAGCAGAACCTGCAGCAGCTCAACAACAGCCAGCCGGCCTACTGCAAAATCTCACACATCGAAATCCACGACGAGGAATTTGAGAAGACACCAAAGAAGAGTATCAAGCGCTTCCTCTATAATTAATGCAGAATTCATAATGCAGAATGCACAATTAATGCAGAATTCATAGTGCATAGTGCATAATTGATAAAAAGCGAAACTTCTCTAAGTGATTAGCAAAGCTACTATAAAATATATCCACTCCCTTGAGCATAAGAAATACCGTATGCTTGAGGGAGTGTTTCTTGTAGAGGGTCACAAGAGCATCCACGACATGCTCCTTGCGGGTTGGAAACCACGGCTCATTATAGCCACCGATGAATGGACTGCACCCACCAGTATTACCTGCGAAGTCATTAGGGTGACCCCCGCAGAGCTACAGAAGGCAAGCCTGCTGCAACATCCCTCACAGGCTCTCGCGGTTTTTCCCCTACCCACCAACGCATCGAAAGATATTATCCCACCTCTCTCTCAGAGAGGGGACGGGGGTGAGGTTACTCCCCCTCGCCCATTGGAGAGGGGGTTGGGGGGTGAGGCATTCCCTCTCATCCTGGCTCTTGACGGCGTGCAAGACCCGGGCAACCTCGGCACTATCATACGCACCGCAGACTGGTTTGGCATCACAGACATCGTCTGCAGCATGGACACCGTGGATGTCTATAACCCCAAGGTGGTGCAGGCCACAATGGGCAGCCTCGCGCGAGTCAGGGTCCACTACACCCATCTGCCAGCTTTCCTGCGCTCCCTCCAACAGGACACACCCATCTACGGCACCCTGCTTGACGGAACGGACATCTACTCAGAACAGCTCTCCGGAGAAGGCATCATCATCATGGGCAACGAAGGCAACGGCATCTCAGAAGAGGTGAGAAAACTGGTTACCCACAAACTTCTGATACCACATTTCTCCACGCCCCATCCCGAGAGCCTCAACGTATCCATTGCAACAGCCATAACATTGTCAGAATTTCGCCATAGAGTTAAATAAAGTTAACAGCACAATACTTTTTTATTCCTGCGTTACTGACTTTTCATAAGAAATTCGTAACTTTGCAGCGACATGATATATAGACTTCTCATAATATGCCTATTATTCTGCATCATGCCGGCATTACCGGCTGAGGCATCGTCGCGTGTTGAGCTCATCGACATTGAAGCGCAGCAGATCAATATCGCTTTCCGCGGAAATACTGTATGCGTCACAGGAGCAATGGGCAAGACATTGCACGTCTATAACCTCATCGGCATGGAGGTTATGACTGTCAAAATCGACAGTCAGGAGAAGTATATAGACCTCAGTCACCTCCCCAAGGGCGCCTACCCTGTTAAGGTAGGCAACGTATCCAAGAAGATTAATCTCATACGGTAGTCCCGCCTTCGCCATTACCCACCTCTTTTTCTTTATAGACTTGTGAACGAACGTGAGGCAGAATTCCGTCAACTCGTAAAGGAACATAGCGAGAAAATCTACTGGGTGGTGCGTCATATCGTTGGTTCCCATGAAGATGCCGACGATGTAGTGCAGAACACTTTCATCAAAGCGTGGACAAAAATGGATGAATTTCGTGGTGACTCCAAGGTCAGCACGTGGCTTCATCGCATTGCTGTCAACGAGGCACTCGACTTTCTGCGCAGAACGAAAAAACACTCCAACAACACCTCTGACCCGCAGGCGATGAGCGCTGCAGCCTCCATGCATGGCAGCTCCGCTGACTCTTACTTTGACGGAGACGAGATAGAACGACTGCTGCGCGAAGCCATCGAGACACTCCCAGAGGCACAGAGAGTTACCTTCATCATGAAATACTACGACAACATGCAGTATAGCGAGATGAGCAAAATACTGGGAACATCAGAGGGCGGCCTGAAAGCCAACTATCATCACGCCGTGGAAAAAATCAAACGCTACGTGCTCTCCGTGGGAGGACTGAAATAAAACAATCAAACCCTTCCCTCTATTGCCCATAGGCGTTGCTCTGGACCTTATCCAGAAACAGACATTTCCTGTTTCACTCACTCAAGTGTCTCACACTTCATAGCTTCCTTTTACCCTTTCCTGTTTTCTCCATATAGACAAGCTCCAACTGATTATCCACTCGTCTGCGGTCAAACTCCTGATACCCCATTCGCTGATAGAGCCGGATATTGTCATTGCTGCGAGTGCTCGTAAACAGTTCAAACCGCCCTTGGGGGAAATGCTTTTCTATTTCTCTCAAGAGCTTCGCACCGTAACCGCGACGCCTGTACTCCGGATGCACCATCAGCTTCCCTACATAGACCGTTCCTTCTGTTTCCCATGCACGGACAGAGCCGATGATTTTCCCACCTACATCCACCATTTTCAGGATAATGCCCTTGTGATATTCCTCCATCACCTCGTCGAGAGTCTGCTTCAGAGGCGGGATATCCTTGCCGCCAAACAGAGCCGCCTCGCTCTGATAAGCAAGGTATTGCAATTGCAGAATCTCCTGCAAATCTTCTATCCCTGCCTTACTGATCAATTCGTTTTCTGGCTTATTCATATTTATATATGGACTCAATAATGTGTAAAGATACTACTTTTTACCTTTCCCACCAAATATCTGGGATATTCTGCAAGGATATGTGACGAATGGACAGATAATGAGACAAACGGCAGAGAGAAAATGGTGAATAACGATTGCCAATTGACAATAATTTTGTAATTTTGCAGTCGTATGGACAAAAGTCACAAAGAAACCATCAGCATCCGTTTCACCAGCACCGCTTTTATGGTACTGGCGATAGCCATCTTCAAGCCTTTCGGACTCGAAGTATGGCAATGGCAGACTTATCTTCATCTGCTGTTCATTTTTCTATTAGGCCTGTGCAGTTGTTTCCTTACTGAGGTCATTCTGCGATATGCGGTACGCATGCCTCGCTCCTACGAACGGGGCATCGGATATATCATCAGCCGCAATCTCCGCTTTCAGCTCATCAACACACCGCTTGTCTCACTCTTCATATGTCTGTATCGCCACTTTGCGATGAGCAGTCATGTAGAAAGCAACAGGCTATCGTTAAGCAATTACCTCGAGACATTGGTCATCATAGCCTTCCTCTCCTTCGCCATCGGACTTTATTGGCGCTTTAAGTTCCGCAGCAGGTATCTGGCAATGGAGCTGGAGGAAACAAAGCAGCTGAACGAGCAGCTGAAACGACTGCCCACAGCGAATGAGACAGAAGAGCAAAGCAACCATTCTCTTCAGGAAAGACTGACGCTCAGCGGCACCACCAACGAATCCGTGACGCTGCAGTTATCACACCTATTATATATCGAGGCTGTAGGCAATTACGTCAAGGTATGCTATCTTCGCGAAAGCCAAACACATACCGACATGCTACGCGCCACGATGAAACAGATGGAAGAGACCCTTCGGCCCTACCCAATGATTGTGCGTTGCCACAGGGCTTTCCTGGTAAACCTTGCCAAGGTAGAGCAGATTATCTCCCATTCCGGCTCCACCCAGTTGCTCATAAGGCACTGCCACGAGTTGCTCCACGTCTCTCGCAGCAATATGGCGCAAGTCAAAGCTGCGATAAATAGTCATTCAAGTTTATGAAATAGTTAAACGCCCTGCTCCAAGCATTGTTCGGAGCAGGGCGTTTTCCTTTTTGCGAAAGTCGGGTTATGAATTATATCACCAGTTGCCGGGGCGATTAGGACCGCCGCCATTGTTGTTTCCGCCACCCATAGTGTTGCTGATGGTGTTAGAGGCGGTGACGCTGACGGTACTGTTGCCGCTGCTCAGAGTATAGCTGCTGCCGCTAGTCAGGTCTGGAGTACTGATGATGATGGTGTTGCTGTTGCTATAGGACACAGGGGGCATCGTGAAGGTGTATAGCGTCTTGCTGCCGTTGCTCACGCTGACGCTGCCGTTGGCAGAGACAGAGCCCGTTGCGGTGATGATGCCCTGAGTGGTGCTGCCCAGATTGCCATCCACGCGGCCACCGATAGCAAAGATATTACCGCCGGTAATGAAGAGTTTCTTTTGCTCATTGATGTCAATGCCTGCCTCTGCACCATTGGCACCACAGGCTATGATGGTACCGCCCTGGAGGTACATGTTGCCATTGGCATCGATGGCATCGTTGTTGGTACCTACGGCTACTACCGTACCGCCGCTGATGAGCATATCGCCGGTAGAGTTGATGGCATCATCGTGGGCATAGACTAGTACCGTTCCGCCTGTGATTTCGAGCGTTCCCTTACTCTCCATGCCCTCTGCGTTGTTGCCGCTGGTGCGTATCATGATGTCGCCACCTGAGATTTTCAGCACTCCGTAGGTCTCGGTAGGCGTTACAGCATCGTCCTTGTACCCTATCTTAATACCCTTAGGAGAAGATGTGTAGGCTGATGGGAGATTGTCGGTATTGCCTGTGTAGTTATGGCTTTCTGTCGTACCGTTGCTATAATATAGTCCGCCCTCGGTGATGATGCGTATCTTGCCGCCTGTGATATATCCCTCCATATCAGCCTTCACACCCTTACCGCCGCTACCTGTGGCTTTGGCATAGAGTTCACCGCCGTTCATATAGAAATTGTTGTCGCTGCCTATACCTGCTGCGGCCTTTGTGTCACCTCCGTAGGTGAGTGTCTCATCCTCTTCCCATGTACCGTTACCGGTAGCAATGACCGTTGTTCGTCCACCGTTGATTATGACATCTGCGTCACCGTTGATGGCCTTTCCGCCGTCAGCAGAGACCTCCACGTTGATGATACCGCCATTGATATACATGTCGTCACCGGCCTTGATGCCGTTGTTCTCTGTTGAGTTGACATAGAGGTTCACGCCCTTGTCGATGACGATATTGCTCTTGCCGTGAATGCCGTTCTTATAGTTACCATAGACCTCCAGCGAACCGGTACCGCTGATGAGCAGCTTCCCTTTGCTGTAGATAGCTGCCTTGTGGTCGGTCGTAGTGCCGTCATTCACTTTGTTGGTACCATTTATAGTGAGATAGGCATTGCCCTTGCTCTCTATGTCGATGGCTGTTGTCGAGGCGCTGGTGATGTCTGCACCGTTGAGGGTCAGCCCAAAGTTGGCATCGCCATTGATGGTGAGCGAGCCGTCTGTCGTTTTGCCGGTCACAACATAGCAGATACCCTCTGTGCTACCGTGGCTGGCGGTGACATTGTTGCCGTCAACCGTAACGGTCACACCCTCTGTGGACTGAGCTACAGGGTTTGACATATCGATATTTACGATAGTGCCGAAGGTGTTGGCACTGGGCGCGTCGCTGGCTTCAGGATACTGTGCTGCCGCCGTTGACGTAGGCTCTGCCGTAGTTCTGTCAATGGCAATCGTGAATGATGACATATCGGCATACGCAGAGCTCGATGCACTTGAGCTGGAAGAGCCGCTTCCGGTGCTGCCGTCGATATAGTTCGAGTAATTGCTGTCCTCGTTCAACAGATCATCTGAAGAACATGCAGTCATCAGCGTCATCGCTGTCAATAACAATAAAATCAGGTTTTTTCTCATGTTTATTATTTTTTATGCATTAATATGTTTTGGTTTGACGCTGCAAAAGTACAAAAACATGAAACACCCGTGAAATTTATTCAGCGAACAGGCTGTTTTGTTCAACGAAAAGCCCCTCTCCGCTCATCCCTCAACCCTCATCTCTCCTCCCCTCAACCCTCTTATGATTAACTGAAGTTTCGGATGTATTTAAGAACCACGAATTACCCGCGCTCGGCCCAAAGGGACGCTTGCGTAACAACGTGGAGCAAGAATTTCTCGAATTTTTCTCCTAATGGTTAGACCTCAGAGTATGAAGAATTAGTGTAATTCGTGAAATTCGTGGTTTTCTATAACTTCCGAAAGTTGAATTATAATAATTTCTGTCCAAAAAAACATCCGCATTTCTTTCCAAAAACGCCCCAATTTCTGTTCCACCCGATTTTACAAATTGTCACTTTTTTAACTAAAAAATGAACAAATTGTCATTTTGACTTTTACCACAAAAAAATGAAATCTAGAGCGGCGCATGTTGAAGAAAACCGAATTATCGGACAGGAAATTAACAATTCGGAGACAGAAAATCCAGTTTTTAGGTGTGGAAGTAGGTCTTTTAGGGTGTCCAAGTTGGTGCGGAACACCCTTCTCGTAGGTCTATTAGGGGGTAATAGCAGGTCTTTTACCCTGATTTTCATGGCCGCTTTTTCGGTTCTTTTGTTCTGTTTTGACAGAAAAATCGTCAAACACTCTGTTATTCAGCACGTTGGCTATTCGTGCGATATTTGGCGATATACGCGAGCGCAGTCAAACTTGCTCCGAAATTTGCCCAAATTTTGAAGGTTCAAAAAACGCATTTGTCACAAAAAAGGCTAAAAAAATAACAAATTGACATTTTGCCCATTTCTCGCCTTTACGTGTGCAAAGGTAATAAAAAAAAATCAATTAATCCGCAGTTCGGCGATTTTTTTTGTACAAACTGTTGGTGGTTTGTATTCTCGATAAAAAACCCACACAGAAGGGCATCTACATACACAATGGCAAGAAGGTATGCCATAATCTGCGCAGATATGGCAACAGGGCATCCGCGTGCCTCGCTACAGACTGAAAGGGAACGATGGGTGGTGGTGTCACGGATATATCAAAAAACAAACAAAGCCAAGAAACGTAACCGCCTTATAGACATTTGTACTAAAAAAAACTTAAAAAGTTTGTTCATGTAAAGTTTTTTCCGTAACTTTGTCTGTGATATTTTTGTGTCATGGACACATGGTTTTCCTATACATTATTATATATAATATATAAAACATACAAAAAGAGATAATGATGAACATTACGAGCGATTTTCGCAAATATGCTACAAGCAAGCTTCACATGAGCGGCATGGCCCTCGACGATGTAGTGGCTGCACAGAACCAATACCTCAACCCATATATCCTTGAGGAGCGCAGGCTGAACGTTACACAGATGGATGTGTTCTCACGCCTTATGATGGACCGCATCATCTTCCTGGGTACAGAGATCAATGACTATACCGCCAACACTATTCAGGCACAGCTGCTCTTCCTGGACTCTACAGACCCGGGCAAGGACATCTCCATTTATATCAACTCTCCTGGCGGCAGCGTGACAGCAGGACTGGGTATATATGACACTATGCAGTTTATCTCGTCTGACGTTGCTACCATCTGCACAGGCATGGCAGCATCGATGGGCGCAGTGCTGCTGGTGGCCGGACAGGAGGGAAAGCGTCAGGCTCTGCCCCACTCTCGCGTGATGATACACCAGCCTCTGGGCGGCGTGCAGGGACAGGCCAGCGACATTGAGATTGAGGCTCGCGAAATACAGAAATTCAAGAAGGAACTTTATAACATTATCTCAAAGCACTCACATCAGCCATACGACAAGGTGTGGGCAGACTCTGACCGCAACTACTGGATGACGGCTGAGGAGGCAAAGGACTATGGCATGATAGACCAGATACTCGAGAGAAAGGCAGAACAGTAAGAAATGGCAAGAAAGACAACACATTGCTGTAGTTTCTGCGGCAAGACAGAGAAAGAGGTGCGCCTGCTCATCACGGGCATCAACGGCTTTATCTGTGATGAATGCGTGGCACAGGCCAACGAGATAATACGCACCGTCACCAATAGCAATGCCGGCAGCATGGATGGCAGCATCGCCTATGCGGCAGGCAAGAACAAGCCCATCCCCAAGCCACAGGAGATAAAGGCCTATCTTGACCAGTATGTGATAGGCCAGGATGAGGCAAAGAGATTCCTCTCCGTGGCGGTGTATAACCACTATAAGCGTCTGTCACAGGTGGATGACAATGACGGAGTGGAGATAGAGAAGTCAAACATCATCATGGTAGGCTCTACGGGTACGGGCAAGACACTGCTGGCACGCACCATAGCCCGCCAGCTCAATGTGCCGTTCACTATCGTGGATGCCACGGTGTTCACCGAGGCGGGCTACGTGGGCGAGGACGTGGAGAGCATCCTGTCACGACTGCTGCAGGTGGCCGACTATGACCTGGAGGCTACGCAGCGCGGCATCGTATTCATTGACGAAATAGACAAGATAGCCCGCAAGAGCGACAATCCGAGCATCACGCGCGACGTGAGCGGCGAGGGCGTGCAGCAGGGACTGCTGAAACTCCTTGAAGGCACCATGGTCAACGTGCCGCCAAAGGGAGGACGTAAGCACCCGGACCAGGACTACATACACGTTGACACAAGGAATATCCTCTTCATCTGCGGCGGAGCATTCGACGGCATAGAGCAGAAGATTGCACAGAGAATGAACTCACACACCGTAGGATATAACAGCGTGCAGAACGTGAGACAGATAGACAAGCGCGACCTGATGAAGTATATTGTGCCGCAGGACCTGAAGTCCTTCGGACTCATACCCGAGATAATAGGACGTCTGCCTGTGCTGACTCACCTGGAGCCGCTGGACCACGACGCTTTGCGACGCATACTGACAGAGCCTAAGAACAGTATCGTGAGACAGTATATCAAGCTGTTCCGCATGGACAAGATAGAACTGACCTTCACCACCGAGGCGCTGAACTTTATCGTTGACAAAGCCGTAGAATACAAACTCGGAGCCCGCGGACTGAGATCCATCGTTGAAAACATCATGACAGATGCCATGTTTGAGGCTCCATCCAAGAATATCTCACGCTTTGAAGTAACAAAAGAATATGCCGAGCAACAACTTGCTAAAACCGCTTAAACACTACTTCGGCTTCGACTCTTTCAAGGGGAGGCAGGAGGAGGTCATCAGGCACTTGCTTGATGGCAACGACTGCTTTGTACTGATGCCGACAGGTGGCGGCAAGTCGTTGTGCTATCAGCTGCCTTCGCTCATCATGCCGGGCACGGCGATAGTGATTTCGCCGCTGATTGCACTGATGAAGAACCAGGTGGATGTAATCAACGGCATCAGCGAGCACAACGGCGTGGCACACTGTCTGAACTCGTCCATGAACCGCGGGGCGATAGACCAGGTGAAAAACGACATCAAGGCAGGCATCACAAAGCTGCTTTACATGGCTCCCGAATCGCTGCAGAAGGAAGAGTACATCAACTTCCTGAAGACCGTCAAGGTGTCATTCTTTGCCGTTGACGAAGCACATTGCATCTCTGAGTGGGGACACGACTTCAGACCCGAGTACCGCCGCATACGTCCCATAGTGAACACCATAGGACGGGCACCCATCATAGCACTCACCGCCACGGCGACGGAGAAGGTGCGTACCGACATAAAGAAGAACCTCGACATCAGCGACTGTAAGGACTTCATGAGCTCCTTCAACCGCCCGAGTCTGTACTACGAGGTACGCTCAAAATCAGCAGACATCGACAAACAGATAATCCGCTTCATCAAGCAACATCCGGGCAAGAGCGGCATCGTCTATTGCCTGTCACGCAAGAAGGTAGAGGAACTGGCAGAGGTATTGGTGGCCAACGACATAAAGGCGGCTGCCTATCATGCAGGCCTTGACAACGCCGTAAGAAACCAGACGCAGGACGATTTCCTCATGGAGCGCATAGATGTCATCTGCGCCACGATAGCCTTCGGAATGGGCATCGACAAGCCTGATGTGCGCTTTGTCATACACTATGACATACCGAAATCCCTGGAGGGATACTATCAAGAGACGGGTCGCGCAGGACGTGACGGCGGAGAGGGTATCTGCATAGCGTTCTATTCGCAGAAAGACCTGCAGAAACTCGAAAAGTTCATGGACAACAAGAGCGTCGTAGAGCAGGACATCGGCAAGTTGCTGCTGCAAGAGACAGCAGCATACGCAGAGTCATCCATCTGTCGCCGCAAGATGCTGCTGAAGTATTTCGGCGAGGATTACCCCTACGACAACTGTAACAACTGCGACAACTGTAAGCACCCGAAGAAGCGGATAGAAGCCACAGAAGGATTGGAGCACGTCATGCGCGCGGTGATGACACTCAAGGAGGCTTTCAAGGTGAACTACGTCATAGACTTCGTAAAGGGACGCAAGACAGACGATATAGAGTCGCACAAGCATCACCAGCTGGATAACTTCGGTTGCGGCAAGGGGCTGAACGACAAGCTGTGGAACCCGATAGTGCGCGAAGCCATCATAGAAGGATACCTGCGCAAGGACATCGAGAGCTTTGGAAACCTGAAGGTGACAGAGGCCGGAAGGAAGTGGCTGGATGACCCGACGCAGTTCTACGTCACAGAAGACAACACCTTTACCGAAGACATAGAGAGCACTCCCGCCAGCGGAGCACTGGACCCCACACTCTTTGCCATGCTCAAGGGGCTGCGGCGTACAGAGGCCGAGAAGCACGGCGTGCAGCCATACATCGTGTTCCAGGAACCGTCGTTGGAACAGATGGCGACCATGTATCCCACCACACTACAGGAACTGACAAACATACAGGGCGTGGGACAGGGAAAGGCAAAGCGATACGGACAGCCGTTCTGCGACCTTATCAAGAAGTATTGCGAGGAGAATGAAATCATAAGGCCTCAGGACCTGCGCGTCAAGAGCGTAGCGAAGAACTCCATGCAGAAGCTCAAGATAGTGCAGTGCATAGACCGCAAGATGCCGCTCAATGAGATCTGCTCATCACTGGGAATAAAGTATGCGGAACTGCTCAGCGAGCTGGAGGCCATCGTATATAGCGGCACACGCCTCGACATAAGCTATTATGTGGAGGACATCATGGACGAGGATCAGATAGATGACATCTACGGCTATTTCTCAGAAGCCGACAGCGACAGCCTCGATGAGGCCATAGCCGAATTTGGCGGCGACTATAGCGATGATGACATACGACTCATAAGAATATTATATATCTCAGAAAACGCTAACTAACAACACTTTATCTCTGTGATAAACGACACCGTAATATCTGCCCTTTCCAACCTTTTTGCGCTCTTTTGCTCAAAAAGCGAGATAGACGAGAAACATTCGGCGAAAATGCTTGACCTCTATCTCGGGCGACACTTTGGCATCAGGAACAAAGAAGAGTACATCAACATCTTCCACGACCTGATGGAGCTCTATCGCGAAATGCCGGAGCTGAACACCGATGAGATTGTTGACGACATCTGCAAGCGCCTCAAGACCGAGTTGCTGCACGAGGAAGGAGCAATGGTTCTCCTGCGTCTCATGGAGTTCTGCTGCTCACAGTCGCCCGAGGAGTTCAGTCCTGAATCGCCCATTTTCATACGCTCAGCCAAGAATCTTGGCATAAGCAAGGGCACATACCATATCTTTGCCGACTTCGTACAGGAGAGGGAGACGAGCAAGGTTAAGCTGACACACTTTGAGGGATATGAGGCACCAATCAAAACATTGTGGCTTGACGAGTTCAACCTAATGATCTTCTCCTATAATGGAAAAGACTGTGGCAGGATAGTCTTCAACGATGTCCCCATTGTCAAAGGCATGTACCAGACATGGGACACCTCCGGCGTGCTGCGCAATCACAAGGGCAACCCTATTTACTACTCCATGATTATGGAGCAGTATCACACACGCCAGTCAAAGGGGGATATACTCTTTTCAGGCCGGGACATCAACTTCCGCTTCCCTAACTCTGACAACGGCATGCACAATTTCTCCTTCGACATCCACGGAGGAGAGCTGATAGCCATCATGGGAGGCTCTGGTGCAGGCAAGACGACACTCGTCTCCATACTCAATGGCTCCATTAAGCCACAGAGCGGCAGCATTACCATCAACGGTCACGACATCAGCGAGCCGCAGGCAAAAGCGCTCATCGGCTTCGTGCCGCAGGACGATCTGCTCGTTGAAGAACTTACCGTATATCAAAACCTTTACTACACTGCCCGTCTCTGCTTCGACGGCATGAGCGAGGAAGAGATAGACAGCCGCGTCATAAAGACCCTGAAAGACCTGGGACTGGAACAGGCGAAAGACCTGAAAGTCGGCTCTCCTATAAACAAATTCATCTCCGGCGGTCAGCGTAAGCGCCTCAACATCGCCCTTGAGCTTATACGTGAGCCGGCAGTACTTTTCCTTGATGAGCCCACATCGGGACTGTCATCATCCGACACAGAGAAAGTAATCCTTCTGCTGAAGGAGCAGACCTATCACGGACGTCTCGTCGTTACCAACATACACCAGCCCTCGAGCGATGTTTACAAGCTCTTTGACCGACTGTGGCTGCTTGACAGAGGAGGCTACCCCGTCTATGACGGCAACCCCATTGAAGCCATAACATACTTCAAGAGCGCCGCAAACTATGCCGACGCAGACACCAGCACCTGCCCCACATGCGGCAACGTCAACCCCGAGGTCGTGCTAAATATCATCGAGGAGAAAGCCCTCGACTCACGAGGCAGGCTCTCCGACGAGCGCAAGGTGTCGCCACAACAGTGGCATGAGATGTACCTGAGCCAGCGCACCGTCAAAGACGACGTACCCAAGCCCAAAGACATACCGCAGACACAGCAGCGCAAGCCATCGTCGCTGAAGCAATGGTGGATATTCATGCGACGCACCGTGATGACCAAAATCACCAATACCCAGTATCTGGCCATCACCCTGTTGGAAGCGCCGCTGCTCGCGGGAGTATGCGCACTCCTCACACACTACGCACCGGCAGGAGAGGAGTACTGCCTGATGAACAACAAGAACCTCGTATCATACCTCTTCATGGCCATCATAGTGGCTACATTCATCGGTATGTCGGGGTCTGCAGAAGAAATAATACGAGACAGGGCCCTGCTCAAACGAGAGAAGTTCCTGCAACTGTCATACAACAGTTACCTGTGGTCAAAGATAGCCCTCACCGCACTGGTCAGCATACTGCAGACATTCCTCTTTATCCTGGTAGGCAATTTCGTGATGGACATCAGCGACGGGTTCTTCACCTGGTGGCTAATCATGACCATCACGGCAATACTGGCGGGACTCACGGGACTGTTTCTGTCACAGCGGCTCAACTCCGTAGTGGCAATCTATATCACCATCCCTATACTGCTCATACCGCAGATACTGCTGTGCGGACTCGTGGTAAGCTTCAGCGACCTCACCCCCAACAGTACCACAGGCAACGTACCTGTCATAGGCAACGTCATACCGTCACGATGGGCATACGAAGCACTTGCCGTATCGACATATACCGACAACGAATATGAGCGGGACTATTTTGACTTGGATAGGGAGAAATTTGAGACGCAATACTATCGCCTCGGCTTCATCGACCAACTGCAAAGCGCTGCCGAGACAATAGAGGACCGCCGCAAGCGCGGAGAGGAGGCAGACCCGAAATACATGCAGCTGCTACAAACAGAGCTGCCGTTTATCGCCAAAATCTGCGACCTCAAGCCCTATAGCGGGAAATATGACTATGCCTCACTCCACGAATACCTCAACAACTGCGAGAAGGTCATGATGCAACGGGGCAACATTGCCACGCTCAATGCAGACCGCCAGCGCAGCAAATGGGTGGAACAGGTGGGACGTGACAGCATGCAGCACATCAAGCGCCACCACAGCAACCTGCAACTGGAGACACAGCTGGCAGGACATGACGCAAAGGAACTGTGCAGAGTCGTTGACGGACACATCGTTCCGTCGGCAGGATTTGTCTATATCACACCGCGCAGCACCAACGGCGGGGCACCATTCTATAGCAGCATAAAGCGCATAGGATCACTCAACATCCCAACGCTGTGGTTCAACATTTCCGTGCTCCTTATAATGTGTATCCTCACCATTATATGCCTCAGCCCCAAGCCTTCACTGCCCAAAATCCTGTCTTTCAATAGAAAAAAAGGCTGAACACACACAATTTTGGTGTAAAAGTTTCGCCGTTAACAAGTTTTTTCGTAACTTTGCACGCGATATATAAAAAGTAAAAATAATAAAACAAACAAATATTAACCTATGAAATTTGTCACAAACGAGAAACTTCTCATTGTAGGAGCCGGTGGTATGATCGGTTCTAACATGGTACAGTCAGCCCTCATGCTTGGTCTGACACCTAACATCTGCCTTTACGACATCATAGAGAATAGCGTACACGGTGTAGCAGAAGAAATGGCTCACTGTGCCTTCCCTGGTGCCAATATCAGTTGGACCACAAACCCTGCAGAGGCCTTCACCGGAGCGAAATACATCGTATCCTCTGGCGGTGCACCCCGCAAAGAGGGTATGACACGTGAAGACCTGCTGAAAGGCAACTGCGAAATCGCGGCACAGTTCGGTGACTACATTAAGCAGTATTGCCCAGACGTGAAGCACGTCGTAGTAATCTTCAACCCAGCAGACGTCACAGCACTCACTGCCCTCATACACTCAGGCCTGAAGCCTAACCAGATGACCTCACTCGCAGCCCTCGACTCTACACGTCTTCAGGAGCAGCTTGCAAACGAGTTCGGCGTTCAGCAGGACAAGGTGACCGGAGCGCACACTTATGGTGGCCACGGCGAGCAGATGGCAGTCTTTGCTTCACAGGTGAAGATTGACGGCAAGCCACTCTCTGACTTCACTATCGCTCCAGAGCGTTGGGAGGAAATCAAGCACATGACCATCCAGGGAGGCTCTAACATCATCAAGCTCCGTGGACGCTCCTCATTCCAGAGCCCTGCATACCAGGCCATTAAGATGATTGAGGGCGCAATGGGCGGCGAGCCATTCACACTCCCAGCAGGATGCTACGTAAACTGCGACAAGTGTGGATTCAAGAATGTCATGATGGCTATGCCTACAACAATCGACACTACCGGCGTACACTACACTGCACCTGTAGGAACAGAGGAAGAGATGGCAGCCCTGCAGTCATCATACGAGCACTTGCAGAAGATGCGCGATGAGCTCGTCACTCTCGGCATCATCCCAGAAATAAGCAAGTGGGGCGAAATGAACGCAAACCTATAAAAAAAGTCACTAATAACTCTCAAAACAAACAAAACCACTATGAAAAGAATTTCATTCCTATTCGCTGCCGCCATCGCCCTCGTATTGGCATCATGCGGTGGCAAGACAGCCGGAGAACAGAACGACAGCGACTCCGTATCTTTTGAGCAGTCTCAGATTGAAGAGAAAATCATGATGGAGCTCGACTCTGTTGCCGACGAATGGAACAAGCTTGCACCCGTTGAGGGAGTGCTCTCCAACGGCAAGATACAGCTCTCTGAAGAAGAGATTAAGGTAAAGCCTGACTATCTCCTTGACCTCGCGCAGATAGAGAATCTCTCACTTCTCTCACAGAAGTACCGCGCAATCGGTATGCTCTCCGTTGACAAGAAGGTTGCTGAGCTCTACAAGATGGATGTTGACGCATACAAGGCAACAATCGCAAAGCTCGCTACCGATGTTAATGACCCAGCCATCAACATCAAGGACAACGGCACCGCAGACGACATAAAGGCATTCTATTCTGCAGAGCGTGAGAACGGTCGCATCAACCTCTTCTGGGAAGCCAGCGCTGCTGCTATCGTAGAGAACCTCTATGTTATCTCTCAGAACATTGACAAGTTCCTGCCAGCATTCGATGATCAGGCTGCATCTGACTTCACATACCACATCGCTCTGCTCAAGCTCTCTCTTGATGACCTCGCAACATACGACAACAACATCAAGGCACTTGACGAGCTCCTGGCTCCTCTGAACGAGCTCAACGCTATCTCTGTTGACCAGTTCCGTGAGCAGCTCAACAAGATGAAGCCTCAGATTGAGGCAGCACGTGCAGAGCTCCTGAAGTAATCTGCCACTCCTCGCAATGGGTGGGGGCTATTGACTCCCATCTCTCAATCTTATTTTAAGGACACATATACTAACACCCAATAAATATGAGGCGACGCAACACACGCGCCGCCTCATTTTTCGCACTCGTGGACATCATCATTCTATCCACCATAATATTGTCTTTCATTCTCGGGCTTGTAACCATTCCACGTATCGTGCACCTCTCACATCAGTTGCACCTCTACGACCAGCCTGACAAGCGAAAGATACACTGCCTCCCCATCCCAAGACTGGGAGGAGTAGCCTTTCTGCCTATTGTCATCGTCACTATGTCGCTCATTCTCGTCATACTGCTGAGACTTCAGGCTGACAGCTACCTACTGTGGAACTCTGCCGTCATACAACACTTCCTCGCATTCCTCGCAGGAAGCGTCATGCTGTACAGCATCGGTCTTTATGATGACGTCCATGGCGTCAGCTACAAAAAGAAGTTCCTCCTACAGATCCTCGCAGCAACACTCCTATGCGTCAGCGGACTCTGGGTTGCAGACTTCTCATACGTCTTCTTCATACGCGAAGTGCCCTGGTGGGTAGGAATGCCCGCTACAGTCCTTGCAGTCGTGTATGTCACCAACGCCATCAACCTCATCGATGGCATCGATGGGCTTGCTGCAGGACTGGCCATCATTGCGCTTATAGTCATAGCAGCCCTCAACATCTACCTCGGACACCTCGCCTGGGCCATGATTGCCACTGCAACACTCGGGGTATTGTGCGCTTTCTTCTACTTCAATGTCTTCGGCAAGCGCGACAAGACATTCATGGGCGATGCAGGCAGCCTCACACTGGGCTACACACTCGCATTCCTCATACTGCACTTCTGGCAGAGAGACCCTGTATGGAACCGACACATACACAACGTGGGCATCATAGCACTCAGCACACTCATCATACCTATGTTCGATGTTGTAAGAGTTATGATGAGCCGCTTGCGCGACAAGCGTGACCCTTTCCTGCCCGACAAAAACCACATACACCATAAGTTGCTGCGCACAGGCATGAGCCCAACATGGGTGATGATAACCCTGCTATGCCTCTCGTCAGCATTTATCTTTATCAACTACCTCACAGCATCATATCTCTCACAGACACTTATGATTATATTCGACATTCTCGGCTTCTGCCTCATGCACATGATTATAAACGCCTTTATCTGGAGAAGAGAGAGAGCCACAGGCATTGAATGGGATCGCATCATGCAATCCCCATCCCAACAGTCATGACACCGAAAATTGCACTTCTGCTCTCGGGAGGCGTAGATTCAGCCGTTGCCCTTCATCAGCTTATCAGCGACGGTCAGCACCCCGACTGCTTCTACATACGCATCGCTCCTACAGAGGATGCTGACGATACCCTTGACTGCAGCGCAGAGGAGGACATCGAGATAGCACAGGCACTGTGCCGTCGCTACGGTGTCAGTCTTGAGGTCATCGACTGTCATAAGGAATATTGGGAACGCGTCACACGCTATACCATAGAGAAAGTGCGACAAGGCTTTACGCCCAATCCCGATGTCATGTGCAACCGCCTCGTGAAGTTCGGTGCCTTCCACGAAAAGCGCGGACATGCCTACGACCTCATAGCCACAGGACACTACGCACGCACTGAGACTGAGGGCTCCCTCAAATGGCTCTGCACATCACCTGACCCAGTGAAAGACCAGACGGACTTTTTGGCGCAGCTCTACGATTGGCAGCTCAGCAAAGCCATCTTCCCTATCGGACACATGAGAAAAGAGGAAGTGCGGCGCATCGCTGAGCAGGAACACCTTGTCAACGCCCGCAGAAAGGACTCTCAGGGCATCTGCTTCCTTGGCAAGATAAACTACAACGACTACATACGCCGTTACCTGGGCGAGAAGCCCGGTCTCGTAATAGATATTGAGACTGGAAAGAAAATCGGCATGCATAAGGGACTTTGGTTTCACACCATTGGCCAGCGCCACGGTTTAGGATTCGGAGGCGGTCCTTGGTTTGCGGTAAAGAAGAATATAAAAAAGAACATACTCTTCGTATCACGTGGCTACAATCCTGAGTCGGCCTATACCCAAACCTTCCGTATAGGCGACCTCCACATGCTCACCGTGCCCGTCACAGAGTTGCTCTCCCCTACCTCACCCTACTCTCTGCCGCAGCAGCGTATCACCTTTAAGATACGCCACACGTCAGACTTTCTCCCTGCCACCATATCTGCCAACGGCGACGACACATACACCATCCAAGCCGATGCACCTATCCACGGAGTGGCACCGGGACAGTTCTGCGTCATCTACGACCACAACCACCACCGCTGCTACGGCTCAGGAGAAATCATTTTGAAATAAGCCCCCCCCAACTATTCCCCCAAGGGGGAGAGAAGAGGCACAGCGGATTGAGAAAAGGGAATCGACATATCGACATAACGTCATAACATCATAACATCATATCGACATAACATCATAACATCATAACGACATAACGACACAACGATGCCGGTGATGATGCCACTCTTGGCCTCATCACCGGCATTTTCATTATCACCGCTATCATCACAGCTATCGCTGTGTTACTCTCTTCCGGCTCTCTTACGCTCCAGGTGGTCCAGAATGGCCTTTCTCATTCGGATGCTCTTAGGCGTTACCTCCACCAGCTCATCCTCCTTGATATACTCCAGGCACTCCTCTAGCGACATCTGCACCTTTGGCACGATGCGCGCCTTCTCGTCTGAGCCTGAAGCTCTCACGTTCGTCAGCTGCTTTGCCTTGGTTACGTTTATCACCAGGTCATTCTCGTGCACGTGCTCACCAACCACTTGGCCGCCATACACATCCTCTCCCGGGTCAATGAAGAACTTACCTCTGTCCTGCAGCTTATCAATAGAATAAGCATAGGCATTGCCGGTCTCCAGCGCTATCATCGAGCCGTTTGTCCTGCGGTCCATGTCACCCTTATACGGCTGATACTCCTTAAAGCGATGCGACATGATAGCCTCACCCTGCGATGCTGTCAGCACATTCGTCCTCAGACCTATGGTACCGCGCGAAGGGATATCAAAATCTATATTCACCCTATCACCCTGTGTCTCCATACCTGTCATCTCTCCCTTGCGGCGTGTCACCATGTCTATCATCTTGCTGGAGAACTCCTCCGGCACGTTGATGTTCAGTTCCTCCACGGGTTCACACTTCACTCCGTCTATCTCCTTGAATATCACCTGCGGCTGTCCCACCTGCAGTTCATATCCCTCGCGTCTCATGGTCTCTATGAGCACCGACAGATGCAGCACACCTCTGCCGCTGACCACCCATTTGTCCGTGCTGTCACCGAACGGCTCCACTCTCAGCGCCAAGTTCTTCTCCGTCTCGCGTGCCAGGCGGTCATTGATATGCCTTGACGTCACATACTTACCCTCCTTGCCAAAGAACGGTGAGTCATTAATAGTAAACAGCATCGACATCGTCGGCTCATCTACTGAGATAGTGGGCAGCGCCTCCGGTTCCTCTGCATCACAGATTGTGTCGCCTATCTCAAAGTTCGACAGACCTATCACAGCGCAGATATCTCCAGACGTCACCTCGTCCGTAGCGTGGTGACCCATACCGTCAAACGTATGCAGCTCCTTGATTTTCGTACGCTCCTTTGTGCCGTCCCTGTGTGCTATAGTGATATTCATACCGGCCTTCAGCGTGCCACGATGCACACGTCCCACGGCGATACGTCCTGTATAGGTAGAGTAATCCAGCGAGGTGATGAGCATCTGCGGCGTACCCTCCAGTTGCTCCGGTGCGGGTATCACCTCCACTATCTTGTCCAGCAGATACTCTATGTTATCCGTCGGTGTCTTATAATCCTCTGCCATCCAGCCCTGTTTTGCTGAGCCATAGACCACAGGGAAGTCCAGCTGATCCTCCGTAGCGTTCAGAGCAAACATCAGGTCAAAGACCATCTCATATACTTCCTCAGGACGACAGTTCGGCTTATCCACCTTGTTCACCACCACGACGGGCTTCAGTCCTATCTCCAGTGCCTTCTGCAGCACGAAGCGTGTCTGCGGCATGGGGCCTTCAAAGGCATCGACGAGCAGTATGCAGCCGTCTGCCATATTCAGCACACGCTCCACCTCACCGCCGAAGTCACTATGCCCCGGAGTGTCGATGATGTTTATCTTCGTCCCTTTCCAGTTGATGGACACATTCTTCGACAAAATCGTGATGCCCCTTTCCCTCTCCAGGTCGTTGGCATCCAGCACCTGACTTGAATTATTCTGTCCCTCACGGAACAACTTACCCGCCAGCATCATCTTATCCACCAGCGTCGTCTTCCCATGATCCACATGGGCAATAATAGCTATATTCCTAATATCTTGCATTTTATATTCTGATTTATCTTCTTACGTGCACAATTCTTTATGGACGATGGGTCACTTTGCCATTCCTGCCATCATCCTTCTCTTCACCTCCTCAAAGTCGGCCTCCCTCATCTTTAGCAGCACCTTCTTAGCAGCCTTATCTGTCAGGAACACCACTTTTTCCTCTCTTCCCGCCTCATCGTTGACGGTTGCCGTGACCTTATATCCACAGAATCCTCTCTCCTTATTTATTATATCGGCCACTTCATTTGTAAGTTCGCTTATCTTCGCTCTCAGGCTGTCCACCTTTCCCTTCTGCGCCGCATACGCCTGCTGCCTCTTCATAAAGCTTTCCACCTCGGCTGCAGCCATGTGCGCAGTACTCTTCGAAAGCTTCTCCATCGCCAGGCTGTCCACAATGAAAGCAGGCTCTATCCTCTTCAGTTTCCCTGTCAGTTTTCCTACCTTTGCCACAAGTTCAAACAGCCGTACATCCTCGTATGGTGCGTAGGCACTGTCCGTCCTCGCTTCGAGGAACTTCACACTACCCTCTCCCTCCCGGGTACCCATGCTGCTATAGAAATCCTCACGTGCCACATCCACGGCATTCTTCTGCGCACCGTCACAGCTTGTCAGCGCTATAGCCACAAAAAGGGTGAGAGATATGAGATGAGGGATGAGGGGTCTGCGTACCCTCAATAGTTTATCCTTAAGCATAATATATAAATCTTATGGTGGGCTTTATTAATGCCCACCTTATTTTTTTCCGTGTGCAAAGGTACACAATAAATCCTATCCCTGCAAACATTTAGGGGCTTTTTATTCAGGAAGGGCTAAGCGGGGGCCGGCTGGGCGGGGTATTCAACGGGGAAACCGTTGAACACTCGGGGGGCCTTCCAGCCATTTCGGGTAATTTCTGTTACTGGCCTGTGGATTGTCTGTATTCCAGGAGTTTGTTCTGCAGGTTGGCGTAGGCATCGGTGTATTTGTCGCGTGACTGCTGGTAGAGGAGCTGGGCCTCGAGAAGGTCGGACATTCTGCATGTGCCGGCACGATAGTAGTCGCGGTGCAAGCGTAAGTTTTCCTCTGACTGCTCGATGCTGCGCTGGGCTATGTCGAGCTGCTGACGGGCTTCTACGACGCCGTTCCAGGCGTTCTGCATACGTATGGTGAGAAGTTGGGCATTGTCTGCAAGCTGGTCCTGTGCCTGCTGGTAGGCTATCTTCTTGCGGCGTATGGCGTATGAGCCGCCCCACCAGTCGGAGATAGGCACCCTGACGGTGGCAAAGACCATGCCGAAGGAGTGGTCATTGTCAAGCAGGTTGTGGTAGTTGTAGCCTGCTCCCACGCCTACAGTGGGCAGGTTCTGGCCTACGGCGATGTTCTTCTGTAGCTTTGCAGCCTCCACCTGCTTGTCCAGCAACTGATACTCTGCGGTGCCGAGCAATGCCTGTTCATGGTCCTGCCTGACAGGAAGGATGGAGGCAGCATCCGTGCCTGCAGTCAGAACGAACGAGGTGTCGCGGAGTCCGCAGTACTGTGCCAGGAACAGCTTCACGATGCTGATGCTGTTCTGCAGCTTCAGTTTCTGACTCTCCACCTCGTTCTGCCTCAGCTGCACCTGCAGCAGGTCGTTGCGCAGGGCTACACCGGCACGCACCGCCACATCCACATCCTTGCGGATATCGGAGAGCATCGTCTCAACGGCATCCATTGTTTTCGCCTTCTCCTGTAGTGAGATGATTTGCCAGAAATACTGCTCGGCGGTCTTCTCCACCTCATTTTCCGAAAGCCGCAGCTGTAGCTGACTGACATCCTCGCCCACCTTTGCCAGGCGGTTGCCATTGATGATCTGTCCTCCTGCGAAGACAGGCTGCACGGCTGTGATGCCCGCAACGGTGCCGTTCTTCATCAACGATACGTTGACGGGGGCAGTAAGCGATGCAAGCATCTCTGGGGGCAGCATCTGCCCCAGCATTCCTGCCATATCGGGGGACATCATCTCTGCGGGGTTGATGGTTTTCTCGGCCATACCTTTGTTGGCATTGAACCACAGCCCTACGGCGCTGACGTTGGGGAAGTATTTGGTGAAAGCCTCCTTGCGCTGCTGCTGTGCAGACTGGATGCTGTACCGGGCATTACGGATGGCGATGTTGTTATGGAGGGCAGAGTCGAGGACCTGCTCCAGAGTGTAGGCACGAGTGCCCTGTCCCTCTCCTGCGGCAGGATGACCGAGGACTGGAGAGACAGCCGAAGTGGCGATGAGACAGAGGGATAAGAATATGTATTTTTTCATAAGCTGTATTGTTTTTGTGTCTGCGATAGTATCGCAGACTCTTAGACGGGCTCTCACTTAGTCGAAACCTTCCAATAGACGACGGGGAGCATGGTGACTACCATGATGAGGGAGCCTATGCCTCCGGCAAAAATGGTGACGCCTACCGGCATCCAGAAGCTGGACTGGGCTATTATCATCGGTACGACACCGACGGCAGTGGTGGCCGTGGTGAGGAAGATTGGTACCATGCGACGCTTGCCGGCATCGTAGGCAGCCTTGCGGACCGCCTCGTTGTAGGCCTTGCGGTCAACAGTCCAGTCACCGTGTTCGGCCACGTATTGCTTGATGAGGTCTATGGCGTGTTCGAAGATAAGAATCTCGTTGCGCATAATCATACCCATCAGCGTGATGAGTCCGAAGATGCTGGTCAGTCCGAGAGCGCGGTTCATCAGCCCAAGACCAATGAGCGCGCCTGGGGTCATCAGCGCAAGAGCCATCATGCAGACGGTTGTGATGCCGTACTTCTTGAAGTTGAAGAGCAGGAAGAAGAAGACAATAATCATGGCGATGGTGATGCCTGCAAATATCTGGGGCAGTGCCTCATTGCCGTACTCTATCTCGCCGCCCACCTCACAGCGCACTCCTTGCGGCAGCTGTATCTCGTCGGTCATCGTCTTAACGAGCTGCTGCTCCACAGGGCTGGTATAGACACCCTGCGCGAACTGTGCCGTGACGGTGATGCAACGCTCCCCGGCACGGTGCATGATACGGCTCTCAGACCACTTGGGGGTGACGCTCGCCACCTGACGCAGGGGGACGGTGCTGTTGGTGGTGTTGAGTCCACCGGACAGCATACTCGTCGGTGTTGCGAGCCCCAGGTTCTGAACGTCAGAGTAGGTCATGTCGGCATCATCCTTCACAATGATGGGCAGCTCATAGTCATCCTCCCATATCTGTCCTATGCGCAGATCACTAGAGGTGGCGCTGAGGGCCAGTGCCGCTGTGGTGCGGGTGATGCCCAGCTGTGCCGAGGCTACGGGGTCGAGCTCTACGTTAATGATAGGATAAGGCTGCATGAAGTCCGTGTGAACCCACTCCAGCTCCGGCATCTGTCGCATGCGGTCCATCAACCTCTCTGCCGCCACGTGGAGGGAGTCAAGATTCTCGCCGTAGAAGCGGTACTCCAGTTCGGGTACGGACATATAGTCGAGCCGCTTGAACTTGACATAGGCATTAGGGAAAGCCTCGCTCAGGAGGGGCTGATAGTGGGCAAGCAGCTCCAGCGTAGCCTTGTCGGACTTGGTATTGACGATGAACTGTGCGAAGTTTTTGCCTGCTATCTGCGGAGCATAGACATCCATAAAACGCGGAGAGGAGCAACCGATGAAACTCGTGATGCCCGTGACACGCTCATCAGGCCTCAGCGCCTGATAGACAGAGTCTGCCACGACCTCAGTCTCAGCAAGTCCCTTGCCGTCGGGCAGGAATATCTCCACGGCAAACTGGTCGCGGTCGGCGAATGGGAACAGTCGCACCTTCAGCGTAGGCACAATGAGGAGCGAGAGGAGTATGACACCGATACCGCCACAGATGGTCAGCCACGGATGCTGGAAGGTCCAGTCGAGCACCTTGTCGTATGTGCGCTGCACCCATTGGGTAATCAGATTGGACTGCGTCCGAGCCTGCTCACTCTCGGCAGAGTTGATGCCAGCATCACTCTGCTCTCGCTTAATCGCAGCCTTGCCACCTGTGCTGACCTTGTCGGGCTTGATGATGCGCACCTCAAGGAAGGGTATGACGGTGACAGCCAGAATGAGCGACACCATGAGATTGATGGTGATGGTCCACGGGAAGTCCTGCAAAGCATCGAGGAACATGCCGGTAAAGGTGAATAGGAAGGGATAGAAAATGGCACAGATGCAGACGGTGGCGAGCATCATCGGCATGAAGTACTGGCGCGCCGACTCAATGGCCGCATCGTGAGGCTTGTAGCCCTTGCCGAGGTATTCCAGGTAGCCGTCGATGACCACGATACTGTTATCCACTATCATTCCCAGCACCACGATGAGTGCCGCAAGAGTAACGATATTCAACTCAATGCCTGCCATATACATGATAGCTACAGAGACAAACGTGCTCAGCGGAATGGTGATGGCAGCCACAATTGCGGAACGGATGGGGAAGAGTATCATCATGACAAGGATGATGATTGCCATAGAGATGAGAAGGTCGCGCAGGAATGAGCTGACACTCATGGCCACCACCTTGGGTTTGTCAGCTATTCGGGTGATGGTGACATCATCTGGCAGCTCGCTCTCGCGGAACTGCTGCAGCACCTTATCCACCTCCTCGCCATAGATGACCACATTGTTGCCTGCCGTCATCTCCATAGACAGCAGTATGCATGGGTGTCCGTCCTGCTCTATGCGACTGGCGTTGGTGTCATATTCACGTACCACGCGGGCCACATCGCGCACCCGGGTCACCTTGCCCGTAGCAGGATCGCTGAAGATAATCTGGTTGGCAATCTCCTCGACATTGTTCTCCGTGGGCTCTATGTGTATGGGCACGTGCTGGTCTCGGTCGCTGATGCTGCCGCTCATAGTGGTGATACCCTGGGCATGCAGATGGCTGAAGAGGGTCTGCTGACCTATGCCGTAGGCCTGCAGGCGCTGCCGATCCACGTAGAGCGATATCTGCTCCTTCTGCTCACCGAAGGTCTTCACATTCGCAACAGAGGGGATATGGCGCAGCCGGTCAGAGAGATCGTCGGCATATTTCTTCAACTCACGATAACTGCGCTGGCTGCTCTCAATGGCAATCAGCAGGGCTGAGGTGTTGCCGAAGTCATCGTTGACAACGATAGCCAGAACGCCCGACGGCAACTGGGACTTGAAACTGTTGAGCCCATGCTTTATTTTAGACCACACCTCATCCTTGTTGTTCACATCGTCGTTGAGCTCCACCATAGCGATACACATGCCGTTGTGCGAGGCGGTGGTGGTCTTGGCACGCTTCACCTCCCCGTATGTAAAGAGGTAACGCTCCAACGGTCGTGCCACCTGCTGCTCCACCTCTTCGCTGGTAGCACCGGGATAGACAGCCACCACCACGTCCTGACGGATAGTAGCATGGGGAAACTCATCCTTAGGCATCACATACATGCCATAGATACCCAGCACAAAGAGTATCAGGATGATAAGCAACGTGATGCTATAGTGTTCTAACGGCCACCTGAGCCATGACATCTTTTCTTTCATAAAATTACTAATTATGCATTATGAATTATGCATTAATATGCCACTTTCGTTCCTTCGCTCAGCTTCTGATAGCCCTCAGTAATGATAAGGTCACCCTTATTCAAGCCGTCTGTGACGAGGATGTAATTGCCCTCGGTATGTCCAATGGTGACAGGAGTGCGATGAGCCGTCTTCTGCTTATCTACGGTCCAGACGAACAGACTGCCGTCAGCCTTCTTCTGTACCGATGTGACGGGAACCATCTTGCCGCCGTCGCTTTGCGCCCCAGCAGAAACGAAGCGAACCGTAGCAACCATGCCCGGCAACAGTTTACGTCCGTTGTTGGCTACGTTAATCCTTATCTCATACGTATGGGTAAGGGCATCGGCTTCTACACCTTTCTCTATACAGCCTCCCTGATAGCTGCCACCGGTGGCCTCTACCTTGATGCTGGTGGGAGTATTGGCACTGATGCTGCCAATCTCCGCCTCGGGCACAGACACCTTGACCTTGACCGTTGAGATGTCAAGAATGCTTACCACAGCCTGAGATGGCAGCGCCGTCTCGCCCGCCTTGACTGCCTTTGTGCCGATGATGCCGCCTACAGGAGCTGTGAGACGACAGTCGGCAAGGTTTTTCTTTGCCACTTCGAGCTGTGACTTGGCCTGTGCCACCTTGCTCTGCACCTCCACCCACTGCACCTCGGGCAGCGAGCCGTTGTCATGCAACATGCCGTAACGAGTCAGCGCATCGTTGGCCTGGGTCATCTGAGCCTCGGCACCGGCAAGCACGTTGCGGGCCTGCGTATCGTCCATCTCGGCTATCAACTGCCCACGACTGACTGCCTGACCCTCGTTGACCAGCACGCGCTTTACGACACCCATGCCCGTGAAGCTAACGGCAGTAGCCTCGCGTTCCTCTATTATACCCACGTAGGTCTGCGTATTGTCCACCATACCGGACGATACGACCTGCGTCTTCACTCTTGTAGGAGACTTCTCTCCGCTCTCTTTCTTTTCGCCGCAACTGCATAGCGCCAAGAGAGCCGCCAATACAAAAACACTTCTTTTCATTGTCTGTTTTATCGGATTTTGGTGCAAAAATAACAAATATATTCCTAAATACAATGTTCCATTTGGCCTATATTGCCACAAAAATTACCAAAAAACTACAAATACACCTATAATTATTCCAAATAGAACATACTTTCTTTAAATTTATTCACTAACTTTGCACCCAAATCGAATGTAACTATGCAACAAGAAGAGATTTCGCTACAGTCACTCAAAACCAACGAAGCAGTACATGTGGGGTATTCAGACAATGATATTGTCATCGTTGACAGCATTCAGCAGTTTGCAATGGTCAGCGAAGCCCGTGTCCAGATGAGCGCCATCGCCGTCTGTACCAGCGGACGTGTGCAGGGGAAAATGAACGGGCAGAATCTGGAATTGCAACAGAACCAGGTGGCTGTCATTCCTGCCAACGTGGTGGTCACAGACCTGATGGTCAGCCCGGACTTCAACATCAAGGCAATGTTTTTCACCAACCACATCCTGCGGAGCTTCCTGCGCGATAAAATCAACCTGTGGAATGAGGTGATGTACATCCAGCGCCTGCACGTCATTAGCCTGACAGACGAAGACCTGCGCTTCTACACTTGTTTCTATGACATGCTCAGTCTTTGCTTTGAGAAAGATGCCGACACGCCTTTCCGCACAGACGTCATACAGTCGCTTGTGCGCGGTGCCATGCTGGGACTCTGCGGAGCTATGAAGCAACAGCTGACAGGCGAGACGCACCTGCCGCCTGAAGCCAGGACAAGCAGCTGTCACTTTCAGCGATTTCTTGACTTGCTACACACCAGCGAGGTGAAGCGTCGCACGGTGGAGTCATACGCCAGCGAGCTCTGCATATCGCCCAAGTACCTGTCCGTCATCTGCAAGAAACAATCAGGAAAGTCGGCTAATGAGTGGATTACAGAACAAGTGATGGAGGACATACGCTATTACCTCACGCATACAGACCTTACCCTCAAACAGGTTGCCGACAGGCTGGGCTTCCCCAATCCCTCCTTCTTTGGGAAATATGTGAAGGAGCATTTCGGAATGACACCCGCTCAAATCAGAGATGTATAGCTAGACGATGCTTCTTTTTCATAAACAGTAACAGCAGGAACAGCGCTATCATACCGAATACGAGGGATATGGTAGCGCTTTTTGTGAAGCCGGCAACAAGGAATGTGATGAATGACACACTTGCTACAGACAGTACATAGGGCAACTGTGTTGTGACATGGTTGAGGTGGTCACACTGTGCACCTGCTGACGACATGATTGTAGTGTCCGAGATAGGCGAACAGTGGTCACCGCATACTGCGCCTGCCATACATGCTGAGATGGAGATAATCATGAGTTCAGGGTCTATGGTCTGGAAGCATGATACGACAATAGGAATGAGAATGCCGAAAGTGCCCCATGATGTGCCTGAAGCGAATGCCAGACCTACTGCGACAAGAAATATTACGGCAGGCAGGAATCCCATAAGCCCTGCTGCAGAGCTCTGTATCAAGCCGGCTACAAAAGTTGTAGCCCCCAGATTGTCGGTCATAGCCTTCAGCGTCCAGGCGAAGGTGAGTATGAGCATTGCTGGCACCATCTGCTTGAAGCCTTCAGGCAAGCACCCCATGCAGTCGGCAAAGGAGAGTGACTGACGTATGATGTAGTAGGCAATGGTGAGGATGAGGGCTACTGATGACCCCAAAACCAGTCCTACGGAGGCATCGCTGGCAGCAAAGGCGTCGGCAAAGCTCTTGCCGCTGAAGTAGCCTCCCGTGTAAATCATGCCGATGACACAGCCTGTAATGAGGAGTATGACCGGTATCAAAAGGTCAGACGGCCTACCTATTTTCACTTCCTTGCGACTCTCGATATGCTTCTGATTCTTTTTTCCAATGGTGAAGATGTCACCCCGACGGGCGTTTTGCTCATGTAGCAGCATAGGTCCGTAATCGAGTTTCATTACAATGAGCAGAACCATCATGAGCAGAGTGAGAAGCGCATAGAAATTGTATGGGATAGACTGTACAAAGATGTTTATGCCGTTCTCTCCCTTTACAAATCCTGATACCGCAGCCGACCACGATGATATGGGCGCTATGATGCAGATAGGAGCCGCAGTGGAGTCGATGAGGTATGCGAGCTTGGCACGGCTAATCTGATGCTTGTCGGTGATGGGACGCATGACAGAGCCAACGGTGAGGCAGTTGAAGTAGTCATCAATGAAGATGAGGCAGCCGAGAAACATTGTGGACAGTTGAGCCCCCTCACGGTTCTTGATGCGGTTAGCAGCCCATATACCAAAGGCCGCCGAACCGCCGGCACGGTTCATCAATTGTACCATTGTGCCCAGAATAACAAGGAAGACGAGTATGCCGACATTCCATTTGTCTGACAGCACGGTCATTATACCACCAGGGAAGACCTGATCAAGTCCTCCTACGACATTGAAACCGGCATTGAGGAAACCACCGGTCAGGATGCCGAGGAAAAGGGAACTATATACCTCTTTAGTTATCAAGGCCAGAGAAATGGCGATAATGGGAGGTGTCAGCGCCCACGCGGTATTCTTTACGGGCATGTCTTTGATACCGACGGCATAGCTCAGCCATACAAGGAACAACACTACAGCCAACAGCGAGATGACCGTGAGATGCCTGGGATTGCCAGGCTTTATAGCCTTTAGAAACTTTCTTATCTTCATTTTCATGTATCGCAGGCTGTCAGGAGGCATTGTTACGCATTGTTACGCAAGCGTCCCGTAGGGCCGAAGCGAAGGGAATATGACGTTACCAAGCTTTGGTAATCGAGTTACCAAGCCTTGGTAATCAGGTTACCAACCTTTGGTAATCGGTTTACCAAGCCTTGGTAATTAGGTTTAACGAAATATGTCAGGAAGTGGTAATTATTGTTTGACAGAGAAAATCACTTGTCCCCACTCAATACTTTATTCACTTATCTGAAAGGATAAACGGTTGCACCTATGGTGAGGGCACGGTTCTGGTAGAGGTCGGTCAGTTGTGCCCAGCTGCCTGTGGCATAGCCGGCCATATCGTGGAATTCTGCAAAGACGTTGCACTTCTTGCCAAACTGCTTGTTGACCTTGACCGTAGCGAAGAGGTGTGGATGTGTGTCTGTGATGGCACGCTTGCTGCTGTATAGCAGCGTGGATGACAGCCTGAAGCCCTTGGGGAGATTGAGGGCAGGAGCAATCTTCAGGGTTACGTAGTTCTCGTTCTCCGAGTCGGTGTATATGCCGGCTTTCAGGTGACGGTGGTAGTAGTTGGCTCCGAGTGTGAGCTGCCAGCGTCCTATCATCCAATATACTGAGTTCCTGATTCCTATCTGGAATATGTTAGGGCTTGGAAGATCGGTGTACCAGTTGCCCTCCACACTTGAGTGGAGTACGAAGTTCTTGTTCTGGTAAGAGTAGCGCAGCACGCCCTGATGAACGAGGTTCGTGGCATAGCCGGCAGCATCGAATTTCAGAGATGTCTCTGGAGCTGACTCATCTACGAGGAAGTCACTCACCTCCGGGATGTAGCAGCGACGCGCTACGAGGCCCTGGAAGAAGTTGCGTCCAGCCTTATATCCCACACTGGCAAGGTATGAGTGGTTATTGCGTCCATGTGACCAGAGGCTCTGATCTTTAGAGTCGTGATGACGGTCCCAGAAGTTCATCATACGGAAACGGTCACCAAGGGTGATTACCCAAGGCCCGTGGGTATAGTCCAGCTGTCCGTAGAAGTCGGTCACCAGCTCCTGCTCGCGGTTTGTGCCGACGTTGCATATATTAGTATAATCCATCTCCGCACCGACCATCAGCCAGAGGTCGGGGGTGAAGAGAGGGGTATTGAACTCTACATAGGCGTAAGGATAGGTTTCGCCTGCCTTAAAGGCATTGAAGTGGATACGGTCGTAGTCGCTGCCAGCCTCAACAAAGAGGATGGCATCGTTCTTAAAGGTGTGGGAATAGGACAGGACGAGGTCAACATAACGGTTATTGGAGGAGATGGCAGAGACGAAGTCAGGGTTATACATCTTCTGCTTGCTGTCTCCATACTCCTGAAATGCTTTCACGATGAGCCTGTCGCTCTTGCTGATTTTCCAATCCAGGTTGAGATGCACGTTCTCAGCCATTGCACGGTCTGTCATACGATAGACATCCGTGGGGTAAGCCTTACCGTAAGAGGTGCGTGCCATAGCATAGGCCTGCACGGTAAGCTTCTCAGTCCTGTTGGTCACATCGGCATAGAGCATACCGTTGCCGTAGGTGCTGCCTGAGAGCGATACCTTACCATCGGTCTTCACGTCATCACGATAATAGATGTCTATGACTCCCCTGTCGCCTCCTACGGCCTTGGCTACTGAGCTGTTGCTGCATACCTGTATGCGGTCTATCTCGCAGGCCTTCACGTTGGACAGGAAGGAGATACGGTCCACGTAAACATCGATATTGTCAACACGCAGGGTGTAGTTGAGGTCTATCTCCTTGCCGTTGATTGAGAGGAACTCGGGACAGGTGTTCAGGACATCAAGCAGGGTCATCTCGCTGTCGGGGTGCATCCTATCAACATGGATGACGTAACGGTCACCCTGATATTCAATGATTTCATTTTCGTCTGAAGCGTATGCTGCCGCGCTGCCCATGCCGAGAGCGCACATCAGGACGCAACACTTCAGGAATTTGCCATAGTTAATTGTTTTCATATTTATAGAGTACTTTACTGAAATTTCGGATGTTCTTCTTTATTGAAGTTATCGAAGTTAACGCTTCGCTCGAAGTTATTGACATTTGTCTTGCTGATGCTTTTCTCGCTGCTGAGTATCGTCGTTAACTTCGATAACTTCAATAACTTCGAGCGAAGCGATAACTTCAGAAATTTGAATATATTGTATAAGGTGTTAATTGTCAGAAGAGGTATTTGGCAGTGATGAGCGCCGCGCTGCGGTTGCTGTTGAAGATGTCGTGCCACTGGGCCGTAAGCGCTATGTGGCGAGCGAAGGTCTTGCTGACCGACAGCAGGGTATATACGGCAGCATCATCGAGGATAGCACGTTCAGGTGCTTTTGCAGAACGCCAGATGCCCTGTGCCGAGACGCGCCAATCATGAGAGAAGCGCACCGTTGGGGCAAGACGGATGTAGGCGTATGTATTCTTGTCACCATAGGAATCAGAATGACAGAGGGAGGCTCCCGCCGTGAGCGAGAAGCAGTCGCGACGCCAATCCACGGCGGCATTGACCTGCAGCGTGTTCTCATCGATATTAGTGAAGTGAGTATATTTCGCGCTCAGGTTGCCATTGATGCTGCTGTGGCTGTAGCTGTATGCCAGGCTATAGACGTCTGCGCGTTCCTCTGTGGCAGGGTGGGTATAGGATATCCATGTCTGACCGTCTCTGGCGGGGTAGCTCGTAGGCAGAACGGATAAGAATGATGGGTTGATGAAACGTCTTGCATAGCCGCCTCGCAGCTGGTGTGACGGTGCGAGGTTTGCCACGATGGTACCCATCGGAGTGTGGCGCACGGGATTGTAACTGGCTGTGCTGCCCGAAGCCTCCATGCCGTAGTGATATACGGAAACACGATCACCGGCAGACAGCGTGACAGGACCAAGACGGTAGTCGAGCATCAGATAGAAGTCGTTGACACTGATGGTGTAATTATCATGAAAAGACAATTCTTTCGTAACACTCCCCGTAGCAGTAGCGGAATTATCCGTCATGGCTTGGCGAAGATTGTAAGGGAGGTGTATGAAGTCACCCTCCCATCCCAGCATGAGCTGAGTTCCGCCGAGAAAAGGCAGCGGGGTATTGAGCTCTGCCACGTAGGTCTGCAACCCTGTGGTGGAACGCTCCTTGGCATAGAGAGGTTTCGGGTCATAGTTCAC
This sequence comes from Prevotella sp., assembly GCA_017478025.1. Taxonomy (GTDB): domain Bacteria; phylum Bacteroidota; class Bacteroidia; order Bacteroidales; family Bacteroidaceae; genus Prevotella. Next base: position 51,558 of record JAFVGZ010000026.1, read on the forward strand.
GCGGTCATCCTGATAGCGGTATCCTGCAACGAGGAGCAGCATAGTGCCTATGTCGTTGAAGGTGTGGTAATGGTACAGATGTGCCATATAGTCACGGTTACTTGAGGACATCGGCTCATAGTCGCTGCGGCTGTAACCCTGACGCAGGAAGAGTATCATCCTGTCCTTGGCGCCAAAGTGATGGGTGATGTTTACCGTAGCGTGCTCGCCGAGATTTGTGTCGCCGTGACGCGAGTGGTCATTGAAGCTGGCAGAGCCATAGATGTCCGTTGAGGAACCCTGCGGATGCTTGATGCCGCTATTGATGGCAGTAAAGGGCGACACGCCGCCCTTCGTATCCATCTCCAATCCCACAAAGCCGTGTGTACCCTCCTCATTGGATTTCGGGTTGAGGTCTATGACACCGCCGATACCGGTGACGCCCTTTGCCACGCTCGGGGTCTCTACGATCTGCATGGTTCGGATGTTACGGGCCGGAGTGTTGGCGAGGTACTGACGCACATCGCAGAAGATGGCGGTGTTGTCCATACGCACTTGATAGTTAGCGATGATGTCTTCAAAGCCCTTGACGAGCAGCTCAGGATAAATCTGGAGCACGTCCAGAAGTGTCTCATCGCCCTGCAGGGGAAGACGGTCAATATAAATAATGGTACGGTCGCCCATAAAGACGACAGCGGGCTTCTGCTCTTCCTGAGCAGAGGCAAATAGGGGCATAAGGGCTAAGAGTACGTACGCAGATATGCGTAAAAGGTAAAATCTCATAGTTTAGAATCATAAGTTACATTATTATTGGAATGCAAAGGTAAACATTTTTTTTGAAACACAAGCAGGGTGTTGCGCTTTTTTTGCACAACACCCTGTATGTTTGGACTCTATGCCGCTTTATTTCTTCTTTTTTACTGTTTCTCCTCTCTCTTGTCTTTCACATTTGCATAATGCATTACTCGTATCTTATAGCCTCGATGGGGTCCATGCGTGCCGCTTTCTGTGCCGGGAAGTATCCGAATCCGACACCTATTAGGGTGCAGACGATGAAGCTGACAACGATGCTCCACAACGGTATGCTGGTAGGCAGGGAGAAGAGCATGGTTGCAGCAGTAGTGACTGCCATCCCGAGCAGTATGCCGAGCACGCCTCCCGTGACGCTGATGATGATGGACTCAATAAGGAACTGGTTGCTGATGTCTATGCCTCTGGCACCTACCGACATACGGAGACCTATCTCCTTGGTGCGCTCCGTGACGCTGACGAGCATGATGTTCATGATGCCAATGCCCGCCACGAGCAGCGAGAAGGCTGCAGCAACGACGAGTATGAGCGTCACCGTGTCCATAGTGCTGGACATGGTCTCCATCATCTCCTGCTGTGAACGGATGGTGAAATCATCTTCGGCACCTTCCTTCAGCTTATGCTGGCTACGGAGGATAGCCGTGAGTTCATTGATAGCATCGTCGGTCATCTCCTCTGTGATGGCAGAACAGTTGATTGAAGACAGGTAGGTCTGCGCCGTGAGACGCTTCATGACGGTGGTATAGGGCGTGATGCAGAGGTTGTCCTGGTCCATACCGAAGGAGTTGTAACCCTTGCTCTTGAGCACTCCGATGATGCGGAAGGGGATGGACTTGAAACGCACAGTCTTGCCTACGGGGTCCTGCCCGTCGGGGAAGAGTTCGTCAACGACGGTCTTGCCGACAACGCACACCTTGGCAGACTTTCTGATGTCTTCGTCAGAGAAGCATGAGCCGGAGGTTATCTCCCATTGCTTGATGTCGAGGTATTCCGTTGACTCGCCATACATGGTGGTGGAGGTGTTGTTGTTGCCGTTGATAATCTGCCCGGAGGCGGTAACCTCTGGCGAGACGTATGTGCAGTACTTTGACTCTTCCTTTATTTGCTTGTAGTCCTCTACCTTCAGCGTCTGCATGGCTGATGGGTCCTGGCGCACACCGCCGGGGCCTTTGTCTGCTCCCGGGCGTATCATGATGATATTGGAGCCCATAGAGGAGATGTTCTTTCGTATGCTCTCCTTGGAACCCTGTCCTATGGCCATCATGATGATTACGGCAGCAACGCCAATGATGATGCCGAGCATGGAGAGGAAAGAGCGGAATTTATTGTTGGCGATGGCTTTGAGAGCCACCTTTATGAGGTTGGTAAAGTTCACGGAGAAACGTATTAACAGGTTAATAATTTAGCGTGGTGGTGCCGCGATTAAATCGCGGCGCAATGAACGAAGGGGGGAAGCGTTAAGCTTTGTGCTTTAAGCGTTAAGTTTTAAGCGTTGAGCTTTGTGCTTTGTGCTTTAGGCTTTAAGCATTGTGCATTCTGAATTCTTAATTATTAATTTTCTCAGTCGTCCTGGGGGGCGGGGAGTTTGGCGAGTGCCTCTGCTGCTGAGAGGATGTTGGTGTTTACCACGTCTTCGCGTATCTTTCCGTCGCGCAGCATGATGTTGCGTGAGGAGTATTGGGCTATCTCGGGGTTGTGGGTGACGAAGATGATGGTGCGGCCCTGTGAGTGCAGTTTCTGGAAGAGGACAAGCATCTCGAACGATGTGCGCGTGTCGAGGTTTCCCGTTGCCTCATCTGCCAAGATGACAGCGGGGTTGTTGACAAGGGCGCGGGCAATGGCGACACGCTGCATCTGACCACCAGACATCTGGTTGGACTTATGATAGAGGCGGTCAGCGAGTCCCACCTCCGTGAGTGCCTGTATGGCAGCCTCGCGACGCTGGGTAGCGCTATAGGCGTTGTTATACATCAGCGGCAGCTCCACATTCTCTACGCTGGTGGTCTTTGCCAGAAGGTTGTAGTTCTGGAATACAAAGCCAATCTTGCGGTTGCGCAGCCGTGCACGCTGGCTCTTGGACATAGTACGCACGGAAACACCGTCAAGGTAGTATTCGCCTGAGGTAGGTGTGTCGAGGCATCCAAGCTGATTGAGCAATGTGGATTTGCCTGAGCCGGAGGTGCCCATGATGGTGACGAACTCACCCTCGTAAATCTTGAAGGACACTCCACGCAAGGCTTTGACGACCTCGTCGCCTACCTTGAACTCGCGGCGCACATCGCGAAGCTCTATGACAACCTTACGTTGCTCCTGTCCTTGCTTGTGCAGACTTTCAGCCCCACCTTTTATATTATTCTCTTGCTCCATAGCTCTGAGGTGTTATTTCTGGCTGTTCTTATTGTTTTTGTTCGGGCGTTTAGGCATGAATGGGTTGTTTTCACCGCCGTTAGGGTTCTCTTCCTCATCCTGATTGCCCATTTTAAATTCGGTAATCACCTTCTGTCCTGCCTTGAGGCCACGTATGATTTCGGTGTTCTGTCCGCCAACGATGCCCGTCTCCACAGCGATAGCCTTGAAGGTATTGCCCTCAAGCGTCCACACCTTGTTCTTTCCCTGGCAATCCTGGATGGTCTGATCAGGTGTGAGGAGCTTCTCGTTAGGGGTGAACTTGAGAGCCTTTGTGGGCACTACGAGCACATCATTCATCTCACGTGTAAAGATGGTGACGTTTGCAGTTAGGCCTGGCTTGAGTTTCAGGTCAGCATTGGGTGCGGAAATAACGACCTCGTATGTCACCACGTTAGACTCTGTGGTGGCTACCTGTCGCACCTGCGTCACGCTTCCCTGGAAAGTGTCATCAGGGAAGGCATCAACGGTAAACTCCACACGCTCCCCCACTCTCACGTCGCCTATGTCTGCTTCGTCAATGTCTGCGATAACGCGCATGTCGGTCAAATCCTGTGCTATTGTGAAGAGCTCAGGGGTATTGAAGGATGCTGCCACCGTCTGTCCCTCCTCTACAGACTTGGAGAGCACGATGCCGTCGATGGGCGAAGTGATGGTGGCGTAGCTGAGATTTGTCTGTGCCTTGTTGACATTCTCGGTGCTGGTCTGCACCTGCTGGCGTGCCTGCTCATAGGAGAGACGTGCCTGCTCAAACTCGTTGGCAGAGATAAGGCCCTTGTCAAAGAGCGTCTGGTGGCGCTGGAAGTTGTTGGCCTGATATGCGAGATTTGCCTTGGCCGATGCGAGATTCGCCTTGGTGGAGGCAAGTTCAGAAAGGAGGTTGGTCTTGTCAAGCTCGGCTATCACCTGTCCTTTTTTCACAATGCTGTTGTAATCCACGTACAAATGTGCCACGATACCGCTGACCTGTGTACCCACGGAGACGGAGGTGACAGGCTCTATGGTACCTGTTGCCGTTATGGAGGTGGAGATATTGGATGTGGCAACGGTTGCCGTAGCATAGGTCACGCCGTCTTCCTTCTCGCCTGAAGCGAGGTAGCCTATGATAGCAGCGATGATAACGATAACGGCTGCAAGGATATATGCTTTCTTTTTCATGACTTATTTTTTATATAGTTCGAGCATTTTGATGTTATATATGGTGAGATATTTAGCCTGCAACTCGCTCTGCCTGGCATTGAGGAGGCGTGTCATTCCGGCCTGCAGTTCCACGATATTCTTCATTCCCACGGCGAACTGCTCCGAGAGGAGGTCGTAAGACACCTGCGAACTCTCCGTAGCGGCCTTTGCAGCCTTGAATTTGCTTTGGTTTCCCGTAGCCTCTATCCAGTAGTTCTCTATGGTGGAATACAGTGAAGACTGCTTCTCCTTCAGGTCCAGCAGGGCCGTCTGTCGCTGTATGTTTGCCTTGTTGATGGCGGTCCGGGCTGTGCGCTGGTCAAAGATGGGCACGCTTACGGTCACTCCCCCACCCGCTCTGAAGTTAGTCTTGATCTGGTCAGACCAGCTGTTGGTGCTCTGCGAAGAGTTATTGGTGGTCACAGAGGCGTTCATTGTGATGGTGGGCATTCGCTGTCCCTTGGCAAGCTTCATCTGTATGTCGGCATTGTCAATGGACTTTTGCGCATTCTTAATCTCGGGACGGTTCTCGAGTGCGGCGAGATAGACATCCTGCATCAAAGGTATGGGGGCGAGAGCCAACTCATCGCTGGGGGTGGTATCGGTGATGTCAAAGTCATCATCATCGGTTATCTGAAGGAGCGCTTTGAGCTGGCGCTTGTAGTTGCGCACATTGTTGATGCTTTGCTCCAGTTCATACTCCCTCTGTGCCCTTTCTGACGTGAGCTGCGAACAGTCAGCCTTGCTCATGGACCCCACGCGCACCATCTCTATTCCACGGTTCTCATTGACCTTTGCAGCCTCAAGTATGGAACGGCTGACCTCCACGGCCTCTTTGCTATAGAGTATCTGTGCGAAATACTGCGCTATGAGCTCCTCGAGGGTCAGCGCTGCGGTGATGCTGTCCAGCTCGGCTTTCTCTTCGGCTATACGGTTGGCCTTCACCTGATTGTAGTTTCTTCCGCCGTTCCACACCGTCCAGTTGGCGCCGAGGTTATATGAACCGTTGTAGCTGGTCTTTGAGGTCACCGTCTGTATCTCGTTGTTGAGAATGGTAGAGGAACCGTTGGCCTTCCAGGGCTGGTTGCTGACGTTCTGCGAAGTGCTGAAACTGAGCGAGGGAAACAGGGCTGCATCAGAGGCGAGACGTGTCTCTGTAGCCGTCTGGCGCGTGAGTCCTGCCTTGCGGAGCGTGGTGCCTTCTTTCACGGCATAGGAGAGACACTCGTCGTAGGTCCAGGTGCGACCCGTTGCGGTGAGAGCCGTGACTGCCAGCAATGCAAGCAAGACGGCCTTCCGCGGTGTTACGAATAAGTGACTAATCATTTCTTTTTCCATCGTTATTGGATTCTACTGTGTGCAAATTTACGATTTTTTTTGTTATCTGTGACGCAAAGTATTTTGGAAAGTTGCATGATTTTAGTTTTTTTAGTAATTTTGCACTCATGGACAAAAAGGAACTGCGCAAGCTGGTTCGAAGCATGCAGAACAGTCACAGAAAGGCCACTATACAGGGCATTCACAACACGGCAGGCGAGGATAGCGCACAGGACAGAAAAGATGCTGAGGGCCAGGAACGTATGCCGGCAGAGCTGGAGGAACTGGCCGAATACCTGAAAGGCTGTCAGACGGTGTTGCTCTACTGGTCTATGGACGATGAGGTGTGCACCCACGCGCTTGTGGAGCGCCTCTATCGGGAGGGTCGCAGGGTGTTGTTGCCGCATGTGGTGAGCGATACGGAGATGACGTTGCACCCTTATGCCGGCCAAGAACAGATGCGCCCAGGGGCATGGGGCATCCTGGAACCGGTGACGCCGAGCATCGATATAGCAACGCTTGACGAGGGCCGCGAGGCCATAGCGGTAGTGCCCGGAATGGCTTTTGATGCTGACGGGGGGCGCTTGGGACGCGGCAAAGGGTATTATGACCGGCTGCTGAAACTGCTCCCATGTATATATAAGGTGGGACTGTGCTACGACTGGCAGGTGGTGGACGGGGTGCCGATGGACGAGTATGACGTAAGGATGAATAGGATCATTACTGTCCGCTAAACGCTTATATAAATAAAACAATTATGTTCGCGCGTGAGGGGAATGGATATAATTCTTCATTCTTCATTATGCATTCTGCATACTTCCCTCCCCACTCAAGGGATAGGACAAAACGCGCATTTATGCAGATTGTGCATAATTATTCGTGCTCTACAGGCGCATATTTTCCACGAAAAATCTGCCGCTCGCGTATAAACGTTAAAACGAATAATTCTTGTAACACACTGACAATATGATAGTTGGTGTTCTGAGTGTTAAAATACAGCATTTTTGAGAGGAAGAATGGAACAATGGAGCCGCAGGATGGGTGAATTTTGACCCTATCCGCGAGTAACTTTGAGGGTGTCCGCGAGTAACTTTGAGGGTGTTCCGGAGTAACTTTAAGGGTCTAAAAGTTACTCGGCGACCTGGCGAAGGGTCTTTACCGCCTCTCAGAACGGATTTTCGCGATTTATTAGAGCTTTTTTGGTGGTATTTTTTCGGAGTGCGTATGCATCGAAATACATAATTATGCATGGCTTTTTAGTATGCGAAAAAGCTCGAAAAGACAAAAGGGTGCGAAGATGCTAAAGTGTGCGAAGATTATATTTAGTTAAAGGTTCGCGCATGAGGAAGGCAGGTAAGAGATACGAGATGAAGGTGATACAGGTTAAATTGTGTTAATTATTTTACTGTCGTTATGGTGATTTAACTAACTTTTGCTATTTTTGCAACTTAATTCCACAAAAAAGACAGAGAGGAGGCTGAAACGCTATGAACAACAACGAGATTACAGAAAAGGAGATACTCAACAGAGCCAACGAAGTATTCTCTGCCCTTGAGGGGCGCACAACACCAGAGGAGATGCAGCTGGTGAAGAGTGCCTTTGCTTACGCATGCGAAGCTCATAAGGATCAGCGTCGCAAGACAGGTGAGCCATATATCATTCATCCCATTGCAGTAGCATTGATAGTGGCAAAGGAGCTACAGTTAGGTGCAACACCCGTGTGCGCGGCTTTCCTGCACGATGTGGTGGAGGATACACCCACGCCGATAGAGAAGATTAAAGAGCTGTTCGGCGAAGACGTAGCGTTTCTCGTCAGCGTGGTGACAAAAAAGAGCAAGGAGCAGTATAGCATGTCAAAGCAGCTGGACAACTTTAAGCAGATGCTTGACTCCCTGCATTATGACATTCGCGCCATCCTTGTGAAGTTGGCTGACCGCCTGCACAATATGCGCACGCTGGATTCTATGCGCCCAGACAAGCAGATGAAGATAGCCGGTGAGACTGACTATTTCTATGCTCCGCTGGCAAACCGTCTGGGACTCTATACCATTAAGATAGAATTGGAGAACCTGTCGTTCCACTATCGCTGTCCACGGATATACAATAAGATACTGGAACTGATAGAGAATGACAAGAAGCAGGACGAGAAGCGCATGGAGTCGTTTAACAAGAAGATAGACGAGGTGCTGACAGCCAACGGCATCAAGTTCAAGCGCGAGACGCTCTATAAGCAGCCTTACAACATCTGGCGCAAGATGAACACGCTGAACCAGGACTATGAGCACCTGGAGTGCAGACACTTCACACGCCTGGTGTTTCCTACTGATGACAGCATGCCGCAGAAGGATGTGTGCCTGCGCATATACTCGCTGCTTACGAATACGTTCAGGGAGCGCCCCAACTCCATCGTGAACTATATCGACCTGCCCAAGCAGAACGGCTATCAGGCCTTCCACACACAGGTGATGGGCGACTACGGCACGTGGGAGGAGATACACATTCAGTCTGAGAGGATGGCGACAAAGACACGCCTGGGCTATCTCTTTGACAGCGGACAGCGCGAGATAGACATCAATATGTGGCTGGAGAACTTCCGCGCAGTACTGAGGGACGTAACAGCAAGCTTGGACAGGCACGATGACAAGACATTCTTCTTTGAGAGCGTGAAGGCATCGTTCTACAATGACGACATACAGGTATATACCACCGAGGGAAAGGCTATGCTGCTGCCAAAGGGCTCAACGGCCATCGATGTGGCGTTCAATATGCACACACACATCGGCATGCATGCCAAGTATGCCAAGATTAACGGACACCTGGCATCTGTCAAGACACGCCTGAAGCGCGGCGACTGTGTGGAGATAGGCACATCACCCGACATCTGGCCAGAGGAAGACTGGCTGCGTAATGCAAAGTCTTATAAGGCATTACACAACATCAGAGTGTATCTGGATCAGCTCCCCAAGCCCGAATACTGCCGATGCCAGCATTGTAAACCCATTCCCGGTGAGGAGGTGATAGGCTTTAGAGAGACCAACGGCGTGGTCACAGTACACAGGAGAGACTGTAGCGTTGCTATCGGAGACGCATCACAGTGGGGCGATAGCATCGTGGCCGTGGATTTCAAGGGAGATCCTGATGTGCTCTATCCTGCAACGCTTACAGCCAAAGCCGTAGATAGACAACACCTGTTGAGCGACATCATCGAAACCATCTCTAACAGACTGCACCTGTCTATCAACAGCCTGAACACCGTGACGAAGGATGAGATCGTGACCTGTACCATAAATTTCTACGTACATGACAATACGGAATTGCTCACCATCGTGAACGATATCCTGAGCATCCCCGATGTAGATGAGGTGAAATTTGATAATACATAAGCCCCCAACGACGCAGGGCAACCTGCGCAAGGTGTTAAAATGCGTTAATAATAAACCGCAAATTATGGTTTCTAAATAAAATTGTCTATCTTTGCACCGATAAAGACAAAAAAATCTTAACCCACCTGGCACAAACATTAACTCTAAAAAATTATTGCCTATAGGACAGACATTTACTTAAAACGAAACTGACAAAAACTTTTAAGAAAATGAATAGACTCTCACAGCTGACCGATGAAGAGTTGGCTTTGAAGTATGTGGAGGGCAATAACAGAGCGTTTGACGAACTGCTGGGCAGGATTCAGACGGGTCTCTTCTCGTACATTATCTTTATTGTTCACAATCAGGAAACGGCGAACGACATCTTTCAGGAGACATTTCTGAAGGCTATCACTAAGCTGAAGGCAGGCAAGTACCGCCCTACGGGCAAGTTTAACGCCTGGATAATCCGCATAGCGCACAACGCTATCATGGATTGGTATCGCCGCAAGCGTACCGCAAATATCGTTGATGCACCAGACGATGACCTGTTCATAGCAGCGATGAGCGATGACCAACTGATGGAAAGCTCAAGAGAGGATATGCTCGCTAATGCACAGGTGCTGTGCGACGTAAGGAACCTGATAGACTATCTCCCTGCACCACAGAGGGATATCATCTATATGAGGTATTATCAGAACATGGCGTTTAAGGATATAGCCGAGCAGACCAAGACAAGTATCAACACATGTCTGGGACGCGCACGCTATGGGCTGATAAATATGAGACGGCTGGCTAAAGAAAAGCAGATGCAACTGCAGCTGGCATAATGCCCAACTAACTTGACAACATAAAAACCAAAACAACTAAATAACCCAAACAATTCGTTTATGAAAAGCATTTCATTGGACATCACAAAAGCGCAGCAGTTTCTTCCTGCAGGCGCTGTGACAGGTTACAAGAACGACGTGATGAAGGCACAGCAGGCACTGGAAGACGGTACTGTGCCAGGTAGCGATTTCCTCGGATGGCTGCACCTGCCATCAAGCATCACACCTGAATTTATAAAAGAGGTGAAGGCCGCTGCTGAGGTTCTGCGCTCTAAGGCTGAGGTCATTGTCGTTGCCGGCATCGGCGGTTCTTATCTCGGACCACGCGCCGTGATAGAAGGTATCTGCAACACGTTCACATGGCTGATACAGGATAAGCAGAACCCAATCGTAGTATTCGCAGGCAACAATATCGGCGAAGACTATCTGGCAGAGCTGACCGAATATCTCAAGACAAAGACATTCGCTATCATAAACATCTCTAAGTCTGGCACCACCACCGAGACAGCCCTCACATTCCGTCTGCTGAAGACACAGCTAGAGGCACAGGTGGGCAAAGCTGCGGCAAAGGATCTCATCGTGGCCGTAACAGACGCCAAGAGAGGTGCAGCACGCACTTGTGCCGACAAGGAGGGATACAAGACATTCGTTATACCCGATGACGTGGGCGGACGTTTCTCTGTGCTCACTCCGGTAGGACTGCTGCCAATAGCATGTGCAGGCATAGACATCGAGCAACTCGTTGCCGGAGCACAGGCTATGGAGAAGCAATGCGCTGTCAGCGTGCCATTTGAGGAGAATCCAGCAGCCGTATATGCAGCAGTACGTAATGCGCTCTACAGCAACGGCAAGAAGATTGAGATACTCATCAACTTTCAGCCCAAGCTGCATTACTATGCAGAGTGGTGGAAGCAGCTCTTCGGCGAGAGTGAGGGTAAGGACGGTAAGGGTATCTATCCCGCATCATGCGACTTCACCACAGACCTGCACTCTATGGGTCAGTGGATACAGGATGGTGAGCGTACCATCTTTGAGACCTGCATCAGCGTGGAGAACCCTGAGAAGAAACTGCTCTTCCCATCAGACGAAGAGAACCTGGACGGTCTGAACTTCCTCGCAGGCAAGCGCATCGATGAGGTAAACAAGAATGCAGAGCTCGGCACACGTCTGGCTCATGTAGATGGTGGAGTGCCAAACATCCTCATCTCTATTGAGAGACTGGACGCATACAACTATGGTCAGATGATATACTTCTTTGAGAAAGCCTGCGCTATCTCCGGTCAGTTACTGGGCGTGAATGCCTTCAACCAGCCTGGCGTAGAGGCATATAAGAAGAATATGTTCGCTCTGCTGGAGAAGCCCGGATACGAAGAGGAGACAAAGGCTATCAAGGCAAGACTGAATGCGTAGTCGTCTGTCCACGATGCAATTCTGACAGACACGAACACTTATATTTTATATGAATACAAAGCAAAAGTATATAGCAAACATAGAGCGCTACTCGCAAGAGGAAGCGCTCTATTCGCGTTGTGGCTGGTCGGGCGTGAAGCTGCCAAAGGTCAGCCTGGGCTTCTGGCACAATTTCGGATATGATAATCCCTATGAGCGTCAGCGTGAATTGGCTCACTATGCCTTTGATCACGGCATCACGCACTTTGACTTAGCAAACAATTACGGCCCACCCTACGGTGCTGCTGAAGAGAACTTTGGCAAGATGATGGACGAGGATTTCCGTCCTTATCGCGACGAACTGTTTATCGCTACAAAGGCGGGCTATGATATGTGGGAGGGTCCCTACGGCAACTGGGGCTCAAGGAAATACCTCATGTCGAGCCTGGATCAGAGCCTGAAACGCATGAGACTGGACTATGTAGATCTGTTCTACAGTCACCGCTATGACCCTGAGACGCCTCTAGAGGAAACGCTTCAGGCATTGGTGGACGTAGTAAAGCAGGGAAAGGCACTCTATGTAGGCGTTTCGCGCTGGCCGCTACAGGCGCTGAAGAGAGCGAAAGAGTATCTTGCAGCGCGTGATGTGCCTCTGCTGATATATCAGGGACGACTGAATCTCATCGACCGTGAGCCACAAGAAGAAGGCATCCTTGACTATTGCGCCGACAACGGCATAGGCTTCATATCCTTCTCGCCTTTGGCACAGGGACTGCTGACAGACAAGTATCTGAACGGCATTCCTGCTGACTCGCGCATGACACACAGCGCGTACCTCAAGCCCGATGCGCTGACACCGGAGCTCCTCGCACAGCTCAGGGAGATGTCGGACAAGGCAAAAGCAGAAGGCTCTACGCTCGCCGACAAAGCATTGCGCTGGGTATCAGAGCAGAGAGGCGTAACATCTGTGCTCGTTGGCATCAGCAAGACAGAGCAGATGGAGCGTAACATCAGGGCAGTCCTGGATTAAAACATGAGTGTTTTTACGATGATTTAGCGGAAGTACGCACGTGAAGAAATGCGAGTACACCATTGACGAAATGCGAGTACACAATTGACGAAATGTCGTTTATCTTACTTCGTCATAGTGCGGGATGTCTGCTAACACCTGCCAAAGGTTCTGAGCAGCGTCATATCTAAGGCAGACATGTTGTGAGCCATTACTGATAATGAGGTAATGAACCCGCAAGAGCATATTATAAGTGGTGACCTGTGTCACCACTTTTTTTGTCAGTGCCACACTCTCCGCCTTATACTCTATCACCATCAACGGACGGCGCTCACGGTCATAGAGTATTGTGTCAACACGCAGATGCTTTCCTCCCACGCGCAGCTCCACCTCGTTAGCCATCAGCGCAGCAGGATAACCCTTGTGGCTTATAAGAAAATTCACGAAATGCTGGCGCACCCACTCCTCTGGGGTCAGCGATACAAAACGATGACGCAGGATGTCAAGCACTTCAAGTTTGCCATCCTGCGTCTCGCGTATCTTAATGTCATCATACGGGGGTAAGTTCATATCTTGGTCATATAATGGTCAGACCTTTGTCATATCCTTATTGTATCTTAGGATACTTACGCAGCCAGCCATCCAGCCTCAACCGCATTACACCAAAGAAAGCCTCACCGAATATACCGCCAGACATCTTGCTGGTACCCTCGCGGCGATTGATGAAGATAACAGGTACCTCCTTTATCTTGAAGCCAATCTTGTAGGCTGTGTATTTCATCTCAATCTGGAAGGCATAGCCCTTGAAGCGCACCTTATCGAGCTCTATGGTCTCCAGAACCTTGCGGCGATAACACTTGAATCCGGCAGTGGTATCATGTATCTCAAAACCTGTGACGATACGGACATACTTTGATGCAAAATAAGACATCAGTACACGTCCTATAGGCCAGTTTACCACGTTGACACCAGAAACATACCTTGAACCGATGGCGAGGTCATAACCACCTTCGGGATTAGCTTCCGTCTTTGGAGCACAGGCAGCATAGAGGCGCGGCAAATCCTGCGGGTTGTGACTGAAGTCCGCATCCATCTCAAAGATATACTGATAGTTGTTGGGATGAGCCAACGCCCACTTGAAACCCTTGATATAGGCTGTGCCCAAACCAAGCTTCCCTGAACGCTGCTCCAGGAACAACTGCCCCTGAAACTCACTGCTCATCAGGCGCTTAACGATATCGGCAGTGCCGTCAGGAGAGCCGTCATCTATTACAAGTATGTGGAAAGACTGCTCTAAAGAGAAAATCGCACGTATTATTTTCTCGATGTTCTCTTTCTCGTTGTAGGTGGGAATAATTACTATGCTGTCGCTGCTTCTCATCAGAATGATACCATATTTTACCGGTGCAAAAGTACGAAAATATATTAAATTGGCAAAGGGATTTCAGGCTTTTTTTGTAGTTATATCAAGTGTAATTGATTTTTTTTTCGTAATTTTGCAGCCTGTAAATGTTATTAACCGATTTATTGACCATCTGTGGCAAGGGTGCTCCAACGAAGGCCTTGCTGCGACTGATGGACAAGAGGACAGCCCGCAGGTCATGTATTGAAGGACTTACGGCAAGTTCTCTTGCCCTCTATTATGCTGCTGCCACAATGCTGCGAGCCGCCAAGGGCAGCAAAGACAATCCTAACAACGCCGACACCGCAACGGCCAAGGGCAGCAAAGACAATATCAATAGCACAAACGCTGGAGCAGATAAGGGCAACACTTCCACCGTTTTTATCATGCGTGATGCCGACGAAGCAGGTTATCTCTATCAGGACCTGTGCCGCATGTTGGGTGAAGAGGGAATTCTTTACTTCCCCTCCTCCTACAAGCGCGCCGTGAAATTCGGACAGCGGGACACATCGGGAGAGATGCTGCGCACAGAGACGCTGACAACAATCAGTAACCTCCGGGGAGCATCATGCACTATTGTCACCTATCCGGCTGCGCTGGCAGAGATGGTAATCTCACAGACCGAGCTGGATGACAGGCAGATAAGTCTGGCCAAAGGACAGACAATCCCCATCACCGACGTGGAGCATCAGCTGCGCGAGTTAGGCTTCGCAGAGCGGGATTACGTCTATGAGCCTGGGCAGTTTGCCGTTCGTGGCTCCATCATCGACGTCTATTCCTTCAGCAGCGAGGACCCTTACCGCATAGACTTCTTTGACGATGACATTGACACCATACGCACCTTTGATGTTGAGTCACAGCTTTCCAAAGAGATGCTGGAAGCTGTCACCATAGTACCCCACCTCGACACTACTGCTACCGAGAAGGTTCCTCTGCTCGAGCTGCTCCCTTCTGACTCGCTCATCATCACTCCCGATATGGGCTTCGCAACGGATGCCATTAATTATATATATAAGGAGGGCTACTCACAGCAGGCTATGTCAGACCGCCTCTCAAACGCCACCGAAATGGAGAAGGCCGACATCATGCGCGAGCTGAACGCGGAGCGCAACCTCTGTCCTGCCTCACGCTTCTCACAGCAGGCCTCACAGATGAGGTGGATTGAGCTGAGAGCATCGGCATCGGCTGACTGTTCCATCACCTTTCATACGCTCCCACAACCTTTGTTCCACAAAAACTTCGACCTCCTGGCACAGACACTCTTCGACTATCATGCACGGGGATATCGATGCTATATCGTCTCTGACAGCACTAAGCAGCATGAGCGTCTGGCAGAGATATTCAACGGAATACATATTGGTGACGGATGCGTCAGCGATTTCCTTAACGACTGGCGCATCAGCGGTTCGCTGCATGAGGGGTTTATCGATGATGACATGAAGATGCTCCTCTTCACCGACCATCAGATTTTTGAGCGTTTCCATAAGTATCAGCTCAAGGCACAGTCAGCCAAGCGAGGCAAGATGGCGCTGACGCTGAAGGAGTTACAGGAGATGGAGCCCGGCGACTTCATCGTACACGTTGATTTCGGCATCGGCAAGTTCGGCGGCCTGGTCAGGATACCGGGCACTAACGGCAGCAATGATTTTCAGGAGGTCATACGCATCATCTACGCCAAAGGCGACAAGGTGGATGTGAGCATCCATTCCCTATATAAAATCAGCAAGTACCGCCGCTCCGATACGGGTGAGCCCCCACGCCTGAGCACTCTCGGCACCGGCGCATGGGACCGCATCAAGGAGCGGGCAAAGAAGCGCATCAAGGATATTGCCCGCGACCTTATCAAGCTATATGCCAAGCGCCGACACGAAAAGGGCTTCGCCTTCTCGCCCGACACATACCTGCAGCATGAGCTTGAGGGATCGTTCCTCTATGAGGACACTCCCGACCAGATGAAGGCCACCCAGGAGGTGAAGCACGATATGGAGCAGGCACGCCCGATGGATCGTCTCGTCTGTGGCGACGTGGGATTCGGCAAGACAGAGGTGGCAGTCCGTGCAGCATTCAAAGCTGCCTGCGACAACAAGCAGGTGGCGGTGCTCGTGCCTACCACGGTTCTCGCCTTCCAGCACTACAAGACATTCTCAAAACGACTGGACGGTCTGCCCGTCACGGTGGATTACCTCACGAGAGCGAGAACAGCGAAACAGACAAAGGAACTGCTTGAGAAACTCGAGAATGGACGTATAGACATCCTTGTGGGCACACACCGCATGCTGACAAAGGCCGTGAAGTGGAAAGACCTCGGACTGCTTATCATCGATGAGGAACAGAAGTTCGGTGTCTCTACCAAAGAGAAGCTGCGCCAGTTGAAGACCAACGTCGATACGCTCACCATGTCTGCTACACCCATACCGCGCACCCTGCAGTTCTCGCTAATGGGCGCAAGGGACATGAGCATCATGCGCACTCCCCCACCCAACCGCCAACCTATCGACACAATGGTGGCTACATTCTCGCCCGAACTCATCAGCGACGCCATCAACTTTGAGATGAGCCGCGACGGACAGGTCTATTTTGTCTGCCACCGCATAGCCACTTTGGAGAAGATGCGCACCATCATAGAGCGCCACGTGCCAGACTGCCGCATAGCCATAGGTCACGGACAGATGAAGCCCGAAGAGCTGGAGAAAATCATCATCGGGTTCATCAACCACGATTACGACGTGCTGCTCTCCACCACCATCGTGGAGAACGGCATCGATATTCCCAATGCCAATACCATCATCATCAGCGACGCCAACCACTTCGGCCTCAGCGATTTGCACCAGATGCGAGGCCGCGTTGGACGCAGCAACCGCAAGGCGTTCTGCTATCTTCTTGCGCCGCCACTGGCTTATCTGCCCACAGAGAGCCGACGAAGACTGGAAGCGTTGGAAACATTCGCCGACCTCGGTTCGGGCTTCAATCTCGCTATGCAAGACCTGGATATACGCGGTGCAGGCAATCTGCTCGGTGCCGAGCAGTCGGGATTCATGGAAGACCTGGGCTATGAGACCTATCAAAAGATACTCTCCCAGGCCGTCAATGAGCTGAAGAACGATGAGTTCCAGGACCTCTACAAGGAACAGATAGAAGAAGGCGAAAACCTGACCGGTGAGGACTTTGTGGACGATTGCAATATCGACAGCGACCTGCAGATGTATTTCCCCGACTACTACGTGCCTGGCAGCAGCGAGAGGATGCTGCTCTATCGCGAACTGGACAGCATCCACACCGATGCCGACCTGCAGGCTTATCGCAAGCGTATGGAAGACCGCTTCGGCCCTGTGCCGCCTGAGGGTGAGGAGCTGATGATGGTAGTGCTCCTGCGACGACTGGGACGACGACTGGGCTGTGAGCGACTCATTTTGAAGCAACACCAGCTGCAGATGCAGTTCGTAACCAATGAGAACAGCATGTTCTACAAAAGCAAATTCTTTGAGTCCATACTCGCCTACGTGCAGTCACACCCGAAGCTGTGCGACTTCAAAGTCATCGGCGGCCACAACCGCCTCATAATAAAAAACATCCCTACCGCCGCAGCCGCCACAAAAGTACTGAAAGAATGCATTATGCAGAATGCAAATTAAAAATTAATAATGCAGAATGCAAAATTTCTCTTGCATATCTCAAAACTTAATCGTACCTTTGCCAGCAGTAATCATAATTCGATAATTCGTTAATTTGTTAATTCGATAACTCGTTAATTTGTTAATTCGTAAATATGTTAGACGTAAAAGCAACACTCAGCGATGCAGAAGAGCGCATGGAGATGGCAGCTATGTTCCTTGAGGACCAGCTCTCCCATGTTCGTGCAGGACGCGCCAATGTCGCCATCCTTGATGGTATAAAGGTAAATTCCTATGGCATGAAGGTGCCCCTGAACCAAGTAGCCACAGTCACCACGCCGGATGCACGCACCATCGCCATCAAGCCTTGGGACAAGAAGGCTATCCGCGACATCGAAAAAGCTATCATGGACAGCGATGTAGGCATCACGCCCGACAATAACGGTGAGGTCATTCGCCTCGCTATACCACAGCCTACCGAAGAGCGCAGACGCGAGCTCACCAAGCAATGCAACAAAATTGCTGAAAAGGCTAAGGTGGAAGTGAGAAACGTGCGCGGCGACATCAAGGACAAACTCAAGAAGGCCATCAAGGACGGACTCTCTGAAGACATAGAGAAGGATGCCGAGAATGACCTGCAGAAGCTCCACGATAAGTTTATCGCAAAGCTCGACAAACTCATCGAAGAGAAGACCAAGGAAATAATGACGGTGTAACGGGTGCGAGGCCTTGTAGTAAAAAATACCGGGTTCTGGTACACGGTTCTTCTTGATGATGGTGCTACGATTGCCTGTAAGGTGAAGGGAAACTTTCGCCTCAAGGGTATTCGTAGCACTAATCCCGTTGCTGTTGGCGACATCGTGAACGTGGAGGAAGGCTGGATCACAGCTATCCACGATCGCCGCAACTACATCATACGCCGCGCCTCCAACCTCTCCAAGCAGAGCTCCATCATCGCCGCAAACGTAGATCAGGCGGTACTCATCGTCACAATCAGCCACCCTGAGACCAGCACCACCTTCATTGACCGCTTCATAGCCTCTGCCGAGGCATATCGCGTGCCTGTCGTGCTGTTATTCAATAAGATAGACCTGCTGGATGAGGACGAGCTGCACTACCTTGACCTCATGCAAAACCTCTATGAGACCATCGGATATACCACACTCCGCGTCTCTGCCACAGAGGGGACAGGCCTGAGCCGCCTGCGGGAAATCCTGCAAGACAATATCTCGCTCTTCAGCGGCAATAGCGGTGTAGGGAAAAGCACCCTCATCAACGCCCTCGTGCCCGATGCGCAGCTCAGAACAGCAGCCATCAGCGAGGCACACGACCAGGGTACGCACACCACAACCTTCTCAGAGATGATACCACTCCCCTCATCCCCCGAAGGAAGAGGCTACATCATCGATACCCCGGGCATCAGGGGATTCGGAACATTCGACATTGAGAAGGAAGAGCTGACAAGCTACTTCAAAGAAATCTTCCACTTCTCAAAGGACTGCCGTTTCTCAAACTGCACCCACACCCACGAACCGGGATGTGCCGTGCTGCAAGCCATCGAAGACCATCTGATAGCCCCTTCGCGCTATCAGAGCTATCTCTCCATCCTCTCCGACAAAGACGACTCCAAGTATCGTGCGCCATATTGAGCGCACCAACTCCCCCCCCACAAAACAAGGAATAAATGCATCTGCGCCTATTGCCACCAGAAAAAGAAAGAATAAAGAACAGAATCTCATCATATCTTATAAAATGTTCAAGTTGCTGAAGGAGTTAAGGAGTTCTTATTGCCGGTGTGGGGGAATTCACTGCATTCTCTGTCCGGCTATTGTATAGTTGCCTATGTAGAGCCATTCTAGGGGCAATCAACAAATACCTCAAGTAAAAACCTTCAGAGAGAAAACATCAGAAAATAGCGAAAGCAGCTACAGTCCAATGAGATTGTAGCTGCTTTTTTATTCTGTAATGTGATAAAATCTCCTAAAAATGCGAGTCTAGGACGAAGTTTTTAATGCGGAATGAGATTTTTTTACTAAATTTGCAGGGGAGAAGTGTGTTTCCCCTTATTGTGGGATTGAACAGCACACTCCATGAATATAACAATTACAAATGATTATACTGAATACTACATATGGCAATTATAAAATGGATAGCAGGCTTTCTGGGCTTCATAACGACGGGCTCACCCCTTGGTGCGCTTGCCGGATACGCTCTCGGAGCCCTCTTTGATAATACTATAAACACTCTCTCAGGCGGCGAAAAGGCATTTGCCTATGACAATACCACCCGTCAGCAGAACTACCACCAGCAGACCTACCGCCAGCAGAACCGCCGGCAACAGGGAGAGAGGAACAGTTTCCTGTTCTCGCTTTTGGCTCTGGCATCGTATATCATTCGCGCCGATGGCAAGGTGATGCACAGCGAGATGGAGTTTGTGAGACGGATGTTGAGAAGCAATTTTGGCAACGATGCAGCCATTCAGGGCAATGACATCCTGCTAAGGCTGTTTGAGAAACAGAAAGATATGGGCTATGAGGGGTATCGGCAATTGGTATGGGAGTGTTGTGCCCAGATAGCAAACAATATGACATACGAGCAACGCCTGCAGCTGTTGGCGTTTCTTGCAGAGATAGCAAAGGCTGACGGCAATACCCACGCGGATGAGATTACGGCCCTTAAATGGGTGGCATCCGGGCTGAGACTGTCGGAGGCAGAGGTGGAATCGCTGCTTAACTTAGGACGCGCCACATCATCTGTAGATGCGGCATACAAGGTACTGGAGGTCTCACCAAATGCTACGGACGACGAGGTGCGCAAGGCGTACCGACGATTGGCGCTGAAACACCACCCAGACCGAGTGGCAACGCTGGGAGAGGATGTGCGTAAGGCGGCAGAGAAGAAGCTGCAAGAGATAAATGCTGCCAAAGACCTCGTATATAAGGCCAGGGGAATGTTGTGAGCTGATATTGCAGCGTTTTATTCTGAAAATATCAGCAAACGCAGAAAATTACTCTTTTTCATTCCTTCATTTTTGGGCGAAATTTGCAAGCAAACCCTATCCTGGTGCAAAATTTCGCGATTTTCTGTGCGTTTTGACTATTCAGCTGATGCACAGAGGGTTGACGTGACTTGCACCCTCGTGGGCGCCCTTTCATCCGGCAGAAGGAGCAAAAAGGAGGTAAAAGACCTGCTTTTACCTCGTAATAAACTTTTACAATGCAATAGAGCAATTTTACCCAGACACGGAGCAATTTTCACCCCGAAAAGGGCAATCCGGCAGCCTGGAGAAGTATCATTGTTACATTCAGGAAGTCTGTTTTTAGCTTTTTAGCTCATCTACAGACAGACAATTCCTGGAGTGATATTTTCTGCGAAAAAGGCAAAAGGCAACATATTTTACTTCTTCGGAGTGAAGGATTCCCACGTCTGATCATCGTAAAACACGCGTATTTCCGTTATCTTGCGCTGTACGGAGGTAGGCGCGACTGATACCGCGAACTCTCTCGGAGCATGGTTTTGAGGGGCAAATCTGTGGTTTTCGGCCATTTTGGGCGACGTAGAACCGTCGTTTGGAATGGTTGAGAAGAGATTCTGTTCTCCATTGAAAAGGGGCGCAGACGGCTCCGTTACGGCGCTGGCGGATGAAGCGGAATCGTTCATTTCGAACATTGGACCGGTTCCCCACATAAGCCAATCTGTCCTCACATTTGGAAACGTATTGTGGATTGCTTCAACAATCTTGTTTGTTGGATTTGTCCTACCATTGAAGATTGAGCTGAGGGTGGCATTTGAGATGCCTATACTCCCAGCAAATGCCTGTTGGTTCATGTGCTGAGCATCCATGAGCTGTCTGATGCGATCTTTCATTTTCCTTTTATCTTAATGTGTTACTTTTTTTCGACTCTTAGTTCGAGAGATTTTTTCTGTGTATGTTTTCTACTATCTCTGGAATGGTGACTGACGGCACTCGTTTCTCCAGAAAAGTGACACACTTTTTACAACTCTCACTTAGGAAGCGCGTAAAATGGTGCCTTCTTTAAACATTTTACAAAATTAATCATAATTTTTGAAACACACAACATTTGTAAACATTTTTAGATTTCTTTAATTTAAATCTCTAATTGTAGATTTACAAAAGCATAATGGATTTACAAAGGAAAAGGTGTTTAGTTTTGTAAACCTGAATTTAGATGGTAAAAAGCCACTATAAGTAAATTTTTCGGCTTTTTTCATAATCAACTGGGTTTGAGTAGCCTTACTACGCCTATAGTACGGCGAAAATACTATGGTTTTGGGAGATTTATGCATATACAGGAATAAAGAGACTCATACCACTCACAATTCTTGAGCATAATCTGTTCATTTTGAGACAATTATATAGACTAGGAGATGGTTGCATAAGAATGCATATACATTTCTGATGTTTTATGCTTTAGGTTTACAAAACCGAATTTAGAGTATAAAATGCTCCTATCTGATGATTTATGCTGCTTTATTTTGTGTTTTAATTTGTGATATTAAATCCCAAATTTACAAATTAAAATTCAAATATATAAATGTCTAAAAATCTTAACCAGGTAAATTTCAGCCCTTTTCTTCATTTTTTTGCGAAATTTTTCAAAATTCTGGACGAGGGTTAAAGGTTCCCAAAAATACGCCGCCAGAGAGCACGAATATTTCTCCAAACTCCTTATGTATCAACGCCTGAGGCGTATTTTTTATACTTACGGAAATTTTCATTCTAGATAAAAAACGGCAAAAACAGCTCTCTTTAAGCCCAGATGGGAGATGGTTTTTGAGTCGTTTTTACCCCCGTCCCCCACCCTCTTGGAGGTTATTTTACATTTTCTACTGCCGGGAATTGAAAATAGACGCAGGGAATAAATGTCAAAAATGTACTATTTGCCCCGATACCGAAAAAGTGCAATTTTCCCTAATATCAAAAATGTGCTATTCGTACTGATGCAAAAAAAATGACTGCTTCTCCTAATTGGACAAAACAGTCATTTATTCTGAGCCGAAAAAAAACGCTCTTGGTCTTGCTGGAAGAAATCGCTATTCCAGGATGAAGGCGATAAGCTCCTTCATCAACTCCCCTGCCGGAGTGTTGACATTGTCGATGCCCTTGATGCGGGTGTCGGTTTCTTTTATCTTTGAAATGATAGCCAAAGTTCTGCGTCCGTTGAAATTTCTCATTCCTGTCATAAAATCTTTCACGAACCAAGCTTTTGGCAAATTCAGCTGCTGCATTATCGCGGCCTCGTTGACAGGACGCGGTGCATAGTAGCACAACATCAGGTCGCGGAAATAGTTGAAAAGCATCGAAAGAACCTGCGGAGCTGCTGCCGCCTTGGGATTATTGTCAAAATACTTGATGATCCTGAATGCCTTCAGCGCATCTTTGCTTATGAGCGCATCGCGCAGTTCAAATATGTTATACTGCTTGCTGATGCCGATGTGCTGCTCTATCATCTCGTTTGTGATGACGCGTGGCTGTCCTTCGGGAAATGCCACAAGGAGTTTGTCCAGCTCGGAAGCAAGGCGTTTCAGGTCGCCGCCGATGCATGAAGCTACTACATACGCCGTGCGCGAGTCTATTTTAGCGTTATATTCAGGCCGCTTCACGTAATCATTGATGAATGCCACGATGTCGCGATCATACTTTGGTGGGTCGCTGACGAGCACGCGGCCCACAGCAGCAGCTCCTGTAACGGTTTTCTTGCGTCCGTCAATGGGTTTCCCGTTACAGCACAACACAAGGACTGTGGTCGCTACAGGCTTCTGCAGATACTTCTCAAAGAGGTCGAAATCCTTCAGTTTCAGCGCTTCGCGAACGACGATAACCTGTCGTGCCGCCATAATGGGATAGCGAGAGGCGTTGTTTATGACCTCTCTGGCTGAAGAATCTGAGCCATAGACAACGGTGAGGTTGAAGTCTTTCTCCTCCTCAGCGAGGACATTTGCCGTGATATAGTCGCTCACGCGGTCAATGTAATACGCCTCCTCGCCCATCAGCAGATAGACAGGAGCCACGTTGCCGGAGCGCAGTTCCGACATTATACTCTCGTATGTCTCGCGTGTTGATGCTTTCTTTTCAGCCATCAGTCATCAATAAATCGTTTCGTTATGTCTGCGTACTCTTCTATGCGACGGTCGCGCAGGAACGGCCACCATCGTCTGACATTCTCTCCGTGAGTCATGTCTATGTTTACGATAACACTCTCCTCCTCGTCTTCTGAGGCTCTGTACAGCAGCTCTCCCTGCGGTCCTGCAATGAAACTGGAGCCCCAGAACTGTATTCCCTCCGTCTGTCCGCTGGGGTCAGGCTCATGCCCTACCCTGTTTACGGCCAGCACGGGAATGCCGTTGGCAACTGCATGTCCTCGCTGTACCGTCGTCCAGGCCTCGCGCTGCCGCTGCTGCTCGTCCGGAGTATCGCTGGCAGCATAGCCTATGGCTGTGGGATATATGAGTATCTCAGCGCCGCTAAGGGCCATCAGGCGCGCTGCTTCGGGGTACCACTGGTCCCAGCACACCATTACGCCAAGCCGCCCTACAGAGGTGTCTATCGGCTTAAAACCGAGGTCTCCGGGGGTGAAATAGAATTTCTCGTAGTATGCAGGATCATCTGGAATGTGCATCTTGCGATAGCGTCCTGCTATGCTTCCGTCACTCTCTATAACCACCGCGGTGTTATGATACAGCCCTGCTGCGCGGCGCTCAAAGAGGGATGTGACAATAACAACGCCATTCTCACGCGCCAGTTCGCCAAAGAATGAGGTGGAAGGACCGGGTATCGGCTCTGCCAAATCAAACTTCTCTACGTCCTCTGTCTGGCAGAAATACAGGCTATTGTGCAACTCCTGCAACACAATGAGCTGTGCGCCACGCTGTGCTAAATCAGCTATTCCGCGAGCCAGTCGCAGCATATTGTCCTTGCGGTCAGCGGTATTGTGCTGCTGCAGAAATCCTATTTTCAGTTCTCTCATAGTGAATTCGTGTGGGTGTGAAGGTGGTTACTGTCAATTACCACCTGTATATGTGGTTAGCGGTATCTGCATGGTGCAGCAATGTATGGAGCCGTGCTGACGTATGATACTCCTGCTGTCGATGGGTATAATCTCCCTATCGGGGAAGGCATCACGTATCGCGTTGCATGCAGCATCGTCAAGTTCGGGCTGTCCGTAGGTCGGTACTATCACAGCTCCATTGATTATCAGGAAGTTGGCATACGTGGCGGGCAGGCGTTCCTCTGTCTCCTGGCCGTCATCGTCGGTTACTGTCTGGTATATAGCCGCCGGTTGTGGCAGCGGTATGAGGCGGTATGGCTTGCCGTCGATGGTGCGCAGGCTCATCAGCTCTTGCTCCAGCGCCTGAAAGTCCTCGTACTGCTCGTCCTCGCTGTCGTAGCATTTATGGTAGAGCAGGGTGTCATCGGGGGCTATGCGCACAATGGTGTCAATGTGTCCGTCGGTATCGTCGCCCTTCAAGGCTCCGTGATGCAGCCACACGATGCGCCTCGCCTTGAGCCGAAATCGCAGTTCCTGCTCTATCTCGTCGCGCGTCAACGGCTGGTTGCGATGCGGCGCCATGAGACACCCTTCAGTAGTGAAGACTGTTCCCCTTCCGTCGCTCTCTATCGAACCGCCTTCGAGAACGAAATCATCATGGTCGGACAAGCGGACAGAGACAGCCCCGCTGCCCTCTCCTGTAGGAACGGGTGTTTGCAAATCTGTAGATTTCGTGGGCTCTTGGGCATAAGTGGTATTGGGCGACTGAGATGTAACAGCAGAGTCCTCTGCATGTGTAGCATCCGCCATATCTGACTCTCCCTGAGGGAGATAGCATGAGGTTACAGGTTCAAATGCTCCGTCCTCAAAGAGTGTTCGGGTGATGCGATTGTCAAGGTTCCATCGGAATTTCTCGCCCCATCCATTGAAGCGGAAATCAAGCATCGTGAGTGCTCCTGTGGCATCATCCTTTAGCGTTATGGGTCCATGATCCCTCGCCCAGGTATCGTTGGTCTTACAATGGCAGATATACACACGCGCCATCTGCTCGCGGGTCAGTCGGCTGCTCAGTAGCGCGCCCACCTGAATAGGGTGCGGGGTAGCGATTATCAAGCGCTCAAAGCGAGTGATGCTTGCCGCCATCTCCACGTATGTCTTGGTGATGTCGGCAAGCATCGGAGCCCAGTCAGTATTCTCGTGCGGCCAGGTCAGCAGCACGTGGCTCTGCGGTTCCCATTCGGCGGGAAGTCGTAAGCGTATCACTCTTCGGTCTTTTTGCGGCGTACGGTCTTACGTTTCGGCTTCTCCGTAACTGTAGTCTCAATCTTAACGCCTGCCAGTTCTGGGTCTATGAGGATACGTCCGCAGTGCTCGCATACGATAATCTTCTTGTGGGTCTTCACGTCGAGCTGTCTCTGTGGCGGAATCTTGTTGAAGCAACCGCCGCAGGCATCGCGCTGCACGTAAACGATACCCAGTCCGTTGCGCGCATTTTTACGGATGCGCTTGAAGCTCTGGAGCAGTCTTGACTCAATCTTGCTCTCATAGTCACGAGCCTTAGCCTTGAGGATGTCCTCCTCTTCGCGTGTCTCCTGCATGATTTCCTCGAGCTCTCCACGCTTGTCATCAAGGTCACGCTCGCGGTCGTTGATAAGGTCTTCCACCTTATCGCGATCCAATTCACGCTCACGAATGCGCTGCTGCGCCTCGCGGATCTTGCGGCTACAGAGCTCTATCTCAAGTGTCTGGAACTCAATCTCCTTAGTCAGCGTGTCGTACTCGCGATTGTTTCTCACATCGTCGAGCTGCTTCTTGTATCGCTCCACGCTTGCCTTTGCCTCCTCAATGTCGGCTGTTCGCTGAGATACAGCACTGGTGAGGTCATTGATTTCCTGAACGATACGGTCCAGACGCACGTTGAGTCCTTCGACCTCATTCTCCAGATCCTCCACCTCAAGAGGCAGCTCGCCGCGAAGTGCACGCTTTTCGTCAATCTGAGAGAGTGTTGTCTGCAACTGATAGAGGGTCTTCAGACGCTCCTCTACGGTCATGTCTTTTGGGTCTTTTCTTGCCATATATTTTCTAATTAAAGCCCCCCTCCGACTCCCCCACAGGGGGGGAGGGACGTGAGCAATGGATTATGAATTATGCAAATGGTATGAATTAAACATTATGAATTGTGCATTCTGCATTATGCATTATGAATTCTGCATTAAAAATAGTGTCTTACCGGGTTGGTGTTCACGCTTGTTATGACGGTTCTTACGCCCGGGCAGCCTTTGTCTATTATGTCCTTGAGCAGATGCTGGGTGTATTGCTCGCTCTCATAGTGGCCTATGATAGTGATCTGTATCTCCTGCTCATGGGCGAAGTATTCATGATAGTGCATCTCACCCGTCAGGAATGCATCAGCCTGTGCCTCAATAGCTTGCGGCAGCATGAATGCTCCGGCTCCTCCACAGATGGCGATACGCTTTATGGGGCGCTGCAGGAGTTCGTTGCCCAATACGCAGGGCACGCGAAACACTTCCTTTACCTTATTTATATATGCCTCTGCTGTGAGCGGCTGTGGCAGCTCTCCCACGATGCATGCGCCTCCCGTCACTCCCTCCACCTCACGCGGCTGGAGTATGGTGACGGTCTGCATGTCCATGCCCAGTCTGCGGGCTATTTCAAAGTTCACGCCTCCCTCGGCGCTGTCGAGGTTGGTGTGCATCGAAACGATGGTGATACCGCTCCTGATGGCCTGCATGACGCACCGCTCCACATATGTGTCGCCGCTGATGTGTCGCAGCTTACGGAATATGAGGGGATGATGGGACACAATCATGTTGCATCCCAGTTGCTGCGCCTCGCTGACTACCTGCTCCGTAACATCAAGGCATAATAAAACCCCTGAAACCTCCGCCTCTGTCAATCCTACCTGCAGGCCGGCATTATCATAGTCTTCCTGCAGGGGCAAAGGCGCGAATTGCTCAAGGGTACTGATGACGTCCTTAATCTTCACGCTATGTGTGATATGTATGTAGTTTTCAGCCTATCAGCACTATGCTAATGGCCTTTGTGGGTGCAAAGTTACGATTAAGTTTTGAGATATGCAAGAGAAAAGCTTGTTTTTTCTATTGCATATCCAAGACGGAGTAATTTAGACCGTAGGTCAAAGTTACGATTAAGTTTTGAGATATGCAAGAGAAAAAGCTTGTTTTTTCTATTGCATATCCAAGACGGAGGACTCCGCGAAGCGCCTGAGCACCGATGGAGCGCAAGAAATTAGACCGTAGGTCAGAGTTGCAGATTAAGTTTTGAGATATGCAAACACGACATAAGTTATTCTGTTGGTTGCACTTTTTTCTTTAGCTTTCCGATGGAATTCTCGAGGCTCTCTGTCGGCTCGATGATGTTGTAGTCAGCCCAGAAGTGTGGGTCGTCGAAGTATGCTACCTTGTCGTAGAAGCGTTCTTTCACTCCAAACGACGAACGTCCCTGCGGCCGCCTTACCGCCTTACCGTGCTCCAGACGGTCGGTTACCACCATCTCGCTGACGGCGGTAAATGTGCGGGCAAAGAGGCGCCGCTTCCAATCGCAGTTGAAACGCATCTCGTTCCTGATGTAATTAAGGCGTGTGACACCCTGCTGGTCGGTATGGTAAACTATCGTGGTGCTGAGCATCTTAGGACGAAACCGCAGACCGCGCGGCTTGCTTACCAGCATGTATTCGGAGGCTATCTGCCAGTCGCTCGTGTCTAACTGCAACTCGGCCCTTGATATGGTGTATGTCTCACGGTCTATATAGAGCCGCCCGCCCATCTGCGGGTACAGAATGTTTTTGTTGGGGTGAATGAGAATCACGTAGTGGGGCCGGTCGTTGATGTTGACAGGGGCTTCCATTGACAGGCGACACTGCCGGAACGTGTTTTCGTTGAGCAGATAGTCGGGGTTCTTTGCCACATCAGCCATGATTGCCACGAGTGGGCCGCCCTGTATCTTCACGCCCAGGGTGTCTTTAGCCTTCATGCTCATCAGTCGCCGTCCTTTCAGGATAGCTACGGCATCGTGGTCGGCGGCGTATTGGTATCCGCTCTTATACATCTCTGTCACGGCCTCAGCAACACAGATAAACTGCGAGCCACGTTGGGCGGTCTCTCTGTAGAAGCATCGCAACAGCTCCGTCTCCTTCGGATAGTTCTGGGTAACACGGCTCATAGCCGCCTTGACGATGCTCAGCGGATCGTCGATAGAAACAATGACTTCCCTCAACTCTACAGTACTGTTGACCATAAGGATTCGAAGCGGTTCGGTAACATTGTCAGCCACAGGGACACGGCGTGTCTTGTAACCGATGTGGCTTACTTCGATGTAACGGGGCCTATGGTCCGTCTTCAGCGTAAAGCGCCCTTCGCTGTTGGTTACGGTATATATGTCCTTACCCTCGGTCACAATGCTGACATGACTCAACGGCCTGCCTTTATGCTCGTCAAGCACCACGCCGCTGATAACTGTCTGTGCCTGAAGTACAGCCACCGCAAAGAGCATCATCACTATAGTCATCAATCTTCTCATAACTCAAACACTTTTATTGTTTCTCTATCGGCTTTCGCCCACCTGAGGGCAAAGTTACTAAATAATTCTGAAACAATAGCATAAGTACGGATTTTTTCATTCAATATTTCCGAAGTTTCACACCTTAAAAGGTCAAAAGCTATAGCTCTGGGTCGCTCGGCGATGTAGGAGAGGCCTTTGTCAAGTTAAAGAAGTGAAGAATGAACTGTGTAACCATACGGCCTTGGTGGCACCGTTGCTTAATGGATTTTACAGCCGCACTCTTGACGTGTTCATCTTCATCTTTCGCATGGTTTTTGATTAAGTTAAGTTCGTATTCTGGTGTGAATTCTGGGTGTCCCTGAAACGTCAGGATATCATGACCTATCCTAAATCCCTCATATTGGCAAAAATCGCTGTGGGCAATGGCAATGGCACCAGGGGGGAGAACGGTCACTTGGTCATGGTGATTATACAAAAGACGCAGACGGCCATTGGGGAAATAAAAATGCATTATTTCGTCTGAGATGACTGACTCACGAATACCTATTCCCCATCCTCCAGTGTACCGTTGCACTTCTCCACCTAATGCTTGGGCGATAATCTGATGGCCAAAACAAATGCCAACCAGTTTGCTATGGAGTGAAGATGCGTCTCTTATCCACTGCTTGAGTCCCAGAATCCACGGATCATTATCATAAGCGGAACTGTTACTTCCTGTAACCAGATACAGCTCATTTTTCTCCAATTTCTTGGGTAAAACGCCCGCCATTACAGGAAATACCTCAAACTCTATGGAGTCATCAACAGAACGGAACATTTCCCTGAACATTGACGCATAGGAGGGAATCTCCGGCGGCAATAGTCCGGGGAATGTGTCACACAACAATATATTAATCTTCGGTCTTTTTGTCATTTCATTACCAGTCAGGGCAATTTTCAACTGTAGGGTGTTACCCTCACAATGAACATCAGGGTTTTCACTCATCATTATCAAATATCAAAGTGTATGTATCATAAATAGCAAAGCATTCTGTAGGACGACGGGACGATTGTGGGCAAAGAACACAGTGCCTTCGACTGTCGCTTTTACATCGTTGAGTATCTGTCCGTTATAAGGGTCGATAATGTGAGCCAGTGACTCGCCAGGGAATACGCGGCTACCTGCATTCACTAACCGATAGAAGATGCCTGCGTGACGAGCCTTTACGTGGAGGAGTTCTGCCTCGTCGATGACGGCAGATTCGTAGGCGGCACCCAAAGAGCCGTGACTAACTATGCCCGTCCGTTGCATCATGCGCAGGATGGCATCGATGGTCTCGCCACTGGTATTCAGGTCGATCTGGTTGGTCCGTCCCGCATAGACGGAGAAAGCCTTGGTTGCCCAAAGTTGCCAGTTGTAGTTGAGCAGCGTGGTGTCAAACGGGCGTGGCTTGCAGAAGGTGACATACTTCATGCCGAAGAGCCTGGCAGTCTCAACATCCTCATAGCCCGTCTTCAGCATCCGCACGTGGGGGATGAAGTCGCCAGGCACATAGTAACTGGCCAGTTGCAGGCCATACTCAAAACCATTGAGGGCTGTGAAGATGGCAGCGGCAATGCGCTGGGTGGTTTCCCCCTGGTCGTAGCCGGGAAACATGCGGTTGATGTCCGTCGAGTCCATTGCCCAGAAACGGTGGCTGACATTCATCGAGAACGGATTACATGAGGGAATGACCAGCAGGCTATGGCCTTCAACAATTTCACCACGCTGTTCCATCATCGTCAGGCGGCTCACCAGTTGCGAACAGATGTACTGTTGCTGCACCTCGTCGCCACGCATGGCGCCCACAATAGCCAATGTCTTGGCTCCTTCGCCAAACCGATAGCCCTGGATACGGAAATTATCGCGGTAGGGCGAGTTCATTTCAAATATAGTTTCTACTCTCATAAGAATACTTCATTCTTTTAGTCACTTCGTTTTGTGAAAGCGCTTCGCGATTACTTTACTCTTCACTCCTGAAGATTCGTGCCATCAGCGAGCCTTCATAGACTATCGGGTAGGCACGAATGGTGAACAGATAGCCATCAGTTGGAGAAATAACGTTACTGAGCGCCTGGCCACGAAGCGGATTGACAATCTGTCCGATGGTCTGACCGCGGCTGACGTTGATACCGCATTTCAGTTCTGTCAGGAATACGCCTGACGTCTCGGCATTGAGGAATGTCACATGGTCGCCCTTGCAGACGATGGGTCTGGGCAAATCTGCACTGGCACTGCCTTTCCACATGCCCATGCGCATCATCAGATGAAGGATGCCTTCTACCAGCCGACGGCACATCTTATGATTGATGCGCTGACCGACACCCATCTCCACCACCAGGCAGGGCGTACCGGTGGAATTGAGCGAGTGGGCCAGCGTTGCCTCCAATACAGTGGCAGCATCATGAACCCAGATGAAGTCCATGCCCAGCCGTTCGGCAAATGGCATGAGCCATTCGGCATTCTGTACATTGATGCGCACCTGGGGTGTCTCCCGCAGAAAGAGATTGCTGGAATGGATGTCGATGACCATATCAGCCCCCTTGATGTCCTCGATGATGGCATGAGCGGTCTGTTCTGCCATCGTGCCTTGTGGGTCGCCGGGGAAGATGCGGTTCATGTCGAGGTCGAAATTGGGAATACCCCGCTGGATGGTGTCGATGCCCAGAGGATTCAAAGCCGGATAAATCTCCAGTGTTCCACGGAGCAATTCGGGATGCTCACCTACGATGTGTGCCAGTTCGTAGCACACCATCTGCCCCTCCAGTTCGTCGCCGTGAGTGCCTGTAACCACACAGAAGCGGAGTCCTTCCTTACCGTTCTGTATGACATTCTTACGGATGCGGAACTGTTCATCGACAGGCAGTTCCGTGGATACTATTGTCTTAATCATATCTCATGTAATGTAACGTGAACCGTGGTTTGCTGACGGGCCTGACCTGTGTACATGCCACGGCTGACGGAGCAGTCGCGGGCATCGCGCCCGTGAGCCAGTTTGACGTAGCCGTTGCTGATGCGGCAATTGTGGGTGGGGTCGAAGCCCAGCCAGTTGTAGCCGTCGAAAATCTCAACCCAGGCATGGGTCTCACCCTCGCCCACAAGGAATCCGTTGACGTAGCGGGCAGGAATACCTTGCCTTCGGCAGAGGGCTATCATGAGGTGGGCAAAGTCCTGGCATACGCCCTGACGCGACTGCATCACCTCTGCCGCCGTGGTCTCTATTGTGGTGGCCTGTGGCTGATACGCAATGTTCTCATTAATCCATTGGCAGATGTCGTAAGCGGCTTGGATGCTGTTTTCGCTAATATCCGTAATCCCGTCTCCAATTGTAGTAAATGGTGTGGGCTGACGGTAGAGGAGCAGGTTCTCGCCGCGATACTTGACCAGATAGGTGTCGGTAGCAACGATGCCCATGCTGACATAGGCGAATACGGTGTGCGGCTCGGTGGTTCCGCCAAAGAGGATGCGGTTATAAAACGTATCGCTGCCAGCCTGCAGCCAGTAATTAGGCGACATGACCAGATGTTCCTGCTCCACCGTCTGGCAGGCATTACCGACTGGTTGGCAGCGGAGCATGACGGCATGGGCTGGAACAGGCTCGGAGAACTTGACCACCGTCTGATAGTTATACAGATAGCGTTTCACACTCTGACCAGTTGGTTGATAAATTTCAGCAATTTGTTCTTGTATTCCACATCATTGAGATTGAAACGCTCCTCGATAATGAGACTGTTGAGCTGTCCCTCGATGTGGTCGTCGACGATTGTAGAAATCTGACTGAGGTAGCGTTTCAGCGAGTCGTAGGCCAGTGCCACCCGCTCGTAGGGATAGTCGAAACGCAGTAGCATGTCGAGATTCTCCACATTGCGCCCAGTCATCATGATATAGAGTGCCTTATGGTTGCGCAGACGCTGCTCGGCAGAGCCCCAGAACGCCAACGACCAGTCGATGACGGGTTGCAGGGCAGTGACGTTCATTTCGCGCCGCTCCTTGCACTCTTTCATCAGTGCCACACTCATCTCCAGATAACTGAGGGTTTCGCTCATGATGTTTTCGCGCAGGAGGATGGCATTGTCCTTGGCCTTGACCTGTGCCGCCATCACCGAAGCGATGTTGTCTTCGTCGTACATCATGCCGAAGGTGAATTCTTCACTCGACTGATAGACACCGTTGACATCGAGACGTGTCCATAGTAAGGAATAGTCTTCCAGTTCGCCGTCGATCATCTTGTCGTAACACTTACGCAGCAAATGCAGCGTGATATACACTCTCTCTTCATAGCGCCCCAGCCAGTAGAGGCTGTTCGCCTTGGTTGCCGATATCAAATTTTTCTGTGTCATCCTTCCAACTTTTAACTTTTCACTTATGTTTCCATCACCCATGTATCCTTAAAACCTCCGCCCTGTGAGGAATTGACCACAAACGAGTTGGGGTTTCTCGAGAAGCGTGTCAAGCCGCTCTTCCACACCTTCACTGCCTTGCCGCTGACGACGAAGGCTCTCAAGTCGGCCTTGCGCCACACGGTCTGGTCACCCTCCAGAATCTCCAAGTCCTTGAAGTCGATGACTTCCTGTGCAATCCAGCGGCGAGGCTCGCTTCTGACCAGTTTCGTCAGGTCGGCAAGTTCCTTCTCGGCAAGGTCTTTGCCAAACACCACCCCATAGCCTCCTGCCTCGCTGACATCCTTGATGACCAGCCGTCGGATATTTTCCATCACATAGTTGCGGTCTTTTTCGAAATAAGGCAGATAAGTGGGAGCGTTCTGCAGGATGGGCTGCTCGTCGAGATAGTATTCCACCATCTTCGGTACGAAATAGTAGATACCCTTGTCATCGGCCACGCCATTGCCGATGGCATTGATGAGTGCCACGTTGCCAGCCTTGTAGGCCTGCATCACATTGGGGATGCCCAGCAGTGAGGAAGCCTCAAACAGCAGCGGGTCCATATATTCATCGCTCACACGGCGATAGATGCAGCCCACGCGGGTCTTCTCCTTGTAGATACCCGCATAGTACACCTTGTTGTCCTCCACAAACAGGTCACCGGGATAGGCCAGCGTAGCCCCCGTCTTCTCGGCAAAATAACTATGCTCAAAATAGGCCGAGTTATAGCGACCTGGGGTAAGGATGACCGAGATACCCCGACCGCCGTTCATCTCTTCCATCATCGTGGCAAGCAGACGGGCATAGTCGCGGTTTTCGGCCACGGCATTTTGGGTAAAGGTCTGTGGCGACACCTTGCGTGTAATCTCGCGGGCTATCATCGGATAACTGGCACCAGAGGGGATACGCAGGTTGTCCTCCAGCACATACCACTGTCCGTCCTTGCCTTCGACGAGGTCGATGCCTGCGATGTGGGCATAGACCTCTCCTGCCGGACTGATGCCTTCACATTCAGGCATATAGCCCTTCGAGGAATACACGAACTCCTCGGGTACGATACCATCCTTGATGATGCGCTTGTCGTGATAGACATCCCATAGGAACTTGTTCAGTGCCGTCACACGTTGGCGGAGTCCTTTCTCCAGATAAGCCCAGTCATCACAGGAAATGATTCGGGGGATGGAGTCAAAAGGGAACAATTGTTCGTTGAAAATTCCATGCTTATAGACCCCGAACCGAACTCCAAAACGTTCCATCCATTTGTTGACCGTATTACGGCTGTCAACCAATTCGTTTATCCTGATATTCATATTTGTATTTGTGTTGCTTAGTTTATGTACTTATTTACGTCCATTCCCGCTGACGCGCCTACCCGTTGCCTCTCGTCTCTTTCTCGCGGATATGCTCTTCATATTCCGCTATTTCCCGTTCGCCGACATGGGCCAGACCGTAGTGCTCATCGTGCTGACTGTAGTCGAGTCCAACCTTCTCACTATAGACGGATACACGCATGGGTAACAGTTTGTCTATCAGCTTATAGCCCATCCAACTCATGCCGAATGTATATACAAAGACAATGACGATGGCCAGCAGATGGTAGAGGAAAATCACGAATCCGTCCCACGTGCCTGCAATCAGTCCTTCTTGGATGAAGATACCTGTCAGCACAGTTCCGAAGATACCGCCTGTGCCGTGAGTGGGGAATACGTCGAGGGCATCGTCGATGCTGCTACGTGAACGCCAATAGACGGCAATATTGCAGATCAGCGTGATGACGAAGGCAATGAAGATGCTCTGCCCCACCGTGACATAGCCTGCTGACGGGGTAATGGCCACCAAACCTACCACACATCCGACAGCGGCTCCCATGGCCGAAGGCTTGCGGCCACGAAGGCAATCGAAGAATATCCAGGTCATCATGGCAGTAGCCGAGGCTGTATTGGTATTCAGAAATGCCTTCACTGCCTGTCCGTCAGCATGAAGCGACGAACCCGCATTAAAGCCGAACCAGCCCAGCCACAGCAGGGCCGCTCCCAACAGCACAAAGGGAATGTTGGCTGGTTCGCTTCTGCGGGTATCTGCTTTACGCCTGCCTAAATAGATGGCTCCGGCAAGAGCGGCAACACCACTGGAGGCATGCACCACGATGCCTCCGGCAAAGTCGATGACTCCCCAACGGCAAAACAGCCCCTCTGGATGCCATGTCATGTGGGCCAGTGGACAGTAGATCATAAAGAAGAAAAACATCATGAAGAACATATAGGCAGAGAAACGCACACGTTCGGCAAACGACCCTGTGATCAGCGACGGGGTGATGATGGCAAACTTCATCTGAAACAGGGCATAGAGAGCCAGTGGAATAGTGGCTCCACCTAATATATTACCCGCGGGTGTAGTATAGACAGCACCTCCTACGTTGTGGAACATGGGGAACGTCAGCGGATTGCCAATAACACCTCCGATATCATCGCCAAAACAGAGTGAGAATCCAATCACCACCCACAGAACAGAAATCAGTCCCATAGCAATAAACGACTGGAGCATGGTGCTGATGACGTTCTTCGCTCCTACCATACCGCCATAGAAGAATGACAGTCCAGGTGTCATCATCAGCACAAAGATGGTGGCCGTGATAAGCCAGGCTACGTCAGCAGCAGAAATCACCGACCAGTCGCACTCAAATGCGGGCTCACCTACAAACACACCGGCAATGGCTATCAACGTCATTGCTGCCATCAAGATAATCCAACGTCTCTTTACTTTCATACAATTGTCATTTTGTTATTTACTGAGTGCAAATATATTACAAAATGAAAGAAAAACAAAAGAAATCAAAGCATTTTGCGTGTTAAAATATTGAATTGCTTACATTATCTAACATTATTATTTGAATTTTTGTTACAAATTGACACAAATATGCCTTAAATACTTTCGATTTCCTGTCAAATTGTAAGTTGGCTCCGTTTTGGATGTATAAGAGAAAAAACGAGTTCTTTCTCTTGTGTATCTCAAGTGTGACACGGGGACTGTCACATTTCCTTGGGATTGCGGATATATGGATAATAGAACAAACCTTCACCACCCATAAGGGCAGTGAAGGTTTGTTCTAATCAATGGTCAATGGTCCGCTCGGCCCTATGGGACGCTTGCGTAGTATAACGGAGCAAGAATGGTCAATGGTCAATGGTCAATGGTCAATCCTCAACGCTCACCCACACCATTTCCTGTCTGTCCTCGCAGTCTTGTATCTCCTCGGTCAGGCTTATGACGTGCTGCTTTGATCGGCTTACGAAACCCTTGCTGGTGTTCTCGCCAAGCAAGATGCAGCCACGTGTTTCCTTCACCGTGTTGCCCTCATGGATGAAGATACCCCAAAAGCCCGGTACGGAGATCAGTTGTGGGCGCATCTTCATCATCTTCGGCATCCAGTGCACGTGGCAGACATACGCCCCTGTGGGGATGGCGGTCTTGCCCGGCACCTTTGTTTCTTGAATCGACATGCTGCTCATGCTGCTCTTAAAGCCACGATCCTGGGGCTCCAGCGTGTTGCAGCGAAAAACTCCGTTCACATACAGCTCACCAACGGTGTAGCCTTCCTTCTTCCAACGTCTTCTGATTTCTATTTTCATTACTTTTCCTCCCTTTCTTTATTGGTTAGTTTTCTATAAGTGTTCTTTGATATTTCTTCAATTAAGCCTGCTTTTCTTAAATTTCTCATCCTACCTTTGCAGTCGGAATCGAATAACAAAGATTTGTATAAACAAAAGTTAATTTGTACCTTTGTTGTAGAAAGGATGGATTAACCTCCAGAGGGTACTCTATAATTTCCGTAAGACCAGAGTCTACAATT
>JAFVGZ010000027.1 GCA_017478025.1 Prevotella sp.
AACTCTACATCTATGGATATTTCTATCGTGTACGTTCCTCCCGCAGGTTGGAGCGTGAATGCAAGTGCAACATTGAGGTGATGTGGCTAATCAGGAAACTGACTCCTGATTTCCGCACCATTGCTGACTTCCGCAAGGACAGACCTTGGAGAGAACCCGATTGTCCGTTAAAATGAATGTAAAATAAAAAGTCATGACTATGCATACACATGCTTTCGCACCCTTATGCCCTCAAATGGAGAGGCTGCGCATTGTTCAATGTGCAATAGCGATTCTGTCGGTGCTGTTGTTGGCCGGGTGCAGCAGCGTTATTGATGATGACGATGAGGTGGTGGAGCGATTCTTAATGCAGAATTAATAATTCATAATGCAGAATTAGCCCCCCTTTGGCTACTCCAAATGGGGGGCCTTTACTGTCTGCCATTTTGTCAGTTGAACTATTACGTTCTAATAGTAGGTCTTTTACCTCCTAATAGTAGGTCTTTTACTCGGTAATAGTAGGTCTTTTACCGCCTAAAAGACCTGCTATTGCAACGCTCTGATTATCAGTGTGTTTTGGACTGCCAAATTGTCAGTCTCCAAAAACGTGCATGACATAGGTCCGACAAGCATCCCATGCCGTAGAAGCAGTTGCAAAAGTACAAAAAAAAAACATTCCAAACAGGAAATCGCAAAATAATTCTCTGTTTGGAATGATTTTTTAACTATTGGTGTCCGGTATAAAGCACCAATAATTTGTGAAAGGTATTAAAAGAGAAGATTGCTCCACATTTTGTTCGTCTGAAGTCTGCTATGGCATCTGATGCAGTAGGGAGCGACGGGCTTATCCATTGAAATGTGTCGGCGGCACGCCAAACATATTGCGGAAGCAGCGGCTGAAGTAACTGACGGACGAGAACCCTGTGGCATAGCTGATTTCTGTAATGGTTAGCTTGCGCTCGCGTATCAGTTCTGCGGCGCGCCGCAGGCGGATGGTACGAATGAACTCAGTAGGTTTCTGACCTGTAAGGGACTGTATCTTGCGGTATAGCGTCATGCGGCTCATGCACATGTCGCTGCTTAGCTGTTCTACGGTGTATGTCTCATCGCTCATATTATCCTCCACCTGCGATATGGCCTTTTTCAGCCATTCGTCATCTGCGGCTGAGGGGCTGGGCATGGATTGGCTGGCATCCTTTGCGGCTTCCTCTCTATCTGGATTTGTGAAGGTTCTCATCTGCTCCATGAAGCGTTTGCGCTGCCGCCTCAGTACCAGTGTATAGGCAACAAGCATGCAGAGGCAGAATGCGGACAGCGCATATACGCAGCACATCCACCAGCTTGTAAACGACGCGGGCAGTTTCTCCACTACCTCCTTACGATTGGGCTGACTCCAACGCTCGTCGGGCATGGTCTCCTGCAGTTCTATGCAGTATGTGCCGTTGCTTTCGCGGCTTTGTTGGCGCAAGGTGTGCCGCCTCGTGTCATAGAGGCGGGTATAGCCGTCGCTGACTAACACAAGGCGCCCCAGTGAGTCCACAGACATGGCTATAATGCCGTCGCCATACTCATTGGTGCTATAATCGTCTGCCTCTGCCTTACCGTTGTGGTAGCGGTAGAGTTGTCCGTAGATAGTTCCCATCCACAGTGTGCCGTCTGGAGTGAAGGCCATAGCCGATACGTCCTTCATGTCGGGCAGAATGATTTCTTCGCTTCCAGCCCGCATACGTCGGATGTCTTTACCCGTGCTGAACCATCGGTCACCCTTCCTGCTGATAGCGATAGCAGTGGGGCGCATCGCGAGTTTCCACGCCGCACGTACCGAATCGGCAGCCTCTCTTGTTAGTATCTTGCCCTGAAACCATTGTTTCTGCTTCTTGGTGCTCAATGCGTAACAGTCCCCGAAACCGTCGGAAACCAACAGGCGGCCTTGGTTATCTGTCGTCACACGGTTGAAGTTGATGCTGTCCGGCCACTCCGATGAAATCGGCAAAAAATGCCCATTGTCAAGCCGCAGCTTCCCTCCTTCCCATTCCATGCACCATATTTGCCCGTGCTCGTCTTCGCGCAGGCGAAAGATATACTTATCTCCTACAGGATATGTATGCAGCAATGTTCCGTCTGAAGAATACTCATACACCTTCTTGTTGGCTGTCAGCCACCAGTGGCCGTTGCTTGCCACGATGATATCATCCACCCGCTTGTCATCTACTGCCGTCAGTCGCTGGATGGAATAGTCCCGCTTGTCAAGGACGTTGGCGCCATGCGTAGTTCCAATGATAATCCTGTAGCCCGACTCAGCCAGGCAGACCACCGTGTTGCTGCCTAACAGATCAGGATGTTCGGCATCCGAACGGAACACATCGACCTGCCTGCCGTCATCACGGCAAATGCCTCCGCCGTCTGTCCCATACCATAGGAACCCCTCGCGGTCCTGCATCACATAGAGAACCTTCTCCGAAGACAGCAGTTCGCGGTTCGGAAGTTCAAGACGCCGATAGACCTGAGCAGCCACACAGAGTGGCAGCAACAGGCTCAGCAGCAGGAATGTAATGCGAACTTTCATTGAGAATTTCAGGTTTGTGACGTGCAAAGTTACATAATTTCATCGTGAAGTTACACATGTGAAAGCGTATTTTAAGTTATTTTCGTAATTTTGCCGCCGAAAAAACCAATCAAACTGACTGAAAATATGAAAAAGAACCTTCTGACACTCGTCATCATGCTGATGACATTCACTTTTGCTAAGGCGGCAGACGCTGCTGCTCCGGTCATTAACAACAACACCTTCTGGAAGACAACCTCCGGCGATTACATCTTCAGCCAGGGCGGCGGCATCTTCCGTTTTCCCGATGCTCAGGGTGTGGAGCACTATTACTGGTATGGTGTGAAATATCAGGAGGCAGTAGATTACTGCCCCAAAGCCCTGGGAGGCAGCAATAGCAACGTCACCCATTTCATTTCCGTCACCTGCTATCAGAGCGATGACCTCGTGAACTGGACCTTCGTGCGTGACGTGCTGACCTCTGCTTCTGCCGGCTGGGCATATTGGGTCGGACGTCTCGGCGTGGCCTACGTGCCCGAGGCAAAGAAGTACGCTATGCTGGTACAGTTCAACGACAACGTGCTGGTGGCTACGTGCAATACGCCAACAGGCAACTTTGAGCGCCACAACCAGATAGACATGACCAACATAATCGGCACACCGAACACGGGCGACCAAACCGTCTTCACCGACCCCGACACAGGGAAGTCGTACCTGTGCTACAGCTATGGAAAGGGACGCAGTCGCATCTATCTGTCGGAAATAGGCGTCTGTACCGATGGCAAGATAGGTCTGAAGGACTGCCATCAGATATATAAAGGTTCAGGACGAGAGGGCGACTGCATGTTCAAGTATAAGGGTAAGTATTACGTTTGTGCCTCAGACCTCTACGGATGGAATGCCTCAAACGTGTATTACCTTGAGGCCTCGAGCATCTACGGTCCCTATACACCGACAAACAGCATGCAGAAGATGCCGGGTGCCGATGCTGACTATGGTCATGTGACGCAGACGGGGTTCTTCTATACCGTGCGCGGCACAAAGCAGGAGACCGTCATCTATTGCGGAGACCGCTGGGCGGGCTTTGCCGGCAATGGTAACGGCTTCAACCAGTGGTGCCCCATTTCATTTGTGAACAACAAGCCATACTTCAATTCCCTGAGCCAGTGGCACCTCAATGCAGAGACCGGAGAGTGGACTGTGGGGAGTGAGAACAACTATGTGAAGAACTTCAGCTTTGACGCTGACCGCGT
This sequence comes from Prevotella sp., assembly GCA_017478025.1. Classification (GTDB taxonomy): domain Bacteria; phylum Bacteroidota; class Bacteroidia; order Bacteroidales; family Bacteroidaceae; genus Prevotella. The sequence continues at coordinate 3,778 of JAFVGZ010000027.1, forward strand.
GAATATCCCAAGCGAAAACAAACCATCGCAGGCATATCTGCGCGGATGGACCACGGAGGTGATAAAGGGCAATAAGGTGGTCATAGGCGATGCCGCCTCGCCTGTGCTCAATGCCAAGAATTCTAAGGATGACCGTGCAACCGTCATGGGCAACTTTTGCATGAATATATCAGACAAGGTGGATTTCCAGCGCAAGGTATATCAGAAGATAGCCTCTACCGTCGATGTCCCATTGCCCAATGGTCGCTATACGCTGTCAGTCTATGCCAAGGCAAACAGCGTGTTCAGCGAGTTGTATATGTATGCAAAGAGCGGCGATGAGACATTCAGAAGAGACATCGCTGATGCTGACGGCAAGTGGCACCTGTACACCCTTGAGGACGTGGTGGTAAAAGATAATAAGATAGAAGTGGGCTTCTATGCCGACGGACAGGCAAACGTATGGTGCCATCTGGATGATATGAAGCTTGTGGTGACGGAGCCCGAGGGGGACCAGCCAGACGGAATAACCGTTGCCCGCTCATCAGGCAGGAGCGCCTCAGTGGAATACTTTCTTCCCAACGGACAGCATGCGGACGGTATGCAGCGGGGATTTAATATCATCAGACAAACCGACGATAAAGGTCAAGTGACGGTAAAGAAGGTATTAGGACGTTAAGCCAAAGAGCGTAATAACAAATTCATGTTTAGGAAATGATGCCTGCGGCATCTGATAACAGTAGCCAGCTATGCAGCTACCCCGTCAGGGAGTGCGAAATAGCTGGCTACTGTTATCATGCCACGCTGGGGTTTTGCTTGTCAAGGCCTTAGCATAACTCCATAAACCTGAATAACAAATAAAAATGCCGCATACTTACGGTGCTTCATGAGGTATGTATAAAAAATACCTTCAGCCTGATATCTATGTCATTGTGAGAGGCTCAGAGAATTGATTTTTAGTAGGTTAGTTGATAAATCCGTAGGATTTTCAGCGGAAAAGAATGTATATGTTTATGGTTTTTTATAATTTTGCATCTCATTTTATGAGAGTTATGATAGTATTCATGTTTAACAACGATACAAACAGAAAATAACAAAGGAAGCAATGAACAAGAAAGCTTATTTGAAGCCTGAGATGCAGGTGGTGATGATTCGGCATACAGAAATGCTGATGATCAGCAACCCTGATACAGTTAATCATGTTCGAGGGGTCCAAACGAACATGCCTCAAGGTGATGTGATAGAATTGGGCGGTAGCGACGCAGTCCTTGGAGAAGAGGTGATTATCCGTTAAAATGAATGTAAAATAAAAAGTCATGACTATGTATCCACATGCTTTTGCACCCTTATGCCCTCGAATGGAGAGGCTGCGCATTGTTCAATGTGCAATAGCGATTCTGTCGGTGCTGTTGTTGGCCGGGTGCAGCAGCGTTATTGATGATGACGATGAGGTAGTGGAGCGCGTGCATGTCGGTGATAAGGTGCCGTCGTTCAGCGTCACCATTACAGACGGAACAGAGACGCGCACCTTCTCATCGAGCCAATTGACGGGTGAGACAGTCATAGTGTTCTTCAATACCTGGTGCTCGGACTGTCAGCGCGATCTGCCTCTGCTCAATGACTATTACCTGCAGCATAAGGATGATCACGGTTTCCAAATGGTGGCAATCAGCCGTGCTGAGGGGGTTGCGAGTGTGTCGGATTTCTGGAAAACCAACAACCTGCAGATTCCCTATTCTGCTCAGGATGACCGTCGCATCTATGACCTCTTCGCTTCCTCCATCATTCCCCGCATCTACTTCGTCTCACCGCAGGGCATCATTACGCGTATTGATATAGAGCACTTTGATTCCGGCAAGTAATCCCGCCCCATTGGTGTGGGACTTGGCATAACAAAAAAAGGCATCCTATAATGGACGCCTTCTTTTCTGCGCTCCCTCTTGGGCTTGAACCAAGGACCCCCTGATTAACAGTCAGATGCTCTAACCAACTGAGCTAAGGAAGCAGTGATGTTTTGTTGCAACGTAAGCTGTTTTGCTTGATTGCGGGTGCAAAGGTACAATGAATTTGCGAAACAACCAAACTTTTTTCGTGTTTTTTTTCTTTTTCGGTTAAAAAAATATGAAATCATGCTAATAATGCCACTCCCCGCATGGACGTTTGGGGGAAAAAGCGTAATTTTGTCGTACGTATGAAACTAAACCGAATTACAACTCTTTTCTGCCTGCTGGCTGTTTACCTTTCTGCAACAGCCGACAAGAATAGCGACCACAACTATAGTGTGACTCGCAATATGGAGATATTCTCCTCCATATACAAGCATCTTGACATGATGTATGTAGATACTCTGGACGCCGATGTGACCGTCGGCGCGGGCATAAAGGCCATGCTGCGCTCGCTGGACCCCTATACGGAGTATTATCCCGCAGACGAGGTGAAGGACCTGAAGACGCTGCTGACGGGCAAGTATGCCGGCATCGGAGCGTTGATAAAGCATGACCTGCGCAATGACTGTGTCATCATCGACGAGCCTTACGAGGGTATGCCTGCTGCCGAGGCGGGGCTGAAGAAGGGCGACGTGATAGTGGCGGTGGATGATACGCTGATGAAGGGCAAGAGCGTTTCAGATGTCTCGTCCATGCTGCGCGGTGAGCCCGGCACATCGTTTATGCTGAAGATACAGCGCCCCATACCCCTCAGCGGCAAGAGCAAGACGATGAAGATAAAGGTGACGCGCCGCTCCATACAGCTGCCCTGCGTGCCATACTACGGGCTATTGCCGCAGAGTGGCGATGAGAAGACGGGCTACCTGCTGCTGACACAGTTCACCGATGACTGTGCGCGTGACGTGCGGCGCGCCCTGGTGGATATGCGCAGCCAGGGCATGAAGAGCCTTGTCTTTGACCTGCGCGACAACGGCGGCGGCTCGCTCAACGAGGCTGTGAAGATTGTCAACATGTTCATAAGGAAAGGTGAGACCATTGTCACCACCCGCGGCAAGTTGAAGCGCTCGTTCAATGAATATAAGACAACCTCTGAACCGCTGGACACGGTGATGCCCATCGTGGTGCTGGTCAACGGGAATACAGCGTCGGCAAGTGAGATAACAGCTGGCTCGCTGCAGGATCTGGACCGCGCCGTGATACTCGGCACACGCACATACGGCAAGGGACTGGTGCAGATACCTGTCGATTTGCCCCACGATGCATCGCTGAAGGTGACGATATCGAAGTACTACATCCCCAGCGGGCGCTGCATCCAGGCCATCAATTACAAGCACACCGGCGGGGGATACAAGGAGAATATCCCTGACTCGCTGACCCATGAGTTTAAGACGCGTGGCGGCAGGACTGTGCGTGACGGCGGCGGTATAAAGCCCGATGTGGAGATGAAGGGCGACTCGCTGGCCAGCATTACGGCGGGACTGTTCTCATCGGGCGCTGACTCTACGGAGGTCGTGACGCAGTATGTGGTGGACTATGTTGCCAAGCACCCCACCATTGCGGCTGCGGGAGAGTTCAGGCTGACCGATGCAGACTATGAGGAGTTCAAGCAGATGGTCATCAGCAGCGGTTTCAAATATGACCTCGGGACGGGCAAGATGTTCGACGAGCTGGTGAAGGTGGCCCAGATAGAGGGCCGCTACAGCGAGGCGCAGGCAGAGTTTGACGCTCTGAAGGCAAAGCTTTCCAACAACCTGTCCGCAGATCTGGACCGCCATCGCGAGGTGATACAGAGCTTGCTTGAGGAGAATATCGTGACGTGCTACTACTATCAGCGCGGCGCGGCAGAGAGCATGCTGAAGTATGACAAGCAGGTGAAGCGCGCCCTGGAGCTGCTGAAAGACAAGGAGGGCTACAGCGAACTGCTGAGATAATTCATAATGCATAATGCATAATTAATAGTGCATAGTGCATAATTTCGTTCATTTTCCTGCGATGTCATCGCAGGCATAACTAAAATCGCGATACTATGGCAAAAGGAAAGAAAGAAGGCAAGCGCATCAACAAGGCGCAGCTGGCTGAGAAACTGGAGGCGTTCTTTGCAGCGCATCCCGATGAGACGTTATCGTTCAAGACCATATTCCGGTTGTTGCACATCGACACGCATCCTCAGAAGATGCTTGCCATCGATATCATGGAGGATATGGCGTGGGATGATTACCTGACAAAGGTAAGCGACTCCTCCTATCGCCTGGCTGATAATACGCAGACGATGGTCGGTACGTTCCGTGCTAAGTCCAGCGGACGTAACAGCGTGTTGCCCGATGGCAGCGACAAGCCTATCTTCGTGGCCGAGCGCAACAGCCTCTTTGCCCTCAACGGCGACAAGGTGCGCATCACGATGATGGCACGTCGCCGCAACCACATACGCGAGGCGCAGGTGGTGGAGATCATACAGCGCAAGACGGAACAGTTCGTAGGCAGGCTCCAGATAGAGGACGGTATGGCTTACCTCCTGCCCCTGGAGCCTATGGCATGCAATATCTTCATACCCCAGGGCAAGTTGAACAAAGGCAAGAACGGCGACCGCGTTGTAGTGAAGGTCTTGAAGTGGCCCGATGCCGAGCACCGCAGCATTGTGGCAGAGGTGATGGATGTCCTCGGGCCGCAGGGTGACAATACCGCAGAGATGCATGCCATACTGGCACAGTTTGGGCTGCCGTATAAGTATCCCGAGGCGGTGGAAGAGGCAGCAAACAAAATCAGCGATGAGATAACCGAGGCCGACCTTGCCGAGCGCGAGGACTTCCGCGATGTGTGGACCTGCACCATAGACCCCCACGATGCTAAGGACTTTGACGATGCGCTGAGCATCAGGCAGCTGCAGGGAGGCCTGTGGGAGGTGGGTGTTCACATTGCCGACGTGAGCCACTATGTCACCGAGGGCTCTGTGATAGACAAGGAGGCGCAGCAGCGCGCTACGAGCGTCTATCTCGTGGATCGCACCATACCGATGCTGCCCGAGCGCCTGTGTAACTATATCTGCTCCCTGCGCCCCAACGAGGATAAGCTGGCATACAGCGTCATCTTCACCCTCGACGATGAGGCGGTGGTGAAGAACTACCGCATAGTGCACACCGTCATCAACAGCAACCGCCGCTATGCCTATGAGGAGGTGCAGGCTGTGATAGACGCTACGGCGCGCCTGCAGGCTAAGGGAACGGTGCTGTCAAAGAAGGAGCGCGAGGAGGCCGAGGCCACGGTGAAGGACGAGCCGTACGCAGAGCAGCTGCTGACGCTCAACCGACTGGCACACAAGCTGCGCGAGCGTAGGTTCCAGAACGGCTCCGTGCGCTTTGAGCGTGAGGAGTTGCGCTTTGACATAGACGAGACGGGCAAGCCGACACGCTGCTATTTCAAGAAGTCGCTGGCTGCCAATCAGCTGATAGAGGAGTTTATGCTGCTGGCCAACAGGACCGTTGCCGAGCATGTGGGCAAGGTCCAGGTACCTCGCGGCGGAGCCGGAGCGAAGGGCAAGAAGCCCGCTGGAAAGACATTGCCGTACCGCATACACGACTCTCCCGACCCGCAGAAGATGGAGACGCTGCGTGAGTTCGTGGCGAAGTTCGGCCACAAGCTGAAGTCAACCGGCACCAAGAGTGCCACAGCCCGCGCCATGAACGCCCTGATGGACGAGGTGGAGGGGCGGCCCGAGGGTAACGCCATACAGATGGTGGCGCTCAGAGCCATGATGAAGGCTAAGTATTCCACGCACAACATTGGCCACTTCGGACTGGCTTTCGAATACTATACCCATTTCACATCGCCTATCCGACGCTATCCCGACACGATGGTTCACCGCCTCCTGACGCGTTATGAGAACGGTGGGCGCAGCGCCAATCAGGACAAGTACGAGGAACTGTGCGAGCACTCCAGCGAGATGGAGCAGCTCGCGGCACAGGCTGAACGCGAGTCCATCAAGTATAAGATGGTGGAATACATGGGTCAGTTCCTGGGCGAGGAATTCGATGCGCACATCTCCGGCATCACCAGTCACGGCATCTATTGCGAGATAGACGAGAACCACTGCGAGGGCATGGTGAGCCTCCTGGACCTGAACGATGACTACTATGAGTTTGATGAGCGCAACTTCCAGCTCGTAGGCCGCCGCCGTCACAACCGTTACAGCCTCGGTGACCCCATCCGCATCAAGGTGGCAAAGGCCAACCTGGAGCGCAGACAGCTGGACTTCATCCCCGCGGAGTAATTCGCTGTAGGATTTTGAATCAGATTTTGGAGGATTTTGAGCGTAGCGACCAAAGAACGGTGGGTCGGCCTGAAGGCCTCAAAAACGGAATAAGTGGATAAAAAGAACCCACCTTAATAGGATTCTCCGCTAAAAAACACCCCTCCAAAACGATTAGCTCTGCCATTTTGTCAGTCCCCACACTTACCGCTTTCCTTGTGGCTGGGTGGCTACAAATTTCTTTATTTGCTCTATTGCTTCCTGTCGCTCCTTGGGCTTGAAGCCGTGGCCTGCACCGGGGATGACGTGCAGGCTGGCATTCTTGTATGTCTTGACGGCACGCTCTGAATCGTCCATTCTCACCACTTTGTCGGCGTCGCCCTGGATGATGAGCACGGGCTTTTTGAATTTCTTCATGGTCTTGAAGGGGTCTATGCCGCGCACCTCCATGAAGTAACGGCGTCCCAGAGGCACGTTCCACATACGGGTGGTATCGGGGATATCCTCCACCTTCGGGTATTTCTCGTTCCAGTTGTCAGGGATGCAGAGGGCGGGATAGATGAGCACAAGCTCACTGACCTCCTTGTTCATCTGCGCTGCGGTGAGTGCGGAGACGAGTCCTCCCTGACTCTCTCCGATGAGCATGATGCGGTCAGGGTCCACGTATGGCTGCTTACGGAAATAGCTGACGATGGCGCGCAGGTCGCTCTGCTCATCGAGTACGGACATATTCATGGTGTTTGAGTCGCTGCGGCTGCGCGTTGAGCCGCATGGGAAGTCAAACGTATAGGTCATCCATCCCTGCTCTGCCAACGGTGCGAAGTAACCCTCAGCGAAGTGGTGGGTGCCATTGAAGCCATGGCTGACGATGGCGATGGGCATACGTCCCTGCGCCTGCACGGGTCTGTTGAGCACACCGTATATCTGCCTGTCTCCGTTTTCTATCCACAGGCTGCGCACATTGCCGGTGTCATCGGGATTTACGTACTCCATTGTCCTGCCGCTATGGTTCTCGGCATAATTCAAGACAGAGCCGGCAATGAATGCCAGCAAAAGCATTGTTCGTCTGATCATATCGTTACTGTTAGGTTTGTTGAACTTTGATTAATTCCGTCGGCAAAGGTATGAACTTTTCTGCAAATAACGCATTCAATAATGTAACATTTTGTTGAAACAGCGTATCATTTCAAAAATGGCGATGCTGATTGTTGCGACGTGGGACACGTCGCCTCCTACAACATGGAGAAGCAACCACTCGGATAAAATTCAACCTCCATTGTCCGCGGGGCGTTACAGTCCCTTATGGACAATGGAGGTTGAAGGAATATCTACTGAGCAAGTAATCAGGAGAACTTACTCATAGAGGTAGCCGAGGTCGTAGGTAGAGTTGTTGGCTGGGTTCGTGCCGCTCTCATTAATGGCTACGGTATTCATATCGAGGTATTTGCTCCAGCCGGTAGCCTTGTCAAAGGCATTGGTCTTGTAGTTCTGGCCATATTTCATCCAGGTACCATCGGTGTATGGGTAAACAGAGACTCCGAGGCTGAAGTATCCCTTCTTTGGAGCAATCTTCTCGCCCTTGCTGTTGACGATGTTTGCGTAGCTGAGACGATAGATCTTGGCAGCATTGAGTGCACTCTCCAAGTCGGTGACTATCTGGTTGGCAGTGGCATTCTTGCCTTCGTCCAGTCGCTCTGCCAGGTTGACAGCGAAGTCAAGTGCATCAATGAAATAGCAGTCATACTCCAGGACGTAGGTCTTTGCCATAGCAGCGTCAATCTGTGCCTTCTTGGTGGCATCGCCGTAACCCTCGCATACGAGGGTTGCAAGCTTCTTCATCTGTGCATTGATGTCTGCCAGCTTGCTTGAGCGCCAGCAAGCCCAGTCACAGTTCTCATTGTGCAACTCGCCCTTCTTCTTAGGATTTTGCACATTGACGAAGTACTGGTTATAGTCTGCATCCTTATACTGTCCATCTATCTGCGCAGCCTTCTCAAAGTCATCAGGCGAACTGTTGATGGCACTGATGATGTCGTATATCAGGGCTGGAATGGCACGTGATACGTGTGAGCTGCAGAACTGGTAGTCGCAGTATGGAGCAAGCTCCGTCAGCACCTCCATCTGTCCCATCATGCAACCACACCAATAGATGGCCTTCAGGTGGGTGTTCGTCTGCTGCAATGCATCAGCAATGGCACGCTCGCCTATACCGTAAGGAAAGTTCTTTTTGGCAGGGTTGGGATGGTTGTCATCGTATGCAATGGCGCGTGTCACTTCCTCTGAGAGGTCAAGGCCGCCGCCGTGGTTCATAGGCATGAAGATATAGTTCTCAGCCGGCACGTTCTGCTTTACCCAGTTGATGTATTCCACCAGTGTGGCAGTCTTATAGAGAGGCACCTCCGATGCGTTCTTATACTTATACTTAGCGCGATAGCCCGCCTTGCTGAAGTCTGTCTGTGGAGTCAGCTCATAGCGGTAGCAGGTAGCCCAGTCACCGATAAAGTCTGGCACTTCATCACCATACTCAGAGGCATCCTTCGATGTATTGAACATCACAGCGAAGCGTACCTGATTGCTGGGTACGTTGAGAGCCTTTAAGATGCCGGGGATGGCACTCTCATACCAGCCGTCCAGGTCTCCGCCAGCACAGCCATAGAACATAATCGTGTACTTGGCCTTCTGCTGCACTGGAGGCGTAGTGCCGCCACCGTCAACATTGTCATCGTTGTTGCTGCACGATGCAAATGAAAGCCCCATTACCACTCCGAAGAGGGCAACCAACATGAGTTTCAATGATTTCTTCATCATTTCTTTGCTTTTTTGTTTAATAATCCTTTCTTTATGATCCACGCGATGTCTGCGTATGATGAAAACAAACATCCACCGCAAAAATCGGCGCAAAGTTAGTAAAAAAATATAAATAAGACTAATTTTTGCGCAATTTTTTTTCTTTCTGTAACATTCATGTAACATCTTTTTTCAGCACCCGGCATCCCGTGACGCTTGCTTAGCGGAGCAAAAACACAAATGTCAAAAAAAAGCCCGAAAATATACTTTTTGTATTTTCGGACTTTTTCGTTCTGCGGCCATGCTCATCGTATGTACTGCTTCGCGGCCTATCGGTTTTCCCTGAAGTATCGGAACTCTGACCCGTTGGGCAGCAGGTCCCAGCGGCTTCCTGTGAACTTCACCACAGCCGTGTCGCCCTGCAGGGATATGATGCCGCTGATGGGGTTGCCGGCGGCATCGGTAGCGGTGAACCTGAGGTTGTCACCATCTACTGTGCCTATACCGTCATCAAGGAGCGTCAAGCGGAAGATACCGATCTCAACGCTGTATCGCCCATCGCCACGGTTATAGTGTATGTGCAGGTTCGGTTCGTTGTTGTCTTCGTCAAGATAGTCACCCTCAAAGGGATGCGCTACGGCTGAAAGGCGTCCGAGGCTGATGGTGCCGTCGGACCCAAAGGTCAGCGGCGCACGGAGCGTAGGCATACAGTCGTAGGCCAATGCACCGCCTGCGGCGTACTTCACACCGGGCGTGACGAGCAGGCTGGGAGCATCGCCCGAAAGGTCATAGACCATCTGCTCGCCTATCCAGAGCGGGTGTTCCTTATCCAATGGTCCCATGTCGGTAAGGGTATCAGTAACTGCTACGATGGAATCGTTGCCGTCATAGAACGTCATGCGTGCTCCGTTCACTGCGTAGCCAAGTCGCTTGCAGAGCTGCTGCTGAAGGTCGTAGGGCTGTGCAGGCGTGTGGGCAATGTAGGCAGAGTCATTGTCATGGAAACGAATGGCGTAGAGTCTTTCCACCGCGACACCCGTTCCCTCCATCGCACTACTGGTGAGCCACAGCGTCTGCGCCTTACTGTCATAGCGCGCCAGGGGCTGACGCACGTTGCGGATATGGGGGAACGTGGTTGAAATGGCACCCATCATCACTACCATGCCGTACCCTTCGGTTGATGTAGTATCTACTTCATCAAGACTGAAGACAGCGACATTGGACAGCGTATCGTTCATAATATCGTGCTCATGGAAGCGCTCGGCACCCTGAATAGCAGCCAGCACATGCGCCGGTGCAGTGTCAGCAGGCAACGGCGCGTCCAATACACCTGCCACAAGCGGCAACTCTTTTTCAATTCCCTTGCAACCGCTCAGGACCATACTGACGCCACACAACAGAAGGATGGCATGGAGAAAGATTACTCTGCTATTCATAATAGTATATGGAATGGTATTTACACCTTATTATTTTGCCGCTACTACTTCATCTCGATACTTGCAATGAGTGTGGCTGACTCACCCGCGCTGCCGGTGTGCTGCAGGTGGAAGCCGCCGAAGCTGTTGGGATGCGGCATTGCAGCCGTGATGGTCTGTATGCGGCCCTGGTGCTCTATCGATGCCGAGATGATGTCTGATGATTGCGCTGAGGTAGAGTTGTCTTGCTTTGCCGAGGCGTCAGTCGATGCAGCGGTGGTGACCTTCACACGGCAACCGGGTTTGTAGAGGTCGCAGCGCTCTGCCTTGGAGATAGCCGTGATGGTACCGTTCTGATATTCCACAAGGAGCATCTCCACTGCGTGGTCGTAGTCAGGCGTGCGACGGAAGCGAACGCCGTAGCCCGTCAGGGTGTTGACATCAAACTTTATGCACACATCCATATACTGCGCCGTGGCTGACCCAAAGCCCTGACCGGCATCCTTGCAGGGATAGAGGAGCAGTTCAACGCTATGGATTCTGTCAGACGGCAGCATCATGCGAGCGCCCCGCTGCAGCTGCACAAGGCCCCACACGCCCTCGCCGCCGTTCACTCCCTGGGCAAAGCCCCAGCTTGCGGCATCGGGGTTGGGGTGATACATGTGCTCCTGCGGTATATCCGAGGGTACATAGCAGTCCATCATCCACCCCTTAGAGGGCGTATCTGCCGATGAAACGGGGGATTTCTGTATCTCAAACGGTAGCAGTGTCAGCGGCAACGGCTCCGTGGGTGTGGGCACGGAGAGAGGCTGCCCATTGAGCGTACAGCCTTCCATCACGCATGCATAGTCCGGCGATGGGCGCTTGGTCCACTCTATCCTGAGGTCAGGATCATCGCTGGTCCAGCGGCAGCGGCGCATGGTGACGAGTGATGTACGCTTAGTAAGATACTGCGTTCCGCGTGTCTTGCTGTGTATGTCGCAGTCATAGAAGTGTGCACCGCGACGGCTGGTGCTATAGAACGGCTTGCTGGAGAAGAACGTGAAGCTGCAATGATGATAGTCGGCAGTGCCGCAGAGGGCATCATCGGTGCACTCAAAGTAGCAGTCATGGAACTCCACATCGTTGGCACCTGCCAACGGACAGAGGTTCAGACGCGAGATAAAGCGGCTGTTGTATGCTCTGTAGTGCGTACCGTTGCATATAGCGAGCTGCGCCTGCACAATGGCATCGCGGCGCCGCGGACGGTTCTGCTTGGTGTCAAGCGGATAGACGAGATCCACGTTGCAGTAGTTTCCCAGCGTGATGTTGCGCAGCGTGATGCTGTCACCGGTGATATGCAGCATGGTAAAATTGCCCACCGCACCCTGTGTCTGACCGCGGTTGCAGGCCAGGACGACATCCTCGGGGTTGGACGACAGGCCAATGATGTCGCAGTTCGACAAGCGCAGCTGCATGCCGAACGGCACCCGCTCGCCTTCTGCGGGCATGCGCACCGCAGGGTCGTCGGGGTCATCGAGCCAATAGACGGCAGGCTCCAGGTATATGGAAACGTGGTTCTTGCCTTGAGCAAAGGTCAAGGCTTCCCTGGCCGAGGCGAAAGTGTATGCCGCGGTGTCAGTGGGAACGGACGGATTGACATACAGACAACGGGGAGAAGAGACCAACTGTTGGCCCTCGAAAAAGAATTGTGTCTGTGCTAATGCTGTTGATGCAAACGCCTGCATTAGGCATAGCATCAGGGAGAGGGGGCGCTTGATTGTCATTGATATTCTTTAGGCAGTGTGTGTCGCCAAATAGGGTAAGGCTCTGTCAACATGTTTTTGTTGTAGAAGAAGGGGTTCCCCGTCACTTCAGGGCCGATGAAATGGGGCAAAACGACAGGTTCATCAGGCTCTTTCAACTCCACCTCTGCCATAAGCAGCCCTTCGTTGTCACCATAGAACTCATCTATCTCCCACACGTGTCCCTCGTAGTTCACGATGTGACGCACCTTGTCTATCCTCCCGCCCTCGCACAACTGTAACATCTCCAAGGCATCGGGGATGGGTATCTGGCGCTCAAACTCATAACGCGAGAGCCCTCCGTCATGTGACTTTCCCTTGATGGTGAGGTAGGCTGTCCCTTCCCCGCCCTTGCCCTCCTCAGTGGAAGGGGAAAGAACTCCCCCATGAGTCTGCAGGGCAGACGGGGAGAGTTTCTGACCGCAGGCCACTTCACGCCGCAGGCGAATACGCACAGTGGCACCTATCACGGCCATATAACCCTGAGAGATGAGGTAGGACGCACTCACCATGGAACGGAAGGAGTCATCGCGACTAACGAGATATTTCCGTTCTATCTCCAAAATGCTTTTAGTCTTTTACGCTTTGAATATGAAGTATTATGCAATGATATACATTGTGTAGATAGCATACAATGCTCCTAACGCAATGAGGATACCGAAGATCCAGTTAATCACTTTGCGGCCTTCCTGCTCCTGCTTGGCTGCATAGGCCGCCTTCTTAGCGTCTCTTTTTGTCTTGTTGTTGCTCATATTGTTTCAAATTTACGGATTTATGGATTTACGGATTTACGAATTTATGAATTTATGGATTCTGGCTCCGCTCTGCTACGCAAGCGTCCCAAAGGACCGAGCGGAGTAGTTCTGTCACATTACCAAGCGTTGGTAATTGAGTTACCAAGCCTTGGTAATGTGGTTACCAAGCGTTGGTAATCGGTTTACCAGCCTTTGGTAATCGTCTTACTTGACTTTGGTCTCTCTTCGCACATTGCTTGTCCTTAGCGGTATTCAGACGGGGTAGATCCATAGCAGGGCATTTAACTACTTGAGAAAGTTGAGTTAACAAATGAACGAATTATGCATTATGCATTCTGCACTCTGCATTCTGCATTATGAATTATTAATCGCCATCAGGTATGCCTTGATGAAGCCGTCTAGCTTGCCGTCCATTACGGCATCGACATCAGAGGTCTGATAGCCTGTGCGATGGTCCTTCACACGTTTGTCGTCAAAGACATAGGAGCGTATCTGACTGCCCCACTCTATCTTCATCTTGCCGGCCTCTATTGCCGCCTGCGCCTCCATGCGCTTCTTCATGGCGCGGTCATAGAGCTGAGACTTCAGCAGTCGCATGGCATTCTCACGGTTCTGCTGCTGCTTGCGCGACTCAGTATTGGCGATGAGAATCTCCTCTTCCTCGCCAGTGTCAGGGTCCTTATACATATATCGCAGTCGCACGCCCGTCTCTACCTTATTGACATTCTGTCCGCCGGCGCCGCTGGAGCGGAAGGTGTCCCATGACACGCGTGCCGGATCAACGTAAACCTCTATCGTGTCATCAACGAGAGGCGTGACAAAGACTGACGCGAAGGACGTCATGCGCTTGCCCTGGGCGTTGTAAGGCGATACGCGCACAAGGCGATGCACGCCGCTTTCGCTCTTCAGGTAGCCGTAAGCATAGTCGGCGCCTGAGCCGGGGACATTCTCTATCTGCATGGTGACAGACTTGATACCTGCGTCGTCAGCCTCCAGCAGATCTACGACAGTCACCTTATAGCCGCCCTTCTCCGCCCAGCGCATATACATACGCATAAGCATCTGCGCCCAATCCTGGGCCTCTGTTCCTCCGGCGCCGGAGTTTATCTTCAGCACGGCATCCATCGGGTCTTCCTCCTGACGCAGCATATTGCGCAGCTCAAGGTTCTCAACGGCAGCCAAAGCACGCTCATAAGCCTGATCGACTTCTTCCTCTGTCAGCATCTCGTCGTGGTAGAACTCCAGCGACAGCTGCAGCTCATCGGCAGACGTGCGCACCTCCTTATAGCCGTCAAGCCACTTCTTCAGCTCGCCCACAACCTTCATCTGGGCGCGGGCACGCTCAGGGTCATCCCAAAAGTCAGGGGCCTGCGTGCGCAAGTCCTCCTCTTCGTATTCTATCTTCTTACGGTCTATGTCCAGATACTTGTGCAATGCCTCTGCACGGTCAAGTATGTCTTTTAGTTGGTCTTGGGTAATCAAATTTTCAAATTAACAAATTAACAAATTAACAAATTCTTGCTCCACGATGTTACGCAAGCGTCCCAAAGGGCCGAGCGAACGAATTATGCATTTTGCATTATGAATTATTAATTTTTCATTATGCATCAGCATACATGGCCTCTATCTCGGCGGCATGGTTCTTGATGATGTTCTGCCTGCGGGTCTTGAGGGTGTTGGTCAGCTCACCGTTCTCCATTGTGAACGGCTCTGTGAGCAGGGTGAAACGCTTCACCTGTTCGAAGCCTGACAACCCCTGCTGCAGCGTTTCGATGCGATCTGTGAACATGCGGATAATCTGCGGATTGCTGCACAGATCCTTCCTGTTTTTGAAGTCTATACGATTCTGGAGCGCATATTCCTCAAGCATCGAGTATGCCGGCACTATCAGGGCGCTGACAAACTTGCGCTCATCGGCTATGACGGCAATCTGTTCGATATACTTATCCACCAGTAGTTTTGACTCCACAGCCTGCGGAGCAACATACTTTCCGTTGGAGGTCTTGTACAAATCCTTTATCCTCTCAGTGAGGAAGAGCTCTCCATCCTTCAGGTAACCCGCGTCACCGGTGTGGAAGAAGCCATCCTCCGTGAACGCCTCACGGTTCAGTTCCTCGCGGCGATAGTAGCCCTTGGTGATAGTCGGACCTTTGAGGAGTATCTCTGAATTCTCACCTATGCGTATCTCTATGCCCTTGATAGGGCGCCCCACAGAGCCGATGGTATATTTCTCATCGCGGTGGTCACATGACACGGTGGCCAGACTCTCCGTGAGTCCATAGCCCACAATCATATTCAGCCCTAAGGAATGGACGAATGTCTCAACCTCCTTTGACACCACAGCACCTGCTGTAGGGAAGAAATTAGGGCGCTTCAGGCCGAACTGCTTCCTTACGAGAGAGAGTATCGTCTTGTCTATCACGGCGTATTTCATCCGCAGTGCAAGAGGCGGTCGCTTACCGGCTGCCTTGTAGGTGACGTTATACTCACGCCCTATACGCAGCGCCTCGAGGAACATCTTCTGCTTCGTGCTGGAAGCACTCTCTATCTTTGCCATTACGCCAGAATAGACCTTCTCCCAGAATCGCGGCACAGCAGACATACATGTAGGGTTCGTCTGTCGCATAGCGTTCTGGATATCCTTTGGGTCGGTATTGATAATCAGCGTGCTGCCCTTGGTGAGAGCGAGGAAATCCCATCCGCGCTCAAAGATATGCGTGATGGGCAGGAACGTGATGACACGGTCGTCTTCCTCCACCGGCACACACTCATTATTGGCCTTGAACGCAGCATTGTACTGCCCATAGGTGAGCATCACGCCCTTCGGATTGCCGGTGGTGCCTGAGGTATATAGGATATTGGCAAGGTCGTCGTAGTTATGTTCTGCCAGTCGCTGCTGATAAGAGCCCTCCAATATCGGCGCATCGCCAAGGCGAAGGAATTCGGAGAAATGCATCGACGTCGTGTCATGCTCGGCAAAACCCACCATTTCGTCATAGACAATGATGCGCTCTAACGACGGACACAGAGCCTGCACACGGCGCGCTTTGTCGTACTGCTCCTGCTCGCCCACGAAGATAAACCGTATCTGAGCATCGTTGATGATGAACCGCAGCTGCTCCTCAGAGCTGGTAGAGTAGAACGGGATGGATACCGCCCTTATGCCGAAAGCGCCGAAATCGGTATAGATGTACTGCAAGGAGTTCTGAGAGAATACACCTATATTCTCCTGAACCTGAATGCCCAAAGACAACATGGCACATGATACGCGATGGGCATTATCATGGAAATCCTTCCACGTGGCAGACTTCCACACACTACTTCCGAACTCTTTATACTCGAAAACAGTACGTTCACCGTATTTCTTATACTGCGCTTGAGGCAGCAACGCAAGATGACATAGGTTCTGCATAGGCTCATAGACGATTAAAACCGGGTGCAAAAATATGTAAATTTATCGAATTGACCAAATTTTTTTAACTTAATGTTGCACATTAGGAAAAAACTTCGTAACTTTGGCGGCAATTAGGTCAAGGTGATATTAGGGGGCTCACTATTAGAAATCCCCTTACCTGACAAGTCCGATATTACACTATGGCAACAAAAATACTAAGCGTAGATGACGAACTGGATCTGGAGTTGCTCCTCACCCAGTATTTCAGAAGAAAGATTCGCAAGGGAGAATATGAGTTCTACTTTGCTCACAATGGCATTGAAGCCCTCCAGAAGATGCTGGAGCATCCTGACATTGACATCGTATTAAGCGACATCAACATGCCCGAGATGGACGGTCTGACACTATTAAAGAAGCTCAACGACCGTCACAACCCCGCCCTGAAAGTTATCATGGTGAGTGCATACGGCGAGATGTCCAATATACGCACGGCAATGAATAATGGTGCTTTCGACTTCGCAATGAAACCCATTGACCTTGACGACCTGCAGGTGACAATCGACAAGGCAATCAGCGAGATCACCTTTATCAAGCAAACCCAGAAGGAGCACGGCCAACTGGTAGATATAAAGAGCGACCTGGCACTGGCCGCCGAGATACAGCTTGCTATCCTGCCGCAGAAGTTTCCGCCTTTCGGAGACCTGAAAGACACGGTGGATGTCTATGCCTCCATGAAGCCGGCAAAGGATGTCGGCGGTGATTTCTATGACATCACACGCATAGACAATGACCACATAGGCCTCACTATGGCCGACGTGAGCGGCAAGGGCGTGCCGGCAGCGATGTTCATGGCAGTAAGCCACACGCTGCTGCGGCTGGCAGGGAAGAAGAGACTGAAGCCTGAAGAGGTGATAACCGAAAGCAACAACGTGCTGGCAACAGAGAGTTTTGACAATATGTTTGTCACACTGTTCTATGCCGTCATGAACGTGCGGACGGGCGAGATGCAGTATGTTAACGCGGGGCATAACCCACCATACATACTCCACAAGGACGGCACTCTGGAGACCTTGCCGACGTCAAAGAATATCTGCCTCGGCGTATTGGAGGACTATACTTATACTTCTGACAGCCTGACCCTGCAGAAAGGCGACAGCCTGGTGACATTTACCGACGGTGTGACCGAGGCTTGTTCCACTTCTGACGAGCTCTATGGCGAAAGCCGACTGGAGGCTCTTCTGCCCACATTAGCAGGCCAATCAGCACGAGGCATATTGGACAACGTCATCAACGCCGTACGCACTCACGCTGAAGGTGCTGAACAGAGCGATGACATCACCGTGCTGGTGGCAAAGAGACTCTGACACATTACACAACCATAACCCACCTCTACCATAGGAACCGTCACAAAGGCGCAAAGGAAGTAGGACACGGAAATGAAATTCAACCTAAAGGAAATAACAGAAAACCTGTCAGGCCTCGCTATAGCAGCGGTGCTTAGTGGAGGGGCGACCTACTGGTTCTGCAGCAGCGAGTATGAGCAAGAGCTGCAGGAGGCTTACGCAAAGATAGCACGCCTGCAGGAAGCGGAGCACAACGCCCTGGTGACAAAACGCATCAGCGAGCAGATGGAGGACATCGCCTTTGAGCAGAAGACACTGTCAGACCGTCAGCGAGCACGCGCCGAGGAACAGTCGCGCATCGCAGACATAGAGCGCGGCAAGGCTGAAATGGAGCGCGGACTGGCACTGAAAGCCGAGCGAGCTGCCATAATATCAGCTAAGCAGGCAGACAGTATGAGAATAGTTGCCGAGACAGAGAGCGAGCGAGCCGTGAAGCACATGAAGCAAGCACAGATGGCACAGGCACATGCGGACACGCTGTTCTACATATCACTGGCACGCTCTCTGGCGCAGAACTCCATCGTGCAGTTAGGCTCAGGAGAACGCGAACTGGCTACGCTGCTATCCTATTCCGGATGGTATTTCAACAAATCCTATGGTGGAGACCCATACAAGCAAGACCTTTTCACTGCACTGCTCGGCACTGCTCCCGATGCACAGAACAACGTAGGACACCTCTTAGGCAGCGTGAGAGCAATGCTGTTGTGTAACGGATCATGGGGCGATGAGGCCTTTCATGCAAACAAGAATCCAGATAACATCGTCAAAGCCATGCGCCCTTTCATAGCCGTGACAGACTATGGAGAGATAGTAAAAATCACTCCTAACGCCCAGGACAACGGAAACAGTTATACCTTTACCACACTCTTCTCTGATAATACACGCACATTCCATGCCGCATGCATGGTAAAAGATGACCTCTACGTACTCGATACGAAGGGCATTATCATGCACTTTGAGCGCAGCAGGAAGAAAATCAAAGAACCATCTACCATCATTCTCAACAAAGACGACAAGCAGAAAAAAACAAAAAGATTATCCTTTGCCATCGATGACACCTGGGTGCATCTGAAGGCACTGGACAATGGAGAACTGGTGGCAGCAGGCAATAGAAACATTGTGTGGACCAATCCTGTCAATGGAAACGTGACTTATACATTCGTTACCGAGCACAACATCACCGCCTTGGGCACATCAGACGATATGTTACTCGTATTCTGTGACAATGGAGACATCATAAGCTTCAACGACCAGCACAGGAACACACCTATACACATACAGGTGCCTAAGGAGTATAAGGTGACCAGTTACTACTACCAGAGCAGAGAGCAACGGCACATTGCAGGCGTAGAGAACGGTGACATCTATATATATGACAACAACGGAAAATGTCTCACAACACTTATAGGACACTCCGGACGCATAACAAGCATTGATATGTTTGACACGTTCCTCGTAACATCATCCTATGACAAGAACGTAGGTATATGGAACACGAGCGACATCACCGGACTGATGACGCCCATAGAAATCTCCTTCAAACAATGGCCGCTGAGCTTTGCACTCGACAAACCCGCACAGACGCTGCAGGTGGGACTGGCTAACGGAGACATTGAGACCGTGCGCATATCAATAGAGAAGAACGTGGAGAGCACACGACGCAACATAACACGAGAGTTTACACCACAGGAATGGGACTACTATATAGGTAACAATGTGCCATTCATTAACTTCAAACAAAAATGAGACAGCATTGCCGATACATATTATCATTGCTCTGCATGGTGCTCGTCTCACTTGACACACCTGCAGAAAACATAGGCGTGCCCTATCTGCAAAACTACACTGCGGAAGACTATGGCGCCCACAGCAGAAACTATGACGTGGTGTGCGACAGTCACGGAACCGTTTATGTGGCTAACTTTGAGGGCCTGCTCTACTATGACGGAGCCACATGGAGAAAGATACATACCACAGAAATCAACCGTATCACACGCGTAGCACGTGACCCAAAAGACCGTATATGGATAGGAGGATACAACGTCTTCGGGTATCTGGAGGCCACAGCAAACGGTCAGCTGAAAATAAAATACATTGAATCCCATGGAGGGAAGAACAATTTCGGAGAGATTAGCGACATTGTGTTCAAGGAAGATGATGTCATATTCTATAACACCGAGAACGTAAGATATGCCCTGAACGGCCAGTACATACAACAGTCGGCACTGCAAGACCGCGAGGGTCAGGATATCAACACTGTCAACACGCTGAAGATAGGCGATACTACGCTGCAGGCAACGCAACGCGGAGGCGTGACGATAAGCAACGGAAGCATGGTGCAACACATCACGGTGGACGACGGATTGTGCAGCAATAACGTAAACAATATCACTTACGACGGCAAGCACACTGTATGGGGAACCACGGATAAGGGCATCTTTGCACTGGAGATACCGTCACCATACACCCACCTGACCGAAGCACAGGGCCTCAGAGGCGAGGTGTACAGCATAGCAGAGTCAGGAGACATACTCTACATAGGAACCACACAGGGACTGTACAGACTCATGAACGGAAAGGTGTCACTCGTTCCCGGCATTGACGTAGCATGCTGGCATCTGTTAGACATCGGTAACTCTACGCTCATGGCAGCCACATCAGTGGGACTGTATAAGATATATGGACTGACAATACAGCGCATATTGGACAAAAATTGTACCGCAATATGCAAGGATAAGGATAATACTATATATGTCTGTGAGTTGGATTGCGTCAGCAAAATATCGCCAAACGGACAGTATAACAAAATATCAGAAATAGAAAAAGGTGCCAAAATACACATTGCAAATGGTGTATTACAGGTAGAGACACTCTTCGGCGAGTTGTGGAACATCACCATTAATGGGCGCCATGTTTCCACACTTGTACGCAAGACAGCCGACGTTAATGTTCCAATGCTGAACATAAAAGACAAAATGGGACGGCAATGGATGACCCATGCTGACGGAAAAGGACTGACACTTGACAACAGCAGCAAAGCAAAATACAAGAATCTGCAACAGAGGATTACGCCTCTGAGCAACACCAGGATACAGGCTTTCGCCCTCACCAGCGACGAATCACTGTGGGTAGGCGGTGAATATGGAGTGATACAGTGTGCCATAGGCAAGTCAAAAGAGAAAGGCTATGAAAATAACAAGTCTCCTCTATATATACGCGAGGTGACCATCATGAATGACTCTGTCATCTGGGGCGGTTACAATGAGGGGTCACTAATTCCTATTCAGAAGGTGAAGAACATCGAGCTGGACCCAGAATACCACTCTATCACCATCTACTTCTCAACGATAGACAACTCCATCTTCTCCCCATCACTATATCGATATCGCATCAACGGCGGCAGCTGGAGCAACTGGTCAACGGAGAACTATGCACAGTTTAACAATATGGCCTACGGAGCAACTTACTTCGAGGTGGAGGCAATGGACCTCTTTGGCAATATCTCAGAGCGAGCTTCAGTGAACTGGACACGTACATATCCGTTCTATATGCGTTGGTGGGCAATGCTGTTATACCTCCTCATAGCACTGTTCCTTGTGAAAAGGTTTATGGCCTACCGCACCAAGCAGCTGGAGAAGGCCAAGACACAACTGGAGAGCGTGGTGGAAGAACGCACGGCAGAACTGTCAACAGCCCTGGATAACCTGGAGGAAAAGAACCGTGTGCTGAAGGATACACAAAACGAACTCATCAGAATGGAGCGCACCGCAACGGCTGGTAAGCTGACACAGGGACTCATAGACCGTATCCTGAACCCGATAAACTATATCAACAACTTCTCAAAACTCACCAACGGACTGGCCAACGACCTTGCAGAAGACATCGAAGACGAGAAGGTAAACATGGGCGAGGACAACTATGATGACTGCATGGACATCATAGACATGATACAACAGAACCTCAACAAGATAGAGGAGCACGGAGTAAATACCACCCGCACCCTGCGCGCCATGGAGGCAATGCTCAACAATACCGTCGGTACCCCACGCGAGACGAACATTTCTCAACTGTGCAAACAGGTCGTAGAGGTGACCAATGAGTATCATAAGGTACAGCTGGAAGCAATGAAATTCAGCATCCAGGCTATACTGCCACATGAAGATATCGTAACTGTTACAGATCCCGAGTCAATCAACAAAGCACTCTTGGCACTGCTGAACAATGCCGTCTATGCCGTCACGAAGAAATTCCAACGCGAGGCATACGATGCAGAAATATCACTCACACTGTCAAAACTGGATGATAAACACGTGGAAATAGTCATCCATGACAATGGAGTCGGAATGGAGGAAACGATACAGTCAAAGGTGTTCGACCCGTTCTTCACCACCAAACCTACCAGCGAGGCATCGGGCGTAGGACTCTATCTGGTAAGGGAGATAATACAAGCTCTCAACGGAGCCATCTCACTACAGTCACGCAAAGACGAGTTCTGCAACTTCCTCATAATGCTTTAAGCCAACCATAGCCCCCACCAAACAACAACATAACATGACCGAAAGCGAGAAACAACAACAGAAACTGGCCTCTCTGGGAATGCTCAGCGCCGGTATTGCACACGAGATACAGAATCCTCTGAACTTCGTCATCAACTTTTCTAAGATATCGGAGAAGCTTCTCAAGGACCTGAAGGAAATCCTTGAGGACATTTCTGATGATATCGAAGAAGAGGATGCAGAGGACATGGCGGACATCGTTGAAGACCTTTCCACCAATCTTCAGAAGATAAAGGAGCATGGAGAGCGCGCCATTGACATCATCCAGGGCATCCTGCTCATCTCGCGCGGTAAGGAAGGCGAGCTGCTGCCCACTGACATTCCTAAGCTGGTGCACGAATACATCTGGCTCTCCTATCATGCCATGCGTGCCAAGGACAAGAGTTTCAATGTCTCAATCTGCGAGAATTACCCCGATGACATGCCTCGGTTGATGGTGGTACCGCAAGATCTATCACGCGCCGTACTCAACATAATGAACAATGCCTGCTACGCACTGAGGTGCCAACAGGCCGAGGAAACCAGTAAGGGAAACACGGCATTCAAACCAACTATAGACGTTACCGTGAGCTGTAAAGAGAACGACAGCGACAATAACGAAGGGGGAACAAAGCCCTATCTGCTCTCCATATCGGTAAAAGACAACGGATGTGGTATACCTGACAACGTGATGGAGAAACTCTTTCATGAGAATATCACAACCAAGCCAGTGGGTGAAGGCACAGGATTAGGCATGCAGATAACCCACGACATCATTGTTACAAACCATCATGGTAAGATACTTGTGGATACTGCCGTAGGCAAGGGAACCACCATAACATTCCTCATTCCTGCATCAAAAATATGAGACACCTTATTTATATACATATAATAGCGCTGCTATTGCTGTGCTCAGGAACACACGAAGCGCATGCACAGGCTTCCGAGGCAAATACACAAGAGCTGTACAACAAGGCATTACAGAATTATAACGAAGGCCTGTTCAGCAAATGCGAGGAACAAATACTGGATTTGTTACCCTCTGCCAATGGTATGCTCAAGACCAGCAGCTATCGTCTGCTTGCCCTCTGCAGCCTCGAACAGGGCAACACAGAAGAGGCGAAGCAGTATGTCGAGAAGCTATTGAAGAACGATCCGTACTTCACACCCTCCCTCGGCGACCCACGACGGTTCATGGATTTGGTATTCGAGATAAAGTCTGCTGAGGCAGGCATCACGACCGCCTCACGCCAGGCAGAGACAGTAGAAGAAGCCCCTGTGCCCGTCACACTTATCACCGAAGACATGATACGCCACTCCGGAGCTACCACGCTGCAGGAACTGCTGGCACTCTACGTGCCCGGCATCACCATAGCCGAGGGTATGGAGTCCAACATCGCCATGCACGGCATCTACTCCCTGACTCAGGACAAGATACTCTTCATGCTTGACGGCCACCGCCTCAACTCATCATCCACCAATGCCGAAGCCCCCGACTTCCGCTCCTGCCTCGACAAGGTAAAACAGATAGAGGTGCTTCGCGGACCTGCCTCATCGCTGTATGGCAACGTGGCGCTCTCTGCCGTGGTGAACATCATAACCCACAAGGGAGCCCAGCTGAATGGCGGGCGCGTCTCTGCAACCATCGGCACGGCCAACACATACGGAGGCTCATTCGTCGTGGGTGGAGGAAACAATGTCGTTGACATCATGGGATGGGGCTCCCTGCAATATGCCAAGGGTTTCCCGCATACAGTAGAAAATAACATTGGAGGCACTGCTACACTCTATTCGCAGGGCTTCCGCGGACGCCCCGCATACGACTTGGGAATGAAGGCACGCTGGCAAGACTTCACACTCTCACTGAACTTACAGCGCTCCAAGCACGTGCCATACATCAATGTGATACAACTGCCCAGTGATTTTGATTTCGTGGTCGTTGACCACCAAGCCATTCCTAACCTGAATACCTTCCGCAACTTCTCGTATGACAAATACCCTGAGATAGGCGGTATAACACCTGGAGTATCACGCTCCAACAACCGCATCAACATAGACTATTCACACTCCTTCAATGGATTTGACCTCCAGGCAGCAGGATACGTATCACTTGAAAGCAGTTCCTTGTATAATGTCATAGGAGATACTATTAAGTCATATTTAGCAAGTGCCATGCTTGCCCTGCTTTCAAGTGTCACCCCTGACGCAGGCGACCTGGGCGAAGCATTAGTGAATGCCATTAAAGTAGTAGCGCTAAATCCCTTCACGCGTGGAGTATATCAGAAGATGGATTGGGATGGTGTAACCTACGGCTTTCAGGCTCAGGGACTCACTAATTATAAAGCTCTGGGAGAAGGATCGCTGGTCTTTGGTGGACAGTTTGAGCACTTCCACCTTTCAAACGGCAATATCACCCTTGGCGGTAACTTCATCGCTGCAAGCACACTGTCCTCAAATGCCATTTTCAAAGACGGAAGCGAGACATCCCTGTCCGCCTATGCCCAGATGAAGCATTACTTCATGCCGCGTACAAAGAACTTCATATTCAACGCCGGACTGCGCTTAGACCACAAGCGCCGGTTTAACGGCAAGTCCATCAATCGCCTCTCGCCGCGTTTCTCTCTCATCTACAAGCTTACCGACAAACTGTCCTTGCGCGGCAACTACAACTACAGTTTCGTAGATGCCGCATACATTTACCGTGCCAGCATCCTGACAATCTTTGGCGGCGGCAGCGAGATGAAACCCGAGACGATGAACTCATTCAACATCGGAGCATCTTATCACGACTCACGCAGACACTTCAATGCGGAAATCGGTGCCTTCTACAACATTCTGAAAGACATCGTAGTGCTCAATCCCAGCATGAGAAACGATGTCGATGGCTCGAACTTCATCTTTATCAATGCAGGCAAAGTGCGCATCCTGGGTGCTGATGCCTCGGCGCAATACACCAACGACAACCTGTTCCTGAACTTCAATGCCACGTGGCAGCGCGTCATGACATCCGACAACTACATCACCTACAAGTCGCAGACCTACTCCACTCCCGAGTTTCACGCCAACTTGACAGCATCGGGATGCTTCTGGCGCAACCGCAAGCACAACCATCAGCTGTGGGCACGAGGCACCGTGCAATTCCAGACTGCAACGAACTACCAGTCCGTTGACCTGCTGCAAACATATTCATACTCAATGTTCGTTTCAGAGTTCTATCGCGTCAATCCGCAGTGCAACATCGCCCTGGGACTCAGCTATGTCAACTCCTTCATCGACATTGGTCTGACCGTCAAGAATATCCTCCATAATCGCTACAACATAGGTTCTATGCTCATTGACGGTGTTCCCCGTGCCGGACGTCAGTTTATCGCCAATGTGACGTTCAAGTTCTGACCGGCATGAGTTCCGTTTCCGTTTTTCATTCTATTTATAATCCGATAATCCATGACATCATATACTACTGAAGCGGTAGAACTGCTGCAACGCCTCATCGCCACCCCCAGCGTCAGCCGCGAGGAAAACAAAGCTGCCGACATTATGGAGCTAACGCTCCGCAACTATGGCTATCAACCTGAGCGGCATGGCAACAACGTATGGGTGAAGTCCCCCGACTGGAGCGACGAGCGCCCCACCGTATTGCTCAACGCCCATATCGACACCGTGAAACCTGTCTCTACCTGGACTCGCGACCCCTTCACGCCAACGATAGAGAGCATCAAGACCACTGACTCCCAGGGCCAGCCCCACACCGAGAAGCGTCTTTACGGCCTCGGCAGCAACGACTGCGGCGGCGGTTTGGTAAGCCTGTTGCAGGTGTTCCGCATACTTACTTCACAGGACGGAGGCCGACCGGATTATAATCTCATCTACCTTGCCAGCTGCGAAGAGGAGGTGAGCGGCACCGGCGGCATACGTTCCGTGCTGCCCTTGCTACCCAGCATCACCGTTGCCATCGTAGGCGAGCCAACAGGCATGCAGCCTGCCATAGCCGAGCGAGGCCTGATGGTCATCGACGGCATAGCTCACGGCAAGAGCGGACACGCGGCAAGAGGCGAGGGTATCAACGCCATCAATGAGGCATTGGACGACCTTCTATTTCTGCGCGATTACAGATTTGAGAAGGTATCACCTCTGCTCGGCCCCACCAAGATGCAGTGTACCGTTATCAATAGCGGCACACAGCACAATGTGGTGCCAGATGAATGCCGGTTCATCATTGATGTGAGAACGAACGAATACTATACAAATGAGGAGGTCTTTGACTTTCTGCAAAGCAAGATGAAGAGCGAACTGAAGGCCCGCTCTTTCCATCTGCACTCCTCCTCCATCCCTCAGGAGCATCCACTGGTACGCAAATGCATTGAGATGGGCATGACTCCCTTCGGCTCCCCCACCCTTTCCGATCAGGCTCTGATGCGCTTTCCTTCACTGAAACTCGGTCCCGGACAGTCTGCGCGTTCACATTCTGCAGACGAATACATCTGCCTGCACGAGATAGACAACGCCATAGAAACATATCTCACTTTGCTCACATCCATCACCCCTCATCCATAATCCCCTCCTCCATGAAGGCTGATATCAATAAAAACTTCTTCGCTACCCAGATAGGAAGCATCCTTGCCACAGCCGGAAGTGCCGTCGGTCTTGGAAACATCTGGCGTTTCCCCACCGTGACAGGGCAGAACGGCGGTGCGGCATTTATCCTCATCTATCTGTTCTTCAACGTCTTTCTGGGCGTCACCTGCATGATGACAGAGTTCATCGTGGGCCGCAACGGAGCCTCCAATCCCCTGCGAGCCTACATTAAGGCCGGCAAGAAGAAGTCTTGGGGCGTCATGGGAATACTTGCCATACTGTGCGGATCGCTCATCCTAAGCTTCTACAGCGTTGTGGCCGGATGGTGCGTTTACTATCTCTACCTCGCCATAACGGGCGGCGTACTCGGTTCTTTCGACCATATACAGTCCACCTTCTCAGCGCTCATTGGCGAGAAAGACATCTACATCTGCTGCGCCATCTCCGTATTCTTTGTCATCATCACCCACGTTATCGTTGTTCAGGGGGTGCAGAAAGGCATAGAGAGAGCCGCAAAATACATGGTGCCGATGCTCATCCTGCTGCTTATCGCACTGGGTGTAGCATCCACTTCGCTGCCAGGAGCATGGAGGGGTTTGGAATTTCTGTTCAAACCAGACTTCTCCAAAGTCACCATGCACACCTTCTATGAGGCAATGTCAATGGCCTTCTTCTCTCTGTCGTTAGGTACGGCGTGCCTTGTCACCTACGCCTCATACTTCAGGGAGGATGCCCACATCGGCAAGTTCGCCCTGCAAATCTCTATCATTGATGTCGTTGTGGCCATCCTCGCAGGTATCACAATATTCCCCGCAGCCTTCTCCGTCGGAGTGGAGCCGGATGCAGGCCCCAGCCTCATCTTCCTCACAATCCCCAATGTTTTCACTCAAGCATTCTCTCCCACATCGGGATATTACCTCTCCATAGTGTTCTATTTCCTCCTCGTATTGGCAGCATTGACTTCTACAATCTCCATGCACGAGATTGGAACATCGCTCCTCAGCCAGGAGATGAAGACCTCACGCACCGTTGCCGGCACGTTGGTAACCATCTTCTGCTGCATCATGGGCACACTGTGCGCACTGTCATTCAGCCACCCGGACATAGGCGTAATGGGCAGCACACTCTTTGATAACCTTGACAGCGTGACGAGCAAGGTGTTCATGCCCATCGGCACCTTTGCCACATGTCTGCTCGTAGGATGGGTAATGTCACGGAAAACGGTCATGCGCCAGCTCACCTCAGATAATCGCTATGCGTGGTCACGCCCCACGCTGCGCACTTTCTTCTTCCTCGTAAAGTTCGTCTGTCCTATCCTCACAGCAATCATCTTCGTTGTAAACATCTTCTTTACGAACTAACAGATTCTTACTCCACCCTTGTTACGCAAGCGTCACAGAGCGACGAGCGAACAAATTAACGAATTATGAATACCAACATATCTTCCCACCCTTTACGTCTCTCCCCCCCTGAGGGGAGTTGGAAGGGGGCTATCATTGATGACATAGACCTGTCACAGGAGGAGTTGGAACACCATCTGCTCTCTCTCCCCCATTGGCGAGCTAAGCTGGCGCGTGCCTTCAAGTATTTACAGGGACGTAAGGAGTGTACCTTATCCTACGAGCTGCTGTGCCAGATGCTGCGTGATGATTATAATATCCAGCAGCCACCATCCTTCGGATATGGCGAGCATGGCAAGCCCTACCTCTTGGACCATCCCGACATCCATTTCAATCTCAGCCACACACGGCGCGCCATAGCCTGCATCGTTGACACAAAGCCATGCGGCATCGACGTGGAAAGCCTTGGGCGCTACAAGGAAGAGGTAGCCCGCTACTGCATGTGCGACGAAGAGATGGAGCAAATCCACAATGCCGATGACACCAACATAGCCTTCACCTCGCTATGGACACAGAAGGAAGCCCTGCTGAAACTCACCGGCGAAGGCATCACCGACGACCTGAAGACCGTCCTCCGCTCATCACGCATGGATGGCGTAAACCTGCAAACCATCGTAAATTCAGACAAAGGTTATTGCGTCAGCATTGCCACTACCATTCAGGCATAGGCGACCTTTACTAAGGATTTGCACATAATTTTTCTGATATATCATCGCTATTTCATCACAAATTATCACAATTCCAAGTTTGTGATGCAGAGTTTACAATCGTGCTCATTTGTGGTATAGCGACGATATACGGTGATATAAATGTTAAAAAGTGCTCAAAAATTTGTGTAATACATTTATTATCACTACCTTTGTGCACTTTTATGTGGCAAGGTGCCACATTTTGATGTAATCAGTTAAAACAATAAAGATCTTAAATGAACGTAATCACAAAGACCGTCTCACTTCCTGATGGACGTACCATCACCATTGAGACCGGAAAGCTGGCAAAGCAGGCCGATGGTTCTTGTACCCTTCGTATGGGCAACACCGTGCTTCTTGCCACTGTTTGTGCCGCCAAAGACGCAGTGCCTGGCACAGACTTTATGCCACTGCAAGTAGAATATCGCGAGCAGTATGCCGCAGCCGGACGTTTCCCCGGCGGTTTCACTAAGCGTGAGGGTAAGCCAAACGATGACGAGATTCTCGTTTGCCGCCTTGTAGATCGTGCCCTGCGCCCGCTCTTCCCAAGCGACTTCCATGCAGAGGTATTCGTAAACGTAATCCTCTTCAGTGCCGATGGCGTTGACCAGCCCGATGCTCTGGCAGGCTTCGCTGCCTCTTGTGCACTGGCGTGTTCAGATATTCCATTCGAGTGCCCCATCTCTGAGGTGCGCGTAGCACGCATCAACGGTGAGTATGTCATCAACCCGACAAAGGCACAGATGGCTGACGCCGACATGGACCTCATGGTAGGTGCCACCGCTGAGAACATCATGATGGTGGAAGGCGAGATGAAAGAGGTGCAGGAGTCTGACCTTCTCAATGCTCTCAAGGCTGCTCACGAGGCCATCAAGCCTATGTGCGCACTGCAGGACGAGCTGATGAAGGAATTGGGTACCGACACCAAGCGCGAATACTGTCACGAGGTGAACGATGACGAACTGAAGGAGCAGGTACGCACAGAGTGCTATCAGAAGGCCTACGACGTAGTGAAGCAGGCTCTGGAGAAGCAGGCTCGCGCAGAGGCTTTCGAGGCTATCATCACCGAGTTCAAGGAGAAGTATGCCGAGGCTCACGCTGACCTGACAGAGGAAGAGCTGGAGGAGAAGAATACTCTGGCAGACAAATACTACCACGACGTAGAGCGCGATGCTATGCGCCGCTGCATCCTCGACGAGGGTGTGCGTCTCGACGGACGTAAGACTACCGACATCCGCCCCATCTGGTGCGAGGTGTCTCCACTGCCAATGCCTCACGGATCTGCCATCTTCACACGTGGCGAGACACAGTCACTCTCCACTTGTACCCTTGGCACAAAGCTCGACGAGAAGCTGGTTGACGACGTATTGGAGCGC
Source organism: Prevotella sp. (assembly GCA_017478025.1). Lineage (GTDB taxonomy): Bacteria > Bacteroidota > Bacteroidia > Bacteroidales > Bacteroidaceae > Prevotella. The sequence goes on from JAFVGZ010000027.1 coordinate 34,059, forward strand.
AGCTATCAGCGCTTCCTGCTGCACTATAACTTCCCACCATTCTGCACCGGTGAGGCACGCGCACAGCGCAGCGTAGGCCGTCGTGAGATTGGCCACGGTCACCTGGCATGGCGCGGACTGAAGGGACAGATACCTTCTGACTTCCCTTACACCGTGCGTCTGGTATCACAGATACTGGAGTCCAACGGTTCCTCATCAATGGCTACCGTCTGCGCAGGAACACTGGCACTCATGGATGCCGGCGTACCTATGAAGAAGCCTGTCAGCGGCATCGCTATGGGCCTCATCAAGAACCCAGGCGAAGACAAGTATGCAGTGCTCTCTGACATTCTGGGCGATGAGGATCACCTGGGCGACATGGACTTCAAGACCACCGGAACGAAGGACGGTCTGACCGCCACACAGATGGATATCAAGTGCGACGGACTGTCATACGAGATCTTGGAGAAGGCTCTGGCACAGGCCAAGGCAGGCCGTGAGCACATCCTCGGATGCCTCACCGACACCATCGCAGAGCCACGTCCTGAGCTCAAGCCACACGTACCACGCATCGTGCAGATTGAGATTCCTAAGGAGTTCATCGGTGCGGTCATCGGCCCTGGCGGTAAGATTATCCAGCAGATTCAGGAGGATACCGGCTCTGTCATCACTATCGATGAGGAGGACGGCGTAGGCAAGGTACAGGTTTCTGCACCAGACAAGAGCGCCATCGACGCTGCTCTGGCAAAGATCAAGACCATCGTAGCCGTTCCTGAGGTAGGCGAAGTATATGAGGGTACCGTACGCTCAGTGATGCCTTACGGCTGCTTCGTAGAGATTCTGCCGGGCAAGGATGCCCTGCTCCACATCTCTGAGATAGAGTGGAAGCGCCTGGAGACCGTTGAGGAGGCAGGCATCAAGGAGGGTGACAAGATTCAGGTGAAGCTCATGGAGATTGATCCTAAGACAGGTAAGTACAAGGTATCTCACCGTGTGCTCCTTGACAAGCCCGAAGGCTATGCCGAGCGTGAGCGTCGCCCACGCCCAGAGCGTCGTCCTCACGGCAACCGTCCACGCCACTTCGATGAGGGCAACAAGAAGGACGGCAACGGACATAACAACGATTAAAGCAACCGTCACACTCCCCTGACAAGGGGCGCACAGACGCAGGGCTCAGCCCTGATGCGATATAAAGATTAGACTCCCGATGCGGAACAACCTGCATCGGGAGTCTTTTTTATGCAACTATATATGAGTACGTCACACTGAACGTTTCACAAACAGAGGAGAGTTAAGTTTCCTCTTTCATTATATTATCGCTCACGTTAGGTTAGCATTACTCATACTGTCAATACGCGGCTTCACGCTTTAACTGTATGACGACGACATCTGGGTAATTCTTAAAGCCCCTGTATATATCAATCTGTTTTACATCACTCGGCGAGATGCTTACCGGCGGCACTTCCTCTATCTCGCCGTCAGCATCTACAACGACTACATGCGCTAACAGATGGCGTATTCCATATTCATCTGACCGACTCTTGACCCCTGCATTGCGTAACAGCAAATCCAAGTCTGTGAACAGCTTCAGTTTCTGATCATTCTCCGTAATCATGAATGATGGCATACCCATGCTGTGAGAGACCCGAGATTTTATTGGGCGCTTGACTCCCTGCACGGTGACATCAGGAAGCAATAACGTGGCATTCGACAAACTGATGACTGTGTCGCAACGCGCTATGACTTCGTCTGATGAATCTTTTCGTATTGAAATGATGACTTTGCCTCGCATCAGCAGGCTTCCGTTTATCTTCAATACCTTCCTGGGATTGAATTCTGCTTCCAGGTTATTCCCACTGCCCTGGATTACGCAGACGAGCGGGACAGTATCTGCCGCATTGTAATCATGCAGCCTTACGAACATATTTCCCCTGCGTTGCTTGACCTCTAACCTATGCTGCCCAGTGTCTCCGTAGCTGGGTATCATATAAAATAAACAAGATAACAACAGCAAGACCTTCATTAAGAAATGGAGAATGTTGCCCTCCGTTCTGATTTCATCATGCCTGACATACTTGTTTGGTTTACTTTTATCAAGCATAGGATCTTACTGTAATGTTTAGTGGTTATACTTATTTAATTCACTATGGAATTCTTCTAATTTCCGCACTTCTACATGTGGGAATGGTATAGTTTCTAACACTTTGAAATGTTTGTCATCGGAGACTATGTATTCAGCATTTGCAACTATTGCACAGTCCACGAACTTGTTGTCATCCTCATCTGCTGTAATAAGATGGAATCTGTATTGTGCATCAACACGCAGGACATTTGTTGCTCTGAGTATCATTTCTATAGCTAATCGCGCTGCCAAGGGAGACATGTGCGAACTGATGATTTCCTCATACTCTGCTAATATCTCGTTGGTGACACATAACGTGTATCGTCCGAGGACAAATGCCTCCCAGACGGAGTAGAATTCACTTCTCCGCGAAAGGGAGCGGAGTAGGCTATTGGTATCAAGAACAATGTACTTGCTCATACCTCTTTACTTATATGGTGTGCGCATGTGCTCGTCAGTCCACGCTGACACTTTCTGCTCATTAAGTGTACCATCTTCCCAAAGACGGTCTATCTCTTTCTGGAGTCGAGTATTTAAGAACTTTACGATAACGGACTTTAGTTCCATTACATCCTCTTCCTTGTTGATACAAGAGAGGATATTCAAAAGTTCATATTGTGCTGGGTTAATGACAGAATGTTGCATAAAATAAAGCTTTTCTGTTATCTGTAACTATTATTCGTAATCTCAGCGGCAAAGATACAATTAAGTTCTGAGATATGCAAAAAAGACTTGCTTTTTTTCATATCCAAGACGGATTAGGAAGAAAAATAATCTCAACAAACCATCAAAAAAGCGGCATAAGCCTGCTTGATACAGGTTCATGCCGCGTGTATGTAAGGGGTATTACTGTTGCTTCAGCCGTTCCAGCACCTGCTCGGCTATCGCCTTCATGCCTTTTTGTGACGGGTGGCCGAGCTGTTTGTCGATGTCGTGAAGGTCAAGGCACTCCACGCCGTAATGCCGGCAGATGGTGTGCACGGACTCGTTGATGCTCTCCTTCAACTCGCTGTTCAGCATGAAGAGCAGCCGCGCATTAGGATAATGCTGCCTGAGGTCTGCCAATAGCTTTGCCATTGCTGGTCGGAAGGTATATAGCTGCAGGTCTGTCCAGTTGCCATAGACGTAGTCACCTATCGGCGCACCGCACCAACTGTCGTTCGTTCCGCCACAGATGAGGATGATGTCCGGATTACCCAGCGCATTGCTGCGGCTTATGAACGAGCGGTTGGTGTAGTCACACATCTGCTCATAGCCCTTCAGAGGCACACGGTCGCCGGTCTTGTCCTTAGCATATCCACTGCGGCAGATGGTGGAACCGGAGAAAGAGTTATTCCTCTCAAGCTTGGCACCCATCTCCTTTATAACGATGGACCACCAGCATTGCGATGCCTCACCCACATCGTTGCCCTTATGGTGTTTGGGGCTATCAACGGGATAGTACCACACCTCGTTGCTGTCCGTAGCGAGACAGCCCTCAAAGGTGGAGTAGCTGTCGCCAAGGATAGAGACAGACAAGTCCCTCTCCGGCTCAGCCCAAAGGGGAAGAGTAACAAGAAGTAGGAGAAAAGCCCAACCCCTTCCGGCTCCCCCCAAGGGGGAGAGACGTGAATTGCATAGAGATATATTGGTAATCATAATTTGTTAATTCGTCAATTTGTTCGCTCGGCCCTTTGGGACGCTTGCGTAGCAGAGCGGAGCAAGAATTCGTTAATTTGTTAATTTGTTAATTCGTTAATTTGTTAATCCGCCCCTCGGGTTTATTCTCTTGCGAACAGTCCCACCATGAGGCCCGTGAATCCGTTGGTCTCTTTGCTGGTGAGCTGGGTGGTTGACAGCGGCATGCCTACATTGCGCCAAGCAGAACCGCCGCCGATGAGATATGAGAAATAAACGTGTCCCTTACCGTCTGCCACAGCGCGCAGGCGCACTTCCTTGGTCGTCTTTATCTTCCAACTGTGGGAGTTGACCTGCAGGTCGCCCAGGCTTGCCTTGATGCGCAGACACGGTGATCCGTCGGTATCAGTAGAGACACCGAACTGCATGAAGTGCTGGTCATCATAGAAGAGCACGATGCCGGCCAAAGAGGTTTCCTCCTTTGGCTCGAATGTCACACGCGTCTCGTATGTAAACTTGCTCTGTGTCACCCACTGACCAATGGCTGCAGGGCTGGTCTTGTCCTCCACGCCCTTCTCTGAGGCCACGATGGTCAGGGCATTCTTCTTCAGCGAGAACACTCCCCTGCCGTCCTTGCTCACCACCGCGTCAAGTCCCACCGGACTGTTGTCGGCAGAGGCGAACGGTGTGCGCAGGTCCATCGGGGTGCGTATGGTGAAGGCATCGGGCGCTATACCGTCCTTATCCCATAGCGTGCGCAGTTCGTCCTTGCCATCCTTCGGTGTCAGTATCTTTCCCTTCTCCAGTATTATAGGCTGTGCGTTAGCCTCAGCCGGACGCGCGCTCTTGCCGTCAGGCGTCACCCATTTCACTGGCAGCTTGAACGTCTCACGTCCCATCAGGTCATAGTTCTTCTCGTAAGGTCTCACACCGAGGAATACGGCATACCAGTCGCCGCCCTTTGTCTCCACGAGGTCAGCGTGGCCTGTGCAGGTCACGGGCGTCCTCGGTGCACCCTCCACATCGCGCTGTGTCAGGATGGGATTGATGGCGCAGGGCTTAAAGAGGCTCATGGGACTGCAGCTCTCAAAGACCACCTCACTGTGGTTCTCGCCCGTGCCGCCCTCGGCGCACATCAGGATATACCGATGTCCCACCTTATACATGTGCGGCCCCTCCAGCCACACGGGGTGTGACAGGGTATCGACACCGCCGTAGGCTATCATTCGATCCTCGCCGAATGTCTGTCCCGTCTGAGGATCAAAGGGCTTGCACCAGATGTCGCAATGCCCATTCCAGTGTTGGTCTCGCCATGCATTGTGTATGACATAACCCTTGCCATCATCGTCAAAGAAGAACGACGGGTCAATGCCGTCAATGTCCTTCAGCCACACGGGGTCGCTCCAACGGCCGCTCTTCGGGTCGGTGGTGGTGACGTAGAACGTACCGCCGCCGGCTATGAACGTGGAAATCATGTAGAAGGTCTTATTGGCCGGATTGTATGACAACTGCGGCGCATATATGCCCTCGCGCATCTTTATGCCGTCCTTGAGCATGAGCTGCGACGGACGGTTGAGCACATATCCCAGTCGCTCCCAGTTCTTCAGGTCCGTGCTGTGCCAGATGGGCACGCCGGGATAGTAGGAGAACGATGAGTTGGCAAGGTAATAGTCGTTGCCTACTCGCAGGATTGAGGGGTCAGGAGCACAGCCGCCACCAAGGGGCATCAGCTTGCTGTCTGCTGCGGCAGCTGTGTAGTTGGCATAGTCAAACACGGCCCTCGACTGTCCCATGCACAGCAAGGGGAAGAGGAGAAGGAGGAGAGCCCCCCACCAGCTCCCCCCTAGGGGGGAGAGATGTAAATTACGTGAAAGGATATTGGTATTCATAATTTCGGTTTATTCTTTAATTAAGGTTTCGCTTTAAGAGTACTTTATAATGTTTATGTACATGCAATCGGCTTTTACCAACAATATTACCAAGCCTTGGTAATTGAGTTACCAACCCTTGGTAATTGAGTTACCAACCCTTGGTAATCGGGTTACCAAGCCTTGGTAATCGATTTACCAGGCCGTTGGTAATCGGTTTACCAGGCCGTTGGTAATCGGTTTACCAAGATATGGTAAGACTTTGGTAAACTGAGTTTAGCCCCTCCATCTTGGGTGAGTTGGAGGGGGATTATGCTTATTTCTCTGTGAAGTTCATAACGTCTGTCTTTGTCACGCGGTCACCTTCGCTCTGCTGTATCTTCACGTTGTCAAAGACGATGTTCTTGGCATAGTGCATCTCAGCGCCCTTACGGCATACGAAGAGTGAGTTGGAGAGCGTGAGATTGTCCAGCGGCATCTCCGGCAGGCCGTTGAAGTATATGGCTCTTGCCGCACCCTGGCAGATGATGTTGGCAATGTGCAGGTTCTTAAAGCATGGCGTCTCCTCCGATACCTGCGGCACAGCGTCGCTGCTGGAGCTGTCGCCATCGGCCTTTCCCACTACGGGTTTGTTGGCATAGTAGAGGTCAAAGGTGAAGGCATCGCCGCCGATGTTCACCATATTTATATTAGAGACATAGATATTCTCCACCACTCCGCCGCGTCCGCGTGTGGATTTCATGCGCAGACCGGTGTCTGTACCGTTAAAGAGGCAGTTGTTCACATAGATATTGCGTGCGCCGCTCGACATCTCAGAGCCTATAACGAAGCCTCCGTGACCGTGCAGCACGGTGCAACCTTCGATGACTACATTCTGACAAGGCATCTTCCAATCGCGGCCTTCCTTGTCCTTACCGCTCTTGATGCAGATGGCATCGTCGCCCACGTCAAAGGTAGAGTTCTTGATTATGGCCCTGTTGCAGGACTCCAGATCCAGTCCGTCACCGTTCTGCGCGTACCAGGGGTTGCGAATTGTGACGTGGTCGATGGTCACATCCTCACACTTCAGCGGGTGAATGTTCCACGCGGGGGAGTTGCTGAAGGTGGCATCCTGCAGCATCATGCGCTGACAAGAGACAAACTCCAGCAGCACGGGGCGCTGTAAGACCCTGCGTGAGTCAGGCTTTCCGTTGGCACCCTTCAGCTCATCATCCTTTGCGTCAGGATACCACACGCCCTTCACTTCAATGCCGGCACCTGATGTGAGCGCCTTCCATTGGCTTTCCGTGAACTTACCCTTCTTTGACGGGCGCCAGTATTCGCCCTGCCCGTCAAAGGCTCCGGGGCCTGTGATGGCCACATCGTGCTTCTCGTAAGCCCAGAGAGGAGCCATGCGACGGCGCGAGGTGTTGCCCTCATAGATGGTGCTGACCTGAGGATAGGCATCAAAATCGGTGGTGAAGAGCACCAGCGCGCCCTGCTCCACATGCAGCTCCGTATTGTTTTCAAACTGTATGGGTCCTGTGAGCCATATTCCTGCAGGCACCACAAGTTTGCCGCCGCCCTTCTCGGCCAGGTGCTTCATGGCCTTGCCGAAGGCTTCGGTATTGAGCGTTGCACCGTCGGCAACGCCGCCAAACTGTGTGATGCTCACCGTATAAGCCGGTATGCGGGGTTGCTCAACGGCGGGCATGTCAAACGGTATCTGCCCAGGAGTGAAGGCATAAGACTGCGAGAGGCACAAAATGGAAAGGAGAAGAAGAGCTCCCCTCCAACCCCCTCCAGCTCCCCCCAAGGGGGAGAGACGTGAAATGTGTGAAGATGTGTTAGTGTTCATAAGTCGTTATCTTGTTTATTAGTTAGTTCGTTAATTTGCTAATTTGTTAATTCGTTAATTCGCTGGGGCCTTACCTCGCATTACTCATCCAATGCAAGAAGTTCTCTACACTCTCATCATAGCCGTACGGCTCGCCGAGAATGTCGCCCTCGTCATTGAGGATAGCGTAGAATGGCTGCGCTATGAAGCCGAACTTGTAGGTCTCAAGCAGGCTCCACAGGTCGCCGTATGTGCGCACGCTACGCTGGTTACCGTTCAGAGTGACGCGCATAGGCTTTGGCAGAGCGCTCCTGTCATCCACATAGAGCTGCACGCAGACCATCTTTGCCATAGCATCGCGCACGCGTACATCAGTAAATACTGCTGCCTCCATCTTGCGACAGTTCACGCAACCGTAGCCGGTGAAATCTACAAAGACACGCTTTGAGGTGCGTTTAGCCTCTTCCATAGCGGCCTTATAGTCGTGATAGACGTTCTCATTGGTAGCGACAGAGGCTGTTGAACTGCCCCATATATCCTCCTCATCGTTGCCCATGATGACATCCCAGGTCGTAGAAGTGCCGTCATCCTCACGCGGCGGAGCAAAGGCCGAGACGAGTGTGCAAGGCGCTCCGAGCAGGCCGGGGATGAGATAGATGACAAGGGCAAAGGGAAGAGCGGCAAGCAGCAGGCCGTGCCACAGGCGGCTCGCCTTGTAGATGTAGTAGATGCCAAGCATGGCAAAGAGCAGTATCCAGATGACAAGGAACAATCCACGCGGCAGTATGCCCCAACCGTAGGCCATGTCCGCAACGCTGAGAAACTTTAGCGAGAAGGCAAGCTCAAGGAAGCCCAGTGTTACCTTTATCATCGTCATCCAGTCGCCGGACTTCGGCAACTGCTTGAGCGCTGAGGGGAACATGGCGAATATCATAAACGGCAGCGCCAACGCAAGGGAGAAGGCAAAGAGGCCTATCATAGTGCCGCTGCCGCCGCCCGAGGCCACCTCGACAAGCAATGTGCCGACGATAGGAGCCGTGCAGGAGAAGCTGACAACCACAAGGGTCAGCGCCATAAGGAAGATGGACACGATGCCGGAGGTGCTGCTGGACTTCATATCGAGCGCATTGCCCCACGACTGAGGCAGCGCTATGCTGAAGAGACCTATGAACGACAGGCCGAAGATGACAAGGAATATGAAGCACGCCACATTGAAGGCGGCACTCGTGGAGAGCTGGTTGAGGGTGTTGGCACCAAAGGCGGTAGTGATGCCAACGGCCAGCGCCATGAAGATAGCAATGATGGAGAGGCCGAAGAGAACGGCACCCTTGATGCCCCTCTCAGTCTTGATAAAGAAGGAAATAGTCAGCGGAATGATGGGCCACACGCACGGTGTGAGCAGTGCCACCAAACCTCCGAGGAATCCCAGCAGGAAGATTCGCCAGCCACCGCCGCCGGATGATGCCGCTCCGTCACTGCCATCACCGCCCGCAGCGGCAAGAGCCTCAGGCGTGACAGGCTTCCACAGAGGGTCTTCCGAAGGGTCGAAGAACTCATAAAGGCTCTTCATCTTCTCCTCAAGCTCTGCGGCATAGTTCGGGTTCTCCTTGATATGTGCGGCACTACGGTAGTCAAAATCTACCGACTGCGGGGCCAGACACATGCCGTCAGTACAGATGAGATACTCCAGATAGCCTTGGGCAGAATACGCCTCTTTGGTTATCACAAAGCTTTGGCTTATGACAACCTTTGTACGGCCGCCCTGTTCAGAGCTGCTCACAGATGGTTCACCGCGCAACTCCACGCCCTCGCTGTTCTCTAAGTTAACGGTTTGGTCGTTCAGGTGCCAGCCTTCGTCCAGCATTCCTGTGAATGTTATGACGAGCTCATTGCCGTTTCTCTCACTCGCCTTCCATGTAAAATCGGCCTGTGAGAACGCTATCACGCTTACAAACAGCAACAAAAGGGTTAGTAGATGTCTTTTCATTGCAATTAATAGCACATAGAAAGTAAAAAGAAACCTTTTTCGAAAAATTTTTGCAAATATACGAATTAATTTCGAATAAATTATTATCTTTGCACAAAATTTTTATAGACAAGCCGCGAAACATGAACAATAAACTCAAAATCACGCTCTTAGCCGTCCTAATATCGCTGTCATGGTGTGCATTACATGCACAGACAACTGCTAAAGAGCCTGCGAAAACGCTGGAGATAGGTCAGGAAGCACCTGACTTCACCCTTGCCGACAACAAGGGCGACTCGCTCTGTCTCTCATCTCTCAGGGGTCAATATGTGGTACTTGACTTCTGGGGCACATGGTGCAAATGGTGCATCAGCGGCATGCCGAAGATGAAGGAGTACTATGAGAAGTATGCCGGTAAGTTTGAAATCGTCAGCATTGACGTGATGGACAAGAAGCAGAAGTGGCTCGACTACCTTGCCAATGCCGACATGCCGTGGAAGCAGGTGCGACAGACACCGTTCAACATGGTGAGCAAACTATACTATGTAAAGGCTTATCCATCAAAATTTGTCATCGATCCCGAGGGCAAAATCATCAAGATATCTGCAGGTGAAGACAAGAGATTCTACTCTTTTCTCGATGACCTCTTCAAGGAATAAAACGGTTATGCGGGTGAGATGTCCGTATCTAAGCGTTTCAGAAAAAGAATATGCAAGACAATTTAGTAATCGTAGAGAGCCCTGCCAAGGCAAAGACCATTGAGAAATTCCTTGGCAAGGACTTCAAAGTGATGTCGAGTTACGGACACATCCGTGACCTGAAGAAAAAAGAAATCAGTATCAATCTGGACTCTCTGGAGCCCGAATATGAGATACCGGACGAGAAGCGTAAGGTGGTATCTGAGCTCAAGAGCAATGCCAAGAAGGCCAAAAAGGTCTGGCTGGCATCGGATGAAGACCGCGAGGGTGAGGCTATCTCATGGCACCTTTGCGAGGTATTGGGGCTCGACGAGGCCAATACAAACCGTATCGTCTTCCATGAGATAACAAAGAAAGCCATCCTGGAGGCTATAGAACAGCCCCGGCGACTCGACATGAACCTGGCCAACGCACAGCAGGCACGCCGTGTGTTGGATCGTCTTGTGGGCTTCAATCTCTCGCCCATCCTGTGGCGAAAGGTCAAGCCGTCGCTCTCAGCAGGACGTGTGCAGTCCGTGGCAGTAAGGCTCATCGTGGAGCGTGAACGCGAGATTATGGCGTTCACACCAGAGGTTTACTATCGCGTCACAGCCGTATTCCTCATTGACGGCAATGAGATTAAGGCAGAACTGGACCACCGTTTCAGCACACACGACGAGGCGCTGGCGTTCCTGGAGAAGTGCAAGGATGCCACTTTCACCATCGCCGACATCCAGAAGAAGCCGCTGAAGCGCACTCCGGCACCTCCGTTCACCACCTCTACGCTGCAGCAGGAAGCCGCAAGAAAGCTCGGTTTCACCGTCTCTCAGACCATGATGGTGGCGCAAAGGCTCTACGAAAACGGTCACATCACATATATGCGTACCGACAGCGTCAACCTCTCTTCACTGTGCATCGGCACCGCTAAGGAGGCTATCGTGGGTCTTTATGGAGAGGAATACAGCAAATCCCGCAACTATACCACCCACTCAAAGGGAGCACAGGAGGCACACGAGGCCATCCGACCCACATATATGGACCGCCAGGAGATAGAGGGCACATCACAGGAGAAGCGTCTCTATGACCTCATCTGGAAGCGCACCGCAGCAACGCAGATGGCTGATGCCGAACTGGAAAAGACTACGGTGAACATTGATATCAGCGGCACCACGGAGCAGTTTATCATCTCAGGCGAGGTAGTGAAGTTCGACGGTTTCCTGAAAGTATATCGCGAAAGCGTGGGCGACGACGATAATAACGAAGCCAACGACTCTGCAACAGAGGGTATCCTGCCTGCATCCATGAAGCAAGGCGACATCATAAACCGCAAGGAAGTGGTGGCAACAGAGCGCTACTCACAAGGTCCGCAACGATATACCGAGGCCTCACTGGTGCACAAACTGGAGGAACTGGGCATAGGACGACCATCTACCTACGCTCCGACCATCTCCACAATCCAGCAGCGCGAGTACGTGGTGAAGGGTGACAAGAAAGGCGAAGAGCGCACATACACCATCGATACCCTCGGAGCAAAGAAGATTTCGACAAAGACAAAGAAAGAACTTACAGGCAACGAGAAGGGCAAACTGCTGCCGACAGACATCGGAACAGTGGTCAATGATTTCCTCATTGAGTACTTCCCCGACATCATGGACTATAACTTCACTGCCAATATCGAGGAGCGTTTCGACTCTATCGCCGAGGGCAAGGAGGACTGGCACAAGATGCTGAGGGATTTCTATAAGCGCTTTGAGCCCACCGTTGACAAAACTCTCCACACCCGCAGTGAGCACAAGGCAGGTGAACGCCTGCTGGGAACAGACCCCGTCAGCGGACGTCCCGTATCGGTAAAGATAGGACGCTACGGTCCGATAGTGCAGATAGGCAGCGCCGAAGACACCGACAAGCCGCGCTTTGCACAGCTGCCGAAGGAGTTTTCCATCGAGACTATCACCCTCGACAAGGCGATGGAGCTATTCCAATTGCCGCGCACAGTAGGTGAATATGAAGGCCAGGAGGTGGTAATCGGAGCTGGACGCTTCGGCCCTTACGTGCTCCACAACGGTAAGTACGTGTCACTGCCCAAGAAGGCTGACCCCATGTCGTTCACCCTTGAGGAGTCAATAGAACTGATAGAGGGCAGCCGCCAGGCTGAGAAGCAGCGCCACATCAAGGTGTTTGACGGCGAACCGAAGCTGGAAGTGATGAATGGTCGCTATGGTCCTTACCTCGCTTTCGACGGCAAGAACTACCGACTGCCAAAGTCTATGCACGACAAAGCCAATGACCTCACACGCGAAGAGTGCATGAAGATCATAGAGAAACAGAAATGATTCGCATTATCCTCATAGGCTACATGGGTGCCGGCAAGACTACTGTCGGCAAGGAATTGGCCAAGCAACTCGGTGTGCAGTTCTATGATTTGGACTGGTACATAGAGACGCGTATGCGCAAGAAGGTAAAGGAAATCTTCGACGAACGCGGTGAAGAGGGCTTCCGTATCATTGAGCGCAATATGCTCCATGAGGTCGCGGAGTTTGAAGATGTAGTCATAGCCTGCGGAGGCGGCACGCCCTGCTTCTTCGACAACATGGACTATATCAACGGTCAGGGAGATGTGGTATATCTCAGAGGCAAGCCCGAGGTGCTCTTCCACCACCTGAAAATGGGCAAGGGAGTACGTCCGCTGCTCTTGGGAAAGACCGACGAGGAGCTTATAAGCTATATCACCGACACGCTGAAGACCCGCGAAGAGTATTACCTCAAGGCCCGACACGTCATCGATATCCCGTTTATGAAGGACGATGACCAGGTGCGTCTCACCATAGAGATGGTCAAAGAAGAGTTGAATCTTATTTCTTAATTCGTTAATTCGTTCGCCCGGCACTCTGTAACACTTGCGGAGCAGGGCGGCCAAGAATTCATTAATCCGTTAATTTGCCAATTTGTTAATTTGAAAAAGTGGACTATTGAAGACTCCAAGGAGCTCTACAACATCAACGGCTGGGGCACCTCTTACTTCTCAATCAACGAGAAGGGCAACATGTGTGTCTCTCCTCTTAAGGACGGTCAGACAGCTGATTTGCGAGAGATAATTGATGAATTGCAGTTGCGCGACATCTCTACTCCTGTCTTATTGCGCTTCCCCGACATTCTCGACAACCGTATCGAGAAGACCGCATCGTGCTTCAAACAGGCTACAGAAGAGTATGACTACAAGGGCGAGAGCTACATCATCTACCCCATCAAGGTCAACCAGATGCAGCCCGTCGTAGAGGAAATCATCTCTCACGGACGTAAGTTCAACCTGGGACTGGAGGCCGGCAGTAAGCCGGAGCTGCACGCAGTCATCGCTGTCCAGTGTCACAGCGACTCTCTCATCATCTGCAACGGATACAAAGACCAGGCCTATATCGAACTGGCGCTGCTGGCTCAGAAGATGGGCAAGCGTGTATTCATCGTGGTAGAGAAGCTCAATGAGATTGACATCATAGCCCGCGCAGCCAAGAAACTGGGCGTGAAGCCCACCCTCGGCATACGCATCAAGCTTGCCTCCTCAGGTTCAGGCAAGTGGGAGGAGAGCGGTGGCGACGCCTCAAAGTTCGGCCTCACCGCCTCGGAGCTGCTTATTGCACTCCGTACTCTTGATGAGTTAGGGCTGCATGACAGCATCAAACTCATCCATTTCCACATCGGTTCACAGATTACAAAGATACGCCGCATACAGACAGCCCTTCGCGAGGCATCGCAATTCTACATCAATCTCCACAAGATGGGCTATCCCGTGGAGTATGTTGACTGCGGCGGCGGCCTCGGAGTGGATTACGACGGCACGCGCTCATCAAACTCTGAATCGTCCGTCAACTATTCTATTCAGGAGTATGTCAACGACTGCATCTACACTTTTGTCGATGCCGCCAATAAGAATGACCTGCCCCATCCCAACATTATCACTGAGTCAGGGCGTTCCCTGTCTGCCCATCACTCCGTTCTCGTCATCGATGTCCTTGAGACTGCATCGCCGCCGGAGATGCCCGAAGCCTTTGAGGCAAAGGAAACGGATCACCAACTGGTGCGCGAACTGTATGATATATGGTGCAACATCGACTCGCGCTCGCTACTTGAGGACTGGCACGACGCTGAGCAGATACGTGAAGAGGCCCTCAATCTCTTCTCTATGGGCATGGTGGATCTGCGTACAAGGGCTGAGATAGAGGCCATGTACTGGAGTGTTTGCCGTGAGGTCTATACGCTGACAAAGACCCTGAAGCATATCCCGGAGGAACTGCGGAGCATCAGCAAGCTGCTTGCAGACAAGTATTTCTGCAATTTCTCACTCTTCCAGAGCCTTCCCGACACATGGGCCATCGACCAGCTCTTCCCCGTGGTGCCTATACAGCGCCTTGACGAACGCCCCACCCGACAGGCCACGTTGCAGGATGTGACGTGTGACAGCGACGGAAAGATATCCAATTTCGTCACCGGAGGCCACACCTCGTCCACCCTTCCCGTGCATCCGCTGAAGAAAGGAGACTCCTATTACCTTGGTATCTTCCTCATCGGAGCCTACCAGGAAATCCTCGGCGACATGCACAATCTCTTTGGCGACACCAACGCCGTGCACGTTTCAATGAAGGATGGACACTATCACATAGACCAGATCTTTGATGGCGAGACCGTAGAAGAGGTGCTGGACTACGTGCAGTACAACCCCAAGAAGCTGGTTCGACAGCTTGAGATATGGGTGACAAAGTCCGTCAAGGAGGGCCGCATATCGCTTGAAGAGGGCAAAGAGTTCCTCTCCAACTACCGCTCCGGGCTCTATGGTTACACCTATTTGGAGTAAGAGGTAAATAAATAAGGTATATATATATATAAGGTATAAACAAGGAGCAAGGGACAAGTAGAAAAATAGTGAAAAGACGCAAAATATGAGCATAATAGGCGTCTGCACACGGTGTTTACGCGTTAAAAAGCTTGAAATGTTTTGCTGATTTACTTATTTTCCTTAACTTTGCAACGGTGCGGATACGACAGCTAAAGTCTATATCAACTGGCAATAGAATCGTTTACATTGACATTATAACCATTATAATACTAACTTTATAACTAAACAACGCTTATGAAAAAAATCTTTACACTTATTAGTGCGCTTGTCGCAACACTGTCTATTAATGCAGTTACCATAGGTAACGAGGACAACACTGCTGGTTGGTGGACTGCATTCTCTGAGGCCTACAACGTGAAGGAAGGCGAAGTAGCAAAAATCAGTTTCGTAAATCACAACGCAGGTGTCATACTTGGTGATGATGGAAAGCCCATTAACCATTTCACTTGGATCACCGTTCTCACACAAGCCGGAACTGGCAATCCTATAACTGTTTCCCCATGGGATAATACTAAGGAGTACGGTGCTATCCGTGCTGACAACTATGGATGGGGTACATACTTCGATAGATGGCAGGAAGATGTCGCTTTGTGGGCTGCTGACTACACCTGCAATTATATCTGGGAGAATCCATCTTTCCCTGAATTAGTGAACGGTGCAAAGTTTGACATTACTATCAAAATTAACGACGAAGGTAAATTTGAACTTAACTCTGCTGCCACAAAGGACGGTAAGACATACGACATGAAGGTTGTGTCAAGGAAGGAAGCACCTGCCAAGGACTTCGGTTTCTTCTTCTCTGTAGAGAAAGCTCACCTGACCGACTTCAACGTAACAATCGAGAAGCAGGCCGTTGCTTCTAACCACACTTACGACTTCACCGCATGGAGCGCAGCAACCGCTGCTAACTTGAAGGCAGACGCTGCTGCCGACATCGATGCAGGTTGGACAGACGTAGAGAAGGCTGATCACAGCACCGACCCAATGACCGACAAGTGCTATTGGGCTGTTACAGACGTCAACGCAGAAGGCCAACTCTCTGCCAATGGCGTAGTAATAGAAGAGCTGAAGGGTCTGAAGTTTGATGCTACATACGCTGGTAAGCGCGCCCTCGCTATTGCCGTCAATTACCCAGAGACAAGCCTCGGCACATACGCAGGTCCTCAGTACCTGTGGCTCGGTGGTAAGAACAACCTCTGCTTCACTATTCCAAACGTAGCAGCCGGCGCTACCATCACCGTATGCGCAGAGTCTCACAAGCCATCAGATGCACGCGGCATACAGCTGAAGCAGGGCGACACACAGATTGGTGAGAGCTTCACTCCTACCACTCAGGCCACATACACCTGGACAGTAGAGACCGCAGGTGACGTTGACGTTTACAACACCAACGGCTGCCACATCTACTACATTGACGTAAACGGCGGTGGTACTGGCGTTAGCAGCGTTAAGGCAGCTCCTGCTAAGGCTCAGCCTAAGAAGGTTCTGACAAAGAACGGTATCATCATCGGTGGTAAGTACACCATCGGCGGTGCGCTCGCTAAGTAATATCACAACTCCATAAAAGACACTATACCCTCAAGGCGTAGTGTCTTTTTTTAGCCCCTCACGCTACGATAACAAAGAGGAAGAGCTGGCCTCTCCACTCAAAAGATTTAGAAAAATCATTATTCATTAACCCGTTAGAGAATCTGCGATACCATCGCAGAGATGATTGACAAATGCGACACAAACAACTTCTCGCAGCGCTGCTCGTCTCGACATCGCTGACCACACATGCCGTGACGTTCGATGAGTCCGTTCGTTACAGCAAGCTCGTCATGGATTCACGTCTCAATGACTTCTATGCCAACAAGAAGCAGATGGGCTTCGACGTGTATGATGCCAACGGCACAAAGATAAAGCCATCCGCCAATCCCTCTGCCTTGGGGCTGGACTACGTTCCGGGTCTGGTGGGCAAGGCGGTGCTTGAGGCTGCCGACTACTACAGTAGCAGGGACGAAGCATCTGCTCGCGGCTGGTATCTCACTATAGAGAATTTTGCCAACAGCCTCTATTCCACTGTTCCCACCTCTGGCGGTAGCCTCGACGACCTTGAGGCCGTCAAGATCTATGCTGGGCTATACGACCTCTCACAAGGTGCATTTGCCCCTGTTGCCAAGAGTTCCACGCCCTCCAATGCCGTTACCGCCATGCAGCGTGCCGCCAAGGGACTGAAGGCTCACGACAACGCTTACAGCATTGCGGCCTCCGTGAAGAGCGATGCCGCAGGGGGATGGTACCACAAGAGCAGCTATCCCAATCAGCTGTGGCTTGACGGACAGTATATGGGACCGGCTTTGCTGGCACAGTTTGTCACCCTTAACGCCCGCAGCAGCAGCGGCGAGATAGTAAAGACAGACTTCGCTAAACCGTGGGAAGTAATCATGAAGCAGTTTGACATCACGTGGCGATACCTGTGGAACGAGGAAGCAGGGCTGCTCTATCATGCCTTCTCAGCCACTCCGACGGCCTCCACCTCGTCAGCAGCATGGGGAGAGGCAGGCGTTTATCACTCAAAGGAATTCTGGGGCAGGGCCGAGGGATGGTATATCTTTGCCCTTGTCGATATCCTGGAGCAGATGCAGATGGCCGGTCTGACAGCCTCTGCCGACTATGCCACGCTCCGCGGGTACCTGAACAAGATGGCTGCAGGCCTTGTAGCCAAGCAGGACCCACAGACAGGATGCTGGTATCAGCTGCTGAACCACGACGGTTCCTTCTCTGCAGACACGTACAAGGGAAAGAAGTACAGCGCCGTCAGCAACTACATAGAGTCATCGGCAACGGCTATCTTCATTGCCGCTTTCCTCAAGGGACAGCGCTTAGGACTGTATGATGCAGACTATACAGCCGCTGCCAAGAAGGCCTACAGGGGTTTCGTGGAGAATTTCATCACCGATGACGGCAATGGCGGCGTACACCTCATAGGCTCATGCCGCTCCGCAGGACTCTGCGGCAGTAACAACCGCGACGGCTCTGCGGCCTACTATCTGCTGGGACCGGACGTGTCAGTAGTGACGGCAAATGACAAACAGACAGAGGGCAAGGTGCTGGGAGCATTCATCATGGCTGCGGTAGAGTATGAGCGATTGGCTGATGCCACAGGCATTGCACAGGTGACTTATAAGGCGTATATGGACAACAAGGAGAACACACGAAAGGTGCTCAGCCATAACGCCGTCGTCATCACCACACCCGAAGGCACATACGGCGCAAACGGGGAAACCGGAATACGATGATATTCTGTTTCCGAGATATCGATGATTTGGCAATTCGACATGTCGATATGTCGGTATGTCGATATGTCGATAATTTGTTAATTCGTTAATTTGATAATTCGTTAATTTGAATCCCGTGGACGAAAAGAAGATTATTTTTTCAATGGTGGGGGTCAGCAAGATTATCCCACAGAACCAGAAACAGATACTTAAGAACATATACCTCTCCTTCTTCTATGGTGCCAAGATAGGCATTGTGGGTCTGAACGGTGCCGGTAAGTCAACTCTGATGAAGATCATCGCCGGCCTGGAGCAGCCCACGCAGGGCGAGGTGGTGTGGAGCCCCGGATATACCGTAGGCTACCTGCCACAGGACCCGCCGCTTGATGAGAGCAAGAGCGTGATGGACAACGTGCGCGAAGGCGTGCAGTATGTCTATGACGCGCTGAAGGAGTATGACGAGATAAACGAGAAATTCGGCCTGGAGGAGTACTACGGCGACCCCGACAAGATGGACAAGCTGATGCAGCGACAGGCTGAAGTGCAGGACATCATCGACTCCACCGATGCGTGGAACATGGACTCCAAGCTGGAGCGCGCTATGGCAGCCCTCCATTGTCCCCCCGGCGACAGCAGCGTGACAACGCTCTCCGGCGGTGAGAGAAGGCGTGTGGCACTGTGCCGCCTGCTCCTGCAGAAGCCCGACGTGCTGCTCCTCGACGAGCCCACGAACCATCTGGATGCCGAGTCCATCGACTGGCTGGAGCAGCACCTGCAGCAGTATGAGGGTACCGTCATTGCCGTTACCCACGACCGTTACTTCCTCGACGATGTGTCGGAGTGGATTCTGGAGCTGGACCGTGGCGAGGGAATACCCTGGAAGGGCAACTACTCCTCATGGCTTGACCAGAAGACTCAGCGCATGGCACAGGAAGAGAAGACCGCCTCTAAGCGCCAGAAGGCCCTGCAGCGCGAGCTGGAGTGGATACGCATGGCTCCGAAGGCTCGTCAGGCTAAGGGTAAGGCACGTCTGAATTCATACGATGCGATGCTCAACGAAGAGCAGAAGGAGCGCGAGGAGAAGCTGGAGATATTCATCCCCAACGGCCCGCGCCTGGGCAACAAGGTGCTGGAGGCCAAGGGTGTGGCGAAGGCTTACGGCGACAAGGTGCTGTTCCGCGACCTCAACTTCATGCTGCCGCCTAACGGCATCGTGGGCGTGATAGGCCCTAACGGAGCGGGCAAGACCACCCTCTTCCGCCTCATCATGGGACTGGAGCAGCCTGACGCAGGCACATTCGAGGTGGGCGAAACGGTGAAGTTGGCCTACGTGGATCAGCAGCATAAGGACATAGACCCCAAGAAGAGCGTCTATGACGTGGTGAGTCAGGGCGTGGAGACCTTCCGCATGGGAGGCCGCGATGTAAATGCCCGCGCCTATCTGTCACGCTTCAACTTCTCCGGCAATGACCAGGGAAAGCTCTGCGGCGTCCTCTCCGGCGGTGAGCGCAACCGCCTGCAACTGGCTCTGGCGCTGAAGCAGGAGGGCAATGTGCTGCTGCTCGATGAGCCTACCAACGACATCGATGTGAACACCCTGCGCGCCCTGGAGGAAGGTCTGGAGGCTTTCGCAGGCTGTGCCGTGGTGATAAGCCACGACCGCTGGTTCCTCGACCGCATCTGCACCCACATCCTGGCATACGAAGGCGACGGCAATGTATTCTTCTTTG
Source organism: Prevotella sp. (assembly GCA_017478025.1). GTDB lineage: Bacteria > Bacteroidota > Bacteroidia > Bacteroidales > Bacteroidaceae > Prevotella. The sequence goes on from JAFVGZ010000027.1 coordinate 53,982, forward strand.
AAGGCTCATACTCCGACTATGAGATCAACAAGGCACGACGCCTCGGCACCGACGAGATAAAGCGTCCGCGCTACAGAAAGCTGTTGGAATAGAGATTATAAGGAGTTAGAGGGAGATAGAAGGAGATAGAAGGAGTTAGAGGACATATGTTTTTATGTGTGTATAGGCACAAATGGACACAAGTATTGTCCTCTATCTCCTTCTGACTTCCTCCGACTCCCTCTAACTTCTTCTATCTATTTCGCAAGTTCGACTTGCGAAATACTGCCCTTTTCAGAAGAACATCACGCTACGTGTGTTCCTGCGTTTCTGCGCCAGTTCCGATGTCATTCGGTCTATGGCCACACGAAAGAAGAACGACGTAAGATACTCATCAGTGCCCTCTGTGCGTATTAGCCGGAGGGCATTGATGTATTCCGCCCGTTCCTTGACATCTATAATCAGCAATGGGTGACCGGCTCTGAGCAGTATAAAGTTTGACAACAGTCGTCCCGTGCGTCCGTTGCCGTCCCTGAACGGATGCAGATACTCATAGTAACCGTGCCATTTTGCCGCTACCACAAGTGGGTGTTGCCCATCGGCAATGGCTCGCTCCGTAGCCTCCATCAACTTCGGCACACGCGCTATGAGCGTCTCGTGATCACCAAAGACGGTATCGCCGGCAGCCATATCATCGGTGGTATATTCCCCCGCGACAGCCCCGGGCACACGATAGGAAAGGGTGTGCTCCATAATCAGGCGGTTCACCTCCTTCAGCAAAGCCTCGTTGAAGGGGTGCTCAAGATGGGACACCACATAGTCGAAGGCACGCAGATGGTCTGACATCTCCACACACTCAAGCAGCGTATGGCCCACAGGAACCATCGACATACCCTGTTCGCGCAGCATACGCGTATCATCAACGGTAAACGAGTTGCCCTCTATGGCACACGAGTGGGTGGAGAACATGATGCCATTGTACTCCATCCATTCATGCCGGTCCATCTTGTCTGCCAGCAAGCTCTGATACTCACTGCGCACCTGTTCGTATTTACTTATTTCTTCTTCAAACACGGTCGCAAAGTTAATACCTTTTTTTATCTAATGCAAGTAAAAAAAGGAATTTATCTCACTGACTACCTGTTAAAAGGTTATAAAACATCGCACACGTGCGGATATTTGAGAAATTATGATTAATTTTGCAACGAGATTGGGCACTACGGCTCTTTGGGCCGCAACAGTCCCTCGATGAACGTGCGAAGCATTAGCATCATCATATTATCCATACTCCTGGCTCTGCCCACGATGGCGCAGAAGCACAAGAGGGTGAACCCTGAAGACCGGCAGGTGGACATGAACAGTCCCACCTTCGTACCGATGGTCAGGGTAAGCAAGGTGCTTGACCCCGCACCCGCAGAGGGCACAACGGCAGACAGCATACAGTACATGGAGATGAGCAACGTCTATGTCTATGCGCCGATGGAGTTCAAGAACGAGAAGCAGCGCAAGGCCTACAACCGCCTGGTGCAGAACGTAAAGAAGGTGCTGCCAATAGCCAAGGAGGTGAACCGCGCCGTGCTGGAGACATACGAATATCTGCTCACCCTGCCCGACGACAAGGCGCGACAGGAGCACATGAAGAAGGTGGAGAAGGATATCAAGGCCGACTACACGCCGCGCATGAAGAAGCTGACATACTCACAGGGCAAACTGCTCATCAAGCTCATCTATCGTGAGACCAACTCCTCGTCCTACGAACTAGTGAAAGCCTTCCTCGGCAGCACCAGGGCAGCGTTCTATCAGGCCTTCGCATGGATGTTCGGAGCAAGCCTGAAGAAGGAATATGACCCGCAAGGCAAAGACCGCCTAACGGAGCGAGTGGTAAGACTCGTAGAGGCAGGGCAGCTGTAGCTACACACGGCATGTAAACCCAGGGCGCTGCCCTGGGCTATATGCTTTTGCCCTTTCAGGGCGCGCTAACCGATGTCACAGAATACAATATGTAGTTCTAAAACACCAAACTACACAGATGCCCTGCACTGACCGCCGGTGCGACAGAAAGCAATATGAAACTCTAAAACACTAAACAATATAACTCGATGAAAGCAAGACACTTATTTATCTCATGCGCCGCAATGCTCCTTTCCGCTGGCATGCAGGCCCAGAAGATTGACTTCAACAACCAAGCCAATGCCAATAACACTTCAAGCGGCTACACCGGATGGAACCCAATACAACTGACCGGCGAACAGACATCGTCGATGACCATCGATGGGGTTACTGTCACAATAGGTCACGGAGCGGGAACACAGGCCACAAAGGTAAAATCCAACTGGTATGCCAACGGTGTGAACAAAGGTTCTGCTTTCACCGAAGAGAGCAAACTGGTATGCGACGGCATCTATGGCATGATGGCCGACGATGACTATGGGCCCTATGGCAAGACCACGGCAAGGGTTGCCATCAGCGTGAAAATTAAAGGTCTGTCGGCAGGAACGCACGGCGTGATGGCCTATCATAACTATGTAGATGGAGGAACAGTGACACTGCCCACCATCGGAGTGGCTGTGAACGGAGTGACCAAACAGACAGGCATAGTCCAGACCCAACGCGAGATGACGATGAGTGCTGCTGCACATAGCTTTGTAAGTTTTGAGGTAGCATCTGCCGACGAAGAGGTAGAACTGACATATTTCTCTGAGCCCGCTGACGGTACGGACTATTCCACAACTTATTTCTATATCAACTCACTCGAGATAGGCGGCGACAATGCCGACAACCTGGTGCAGAACCCATATCCTACGAATCAGGACTATCACGTAGATGCAGACAACGGCAGCTTTACTTTCACATGGACTCCAGCCGTGAACACTCCTACCAAACACACGTTCTATATGGGAACCAACGAGAGCGAAGTAGATGGGGCAACCACTGGCGGTGAAGAGACCACGGAGGCACAGCTGACGAAGACCGGACTGTCGCCCGTGAACACCTACTACTGGCGCGTGGACGAAACCATCAATGGCGTCACATATAAAGGAAAGGTATTCTGTTTCCGCCCACGCAGACTGGCTTTCCCCGGAGCCGACGGTGCCGGTAAGTATGCTGTGGGAGGTCGAGACGGTATAGTTTATCATGTGACGAGCCTCAATGACGATAGCAGCGAGGGCACTCTGCGCTACGGACTGGAAACACTGAAAGGTCCGCGCACCATTGTATTCGATGTAAGCGGTGCAATACAGCTCACCAAGACACTGACCTGTAACGATAAGAACGTGACCATAGCCGGACAGACAGCTCCCGGCATCGGTATCATGCTGCGCGATGAGGACTTCGGAGCCAACAGCGACGACGGTATCACACGATTCATACGCTTCCGTTATGGACACGGAGACGACTGGAACGGCACATCCAAGAACCTCAATACAGGCAACGCAGCAGGCCTCTCGGCCAACTATGGCATCATGGATCACTGCCTCTTAGGATGGGGAAGCGACGAAACTTTCTCTTCACGTGGCGCAAAGAATATCTCTTTCCAGTATAATATCATCGGTGAATCACTCAACCAGAACGGTCACAAGAACTACTGGGAAGATAATCCCAGCGTGCAGCACGGCTATGCAGCCACCATCGGAGGCGAGATAGGATCGATGCACCATAACCTTCTGGCTCACAACGAAGGCCGTAACTGGAGTCTGGGAGGCGGTCTGGATGGAGACGCACACTTCGCCGGACGACTGAACATCTACAACAACGTATGCTTCAACTGGGGCAAACGCGCTACAGACGGCGGTGCACACAACGTGAATTTCGTGAACAACTATTACAAGAAAGGCCCCTCAACAACGCAGGACTTTATCCTCTCAGCAGACCACGAGGACGATTTCGCCGGTACACAACAGTACTATGTCTCCGGCAATCTGCGCGTTAGCCAGGACGGCGCAACGAAGAAGGAAGATACACTCAACGATACATACCGCACTACTATAAAGAACGGAGTGACCGTAAACTATGACACATTCGTAAGCAATCCATTCGAATGCTGGAGCGTGGAGGGTGACATCGAGACAGCAGAGGCTGCATTCATGAATGTTCTTTCGTTGGCTGGATGTAACTATCAGAGCCTGGACAGAAACGAGGCACGACTGGTACAGGAAACCCGCGACGGTACTTACACCAAGACCGGCAGCCGTTCGGGCAAGGCAGGCTTGATAGACAAAGAGAGCGACTCAGAAGGATGGGACGGTCTGGGCATCATAACCGAGACACGCCCGGCTAACTGGGACACAGATGGCGACGGTATTCCTAACTGGTTTGAAGAGGCAAGAGGCTGGGATGCAGCGGTTGCAAACAATAATGTCTATAATGAGAGTACCTGTTACACCAACTTGGAGGACTACCTCAACTGGCTCGCAGTGCCGCACTTCAGCATTCAGGCAGGCGCTACGCAGACCGTCAACCTGCGCGATTTCTTTGCCGGATACCCCGAGACAGCGACCTTTACCGCAGCAGCACCCGCACCGACATACGGCGGCGGCAGCGATGCTCCATGCACCGCGACCGTCAATGGCGCTACGATGACAGTAACGGCAGGCAGCGGCAACGCCCTCGCAACAGTACGTGTGACCGCCACAGCAGGCGATATCTCACTGACACGCGACTTTAACATACACATCAACGGAGGCACTACAGGCATCCAGCAGGTGCAGACACCGGCTAAGGAGGCAACCAAACAGAATGCATACAGCAACAAGCGCTATAACATTGCCGGCCAAAGAGTGTCTCAGACATACAACGGCATAGTGATGCAGAACGGCAAGAAGTACGTGCAGTAAAAGTTTTTGGACATAAAAGAGCGATATGTCGCAAAAAAGTTGTAACTTTGCATGTTGATTACATACAGCGAAATTATGAAACAAAGACTTTACATACTGCTCCCTGTAGCGCTGATGCTCATGGTCACAGCCTGCACAAACAGGAATTTCCATCTGGAAGGTAACATTACCGAGGCCGAGGACTCTATGCTCTTTCTGGAGCACATGAGCCTCGACGGACCGGTACACGTGGACTCTGTGAAACTGAAAAAGGACGGTGCATTCTCCTTTAGCGAAGAGGCTGGAGAGGCACCGGAGTTCTACCGTCTGCGCATAGGAAACAGTATCATCAACCTCTCCGTAGATTCTACTGAGACGATAACCTTCAAGGCTTCCTATCCCACGATGGCCACACAGTATGAGGTAAGCGGCAGCGAGAACTGCGAAAAGATCAAGGAACTCTCGCTGATGCAGATGCAACTGCTGGCACGCGCCATTGCCATCGACAATGATGAGCGGTTGGGAGTGAAGCAGGTGGAGGACTCGGTGAACCGTCTCGTGGAGGGTTACAAGGACATCGTGAGGAACAATTACATCTTCAAGGAGCCTCAGAAGGCCTACTCTTACTTTGCCCTCTTCCAGACATTGGGCGGACGGCTGATCTTCAATCCTCATGAGTCAGACATGGATATACGCACCTTTGCAGCGGTTGCAACTGCCTGGGACTCATACTACCCAGGTGCCGTGCGCGGCGAAAACCTTCACAACATCGCCATCGAGGGACTGAAGGTGCTGCGTGCTAACCAGGTAAAGCGCTATGGTCCGGCCATCGATGTAGATAAACTGGAGGTGACCGGCGTCATTGACGTGCCGCTGAAAGACAACAAGGGAGCCCAAAGATCGCTGAAAGAGCTGAAGGGCAAGGTCGTATTGCTGGATTTCCATGCCTTCGCAATGAAAGGCTCCACGGAGCGCATCATGATGCTGCGCGAACTATATAATAAGTATCACGCGCAAGGGCTGGAGGTTTATCAGGTATCTGTAGATCCTGATGAGCACTTCTGGAAGACCCAGACGGCGGCATTACCGTGGATAAATGTCTATGACCCCAACGGTGTGAACTCCACATATCTGCAGCGATACAACGTGCAGAACATACCGACGTTCTTCCTCATAGACCGCAACAACACGCTCTATAAGCGCGACGCACAAGTGAAAGACCTGGAAGCAGAGATAGAAAAACTGCTGAAAGGAAATCAGTAATGCACAGTTCGTAGTGCATAAGCATAATTAATAATGCATAATTAACCCCCAACCCCCTCGACCTATATGTTGCCATACCACGGCAACCATCAACACACCAAAAGGAAACGGAAACTATTACACACATAACACACCGCCCGTCGGTGATACTTCTGGACTTCGGAGCCGTGCTTGTGGGCCTCGATAAGCAGCGATGCATCAATGCCCTGCAGCAGGTGGGACTTGACAGTATCGCCAGCTACGTGGACGAACACCGCTCCGAAGACCTGTTTCATCGCATCGAATTGGGCGGCAGCAGCAAGGAATTCTGCGACGAAGCAAGGCGGCGCAGCAGTGGAAACCCCACCGACGAAGAGGTGGAATGGGCGTGGGGGCAGCTCCTCACCGGCATTCCAAAGGCGAAACTGCAGCGCATAAGGGAGCTGAGAGCACGCGGATACCGCACCGCAGTACTCTCAAACACCAACCACATACACTGGAAACAGGCGCTGAGAGACTTCTTCTCCATTGAGGGACTGACGATAAAGGACTACTTTGACGAGGTATTCCTGTCATGCAACCTCGGCATTGTGAAGCCCTGCGACGACATCTACCGCGCCGTTACCGACAAGATGGGATGTGCGCCGGAGGATATTCTCTTTATCGATGACTCCGTGATAAACTGCGACGGGGCCCGGAAGAACGGTATGCATGCCTACCATGACCCTACGGGCAACAGCTGGATGAGCAACACTGAGACCGATGAGGACATACAGAAGATGTATGAAGGCATCAAGGCCGAGCCGTCAGTATGCATCATAGGCAATTTTGACGGAGTGCACAAGGGACACCAATACATCATCGAACGGCTGAAGGAAATAGGTCGCGAGCGCCGGCTGCGCACTATCATTGTGACCTTCAACAGCCACCCGCGGACGCTCTTTGACAAGAATTTCGTACCCAGATACCTCACCACTATAGTGGAAAAGACGGCCCTGCTGCGGCAGTGCGGAGTGGATGAAGTGCGCGTTATGCCCTTCACACACGAGTTCGCCAACACCACAGCGCACGATTTCATGGAGCATTACCTGCGCGACGGCATGGGAGTTGAGGTGCTACTGTTGGGCTATGACAACCATTTCGGCAAGCGAAACACCGCTGAAGACTTCCATACCTACCGCGAATATGGCAAGGAACTGGGCATCGACGTAATATTGGCCGACGCCAAGGATGTAGAAGAGGAGGGCCGCAGCGTGCGCGTCTCATCGTCACACGTAAGGCATCTCGTCATGGAGGGTCACATGGAAGAGGCCACTCTATGCCTCGGACGGCCATACTGCATCAGCGGCATCGTGGTACACGGACGTGAGGAAGGGCGCAAAATGGGCTTTCCCACAGCCAACATCATGCCGCCGGAGCGCAAGCTGCTGCCTCCAAACGGGGCTTACGAGACGCGCGTCACGATAGAAGGAATGGAGGACACGGAGCCGATGGCAGCGATGACAAACATCGGACGCAGGCCTACATTCGACGATAACGACTGCAATATAACCATAGAGACAAATATCTTCGGTTTCAACGGAGATATATACAACAAGAACATCACCATCCAATTCATCCGCATGATACGTCCGGAGCAGCATTTCTCCTCTACAGAAGCGCTGAGACAGCAGCTGGAGAAGGACCGACGCAAGGCTATGGAGGCCCAGGGGATGAACTGAAGAAAACTAATAACTAACTGAGAACCTATGCCCAAAGCATTACTATATCTGGCCTGTTTCATTGTCGTGCAGATAGTATCTGCCTTCGGAGTGAATGTGGTGACACATTTCTTCTTCCCTGAACACATTGACGACACAACGACCTCCATACTCATCACCACCACAATCTCATCGGTAGTGCTGGTACTTCTCTTTCTTCTGACAGGCTGGTGCAACATCAGCCGCAAGTACCTGCGCTCCCATCCGTGGGGCATGCTGGCATGGTGTGCGCTGCTTGCAGTCGGCATGGTGCTGCCGCTGACGTGGCTGGAGGAGCAGCTGCCGGACAGTTGGCAGGTCAACATCATAAGCACAGAGATGGCAGGCATACTGAAATCCACCGAGGGATACTTCGTGGTGTGCATGCTTGCACCGCTGATGGAGGAGGTATTGTTCCGCGGAGCCATGATACCCGCGCTGCTGAAGTGGTGGGAGAATAGGACTACGCCGATGAAAGCGCGCTGGGCAGCGATAGGAATATCAGCCCTGCTATTCTCACTGGCACACATGAACCCGGCACAGATACCCCACGCACTCATCGTGGGAGTGCTGTTAGGATGGCTATACACCAAGACCCATAGCATAGCGCCAGGCCTGCTGATACACTGGATTAACAACTCCGCGGCCTACGTCGCAGCCAAGATGTTTCCCCTCATTCCCATTGACGCAAAGCTGGAAGTCTATTTCGACGGCAACGATATGGCAGAGGCACAGGCCATCATTTCATCTATGCTCATAGCGCTGCCGGCGCTTTATCAGATGATCGTGACGCAGAATAACCCCGAATATAACAGAAGTATAACCCACCATACGACCCACAGATGAAGACCTTTGAAGAACTCGGCGTCTGCTCAGACATCTGCCGCGCCATAGAAGAGCTTGGCTTTGAACACCCCATGCCAATACAGGAGACGGTCATTCCGCTCCTTAATTCCTATGACCGGGGCACAGACATCATCGCACTGGCACAGACCGGAACCGGCAAGACAGCTGCCTTCGGACTGCCGCTGCTGCAGATGGTGGAGCCACACCCGCCAATAGGAGGCCCAAGAGGAGCACAGACACAGGCCATTGTGCTCTCCCCGACACGTGAGCTGTGCCTGCAGATAGCCGATGACCTGAGAGATTTCTCGAAGTATATGAAGGCCATCAACATCGTGGCAGTCTATGGAGGCACGAGCATCCGAGACCAAATCAACGCCCTCAGGCACGGCGCACAGATCATAGTGGCTACGCCGGGACGCCTGATAGACCTGCTGGAGCGCGGAAAGGTGGATCTCAGCATGGTGAACAAGATTGTGCTCGACGAGGCCGACGAGATGCTGAACATGGGTTTCTCTGACAGTATCAACAGGATCTTTGAGGCTATTCCGGACGACAGACAGGTGCTGCTGTTCTCTGCCACCATGAGCAGAGAGGTGGAAAAGGTGGCCAAGAGCTACCTGAGAGACTATCAGGAGGTGGTGGTAGGCTCAAGAAACGAGGGCGCGGAGCACGTGAACCATATCTATTATATGGTGAATGCGAAGGACAAATACCTTGCGCTGAAGCGTATCGTGGACTATTTCCCGCGCATATACGGCATCATCTTCTGCCGCACGAAGGTGGAGACGCAGGAGGTTGCGGACAAGTTGATACGCGACGGATACAACGCCGAGGCGCTGCACGGAGACCTGTCACAGCAGCAACGCGACCTGACGATGCAGAAATTCCGCCAGCACACGACGCAGCTGCTCGTGGCTACCGACGTGGCAGCGCGCGGTCTGGACGTGGATGACCTTACCCACGTGATAAACTACTCCATGCCCGACGATACGGAGTCATACACGCACCGCTCGGGCAGGACAGGGCGCGCAGGCAAGAAGGGCACCTCTATCGCCATCATACACTCTCGAGAGAAGCACAAGATACGCACCGTTGAGAAGATAATAGGCAAGGAGTTCGTCGTCGGAAAGCTGCCTACTCCGCAGGAGATATGCACGAAACAACTGTTCCGAGCCATCGATGAGATAGAAAAGACCGATGTCATCGACGAACAGATAGAGCCTTTCATGGTCGAGATACGCAGGCATTTCGAGTATGTGGATAAGGAGGAGATACTTAAAAAGGTTGTCAGCCGAGAGTTCGGACGCTTCCTGCAGTACTATGCCAACGCCCCGGAGATAGAAGAGGTGAAGGAGAGAAGAGAGAAGAAAGATGAGGGAAGAGGGATGAGAGATGAGGGTGGAAAGAAGAAACCGCGCGAGTCTGTGCAGCGGGGGTATAGCCGCCTCTTCATAAACCTGGGTAAGAACGACGGCTTCTACCCCGGTGAAATCATGCAATTCATCAACCGCAACAGTCACGGGGCACGTCCGCAGGTGGGACACATAGAGCTGATGCCATCGTTCTGCACCATCGAAGTGCCCGAACACGAGGCCGGAAAACTCATCAAGATACTCAACGGCGCATTCTATCGCAACAAGAAGGTGGTGTGTAAGCATGACGGCGGCAGCGCTAAAAAGGCTCCGCGACGCAGCAATACGCCGGATTCATCGAGGCGCAAGAGCCCTAAAGAGGTGACCGAGGGAAGCGCACGACGCAGACCGAAGAAGAAATAATAGACAGTGAAGTCAGCACCTGTGAGGGGATTCTTACGCAGCTAATTCGTTAATTTGATAATTCGTTAATTTGATAATTTGACTCATACTGCATATTTCGGCAACATAGACTGGTACCGAAAGCTGATAGCAGGCGGCGGTATCGACAGCATAGACGGCACGGAACGCTGGCAGAAACAGACGGAACGGAACCGCTGCACCATCGTGACTGCCAACGGAACGCAGTGCCTTTCGGTGCCCGTGACGGTGCCATCGGCCCACTGCAGGACTGACGAGGTGCTCATCTCCGACCACGGCAATTGGCAGCACGTGCATTGGAACGCGCTCTGTTCGGCATACGGAACATCGCCGTTCTTTGAGTTTTATGCTGACGACATAAAGCCGTTCTACGACAACAGGTGGGAGGAACTCGTGGATTACAACCGCGATATAACGCTGAAAATGCTCCATCTCATCGGGCTTAACGACGTAATAAACGCCCATACAGCCAGCAACGGAGCACTCACAGCCAACGCCGGAGCACTCACAGCCAACGCCGGAGCCCCCGCATGCGGGGTGCGCAGCATGAGATACTACCAGACCTTTCAACGCCGCCACGGATTCATAGAAGGTATGTCAATCCTGGATCTGCTCTTCAACGAAGGCCCAGAGGCGATAAAATACATATAACCTGCTACAGTTATAGCGGACACGCAAAGGAAATACATAAATCTAATATGACAACAATACAAGATAAGACCTTCGGAGGTGAGCGGCCTCTGTTTGAGTCACATCATCTGGAACTGATAAACGTGAACATTACCACCGGTGAATCGGGGCTAAAAGAATGCTCCGACATCATCTGCCGGCACTGCCATTTCGACGGAAAATACCCGCTGTGGCATGTTGACGGCTCGCTGATAGAGGACTGTTATTTTGCTCCGGCGGCGAGGTCAGCCATCTGGTACAGCCAGAACATGGTGATGAGAAACTGCACCATAGACGGTCCGAAATTCTTTCGCGAGATGAAGGACCTGACGCTGGAGGATGTTACCATCAACGATGCAGACGAAACATTCTGGGGTGTGGATGGTCTGGTGATGAAGAACGTAGTGCTGCAAGGCGGCACATACCCGCTGATACACTGCAGTAACGTAAGGATTGACAACCTGAAGTGCGACAGCAACTACATCTGCCAGTATTGCCGCAACGTGGAGATACACAATGCCGTAATCAATACGAAGGACTCTTTCTGGGAGGTGGAGAATGTTACGGTATATGACTCAGAGCTGAACGGCGAGTACCTGGGTTGGCATTCCAAGAACCTGCACCTCGTAAACTGCCATATCAGCGGTGAGCAACCACTGTGCTACGCCGAGAATCTTGTGCTGGAGAACTGCACCTTTGACGCTGGCTGCGACCGCGCCTTCGAGTATTCCAGCGTGGAAGCCGACATAAGGGGGCATATAGAAAGCATCAAAAACCCCGCTACAGGACACATAATGGCCGATTCCATCGGCGAAATCATCATCGATGAGAACATCAAAGGCCCTGCCGACTGCGTCATAGAGACCCGCAATTAGTCCAGCGCCGCACAATCGCACAAAACGAACAACGCCACACCATAGTCCAGCCTCCACAATTGTAGGAAGCAAGACACACGCACTTGTAAAGCAGCAAAAAAACGCCTTTGCAACAGTTTATAAATCAACACGTTGCAAAGGCAGGTCTTTTACCCTCTAATAGTAGGTCTTTTACTCGGTAATAGTAGGTCTTTTACTCGGTAATAGTAGGTCTTTTACCCGGTAAAAGTTACTCTATTACATCGCAATATCAACTCTATTACTTTCCAATGCCGCTGCACCACCATCTGACAGCAACAGCACCGATAGGACAAAACGCGCATTTCACCTTCTGAGCAGAGCTCTGGCAAGGAGCGGTTACTATGCATGAATTCATTTCTGTTGCCCTTACAGGGCGCAATCATACACCAAATAAAAAACCAGGGCGCTGCCCTGGGCTATAAGCTTTTGCCCTTTCAGGGCGTTATATCATACTGTAACAGACATGAATACTCTATCTCTGTTACGCTACTATAGCAAGCGCTATATGCAGAACAGCCTTTCGGGATGCTCTGCTGTTTGGTTGCGGGACTTGTATTACTTTATGTTATCCACAAAGCGGAACAGTCTGCTCCATCGTACTCCCTCTGCGAGACCTTTGCGATCGGGGTCGCTGGACCACCAGATGAAGATGGGCTTGCCCACGATATGGTCCTCGGGAACGAAGCCCCAGTAGCGTGAGTCGGCGCTGTTGTGGCGGTTGTCACCCTGCATCCAATAGTAGTCCATCTTGAAAGTGTACTCCGTTGCCGGCTTGCCATTGATGAGGATAGTGCCGTCATCCTTCACCTGCAGGTCGTTCTCCTCATAGACCCTGATAGGCCTCTCATATATCGGGAGGTTCTCCAGAGTCAGCTTTATGCTCTTTCCCTTGGCCGGAATCCACACGGGACCGTAGTTATCACGCGTCCATCCATAGCGTCCGTTGAGGGGATAGATGTCGCCGACGGTCCTGGAGGTATTGAGTTTCACGCTCTCCACCAGATCTTTGCGTGACAGCATTGCCTTGTATGCCTTCTGTGTCAACGGCATATAGCCCGACTGATTGAGCTGCGTGAGGTCCTCCTGCGTGATGCCGTTCTCCTTGATGAAGTCCTCTGGCAGGCGCTCGCGCAGCTTCACGGCATAGGTATATTGCACGTTGTCCGGCTCCTTGTTGGGCTTACCGTCCAGATATACTATGCGATCCTTAATCTGCAACGTCTGCCCAGGCAGTCCCACGCAGCGCTTCACATAGTTCTCGCGACGGTCAGCAGGGCGCGACAGGAGCACGCCGTACTCGGCAGGCTGACTGAGAAGATAGTTGCGTCCGGCGCTATACACGGCCTCGTAATACTTGCGCTGCTGGAGCGGAGACATTGAGTCAACGTCCATCTTGAGGCCGTTCTGCTCCATAATCAGGGTTCCGTAACCGTAGCACATCTGATAGTAGTCCTGCGGTTGCCAGCGGGGTTCGCTGACAACGGTGTCACCGGCAGGGAAGTTGAACACTACGATATCATTGAGCTTCACACTGCCCAGGCCCTTTGCACGACGGTAATCCCAGTGCGGCCAGTCGATGTATGACTTGGTATTGATGATGGGCATCGTGTGCTGCGTCAGTGGCATGGAGAGCGGAGTCTGCGGTATTCGCGGGCCGTAGCTTACCTTTGACACAAAGAGATAGTCACCCGTGAGGAGTGATTTCTCCAGTGAGCTGGAGGGAATGACATAGTTCTGGAAGAAGAAAAGGTTGATGAAATAGACCGCCACCAGTGCAAACACCAGCGCATCGACCCACGACATGACCATTCGCATGGGGTTCTCAAGGTCCTTCCACCAGTCCCAGCGTATCTTTCTGGAGATATAGAGATCGTAGATAAACGGTACTACGATGAGTCCCAGCCAGCTCTTCAGCCACCAGAGGAACAGCAGATAGAGCAGCAGAACGATGATGAACTTCGCCCACTGCACCTTCATATTCGGTTGATTCTTTACTTTCATTCTTTCGTTTCTTTGTTCTGACAGGCCATGAGGCACAGGTATTGCGTGTGCTCCGCAAGGTCTTTAGAAGGAGAACATATCGTCGATGGTGAGCAGTCCCTGGTGCTCTGCCGTGTATTCAGCAGCGAGAACTGCGCCCAATGCGAAGCCTTGACGCGAGTGAGCGTCGTGGGTGATGGTTATCATATCGGCCTCAGAGTCGTAGTTGATGGTGTGTATTCCGGGCACTTCGCCGCGACGCACGTCATCGATACGCAGTGTGCCGGGCGCTGTCTCATGCAGTCCCCACTTCTCCTTGCGGTCCAGGCGCTCCACAATCTGCTCGGCCAGAGTGATAGCCGTGCCTGAGGGAGCATCGAGTTTGTGCACGTGGTGGGTCTCAACCATGTTGACATCATACTGTGGGAAACCGTTCATAATCTTTGCCAGATACTTGTTTACGGCAGAGAATATCGCTACTCCCACGGAGAAATTGGAGGCCCAGAAGAGTGTCTTACCCTCGTTGGCGCACGCATTGCGAACCTCATCACCGTGGTCTTTCAGCCACGCCGTAGTGCCGCTGACCACCTTTACGCCCTTTGACCAGGCCTTGAGGTAGTTGTCGTAAGCCACTTTCGGGTTGGTAAACTCTATCGCTACATCAGCCGATGCAAAGGCAGGAGAGTCAAAATCCTGCAGGTTGTCTATGTCGATGATGCTGACAATCTCATGTCCGCGGCTGAGGGCAATCTGCTCTATCATCTTGCCCATCTTGCCATATCCTATTAATGCTATTTTCATATATGCAAATTAACGAATTAACAAACTTACAAATTTACGAATTAACGACTGACCGAGGCGCACAAAACACCCACACTGTGAGCTCTTACGAGGAATAAGCCTCAGCCTCTGCGGCTGCTATTATGTCCTCGCGTGCCTTCTCTTCGTCGTTCACATCGTCCAGAGTGAGCTCGTCTATGGAGCGTTCTGCCTCCTCTACCTTGCGGGACTGCTCTGTCTGAACCTTCTCTTCTTCGTGAGAAATCACTACCACCTCGTCCTCCGCGTCAATGTTTGGCGCTGCCACGGTGGGCATTTCCTCCATCTGCGTGCGTGCTGTCTTGGCAGCAAAGACGCTGTCCTCAAAGGCCGAATCAGCACGCAGCTTGCGCAATGTCTCCTGAGCTGCGTTCTGCTGGGCCTCCTTCTTGGAGAAGCCGGAGCCTGTGCAGCCATCGACACCCTCAAGCACTGCGGTGTAAACGAACTTAGGCGAACCGTTACTGTCAATGGTTTGCTCCTCCATGCGGAACTCCAAAGTGATGCGATTCTTCTGTGACCACTCCAGGATCTTGGACTTAAAGTTCACCTCTTTATACGCCATTTTATCGATATTGATGTACTTGTCCATCACCTTCTCATTCCAGAACTTCATGCAGGCATCGTATCCGTGGTCCAGATAGAGCGCTCCCACGATAGCCTCGAATGCGTTGCCGCCCATGTAGCTATTGTGTGATGCATTGCGTGCCGATGCCATTATGAGGCGTGAGAGCCCCATTTCCTTTGCCAGCTTGCCCAGCGTGTCGCGCTGCACGAGCTTGGAGCGGGTTGTCGTGAGGAATCCTTCCGGCTTGCCGGGGTATCTTCTGAACACAAGATCGCCCACTACGGCATCGAGCACAGCATCGCCGAGGAACTCCAGACGCTCATTGTTCAGCTGCTTTCCCAGCTTGCTCTGCTGCTCTGGTGCGCCCTTGCGCCCGCGTCCCTTGCGGCCTTTACGCCCAGTGTAGGCAGGGTTTTCTGCGTCCCCGTTTTTCTTTTTCTTCCCTAAGATAGTCTCTGCCTCCAGAACTTTCAGTTCCTCTGCCGTGGCTCTGTGGCCCAGGCTCTTGTGCATCAACGCCACCTTGTAGAATGTTATCGTGTGTGGCAGGACGCCGAGGATGTTGTATAAAGCCAGATAAAGCTCCTTCTCCTTGCGGAAAGGAAGCTTTATCCTGTCTATAATGTTACTCAGCATACTTCTTGAAGATGACGCAGGCATTGTGTCCACCAAAGCCGAAGGTGTTGCTCAGAGCTGCTCGCACCTCACGCTTTTGTGCCTTATTGAAGGTGAAGTTCATGTTATAGTCTATCTCCGGATCCTCATCTCCATCCTCATGGTTGATGGTTGGCGGCACGATATCCTCCTGAACAGACTTCACACAAGCCATTGCCTCCAGCGCTCCGGCGGCTCCGAGCAGGTGTCCGGTCATGGATTTGGTGGATGATATGTTCAGTTTGTAAGCCCACTCACCGAAGAGCTCCTTGATGGCCTTAGCCTCAGAGATGTCTCCTACGGGCGTTGATGTGCCGTGCACGTTGATGTAATCGATGTCCTCCGGCTTCATCTCTGCGTCAGCCAGAGCCTCTTCCATCACGATTTTTGCGCCCAGACCCTCTGGGTGAGATGCTGTGATGTGGTAAGCATCGGCACTCATTCCGGCGCCAACCATCTCGCAGTATATCTTAGCACCGCGTGCCTTAGCGTGCTCCAGTTCCTCCAGTATGAGGCATGCAGCGCCCTCGCCCATCACGAATCCGTCGCGTGAAGCGCTGAACGGACGGCTTGCCTTCTGCGGTTCGTCGTTGCGCGTAGATAGGGCGTGCATAGAGTTGAAGCCTCCCAGACCTGGGTCTGTGATGACAGCCTCGGCTCCACCGCTTACGATGACGTTGGCCTTACCCAGACGGATGAGGTTGAATGCATCTGCCAGAGCGTTGGATGACGATGCGCAGGCACTCGTTGTGGCATAGTTAGGACCGTGGAATCCGTACTTGATAGAGATGTTTCCGGGGGCTATGTCACCTATCATCTTAGGGATGAAGAACGGTCCCCACTTTGGGTTTTCACGGTGTGCAGTGAAGTATTCTATCTCCTCCTGCATGGTGCGGAGTCCTCCGATGCCGACACCGAAGATTACTCCGACGCGGTTCTTGTCTATCGTCTCGAGGTTCATCTCAGAATCTTCTACGGCCATTGTGGCTGCTGCCATAGCGAACTGGCAGAACTTATCCATCTTGCGAGCCTCCTTTCGGTCTATCCACTTAGAAGGATCAAAGTCCTTCACCTCACATGCGAAGTGCGTCTTGTAGGGGGTTGCGTCAAACTGTTTGATGGTATCAGCGCCGCTAACACCAGCAAGCAGATTCTTCCACGTCTCTTCGGCAGTGAGTCCCAGCGGACTAACGGCTCCAAGTCCAGTTACTACTACTCTTTTCAGTTCCATAATGTAGCTTGGTAAATTATATTAGAAGTTTATTAATCAAAAAAGAAAGGTGATGGGATAGTGAATAGATCACCCTCCCATCACCTTTTTATCATACGTCTTTTACGCATGCAAGAAATAACAGGTATTACTTGCCGGCATTCTCGATGTATGCGATAGCATCGCCAACGGTCTGTATCTTCTCGGCCTCTGAATCAGGAATCTGTACGTCAAACTCCTTCTCGAGCTCCATGATGAGCTCTACAGTGTCAAGTGAGTCAGCGCCCAGGTCGTTTGTGAAACTTGCCTCTGGCTTTACCTCTGCTGCGTCAACACCCAGCTTGTCAACAATAATCTCTGTTACTTTTGTTTGAATTTCAGACATGATTTTAATGTTTTAATTTTTAATTTTTAGTCAATTTCTTTATTAATTTTAGCTTCGGGCAGACACTCTTTCCGCCCTTAGCCAGTGGGTATGCTCGTCAAATTCGGGTGCAAAATTACTTATTTAATTCCGAACTACCAAATAATTTGACCGAAAAAGCGCCTTTTCTTGCACATAGTGGTATGGTTTGTGCAATTCTCCTGCCGTATATCAAGATTACAGAAGTAGCTCAAATGCACTATGTTACACTTACCGAAGCATGAATCTGCACTTACCGGAACGTAATTATACGCCTATCGGAACATGATTATACACCTACTGGAACATGATTATACGCCTACCGGAACGTGATTATACACCTACCGGAGCATGTTTTTACATTTCCCCGAGCTGCTTGAGGGCACATTTCACGATGTCGCTGTCCTCGTTCATTATCTTATAGAACTCGGTCATCGTCCATATATCCCTTGCTACGAGTGCCTTGAGTTGCATCTTCAGCGCCTTCGTTGTCTGCTCGCGCTCCGTCTCGTCCTTGGGTTCCACTTTCTGCTTCTTACCCTCGGCATAGATCTCATCTATCATCGACTGCGGTATCTCATACTCACGTATGAATGCCTCTATACCTCCTTTTCCGTCGGCACCGTTGGCATCCTTGCCGTAGGTCTTGATGAGTTCCTTGCGGTGTTTCTCTGCATAGCGCAGGTTGGCGTTGAGCACAATGCTCTTTGCAGACAGTTCGCGGTGGAACTTTGTATATTTCGTTGTGTCGAGCGGCACGAAGAAGTCGGGCATCACGCCGCCTCCGCCGTATATGGTGCGATGCTTTTTCAGCGTCTCATACTTCAGCGAATCGGCAAAGTGTATGCTGTCGGCATTGGTAAATTCACCGTGCTTGTATCGGTTGATAAGGTCCATTGCATAGTCCTTTATCTTACCTTTCTCGTATGGTTTCTGTATGCAGCGGCCCGACGGGGTGTAGTAATGAGCCACTGTGAGGCGTATCATAGAGCCGTCCGGCAGGTCTATCGGGCGCTGCACGAGGCCCTTTCCAAATGTGCGACGGCCTACGATAGTGCCGCGATCCTGGTCCTGTATGGCGCCAGAGACGATCTCTGCCGCCGATGCGGAGTATTCATTGACGAGCACTACCACCCTTCCGTCGAGGAAACGCCCGTTGCCTCTCGCCCTGAACTCTTGTCTTCTCACGGCACGACCCTCTGTATATACGAGCAGATCGTTCTCGGGCAGCAACTCATTGAGCACTTCAGCAGCCGCCTGCAGATAGCCGCCGCCATTGTCTTCCAGGTCAATGATGAGGTCTTTCATGCCGCTTTCCTTCAGGCTTTTCAGCGCGTTGAGGAACTCACTGTGGGTCGTTGCGCCAAAGGAAGATACCTTTATGTATCCCACCGTTGGGCGTATCATGTAGAAAGCGTCAATGGTGTTGAGCGGAATCTTGTCTCTGACAACGGTGAAATACACTATGTCCTTGATGCCGTTGCGCTTCACACCAATCTTCACCTTAGTGCCTTTCGGTCCTCTGAGGCGGCGCATTATCTCTTCTTTTGACATCTGGACGCCTGCTATGGCAGTGTCATTGACCGACACAAAGCGGTCGCCTGCCAGGATGCCGACCTTCTCCGACGGGCCGTCGTTGATGGTCTGCACCACGAGGAGGGTGTCTTCAAGCATATTGAACTGTACTCCCACGCCCTCAAAGTTGCCCTGCAGGGGCTCATTGAAGGCTTTCACCTCCTTGGGTGTGGAGTACGACGAGTGGGGATCAAGCTTCTCTATCATTCCTCTGATGGCATCTTCCACCAGCTTTTTGCCGTCCACGCTATCCACATAGAGTTGCTTTGTGGCCACAATGGCAATGGCAAGTTTCTGCAATTCAGCCTCTCTTACTTTCGTATCACCGCCCTGAGCCATTGTGCCGACACATGCCGGCAGCAACATCAGCAGCGCCAGGATAATCTTTTTCATATTTCAAATTTCTCGTTTTGTTCGTCTTTTCCTTTGCTATTCCTTATCGGGATGTGCGTTGCTCCTTATTTATATATACGCGCGCAAGGGGTATTTCCACTTTTATGGATGTCCTTCCGGGCCGCGGCAGTTAAAATGCAAAGGCCATGTCTCGTAAGAATCGTGTCTCACCGAGCATGGCCTTTGTTGCGTCAAGCCTTTCACAAGGACTGCGCTGATATTGTAGGTTAGTTATGATTCAACACCTATCATTCCGGCCCTCCACCGGAAATCAGCTATGCAAAGTTACTCAATATAAGTCAATCTACAAAGAGTAATGCCCCTTGAGATGCGTCAATCGCACGTATTTTAACGTCGATTAACAAGCGCTGGGATTATCTTTACATCCCTTAACATCTATGCGTGATGCCATGTGTGCGCACACACCCCATCAGACCTTAGAGTCAGCAACAGATTATTGCATTATCTTTTTGCCGTTGTTGATTATCAATCCTCGTGTGTTTGGAGCCACTGGCTGACCCAAAAGGTTGTAGTAAGCACCGCTCTGCTGCACAGCGCCGTTGTCCTTGTTGACACTTACGATGCCTGTGGTGCCGTCGTCATAGGTTACCTTCATGAGGAAACAGAGCTGCTCACCGCTGTTCTTGAACTTAAAGGACGACACCGGAGCGAAGGTGAACTCGGCTACATCGGGGTTTGCAGGGTCGCGAGAGACGAGCATCGTCACACCCTCGCCATTGGCGGTATATGTATTGTCGCCGATGGTAGCCCAAAAGCTGGGGCGGAATCCCGTACCGGGATACTTATCATAGTCGAGTTTCTCTTCCTTTATGTTTACGTAAGAGTAGAACGTCACGCCAGTTGCCTTCTTGCCCTCTGGTGCATAGAACATGTTCTCTGCGCCGTTTGACAGCTTTACGGACGTGTATGTCTCTTCATCGAGGGTGATGGAGGTTCCATTCGACCATGTCTTTTCCTTGTTGTTCAGAGTAGCGTATGCACCGTCATCGAAGGTTATCACGGACAGTCCGCTGGCATTGGTGCTCACACTGCCCTCCAAAAAATAGTACAGCTTTGCTGAGCCGTCACTGTTCTCTTTCTCTACGGTCGGAATGGTAGAGAGAATGTAGTCAGCATCGTTGCCCAATGTGGCACCAACACCCTCTGCGCCTGTCAGGTTGGACACAACGCCAGAGAGAGGGAGGGCTGTATATTGATAAGGAACCGTCACCTCCGGGCCTATGTTTGCATGAGTATAGGTATTGTTACGTGCCGTGATATTTCTGTTAGAACCACTGCCGGTTATCTGGTTCTTCACACCCTGAGCGGCAAAGTTACCTTCTATCAGTGCCTTACAGTTTTCATTGATGGTCATGGCGGCGCTGTTGCCGGGGCAGTTATGATAGTTGTTCAGCAGGTGAACGTAGCAGTCGCCGCACTGTGGCAGACGTCTTACGCAACCCTCATCCCAGTCGTTATATGCGAAAGTGAGGTGGAGTGTCATAGCGCCCTCAGCCCATCCGCAGCCGCAGGTGTAGGCGTGGGAGTAGCTGCGAGAGGTGTAATAGAACTTGTTGTACGTATATGTTGACCAGTCGCAGCGCTTGCTGTCCAGGGCTCCGTCCTGCGAATCCACCAGTGTGCAGTGGTCCACCCACACGTGCTGACCCATATTCGTGATGAGATCCACGCCGTCAATATCCACGGCACCGGGTCCGATGAGCGACAGGTTGCGTATGATAAAGTTGCTCACCGATGCGTTCAGCTCAAAGATACCGGCCCTGTTGGGCAGCGAATAGACACCCGTCTTCTGGTACTGCAGCTCCATCATCGCCTTCTTGGTATAGAAAGCGCGCTCGTCGCATTTCAGAGTAGTGCCGTCGGGGAGGGTTCCTGATATCTGCACCGTGCTGCTCAGGCCCTCCAGATTCTGCTTCTTCAGGTAGGCATGGTCCTCCTCTGTGAGGTAGAACTTAGTGCATAGGCGGGCATTATTGATGCCGATGATAGTCTTGTTCTTTACTGATGACAGCTGCATCACCCTCTCAATGGTGAAGTCACCGTTTGATCCGTCGAGGATGATGATGTCATACTTTGAGATAGCCGCCTTGATTTGGTTGTCATCAGCCTGTCCGTTGCCCAGCGCCTGCAGAGTAACCTTTGTTGCATCGGTGAAATTACCGCCGCTCATGGTGAATGCCGTGCCGGCCTCGTCAGAACATGTTGCCCATCCCATCGGGGCAAGATTGTTGCCTGCCAGCAGTGGCAAGGAAGCCAGCATGCAGGCAAGTGAGAGTAAAGTTTTCTTCATTCTTAGTCAGTATTGATTGTTGTTATCGTCCATTTTTTTTCGCGTGCAAAAGTACTACTTTTTTTTCATTCCACAAGCCGATTACTCTTATTTTTTATTTTATTCACACAAACGCCATCTTTTCATATACCATCTTCGGTAACTTCAAAAAATATTCGTACCTTTGCGTCTGATACTTTAATTCGTCTAATTTGACTACTGTACAGATCGCCAATTCGCTAATTTGTTAATTAGTTAATTCGTTAATTCGTCATGACAATACGCTTTCGCAACGCCCGCATCCTTACAATGAATCCCAGCGAGGACATCTTCCTCGGTGAACTACACGTTACAGACTCCCGCATCACATACGTAGGCCCCTCCACCGCCGGCTCTACCGCACCCTCCACCGCCTCCGTCTCCGCTGACAAGGCAACGGGTGTCGTGTTCCCGGCATCTGTTACACCGGATTCCGTCATCGACATTGACTGTCGCGGCAACCTCCTCATGCCGGGCTTCAAGAATGCCCACGCCCACAGCGGCATGACCATTCTGCGCTCGCTGGCCGATGACAAGCCGCTGCACGCATGGCTCAACGAAGACATATTCCCTGTAGAGGCGCGCATGACGGGTGAGGACATCTACTGGGCTTCACAACTCTCGGTGCTGGAATACCTCACTAGTGGCATCACAGCCTGTTTTGATATGTACATGGAGCAGGAGGATGTGGCACGCGCTATGGACGACATGGGGTTCCGCTGCGTACAGACGGGCGGCGTGAATGACTTCTCGAAGGACGTAAGATGGATTGACTATATGTACAACAAGTACAACCAGCCCGGCTCCCTGCAGTCATACGAGCTGGGCTTTCATGCCGAATACACCACCAACATCGACAACCTGAAGACCATCGGCCAGGTGGTGCAGAAGAACCGCGCACCGCTCTACGTGCACGCCTGCGAGACAAAGGAAGAGGTGGAAGGCTGTCTGCAGCGCTACGGCAAGACGCCCGTTGCCTTCCTCGACAGCCTCGGGTTCTTTGACTACGGCGGCGGAATATATCACGGCATCTACATGTCGGAAGAGGACTATGAGGTGATGCAGCGCCGCGGACTGTATCTTGTCACCAATCCCGGCAGCAATACCAAGCTGGCCAGCGGCATAGCGCCCGTCACCGAATACCTGCGGCGGGGCATACCCGTAGCCATTGGCACCGACGGACCGGCCTCGAATAACTGCCTGGACTTCTTCAGGGAGATGTTTCTTGTCACCGGACTTGCAAAGCTCCGCGAGCACGATGCCGCAGCACTCGATGCACGCGAGGTGCTGACGATGGCCACCGTCAACGGCTCGCACGCCATGCGCCTGAAGGACTGCGACACGCTTTCCGAAGGGCAGAAGGCTGACATCATCATGCTCGACCTGTGGCAACCCAACATGCAGCCGCTAAACAACATCGCCAAAAACATTGTCTATAGCGGCTCAAAGCAGAACGTCTGCATGACGATGATAGACGGACGCATACTCTATCACAACGGAAAATTCGCCGACAACATCGACCCCTGCACCATATACCGCAAAGTAGAGGAGGTAAAACAACGCCTCATAGCGCCGGCAGAGTGACTCTGGTACGGTTATTTCAAATTATCCTTTTTGGATAATCTTTTTTGGATAATCGCTTGCAAGAGTCAAAAAAATGCAGAACCCGTAAATTACACTTTGCTCATTTTTATGTTAAAAAAGTAACAAAAGCGATTTTCGAACCTTCAAAATTTGGCGATATTTGCCAGCACAGTCACTCGCGCCCGCAAATATCGCCAAAAATCTCACAAACAGCTAACACACTGTCTAACAGAGTGTTCGGCGCTTCCCGCGCCGAATATCATCCACAAAAACCGCCAAAAAGACCACAAAACCGGGGGTAAAAGACCTACTATTACTCAGTAAAAGACCTACTGTTACCCGGTAAAAGACCTGCTTTCACCCAGTAAAAGACCTACTATTACCCTGCAATAGACCAACTTTCACCCTCCGGAAGGCCATTTTTCATCCTCCAACCCTCATCTTTCCTCTCTATTCCGCTCTAGATTTCATTTTTTCGTCGTAACTTTCAAAAACGCAATTGTCACAAAAAAAGCCCCAAAATGAACGATTTATCATTTCGGACTTTTTTGATTTTCCTGCTCCGTAACTCTATTATATCATGGACGGAAACGTAAAAAAATACTCAAGTTTTCGCCCGAAATGTTTTCAGTTTCAATTATTGTTTGTACCTTTGCCGAGAGAAAATTATTATTGAATGAGTAACAAGGAATACGATATACTTGAGGAAGAACGCCTGCTGGCAAGTGAACCAGCAGCCATTTCTATGGTGGTAGATTCACGCAGTGACATCAGTCATGCAATAACTGGCGAGGAATTGCTCAATCGCTTAACCCCAAGAATTCAGGGGCTATTCAAATGAAAACCGTATTATTTGCTCCTGAGGTTGAACAAGACCTGTTCGAACTTACAAAGATACTGGTTGATAAGGAATACCTTGCAAACGCAGATTATGCAATAACAAACAACCACGTAAACGGTCAATACTTCAACCAATAACTTACAATAGCTCATGTCGAAAACTTACAAATGGTGAGGATGCCGACGAGCCGACACGACTGCTATACAACAGATAGTCACATGTTATCTGCGTGTTTCTTTGGAAAAAGATTTGGAGTTAAAGATATTTTTATTACCTTTGCAATCGTGACATAATCATCAAAAACAGATTTGCCTATGGACATATAAAATCAATAAGATATAAAAGATAAGACATAAGACAGAACGTCAACTTTTGTTTCTTGTTTCAGATAATTGGGGAATTAGAAGAAACATTCAAGAACTGAAGTAGATAGTTCATGCCGTTCGGCGTGGGCATTTACTCGTTTAAGAATGTTAGGTTATCCCCAATACCTCTGAAACGTAAGCGAAGTAGATTGCTCACGTTTTCTTTTTGTGTATATTTAAGACCGAAGATAAAACGAATATCATGTCGTCGGGCATAGAGAGGCTATGCTCGCTTAATAATAGCGAATCACATAAAAACATAACACACTATTCAACTTAAAAACAATACAATTATGAAAAAACAATTACTATTACTCGTGATGCTGCTACTGCCGATGTTGGCGAGTGCAGATGATTCTGGATCTTGTGGTGATAACCTTACTTGGACTTATGTTGAGAGTACTAAAACGTTGACTATCTCAGGGAGTGGCATGATGTACAATTATAGCAACAACAATCATGCACCTTGGTTTGGTTACAAAGAAGGTATTTCAAAAGTAAAAGTAGCTTTTGGTGTTACAAGTATAGGTAATTCTGCTTTCTATGGTTGTAGTCGTCCAACTTCTATTAGCCTCCCTGATTGTTTAACTTGCATTGGTGATTCCGCTTTCTACGGTTGCAGTAGTTTGACTTCAATCAACATCCCTATTGGAGTTGTTTCTATAGGTAGTAGTGCTTTCGCTAGATGCAGTAGTTTACCTTCAATCAGCATTCCGAATGGAGTAACATCTATCAATAAGGCTACTTTCTTTGACTGTTATTATCTGACCTCCGTGACCATTCCCAACAGCGTAACGTGTATTGACGAATATGCCTTCGCTGGCTGTAATCGTTTAACCTCAGTGACCATGGGTAACGGCGTGACGAGCATTGGCAAAGGCGCATTCAATTGTCCTTTTCTGAACAAGATTATTGTAAAAGATATTGCAGCATGGTGTAGAATTAAGTTTGAAACAGAAGACAGCAATCCACTGTTATATGCACGACACATATATAGCGATGAGAATTCTGAGATAAAGGATTTGGTTATCCCTGATGGTGTGACAAGCATTAATGAGTATGCTTTCTATGGTTGTAGTGGTTTAACCTCTGTTACTATTGGCAAAAACGTGACGGCCATTGGCGAACGTGCGTTCGCAAGTTGTAAAGGTCTTACATCTGTGACCATAGGAAACAACGTGACGAACATAGGTGGTTATGCGTTCTTTAATTGTAATGCCTTAACTTCTGTTGTTGTGGGTAACAGTGTTACAAGCATCAGTGAGTATGCCTTCTATGACTGTAGTAATTTAAAAAAAGTTATTGTAAATGATATTGCAACATGGTGTAATATTGAATTTGGAGCTTACTACAGCAATCCACTGTTTTATGCACATCATATATATAGCGATGAGAATACAGAGATACAGTATTTGGTTATCCCTGATGGGGTAACGAAAATAGGATATGGCGTGTTCGCACAATGCAGTGGTCTAATCTCTGTTACCATTCCTAACAGCGTGACGTCTATTGGTGATGGGGCGTTCGCAAGATGTGAAGGTCTCACCTCTGTGACCATAGGAAATAACGTGACGCGCATTGGAAGCGGTGCATTCTCAAGTTGCTCATTTACCTCTGTAACTATCCCAAACAGCGTGATGTCTATTGGTAAGACAGCGTTCCTATGCGACAATTTGGCAACTGTTGTGTCTTTAATAGAAACCCCGTTTAAAATTAGTGGTGTATTTACCAAAAACACCTTAATGAACGGTATATTGTATATACCAGCAGGAACAAAGGATGTATATGAGGTAACGCTGGGATGGGAGAATTTTGTGAATATTTTAGAGGGAACAGGCGGCAGTACCCCTGTTATCCCTGAGACGAAGAAATGCGAGAAGCCGACTGTCAGCTATCGTAATGGCAAACTGACATTTAGCAGCGGGACAGAAGGGGCTACCTGCGTGTCGAGCATCACAGACGCGGACATGGGTACCTATACCACCAATGAGGTACAGTTGGGCGTAACCTATAACATCAGCGTCTATGCAGCAAAGGCTGGCTATGAGAACTCAGAGACAGTTGCCGCAACGCTGTGCTGGATAGACCAGGAGCCGAAGACGGAAGGCATTACCAGCGGCGTGGCGAGTGTGAAGGCTAACGCCGTACTGATGCAGAGCGAGGCTGGCGTGCTGAGCATTCAGGGCGTGGATGACGGCACACCCGTAAGCGTCTATACCGTTAACGGCACAGAGGCGGGCTCAGCTGTCAGCAATGGAGGTCAGGCTCAGGTGAATACAAACCTACAGCCAGGCACTGTCGCCATAGTGAAGATTGGTGAGAAGTCGGTCAAAGTCGTAGTGAAGTAAGAATAAAGCAAAAGAGGTTGTGTCAATAGTAACAGACACAACCTCTTTTATTATAAAGGACTACCGTCAGGCAAGCCAACGCGGGAACATCACCTCACACCTTGCATCATCTTCTTGAGCATCGGACAGAGGCAGAACAGCAGCACCGATGCTACGCCCGACATCACCGCGAAGATGAGGAAGAAGTCCGTCAGCGTCACTATGTGGAACCCAAGGAACGTGGGTGCGTCTGCCGCTGTCTGTCCTCCTGAGGGCAGGAGCGTTGCTAACTTGCCCGCCAGCACGTTGCTCGCAGCGTTGCTCATGAACCATACACCCATCAGCAGCGATGCGAGGTGGGCGGGAGAGAGGCGGCTCACCATGCTCAGACCGATAGGCGAGAGCGACAGTTCACCGATGGTATGGATGAAGTAGAGCGCAAAGAGCCACCACATGGACGCCTTCTGACCGTCGGTGAGACCGTATGTGCCGTAGGCGATGACGAAGTATCCCACGGAGAGGAGCATCAGACCGATGGCCTGCTTCACGGGGCTTGACGGCTCCAAGTGGCGCTTTGCCAGCGTCTCCCACAGCATTGCCATGACTGGAGCCATGAGGACCACGACGATGGGGTTAATGGACTGGAACCACGGCGTGGGCATTTCCCACGTACCGATATGGCGGTCACACTGCTGTTCGGCAAAGAGAGTGAGCGACGATCCGGCCTGCTCAAAGGCACTCCAGAAGAAGATGACGAAGACCGCGATGATGTATATCACCCCGATGTGCATGCGGTCGGTGCGCGTCAGCCTGCCATCGGTGATGATGAAGACGGGCAGGGCGATGGATATGGCATAGATGGCAGCCGAGATATAATCGTTGAAATTCTCTGCGCTGAGGGAGAAAAGGAAGAGCAGAAGCACTCCCAATGCGATGAGAGCAGGGGCGCGCCACTTTCTCTCGGCAGCATGAGCGTGCAGGCCTTCGGTGCTGTTCTCACCCGTGTGAGCCTTGTCATCTGCTGCGATTTCGGCTGCCTCCTTCTTTGCCAGCAGCTCTGACTGCGACGGTTTCAGTCCGATGCCGAGGCCGTCGGGGGTGCAGAGGTACTTGTCCTTCAGCAGCACAAAGACGAAAAGCGATACGAGCATCGCCATTCCGGCGCAGAAAAAGCCCCATTTGAACGCTCCCGGGTCGGCCCAATTGCCGTTGCCGAAGAAGGCACAGGCAGGCGGTGCGATGAGGGCACCGGCGTTGATGCCCATATAGAATATGGTGAAGGCTGAGTCCTTGCGGCTATCCAGAGGGCTGTAGAGGTCGCCAACCATCGTGGAGATGTTAGGCTTGAAGAATCCGTTGCCCACTATGAGCGCCGCAAGACCGGCAAACATCAGCCACAGCGAGAGGCTGTTATCCACGCTGCGGTCTATCCCCCCACCTTCGCTGAAGATACTCTGCTGCACCAGACAGGCGGAGGCGAACATCAGAAACTGGCCCATTGCCATCACTATGGCACCGAAGATGATGGAGCGACGGTTGCCCCAGTAACGGTCGGAGATGTAGCCTCCAAGCAGCGGGGTGAGATATACCAGACCGGTATAGGAGCCGAAAATCTGGCTTGCCTCAGCGTTGTTATAGAATGCGGCAATGAGGTACAACACAAACAACGCGCGCATTCCGTAGTAAGAGAAGCGCTCGGCCATCTCAGTAACAAAGAGAAGATATAGTCCTTTAGGGTGTGACATTATTTCAAATTAACGAATTAGCGAATTAACGAATGGCCTCCGTTGCAGCGATGAGCCATTGGCGGTCAGCCTCATCATCAAGCAGAGACATCAATTCCTCCCTCACTCGGCTATGGTAATGGTTCAGCCATTCACGCTCTTCACGCGTCATTATATCCCATTCCACCGGTGTGAGGTCTATGGGACAGAGCGTCAACGGCTCCAGTCGCAGGAAGGTTCCGAACTCAGTCTCACGGTCTTTCACCACCAGCATGGTGTTCTCTATCCTCACGCCGAAGCGTCCCTGGAGATATACTCCGGGCTCATCGGTGATGGTCATGCCCTCACGCATCGGTGCCTCACGCCAGCCTAAGCGAACGCTCTGCGGACCTTCGTGCACGCTGAGACACCAGCCCACGCCGTGACCCGTACCGTGGAGGTAGTTCATATACCCGCGCCAAAGGACGGAACGGGCGATGGAATCAATGTTTGTTCCCGTTACGCCCTCGGGGAAAGGCGTTGTGGCAAGGGCGATATTTGCCTTCAATACCAGCGTGTATGCACGTCGCATCTCGTCGGTCAGCGGCCCCAATGGGATGGTGCGCGTGATGTCTGTCGTGCCGTCGGTGTATTGCCCGCCGCTGTCCAGCAGCAGCAGACCCTCGGGGCGCAGCGTCGCATTGCTCTCGGGAGTGGCGCTATAATGCACGATGGCACCGTGCCCGTTATAGCCCGCGATAGTGTCGAACGAGAGGTCATAACACTCCCTCGCCTCGCGACGCAGGGCTTCGAGGCGGTCGCTGACGCTGATTTCTGTCTTCCCGCCTGCTGCAACGGCAGGCTTCAGCCAGCGCAGGAAGCGCACCATAGCAACGCCGTCACGCTGCATGGCACGGCGAAAACCTGCTATCTCTGTTGCGTTTTTCACCGATTTCATCGCTTCTACAGGCGATGGAGTATCTACTGCATGTTCCTTTATGACGCTATACAATGTGTAGTTCAGCGTCTTACTATCAGCCATAATCCTGCCGGCATCCTGTGCCAGCGCCGTGATGCCCCGCTTATTGCCCTTCACAGGGAGGAATTCGGCGTACGGCCTCACCTCTACCCCAGCCTGCTGCAGGGCTGACTGAGCCGCCGTTGTCAACGGACCGTTGCAGTAGAGCGTTGCATCGTCAGCTCTTACTACGAGATATGCCACAAAGACCGGCGTGTGCTTTATGTCGCTGCCGCGCAGGTTCAGCGCCCATGCCACCTGCATGAGGTCTGATACCACCAGTGCATCGCAGCGGCTGCCCTTCATCACGGAGCGTATGCGGGACAGCTTGTGTTCTGTTGTCTCGCCGCCGTCTATGCTGCGTATCTCACTACCGGGGATGGCGGGACGGTCATTCCAAATGTTCGTCAGGAGGTCTAAGTTGGTGCGGATGGTAGCTCCGATGCGTCTTAGGCGGCGCTCCATAGCCACTACTGAGTCGTAGTTTTCCACCATTCCATCGATGGAAACGATGCCTCCGGATGCTCCGCTGCCCTTGCTCGGCAGGATGCTGAGCTTGCGCAACAGCCAGTCGGTGACCTCAGGGGTGCCTTCTACACCCTCTTTCATCAGTTGCCACACGCCCTCTTCCGGTCTCAACTGCGCTGCAGCCTGCAGGAAATAGCGTGAGTCCGTCCACAGCGCGGCCTCATCCTGAGTGATGACAGCGGTGCCGGCGCTGCCCGTGAAACCGCTAATCCAGCGGCGGGACTGCCAATGAGGGGCAAGGTACTCACTGTTATGAGGGTCAGACGAGGGGAATATGCAGGCGTCAATACCCTCACGACGCATCTCCTGACGGAGGGCCGTAAGGCGCTGCAGCACTGTTTCAGAGTCGGTTGTATTCATAAGTTTCAGCCAGGGTTACACACTAACTTGCCGCAGGAGCACGCCTTAAGTTACTCAGGAGCACGCCTTAAGTTACTCAGGAGCACACCTTAAGTTACTCAGGAGCATACCTTAAGTTACTCACGACAGCGGCATATCAATTATGGTGGAGTTGTGCAAAATTACGATAATCTTTCGGATTGGACAAGAATTTCTTTGGATAATTCAAGAAAAAGTAGTAATTTTGCCCATCGGTAAATAAAGTGACAGCGGGCATTCCCCGGCTGTCGCACGATGATAACAATAATATGAGCTCTCACAAACTGAACTTAATCCTCTGCGGAACGGGCACCGTCGGCGGCACTTTGCTTTGCCAGATGGCGTCACAGCAGCAGTATCTCCTCAACGATCGCCGTCTTGACCTGCGTGTCGTGGGCGTCGTTGACATCTTTAATATCCTCCTCAACCGCGACGGCATAGACCTGACGGGATTTACTATCGACGGTTTCCGCCAGACATTCAGCCAGGCCCCGAAGTCAAGCCTTACTGCTATCCACGACGGCGTGCTGTCCATGAAACAGGAACTGGTGCAGGCCAGCATCGAGGGCGACGGCACGGTGTTCGTCGATTGCACTGCGTCATACGACATCGCAGAGCTCTATCAGGACTTCCTCTCAGCAGGTATCTCCGTCGTATGCGCCAATAAGGTTGCTGCCGCAGGTGACCATGATGCCTTCCGCAAGCTGAAGAAGACCGCTGTGGAGCAGGATGTGAAGTATAAATATGAGACCAATGTGGGCGCCGGACTGCCCGTAATACGCACGATAGACCACCTTGTGACCTCAGGTGACAGGATTACAGGCATCGAAGCGGTGCTCTCCGGCACGCTGAATTATATCTTTGACACCATCAGCAAGGACGTCACCTTCTCCCAGGCAGTAAAGAAAGCAACAGTGGAACGCTTTGCCGAACCCGACCCGCGCATAGACCTCAGCGGTGTCGATGTGCTGAGAAAGCTTGTCATTCTGGCTCGCGAAAGCGGCTACAACGTGTCGCAGGAGGATGTGGAGAGCCACCTCTTCGTGCCGGGTGAGTATTTTGAAGGCACGGTGGAGGACTTCTGGCATCGCCTGCCACAGCTGGACGAGCACTTTGAGAAGCTGCGTCAGGAGGTGGAGAGAGACCAGCACAGACTGAAGTTCGTCGCAAAGATGGACGCAAGAGACGGTAAGCCGAAATGCAGCATAAGCCTGGAAAAGGTGGATGTGCACTCACCATTCTACTCATTGGAGGGCTCAAACAACATCGTTATACTCCACACGGAACGCTATAACCCCCACCCCATGATGATACGAGGATACGGCGCAGGCGCAGAAGTGACTGCCGCAGGGGTCTTTGGCGATATCCTTGACATTGCTAATGTATAACTTTAATATAGCTAACGAATAACTTGATATAGCTAACGAATAACTTGATATAGCTAACTCATAAAAAACCTAAAGACTATGTATGCACTTGGAATGGACATCGGCGGCACGAATACCGTCTTTGGAATCGTGAATCGCGAGGGCACCGTGCTCGGTAGTGACTCAGTGAAAACCCAGGAACACCCTGACCTGGATGAGTATGTAAGCACCGTCAGCAGCAAGATTAAGGCTCTGATGCAGGGTGCCGGCATCACTTTTGACGAAATAGCCGGGCTCGGCATCGGCGCACCTAACGCCAGTATCTACACGGGTACAATAGAGAAAGCCCCCAACCTTCCGTGGAAGGGTGAGAGCATTCCGTTGGCAGACCTGTTCTCCAAACAGCTGTCGGGCATACCGGTAAAGATGACAAACGATGCCAACGCAGCCGCATTGGGCGAGATGGCATACGGTGTGGCAAAGGGATTGAAGCATTTTATCATGATAACCTTAGGCACCGGAGTGGGCTCTGGCATCGTCATTGACGGTAAGATGGTGTATGGCAAAGACGGTTTTGCCGGCGAATTAGGTCACTTAATAATTGATCGCAGCGCTGACGCACGCCTGTGTGGATGTGGTCGCAGAGGCTGTCTGGAGACCTATTGCTCTGCCACAGGCATGGTACGCACCGCCCGCGAACGCCTGCAGGGAGTCACCATCAACGGCTCAAAGGATGTCTATGACCTGGCAATGCAGGGCAATGCCGATGCTATCGCGATATTCAATGAAACGGGTAAGCGCCTGGGACAGGCCCTGGCTGACATGGAAGTGTTCTCCAGCCCGGAGGCTTTCGTGTTCTTCGGAGGCCTGGCAAAGTCAGGAGAGCTGCTGCTGAAGCCTACCCGCGAGGCGATGGAGGAAAGCATGATGCCTGTCTTCAAGGGCAAAACCAAGCTGCTTGTCTCTACGTTGAAGGACGCAGATGCCGCCGTCCTCGGTGCCTCGGCGCTCATAGAGCACTAAGAATCTGCCATGACATGGCAGAAAACGCAACCCTAAACGGTGAACAACGCAACGCCGAAGGGCATAAAACGGAACCCCAAACGGCTTTCAACGCAACGCCGTGGGGAGGAAAACTCGACGCTGAAAGGCAGACGATGGAACTCCGAAACTAACTGACAAACCATATATAATCGAAAAAAGAGAAGGTATTCAGTGTGAACTGAGTGCCTTCTCCTTTTATGTCACCTATGTGACTACCGCCTGGCTTCACAGCCCCTGCGGTGTTTTTGTGTTTTAATTTGATTTGATTGAAAGGATATTTAAAGCATAGAAATTAATTGTCAATTCATAACCGTCTTCTCCTTTACGGTGGTAACGGTGTCGCCTTGGGCCACTGCATTCTGATCTTTCTGAATCTTCTGCAGCTGCTCCAGCGTCCTGGCAAACTGCTCTTGCTGCTCCGTGAGGCTACTACTGTACGGCATCTGTGCTGCCTGCACGATGGTGAGCACCACGGCAACGAATGCTACAGCCTTGTAGAGAGGACGCATGCGACGGTGAAGAGAGACGAAACGCGCCTTGACGTGCTTTGGTGCATCGCCCCGCTGCGAGGTCTCGCCGGTTGTCATTGCAAGGATACGCTCATCGAAATCAGCCCCCAGCGACTCACTCCGCTTGGCAAATGTCTGCTCTGCGAACAGTTCCTTATATGCCAACAGACGCGCCGGAACATCCTCCTGAGAGAAGAATGCACGGAGAATCTGCTCCTCTTCAAGTGTTGTCTGACACTCAAAGTAGCAATCCAAAAGCTGTTCGATGTACTTATAATCCATGTTTTAATCTGTTTAATGGCTTAACCGCCGCATATAGGTGACGGATAAAAAGGGGCAAAAGTTACATATATCCAGGTTAAAAGAAGTTAAATGCCGTCAGAATCTTCTCTACGCGATAACCTCGCCTTCACCGTTTGGCGGGCACGGAAGATGCTGACCTTAACCTGTTCTTCGGATATTTCCATTATTGACGCTATCTCCTTGTAGGTCTTTCCCTCAAAGTCGCGCAGTTGCATAGCCGTGCGTTGTTTCTCGGGCAGGGTCTCCATGATGCTCCTTACGAGTGTAAGACGCTCTGCATTGGCAAGGCTTCGTTCGGAGCTTTCGGTCATCAGTGATGTGACATTACCTTGATGTCCGGCCTCCACTATAGCATCGAGGCTCTCAAGTTGGTTTACCTTAAGGCGCTGACGGTCTATGGCAAGGTTGCGCGTGAGGCGCAGCAGATAGGCTTGCAGGTTCTCTATGGTATCGTCAAAGGACTCACTCTGCGACTGTTTCCACACCTTGATGATGACATCCTGCACCACGTCTTCAGCCTCCTGACTGTTAAGCGTAATCCTCAACGCCAGGCGATACATGGTGTCCTTTAGGGGTAATATGTCGCGCTTTATGTCCAAACCTTATCGAATTGACAAATTAACAAGTTAACGAATTAGCAAATTAGCATAATGAAACGACCACGCAGGGATAGCCTGCAGTAATCATAATTTGCTAATTCGTTAATTCGCTAATTCGTTAATTTGAATAGTTGTGCCTTGTGTATCGTCACTTATGGCTGCTGCCAGGGTGATAATGACGCGCTTTACGCCGCTTTCCACGGCCTCAAGAGCATTCTCTATCTTTGGCATCATGCCGCCGGAGATGGTTCCGTCTGATACATATTTATTATATGACGCGCGCGTAATGACGGGTATCACGCTGTCATCATCGTCGGGATTGGAGAGAACGCCTTTCTTTTCAAACGAGAAAATGAGCGTCACGTCATAGCGTTCAGCCAGCGCTTTGGCCACGGTGGAGGCCATTGTGTCGGCATTTGTATTTAGCATATTGCCCTCGCCGTCGTGCGTCAGCGGTGCCACGACAGGTGTGATGCCGCTATCCAGCAGCGCTGCGAAGCGCGCACCATCGGCATAATCCACGTCGCCGACATATCCGAAATCTACCATCTGCGTTGTGCCATCGTCCATCTTCACTGATTTCAGCGGCCTCTTGTGGGAACGTATGACGTCCATATCAGCCCCCGTGAGGCCCAGGGCGTTGACGCCTTTGGCCTGAAGACGAGCTACGAGGTTCTTGTTTACCAACCCTCCATAGACCATTGTGACAACGGAAAGCATCTCCGCGTCAGTGATGCGACGCCCTCCTACCATGTGGCTCTCTATGCCCAGCTGACTTGCTACCTTCGTAGCACGGCGTCCGCCACCGTGCACAAGCACCTTCTTTCCCTTGATAGCAGAGAAGTTCTCAAGCAACATGGCAAGCTGCTCAGGGTCTTCCACCACTGCGCCGCCAACCTTTACAACGGTAATCTGTTCACGCTTATTGTCTGTCATATCCTTATTATGATTATCTTTTGTTACCACCCACAGGGCAAAATTATGCATTGTGAATTATGCACTATGCATTATAAATTGCTTATTCTCTCTCTTATTTCCCCTATTACACCCTCCAGTTCATCCACGTTGTCGGCCCTAAGCATCCTGATACGTGTCTCGCGGAAGTTCGGTATGCCCTTGAACAGCGGCGTTGCAGCCAGGTGCCGGCGGGTATGCAGTATGGCCTTGTGCTCATCTCCTATCAGCTCTATGTTGGTATGTAGCAGCTCCAGCAGTATCCGCAGCTTGTCATCGACCGTCAACAGGTGTGCCTCGCGGCTGAAGAGCCACGGCTGTCCGAATGTGGCACGGCCTATCATCACCCCGTCCACGCCGTATTTCTCAAAAGCCTCATCGGCCTCAGCAGTTGATGTTATGTCGCCATTGCCTATGATGGGAATGCTCTTCACGGCCTTTTTTGCCTCCCCTATGAGCGTCCAGTCAGCCTCGCCGGTGTACATCTGTGCCCTGGTGCGGCCATGAATGGTCAGCGCCTTGATGCCGCATGCCTCCAGCTGCACCGCCAATTGGGGCATCACCAAGTGTCCCGCATCCCATCCCAGACGTGTCTTGACCGTCACCGGAGTGTTTACCGCATTCACTACGGCCTCTGTCATCTCCAGCATCAGGGGTATATTCTGCAACATCCCGGCCCCAGCGCCCTTGCCGGCTACCTTCTTTACAGGGCAGCCGAAGTTCAGGTCGATGATGTCGGGATGTGCCTCAGCCTCCACAATGCGTGCCGCTTCTACTACGGCATCAGTGGTGCGGCCATATATCTGTATGCCCACAGGGCGCTCGTCGTCACTTATGGTGAGCTTGCGCACCGTGGCTTTGATGTTGCGTACCAACGCCTCGGCAGCCACAAACTCTGAGTAAACCATAGCTGCCCCATAGCGTTTGCACAGCCGACGGAAGCCGATGTCGGTAACATCCTCCATCGGAGCAAGCATCAGGGGGCGCAAACCAAGGTCTATGTCAGCGATTTTCAAATTAACGAATTAAAGAATTTTTAAATTAACGAATTAAAGAATTGTCGTTTTTGGGGGATTGAAGGCTCCGTGAAACCATGTCTTACGAGGTCTCAACGGGCATCATTCAGGGGGTTAGTCATAGACTTCTTCCTCCTCCGGTACGTCTTCCTCTATGACCAGATTGTCTATGATGAAGTTCTGGCGCTCCATGGTGTTCTTGCCCATATAGTAAGCCAGCAGCTTATCCACCTCGTCGCTCTTGTGGAGCGTGACCTGCTCCAGGCGTATGTCGGGGCCTATGAATCCGGCAAACTCATCCGGGCTTATCTCTCCGAGGCCCTTAAATCGCGTTATCTCCGGCTCCGGTCCCAGTTCCTCTATGGCCTTCAGGCGCTCCTCATCGCTATAGCAATAGCGCGTGATATAGTCCTTAGCCTTCTCTCCACGCTCTTTCAGCTTCTGGTCTTCGGCCTCTATCACCTTCTTGTTCTTTATCTTCGTGCGCTTGTTTCTCACACGGAAGAGCGGTGTCTGCAATACATACACGTGGCCCTTCTTTATCAGTTCGGGGAAGAACTGCAGGAAGAACGTGATAGTAAGCAGGCGTATGTGCATGCCATCGACATCGGCATCAGTCGCCACGATGACCTTATTATAGCGCAGGTTATCCAGTCCGTCCTCTATATCGAGCGCCGCCTGCAGCAGGTTGAACTCTTCATTCTCATACACAACCTTTTTTGTCAGGCCGTAAGAGTTGAGCGGCTTTCCCCTCAGAGAGAATACAGCCTGCGTATTCACATCGCGGCTCTTGGTGATAGAGCCGCTGGCAGAGTCGCCCTCGGTAATGAAAATGCACGACTCCTCCTTTCTGTCGTTCTTGGCATCAGAGAAGTGTATGCGGCAGTCGCGCAATTTGCGGTTGTGCAGATTGGCTTTCTTGGCACGCTCGCGAGCCAGTTTTGTGATGCCCGCCATAGCCTTACGCTCGCGCTCGGAGGATTTAATCTTCTCTTCCAGCACCTCCACTATCTCCTTGTTGCGGTGCAGGAAGTTATCGACCTCGGTCTTTATGAAGTCACCGACGTATTTATTGACCGACACTCCATCAGGCGACATGGTCAGCGAGCCCAGCTTAATCTTTGTCTGCGACTCAAAGATAGGCTCTTCTACATTTACCGCAATAGCCGCCACGAGGCCGTTGCGTATGTCGCCGTACTCGTATTTCCCGAAGAACTCCTTGATTGTCTTGGCTATATGCTCCTTGAACGCCGACTGATGTGTGCCGCCCTGCGTGGTGTGCTGGCCGTTGACGAAGGAGTCATATTCCTCGCCGTTCTGGTTTGTGTGGGTGAATGCTATCTCAATATCTTCACCCCTCATGTGTATTATGGGGTATAGCGGCTCGGCAGTCATCTGGTCTTTCAGCAGGTCCTTCAGTCCGTTGCGCGAGATGATGCGTCTGCCGTTGAACATTATAGCCAGCCCGGGGTTCAGATAGGTATAGTTTCTCAGCATCGTCTCAACGATGTCGTTCTGGAAAGAATAGCCTTTGAAGAGCGTATCATCCGGCTCAAAGTATATGTATGTGCCCCTTTCGTCCTCGGTGGGAGCAGTCTTGTCGCTCGTCAGCTTGCCACACTCAAAGCAAGCTGTCCTCACATTGCCGTCACGGTAGGAGCGCACCTCAAAGTGGGACGAAAGGAAATTGACAGCCTTGATACCCACACCGTTCATACCGACGGACTTTTTGAATGCCTTAGAGTCATATTTGCCGCCGGTATTGAGCTGGCTGACAGCCTCAATCATCTTGCCCTGCGGTATGCCGCGCCCATAGTCGCGCAGCCGTATGGCCTTGTTGTCAACCATATCAATCTCGATGCGGTTGCCCTCGTGCATGCGGAACTCGTCGATGGAGTTGTCGATAGCCTCTTTCAGCAATACGTAGATGCCGTCATCGGAGTGTGTTCCGTCGCCCATCTTGCCTATATACATACCCGGACGGGTACGTATGTGATCCACATCAGAGAGGTGTCTGATGTTATCCTCGGTATAATCCACCGCTGCCTGCGGCTCTGCCGTTTGTTCTGTTATCTCTTCTGTCGTCTGTTCTTTTATCTCTTCTGCCATTTACAATTGTTTCTTGTAGCTTCTCAAGCGTTTGACGGTACGTGAATCAAAATACTGCCATGCGGAGAGCACACCGTCATTTGTCTCCATCATGGCGAGGGTCAGGGCCTGTTTGAAGTGGTATTTGTTGTACCAGCGTATGAGGTCGTTGAACAGTATGGCGTTGGCGCCCTTGGACCTGTATTCCGGCAGAACACCGATGATAAGCAGATCCACCGTGTCCGTATCGTGGAACAGGAGCGTGCGAAGCAGGTGGAACCACCCGAAGGGGAGCAGCTTACCGTTCTTCGTGCGCCGCAGGGCCTTGGAGAAGGACGGGAAAGTGACGCCAAAGCCTACTATTTCATCGTTCTTGTCACCGTCCACTATGAGAGTGATGAGGTTCATGTCGGCAAAACCGATATAGTTTTTCACCAGATACTCGATGTGCTCATCGTCCAGTTCGGCATATTCATACAACCCCTCATAGCACTTATTCATAAGCTGAAAGACCTTTTTTCCCATTCCCGAATAGGCTTCCCTCTTGGTGAATTTGCGTGCGTGGAGGTTGTATCGCTTGCTTATCATGTTGGCAATCTTCTCAAATTTCTCCGGCACTTTCTCTGGTACTGTGACGAGATCCTGCACCCAGTCATTGTCTTTCGTAAATCCGAGCGCCTCCATGTGGTCCTTGTAGTAGGGGTAATTGTGGTTGGCGTGCATGGTCGCCATAATGTCAAATCCCTCCACGAGCATACCCTCCCTGTCGAGGTCTATGAAGCCCATGGGCCCGATGATTTCTGTCATACCGCGCTGGCGACCGTAGTCCATCACCGTCTCAATCAGGGCTTTGGACACCTCCTTGTCGTCAATGAAGTCAAAGTAACCGAAGCGCACGCACTTATGCTGCCACGTCTCGTTGGCGCGATGGTTGATGATAGCCGCAATGCGCCCCACTGCCTCCCCGTCGCGGTAGGCCATGTAGTATTCAGCCTCGCAGAATTTGAACGCCGGATTCTTCTTCTTATCCAAGTCATCCTGCTCTCCCATGAACAGATACGGCACAGCACAGGGGTCATTTTTATATAACTCCGTGCGGAAACCTATGAACTTCTCTATCTCCTTCTCACTGGTTATGATACGTATCTCTATCATCTATATATAATAAGGTAATGAGAATCTAATGTTACAATTGGGTGTAGGGCTGAAAGTTTATTCGCGTTTTACTATGTAGTTATTGCTTTATGGCATCAGTATGACGGTCACTCCACATGCCGCCTGCGCTCCATACACCAGCGACTGCTCTATGTCTGCGGTCTTTGACGGCCCCGATATGAACGTCCCATACGGCACATCGCCCTGTGCGGAGCCCTGTATATCCTCCAGCCACCTGTACGCCTGGTGCATATTGCTAACGATATTGCTCCGGCTTACCAGTATGACAAGGTACTCGGAGATGAAGCAGACGGCCCTTTCCTTCATGGTCTGCGGTATCCAGACACATGCGTTCTCGGCGCACGCCACGCCTCCCTGCAGCACTCCCACGTCGGTGCCGTCCAGCTGCTGGGCTGTCTCCACCGTGTCGGGGCTGCGCAGCTCCACCGGCCTGCCGTAGGCCTTGCTGAGCCCTTCGGCTGTGATGCCGCTCACATTGGTACTCACCACCTTAGCATCGGGATAGGCCTGGCGTATCAGCTCGCTGAGATCATCCCCCTCTTTGGCCTCTATCAGCTTTGCACCGGCAGTCGTCGTGGTCTGCTTGATATACTCTGCCACGGGGTCGGCGAACGTCAGTTTCTTGAACGACAGGTCTGGCATGTCGTATGTCTCACGCGTATTCCGGCGAAGCTTGCCCAGTATGTTGTCCTTGCTTGTCATTTTTGATTACTTGTTTTATAGTGGCTGATAAAATTACTACATTTCCGCGACACTCGCAAATTTTGCTTGCCTTTCTCCCCGTTCGTTAACTTTATTTATTCTTTTTAGCAAATAGGAAGAGATAACCAGAGTGATTATCTCGCAAACATATATCCGACAGAAATCTGAATATTCCGGTTCTTGCCGCCGTCGTAGATTTGTGATGTGCCGGTAAATCCATGACAATAGCGCGCATTAACATAGAAATTGTCATAAAAATTATAACCTAATCCGGCAACGATACTGAAATCTACTTTCTTTGACTTTGAGTATTCGTACGGATCGTCGTACAGCATCAGGTCCTTAGCATTGTTAGTCCTGCCAAGAAGGAAGCCTACCTGCGGACCGCATTCCACATACAATCCGTTTGCAACATAATACTTCGCCACAATCGGGATGTTCAGGTAATGGCTGGTGATAGTTTGCAGAACGACTTCATCATATTCGTCCAAGGTTGTGGTGTAGATATCCTGCTTGAAACCCTGCATGGAATAGGAGACATCTGCCTCAACGTCAAACTTCTCTGTTACCGGCATATTAACCACACCACCCAGATTAAAGCCTTGTCTGAATTTGGTGCTGTTCGATATACCTGACAGGTATTTATGACTGCTTTCGTCAGAGATGTTCAATCCGCCCCTGACGCCGAACTGCAGGGGCTTGGCACTGCAACACAGAGTGAAGAGTGATAATGCTAATACGGATAATAATCTTTTCATAGTTTATAATTATTTTCTTTGGCTTATAATTAAGCTGTACATATTTTACTCAAGTTTCTGAATTTTTTCATGCTCTGCAGGCCTCTCAGAGGGGGTCTTTACTGTCTGCCATTTTGTCAGTTGAACTTTTACGTTCTAATAGTAGGTCTTTTACCGCCTAATAGTAGGTCTTTTACCCAGTAATAGTAGGTCTTTTACCGCCTAAAAGACCTACTATTGCAACGCTCTGATTATCAGTGCGTTTGGAACTGCCAAATTGTCAGTCTCCCAAAACGGGCGTGACATCGGTCTGACACACATCTCATGCCGGAGAAGCACCTGCAAAATTACTAAAAAAAATCATAACATTCGGGAAATTGCAAAATAATTCTCTGTTTGGAATGATTTTTAACATACATTTCGCTCCACGTCCCGAGTCTTCAGTTGTTTTGTCTGGCAAGAACTACTCCATGAACTTGAGTGCTTTATTTCATATTCCGCGAGTGCGCCCTGAAAGGGCAACCTGCTTATAGCCCAGGGAGCGCCCTGGGTTTTGAGGCGATTGGTAGGTGCGCCCTGTAAGGGCAAAAGATGTTCATCCATGCTGTTCTGCTGCCCTTACAGGGCGTGATTACTATTCGCTTTAGTACCCAGGGCGCTGCCCTGGGCTATATGCTTTTGCCCTTTCAGGGCGATTATAATTTGCAGATGTCTTAGCTCCTTCGCTCGTCCCAATGAGACGCTTGCATAGCAAGAACTGCATGACTTCTTAAATGCTTGCGGAACTTAACTCATTTCCCCTTCACCTTGC
This sequence comes from Prevotella sp., assembly GCA_017478025.1. Taxonomy (GTDB): domain Bacteria; phylum Bacteroidota; class Bacteroidia; order Bacteroidales; family Bacteroidaceae; genus Prevotella. The sequence goes on from JAFVGZ010000027.1 coordinate 95,941, forward strand.
CGCTCTTCCACAGTTGGTGGAAGGACTTGCCAAACTCGGGCATGGTGTGATACTTGCACCAGGCGTTGAGATTGATGTTGGTGAGGAACGACGGTATGTAGTTTGCCAGGGGCGCCATCTTGAGAGCTGACTGATAGAGCGTAGGGCTTCCGAACATTATCTTCATGCCTCCAGACATAGCTTTCTTCATTGGGTCGGCGTGGCCCATGCTGTCCAGCTCCTGTCGCCACTTGTATATCTGCGTACCCAGGTCAACCTTCACGGGGCATACGTTCTCGCACGACAGGCAGAGCGAGCAGGCAGAGCAGTTGTGATAGTTCTTGTCCTTGTCCTTCAGCATGCCCAGATTGATGCCTATCGGCCCGGGGATGAAGTAGGTATATGAGTATCCCATTGAGCGGCGATACACGGGACAGGTGTTCATGCAGGCTCCGCAGCGCATACACTTCAGTGTCTGCCAGTGCTCGGGGTTGGCCAATATGTCTGACCTGCCGTTATCCACGAGGATGATATGGAACTCTCCTCCGGGTCTCGGCTTGCGGTAATGCGATGTATAGACGGTCGTGGCCTGACCTGTTCCGTGGCGTGCCAGGAGGCGCTGGAACACTCCGACGGCCTCATAGTTGGGTATCACCTTCTCCAGTCCTATGCTTGCTATGTGGAGCTTGGGCACCGATGTTGACATGTCGGCATTGCCCTCGTTGGTGCACACCACTATCTCTCCTGTCGATGCAACACCGAAATTGGCTCCTGTCATGCCACACTCGGCAGTCATGAAGTTGTCCCTCAGGTGGTATCGTGCACAGCGGGTGAGGTATGTGGGGTCTGCCTCAGCCTCAAGAGTCTCCCTTGCAGGCACGCTGCCACCGTCCTTGCCAGCCGCCACAGCGCTGCTGACCATCGATGCCGCGGCCTTGTCGCCCTGCTTCTGCAGTATGCCCTTCTCGCCGAAGTTCTCCTTCACCTGCTCGCGGGTGATGTGAATGGCGGGCATGATGATGTGGCTGGGCGGCAGATGCATGAGCTGCAGTATGCGCTCGCCGAGATCTGTCTCCACAACGTCAATGCCGTTCTTCTGCAGGTTCTCGTTCAGGTGACACTCCTCCGTGAGCATCGACTTGCCCTTGACCACCTTTTTCACCCCGTGGCTGCGCATGATGTCCATGACGATGGCGTTATACTCATCGGCATCGCTTGCCCAGTGGACTATGGCACCGTTCCTCGTGGCGTTGCGCTCAAACTCCTCCAGATAGTCAGCCAGATGTGTCACGGTATGCTTCTTGATCTGGCTGGCGGCCTCGCGCAAGTCCTCCCATTCCTCCAGTTCGTATGCCAGCGTGTCACGCTTTGCACGCACGCTCCAGAAGGTCTGGTCGTGGCGCGTCACCTTTTCAGGGTTGCGCAGAAACTCTGCTGCTTTCTTTGAATGTATAGTGCTCATAGTCCGCTTGCTAATATCTGTGCTACGTGTATGAAGTTTATTCTCTTCTCTCCGTCCTTCTTTGCTATGCCCTGCATGTGCATAAGGCATGAGGAGTCAGGGCCGGTGATATACTCTGCTCCGGTGGCTATGTGGCGCGCCAGCTTGTCGCGTCCCATGCGTCCTGACACATCGGGCTCCTCGACAGAGAACATGCCGCCGAACCCGCAGCACTCATCGGGGCGCTCGGGTTCCACCACCTCTATGCCGTCAACGAGCTTCAGCAGGTCCTTGATCTTATTGAACCGCGGGATGCTGCGCTCAGTCGGGGATGACAGTCCCAGCTCCCTGACGCCGTGACAACTGTTGTGGAGCGACACCTTGTGGGGGAAACGCGCTCCGGGGATAGACGTAACTTTCAGCACATCGTGCAGAAACTCCACCAGATCGACCGTCTTCTTGGCTGCCTCACACTCATGCCCCACGATGCCGGGGTGGAAAAAGCGCACGTATGCAGCACAGCTGGCCGACGGTGCCACAACGTAGTCATAGCCACTGAAGAGCCTGTCATAGCTCTCCACCAGATTGTCTGCCATGTGCTGAAAGCCTGCATTGCCCATAGGCTGACCGCAACAAGTCTGCTTCTCAGGGTACTCTATGTCGCACCCCAAGGCCGTCAGCAGCTTATATGTTGCTACGCCGACGTCCGGATAAAGGGCATCGACGTAGCATGGTATGAATAGTCCTATTTTCATTATCTTGTCTGCAAGTAAGTGACATGCGTGCGGAGATACTCCTCAACGCCGTGCTTTCCGTCGGCACCACCGATGCCCGACTTCTTCACTCCGGCATGGAATCCCTGTATTGCCTCAAAGTGGAAGCGGTTGATGTAAGTCTCACCGAACTCCAGTTCGCGCACCATGCGTGCCGCTGTATTGATGTCGTTGGTGAATACGCTTGATGCCAGACCGTACTCGCAGTCGTTGCACCACTCTATCACCTGGTCTATGTCAGAGAACTCTATGATAGGCAGCACTGGGCCGAAGGTCTCCTCGTGGATGATGTCCATGTCCTGACGGCAGTTGTCAAGGAGCGTCGCCTCAAAGAAATAACCCTTGTCGCCCACGCGGTGACCGCCTACGAGCACCTTTGCTCCCTGTGCCACAGCCTTGTCGAGCTTGGCCTGAACGGACTCCAGGGCTTTCTTCTCTACCAGCGGACCCATGTCGATGTCATCGGAAGAGAATGGGTCACCCACCTTAACGGCAGCGAACTTAGCCTTCAGCATCTCGGTGAACTTCTCCTTTATGTCCCTGTGGATGTACAGACGCTCAGCGTTGTTGCATATCTGACCGTTGTTGCCTATGCGGCTGTCGAGTATCGCCTGGGCAGCCAACTCAAGGTCGGCATCGGGGAATACCACTACCGGAGCCTTGCCACCGAGCTCCAATGACACCTTCGTGATGTTGTTGGCAGCGGCCTTCATGATGCTTTCACCGGCTCCCACAGAACCCGTCACGCTGACAATATCAATCTTCGGGCTGCCTGCCAGGGCGTTGCCTATCACGCTACCCTTGCCCGTTACCACGTTGAACAAGCCTGCGGGCAGTCCTATCTCGTCAACAATCTTTGCGAACTCACAGCAGTTTTCAGGCGTGAGCTGTGCGGGCTTGATTACTATCGAGCAACCTGCGATGAGGGCTGCACCGGCCTTGCGTGCTATGAGGAAGAAGGGGAAGTTCCACGGCAGGATGCCTGCAACGACGCCAATAGGCTTCTTGGTGATGAGAATCTTCTCTCCGCGGTTGTCACTTTCCACTATCTCACCCTCGATGTGGCGGGCAAAGCTGGCCATGTAATCAAAGTAAGCGATGGTGGCTCCCACCTCTATTGATGCCCAATTGCGGGTCTTGCCCTGCTCGCGCATTATGATTTCAACGAACTCCTGCTCGCGCTTACGTATGCCGTCGGCAATCTTTGTGAGATATACGGCACGCTCGCAGACGGGAGTCTTTGCCCACTCCTTCTGTGCGGCACGCGCAGCATCCAGGGCTTTCTCCACATCCTCAATGGTTCCTTCGGGCTGACGGCTGATAACCTCCTCGGTAGATGGGTTTAACACGTCAATCCATTTGCCATTACCACTTTCAACGAACTGGCCGTTGATGTACATTTTCAATTCTTTCATAATAGTTAGTGTTGTTAGTTGAGGTTAGTCTTTTTATTGTTGAGTCATAATGTTGTTTACGCTCGCAACCTGTCATAGGGGCCTATAGCCATAACGCGCAGAGGCCTATCAGCCATAGTGCTGAGACTTATCCGCAATAGCATAGAGGTTTCTCCGCCATAACGGAGAGGCTTATCCGCCAAAAGGCGGACACGTTTGCAAAATTAAGAATTAATCCTGAAAGTGGCAAAACATTTTAGTTTTTTTAATGCAAAGTGCCGCCTCCCTTAGCGAGAAGCGGCACTTTTGATGTATTTTACCTTGTATAGTTTACTATATGTTACCGTTAACAGAACCCTCCTTAGGGTGGCTCTTACCATCTCCACTGGTTGTAGTTGACGTCATATCCAGCCAACTTGTACCAGTTTGTCAGTGTCTGTTCATACTGCTGCAGCAGGTATATAGCTGCTTTCGCCTCATCGCTCATCAGGGCGTCGGTGTCAATCAATGCCGGTGCCGACGCATCTTTGGCTGCCATTGTCGGTGTTTCAGGCTTTGACTGTATATAGTTCACAACCTCCATGATATCCATAATGGAGATTCCGGAGTCCTCTAGCATCTCATAGAAATCGGTGATAGTAAGGTCAACCTTCTTCAGAGCCTCGGTGATCTTTGTTATCATGGAGAACATGTCCATGCCTTTACCGTCTGATCCTGAGGTGGCTCCGGCTGCCAGTGAGCGCAGGTCTATGCCCATGCTCTCCAGATACTTGATGGTCTTGAGCAGGTTCAGGTCTTTCACTACGTCGTGATAGTAGCGGTTCTGCTCACCTTCATAATATACGACGGGCCAGAACTGTATTGCTGCAAATGTCTGAATGGCCCAGAAGATGCCAGAATACTGGTGGCTGAGCTTGAAGACCATCATGTTGGTCTGCAGCGAAGTCTTTCCCGGCACGAGGCTTGGCTTGAAGCCTTTGCCCTTCATCCACTTCAGCAACTCGCGCGCACACTGCACCGGAATGTAGTTATCGTGGCGGCCGTGGGTGATGTAATAGTTCTGCGTGATGTCCGGTTCCCATCCGTTGGAGATCTTTATCTGCGCCAGTTTATCCAGCAACACCTTAGCCTTCTCACTCTTTACGTCCATATATGCCGGCTGCAGCACTTGGTGCAGGGAGTCTATCTTGCCCACTTTCTCAGGCGCAAGGACCGCCTTGTCCTTTGTCTTTATGAACTCAGGTATCAGCGATGCTATGGGTTCCTTGAAGAGTTCGTCGTATTTTATGCCCAACTGATAGTTCTCATTAGCCGATACTAAGAACATTGCCACGTCTCTCCATTCGGGAATGGCATCCATTTTCACGAACTCGCTGTATGCCTTCTCACAATCCAATACCGCTCCTCCGAGGAATGTCTTGTCAAACTTGATGTCCTTGTACTCCATGTCACGCAGCTTTGCCACATACATGGCAACGGTGCCGCCCTGTGAGTTACCGATGTTGAACTGATACTTTCCCAATGGCAGCTCCAAGTCTGTCAGCATCTTCCGGGCTGCCACAAGTCCGTCGAGCGAGTTCCTGGCGTTGATGTCACCGCAGAAATATGACATATTGTGACCCTTGAAGCTCGAGCCGTAGCCTATATAGTCGCTCGATACGATGATATAGTTAGGCTTCAGCGGACATGCCAGTATGGCCGATGGAATCTGCAGGCCTATGCCGCCCTTTGACGGAACCTCCGCATCGTTATCTGCGGTGAAGCGGTTGTAGAGTATTATACCGTCGCACGGCACAGTACCGTTGGCTACGTCTGACGGTACCAGCACTACGCCGCTGATGGTCACGGGCTTGCCATCACCGTCCTTAGAAGGGTATTCATATACTATATAGTGTGTGTCGCGAGACCCCAGCGAGAGGCCTCCTACCTCCACCTGTGCCTTCACGGTGGTGTCACACTCGTGCAGTATCTTGTATGCAGCCTCCTGTGCATTGGCCACAGTCATCATGACAGCGGCCAGAAGAGTTAGTGTAAGTCTTCTCATTGTATCTATATTAATATGTATAGTGTGTGATAGTTGACGATTATTTTCCTACACGCTTGTGTGCATTGCCGCCGTTACGCTCTATGTAGAGCCCGCTTGCGGGGTTGTCCATGCGCTGTCCGTTGATGTTGTAATACTCTGTTGTGCCCTCATCGCCCTTCACGCTGTTGATGTTGGTGACGGCGCTGGTGCCTGAATCCTTTGCGCTTACCACCTCAAAAGTGGCTACTACTGGGTAATGGTCGCCTAGAGGCTTGCCTTCATACTTATACTGCAAGGTGTCGCGGTCATAGGCGGCGGCGCGCAATATCTTGTCTGCTCCACTGGGATTGATGTACAAAATCTTGTCGAGCGACTCGCCTGTGATTTGCGACAGCTTGTCATCACGGACGCGGTTGTCCTCTTCGTATGCAGGATAGACACCCTTGTTCTTCAGCTCTACCCACACATCCTTCACCGTGGCCTTGCCCGAATCATTGATGACATCAATGATTTCTTCCTTGACTTTATCGCGCTGATAGATGGTATTGAAGTCACCCAGGACTATGATAGGACGGTTGTCCAGGTTGGCCATTATGTCCTGCAGCAGCTGCTTCCACTGGTTCAGGCGTGCTGCGCGGTCCGGTCCGGCCTTGCCTTCCTCTGTGTCCTCATCCAGTTCTGCATCCATGTGGAGGTTATACACCACGACCTTGGTGCCTGAAGCCAGCGTCGCCTCATAGCGGCGATAGCCCTTAGTCACGAAGAGGTCATTGTTATGGCTGAACTTTCCGAAGCCATCGGTCCATGCTTTGCGCACTCCGCCGTTCATGGTGATGCCATGTTTCCATGCCCCCATCAGGCCATCGCAGTCAAACTGGAGGTTCTGCAGGTGGAGGAAGTCTATCTTCTTCCCAGGGATATCAATACCCACAGTGCCTGACCATGCATCAAGCCCGTAGCCTTCCTCCAGCACAGCTGCCAGTTCGCCGTGGTAACTGAAGTCTTCCTGCATGAACAGCATGTCATAACCACGCTTCATGAAGTAGTTTCCGATGCGCACGGTGCCCGGTCCGCCAGGGCCGTTGGGGTTAGAATTTACAATAAGGATTTTCTTTGGAAGCCCGTCAATGTTAAGCGTTGCTACGCTAAACCTCTCTGCCTGCTGAGCCTGCGATGTCAAAACCATGCCGAGACCAAGGCAGAATGTAGTAATTTTTTTTATCATAAGCACTTTTTATAAATAAAGTTTTCAAATGTCTTACAGAGTTCGGACTATACTGGATGCCTCATCATAAGGCGAAGCATCTGTAAGTCTGTCAGTATATCTAAACGCCCCCCATCCCTTTGCAGGGGACAGGGGAGCGCCGTATGTCTTGGATTGGACAACGAGTGTCGTTATTCTACTACTACCTCGTACTGCTTTGCGCTGAGGGGCTGCATGGTGTTTGAGGCTTCATCCCACCAGAGCAGCTGGTCGCCCTCCAGTCGCATGGTGACGTTCTTCGTCTCGCCGGCCTTCAGGTTCACGCGCTGCCACTGGCGCAGAGCCTTCACGGGACCTTCCTTGTCAGCCGGGCAGGTGAGGTATGCCATTACTGTCTCAGTGCCCTCGCGGCTGCCGCTGTTGGTAACGCTGAGCGTCACGGTGCAGCCTTTCTTGTCCTTCTTCACCTTGGCAGGGCTCTTAGTGAAGGTGGTATAGCTCAGACCATAGCCGAACGGCCACAGCGGTGTGCCCGAGAAGTAGCGGTATGTGCGTCCGTGGCTCTTGCCGTCTGCGCTCTTTCCTGTCATGGTATAGTCTAGGAAGTCGGGCAAATCATTCACGCTGCGATAGAACGTGATGGGCAGTTTGCCTGATGGGTTATAGTTTCCGAAAAGCACATCAGCCACTGCGTCACCGCCTCTCTCGCCCGGATACCAGGCCTGCACAATGGCATCGCAGGTCTCTGTCTCGGGTACCAGACCCACCGCAGAGCCTGAGAAGTTGACGAAGACAACCTTCTTGCCGCTCTCATGCAGCGCCTTGAGCAGCGAGCGCTGTGCGTCTGGCAGCTCTATGTCGGTGCGATCGCCGCCCTTGAAGCCCTTGGCATCTACCTTCATCTCCTCACCCTCCAGGCTTGGCGATATGCCGCCACAGAAGATTACCACGTCGGCATCAGCCGTCTGTTGCAGCAGCGACTGCTCTGTGAGTTCCGTCTGGTGGGTGATGTCAAACTTCAGGTGGGCCATGCCGCTCAGCTGCAGGTAATCTACCTGTATGTCATACGTCTCGCCGGCCTTGACTGTGTAGTCCTTGCCACGCTTCTGCACACCGTGCGAAGGAGCGAAGCGATCGACGATGGTATCGCCGTTGATGATGATGCGCAGGCCGTCGTCAGCCTCTGCGCCTACATGCACCGCGGCATCGGCCTGAGGACGGAACGTGCCCTTGTAGCGAGCGGAGAAGTTCTCCAGCTCTACGCCAGGGGCAAAGACGGTGTTGCCGCCGTTGTTCTGTACTATGGTAGAGGTGAAACGCGCCGTTGCTACGGGCTCACCCTCCTGCGTGGTGTTGTTGAAGTATTCTGCCGTCATGCCTTGCTGACCGTCAGAGAATATCTCCGCGAAGTGTGACACGGGCACCTTATTGTTCACCAGACCTGCACCGCTGACGTACTTTGCCTCCGGAACCAGCTTCCTGATACCCTGCAGCACGGTGACGGTGGCACAGGGATAGCCGCTATAGTTACCCCACTGCATCACGCTGTCATTGGCATTAGGCCCCATAACGACAATCTTGCTACTCTTCTTCAACGGCAGTATCGCTTCCCCCTTGGGGGAGGATGGGAGTGGGCTGTTCTGCAGCAGCACCATTGACTCCAGCGCCATGCGGTATGCCAGGTCGTTATGCTCCTTTGAGCACAGCACGCTCTCCGGTATCTTGGTCCATGCCACGAGGCTGTCAGGATCCATCTCGCCCAACTTGATGCGCCCTATGATGAGGCGCTTCAGCGATACGTCGATGTCACTTTCCTTCACCTGTCCCAGCTTCACGGCCTTCGGGATGTTCTTATACACGGAGCCGCAGTTATTGTCGGTACCTGCGAGGACGGCCTTGCCGATGCTCTCTTCCGAGGTCTTGGTGTACATGTGCGTGGTGTGGAAGTCACGTATGGCACCGCAGTCGCTGACCACAAGGCCCTTGAAACCCCACTCGCCGCGCAGTATCTGGTGGAGGTAACGCGTCTGTCCACAGCAGGGCATGGAGTCTATGCGCTGGTAGGCACACATCACCTCGGCCACGTTGCCCTTCTGCACCAGCCCCTTGAAGGCGGGCAGATAGGTCTCCCACAGGTCGCGCTCAGGCAGGTCCTCCACATTGAACGTGTGTCGGTTCCACTCCGGACCGCTGTGCACGGCAAAGTGCTTGGCACAGGCCAGCAGCTTGTAGTACCCGCGAGGGTCGGTAGATTTACCGTCCCTCATGCCCTGCAGACCGTTGACCACCGCCAGTCCCATGCGCTCCGTCAGGTATGGGTCCTCGCCGTATGTCTCCTGACCGCGGCCCCAGCGCGGGTCACGGAAGATGTTGATGTTGGGTGTCCAGAACGACAATCCCTGGTAGCGGCGTATCTCACCCTTGCGCTTTGCCTGCTCATTCTTCACACGAGCCTCATCGCTGGCAGCGTCAAAGCAGCGATATACCATGTCATCGTCAAACGATGCCGCCATCGCCATCGTGATGGGAAAGACAGTGGTGAAGCCGTTGCGACCTATGCCGTGCAGCGCCTCGCTCCACCAGGGGAAGCGCTTCAAGCCAAGGCGCGGCAGCGCCTCAGACTCGTCAATCATCAGTTTTGCCTTCTCCTTCAGCGTCAGACGGCTGATGAGGTCATTGGCACGCTCCTCGGCACTGAGCGCCGGGTTCTGGTAAGGCAGCAATGTCTGCGCCGACGCTGGCAGCACCGATAACAGCACCGCAGCTGATAATACAATCTTCTTTAGCTTGTTCATCGTATGGTTAGTTAGTTTAGGATTTTTGTTGATTATATTTTTGCAAGCGCGCCCCAGAGGAGCAACCTGCTACTTATAAGTGTCAGATTTGGCAATCATTTCGATGACCTTGGCAAAGGCTTTGCGTATGTCCTTGCCATCACGGAAGTTTATGTCGTTGTCCTTACAGAACTGTCGGAACAGCGGCCGCTGCGGCTTCGTGAGCAGCTCCTCAAAGGCTTTGCGCGATACCTTCTCTACCTTTGCCCCACCCTGCTGCGCCGCGCTGAGCGACGGTGCCGATGAGAGGTAATAAACGTCCTCCAGCAATATCTCACGGCCGTCGGCCTTGCGTTGGCACAACACCTCGTAGAGCGGGCGGTCGAGACCCTCTAACTCTGAGTTATACAGCCCCTCGTTGGCCGATGCCGACATCGACATGCCGTAGGCGGCACCCTGATAGCGGAACAGCTGCTGCCACTGCCCGTCGGTCTGCAGAAGCAGCTCCGTGCCCCCATGACGCGACAGGAGCTCCATCACCTTACCGTCGCGGACGATGTATTTCTTGCCCGAGAGCACAATGTACTGCGATGGCGTAAACAGGGCATGGTGCACACGGCTGTCGGTCTGATCCACGTAGTGCAGCAGGCTGCCACGAAGGTGTATGTTGTAAAGAGCCGGGATGCCTACCTCCACGACGTCACTGCTGTCAGCCTCATTGTCGGTGTGTATCTCAGCCTTCTGAAATTCTGCAAAGACATAGGGCCACGACGTCTGCGGACGATAGTCGCTCTTAGCTATGGTAACAGCAGCGGCACCCGCAGTCTTCACCTCCTGTCCACCCGATGTAATGGGAGAAAACAGCGCCAAAAGTATTATAAATAATGCAACTCGACTTTCGCAAGTGCGCCCCGAAGGGGCAGCCTGCTTACAGCCCAGGGCAGCGCCCTGGGTTTTGATGATGTGGGTTATGTCGCCCTGTAAGGGCAAAAGCATTCTATTCATATTTTCTGCTGCCCCTACAGGGCGTGGTTATCTTCTGTCTTTACACCCAGGGCGCTGCCCTGGGCTATAAGCTTTTGGCCCTTCAGGCCGTTTTGCCACTTGCAAAAGTCAAATAATGTGATAATCCAATTCATACTGCAAAGGTACGATTAAGTCTTGAGATATGCAAAAAAGTGCTTGCATTTTTTTGAATATCCAAGGCGGAGTACCTTCTTTCTCCGCTTTCGCTATGAAAGCGTCCCTTTAGGGGCCGAGCGCGGCGAAGCCACGGAAAAATAGGACAATCCGTCACGCGGGAAAAGGCAGTCGTAACGTGCTGATTATCAGCGGGCATAGCAATAGCAGGTCTTTTAGGGTGTAAAAGACCTGCTATTAGAGGGTAAAAGACCTACTATTACCACCTAAAAGACCTACTATTAGAGCCTAAAAGACCTGCTATTGCAACGCCTTGAATATGAGCACGTTGCGGGGTGTTCTATTTTTCGGTGTCTATCAGCGTTGCATTGCGGTACGCATTGGGTGACATTCCGAATTTCTTGTTGAAGGAGTTATAGAAATGTGTAGGATTACGGTATCCGCTACTGAGCATCACCTCCTCTATGGTGGCAGGCGTATCGCGCAGCAGACGGGCAGCGTAATCCAGGCGGGCGGCCTGCAAATGCTGCACAGGAGTCTGGCCTGTCAGCTCCTTTACCTTCTTGTAGAACTGCGTCCGTCCAAGGTTCAGTATCGCTGCCCACTGCTCAACAGAAAAGTTTTCATCGCCTACGTGGGCGTTCAGGGCGGCATCCATGAGGTCAAGAAACCTCTTGTCCCTTACATCCGTGAGGACATTGTCTGCCGCCACGTGCTCCTGTTGGGGGACAGGAGGCGGCTCAAGCGCTTTCCTCACACGCTCTGTCAGCACCTTTCCGCTGAAGGGCTTCACGATATAGTCCGTAGCCCCGCAGCGCAGGCTGCGCAGATGGCGTGCGTCATCGCTATAGGATGACAGGTGGATAATGGGGAGCGACGGGTAGGCGTCATGCAGACGATGGGTTATATCGCAGCCCGTCTTCTCGCTTTCCGATATGTCAATTATCACCAATGAGGGCCGATGCCGCGCCACTAAGTCCTCACAGTCCTCCAGCTGTCGGTTGCCAATGATGCGGAAATACGGATTGAGGGTGTCCGTTAGGTGGGTGAGGTTATCCTCATCGCCCTCTATGATGAGCAGCGTTATATTGTTTATCGGCGGTGGTGCCATCTCACGATACTCCGCCTCTTCACCATGAATGGCCGACACTATCTTCCTGAAGCGCTGTTCGGTCTCTTCATTCATTGCGTCTGTTTCGGCCTTTATCTGCATCTCCATGTCGCTCAGCCTGTGAAACTGGCGTATCATATCCATCAGTCCGAGCATACGTTTTGACCCCCGGCGCAGGCTCTGAACCGTTGTCTTGGATGTACCGCTGACCTGCACATTCTCTGATGCGCCCAGCAGTACATTGACCGGATTGCGCAACTCATGCTCTATGCGGTCATAGAAATCCTTCTGAAATGCCGCCACCCTGCGCCTCACGTCAATCTGACGCCTAAGGTGAACAATACGCCACACCGCAACAGCGGCAACAGCAAACACCGACACATAGAGCACCCAGGCCCACCACCTGTTCCACCAAGGCTGCCGGATAGTAAACTCATATACCGTCTCTTCTCCCCATTGCCCCATACCGTTGTTGGAGCGCACACGGAAGACATACCGACCGGGAGGCAGGTTTCTATACACTGCCGTATGGTCTTTGGTGGGCGCAGACCACCCCGCATCGTATCCGTCAAGGCAGAATTGATAGAGTACACTGGATAGCGAGGCGTACTGAAAATTAGAGAAACAGAAGGTCACGTTACGCTCATCATAACTGAATGACGACTTCTCCAGCAGCCAATCACCGCCATTTACCATAATCTCAGTGATGGCTGTATGAGGGGCGACAGTTTTTGCAGCATGATGTTCAGGCTCTATTTCCACAATTCCATCGTGCGTTCCGAACAGCAAACGCCCATCAGACATGCACACGGCGGCGCGCTCATTGAACACATTGCTGAGCAGGCTGGCGGAAAACCCGTGACTGCGCATATCACCGGACTTAGGATTAAGAGACAACAGACCGTCCTCCGTGCCTGCCCATATATTTCCCACCCTGTCTTCCACTATGCAATACACATTATTATTGGGCATTCCATCGCTCACGGTGTATCTTTTGGTCTCTATCTTACCATCTGCAATCCTAAGCCTCTGGAGACCCTTGCCTATGCTTCCGGCCCACACTCCCCCCACTCTTATCCCTGAAGAGACACACGAAGAAGCCCGCCTGCACGCCACGAGGCCTCTTCCCGCCGTCATTTGCATCAAAGACATAGATGGAATCTTCTGCTGCCACCCACCATCGCCCTTCCTTGTCCTGCACAATGTCATGGCAATCCTTGCCCCGCAATATGGTCCTTATGCCGCCGGTTCCTATCCTCGACACGCCGCCCTGCAGCATCGCAACCCATATATTGCCGGTCTTGTCCTCACGTACCTTATATATATATGGGGATGGCAGACCCTCTATCTGTCTGTCATCGAGCCACAGACCGCCGCCTCTGGTTCCTATCCACAGGCGCCCCTGACGGTCTTTCAGCGCCGAATAGACCCTGCGCGGAGCATTGCCGGTGAAGGTGACAGCGCGACTCTGACTGTCATATTCATAGAGTTCACCAATCTGATTGCCTATGAGCAGGCGGCTTTCGCCTATCGGCGTGATGCTTCTTACGTGGTTTCTGTCGTTTATGGGAGTCTCGGCAACCAGCGGCAACCAGCGTGAGTCCTGCATGTTCATCCTGAGGCACACCACGCCTAGGTTGTCGGCAGCAAGCCATATACAGCCGGTTTTATCTACAAAAAGGTAGGTCAGGTATAAGAAATTCCCCATTCCATCGGCCACCGGAGTCATTTCTCCCGTAGGTTTGTCATAAAGATACAGCCCATTGCCGTAGGTGGAAACGGCCTCTGTCCGCTCATCAACATCGGCTACATGGAAATGGTCGTTGCCGGTATAGGCTATCACCTCAGGCGCTATCAGCTGCCACGACTGCCGGTTACCGCTCCCGTCTCTGCGCTCCAGCCTGCCGTTACCCGTCCTGAACCACTCTGCATCGCGTGTCTTCAGCACCTCCGACTTGCTACTGACGTGGCGAACGCTGTCATCTGCCTGCGTCACACGATAGCCATCATAGCGCGAAAGACCGTTGGTTGTCTCTATCCAGACATAGCCCACACCGTCCTGCCACACGCGATTGACCGTATTAGTGGGCAAACCGTCGGCTGTCGAAATCCTCCGGACCGTCAAATCGTAATGACGGCCAGCGCAGAAAAGAATAGTCCAAAACAGACCTAAGGCAACCAAAATGCATCTCTTCATGCTGCAAATATAGACATTATTTTTGAATAAGCGAACAAAATTATTGTAAAAAACAACATTTCTGTCATAAATATAGCGCAGTTTCTCAATACTTTTGCACTCAAATTCTAAAACATAAACCAACAAAGCGATGAAGAAACTAATTATGACACTTACTCTGCTACTGGCTGTTCTTACACACGTCAGCGCAGATGTAAAGGTGGTATTTGCTGATGCTATGCCTAAACAGAGTTCCGAGTTAACAGCTGGAGGGCAGTTCATGGACCTGCTATTGCCAATGGAAGGCAGTATTGCTGCTACCGAAAGCGACTGGGGAACCACTGCCGGCGAGGAGACAAATGAGAGATATGCAGGTACTTGGGCCGGCACGTTAGGCCGCTGGAAAGACAACGGTATAGAAGATACTGAGCGTTCTTATTGGGGCGGTAATATAATAAAAGGTAACGATGGCAGGTATCATATCTACGTATCAGGATGGCCGGAGAGCACTGCAAGAGGCCACATGGCTTGGTCAAGCGCCTCAAGAGTATATCATGTCGTATCAGAAAGCAACGTATGGGGGCCTTATACCTACGTCAGCGACATCGGTGCAGGCCATAATTCTGAGATATACAAGACTGGCGACACGTACGTAATCTACCACATTGAGCCATTGGGCTACTACAAGTCAAACTCTCTGGGAGATACATGGGAGAGCGGCGAATACACCTTCGACCTGCGCGACCGTGCTCTCATAGCAGGCGAAAACCGTGAGACAAGCCTCTCAAACTGCTCATTCGCAAAGCGTGAGGACGGCTCGTTTGTGATGATAGACCGTGGCGGCGGCATCTGGGTGAGCCGTGATGGTCTGACAGATCCCTGGCATCAGGTATCTACCAGCTCTGTTTATCTTAACAATACCGTCACCAACCGTGGTACACTTGAGGACCCTGTCATCTGGCGCGACCACCTGCAGTATCACATGATTGTAAATGACTGGCAGGCACGCTACGCTTACTACTACCGTTCTAAGGACGGACTGCACTGGGTGATGGAGTCGGGAAAAGCTTATACTGGTCAGGATCCGTTTGCCAAACACAGCGATGGAACCGTGGAAAGTTGGCATAAGTATGAGCGTCCACGAGTGTATCAGGACGAGCTGGGACGTGCCATCCGCATGAACTTTGCCGTTATTGACTGCGTGAAGCAGAGCGACCTGGGCAGTGACACCCACTCTTCGAAGAACATCAATATGCCGGTGACACGCCAGCTGCTACTTGAGGTGCAGGGCAATACACCCATCACGTCTTCCACCACCAGCATCCGTGTGCTCGTAAAGGCAGAGGAAGGTTTCAACCCACGTACAGACCTCAACCTCACATCGTTGAAGTTTGGCTCACACGACAAGGTGAATTTCGGTAACGGCCTCAGCTATAGCTCATCCGAAAACAGCGGCACGAGCGACATCATCATCACCTTCACAGGCGTAGAAGGACAAAGCGGCATCACCGCAGAGGAATGGGCACCGAAGATGCTGGGACTAAAAAATGACGGAAGCATCGCCTTTGGATATGCCAAAATGCCAGGCATAGACTACAAACTCGCTATGCTCTCAGCCATCACACCTGCCTTTGACACTGACGGAACGGTACAGACTGTAAGTGTGACAAACTACGGAGAGCAGGCTGCCACAGCAACAACCGTACGTATCTATGCCCCTAACGGCACCACGCTACTGGCTCACGGTACCACCTCAGCACTCGCTGCATACGGCAGTGAGACCGTCAACCTGACCAAGGACGCTGCTGCCGGTGCCGGTTATAAGTCTATCATCGTACGTTTCTACGATGGTGAGACTATGCTGAACGAGGAAAAGATTGCCCTGACAGCCATCAATGCTGCACAGACTGCCTTGCAGAACGTCATCGACGAAGCAGAAGAACTGTACAATGACAGCAAATTGACTAACGGAAAGCCAGCATTACTGGAGTCCATCAATGCTGCCAAAGACGTGGTAGGATGTTTCAGCATCTCTGCCCTCACAGAACAACAAACAACTCTTAATGCAGCACTCAACACCTATAAGTATGCCAATGCTTCTCCCACAAACGGACTGGCTATCACCATCCCCAATGCTACTATGGAAGACCTCTCCGGATGGACTCTCACCCGTAAGGATGCAGACAATGCACCTGGTTGGAAAACAAATACCAAGGGTTCAAGCTATGAAGGGTTCGAGGGTAACTTCATGGAGTATTGGGTAAGCCAGGCTAATGCCCTCGGCTATGCCAACTGCGCTTATCAGTCACTCATAAACATGCCGGCCGGCCGCTATCGTCTGCGTGCCAATATCATTGCTACCAGACAGAATAGCAGCGATGCCGTGACAGGTGTAGCCCTCTACGCCAACGACCAAACCACTGCTTGCGCCACTGCCAAGGACGGTACGCCACAGGAATTCATGGTAGAGATAAATATGGCAGAGGAAGGCACATTGGAAATCGGCATTGACGTTGTCGCATCTACCACAGCCAACTGGGTGGCTTGGGATAATGTTACGCTGAAATATTTCGGAACACAGGAGGGCGACATCGTTGAGGAAGAAGTAGAGCCCCTGAGTTTCGACCAAAGCAAGGTCTATAGAATCATGTGGTATGACCACGTAAACTACACAAAACTCTATTGGCAATCGCCCAAGTTTGACACTTCTGGCAACAACATTATCCATCGTACCTCCAACCAATCCGAGGCTGCACAATTCATTATCCGCAGCGCCTCCACAGAGGGACAGTTCTACCTATACGACGTTGTGAGCCAGCAGTATGTGGTTCCTTCCGGCAATAGCAACAATGGTACCGCATGGACATGGTCTGCCACAACGCTTGGAAAAACTGTTATCACAGAAAGCGGCGATGCCTTCACCATCAGTAGCACAGCCGGCGGCTATGCCAATGCATACGCCAACGATAACAACTACGCTGACGTGAAGAACTATGGCGGCGGTTCAAAATGGACTATCGAAGAGGCAGGCGAAAACACCGCAATCTTCGGCATCAATCCCAAGGCTGTATATCGTCTTACTCACCACAACACCAACCGCTATCGCTATCTGGCTTCAGAGCCCGATGGTAACAGCAACCTGCTCACCACCAACACCGATAGTGAAAAGGGCGAATACTCACTGCTGCCCATCAGCGGTCAGGAGGGCTACTACTATTTGTATAACAAGGATGGCTACTTCGTTACTCCTTCCACTGGCAACTGGACTCTCTCCAAGACCACACCCGCTGCCGTAAAAGTAGAAATGAACACACAATACATGGAGGACTATCTCAGCAGTAACTCCACCACAAACATTACATTCATGCTGGGCGAAGCCAACCAACATGCCAATGCGCAGCGGATAAACGATGTGGAATTGGTAAAGGCCTATAGCGACCATCCTCTCGACAAGGGCAACAACTGGGTGCTGGAACCAATAGCAGATGCCACAGCAGCAATATCCCTCAATGCCGTGACAAGCAACATGGATAACCTTATCGCATCGGCCATTGCCGAAGACATCGATATGACCTACAGCATTTCTGCGGCAACATTAGGCTATCAGACCTTTGCCGCCGACTGCCCCCTCGATTTTACCGATGCCACCGTTAAGGCTTATATCGCAACAACGGTGAACAATAACAAGGTATTTCTACAGCAGGTCACAAAAGTTCCTGCCGGCACGGGACTTCTGCTGGAAGGTACAGACGCAGAAACTATCCCTGTCCTCACAACAAACGATGCCGAAGACGTGAGTGACAACCTGCTGAGTGCAGGCAACGGCAGTACCATAAGCCAAGAAAACGGATACGACAAATACGTACTGGCAGCTGACAACAACAACACCACCGTGAGCTTCTACCTCGTCAACAACACATCGGCCACAGTAGCAAAGGGGAAATCATATCTTAAAGTTCCTGCCCAGCAAAGCAGCCAGGCAAAGCAAGTTATATTCGCATTCGGCCAAGACATCACAGCAATAAAGCACATCGACGGTAATGCCTGCACCACCGACACCATATACAACATAACAGGGCAACAGGTTACAAATCCTGCACAGGGACTATACATCAAAAACGGAAAGAAATACTACATAAAGTAACACACCATGCAACAAGAAAGAAAACCATATACATCACCACTGGTCCGCATCATCCATGTCGAGACAACACCCATGATGACTGGCAGCAAATACATCAACACCGCCAACCAAGAATATGACGGACGCACCGTCCTGGCACGCGAATGCAGATCCTATCTGTGGTTTGATGAAGAAGAAGATTAGTATTCCATAAGGTCAAGCCCCTGACTGAGATAGAATGCAAACTTCTGGTCACTGGAAAGGAGTGTCATGTGCTCAGTGATGGCATGGGCTATGATGACGTGGTCGCTGGAAAAACAGAACAATCGGCGGCGGGCAGAGGCACCGTTGTAACGTGCTGATTATCAGGGGGCGTTGTAAAAGCAGGTCTTTTAGGCTGTAAAAGACCTACTATTACACGGTAAAAGACCTACTATTACACGGTAAAAGACCTGCTATTAGAGCCTAAAAGACCTGCTATTGCAACGTCCTGAATATGAATGTGTTGCACAGTGTCCTATTTTTCGGGTAAAAATACGAGGCATCATAGGAATGACATGATACCGGCTTCTCTGTGAATACCCAATAAAAAAGCCGAAAGTGCAAAACTTTCGGCTAATTTATTTGTATTTAGGCGGAATTATCTTCCTGTCCAAAAGGTCATTTACTTCACCTGTGCGCCAGCTGCGTTGAACTGTGCATCACCGTTAACGAGGATTACCTGACCGTTCTTAACGATCTTCTTAACGGCTGGTGCAGCCTCGTCAGCAGCCTTTACGCCCTTTACAGAGCTGCCGCCATTGCGTGCAATGCGGATACCGATAATGAAGACGTTGGTGCTTGCTGCACTGCGGGCAATCTTGAAGCTTGTGCTGCCTGCCATAGCGTCAGTAACGTCATAAACGTTAGTGTTTGGCTGCTGGCCTACGGCTTCGTGGATGTTGTTCCATTTTACGTCAGTACCCTCGTCTATGCTTGAGCCGTTGCTGAACTGAATGTAAAGATTACCGTTCTTGCTGTCATCATCCTTGTTACGATAACCGGTGATGGCAATCTTGTCGCCCGCCTTCAGAGCCTCCTTGAGGGTAATCTCTGTGTAGTCAGACTCAATGTTTGCCTTCTTTGCATTGATACGGATGGTGTAGTAAACGCTGTTAGCATAGTTTACGCTCTCACCGTCAGAAGCAACAGCTGTGCCGCCTGCCTCAACAGCGCCTTCAGCGCCGCCTGTCCAAGTGTAAACGTCACCCCAGCCTGCAGGGATGTCACCACCTTCTGATGGCTGATCATCACCACCGCTTGGAGCGGTTCCCTCTACGTAAGACATGCCATAGAGACGGCCTGTGGTGCCACGTGCCCAAAGGGTGTAGGTCTTGCCTGCCTCAAGAGCAACGGTCTTGTAGGTCTGTCCGTACTCGTCATCGGGATTGTCAACATAGAATGCCTTACCTGCGATAGCAGCAGTAGGAGCAGCCTGATCAACAATCTTCATGTCCTTACCATCGTTGTCAGCGTAGCCGGCATCGGTGACAGCCTGACGACGATAGAAGTATGTGAGGTCAACATTCTTCTTGGCAACGATTACCAGAGGAGTGCTACCTGCCTTTTCTGTACCAGTAGGAGTTGCTGCACTTGGAGCTGCATCAACACGAATCTGCATGTAGGTCTTGAAGGTCTTGCCTGCGTAAGTAACAGTTGATGCTTCACCTTTCTCATCAAGGACTGTTCCGTTAGTTCCCTCAAAGACGGTGCTGATGGTCAGCAGGTCATCGTCAACAAGAGTTGCACCAGCTGCAGGGGTAGCACCGCCGGGAGTCCAATCTGCTGCATTGACTGATACAGCTGCGAATACAGCTGCAATAAGAGTAAAGATTTTCTTCATAGATTGTTTTTTTAGAAGTTAATATTAAGTGTATCTGATAAATAAAAGTTACTGGGTGGAGGAGCCGCATGTTTCGTTTAAGGCATTTTCCACCGCTACAAAGTTACGAACTTTTTGTCATTCCACGAAGAGTTTGGCTGAAAAAGCGTGTTTTTTAACTAAATTCAACTATCACAGCCTAATAATCCGCTCCAATTGGTGCAATTCGAGTAATTCGTGGTAGCAAACCGAAGGGGGGACAGGTCGTGTGACCTATCCCCCCGAAGGTTAAGTTATTGTTAGGTTAGAGTGAGCTTACTTAGCAGATGCAGCAGGTGTGCGCCACTTAGATGCACCAATACCACGCTTCACGATCTCGTTGTCGAAGTTCTTGAAGTAGAGGTTAGCAGTACCGCCAATCAGTGAGTTGACTCCGGCTGTAGGTGCACTACCGTCGATAGAGCCAGTGCTGTGGTTGTAGTCTGTCTCTGTACCTACTACAGGAACTGGTGGGTTAGGACTCTGCATCAGCTCGGTTGCTGAGATTGGAGCAATGTGAACGAGCAGCTCTTCAGCGCCTGCTGGGAACACAACGTCTGGATTAGCCAGGAACGCACCGAATGAGTTCTTGTTAGCACTGAATCCGTTAGCGGTGAAGATGTCGCCGGTAGATTCACTGATATTGTCGTTGGTTGACCAGTTGTCATAGATGTTGAAGGTAGTCTTATCCTCACATACACCGTTCAGAGTACGTACATCAGCACCCTGGAGGTTCATCTGACGCTCATCACCGGCAGACTTTGTCTGGATGAAGAGGTTCTTGCGGATGGTGATGGTAGAGCCGGCTGGCATAGAACGCATTGATATCATCGGACGTCCGCTATAGGTGTTCCAGTTGACGAACGTATTGTTCTCAATGGTGATATTGAATACCAACTTAGGATCAGACCACTTACCTGTACCTGTTCCATGAGTCAAGAAGTTACCGATAGGTGTCTCATAGAAGGTGTTGTTGCGCCAGATCATGTTGTGGAAGCAGTTAGACTTAGCGTTGTTCAGATCACCGGTGAAGAAGCCGTAACCGGAACCGTTGCCGCTATAACCACCGCAGTTGAAGAACTCACAACCGTCAACGAGGAAGTTCTCGATGTACTCACCATACTTACACTGCGTACGACCGAAGCCGCGGACGAAGCGCTGGAAGGTACAGCCACGGATTATGAAGTTGTTGATGTGGATACCCATACCGCCAGAGTACTGGTTGAAGAGGTAGTTACCCGTAGCACCGCCCTGTGCGCTGTTGTGTGCGCCTGGGAAGTCGAAGTCGATGTTCTCGAATACGATATCCTCGATGTCTATAGAGATGTTAGCGTTCTCACCGCCCATTGGCATACGGCCGAGCATGAAGAATGCAGGTGAACCGGTAGATGATGGAACGTTGCGCAGGTCAAATACCTTTGCGTGGCCCTTGCCGGCTGCTATGTCAGCAGGATCGGTCATGAGGGTGAAGCCCTTGTAGAGGTCCATGTTGGCAGTGGTGAAATATACCTTGCCGCCTTCGAGATAGAAGGTCTGATTCTCTGCGAGGGTATTGTCAGACATGAACGAACGCAGAACGTTGTCGATACGTGTTGCCTTGAAGCCGCTGCCTAGGAGGTTAGCATATTCAGAGAAGTTATAAACAACACCGTCGATGTTCATAGTGTCAACAGGCATGTATCCGTTAGCCTCGCTGATGAGGATAGGAGCACCTGGGTCACCCTTGGTACGTACTGACTGAGTGTTATAGACTGCATCAACTGCGATAGGAATGTCCTTATCCACAACGTCAATGATGTAAACCGAGTTGGAGTCAAGTCCTGCGATGTCAACATAACCGCGTGCGAAGTCCTGAGCGGTCAGGTCATAGTGCTGGAACTGACTTGGAACCTGAGCATTTGGAGAACTCTCAGAAGCAGCTACACGGAGGTAGTCACACTTCCATACCTTTGCATCGGCACTGTCAACCTGTGTGAAGTGGTCAGCCCACTCGTCGTAGTCGGCAGCATCAGCATAGACCTTACGGTCGAGATAAACGCGGAAGCCTTCCTTGGTTCTGTTGGCCTTGTTAGTGATAATCTCTGGTGTAGAGTAACGGCTGTCGGTCTGCAGACCAAGGTAGTCAGCCCAGTGCTGTCCGTCACCATAGCCCCACCACTGAGAGTGGTGACCCTCACCGCGTGAAGAAAGGGCACGGATGGCGAAACGATAGGAAGTAGAATAGCTCATGTTGGTGAGCAGGAGAGTGTCTCTGTAGGCAGGGAGAATGGTGTCGATGAGGACATTCTCAGGATTTTCCCACGCTTCCTCACCTTTACTTACTTTCTGCTCAGTAGAGATTTTCAGCTCATAAGCCTCAGCATCCTGTATTAAGCTCCATGAGAGGAAGATGCTATTGAGGTTGCGCACCGCACAAAGGTCAGGATCGCTGGAGCCAGCCGACACGGTGTAACGTGTGCGGAACTGGGGGCGCATCAGTCGATCCGCTGATGCTGACACTTCGTTGTCCTTGTCGCTACAAGAGAAGACAGCAAAGGTGGACAGCAACATTAATGAATATAGAAATATCTTTTTCATATATGTATGTACTATTTTTACTGTGTTATGAATTAATATCCATAGTAGTTGGTGTATCCACCACGACGGAGAGCCTCACGTGGGATTGGGAGGAGGTAACGGACAACAGGGAATGACTCTGGTACTACACCTGCCTCAATCTTCTTTGGTACACCGTTCTCAATGATATAGATGCTGCCATAGTCGCCTGCATCCACACCGCCGCGGATGTAACCGTAGAGAGAGTAGCGTACAGCTGTCTGTGGGTAGCCGCCGTCCTCATCGTACCACTTAGTAAAGAACTCTGCAGACTCTGTCCATGTTATCTTATCAACAGACTCATCGTTTGGCTTCTTGATAGCCTTGAAGTCAAGACCCATGTCGTCAAACCACCACTGTGGGTTGTTACGTATCTGTACTGCAGAGTGTATCTGAGCGCCTGATGCGTCTGTAGTCTTCAGGTCAGCGTTGGCTGCCTCTGGGTTGAGGACATAGAGACAAGGCAGGATAGTGTTCTGATAGTAGCTCAGGTCAATCTTGCTCTTTGCAGGATTCTGTACATATATATAAGTAAGGTAGTTAGGCAGCAGTCTGTCGTCGAAGTATTCTACGCCGTCGTGCTCCTCGATGAGGTCACCCCAAGAGATACCTACACCTGCGTCCTCAGCTACGCCGTAGTTACGCATGAAGGTCCAGTAGAGGGTCTCAGAAAGCAGATTGTTTCTTACGAGGTCCTTCCAACGCATGTTCTCACCTGCGAACTCCCACTTACGCTCATCGAGAATCTTCTTAAGGAACTCTTCAGCGTTTGCTGGATCAACGAAAGGATCTTCGTTTGCATCGCGGAAAGCACGCTCGCGAACCTCCTTGAGGGCTGCAAGAGCCTCAGGATTAACCTCGCCGGTGAGCTTAAGGTCAGCCTCAGCATACATCAGCAGCACGTCAGCATAGCGCAGATATGGATAGTTGATACCTGTGTTGCCTGTGGTGATGTTAGTGTAAGCGCTGGTAGTGTTCCATATCTTAGACCACTTGAGGTTGTGGAGGCCGTATGAAGCACGGAGCACAGGAGTACCCTGGTAGTCATAGTACCAGAAGCCCTCGCCTACATACTTACGTGCGTCGCCCTTAGCGAAGCTGTAGCGATAGAATGACTCTACGTACTGGTTGCCGCCGCACTCACCCCATGTGTAGTTTGTCTCACCACCGTTAGACTGGAATGTAGGACCCTGACGGTATCCGATGTAACCAGAAGCCTCGATAGCGAATGGCAGTTCGAAGATTACGTCATCGCCGGTGCTTACGGTCATGTTACACTCATCATAGAACACATCCTGATAGTTCTTCTTCAGGGCGTGCTTGCCGCTGGTGATAACAGAGTCAGCATAGGTGCGTGCCTGATTGAGGAAGTAGGTCTTCAGCACATCGTCAGGCTCAGCCATATAACCGTAAGAAGTAGCATCACCTGCAGTGTGGCGCAGAGAGTAGCCTGCTGCCTGCAGTGAGATACGTGCTATGAGAGCCCAGCAAGCTTCCTTAGAAGCGCGCTCCACGCCCTGTGCGTTGTCCTCAGCATACTTCATGTAAGGTGCAGCCTCAGCCAAGTCCTCAACGAGAGCCTTTGCTATGACGTCACGTGACTCGATGGCAGGAGCGAAGTCCTCTGTAGCAGATGTAGGTGCGAGGGTGAACGGAACGTCTCCCCAGTAGCACATCAGCTCATAGTAGAGCATTGCACGCAGCACTTTAGCCTCGCCGAGCATCTGCATCACGTCCTTGTTGTGCTCATCATAGATAGAGCCGTTCTCTAGGTTGAAGATGAAGTTGTTGGCGTTCTCAATGCCAGCGTATGTTGCCTTCCACACTTTGTTCACAGTACCGCTGCTGGCGTCACAGTCGTAACGCTTCGGTGTGTTGGTCTGCTTGGACTCAGTACTGTTGCTGACATAGTCAACATCAGAGTTGAGCACGAGCGAATATGTGTATGCCTGGCCGAAGCAGTCGCCTGCCAAAACGCTGGCATAGACACCGTTCAGGGCCTCGTTGGCATCCTTCTGTGAACTGAAGACATCTTCTATGGAGTACTTGGAAGGCGTGTCAACGTCAAGGTAGTCGTTGCAGGCAGTCAACGCAAGTACACCAAGTCCACTGATTAATATATTCTTGATTTTCATATCTGTTTCAGTTTCTTTAAGTTGTAATTAGAATGTCGCGTTAATACCGAAGGAGAATGTACGAGAGCGTGGGTAGCGGTTAATGTCCATAGACGGTGTGAGGCCGCTCTGAACATCTACCTCAGGATCGTAACCAGAGTAACCGGTAATCATGAACAGGTTGCCTGCAGAGAAGTATGCACGAAGCTTGCTCAGGTAAATCTTGTTGATAATCTTCTTTGGGAAGGTGTAACCTACGGTGATGTCCTGACAACGGAGGAATGAACCATCCTCTACGAAGTAAGAGTTGATGGTGTTTGTTACTACGTCAGCAGGGTTCCAGAGTGACTTGTTAGCGTTCATTGTTAAGTAGTCAGTGGTCTGGTCGAGCACAGTCTTACTTGTTGTCGTGTAGTCATCGTGGCTGCCGAAGTCTGCTGTGTAAGCCCAACGGTTAGAGCGACCGAACTTAGCAAGTACGTTGTTGTAGGTTGTCGCAGTGCTTGAGCTTGATGAGAGAGCGTAAGCAGTAGCGTTATACACGTCAAACTTGAGCATGTAGGTGAAGTTTGCAGAGAAGTCCCACTCCTTGTATGAGCCGGAGATTCCGAAACCACCCTGCCAGCGTGGGTTGGTGTTACCGATGACGGTACGGTCCTTAGTAGTAATCTTGCCGTCGCCGTCGAGGTCCTTGAACTTCATCTTGCCAGGCATTGATGGGTCACCTGATGTTGATGCAGCCAGCACGTCGGTTGTCATCTCAGGCACGCCAGGATTGAGCACCCACTTGGTCTTGTTGTTCCACTGGTCGATGTCGAAGTCGCTAACCTGATACAGACCGTCGTAAACGTAGCCGTAGAGCATGCCTACCTCGCCGCCTACCTGAAGGATGTAGTCATCCTCGCCAGCAGACTTGAAGCGGCTGGTGTAGTTGTACAGCACGTCGTCGGTAGCATTGAGCTGCTTAACCTTCATCTTGTTGTGACCGATGGTGAGGTTTCCAGAGAGGACATAGTCCTTACCGCGGATGAAGTCACCGTTGACTGTCAACTCGAAACCAGTGTTCTGCACCTTACCGATGTTCTGCATCTGAACGGTGTAACCAGAGGTAGAGGAGATGGTTGACTTGTAAAGCAGGTCACGTGTGGTGTTGATATAGAACTCAGGAGTTACGCTGAGACGTCCGCCCCACAGCACGATGTCGGCTGCAAAGTTGCGAGTGATGGTTGTCTCCCACTTGATGCCCTTGTTAGGATAGGTACTAGGAGAGGTGTAATACATCTCACCATACTGACGAGACTCGCCGAAGCCAGGACCGCCTTCAGTTGCTACGGTGTAGCGATAGCGCCACAGGTCAGCGTCGATGTTGTTGTTACCTGCCAGACCGAATGCGAAGCGGAGCTTCAACTGGTCAATCCACTTAACGTCAGAGAGGAACTTCTCCTTGTTCATTACCCATGCACCAGAGATTGATGGGAACCAACCCCACTGGTTGCCAGGAGCGAACTTTGTAGAACCGTCGGCACGGAGTGTAGCAGAGATGAGGTACTTGTGGTCGTAGTTATAAGAAGCCTGACCGAAGAAAGATGCTGTGCGGTCAGCTGTTGACTTATAGGTATCAGAGATGTAAACGTCACCCAGGCCCATGTTGTCGAATGCACGGTCAGCAGTGATAGAACGGTCGAAGTAACGGTTCTTCTGTGTGCTCTCCTTATACTGGGTGTGATAGATTTCCTGACCCAGGAGGAACGACAGGTTGTGTACGTCCTTGATGTCGAAGTTATAAGAAGCGGTGTTGGTCCAGGTGTAAGACTGAGTCGTACGGTTCTGGATCTGTGCCACAGGCTGTGAGTTGTACTTCTTACCCTCAGAAGAGAGGTAACCCCAGTAACGCTGTGTGTCACGGAAGGTGATAGAATAGTTACCCTCGGTGCGCAGTGTGAGACCCTCGATAGGAGTCCAGGTCAGCGACATACGGTTGTTGATGTTGTAAGAGTGCTTCTTCTGCACGTTGGTTGCAATGTTAGAGAGAGGATTGTTCTCATCCCACTCTGCCAGCTTGTCAGGGTCAACGTTTACGAACTTAGAGTCGTAGATAGCGAAGTCGGTGTAACCCTTGGTAGGAGCATACTTCAGTACGTCGATGATACCACCGGTACCTACGCCTTCACCACCGGCACCCTCGTCACGACGATAGGTCATCGTTGGGCTGTAGTTGAACTTGAGTTTCGGATGCAGGTCGGTGTTCAACTTGAAGTTGATGTTGGTACGGCGAACGCCTGAACCGAGGATGACACCCTTATCCTCTGACTGTGTGAGAGAGAGCTTGAACTTGGTCTTGTCGTTACCGCCGCCGATGGCTACGTTGGCCATATAGTTCAGCGGAGTCTCGTTCATCACCTCATCCTGCCAGTTGATGTTACGGTGTGTAGCATACACATCCATGTCGGCAGGGTTACCGAAGTTCTCACGCCAGTTACGTGCAGATGTAGAAGAGTAAGACACGCCGCCCTGAGCACGGTCCCATGTATATTCCACGAAGTCGGTGGTCCTCATCAGGTCCAGCTTCTTAGAGATGTGAGACAGTGTCAGACGTCCGTTGAACTCTACCTGCACCTTACCAGACTGTGCAGACTTGGTCGTTACGACGATAACGCCGTTACCACCCTTCGCACCGTAGATGGCGGTGAGTGATGCGTCCTTCAATACATCGATAGATGCGATATCACTTGGTGGGATATCGTTGATGTTTGACTGCTGGAAGCCATCGACGATGTAGAGAGGCTCGTTGGACTGCGTCACAGACGTAGCACCACGCACGCGGATGTTAACATCAGCACCTGGCTGACCATCGACAGAGGTTACCTGCACACCGGCAATCTTACCGGCCAGGGCCTCCGTAGCAGATGATACCGGGATAGCTGCCAGCTTTGCACCGCTGACAGAACCTACCGAACCGGTCAGATCCTTACGGGCCTTTGAGCCGTAACCGATGGCAACGACTTCGTTAAGAGTCGTAGCATCGTCTTCAAGGGTAACATCGAGCTGAGTCTTGCTACCTACCTTTACATTTGCAGTCTTCATACCAACGTAGGAAATCTGCAAGTCATGCGACGTCGAGGACATCTTGATGGTGAAGTTACCGTCAAAATCGGTAACGGTGCCATTCTTAGTGCCTTTCTCCATTACGGTAGCACCAATGACCGGCTCACCCATACTGTCCTTAACGTTTCCTGTCACTGACTGCGCCTGCAGTGCTGCACAATAGAAGAGCAACATGCTTACGAGCGCGTAGCGAACGTTCTTGAATTTTTCAGACATAGTTAGTTTGTTTGTTTAGTATAGTTGATAATAAAAAAAGTCGTCATAATGCATCTTTAACATCTGTTCCTCTAATGCCCTGAGGCATTCCGGACACACGTCTCCAACTGCCTCAACAGGCTGTCTGTCAGTCTTTACGGAGCATCCGGTTAGTATCTGTCGGGCTGCTGACGGTCTTATGGAGCTCATCTCTGCTTGCATTTGACCCCCTGCTTAGCCCTTTTGCGGTCTTAGCTTGGTAAAAGTAGCGAAAATTCAACAGTCATTAACGCCTATTAAGGTAATTTGGTGCAAAGATAATTAAAAATTGATAATGAGCAATTAATCGTACAGTTAAAAAACATTAAGAAATAAAAAAAACCGCAAGATTACACTATCCTGCGGCATTTTTACAGCAAAATTACCAAGGGTTGGTAATCGGGTTAACAAGGGTTGGTAATACGTTTAAGTCGTTACTTTATGGACGTGACAAAGGCTTTGGCGGTGCCGAAGCGCAGGTTGAGATCCAGGCGGATGGGGATGTGGCGACGGTCGTCGGTGACGTAGAACTTCACTATTTCCTTCCACTTCCCGTTGTCTTTCTCGTTGTATGATATCTCAAGACAGGCGTATTTCTTGTTGTCATCACCCTTTATGGTCTTTCTGCCGTTGAGCACGAGGCGCGCCGTTGTGAGGCTTGAGCCACCGGCTATATAGACCGTCTCGGCGTGGCCCACCTTCCAGCGTGACACGTCCATGCTCCTGATGCGCATGAAACTGTTTATCATGTCCGACACATTGCGCTCATACGTATGCTTCTCATTGATTATCTCACCGTCTGCCGTAAGGTGTCGCATGGTGGCGATGCTCTTGCTGCCCTGGTTGTTGTACCACACCTCATCAACGTAATAGCGCTTTCCCTCGCGCGCACCTTTCCTATAATATAGGGGCGAAAGGTCCAGGTCACAGAAGCTGGTGATGGTATCGCGCATGACGAAGAAGCGGTCTATCTTGCGCGATGTCTGCGTGATCAGGCTGGTGCGAAACACGTTCTTGCCCCCATAGGTGGAGGGCTGGGTGGTCATAGTAGCCGTACCAGCCTTTATCCAAATGAATTTCCAGTTGAAATAGAGCTGGTAAGATATCACCTCGCGGTCATTGAACGCGCGTGTCACGGCGTTGCCCTGCAAGGGTATCAGCAGCGTTATCAATAGTATAAGAATGATTTGTGCCCTTCTCATTGTGTGTATCCTGTTTCTTGTTTGCTATGTGTAGTCTGTATTATTACTGCAGATATTCGGGCAGAGGAATGCCTTTCTCCTCAGCGCGCTTCTGGTTGCGGTTGCGAATTTCCTTCTTCTTCTCTCCCTTCTGCTTGGTCAGCTTGCCGGGCTTCTGTCGGTACAGGGGCGTTTCGGAGATGTTCCAGGTCTTGGTGATGTCCCATTTCTCCTTCAGCTCCACCTCTTTCGGGTAGTAATAGACCTCCTCGGGCTGCTGGTCAATGTAGTAATCACCGCTGTCCCATCGTCCGTTACCGTTGCGGTCCATGAAGGCGCGCAAATAGAATGTGCCGCCCTTGAGGTAGTATAGCTCCGCCGTTCCCTTTTCCACCACTGCCGATCTCACCACTCTGTCGCTGCTGTCGAGCACCTGCACCACCATCTGTGGCTTGCCCGCAGGCTGCACAGGGGCCGGCTCGGCATTGCCTTCTGCACCCTCAGCAGCCTCAGCTTCCGCATCCGAAGGCTGCTTTGCCGAGTTGCTCTTTGCCTTAATGGAGGATGACATAGCCGGTATGCCGGTGACATTGACAAACAGAGAAGAGTATGAATCCAGCGGCAATACACGGATACCGGTCTTGTATGGGTCTGAGGTAGTGCCATAGACATCCTCGAATGCCAGCGTGTCAACCTCAAAGGAATAGTTGGCTCCAGGTATCCATTCAGTAAACATCTCCCACTCGCGGCTGAGGTTTCTCTGCGGATTGTCACCCATGTAAGGCAGTCTCTGCTCTACTGGCTGCAGGAAGAACTGC
Organism: Prevotella sp.; assembly: GCA_017478025.1. GTDB lineage: Bacteria > Bacteroidota > Bacteroidia > Bacteroidales > Bacteroidaceae > Prevotella. Next base: position 126,029 of record JAFVGZ010000027.1, read on the forward strand.
GTACGATACCATGTGGAGTCCTGTTCCACATAGAGATGTACCGCCGATGTGTCGATGCGCGCCATCGGTGTGGGGAATGTAATACGTACTATTCCATCGGGCGACATAGACCCCGGCACCTCATAATTGACCTTCAGCCTCCTTGGTGCGGGCAGGGTGTCAAGGGGTTCCAGGTCCCATTCCTCTTCCGGCACCTCGTCCCTGCGCAGGCGGGAGATGGTCTTCTCACGCGACTTCTTGCGCCTCTCCACCTCTTTCTGCCACTCTTCCTGCTGCTTGGCGCGCTCCTTCAGGCGCTTCTCCAGGCTCATCTTCGGCAGCAGCTCCAGCGTGTCAGTCTCCAGTTGCAGCACTCCTAGCGTATCGGTGATAAGCGTTGTCAGCTGTACAGCCAACGAGTCTTTCTCTATGAGTGTGGTGTCTTTTATCCAGTAAGTGATGGTATCGCCAAACTCTGACGGCTCTATGACAAGGGCTTCATCGGCGTTGAAGTTCAGGCCGCGAAGTGTGGGCAGTGCTGTCAGACGCGGTCCGTCATACTTCTGGAGCGCGGCTTTGGCCGTACTGTCGGTGCGGGCATAGTAGGCATCGATGCTGTCCTTGCTCAGGCCGGAGGTATATACTAACGTGAAGTGGTCCGTTTCTATGCGCTCTGACTTGAGGAAATAGCGCTCTGTCATGGAGTGGCTGAAGGCTCGCAGCACTATGTCATCGGGCTTGAAGTGGGTATATGGCACCCGGATGATGTCCTTGATGTGCAGCGTGTCACTCCAGATGGTGTCCTGCCTGATGTCGGGGAAGGCCGACGGCACGAACACATCGTGCGAGAAAGCCATCTGCTCGCCTCGCTGCGTGAAGCGTGAATCGCCGTCCATATCCATCACGGCACCTGCGGTGTATTGCCCGGGAGCCACACCGCGAATGATGAAATGGCCGTAACTGTCGGTGCGTGATACACGGACAAAGGCGGTATCAGGCCCCTGAGCCAGGCTGTCCTTGGGGAAAAGTCCCACCAGTATGCCCTTCACCGGCTCCAGATCCTCGGCATTGAGCACGTAGCCCTCCACGGCCAGGGTGTCGATATGGTCGCCGGTGGAGAAGCTATAGGTGTAACTCGGCATTGAGTTTCCCTCGTTGTTATCGCTTATGGCGTCAGAGAAATCGATGGTATAGGTGGTGTTTTCTATCAGCGGGTCATGGAGAGTGATGTTGATGAAGCGTCCACGAGCCTTGATGTCGGGCACCTCTCTCTGTGGCGGAGAGAAGACAACCTTCTCCGCTACGTTGTCCACCTTGATAAATTCATCAAACTCTATGCGTATCTTCCGGCTCGTGACGTTCACCTCCCTGTCTGCGGGATAGGTGGCAATGACGTGCGGCGGCACCTCGTCATACCATCCACCGTCGGGCGAACCCATGCGGGCACAGGATGTGACAACCAGCAGACACACCACCGCAACCACCGCCAGGGGCAGCAGACGGATAGCAAAAGTCAATATGTCACGCAGTGAATGTCTCAACGCTAATTTGTTAATTTGTCAATTCGTTAATTCGTTAATTTGAATAAGCTCTTCGATGTGCTTGCGGGTGTTGGCCAGTCGCGGCACTTTATGCTGACCGCCGAGCTTGCCTTTGGACTTCAGCCATTCGTCAAAGAGCCCCTTGCGGGCCTTTACTATCTGCAGGCGTATCATGTTGATGTCCTTGTAGCGCTTTGCCTCATAGTCACTGTTCAGCTCCTGCAGGCGGCGGTCCAGGATGCTGGCAAAGGCATTCAGGTCTGCCGGCTCGCGGCTAAACTCTATGAGCCACTGATGGTGGGGCGTCACTCCCTCGGCCCTGAACACCGGTGCAGCGGTATATTCACGCACTTCGGCACCCGTCTGCTGACACGCATACTGCAGGCCGCGCTCCGCATTATCCACTATCAGCTCCTCGCCAAAGGCATTGATGAAGCTCTTAGTGCGGCCGGTGATGATGAATTTATATGGTCTGACACTGGTGAAGCGCACCGTGTCGCCTATCATATACCGCCACAAACCGCAGGATGTGGAGATTATCATAGCGTAGTTCTTGCCTACCTCCACGCCGCTGAGCGGCACCACAAGGCTCTCGTCTTTCAGCTGTCCGCTGTCGTCAACGGCCTCCATGGGCGCAAACTCATAATAGACGCCATAGTCGAGCATCAGCATCATGGCGGGGTCGGCGGGGTCGTTCTGTATTCCGAAGAAGCCCTCAGAGGCGTTATAGGTCTCCATGTAGTGCATGTCGGGCTTCGTTATCAGCTGCTCGTAGGCTTTACGATACGGCGTGAAGGCGATGCCTCCGTGGAAGAATACCTCCAGATTGGGCCACACCTCCTCCAGATGCTGCTTGCCACTGAGCTCCATTACCCTTGTCAGCACCGACATCATCCACGATGGCACGCCGCTGAGGTTGGTGACATTGGCGTTCAGGCATTGGCGCGCTATCTTCTCGCGCTTCTCCTCAAAGTCGCTGATGAGGGCCGTTTTCTTGTCGGGCACACGCACCAGGTTTACCAGCGGGTTGATGTTCTCTATCAGTATGGCAGACAAATCACCCACGAGCGAGCCCGCCACATTGTAGTTAGGGCTGTGCGAACCGCCCAGTATCAGGGCTCTACCGTCGAAGAGGCGCGACTTGGGATTGTTCTGCAAGTACCACACCACCACGTCGGTACCGCCGGCATAGTGGATGTCTTGCAGCCCCTCGCGGCTCACGGGGATGAACTTCGACTTATCATTCGTAGTGCCGCTGGACTTGGCATACCACTTCACCCTGCCCGGCCACAGCACGTCTTTCTCGCCGTGGCGCATACGATCGATGTAGCCTTTCAGCTCTTCGTAGGTGTTTACCCCTACCCTGCTGCGGAAAGTATCATAACTGTCGCCGCTGCTGACACCCCGCTCCTCACCGTACTGCGTCTGCGAACACTCCTTAAGGAGACGACGCAACACCCGGGCCTGCAATTCCTCAGGTCGGGTGAAATGCTGCTCCAGGTCTCGCTGACGAAGCCGGAACACCAACTTTGCTATGGATGTAATGCCCATTTGGGGTGCAAAATTAATAAAAAGAATTAAGATACAAAGAATTAAGAATTAAGAGTTATTGAGAATTAAGAGTTCTTAACACCCATTGCACCCGTTGCAACCCTCACACTTTTCACAACAACTCTTCCTGCTCTTCCCCTTTACGACATATCGCGCCACAAAGAAGAAGAGGCCCAAAACAACCCCAAGTAATATGTAACTGATGATATTCAAACGCTGAAAACTAAAGTCCGAGAATCTGCGATACCGTCGCAGATAACATCAAATGCCCCCTCATCAAGCCCTGTAACCGTGGCCAGTCTGCTGCGATGCCATCGCAGATTAACCGCAGCAAATCTACCACACCGTCATCACCTGATAAGCCACAAACGCCACGATATAGGCTATGACGCACTGTGCCACCACGACCATCAGCGCATCGCGGGTGCCGAGTTCACGCTTCACCGTTGCTATTGCAGCCACACAGGGGGTATAGAGCAGGCAGAATATGAGCAGCGATATAACCGATGAAATGGACAAAACCTGCGTCAGAACCACCTCGCTGCCAAAGAGCACGGTGATGGTGCTTACCACACTCTCCTTTGCCAGGAAGCCTCCCACGAGCGATGTCGCTATGCGCCAGTCGTCAAAGCCCAGCGGTCTGAACAGCGGAGCAACGACAGAGGCCACCTGTCCCAGGATGCTCTGCGCCGAATCATCTACCATATCAAGCCTGAAGGAGAATGTCTGCAGGAACCATATCACGATTGTTGCAAGGAATATGACGGTGAAAGCCCGCTGCAGGAAGTCGCTGGTCTTCTCCCATAGCAGCAGCATGGTGGTCTTCAGGCCCGGCATTCTGTAGTTCGGCAGCTCCATGACAAACGGCACCGGCTCGCCTTTGAAGGCCGTCCGCTTCAGGCACAGTGCCACGATGATGCCGGTCACGATGCCCAGCAGGTATAGCCCCGACATGACCCAGGCGGCCTGTCCGGGGAAGAAGGCAGCACAGAAGAAGGCATAGATGGGCAGCTTGGCAGTGCACGACATGAACGGTGTCAGCATGATCGTAAGCCTTCGGTCTCGCTCAGAGGGCAGCGTGCGGCTCGACATGATGGCGGGCACGGAGCATCCGAAGCCCATCAGCAGCGGCACGATGCTGCGGCCAGACAGTCCCAGGCGGCGCAACAACTTGTCCATGACAAATGCTATGCGCGCCATATAGCCCGAATCCTCCATCATGGAGAGGAAGAAGAACAGTATCACGATGATGGGCACAAAGCTTGCCACCGTGCCGCAACCGGCATAGACGCCGTCGATGATGAGCGAACGCACCGTGTCGTTTACCTCCCAGGAGCGCATGGCAGAGTCGCTCGCGTCGGTAAACCACGCTATGGCATCTTCAAGCCAGCCCTGCATGGTGCCGCCCAGAACGTCGAACGTCAGCCAGAATATCATCGCCATCACCGCAATGAATACTGGCAAGGCAGTCCACCGGCCCGTCAGAATCCTGTCTATCCGCTCTGAGCGCCTGCTCTCCTTGCTCACATGCGGACGCACCACCGTCTTCTCACACAGTCGGTTGATGAACGCATAGCGCATATCGGCAATGGCAGCGGCACGGTCCAGGCCGCGCTCCTCCTCCATCTGACACACTATGTGCTCTATACTCTCGCGCTCGTTTTCGCTCAATTTCAGCATTTTCTCCACCAGCGTGTCGCCCTCCACCAGCTTGGTGGCGGCGAAACGCAACGGTACATTGGCGCGCTGTGCATGGTCCTCGATAAAGTGCATGATGGCGTGCAGGCAGCGATGCACCGCACCGCCGTTCTCGTCGGGCAGGCAGAAGTCCTGACGCACCGGCGTCTCCTGGTACTTTGCCACGTGCATGGCATGCTCTATCAGCTCCTCCACGCCCTCGTTTCTGATGGCAGAGATTGGCACCACAGGCATACCGAGCAGCTGCTCCATCTCGTTCACCATCACCGTACCGCCGTTGCCCGTCAGCTCGTCCATCATGTTGAGCGCAAGCACCATAGGGACATTGAGCTCCATCAGCTGCATCGTCAGGTAGAGATTGCGCTCCATGTTCGTTGAGTCAACAATGTTGATGATGCCGTGGGGGTGTGACTGCTGCAGGAAATTGCGGCTCACCACCTCCTCGCTCGTGTATGGCGAGAGGGAGTAAATGCCCGGCAAGTCAGTCACTTCGCTGTTCATGTGACCCCGAATAGCACCCGTCTTGCGGTCAACGGTGACGCCGGGGAAGTTGCCCACGTGCTGATTGGCACCAGTCAGCTGGTTGAAGAGTGTCGTCTTTCCGCAGTTCTGATTGCCCACGAGGGCGAACGAAAGCACCGTCCCGTCAGGCAGAGGGTGCTCATGCTTAGGGTCGTGATACTTGCCGCCCTCACCCAATCCCGGGTGCTGCAGGGGTGACAACCGCCCTACCGGAGAGAGTTGCGGGGACTGTTTACGGTCAGCATCACCCTCCCCACCCTCCAGTGGGAGCGGACAGGGCGACACATCAATAGTGACAGCATCGGCCCGGCGAAGGGTCAGCGTATAGCCGTGCAGGGTCAGCTGCATCGGGTCGCCCATAGGGGCAAACTTCTCAAGCCTCACCACCGCACCGGGTATGAGGCCCATATCAAGTATGTGCTGCCGCAAAGCACCACTGCCACCGACGGCTGTCACCATCGCCGACTCGCCTATGTCAAGATTACTGAGTTTCATCTGCTGTGTTTTTTTGGTAGGTTACATGAATCATACCACGGTGGTGGTTCATCATACTACGGTGATAATTCATCAAACCCACTTTTATTTCTTTGCCCGCAAAGTTAGCAAAACATTCTGACAGTAGCAAAACAACTTACAACAAAACACAGTAAAAACGCAATAAAATACCTAAAAGTGACTAATCCCACCACAAAATAGCAACCTCCCCCACCCATCATTCTACATTTTTCACGTCATAGTGCGCGGTAATTGAAAATAAGATTGTAACTTGAGGAATCTAATATATTCTTGGGACTATTCCCATCCCCAATATAGCGCTTCTCTTGACAAAACGCACACTTAGTGTGGAAATCGTGTTAATATCTTCCTCAAATGCAGTTTATTTGATATATTTTTTGTACCTTTGCAGCGTGAAATTTCACTTAATTACGTATTTATCATGGCAACAATGACATTACCACAGACATCCCAAATAATAGTGACGCTGGAAGACAACGCGCTGGTGGCTGACGTCAAGCGGGCACTGAAAATGATACGCGGCATAGCCTCAGTGCGTACCGCCACCATCAGTGATGACCGCACAATCACTCCCGCCATGCACCGCTCCATCAACAAGGCTCGCCGCGAATATGCCAAGGGTGAGACTATCAAATGCAGCACCCCAGAGGAGATGCAGCGATATTTCGACAGCCTATGACCTACACGATTGAGTTCTCCAAGGAGGCTGACCAGACGTTGCGCAAGTGGAAGAAGTCCAACCCCCAGCTCTTCAAGAAGGCGACGAAGATTCTGATGGACATCATGCAGCATCCCCGCACAGGTCTGGGCCACCCCGAAGCGCTTGTCGGAGGAAACGACGTGACCTATTCACGCCACATCACAGCCCATGACCGCATCATATACGACATCTACGACAACCGCGTCACGGTGCTTGTAATTCAAGCCGAGGAACATTACAACGACAAGTAATTTTTACCGCCCCACCTCTTTACCCCTCAAACAAGTTAACCCCACAAATCCCGAATAACAAGTATAACAATCCCCCATGCCTCCGACCTCACTGACATATCGCCCCATGCAGACCTCCTGCCTTCAATTAGGCAGCAGGGAGTGGAAGATAGCGGATGAGGAAAGGCCAGAAACAATCCATGGAGCCTGCATCAGTAACTTATACGGTGCAGGCTCCATGTTTTTTCTCTCCGTTTGTGGTGGCTATGCCGCGAATAATCCCTGCAGGATGTCATTTCTGACGGGCATTTCTTGCTGTTCCGCTTACCACTATACTTGCCGTTAACCTGGACATATTCGGGTAAAATTTGATTTTTTTCTATTAATCATGCACGGATATGCTAACTTTTTTGTATTTTTGCAGCAGATTTTAGGCTTGTAGCAATGATGCCCATTGAGGTGGGCGGAGCTGTAGGACTGGACACTACATAATGAAAAAGCATCACATAATGCTTTGTCAATTGGCTGATTGAAACTACCACTCTCTATTATGTACCAAAGACAACGCAGATTATGATGCCACGGGTGTGCTATATGTATTCCCGTTGTGTGCGTGAAGGCTAGCCACGCCTTCATAGCACACTTACGGGTGTATTAGCAATACGTTACGTGGGTATCACTCTGTTCGTCAGTACATAGGGCTGTGGTAGGTCTCAATCAGCAGACGGACAAAAGTGGATACCCACGTTTTTTGTTGTGTGGCTAATACAAACAAACTCAACTTTATAAATGACATGGAATAGGATAAACGTATTCTATTTCTACAAACTATGTTACATACAAATTAAAACTAAAGACTATGAAAGATTTTAGAACTTTTATGATGCTGATGCTAACACTAATGGCACAGACTTTATTTGTGGCCTGTGGTGGCGACGATGATGACTCTACAGGTTTTGTTAACGAACAGATTACAATCGGTGATGATGGAAAAGCCTCTAATGGAGGCGTGTTCTCCAGTATTGATGACAAGAATTTCTATCTTGATTACATCAAATATACAGTTACTGAAGGCCATCTTGCAGTTTCCGGTTATGACAAGTCTGGTTTTAAAGGGGAGGCTAGAATTGTCTCCAGTATTACGTACAAGGGAAATTTCTACGAAGTGTTAGAGATTGGAGATAAGGCTTTCTATGACTGCAAAGCCTTGGTTTCTATTTCTATTCCATCATGCGTTACGAGTATTGGTAAGTCTGCATTCCATAGTTGTTATGGTATTACTAATGTAACTATCCCCAACAATGTTACAAAAATCGGTGATTATGCGTTTGCTTACTGCTATGGCTTAGTTTCCATTTCTATTCCAACAAGTGTTACGGAGATTGGCGAAAATGCTTTCATAGAGTGCAATGCGTTAACATCAATGGATATTAAAGATCTATCTGCATGGTGCAAAATTAATTTCCACAACTATCACTCTAATCCTTTAGCGCTTATACATCACTTGTATGTGAATGGTAAGGAAGTAGAAGATTTAATTATTCCAGACGGTGTAACAGGAATAAGTAGTTATGCATTCACACAATGCAACTACCTGAATTCTATTACGATTAACAAAAATGTAACTTTTATCGGCGATCATGCATTCTCTGGCTGTAGTGGCTTAACTACAATTACTGTTGAAGATGGCAATCCGAACTATGACTCAAGAGATAATTGTAATGCCATTATAGAGAAATCAACTAACACATTACTTGTAGGGTGTTCCAATACTGTTATTCCATTCAATGTTACCAGGATCGGATATTATGCATTTGAGGGCAGCAAACATTTAGGAAATTCTTTTACAATTCCCGCTAATGTGACCTCAATAGGATATAATGCATTTCTAGGATGTGATGGTTTGACCTCTCTCCGTATTGAAGATTCTGAACAAGAGTTGGAACTAGTAAACATTGGTTTACCTTACTCTTTGACAACACTCTATATTGGAAGAAATTTCACATTTCAAAATGGACATTATGACTATATGCCGTTCTCTCATCATGATCAATTAGAGTCCCTTACTTTTGGCAGTGGATGTACGGAAATTCCATCTAATGCTTTTGCGTACTGTAGCAGGTTGACTACTTTGAACTTTCCTAATTCGATAACTTCCATTGGAGATCAAGCTTTTGAAGGCTGTAGTAACTTGACAACCATAACCTTTCCGAGTCGATTAGCTTATATAAACAGATGGGCATTTATGGGTTGCGATAAAATAACAGCCATACACTGCATAGGAACAACACCTTCACAAGTTAATAGTGGAACAACCTTTGACTATATAATATATGATAAAGCTACGCTATACGTTCCTCGAGGTTCCGTTGGAGCATATAAAGCTTCGGAGCCTTGGAGATATTTTATTAACATTATAGAAGAATGAACTACTACGGATAGGCGTATCTAATAATGGATATTCTTGAAAGATCGGTGAACTGAGCCTGCGATATAAAGTGGGCTCATTTTTTATGTTTCTCAAATAGCTCAAGAATCCATTGTCTTTTGTATGCAAGCGTGCCTAAGGGCAGAGTAGGGTACGAAGATAGCGGGCACCTCGCTCAACGGCACACCCCTCACGTCCCTTTCCTCATCATCAGCGGCTATCAGCCCTGGCTCCTTAGTCGCTTCAAGCGAGACAGTGGGCAATGCTTGCTGGTGACTCTTGCACTTTGATGCCACGTTTCTCGTAATGACCTTCATCCAAGGCTCGGCCCACCTGACATCACGCAGCCTGTCAAACGAAAGTCTGTGGGACTCACAATCACCGCCTCATCCACCTCACGTTGCTTACGAATCAGGCATTGTTTGATGACATCTTTACTGACACTCATATAAACTATATTTAATAAGAATCACACAATTTTATTAAGTTAGATTTAAAAAGTTAGGCATTTTCTATCAAACAAAATTAATAAACACTGATTTTTTGCATTATTTTCACACTTTTTTTATCGCAAAGTTTAAGTGAAACAACCAAATTTTAACGGAAAAAGGTTATTGGACTAACCGATTTTTCGTGAATATCGGTTACTGCAATGAACGATTTGGGGCTTTGAGGTATTGGGGGCTTTTTGGTTTCTCTTGCCTCATACTGCACGGTTCCTTCATATAAAATGCTCGCTGATTACGTCCCTTCCCGCTACGGGGGAAGCCAGAGGGGGGCTGGGGGAATGTTGTTTTTGTCCTATCATGGCAAAAGGCCCGCGATGATGTCGGGATTGCATCGCGGAGAGATGGAGTTGATATTGCGATGTAATAGACCTGCTTTTACCGGGTAAAAGACCTACTATTACCGAGTAAAAGACCTGCTATTAGAGGGTGAAAGACCTGCTTTTGCAACGACCTGAATATGTGAGGGTTACAAAGGCGTTTTTCGGGTGTTTCCGCTTGGAGTGTTTCGCCGTTATCGGTGCTGCGTGCAGCAGGAGGGCGGGCAACCGCATTAGTTTTGTGCTATCAAGGGGGGCAATATGATGTAACTGCAACATATTTAGACAATGACCCCATTGGTTGTGTCAGATTATCCAAGTGTATCTCAGGTGGTGATGTAATGTTACGTATTACAGTGCGCCCTGCGCCTCCGAAACCTGAACTATTCCGAAAAATCAAACGTCAGCTGCACGGCTTTCTGGGGGGCGGAGTCGGTAGGGGTACTGCTGGGGCTGAACTCCTGCAGGGAGGCTGAGATGGTGGCCTGGAGACGCTCGTAGTGATAACGGCGGAAGCCGGTGAGCTGGGCAGCCTGTGAGTGCAGGGACTTATACCAGGAAAGGAGTTTGCCGCAGGTGGGCAGATGATGCCGGCTGTTACAGTATTCAGCAAGTGTGCGGCAGCGCTTCAGGAACTGGAAATCACGCTCGCAGGTGGGATAGTCGTTAGGACTGATGTCTGACATAGCCTGCTGAAATCTCTGTAGTTCTTCGTCGGTGACACTCTTTATCTTGTTATATTTCCTGAGAGTGTAGTGCAGTGTCTGCTCTATGCCCTCCCTGCCCGTTGAGAAAGGCCACCTGCCATATTCCTTCAGGAAGCGGCGCATGCTGCGTATCGCTCCATCGACAGTGAGCGGCGAGGGCCAGAACTGCGGAGGATACTGGCGGTCAAAGAGCCCGACGTAGTAGCGGCTCACCTCCGATTCGGGCTGAGCCTCATCCTTCTTCTCATTGACATCAATATAGAACATCAGCCGACGTGTACTGACGGCGATGTAGATGCTTGTGTTGCAGCTCTTCATGGTTGTGGCATTCCTATGCTCCATCATCTGCCGGCACAGCGTCTCTGCCTTCACCGGCTCAGCGCTGTTCTCCAGAAGATGCACTGCCAAGTCGCCCAATGCGCCGGCAAACCGTTTCCACTCCTTGAGCTGATAGGTGGACTTGCTGCCTATGGCCTCGAAGCGCTCATCGCGCAGCATGTAGTTGCGCACGAACGAGCTCTCGGTGTGATGGTCATCGGGATGCAGCTGGCGAAACTCGTCGTAGATGTCGTTGACGGTCATCGCCCGACCTTTGCGCTGCAAAATGCGATATATCTCCTCTGCATAGTTGATGCGGTTGGCGCGGAATATGATGTCGTCGTCCTCTGTCTCCACCCCTTCAAACTGTGGCAGCACTTCCCTCAGAATACCTATGACGGCCTGATGCTCTGCCTCGCCGTGCTTATGCGTGAAGTATGGAGTGACGATGTCCTGCAGCGGCATGCGGCTGTCCGAGATGCGCTGCAGGGAGAACTCATGGCCCACGACGGCCAGCGCATTCTCAAAAGAAAAGCAGCTAAGGCTCTTGTCATAGCTGAAGAGCACGTCGGGCTTCTGCCAAGGCGTATCGGCATTGAGCCTGGTATTGGCCCTGCGCCCGTCAGAACGCAGAGAAACGATATGGTGCAACGTCATCTGGCTGATGATGGCCAGCGCGGCATAGGAGTCGATGTCGTCCAGATGTTCCTTCTGCCGAAGCTCGTCCCAGTGTATTATCTCCTCTGTCAGCAACGGCTGATGCATAAACCCTGTGGCCTCCCAACGCTCTTCGCTCCACACCATCCCCGCATCGGCGGCGCGGACGACACTCATGGAGCCCAGCTGGCGCACTCTTTCACGCGTCATACCGTATTCCCGGCCTATCAAGTCAAACCGCCGGTGGCCTCCCACGATGCCGTTGGCCAGCGCAAAAACCTGAGAGTTTCGCTCCATAGTGTGCCGGAAATAGCGACAGGCGATGAAGAGCACGGGGAAACGACCTTCTGACTTCATGAACGAAGCAACGAAGGATTGCTCCCCATCCGTAAGGAAGGGATAGTCAATGGCTATCAGCCTTTCCCATATTCCCTCCTGCTGACCGTTGATGATAGCCCGGTATTCCTGATAGAAAGCCTCAAGGAACCGGAAGACATGCTCTACTGTCATGTGTCCGGCACCCCGCCATTTGTATATGAGCGAAGGGTAGTTCAGATAGTCCTCAGCCTGCCTGTAGTTCCTGATATTTTTTACGATGAGGTTTCTTACTCTTGCATCGACAATGTCCGCTACCATGTGTTGGAATACATGCTGCAAGAGTCGGTCATTTTGCTGATTCTGAGGAGATAAAGAAAAACTGTTCATACAAATAGGGTCTTTAACGGTTTTGATTCAAACTTTGGCGTTCGTATAGGGAAATAGAGAGTTCTTTTGGGGCTTAGAGAATATGCTGCGTTTTACTTTGAGGCGAGTTCCTTTATCCTCTCCGCCAGTTCCCGATGGTCCGCGAGGAGGTTCCACAGGCCGTCTTCAGAGAGGACACCGCGCTTAAGGGTGGCGGGCAGTAGGCCGGCCTCATCGTCGGCAAAGTCGTTTTTCCACTCATCGCTGCCGTAATATGCATTGAGGGCGGCGAGGTCAACTTGCACGGCGGCGTAGTTCCTGAGAGCTGCCGAGAGCTCCGTCAGCGCAGCAGAAGCACGCTCCATCGACTGCTCCATTTTGGTAATCCTTTCTGTTTGTTCCATAGTTCACATCGTTTCAGGTTTCGGAAATAGGTTGTTCGATATGGTGTAACAACTCCTGCGCAGGTTATGAGCGCCCACATTCCCCTGTGCGGAATTGGCTGATTCCTTAGTCAGGCATAATGGGCACCCACAGGTGGCGGTTCATATCCACATGGCCGTTGGGCTTGAACAGTACGCCTTCTGCCTCCAGCAGGGGTCGGTGGAGGCTCCATCCCGGGGCGGTGCGCCCTTCTTTGTTGACCACACGATGGCAGGGCAGCTGCTCCGCGCCGGGCGTATATCTCAAGGTGCGCCCCACCATGCGCGAGTGGCTGGGCCATCCCGCGAGGGCGGCAATGTGTCCGTAGGTGGTAACGCGGCCGCGAGGTATCTGAGCAACGATATTCAGCACATCGTCGCAAAACACGCGTGCCTGCTCTGGCGACATCTTGTCAGGATAGTCTTTCATCAACGGGACATTCTTTTAGGAGTGTTATAAATAACGTCATGTGAGGCATCACGGTGGGAATTAGCATGCGCCGGTCCTGATGCTCATCCACTCTTTTCGCTCTGCCTCGGGCATCTTTTCGATGGCATAGCGCAGGGCGGTGCGTGGCATCTCGTGTGCATGTCGGCGCAGGAAGTCGCGCAGCAGGTCCATAGAGCAGCGCTTTCCCATCTCGCGGAGCATCCATCCCACGGCCTTGTGCATCAGGTCGTGGGGGTGGTGCAGGTGTATCTCAGCATAGCGCAGGCACCACGAGGGGTCGCCCACCTGCGATGTCTTCCATGTGCAGACGATGCTCATGCGCTGACGCCATAGGCAGGAGCTCGCAGCAAGGTCGTCGAGCACCTTTGTTTTGTAATCCTTACCGCCTAAATATGACGGCAGCGTGAGCCAATGGCCGAGTATCTTGGGGGCTGAGAGGTCCACCAGATCCCAGTTGTTAGCGTGGTCAGCGTACTGCAGGTAGAGCTTTAGGATTTCGTCGCGCCCTCTGATGGCAGCCTCATCGTTCTCCAATCGCCTGGTCGAGAACCTCTCAAACCTTGATACGAGTATCAACAGACCGCACAATCTCACCTCATGCCAGCGGTTCGTCAGCAATGCCGGCACATCGTCCAAGGGGAAATCCCTCGCTGCAAGGCGCACCACCTCGCGCGTCTGCGGCACCTTCAGCCCCAGGAACTCATCGCCCTCGCCATACTCGCCCGGGCCTGTCTTGAAGAAACGCATCAGCACCTGCCGCTGCTCATCATTGCGCAGCGACTCCATGTAGGCTATAACATCAGCCGCCTCAGCGCCGCGCAGCGTGTCATCCCCACCGTCAGGGACACACCGCCACAACACATCACCACCGCCAACGGCAGCCTCATCATCCGACTCAACTATGTCATGATTACTGAGTTTCATATACTTTTGGCTCTTTCGCTGAATGGATTTACGCCCTCAATTACTCTTTACTCATATTGGTAACCGCCTGCAAAGTTAATCAAATAACTTGTAATTCTACTATCATACCCAAAAAAACTTTCTCCACCGTCGTCTTTCTTGCCCTCTATGCAGGCTGGTTATGCAGGCTGGTTTGCGTTAATTCTCCGTAAAATGTGCGGAGTTTTCAGTTTTTTTTGTAACTTTGCACACAATAGTATATCATACTATCCCCTACACAAACAGTATTATCTCTCCCATAGTAACAAGGATTATCCCTCCATAATAACTAGGATTATCCCTTATATTAACGAATTTTATCCCTCACACTAACCATAGAAAATGAAACAGAGATTATATCTTGTCCTAGCCATAGCATTGCTTTTGGGGGCATGTGGCAAGCAGCCTGCCAAGCGGCAGAACGTTGTCAAGGTGAAAACGATGAAGGTTGCTCCGGCGCGAGAGAGCGTGACACGCAACTATGTGGGCACGATAGAGGAGGAAGAGGGCGTGAATGTCAGCTTCAACAATATAGGTACCGTAGCCCGTGTGATGGTCTATGAGGGTCAGTTTGTGTCCAAAGGCCAGGCCCTTGCAGAGCTTGACGGGCGCAACATCCGCAATACGTACGCCATGTCTAAGACTACGCTGGACCAGGCGGAGGATGCCTACCGGCGCATGAAGAACCTCTATGACAAGGGAACGCTGCCCGAGATACGCATGGTAGAGATGGAGTCTAACCTGCAGCGCGCCCGCTCTGCCGAGGCTATCTCGCGCAAGAGTCTGGACGACATCGTGCTGCGCGCCCCGTGGAGCGGCTACGTGAGCAAGGTGAACGTGCATGAGGGTGCCAACGTGACACCCGGTGTCAGCGGCATTCATCTGGTTAAGATAGACCGCGTGAAGGTCTGCGTACCCATCCCCGAGCGCGAGATTGGGACGGTGAAAATGGGCGAAAGCCTGACATTCACCGTGACGGCGCTGGGCGACCGCACGTTCACGGGACGCGTAGTGGCTCGCGGACTGACCGCCAACCCCATCAGCCACGCATACGATGTGCGTGCACTGGTGGAGAACAGAGACCACGCCCTGCTGCCCGGCATGGTGGCCAACGTGAAGCGGAGCAGCTCTTCCAACCATCAGATAGTCATACCGCAGCAGGCCGCGAGCATCGGCAGCAACGGCATCTACGTCTGGGTGGTGAAGGGCGGCAAGGCTGAGCGCCGACAGATTACCACGGGCGACATCATCAATGAGGGTGTCATCGTGGAGACAGGCCTCAGCGCAGGCGAGACTATCATCATAGAGGGACAGGACAAGGTTAGCGATGGAGTGACGGTAGATGAGGGAAGAGGGAGGAAGGAAGATGAGGGAAGAGGGAGGAAAGTAGATGAGGGAAGAGGGGTGATAGATGAGGGAAGAAAGGATGAAGGAAGAAAGGATGAAGGAAGAGGGATGAAGGAAGAGAAAGGAGATAGGAGGGATGAGAGATGAGCGATGAGAAGAAAGCGGCACGCCGCGACCTTGTAGCGGCGGCAGTACACCATAAGAGCATCGTCATACTGCTCTGCGCAGTGATGATGGTGTCAGGTATTATATCCCTTGTTTTCATACCGAAGGATGAGTTTCCGGAGCTGGATTTGCCCTTCGGCGTGGTGGTGGGACTTTATCCCGGAGCCTCAGAGCTGGAGGTGGAGCAGCAGCTGACACGCCCCCTGGAGACTTTCCTGTGGACATTCAAGGAGATAGACAAGGCCCGTACATCCACCATCAGCCGCAACGGCATGAGCATCGCCCTCGTATTCCTGAAGGGAACGGGTGACCACACTGACTTCTGGAACAAGCTGAAGGAGCGCCTCCCCCTGCTGCGCACACAGTTGCCCAGCGGCGTGCTGGGCGTAGTGGCCAATGAAGACTTCGGCGATGTGTCGGCAATGCTTATCACCATAGAGAGCGAGCAGAAGACTTTCCGCGAGATGACCGAATACATGGACCGTCTGTGTGACCGTCTGCGCACCATCCCATCGCTTGCCAACATCTATCAACTGGGCAATCAGAAGGAGCAGATAGGCATCTATCTGGACCGCAACCGCCTACCGGCATACGGCCTGAATACGCCACTGGTGTATTCCAAACTGTCGGGCAACATGGGAACGATGGTTACCGGCAATCTGGACGACGGCAAATTGAGCCGCAATCTGCACATATTGCCAACGCTCAACACGGAGCAGGAACTGATGCAGACCATCATCTACAGTGACCCGGCAGGGGGAATAGTGCGCCTTGGAGACATTGCCGACGTGCGCCGCGAGTACCCCACCATGAAGCGATACATCAAGAACAACGGACATCAGTGCATACTCTTGTCGCTACAGATGACCAAGGGCAACAACATCGTGAAGTTCGGCGAGGATGTAAAAGCTATCCTTTCCGACTTTGAAGCCACTCTGCCGCCCGAGGTGAACATCAACGTCATCTCAGACCAGAGTCAGGTGGTGGAGGATTCGGTGCGTGAATTCCTGTGGGAGATGCTCATCGCCATCATCTCGGTCATCATCGTCGTGATGCTCATGATGCCCCTGCGAGTGGCGGGAGTGGCCGTTGTCACCATCCCTATCACTATCTTCACGTCCATAGCGTGCTTCTACGTCTTTGGAATAGAGATCAACAGCATCACGCTGGCAGCCATGATAGTGTCGCTGGGTATGATTGTGGATGACTCAGTGGTGGTCATAGACAGCTATCTGGAGAAGCTTGACGAGGGCGTGCCACGGTGGCGCGCAGCCATAGAGTCGGCGCAGAAGTTCACCGCCAGCATCATAACAGCCACGCTCGCCATCTCCATCACCTTCTTCCCGCTGCTGTTTACCACCGAGAGCTTCGTACACAACTTCATCGAACCCTTCCCCTACGGTCTCACGATAGTGCTGACGGTATCGGTGCTGGTGGCGCTCTTTGTGGTGCCTATCATAGAGTATTACTTCGTGCACGACGGTCTGAAGAGCTGCACACCGCGCATCCTGACCATCATGCAGGACTTCTACAACCGCCTTCTGGCCCATTGCATGCACCACCGACGCATCACGCTCGCCATTGGAATGGCTGTGGTATTGCTTAGCCTGCTGCTCTTCCCGATGATACCGCAGAAGCTTATGCCGCGCGCCACACGCAGCCTTTTCACCGTGGATGTGGTGCTACCATCGGGAACCGACATAACGCGCACAGCCGCCGTCACCGACTCGCTCGTGGACATACTGAGCCGCGATAAGCGTGTGACCAACATCACCACCTTCTATGGCAGCGGCTCACCGCGCATACACGCCGCCTTCTTCCCCGACTTTGGAGGCACACACTTCGCACAACTCATCGTGAATACCCACAGCGATAGCGAGATGCAGGAGATGCTTGACGAATATACGGAGCCTATGGCTAACTATTTCACCGACGCACAGGTGCTCTTCAAGGAGATAGCATACACTGATGCCCTCTATCCCATCATGGTGCGTCTGAAGGGCGACAACCTGGATTCTATGCGGGTAGCAGCCGACTCAGTGCTGACACGCCTGCGCCACAACCCCAAGCTGGTGACTGTGAGCAGCAACTGGGGCACTACGCAGAGCCGCATCAACATAGCCCTGCACCCCGAGGAGGCTAATCGCATAGGCATGACAAAATCGTTGCTGGCGATGAACCTGGCGCTGAGGTATTCGGGCGGCATACCGGTATCAAGCATCTGGGAGGGCAGTACAGAGGTGCCCATAGTGCTGCGCGATGCTGACGAGGGCAAGCAGACCGTGGAAGCATTCAAGGATATCCGCGTCAGCGGACTGGTGCCCACACTGACCACAGTGCCCCTGACCCAAGTGGCCGGCATCACGCCCGACTGGAACAACGGCGCCATAATACGAAGCAACGGCATACGGGAGACCGTCTGCTTTGCCACAATAAGCCGTGACGCAAAGGTGGCAACGCTGACAAAGGAGATATATGACGACCTGAAGACACTGCGACTGCCCGAAGGCATCACCATAAAGCAGGGCGGACAGGCCGAGACGGAGACCAGATACCGCCCGCAGATATACCTCGGAGTGGTGCTCGCCATCATCATCATAGTGTTCATACTGCTCTTCCACCTGCGCAGCATACCGCTGATGCTCGTGCTGATGGGCTCGCTGATATTCTCCATTCCGGGAGGACTGATAGGCCTCTTCCTGTCTGGATTTGAGCTGGGAGCCACGGCACTGCTCGGATATATCACCCTGATGGGCATCATTGTGCGCTGCGGCATCATCATGGTGGATTATGCCGAGGAACTGAGACGCGACCAGGGACTGACGGCAGTAGAAGCCGCACAACTGTCGGCACAGCATCGCTTCCGCCCCATCTTCCTCACATCGGCAGCGGCATCGATGGGTGTCATACCTATGGTCTTAAAGGGCACACCGCTCTGGGGGCCTATGGGCATAGTGATATGCATCGGAGCACTCATCTCCATGTGTTTCATCGTCACCATGATACCGGCGGCCTATAGCCTCGTCATAAAAGAAAAGAAAATGACCACACCACAACCGACCCACTCTGAGGGTAGCGCTGCCAGGACCACACTGTGCATCATGGCCCTCGCTATGCTGCTGCCGCTCACGGCATCGGCACAGAAGATTATGACGCTCAACGAGTGCATAGAGACAGCACGTGTGAACAACATCAGCGTGCGCAACGCACAGAACGACCTGCTCATAGCACGTGAGCAGCAGAAGTTCGCACGCTCGAAGTACTACCCCACCGTGGCGGCATCAGCCATGCATTTTGAGGCAACGGACTATCTCTTCAAGAAGCAACTCTTCAACGATGAGCTGCAAGAGGTGATCGAAGCACTCAACAAGGAGGTTAACCTCGGCTTTGACTTCTACAACATCTCCACACTGCAAAACGGCACCACAGCAGGTATCTCAGCAATTCAACCCATATACACAGGCGGACTGCTGACAAGCATCAACAAACTGGCAGACCTGCAGGTGACGGCACGTAAGGAGATGCAGGAGATGACATACGACCAACTGGTGCAGCAGACGGAGTTCCTCTACTATATGCTGATGAAACTGCACGGCAAGAGCCGCACCCTCACAAGCATGGAGGATGAGGTGGGCAGCATACTGAAGGATGCGCAGAACCTAGCCGATGAGGGCATAGTGAACAGCAACGACGTGCTGAGCGTGGAGCTGAGGCAAAACCAACTGTCGGCCCTCCACCTGAGACTGGATAACGCCATAAACCTGGGACGGCGCGCACTGGCTAAGCACATAGGCCTGCCTAATGAGGATATAGACATCGATACCACCATCGTCACCGACATCGTGAAGCCCGATGAGCTGTGGGTGAACTCACTGAGCGCTATAGAGCTGCGCAGCGAGACACGCCTGCTGGACCTCAACGTGCAGAAATCGCAACTGGAGACCAAGATGGCGCGCGCCTCACAACGCCCCCTGCTCATACTGGGCGGCAACGCCGGAGGCTCATGGATCCTCAGCAAGGGACAGTTTCGCGGAGTGGGCGTGGCACACGTGAGCATTCCCCTCAGCGCCTTCTGGAGCGAGAGCCACCGCATAAAGTATAAGAAGATAGAAGAACAGAAGGCACTGGACTTCCGCAAGGATAAGCGCGAGCTGCTGGACCTGCAGGTGCGCGACGCCTATGACAACCTGGACAACGCATACCGCCAGTTGGGCATAGCGGAGAAGAGCATACGCCACGCCAACGAGAACCTGCGCGCAAAACGCGAGATGTATATCAACGGCGTGACAAACATGACCGTGCTCCTCGACGCGCAGCGCGAACAGCAGCAGGCCTACGACCAGCACACCGACGCCCTCTGCGACTATCAGCAGGCCAAGTCAACATACCTCATCCTCACAGGCCGACGGTAAAGGGGGAGGAAAGAGCACTTGCCGACTGCAGCACTGAATAAATCCTACCTATACTGACTCAACCCCAATTGCAAGAGCCCTCACTGCCTGCACGCAACTGTTCTGTCAGGCAGTAAGGGCTCTTGTATCGCATCTGCTCACACCCACCGCGCTAAAAAATTCAATGAAACCGCGAGAATGTCGGGAAAAAACACTATCTTTGCACCCAGAAACTCATAAACAATTATGATTATGGCAACATCAACCGCAAGAATACAGCATGTCACACACACCATGAGCTACTATCGGAACATGGTGAAAGACATGGACAACAGCCAGAAACTGGAACTTATGGCAATCATCATTGACAGCATGAAATCCCCTGCCACCACTGACGAAGTGAATGACGAAGAATATCCCCTTCCCCGCTACACACTGAAGGAGATGAACGCCCTGCTTGATGAGGCAGAAGCTAACTTTGCAGCAGGCAAGGGCATAGCCGATGAAGAAGCATGGGACAACTTGGACGATGAAATTGCCTGCCAGAAGCAGGAAGAAATGACAATGACAGAAACGGTATGAAAGTGATTTGGGATCCAAAGGCCATGAAGAATAGAGACCAAGTTGCCGACTATATCCGTCGGCAGTTCGGAGTCAGGCGCAAGATACAGTTTCTGCAAGAAGTACGCGAGGTGACAAAGAAACTTTGCACCGCCCCCTACATTGGTACAATTGATCCTCTATTCGAAAACCGCGCCAGAACTTATCGTAGAGTCATTGTCAATGGTCTGAACAAGATGGTTTATTTCGTTGAGGACGATGTAATCTACATCGCTGCCTTCTGGGATACTCGAATGAACGACGAGGAACTCGCCGCAAAGGTGGAATAGCATACATAAATCCACACACTATGGTGGGCGGTATTTTTCCACATTTCTTATACGACCAGCACACCGATGCCCTCTGCGACTATCAGCAGGCCAAGTCAACATACCTCATCCTCACAGGCCGACGGTAGGGGGGAAAGCGTGCTACATGATTAATGGTCGGGCAATGCGGTCAAACTCTTCAATCGGGATGGGCCGGAAACTGCGCACAAGGGCTATGACTTCCACCTGACGGTTGAGGGCAAAGGTGCAGTCATTGAGGCGAACGGTGATGTCACAGAAGTCATTATAATTCCATCTCTGTTCAACGATGGTATGCCCTCCGATTAATCTCTCAGAAACAAGATAATAGGAATGAATGCTGGCATGCCAGTCCTTGCAAACAACTTTCTCAACGTAAAACTTCTCTCCCTCCCTACACACGACCTCACTCTTCAGGAGTTTGCCTTCATGCATGACTCCTGACTTTTTTTGCTTCCTATCGATAATGATGGCCACTACGATAAAAACAAGCGTAACCGACAATATCAATAAAACCTCACTCATACAAATGACTTGAAATCAGCGTAGCCACATACTCATTCAGTGTAACTAATACCTGCGTCATAATCCTAACATGTATGGTTTCTGAGCGCAAAGGTACGATAAATTTTTAATAAGAACAAGAATAAGAAAAGAAAATATATATCAAATGATAACGGCTTCATGGCATTGGGCTACCGAAAAATAGGACAACCGGAAACGCGCTCATATTCAGGGCGTTGCAATGGCAGGTCTTTTAGGCTCTGATAGTAGGTCTTTTACCGACTAATAGTAGGTCTTTTACAACGCAAAAGCAGGTCTTTCACCGTGTAAAAGACCTGCTTTCTCTACGCCCTCTGATTATCAGCATGTTACGAGTGCTATTTCCTCAGGCAGCTACTGTCCTATTTTTCTGTTGTCTAGGAGGGCTAGAGGGCCTGCCGAAAAGGATTATTGGTTGTTAGGATTGGTCTGAGAAACGGATTCCTGATTCTCCCATTCCTCCCAATTAGTGTCGGAGAGATACTGGGAAATCTGTTCGTAAAGAGGGCGAAGGTCGTCTTCCACTACATATTTTACCTCGCTCTTCTCAATCTGATAATAATCGTGTACCAGCACATGACGCATTTTTTCAATCACACTCCACGGAGTGTCAGGGTGAGTTTCCTTGAAAAGGGGTGTCAATTTATAGGCTGCTTCACCTACAATCTCGATACACTTGACAATGCCGTAATACTCAATGGCGGTATCCGACAAATCGTCCATTGACTTGTCTGTCATGAAGTTCATTACGCGTTCTATTGCGTCCTTCATGTGTTCCAGACGCCCCTTATCTCTGACCGGCTCTCTCATATATCAGTATTTTATCGCGGTTAGCACTATCCACGGCAAAAGGCAACAGGGTGCCATCGGTGACCAAATCAACGGGACGACGCAGCTTGTGCTCCAAATCGACTATCATTCCCGCATGCTTCATCAAGCTGACACGTGCATTCTTATCAAACTCTACCAACAAGTCCACATCGCTGTCAGGCCTCTCCTCACCACGGGCGTATGAGCCGAAGAGCCACGCCTTCAGGACGGGTTGCGTCTTGAAGTACTCGGCTATTGTCTCTGTCATGGTCTTGGTGCTCATACAGTGATTTGGGGCTTAGCAATGTATGCTTTAGTTGAAGTAGTATATGAAGATGGCGATGCCTTCGATGGCTTTTTTGCCTGTCTCCTTAACATTCATGGTGAACTTGACTTCTGTCTTCACTGCGCCGCGGAGGTTGGCGATGCTGTGGAGGGAGGTGGTGAGGGATAGGCTCTGGCCGCTGAGCACGGGCTGACCGAATTTCATCTTGTCAATGCCGTAGTTGACGAGCATCTTTACGTTCTGCACATCAACGATCTGTCCCCAGAGATATGGCAGGACGGAGAGTGTGAGGTAACCGTGTGCGATGGTGGTGCCAAACTGGCTCTCGGTCTTTGCGCGCTCTGTGTCAACGTGTATCCACTGGTGGTCGAGCGTGGCATCGGCAAACATGTTGATGCGTTCCTGGGTGAGCTGAATGTAGTCTGATGTGCCCAGCTCCTTGCCCTCGTATTGGGCGAAGTCTTCGTAACTTGTGATTGTAAGCATATTTGTTAGTATTGATGGTTTAGTCTTTGATGGTCTCAGCCCCACCTCTGCCATTGCCAGTACGCTAAGAGGCTTGTGGGCCGTTGTGCGGCTCATGGGGCTTTTCTCTACAGCTCATCCCTATCAACCTTCAATTTGAGAGAGAATGTGGAGCCCTTGCCCTCTTCTGACTTGAGGCTGATGGTGGCATTCATGGCGTCTGCTATGGCTTGTGCCACGGAGAGGCCGAGGCCTGTGCCCTGCATGAAGTCGTCGAGCTTTACGAAGCGATGGAATATCTCCTGCTGCTTGTCTGCCGGTATGCCGCAGCCGGTGTCTTCGCAATATACGGTGAGCCAGCCGTCCTCGTATGTGTATCCCAGCCGTATGTGGCCAGTCTTGGTGAATTTTGATGCGTTGCCGGCGAATATCTCGAGCACCTGCATGATGCGGTCGTAATCGAGTGTCAGCACGAGGTGCTCCATCGGGTTGACCATCTGAAGATCCACATTAGACTCTGAGGTGTTGATGAACCGCCTCATCTCCTTGGTGCTTATTTCGAATGAAACGGAGAAATCTACCTGTCGTGGGTGTAGCCTTATGCCGTCGGTGTCTATCATGGAGAGCTGCAAGATGTTGTCCACCATAGCAATCAGCATGGTGCAGCTGTGCATCATGATGCTGACGTACTGTTCCTTCTCCTGTGGTGTGGCTACTCTCAGCTTGAGCAAATCAGCAAAGCCGTTGACGGCATTGAGAGGCGTGCGCAGTTCGTGCGTCATGTTTGCCAGGAAGACGGTCTTCTGTCTTCCGGAGTCTTGGGCCTTCTCCGTCTGTTCGCGCAGTTCCTGCTCTACCTTCTTGAACGCCGTGATATCCACCGCAACGCCGAAGACACCGATGTGGCGCCCCAGATCGTCGTAGTCAGGCGTATAGTGCACCTCTAACCACCTGCCGTCTGGCAGCTCCATCACCTCGTTATGAGGGCCATCCTCCTTGCTGAGGTCTTCCTGGTTGCAGCCCAGCGGAACCTTGGTATCAAAGTTGAACAGGTCGCTGGATTTCTCGATGAAATCGTTACCTTTTTGCCAACGGAATGTGAACATGTTGCCCATGTGCAGCATGCGCTGCATCTCGTTCTGCATGTTTTGCATGCTCTGCTGTTCCTTGACATATTCCACAGAATTATCCCTGGCCGTATTGTGTATCTCGGCAATATCTGACAGGTTGCGGATGATGATGGAGTATCCGAAGTTCTCTCCGTCCTTGCCCTCGATGCCGCAGATTTTCATCTCTACCGGAGCATGCACGCCAAGCTCTGGGATATTAAAACGTGTGCACATCCATACGTTCATGCCTTTCTCCAGCAGCATGCCGCAATGGGCTATGAGCAACTGCTGCAGTGAGTTGGTGCGCAGGTAATTGAGTGGGGTACCTATCTTTCCTTTTGAGAGGAAGCGAATCATGGCGTTGTTACACCTTACAAAGTTGCCTGCCGCATTGTAATATAGTAGTCCGAGGTCGGTGATATCGGTGATAGAGGCAAAATCACCGATTATGCGGTTCAGCTTCTCCGTCTCTCGCATCTGCTGCGTCTCATCGAGCACACAGATGTACAGATACTTCACCTTGCCCCTGCCATTGGTGACGATACGTGCATGTACGGCCACATTGCGCCACTGCCCCACCTTGCTGCTGTAGGGCCTCATGCGGAATCTTACCACCGGCATGTTGGTGCATCCCTCGTCCACCTCGTGACGTGCGCTGACGGCAAAGTGCAGGTCATCAGGGTGTATGAGCTTCTCGTAGTCCGGGAAGCTGAGTCCCTTGGGCGGCAGGAAGTTGCCTGCCAGGTTGCTCACCCATTGTGTCGCCACGTTGATGACCCATATCTGGCATGAGCTGATGTCCTCACTGTTGTCTATGATGGCAGAGAACTCATGCCTCAGGGTGCTGACGCTGATGTTGCGCTGTGTGATGACGGCCACAAAGATGAATATAACCGTCAGGGTAAGTAGGAATATGATGAGGGCAATGTCAATGGCTGTGTAGCCCGGGTTGACGTTCTCAGTGTCGGAGAGCCAGCGGTCGTGGATGGTGTCATAGAAGCCCGACTCTACCAGTCGCCTGAACTGCGCATCGAGTTCACGTACCAGAAGCGTGTCGCTGGCATAGAAGTGGAACTTTCCTGCCGGCACGTCGATGTCATCTATCTCCAGATTGTTTTCGCTATCATATGTCCGCTCCAGGTTGCGCAGGGCGTATTTGCCCCAGATGTAGTATTTTATCTTGCCGCTGGTGATGTCGCCAAGTGTGAGGTATGGGTTAATGGTCTTTATGACGCAGCTGCCTCCGTTGCGGTGCATGTCGCGCAGGTGTGTTCTGAGCCAGCGCTCCGCGTAGTCGTTCTCATAGCAATAGACTGTGTCTGTGGGCATGAGGAACTGTATGGATCGCAGCTGCAGCGTCTCCTTGAGGCGCATGACGCCGATCTTGTACTCTGCCAGTGTCTCCTTTCCATAGACCACTCCGGGCTTGGTATCATTCTTCTGTATGTCTATCATCACCTGTGCGCGGCCTGCCTGCACCTCTGTCTTGGCCTGATGCCAGTCCATGAGGTGTATCTCGTAGGGCACGTGCATACGGTTGAATATCTCCCTCATGAGCTCTATCTGGAAGCCGTCAGGCTCTCCGTGGTCATTGATGAAGGCATATGGGCGGAACGCCCAGTCGCCCACGATGATGAGCGGGTGCTTCTTGGTGTAGCGTATGCCGAGCGGTGGAGCCGTCTGTCGCGCTTCTTCCATCTCGTCGTCATCGGTATTGGTGAGGGCATTGAGGAAGCTGCCACTGAGTACACGCGAGAAGAAGCCGTCGCTGGAGGTGCTGCTGCTGCGCCCATGCGGAGCTGCAAAGACAGACACCGCACCACACAATACGAAGAGTAGCACGCCCACCAGACACACTCTCCCACCCCGTCCGTGGGAGGGAGCAACAAGTGTCAGGATACTATGTAGGAATGAATGTTTGATAACGTTGGGATGTTATATGTTGTTTATGATGTTTGTCGTAATGCTATGTCACGTTTAGCGTAATGATGTATGATGTCGTTTATTATCGTTTATTATACATTATATATATGTTACCTCCCCTGTGCACTCTTTTCATCCCTCTCTCCCTCCCCCAGGGGAGGGCTGGGGTGGGGCTCCTATTTACAACGGTATCGTGAGATATATCGTAGTACCGTGTCCGGGTTCTGACTCCACTTCTATGGTGCCGTGTATCATGTCCACGAGTGCCTTGCATATAGGCATCTCGAGACCTGACAGGTGTGCGTCCTGCTGCGTATATTCCACGTGGTGCATACCGATTTGGGGCTCGAAGAGAGTCTTCAGCTCGCCTGGCGGAATACCTTCGCCGGTGTCCTCTATGGCTATGTTCAGCATTTCGCGACGATAGATATAGCGCACGCTGACGGTGCCGTAGTTGGTGTATCGTGCAGAGAGTCCCACAGCCTCGGACAGTATTCGCGATAAGACTTTCTCATCGGCAACGATGGGCAGCGTGTCATAGGTGTTCTGCACGTTGTATGTCACTCCTAAGTGGCGGAAGCGGTCTATGCCCTCATTGATGCTGCGGGTGTATAGCTTGACGAAGTCCAGACCCTTGAGGTCCTGCTTCAGCATTCCTGCCTCGATGCGTGAGAGCAGTAGCGTGTCGTCAGAGAGCTGTATCAGTCGCAGGGTGTTGACACAGACACTGTTGAGCAGCGGCAGCTCTTCACTGCCCTCCACAGAGGAGAGTTTCTCTATGTTCTGGCGCATGATGACGAGAGGCTGGCGGATAGAGTAAGACATATTCTTCAGGAAGTTCTGCTTTACCAGCTCAATATCTCGCGCCGTGATGGTCTCGCGCTCCAGTTCCTCCTGCATGCTGACGCGGTCGGTGATGTCGATACAGATGCTGAAATATCTTTCCACGCGGCCTGTATCATCGAGAATGGGGAAGAGGTTGACGTTGTGAGTGCGCAGCTGATCCCTGCCCCGGAAGTAGTTGCGCAGCGTGAAGGAGAGCTCCGCAGGCACGCGGTCATCAACGTGATGGAAGGCGCGGAACATGGTCTGGAAGTCTCGCTCATCGACAACTTCCAGTATCTGGAGGAGTGAATAGACAGACAATTGTCCGGTGTATCTGTCGTATATGCCTATGGTATGGGTGGCGGGGTTGCAATAGAACAGGTTTATGAGCGTCTCGCGCAGTATGAAGTTGCGCCGCTTCAGGTAGTTCTGACACTCGGAGCGGAAGTAGTCAATCTTCTTCTGCTGTGCCCTCAGCTTCATGGTGGCCAGCACAAACTTCGTAATGTCGCGCACAAAGAGCATGTAGCCCAGTACCTGACCGTCGGAGGAGGTGGTGGTAGTGATGTGCACGTGGTAGTAACCGTCCTCCTGTTTGTCGTCATCTATAGGCATTACGCCCATGTCTGGAGCGCTCTCTATGCGCCTTATGGACAGTCCGAGCGGTATGTAGGGTGATACGCCCACGACATGAGAGGTGAAGCAGACGTCGTCGCCGAGCGACATGAGATCTACGCCCAGGTTGCTGCTGAAGTCATCCAGGGTGATGCCCTTGGAGAGCACGGACTCCTTGTCTTCTATGTCAAAGCGCTGCTGCAAGTGGGTATTGAGGTCCATCATGCGCCCGGAGGCATCAAAACGCATGATGCTGCCTATGGCCTGCTCAAACACTGTAGCCTGACGGCGGCGCATCAGGTGCTTGTTGTCAAGCATGGCCTTGGTGTCGGTAATGTCGTGTTGCAGGCCGAAGATGAGGTATATCTTGCCATAATCGTTGCGCATAGGCAGCAGACGCACCTCTGTATCTAATATCTTGTTACGGTCGTTCTCATCATAGCAGCGCAGTTTGAAGTCGCTGACTTCTTTGTCGTGAGACAGGATATCGGTCACGTGTGAGTGTATGATGCTGAACTCCTCATCGGGATAGAAGCGTGAGAACTCATAGGTGGAGTACTCTCTGTCGGTCTCGCCCTCTAAGGACATCCATGAGTAGCGGCGCGATGAGGGATAATATACCCACACACGCATCTTGCATGACGAGAGGATAAGCTCCATCTGCCACTTCTTATCGGTAAGTGAGTTGGTGGAATGGTGTATGCGGTAGCGGTGTAACAGGTAATTGAGCAGCAGCGCCAGCAGGAATACGATGACAGCTATGATAATGGCGTAGGTGGCATCGTTGTTCTTTGGCTCGGCATTAGGGCTCATCCAGTGCTCTGTCAGCTCCTGCAGCTCCCCGTCGCGGTACATCAGCTCGCAGACGCTGTCAAGCTTTGCCAGCAGCACCGTATCGGCTGACATGAAGCGATAGTCGCCCGAAGGGATATCTACAGGCACCACGCAAAAGTCATCGAGGTGGTATTTGTTCTTCACCCATCGGAGCATCATAATGTTCCAGACGGGGTATTCTTCTACTCTCCCATATCTCTCCAGTATCTCTGCCTCCATATTGTCGCCTGTCTTGAGCAGGCTGTCGGGGAAGCCGGCTTCCACCAGCTTGTGGTACGCGCGGCTGTTCTGTCGCACGTAGAATGGTATCGTGCGCAGTCGTTCGAGGGTCATAAGACCCACGGAGTCCTTCTTTGGCAGCAGGATGGCATTGTCAAAATGCGATATTGTGAAGCGTCCGAAACGTCCTAAGGACGCATTATAGTCAGCCGAGACGCCCAATGACAGGTCAGCGGAATCGCTTTGCAGGTCGAAATGTGCCTGCTCCTGGTTGACGAGACGTACCTCGAAGGGTATCTTGAGGCGCGTCATGATGCTGCGCACCAAATCGACATTGAAGCCTTCGGGCTCGCCGTGGTCGTTAATAAAGGCATAAGGCCACTTCCTCCACGAGTCTTCGTAGATGAGTGGCCTTTCCTTAGTATATTTCCGCGTGCGCGAACCCACAAACGGTGCCGCCTCTGCAGCCATGAGGCAGCAGAGGATTATCAGCACTGTTATGAGTACGCGTCGCAGTGTCATAGACTTGCGTTAGTCAGACAACTTGGCACAGATGAACTCACGGTTCAGTCGTGCGATGTTAGCGATGGTCTCGTTCTTAGGACAAACGGCCTCGCAGGCACGGGTGTTGGTGCAGTTACCAAAGCCCAGCTCGTCCATCTTTGCCACCATTGCCTTGGCGCGCTTGGCTGCCTCGGGGCGTCCCTGTGGCAGGAGAGCCAGCTGGCTGACCTTTGAGCTGACGAAGAGCATGGCAGAGCCGTTCTTACATGCAGCGACGCAGGCACCGCAACCGATGCACGTAGCGC
Source organism: Prevotella sp. (assembly GCA_017478025.1). GTDB lineage: Bacteria > Bacteroidota > Bacteroidia > Bacteroidales > Bacteroidaceae > Prevotella. The sequence continues at coordinate 155,450 of JAFVGZ010000027.1, forward strand.
AGTCCATTGCCTCGTCGGCATTCTGCTTTGGGATGAGGATGGCGTTGGCATCCTGTGCCTGTCCGGCACGCACGCTGGTGTAACCGCCGGCCTGGATAATCTTATCAAAGGCGTTGCGATCTACCATACAGTCCTTGATGACAGGGAAACCGGCAGAGCGCCAGGGCTCTACGGTAATGGTGTCACCGTCGTTGAAGCGGCGCATGTAGAGCTGACAGGTGGTAGCGCCGCGCTCTGTCTTGCCGTGAGGCGTGCCGTTGATATAGAGTGAGCACATGCCACAGATGCCCTCGCGACAGTCATGATCGAAGACAAAGGGCTCCTGACCCTCGTTGATGAGCTCCTCATTGAGCATGTCAAGCATCTCGAGGAAGGAGGTGTCATCAGGCACATTCTTCATCTCGTGTGTATCAAAATGCCCCTTCTCCTTCGGGCCATTCTGTTTCCAGTATCTTATAGTGAAGCTTATTGATTTAGCCATGATTCAATTAGTTTTTGTAGTTACGGGTTTGTACCTTGATGATTTCATACTCTAAAGGCTCTTTTGAGAGTTCCGGAGCGGTGTCATCGTCCTTCTGATACTCCCATGCGCCAACATAGAAGAAGTTCTCGTCGTCGCGCTTTGCCTCGCCTTCCTCCGTCTGGTGCTCCTCGCGGAAGTGTCCGCCGCAGGACTCCTCGCGGTGCAGGGCATCGTAAGCGATGAGCTCGCCCATGAGGATGAAGTCACGAAGGTGGATAGCCTTATCCAGTTCCACGTTGAGACCTTCCTTCTTGCCAGGCACGAAGAGGTTCTCATTGAACTCCTTGCGCAGTGCTTTCAGCAGCTTCAGGCCTTCCTCAAGGCCGGCCTTGGTGCGTCCCATGCCGACGTGCTCCCACATGATGTGACCCAGCTCCTTGTGGATAGAGTCAACGGAGCGCTTGCCCTTGATGTTCAGCAGGCGGTCCATCTCTGAGTCAACCTTCTTCTCGGCCTCTGCAAACTCAGGCAGGTCGGTGCTCACCTTTGGCCACAGAGCCTGGTCAGCGAGGTAGTTCTGTATGGTGTAAGGCAGTACGAAGTATCCGTCTGCCAGTCCCTGCATCAGCGCCGAAGCACCGAGACGGTTGGCTCCGTGGTCAGAGAAGTTGCACTCGCCGATAGAGAAGAGACCTGGGATGGTGGTCTGCAGCTCGTAGTCCACCCAGATGCCGCCCATGGTGTAGTGGATAGCGGGGAAGATCATCATTGGCTTGTAGTAGTCAATGCCATCGACTGTCTGCACGAACTCGCCTGGGTTGACGTCTGTTATCTCCTCATACATATCAAAGAGGTTGCCGTAGCGCTGGCGTATCTCGTCGATGCCGAGGCGCTGTATGGACTCAGAGAAGTCGAGGAACACGGCCAGACCGGTGTTGTTCACGCCGAAGCCCTTGTCGCAACGCTCCTTGGCGGCACGGCTGGCAACGTCGCGTGGCACGAGGTTACCGAAGGCTGGATAGCGGCGCTCCAGATAGTAGTCGCGGTCCTCCTCGCGGATTTCCCAACCCTGCTTGGTGCCGGCCTGCAGTGCCTTAGCGTCCTCAAGCTTCTTTGGCACCCAGATACGTCCGTCGTTACGCAGTGACTCTGACATCAGTGTCAGCTTCGACTGGTTGTTGCCGTGCACTGGGATACAGGTTGGGTGTATCTGAACATATGACGGATTGGCCATCATAGCACCCTTACGGTAGGCCTGGATTGCTGCGGTGCAGTTACATCCCATGGCGTTGGTAGAGAGGAAATAGGTGTTGCCGTAACCACCGGTGGCTATTACGACAGCGTTGGCGGTGAAGCGCTCCAGCTTGCCCGTCACAAGGTTCTTGGCTATGATGCCGCGTGCGTGACCGTTGACGATTACCACATCCTCCATCTCATAGCGGGTGTAGAGCTTTACCTTACCCTTCTGCACCTCCTTGGAGAGTGAAGAGTAAGCGCCCAACAGCAGCTGCTGGCCGGTCTGTCCCTTGGCATAGAAGGTACGGCTCACCTGTGCGCCACCGAAGGAACGGTTGGCAAGCATGCCGCCGTACTCACGTGCGAAGGGCACGCCCTGTGCCACACACTGGTCGATGATATTGTTTGACACCTCTGCCAGACGATATACGTTGGCCTCACGGGCACGGTAGTCACCGCCTTTCACGGTGTCATAGAAGAGGCGATATACTGAGTCGCCGTCGTTCTGATAGTTCTTGGCTGCGTTGATACCACCCTGCGCTGCAATGGAGTGAGCGCGACGGGGAGAGTCCTGAATGCAGAAGTTCAGCACGTTGAAGCCCATCTCGGCCAGAGAAGAGGCAGCGCTGGCGCCTGCCAGACCCGTACCCACAACGATGACGTCAAGCTTCAGTTTGTTCTTTGGATTCACCAGACGCTGGTGAGCCTTATAGTTGGTCCACTTTTCAGCTATCGGGCCTTCCGGTATTCTTGAATCTAATTTTTTCATATCAAGATGTAATAGGATAGTCTTTTGTTGATGTTAATAATTTAATGGGTGAGGGTTTCTTACATCAAGCTCTCGCAATAGTAATACAATACCACTGCAGCGAAGCCGCAGCAGAGGCAGGTTACGTATGCAATGCCGATGTACTTCCAGCGTATGAACCACAGTTTGCCATTCACGCCCATGCTCTGCATCATGCTCCAGAAGCCGTGAGCCAGGTGGAACCACAGTGCGCAGAGCCATACGAGATAGCAGATGACAAAGTAGATGTTAGAGAATGTCTGGCGTATCCAGTAGATACCGTCAGTGCTGTGAGCCAGATCGCCAGTGCCTGTGAGATCTACCAGCATCATGTTTGCCCAGAAATCCTTCAGGTGCATCACCAGACCGATGAGCACCACGAGGCCGAGCGCCAGCATGTTCTGGCTCGCCCACTCTACCTTTGAGGGCTTGTCGGTAACGGCATAACGCTCGCTACCACGCGCCGCACGGTTCCTGATGGTCAGGATAAAGGCATAGACGATGTGGAGTACTCCCAGAGCAGCAAGGCCGACGGTTGCCGCTACAGCATACCAGTTGGCACCAAGCAACTCGCAAATCATGTTGTAACCCTCTTCGCTGAACAGGGCTGCAACATTCATTGCCATGTGGAACGTCAAAAACAATACAAGGCACAAGCCTGTTACGGCCATGATAACCTTGCGTCCAATGGATGAATCAAATAACCACATAAGTTTTTTTGTTGTTAAGATAAAATGTATTTGTTTATATAAAGTTTTTGCTTTTCTCGCTACTACCCGTGCGCGTTAGTTATTAGATAGTCATAAGTAGGCGCAGCAAAATTAAACATTTTTTATCTATTATGCAAAAAAAAGGGCAGGAAATTAAAAAAAAAGCCTTACTTTTGCACCAAAATTCGTATAAAACAATGAAACTCCACTATGATGTTCTGGTTATTGGCGGCGGTCACGCAGGCTGTGAGGCAGCTCGCGCAGCGGCCCTGATGGGTGCCCGCACATGCCTCGTGACTATCGATATGAACAAGATTGCACAGATGTCGTGCAACCCCGCAGTGGGTGGCATCGCCAAGGGACAGATAGTCCGCGAGGTGGATGCCCTCGGCGGAGGCATGGGAATAGTGACCGACACCACCGCCATACAGTTCCGTATGCTCAACAAGAGCAAGGGCCCCGCCATGTGGAGCCCCCGTGCGCAATGCGACAGAGGCCGCTTCATCTGGCAATGGCGCACCATGCTCGACGCTACACCGGGCCTCGATATATGGCAAGACCAGGCGGAGGAGATAATAAGTGAAGAGTTAAGAGTGGGAAGTGAAGAGTTAAGAGTGAAGAGTGAAGAATCAGGAGCTGAGAGGGAAGAGGGAAGAGTTAAGAGTGAAGAATCCCTCACGGACAACCCTTCATACAAAGGTAACTCAAATTCTTCACTCTTAACTCTTCACTCTTCACTTTCCTCTCTTCACTCTTCACTCCCCCGTCGCCGCGTAATCGGTGTCCGCACCATCTGGGGTTGCGAGCTGTATGCCCCGACGGTCATCATCACTGCGGGCACCTTCCTCAACGGACTGATGCACATAGGGCGCAAGATGGTGCCGGGAGGACGCTGCGCCGAACCCGCTGCACTGCACCTCACGGAGAGCATCAACAGTATAGGAATACGCTCTGCACGCATGAAGACAGGCACGCCGGTGCGCATCGACAGCCGCTCCGTGCACTTCGAAGACACCGAGGTGCAGCCCGGCGAGAACGTCACAAGCCTCTTCAGCTTCATGCCAAGCCCCCTCCCAGCCTCCCCTATGGGGGAGGAGACCGGAGCTGCCGGAATATCCGGAAAAACCGGAACTGCCGGAATATCCGGAAAACCCGGAACCGCCGGAACTGCCGGAACTGCCGGAAAGATCCTCTTACCCTGCTATACCTTCAACACCACACCGGAATGTCACGAGATTCTGCGCAGCGGGCTGGCTGACTCACCGCTCTACAACGGCCAGATCCAGTCCATCGGGCCTCGCTATTGCCCATCTATCGAGACAAAGCTGCATACTTTCCCTGACCGCGACCACCACCCTCTGTTCCTCGAACCCGAGGGATTGAACACTAATGAGATGTACCTCAACGGCTTCTCGTCCTCACTACCAATGGACATACAGCTGCGGGCGCTACGGGCCATACCTGCCCTGCGCGACGTGAAGATTTACCGTCCGGGCTATGCGATAGAGTATGACTTCTTTGACCCCACGCAGTTACACCACTCGCTGATGTCTAAACTCTGCGACGGACTGTTCTTTGCCGGACAGGTGAACGGCACGACGGGCTATGAGGAAGCTGCCGGACAGGGCATCGTGGCCGGCATCAACGCCGCTCTCTATGCTTCACATCTCGGTGCCGGCTCTGCCCACCAGACCCCGGACACCCACATCCCGTCGCTGACACTGCAGCGAGACGAGGCATATATCGGTGTCCTTATCGACGACTTGGTGACGAAGGGCGTGGATGAGCCTTATCGCATGTTCACCTCCAGGGCGGAGTACCGCATCCTCCTAAGGCAGGATAACGCCGACACACGACTGACGGAGAAATCGTACAAAACAGGTCTGGCATCCACAGAGCGCTACAAACGCTATAAGAGAAAGCAGGAAAAGATAGATGAAATCGTCAGATTCTGTAATGATTACAACATCAAACCCCGTCAGGTCAACGATGCGTTGAAATCGGCTGGTAGCACTCCTCTCAGCGTGGGATGCAAACTGCGCGAACTCATCGCACGCCCCGACGTAGGGCTCTGGACACTCGCCGAAGCGCTGCCTCCACTGAAGCATCGCCTCCTTGCAGCAGAGGACACAGACCTCGATACCTGCAACGCAAAAAGCAACGATACACGAAGCGGAGCAGAAAGCGCTGCAATGGTGGCAATGAAGAACAGCAAGGCCGTTGAAGCTGCAGAAATAGAGCTGAAGTACGCAGGCTATATAGAGCGCGAAAAAGCGACGGCAGAGAAGATGCACCGATTGGAAAATATCCACATTCGCGGCCATTTTGATTACAACAGCATCCAGAGTCTCTCCACCGAAGCGCGTCAGAAGCTCACCGCCATCGACCCCGCCACCCTCGCCCAGGCGTCACGTATCCCCGGAGTATCTCCTTCTGATGTCAATGTGCTGCTCGTATTGATGGGCAGATAAACGCCCATTCACACCGGCTTACAAACATCACCGCCGTGACTTCCTGTAACTAAAACCGCGAAACGCTACGAATAAAATAGCGAAACGCCATAATCAAAACAACGTAGTGCTACGACCAAAATCGCGAAATATCACGACCGAAGAAAACAAATAAAACCTATAATATACTATTATGAATAATCCGAAACTTATCAGCAAAGTAAGATGTATCCCCGATTTCCCAAAGCCAGGGATACAGTTCCAGGACATTACCCCACTCTTCAATGATTCTGAGTGCCTTCGCATCATGCATGATGAAACCGTAGAGATGTACAAAGACAAAGGCATCACCAAAATCGTAGGCATCGAAAGCCGCGGTTTTCTGCTGTCCTCGTCGGTAGCGCTCACCCTTAACGCAGGTGTCGCTATATGCAGAAAGAAAGGCAAACTGCCCGGCAAGGTGGTGGAAGAAAACTTCGAAAAGGAGTATGGCAAGGACACCGTATGCATGACGGAAGACTCCATCACGAGCGACGACGTTGTGCTCATCCACGACGACCTCCTTGCAACAGGCGGAAGTCTGAGGGCAGCCTACAACCTTGTAGCGAAATTCCACCCAAAGAAGATTTACATCAACGTGATCATAGAACTCACCCGCGACGGCCTTCACGGACGACAGCAGCTGGAAGACCTTACAGAAGTAACCACCCTGCTACGCCTGTAACTGTTCCACGTGAAACACTGCACGCTGTTTCACACGGTTAAATCACTCAAATTAAGCACTTTTCAAGAAATAAGTTTCACGTGAAACACAATGACGAGGAACGCATATCCCGTTTGAAGGGCATCGTAGCAGCAATGCCAGAGAAGCCCGGTTCGTATCAGTATTATGACGCGGACGGGGTCATTATCTACGTGGGGAAGGCCAAGAACCTGAAGCGCCGCGTCAGCTCCTACTTCCTCAAGGAGGTGGATCGCTTTAAGACGAAGGTGCTGGTAAGCAAGATTCACAATATCTCCTACACCGTCGTGAACAGCGAAGAGGATGCATTGCTGCTGGAGAATGCGCTTATCAAGAAGTATAACCCACGCTACAACGTACTGCTGAAAGACGGAAAAACCTACCCTTCCATCTGTATCACAAACGAACAGTTTCCACGTATCTTTAAGACACGCACCATAAACAGGAAGTATGGCACGTATTTCGGTCCCTATTCCCACCTCGGAAGCATGTACGCCATCCTGGAGCTGATAAAGAAGCTCTATCATCCCCGCACGTGCAGGCTGCCACTAACCACTGAGGGGATAGCCGCAGGAAAGTACAAAACGTGCCTGGATTACCATATCCACAACTGCGGCGGGGCGTGCATTGGGCGGCAATCACTGGAGGAATACCGCGAGATGATAGACCGTGCACGCGAGATATTGAAAGGAAACACGCGCGAGGTGTCAAACCATCTCTTTGCCGAGATGCAAAAAGCCGCCGAAGAACTGCGCTTTGAGGATGCCGAAGAGCTGAAGCAGAAATACCTGCTGGTGGAGCAATTCTGCGCCAAGAGCGAGGTGGTGAGCCATACTATCACGGATATTGACGTCTTTACAATAGACGATGATGACAACAAGCGCAACGCGTTCGTGAACTATATGCACGTCACAAACGGCACGATAAACCAGTCGTTCACCTATGAATACAAGCGAAAACTGGACGAGAGCGACGAGGAACTGCTCCTGCAGGCCATCCCCGAAATACGCAGCCGTTTCCACTCTACGGCAAAAGAGATTGTGGTGCCGTTTGAGATAGACTGGCAATTGCCCGATGCTACCTTCTTCGTGCCGCAGAGAGGCGATAAGCACCACCTGCTGGAGCTATCGCTGATGAACTGCCGGCAGTACCGCATAGACCGCCTGAAACAGTCAGAAAAGCTCAATCCAGAGCAGCGTTTCACGCGTCTGATGAAGGAATTGCAGGAGAAATTGCAGCTGGAAAAGATGCCCTACACCATCGAACTCTTTGACAATTCCAACATCTCGGGTACCAATGCCGTTGCGGGTTGCGTGGTTTATAAGGGTATGCGGCCATCAAAGAAGGACTATCGCAAATACACCATCAAGACCGTTGACGGCCCAGACGATTACGCCTCCATGCAGGAGGTGGTGATGCGGCGCTATGCACACCTCTCCGAGAAGGTCATCGTAGAGCCGTCACAGGGTGCTCCAGAGGCCGCTCCGGACCTCATAATATGTGATGGCGGCATCGGTCAGATGCACTGTGTGGCAGAGGTAGTGTGGGGGCAGCTGGACATAGACATCCCCATAGCAGGCCTGGCAAAGAATGATAGGCACCGAACACGCGAACTGTTGTCGCTCCACAGGCCCGCTGAGTGGTCTGAAAAGACCATAGAAGAGGCGCCTTACGACACCGTTCAGCTGAAGCCTGAGGATGAGCTTTTCAAGGTTCTGACGCAGATGCAGGACGAGGTGCACCGCTATGCCATCACGTTCCACCGTGACAAGCGTTCACGCAGCGCCCTGCACAGCGAACTGGACGACATCAAGGGCATAGGACCGAAGGCGAAAGAAGCCATTCTGAAGCACTTCAAAAGCATCAAAAAGTTGGCAGAAAAGGCAAACAATGACGAAGGAAAAGCGGAGATAATTTCCATTTTGGGTAACTCAAAAGGGCAGATTATCATCGATTATTTTCAGAAAAAACAGGCCGAAACACCCACTGAATCATAACAAAATAACATAAAGAAAACACATGGAAGAACTAACAAACATCATCGCCAAGGCGAGCGAGAACGACACCGAGGACGTAAAGCGTTTCCTCTTTGGCAGCATCGAATACACAAGCCTGAAGTGTACTGACAGCGAAACGAGCATCATGCAGTTCGTGGAGCAGGTAAACCGTTGGGACAACGAGTGTCCAGACCTCCCCCACCCCGCCACAATCTGCGTCTATCCGTGCTTCGCGGAGATAGTAAAAGACAGCCTCGACGTAGAGGGTGTAGGCATAGCATGCGTGAGCGGTTCGTTCCCCTCATCACAGACATTCCTCGAAGTGAAGATAGCCGAGACTGCCCTTGCCATCAAGGACGGCGCAACGGAGATAGATATGGTGCTGCCGGTAGGCAAATTCCTTAGCGGCGACGAGGAGGGAGTGAGCGATGAGATACGCGAAATGAAGGCCGTTTGCGGCGATGAAATAGCGTTGAAAGTGATACTCGAAACGGGTTGTCTGGGCAGCGCAGAGAACATCCGCAAGGCCTCGTGGCTGGCTATGAACAGCGGTGCCGACTACATCAAAACCAGCACGGGCAAGGAGAAGATCGGTGCCACGCCAGAGGCGGCATATATCATGTGCCAATGCATCAAAGAGTACTATGAAAAGGAGGGCCGCATGGTAGGTTTCAAGCCCGCAGGTGGCATCAATACCAGCATGGATGCCATCATCTATTACACCATAGTAAAAGAGGTGTTAGGCGAGAAATGGCTAACCAACAGACTGTTCAGATTAGGCACATCGAGATTGGCGGATATATTGATAAAAGAGATTGAGAATTAAAAATTAAGAATTCAAAATTCAGAATTATGAACTAAAAAATTCTGCATTCTGCATTATGAATTATGAATTAAAAACTGTGCTTTCTGCATAGTAAAGTAAAAGACCTACTATTAGCGTCTAATAGCAGGTCTTTTACTGCCTAATAGTAGGTCTTTTACCGAGTAAAAGACCTGCTATTACAACGTCCTCATTATCACGTAGTTAAGATAGGCTTCGAAGGCGGGTTTCAGGGCGGGGTCTTTTACATAGGTGGCGATGAATTTCCGGGCTTCGGCGCCTATGCTTTCCATCTTTTGCCAGGCGTATTCTATGCCGCCATGCTCTTTGGTGTATGCCACAAGGCGGGCTATCTCTTCTGGTGTAGCCACGAGTTTCTTTACCCTCATGGCGATGCTTCTCATCTCCTCGTCGTTGTTGCTGAGCAGCACGTGTATCACCGGCAGGGTCAGCTTGCCCTCACGCATATCGTTGCCCGTGGGTTTGCCTATCTCCGCAGAGTCGTAATAGTCAAAGATATCGTCGCGTATCTGGAATATCGTGCCAATGTAATGCCCGAAATCCTGAGCTGCTCTCACATCGTCTTCCGTAGCGTTGACAGAGAGCGCTCCTAAGCGGCAGCAGGTCTCAAAGAGCGCCGCTGTCTTCTGATCTATCACGTCGTAATAATCCTCCTCCGTGATATTGTTCTGCCCTATGACTGAGAGCTGTTTTATCTCACCGTTAGACAGCTTGCATCCTAGGTCTGCAATGCTCTTGACCATACCGATCTTGCCGGTCTTGGCGACGCTTATCAGGGCCTGCGAGGTAATGAAATCTCCCGCAAGAACCGCCACTTTGTTGCCAAAAACAGAGTTGGATGAGGGCTGGCCTCTGCGCTCATCAGACTCATCCACCACATCGTCATGTATCAGCGAGGCGGTATGCAGCAACTCCAATCCAGCAGCAGCATGAAGCGTGACATCAGTCACACATCCGAAATTCTTGGCTATGAGGATAGTAAGCATAGGGCGCATACGCTTGCCTGAGCGCTTACGCACCTCGTTGAGCACCATAGACAGAGTCCCGTCCGTGTTGCTCAGGGCGGCATCAAAGAGCACTCCAAAGTCTTGGAGCTCCTGCTCAATGGGTTTACGTATTTGCTTCAGTATCTCGTTCATATCTATGCGCCGCCAATCTCCAAGCATGCAATAAAATAGCACAGCGCTTGACCATTTGGCATTTCAACATGCAAAATTAATAAAAAAATTTTGATTTTCGGCACAAGACATGATTTTATTGAAAAATTATTATTAATTTTGCCGAGAAAGTAACACCTGCCCCCTACCCTCTCGAGGGGTGCAGACAACGTATCACGCACAAAGAATCATGAACAATAAACTCATCCTCCTTGATGCCTACGCCATCATCTATCGCAGTTACTACGCTCTCATCCGTGCCCCTCGCATCAACAGCAAGGGCCTGAACACGAGTGCCGTGATGGGCTTCTGCAACACTCTCAACGAGGTATTGCAGAAGATGAACGCCACGCACGTTGCCGTTGCCTTTGATCACGGCAAGACGTTCCGCCACGAGATGTTCCCCGCCTACAAGGCGCAGCGCGAAGAGACACCTGAGGACATACGCCTCTCCGTGCCTATCATCAAGGATATCCTGACAGCCTATCACATCCCCGTGCTGCAGGTTGACGGCTATGAAGCCGATGATGTCATAGGTACTGTGGCACATTATGGCGCTGCCGATGGAATGGACGTTTTCATGCTGACGCCTGACAAGGACTATGCCCAGCTGGTGACGGAGAAGATTCACATCCTCAGACCGCGTCACGGAGGCGGCTATGAGGACATGGGGCCTCAGGAGGTGATGGAGAAGTATGGTCTGACTGACACGTCGCAGGTGATAGACCTGCTTGGTCTCATGGGCGATGCGAGCGACAACTACCCCGGCTGCCCGGGTGTGGGCGAGAAGACCGCAGCCAAGCTCATCAACGAGTTTGGCAGCATCGAGGGGCTCCTTGCGCGCACGAGTGAAATAAAAGGTAAGTTGCGCGAGAAGGTGGAGGGTGCCGTTGACGACATCATCATGTCACGCAAACTTGCCACGATACGCACCGACGTGCCGATGGACATCGACCTCGAGGCGATGAAAGTGCATGAGCCCGACCTGGACCGACTGAGACAACTTTTCGACGAACTGGAGTTCAAAACCTTCGCCGACAAAATTCTCGGCACCTCAAACCCGCAATCACAGCCAAAAACGACAAAAACAAAAAAGTCTTCAAAAAAGCAAACAGATGTTAATTTACAGCCTTCATTTTTCGACGAATTTGAGGCCGAGGGTACAGAAAGTTTCAAATTTTCGATGAAAATGGACGAATCCGAGCCTGTTTCGAGAGTGCAAACGCTTGATAATGTGGAAGATGTCCTCAAATTTTTGGGTAAAATTTCTACCTATGAAAAAATCAATTCTAGCGTGGAAAGTGACCAAAAGGGCGGCATAGAGTGCAAAATGGTGGGAATCGCACTCGGAATCGACGAAGAGACGACAGCATACATCCCTCTCCCCCCTACCCTGCCGAATCGCTACATCATAGTCAAGGAGCTCACCACACTTTTCGATGACGAGGAGAAGACGTGGGTCATGGAGAACGCGAAACTCGCCCTCCAGCTGCTGTGGCACGACGGCATCACCGTGAAAGGGCAACTGTGGGACACGATGGTGGCTCACTATCTCATCAACCCCGACCTGCATCGCAACAAGGAATACATGGAGCGACCCTTCAGCAAAGACCTCGTCACCGTGCTGCCCAAACAGAAAGCGGAGCTGGAGGAGGGTCTCAGGTCAGGTGGCATGCTGCCGCTCTTTGAACAAGTGGAGATGCCGCTGGTGCCTGTGCTGGCTGAAATGGAGCTCAACGGAGTGAGGATAGACACGCAGGAGCTGCAGCGCGTGAACGATGAGATGTCTGCCCGGCTGTCACAGATAGAGCGCGAGATATACGAACTGGCCGACGAGACCTTCAACATCGCATCGCCAAAACAGGTGGCAGACATACTGTATGTGAAGCTGAAGATAACGGATAAGACCAAGAAGACAAAGACGAAACAGCTCTCGACAGCCGAGGAGGTGCTGCAACAGCTGCGCGGACGCCACCCGATAGTAGGTAAGATACTGGAATGGCGCGGGCTGAAGAAGCTCATCGGCACCTACGTGGAGGCGCTGCCGAAGCTCGTCAATCCACGTACCGGACACATCCATACCACTTTCAATCAATGCGTTACGGCCACGGGGCGCCTCTCTTCCAGCGACCCGAACCTGCAGAATATCCCTGTCCGCACCGATGACGGACGCGAGATACGCCGCTGCTTCATTCCGGAACCGGGGCAGGAGTTCTTCTCATGCGACTACAGTCAGGTGGAACTGCGCATCATGGCGAGCCTGTCAGAAGATGAACACATGATCAATGCCTTCGTCAAGGGGCAGGACATCCACGCCGCCACCGCCGCGAAGATATATCATAAGCAGATAGAAGAGGTGTCGAAAGACGAGCGCCGCAAGGCCAAGAGCGCCAATTTCGGCATCATCTATGGCATCAGCGCCTTTGGTCTGGCACAGGGATTGGACATCGATCGCCGTGAGGCAAAGGAGCTCATCGACGGATATTTCGAAGGCTTCCCAAAGGTGATGGCGTACATAGAAAATGCGAAAAAGCAGGCACAGGAAAACGGTTTTGCAAAGACAATAATGGGACGGCGCCGCTATCTGCCCGACATCAACTCTCACAACGGCACCGTGCGCGCCTTTGCCGAGCGCAACGCAGTCAACGCACCCATTCAGGGCAGCGCTGCGGACATCATGAAACTTGCTATGGTACAGGTACATAGACGCATGAAGGCAGAGGGCCTGCAGGCCAAAATGATACTCCAGGTGCATGACGAACTGAACTTCTCCTGCCCCCCTGAGGAGCATGAGCGTCTGGAGAAGCTCGTGAAAGAGGAGATGCAACGCGCCGCAGAGCTCACCGTGCCGCTCGTAGCCGACGCCGGCTGGGGCAAAAACTGGCTCGAGGCACACTGACAAATTAGCGAATTTACGAATTCTTGCTTCACCTTTTTACGCAAGCGTCACAGAGTGCCGAGCGAACAAATTAACGAATTACCCTTGTAGAAAGGATTAAACCACGATTTTCGTAAAATACTGCATCCAGAAAGATCATTTTCAAGATAAAGTTTTGGATGGAAAAGAAAAAAAACGTACCTTTGTACCATGGTTGAAAATGAAATGAAACGAGAAATGGGAAAATGGCTGATGGACGTGGCCAAATACATGTTTACAGCCTTGCTTATTTCCTCTATCTTTGCGGATATGGAAGATCCCATTATTATCTATAGTGCTGTTTTTGCAGCTTTTATCCTTCTTTTTTGGGGATGGACACTGTATGGAAGTAGTTATAAAGATAAAAAAAGAAAAAAGTAAATTATGAATACAATAATTATCTCAACTTCTCTGGTAGTATTCGCAACAGTTGTCGGACTATACTACATGTATCAAGACAAACATAACAGAATAGCAGAATGAAGAAACTACTGGTAATAATCATCATACTGCTTGTGGCGGTGCTGATGACGCAGACCGTTCCCGACAAGAAAGCCCATAAGGAGGCTATGATGGAGGCGGTGAAAGAGTATGTAGCAGAAGAGGCTGATGAGCGATATGGCGACAATGTGCTCACCGGAATAGGCAAGAGCGTGGTGGTGAAAACCATTGAGGTGGTGCTCAATACAAAGCTGAAAGTAGATAACTATTACCTCTTTAATACTACGCACGTAAAGACGAACGGCGAGAAAAAGACTCTCTCGCTGGGCATTTTGGGCAACGTGATAACCTTTGACAAGGAGATGTTGCGCGAGAATCTGGAAGCTGCAGCAAAGGAAAAGGAGGAGGCAGCCGAAGAGAAAGCCGCTGCAAAAGCCAGCGAAAAGGAGCTGAAACGCCTGAAAAAGGAGCAGAAGAAGCGCGAGAAAGAACTGAAGAAAGAACAGAAACGCCGCGAGAAAGAGGCAAAAAAGAAGCAAAAGGAGGCTGAAAAACAGAAAAAACAACAATGAATGAATAGGCTCAGGAAACAGCAAAATAAAATGTTTTTAACATAATTATTTCATCATTGCATTGATATTAATCAATTTTGTGTATTTAATTACATTTTTTTTGGATTTTTTTTACATAGTTATGCAGTAAAAGCATACCTTTGCACTTGAAAGCGTAAATTAATGTTTAACTAATACAAAACAAAAGATTATGAAAAAGATCATGATGATTGCAGCTATGATGATTGCTGCTCTCGGCGTAAACGCACAGAACGAGGTTGGCCAGTTCAGCATCATGCCTAAGGCTGGTGTTAATATCGCAACTCTGACTAAGGGTGAGAATACAAAGTCTCGCGTAGGTCTCGCAGCTGGTGTTGAGGTTGCTTACGGCGTAGCTAAGAACTTCGAGATCACAGGTGCTGTCCTCTACTCACAGCAGGGTGTAAAGGTTACTGACATTGTTGGTGGCGAATATGACCTGGATGAGAATGATAACCTGATCGGTGGTAGGGTGTTCAATGGCGACGCTACTTTCAAGCTCGACCAGATCAACATTCCTATTCTGGCTCAGTACTACATCGTTAAGGGTCTTGCTATCAAGGCAGGTATCCAGCCTGGTTTCGCAGCTGTTAAGAAGATCGGCCTGAAGGGTAACTTCTATCAGGGCAGCGTTCAGGGTGGTAACGTTACTCCAGTTGACGAAACTTACAGCCTGAAGGGCGAGGGTGTTAAGGGCTTCCAGCTCGCTATCCCTGTAGGTCTCTCTTATGAGTTCGCTAACGTAGTGCTCGACGCACGTTACAACATCGGTGTAACAAAGGCATTCAAGGATGCTGACAGCAAGCACTCTGTATTCCAGATCACACTGGGTTACAAGTTCCCATTCTAAGTCTATTGACACATCACATTATAAAGAAGGCAGGACGAAAATCCTGCCTTTTTTTTGTGTTTTCAAGAAAAAAAGCTAACTTTGCACTTGATGAGGAATTATCTGCTAACCATAACCATGCTCTTATCAGTCTGCTGCATGCCTGCCAGCGCGCAGGACTACAGCAAGATGTCGCGCTACGTCAGGGAGCGTGTGCACCGTCATATCTCCTCGTCAGCACTCCCCCACTCCACCTCGGCAGCCAAGGGAAACATAGATGAGCATCGCTATGACATAGCGACAAACGGAACAGGCACGGCCACAAACGAGACAGCCACCGCTGATAAAAACGGGACAGGAACGGCTAAAAGCGCGGCAAGCACGGCCACAAGCGGAGCAAAAGCAGCGACAACCGTGACCGACGGGACTGACGGCATGGGCAAAAGCGGCGTTGGAGAGAGGCTGCTGGTGTTCGTTGAGTGCCCGGAGGATGTTGTGCGTCCGTGGTGCCTGAGCCACGCTGGAGGCATACACATTGCGCTGGTGCCGCTTGACAGCCTTGCAAAGCTCTCAGAAGACAACCGCGTGAGCCGCATAGAGGCCAATAAAAGACGCACGAAAACACTTAACGACCTCACCCAACAGAAGACCGGGACGGACAAGCTGCAGCAGGGTTTCGGACCGCTCCTGCAGGCTTTTGACGGCGAAGGAATACTCGTGGGCGTGCAGGACGTGAGTTTCGACATGGGACACCCCACCTTCCGCTCAAAGAAAGACGGGCGCCTGCGCATCGTCAGGATGTGGGATATGCTTGACAATGAGCCTAATAAACTCTATAACGACGGCTCCGATTTCCCCATCGGGCGGCTCTATAACACCCCCGAAAGCCTGGAGGCCAAGGACCATTCCACTGATGCCTACTTGCACTACCACGGCACTCATGTGGCAGGCATCGCAGCAGGCAACGGCTGCGACACGCCATACACGGGCATGGCACCCGAGGCAGACATCTATCTTGCCAGCACCATCATAAACTCTAACGACACCCTGCTGACACCAGAACAGAAGGAAAGCCTCACAGATGCCATCTATATGCTGGCCTTCCAGAACATGTTCAACTATGCCGACAGCGTGGGTATGCCGTGTGTGGTAAACTTCAGCATCGGCGGTTCTTACGACATAGCCGACAATGACCCTCTCACGGAGCGCTATGCCGAGGCCATCACCGGTCCGGGAAAGATTATCGTGGCCGCTGCGGGCAATGAGGCAACGAAGCGATATTTCCTGCCTAAACCGGCTGAGAAGGACACCGTAGGCGGCCTGTTCCTGCCTGAAAGCTCTGCCAAGGAACTGGCTCTCCACATCAGCGCCACCAGCCACATGGTGCTGAGGATTACCGACGTGAAGAATACCTCATTCAACAACAGCCACTCCTGGGGCCTGGGCTTCAGGGGCGGCGGCTCATATAGGGACGGCGAAACGGTAAATCTGCTGCCCTGGAACGACTGGTATGAGTATGAGTCAACAGGTGACCTGGGCAAGGGAACCATCGTGAAAATCTTCAGCGGGCAAGACGGTTTCAACCCCGACCGCGTGGGATATGACATCTACCTCACTCCCCCCGACAAGAGTTTCAAAAAGAATTCCTACGTCATAGAGATAATCGGTGAGGGTGCAGAGGCCTTCGCCTACGTGCAGGAGGGCGTCCTAGCAGAGTATCGCAGCACTAAATTCAACCTCGACGGAGCCGAGATAGGCGCCAGCATCAACTCCCCCGCTACCCTACCCTCCGTCCTCGCTGTTGGCAGCACATCGTGGCGCACATCGTTCGTCAACTATAAAGACCAAATCAAGACCGTGACAGCGGGCAAAGACGGCCTGCTGAGCTCATTTTCCAGCATTGGCCCAGCCCCCACCTGGTGCACCAAACCCGATTTCTGCGCACCCGGTCAGGCGCTCATATCATCGTTTAACAGCCACTTCATACAGAAGTATAACCCCGCCGTAGATTCATACATCGTGGATATCAACGGCACTCACAGCGACTACACAGGGCGCGACTACGGCTGGCTGGCACTCAGCGGCACCTCTATGGCATGCCCCGTAGCAACGGGCATCATAGCCCTCTGGCTGCAGGCAGACCCATCGCTGACTAAGGATCGCATCATGGAAATCATCGCCAAGACCTCACGCCAGCCCGACCCTGCCCTCTCCTACCCCAACGACCACTACGGCTATGGCGAGATAGACGCCTATCGCGGCATGCTTGAAGTGCTGGGAATGACCGGCATCCGCACCATCTCCCCCACCCCGCTCACCACCGCCACCGTGCGCCCCGACGGTAACGGCAACATCATCATCACCCTTAACGGTGCTGCCCCCGCCCCCACTGCCACCGCCACCGCGCCTACCAGCACCGCCATCACCACCACTGCTGCCACTGTCATCGCGCCCAATACAGTGCCCGCTGGTTTGCCCAGCGGTTCCTCCAGCGCCTCCACCGGCAGCACCATCACCGTTTATGACACCGCCGGCCACATCGTGCGCCGCGCCGCTATCACCAGCACCACAGGCACCCACACGCCCATCATCATTCCAGCGCAGGACCTGCACGGCATATTCGTAGTGCAGGTAGGCCAGCAAGGCAGCACCATCATAAGGCTGTAACAAATTGAAAATTGAGAATTTACAATTGAAAATTAACAATTGAAAATTTAGGATTAGCCGGTTCTGCGTCAATTTGGTTGGTAATTCGCCCTGAAAGGGCAAAAGCATATAGCCCAGGGCAGCGCCCTGGGTATGAACGCAAACCGTAATCACGCCCTGTAAGGGCAGCAGAAACGTCAACCCAAAGCGAAATCGTCTTTCTCGTTAATTGCTTCTGCTGCCCTTACAGGGCGAGACTACACACCCCAATCAATACCCAGGGCGCTGCCCTGGGCTATATGCTTTTGCCCTTTCAGGGCGTTTTGCTACCTGCTATATGCTTTTGACCCTTTTTTCGCACGTTGCTCATATTTAGCAGAGATTAGGCAAGGAAAGCCCGGAACAGGGCGTTGATTCTACTTCGCACATTGTTCATATTTGACAGAACTCAGGCGAGCAAAGCCCGGAGCAGGGCGTTGTTCTACTTCAGAAAGCTGAATAAGGAACTTTTTTATTGTTTTCTTGGCTGTTTGGGAAATTATGCTTAATTTTGCATCATGGATTATTGTATGCGCACGCATGAGGGCAAAACAATATGTGAACGGAATGCAATATAACGCATAAACGGAATGCGATGCGACACGTACAAATATCCGACACGACACTTACACAAATGCAATACGAAACATATCAATATGCGATATAGCCGACAGGACATAGAGAAACTACTGGATGAGCGGGTGCTTATCCTTGACGGTGCTACGGGTACCTACCTTCAGCAGTTTCAGCTGAAGGAGGAGGACTTCCGCGGCAGCCTGTTCAGCAGCCATCCCGTGCCGCTGAAAGGCTGCAACGATGTGCTGTGCCTGACGCAGCCTGAGCTGGTGAGGCAGATGCACCGGGCCTACATAGAAGCCGGAGCAGACATCATAGAGACCAATTCCTTTAACTGCAACCGCTTCTCACTGGGCGACTATGGCCTGGAGGACCGGGTGTATGAGATAAGCAAGGCTGCGGCGAGGGTTGCTAAAGAGGCAGCGACAATTGCTAAAGAGGCGACGACGATTGCTAAAGATGCGGCAGAGGGAACCCCCACTCTATCTCCGCAGGAGGAACGCGGTGTGAGGGGCGCGGCTCTGGTGGCCGGCTCTATGGGCCCCACTAACAAGACTCTCTCCATCAGCGGCAACGTGAACGACCCCGGGGCGCGCGAGATATCATTCCAGGAACTCTATGACACCTATCACGAGCAGGCGCGGGGCCTCATGGACGGCGGCGCCGATATGCTGCTCATAGAGACCGTCTTTGACACGCTGAATGCGAAATGTGCGATGAAGGCCATCATAGACCTCTGTGCAGAGCGCGGAGAGGACATCCCCGTGATGGTCAGCGCTACGCTGAGCGATGCCTCAGGCCGCACGCTGAGCGGGCAGACGCTTGACGCTTTCGTGGCATCCATGAGCCACGGTCCGCTGCTCTCCATAGGCCTGAACTGCGGCTTTGGCGCCAAGCAACTGCTGCCATATATCAGCCGCCTGGACGAGATAGCGCCCTGTCGCGTCAGCGTGCACCCCAATGCGGGACTGCCGAACGTCATGGGGACCTATGACGAAACGCCTGAGACCTTTGCCCAGGCTGCCCTTGCCACGCTCAGCAGCGGGAGCAGGATAAACATCTACGGCGGCTGCTGCGGCACTACGCCTGAGCATATCCGCGCCCTGAGAACGGTGGTGGAGGGGCTCAGCATACCTGCCGAACGGTTGGCGTGCCCAAAGAAGGCGGAGATAGCCCCAATGAGGCTGGCTGGGCTGGAGCTGCTGACGGTCGGGGGCGGTCGTTGCGATGACATCGCAACACAAAGAACGAAAAACGCTGCCAATGAGGGGGCGGCTGACAAGGGCGGCGCGGCGCATGAAAAGAGTGGGGCATTTATCAATGTGGGTGAGCGTACGAACGTGGCGGGATCGGCGAAGTTTAAGAAGCTGATACAGGCGCGGGACTATGAGGCGGCGCTGAGCGTGGCGCGACAGCAGGTGGAGCGCGGCGCACAGGTGATAGACATCTGCATGGACGACGGCCTGATAGACGGCGTGGAGGCTATGACAACATTCCTGCGCCTCATTGCCGCAGAGCCCGATATAGCCCGCGTGCCAGTGATGATAGACTCGTCAAGGTGGGATGTCATCAAGGCCGGACTGGAGAATGTGCAGGGCAAGCCCATCGTCAACTCTATCTCGTTGAAGGAAGGCGAGGAGCCATTCCTGCGCAAGGCGCGCCACATAGCGTCTATGGGAGCCGCCACGGTGGTGATGCTCTTTGACGAAGAGGGTCAGGCCGACACCTACGAACGCAAGGTGACGGTGGCTCGCAGGGCGTATAAGCTGCTGAAGTACATAGGTTTCCCCACGGAAGACATCATCATCGACCCAAACGTGCTTGCCGTCGCCACTGGTATGCCGGAGCACGACGACTATGCGAAAGCGTTCATCAGGGCCTGCGCCACCATACACCAGGAGATGCCCGAGGTGCACATGAGCGGCGGCATCAGCAACCTGTCGTTCTCCTTCCGTGGCAACAACACCATCCGCCAGGCCATGCACAGCGTATTCCTGCACCATGCGATGCAGGCAGGACTGGATATGAGCATCGTCAATCCGGCGATGACGACAAGGTATGAGGAGATACCGGAGGAGATGCTAAGAGTGGTGGAGGAGGTGATAAAGCCAAGCCCCCTCCCAGCCTCCCCCCTAGGGGAGGAGACCGGAATGCCCGGAGTATCCGGAATATCCGGAGAAACCGCGACTACCCCCGCAGAGAGGCTGATAGAATATGCCGAAAAGGTGAAGGCTGCTGACGAGGCTCGCAAGGCAGCGGCGGCAGGGACTACGGCAACGCCAAAGAAAGCGGAGGAGACACCGCGCACGGTGAAGGAACGCATCGCCGCGGCTATGCTGAAGGGACTGACAGAGAATATAGAAGCTGACACAGAGGAGGCCTATAAGGAGGCCGGCACAGCCCTCGGAGTGATAGACAACTACCTGATGCCCGCAATGGAACAGGTGGGGCAACTGTTCGGCGAAGGCAAGATGTTCCTGCCGCAGGTGGTGAAATCAGCCCGCGTGATGAAGAAAGCCGTGGCGGTGCTGGAGCCGTATATGGGAAGCCCCCTCCCAGCCTCCCCCAAGGGGGAGGGGACCGGAGTCACCGGATTATCCGGAAAGACCGGAATGCCCGGAATATCCGGATTATCCGGAAAAACCGGAGAAACCGGAACCGCCGGAACCGCCAGCACCTCTGGGGCTACTGTCCTGATGGCTACTGTCAAGGGCGATGTGCATGATATCGGCAAGAATATCGTGGCGGTGGTGACGCAGTGCAATGGCTTCCACGTGGAGGATCTCGGCGTGATGGTGGATACACAGACTATTGTGGATACCGCGCAGAGGCATAACGTGGATGTGATAGGGCTGTCGGGACTCATCACTCCGTCGCTGGACGAGATGATAAAGGTGTGTGAGGAGCTGCAGCGCAGGGGTATGGCAACGCCGGTCATCGTGGGCGGAGCAACTACGTCAGCGCTCCATACGGCGCTGAAGATGGCTCCGGCATATCCCAACGGCGTGGTGATACACTCACACTCCGCTGCCGACAATCCCGCTATCATACGGCGCCTCATAGCCCCTGACCGCGAGGAGTATATAGCTGAGCAGAAGAACCAGCAGCGCATCGTGAGGGAGAACTACCAGCATGAGCAGGCAAAGAAGAAACCCCAGCTGAGCATCATGGAGGCGCGGCAGCGCAGACACCAGAAGAGGGTAGGGGAGGTGGCTATGCCAAAGGGCGATACCACGTTTGACCTGCAGGTGAAGGTGGCGGACATCAGGGAGCGCATCAACTGGAACTTCTTCTATCAGGCCTGGGGACTGAAAGGCGAGAACCGTCAGGGCGATGAGGCAAAGAAGCTGATGGCCGATGCCGAGGAGATGCTGAGGGTGATAGACGAGCGCATAACGCTGCTGGCAAAGGCACGCATACTGCCTGCCAACAGCAATGAGTATGACGACATAGTCATCAACTGCGACGGTGAGAAATATGCCATCAACATGCCGAGAAGCACAACGGAGGCAGACGAGACACTGTGTCTTGCCGACTATATCATGAGGGACGGAGTGGATTTCATCTGTCCATTCGTGGTAAGCGCGGGCGTGGGACTGAAAGCCCTGCAGGATGAGTATCGCAAGAACAACGACGAATATAAGGCCATGATGGCCAAGCTGCTTTGTGACCGCCTGGCCGAAGCACTTGCCGAGCACCTCAGCGACCAGATGGAGTGGGGCGAGCGGCGCATCAGGTTTGCCTTCGGATATGGTGCCTGTCCCGACCACAAACCGAAGGAGCAGGTGTTCAGCATGCTCGGGGTGGGGGAGAAGGACGGACTGTCACTCACATCAAGCTACATGATAGACCCCGGAGAGAGCATCTGCGGACTGATATTCGCAAATACGCCGGGGAGATATTTTAATGTTAATGCATAATGGATGATGTACAATTTACAATGTACAATGTACAATTTGATGAAGAGGGATGAGAGATGAACCTTGCGGGGAAACCGCAAGGCACCCGAGGAGGGCATAAATCAGTAACACAGAGAATATATGAAAGTAACCGACATAATAAATCAAGCGAAGGAGAGCGGCAAGGCGCGGTTTTCTTTTGAGTTGTTGCCACCGCTGAAGGGCGATGGGCTGCATGGCGTGTTTGACGCTATTGACACTCTGATGCCTTTCAATCCGGCATTCATCAACGTCACCACCCACCGCGAGGAGATGAAGTATGTGGAGCGGCCCGACGGGCTGATAGAGAAGCACATAGTGCGTCGCCGCCCGGGAACCACCGGAGTGTGTGCACGAATAAAGCAGAAGTACGGCATAGAGGTGGTGCCTCACGTCATCTGCGGCGGGCAGACGAAGTACGACATCGAAGACCTACTCATAGACCTTGACTTCCTGAGCATCAAGAACGTGCTGGCCCTCAGAGGCGATGCCATGCCCGGCACCACGCGTTTCAAGCCGACAGAGGGGGGACATGCACATGCCGATGCCCTGGTAAGGCAGATAAGCAACATGAACAACGGCATCTTCATAGACGGTGAGCCCAACACATCGCACTGCTCTGAGTTCTGCATCGGCGTGGCGGGATACCCCGAGAAGCATGTGGAGTCACCCAACCATCTCACCGACCTGGGTTACCTGAAGCAGAAGATAGATGCCGGTGCAGAGTATATCGCTACGCAGATATGCTATGACGCCGACAAGATCATAGCCTTCCGCGACAAGTGTGCGGAGATAGGCATCGACGTGCCGGTGCTGCCGGGCCTGAAGCCATTCGCCACTAAATCACAGCTGACGGTGCTGCCGCAGACCTTTGCGGTGGATTTGCCACAGAAGCTGGTGGAGAGCGTGATGAAGTGCCGCGACAATAACGACGTGAAGAAGGTGGGCATAGAGTGGGCCGTCATGCAGTGCGAGAAGCTGCTGAAGGCCGGTTTCCCCGTGCTGCACTTCTACACCATGACGCGCACCCAGCAGGTGCAGGAGATACTGAAATCCCTCAACCTGCCGCGCTGAGGGCCATGACCGAGGCGCAAAAGCAGAAGTCCTGACAAAGACTGTAACCTTATCAACAAAACAAATAATATGGAATCACAAAACGCTATCTATGATGCACGGCAACTGGGCAAGCCACGTATGGTAATCCTTGGCGTGCAACACCTTTTTGCTATGTTTGGTGCAACGGTTCTCGTACCGCTCATCACAGGTCTGGACGTATCGGTAACGCTGCTCTTTGCGGGCATCGGTACGCTGTTGTTTCACTTTATCTCTAAATGGAATGTTCCAGCATTCCTCGGCTCTTCCTTTGCCTTCCTGGGCGGTTATGCGTCAGTGAAGGAGATGGGAGTGGACCAGGGACTGACAGAGACGCTGGCTCTTGACTATGCCTGCCTGGGCGTAGCCTGTGCGGGACTGATGTATTTCATCATGGCAGCCCTCATCAAGTTCTTTGGCATAGAGAAGATCATGCACTATTTCCCGCCCGTAGTGACCGGCCCTATCGTCATAGCAATCGGTCTGGTGCTGTCCGGTTCGGCAATAGCCAACTGTCAGACCAACTGGCTGCTTGCCATCATAGCCATCGTGGTTGTGATATCCTCATCCGTGTGGGGCAAGGGGATAGTGAAGATTATCCCCATACTGCTGGGTGTCATAGCCTCATACGTGATAGCTGCGCTGATGGGCGAAGTAGATTTCACCCCTGTCAGCGAGGCGGCATGGGTAGGTTTCCCCATAAGCAAGGATCGCACCGTCCTGGCAGTCTTTGAGGATGGCAACAGCACGCTGATGCTTTCCTCCATCCTTGCCATCATGCCAATAGCCTTTGCCACCATCATGGAGCATATCGGCGACATGCTTGCCATCAGTTCTACGGTGGGCAAAGACTTCCTCACCCAACCGGGTTTGCACCGCACCCTGACCGGTGACGGTGTCGCCACAGCCGTCGCTTCAATGTTTGGCGCACCTGCCAACACCACATACGGCGAGAATACCGGCGTGCTGAACCTCACCAAGGTCTTTGACCCGAAGGTGATACGCATAGCAGCATGCATAGCCATCCTGCTGGCTTTCTGCCCTAAGTTTGCCAGCCTCATACAGCAGATGCCCGCCGCCACAATAGGCGGAGTGAGCCTCATACTCTATGGCATGATATCGGCTGTAGGTGTGCGCAACCTGATAGAGGAGAATGTTGACCTTAAGAGTTCACGCAATGTCTTTGTGGCAGCCCTCATTCTGGTGCTCGCCATAGGTGTGAAGTATGGTGCCAATGACGACATCGCCATAGGCCCGATACACATCTCCGGCCTTGCCATAGCAGCCATCGTGGGCATATTCCTCAATGCCATAATGCCCGGCAAGCTGGGCATGAAGGTTAAATCGTTCCACGGAAAGGACAAGGGGCCAATTCATAATTCATAATGCATAATGCATAATTTATAAACCATAAATCATTATATATCCATGAAGGTAGTAAACCTCGGAGAGAAAGACTCCGTTATTAATCAGTTTGTAGCCGAGCTACGCGATGTGAATATACAGAAGGACCGTATGCGTTTCCGTAACAACGTCAGGCGCATAGGTGCGTTGATGGCATACGAGATCAGCAAGACGCTGAGGTATGAGGAGGTGGCGGTGGAGACTCCGCTGGCTACGACCAACGTGAGAGTGCCATACGACAATGTGGTGATAGGCACGGTATTCAGAGCCGGTCTGCCTTTCCATGCGGGCTTCCTTGATATCTTTGACAAAGCAGGCAATGCCTTCCTCTCGGCCTATCGTTACTACACAGACCGCGAGTGTAACAACATCGACGTGCACATAGAGTATATCGCCACACCAGACCTGACGCATAAGACCTTCATCCTCGTTGACCCCATGCTGGCAACGGGTGAGAGCCTGGTATTGGCACACAACGCCTTCATCACGAAGGGCGTGCCGAGAAGGGTGGTCATGGCATCGGTAATAGCCACAGAAGAGGGCATAGCAAACCTGAATGAGAGGTTTCCTGCCAATGACATCGTGCTCTACACTGCAGCCATCGACCCCATACTGAACGAGCGCAAGTACATCGTGCCGGGCCTGGGCGATGCCGGCGACCTGATGTATGGCGACAAGATGTCATAGAAATCTGATTTGGCTGTTTGCAAAAAAAGTAGTAACTTTGCATCTCGTTTAAGAAATTATAATAACAGAAAAGATACAAAATGGCATTAAAATGTGGTATAGTAGGACTGCCTAACGTGGGCAAGTCAACATTGTTCAACTGTCTGTCGAGCGCTAAGGCACAGGCAGCAAACTTCCCCTTCTGCACTATAGAACCTAACGTGGGCGTAATCACGGTGCCCGATGAGAGGCTTACAAAGCTTGCCGAGCTGGTACACCCGGGACGCATCGTGCCCGCTACGTGTGAGATAGTGGATATCGCCGGCCTGGTGAAGGGTGCATCAAAGGGTGAGGGCCTGGGAAACAAGTTCTTAGGCAATATCCGCGAGACCGATGCCATCATCCACGTGCTGCGCTGCTTTGAGGATGAGAACATCACCCACGTTGACGGTACTATCAACCCCATCCGCGATAAGGAGATAATAGACACGGAGCTGCAACTGAAAGACCTTGAAACGATAGAAAGCCGCTATGCCAAGACGCAGAAGGTGGCTTCTACGGGCAACAAGGACGCAAAGGTGGAGCTGGCAGTGCTGACGGCCTACAAGGAATGCCTGGAGCAGGGCAAGAATGCCCGCACGGTAGAGTTTGAGTCGAAGGAGGAGCAGCAGGCCGCCAAGAACCTCTTCCTGCTGACCTCGAAGCCTGTGCTGTACGTCTGCAACGTCAGCGAGGCCGATGCGAAGGACGGTAACGAATGGACAAAAAAAATCGACGCCATCGCAAAAGATGAGGGCGCCGAGTCAATGGTTGTGGCAGCAAAAACGGAAGAAGACATCGCAGGCTTTGACAGCTATGAGGACAAGCAGCTGTTCCTGGAGGAGCTGGGACTGGAGGAGAGCGGCGTGAACCGCCTCATCAAGAAGGCCTACGCCCTGCTGAACCTGCAGACGTTCATCACCGCCGGCGAGATGGAGGTGAAGGCGTGGACCTTCAAGAAAGGCTGGAAGGCTCCGCAGTGTGCCGGCGTGATACACACCGACTTTGAAAAGGGCTTCATCCGCGCTGAGGTGATAAAGTATGACGACTACATGCAGTACAAGTCTGAGGCAGCCATCAAGGAAGCCGGCAAGCTCGGCATTGAGGGCAAGGACTACATAGTGCAGGACGGAGACATCATGCACTTCAGATTTAATGTTTAATGTAATACATTATGAATTCTGAATTACTATACATCCTCTGGAATCCCGATTTGATTATCTGTCACATCGGGCCGTTGGCCATACGCTGGTATAGCACCTGCTGGCTCTTAGGGCTACTGGGCTGCTATCTGCTGGTGAAGTACCTCTATCGTAAGCAGGGACTGTCCGACGAGAAGTTTGAACCGCTGTTCCTCTATTGCTTCGTGGGCATCCTCATCGGCGCACGACTGGGTCACTGTCTGTTCTACGAACCCGCGTACTTCCTCTCCTCATGGCAACACATGGTGGAGATGGTGCTGCCTATCAGACAGGGCATCGACGGCTCGTGGCACTTCACCGGCTACGAGGGCCTGGCATCACACGGCGGTACCATAGGTATCATACTCGCGCTGCTGCTCTATAGCCGCAACCTGAAGGTGGGAATGTGGACTGTGCTGGACATCGTGTCTATCTCTGTCCCCATCTGCGCCAGCTTCATACGCCTGGGCAACCTGATGAACTCAGAGATTATCGGCAAGCCTACCGACGTGCCCTGGGCCTTCATCTTTGAGCGCGTAGATAACCTGCCGCGCCACCCGGGACAGCTGTACGAGGCTATCGCCTACGCCTGCTTCTTCGTAGTGCTGTGGACGATATACCGCAAGACCAATGTCACCAGCCCCAACGGTAAGCAGCAGAGGAACCCGCTGATAGGCACCGGATTCTATTTCGGACTGGACATCCTGCTCATCTTCCTCTTCCGTTTCTTCATAGAATACACCAAAGAGGTGCAGGAAGCATTTGAGGCCAGCATGCCTATCGACATGGGACAGCTGCTCTCAATACCCTTCATCCTGCTCGGTGCATACTACACCTGGCGCGGAATGAAAAAAGCAAAGCAAGCATAATAACATAACCGGAATACCCGGAATATCCGGAAAACCCGGACCCACCGGAAAAAACTATACCACAATGGCAACAAAACCCGGCGAGCTGACGCCGATGATGAAACAGTTCTACAACCTCAAAGCCAAACACCCTGAGGCGTTGCTGCTGTTCCGCTGCGGTGACTTCTATGAGACCTATGCCAAGGATGCCATCGAGGCATCACGCATCCTCGGTATCACCCTCACCAAGCGCAACAACGGTGCCTCGGTGGGCGATGCCATGGCGGGATTTCCACATCACGCCCTTGACACCTACCTGCCAAAGCTCATCCGTGCCGGGCGACGCGTGGCCATCTGTGACCAGCTGGAGGACCCTAAGCTGGCCAAGAAGCTCGTAAAACGCGGCATCACAGAGCTCGTAACCCCCGGTGTGGCGATGAGCGACACTGTGCTCAACCACAAGGAGAACAATTTCCTCTGCGCCCTGCACATGGGCAAGGGCACCATCGGAGTGGCTTTTCTCGATATCTCGACGGGTGAATACCTATGCGATCAGGGCAACGCCGAGTACGTACAGAAGATGCTCAGCAGCTTCGGACCAAAGGAGACGCTGATAGAACGCGGCCATCGCGGACAGGTGGATCAGCTCTTCGGCAATGGGGTGGGGGAGACATTCGAACTCGATGACTGGGTCTTCACCATGCAGACAGCCCTGCAGAAGCTCACGAAACACTTCCACGTGAAGAACATGAAGGGCTTCGGCGTAGCCAACCTGAGCGACGGCCTCATAGCCGCCAGCGCCATATTGCAGTATCTGGAATATACCCAGCACACGGAGATAGGCCACATCACCACGCTCAAACGCATTGATGCCAACCGCTACGTGAGGCTCGACAACTTCACGCTCAACAATCTGGAAATCCTGCAACCGCTGCACGAAGGGGGCACATCGCTGGTGGATATCATCGACAATACCACGTCGCCGATGGGTGCCCGCATGTTGCGCCGATGGCTCATCTTCCCCTTGCGCGAGAAGAATGCCATCTGTGAGCGCCATGATGCAGTGGACTATTTCTTCCGCGAACCCGAGAGCCGCGAGGTGATAGAGGAGGAGCTGCGCCGCATCGGCGACATGGAGCGCATTGTGTCACGCGTCGCCACAGGCAAGGTGATGCCCCGCGAGGTGATGCAGCTGAAGCATGCTCTCACTGCCATCAAGCCCATCAGGGTGGTGTGCATGCAGGCCACGGGTGCTCCGTCAGCCGCAACAGGCAGCAACAGCGCCGAGACACCGGTGCTGAGAAGGGTAGGGGAGAGGCTTGACACACTCGACGAACTGCGCACTCACATAGAGCAATGGCTGGAGCCGGAGCTGCCGACACAGGTCAATAAGGGCGGGGTAATACGCACGGGAGTATGCCCGGAACTGGACGAGCTGCGACACATAGCCTACTCTGGCAAGGACTACCTGCTGCAATTGCAGAAGCGCGAAGTGGATAGGACAGGCATCATGAGCCTCAAGGTGGGCTTCAACAATGTGTTCGGCTACTATCTGGAGGTGCGCAATACGTTCAAGGACAAGGTGCCATCTGACTGGATACGCAAGCAGACACTGGCACAGGCGGAGCGATATATCACCGAGGAGCTGAAGGAATATGAGGAGAAAATCCTCGGGGCCGAGGAGCGCATCCTGGCTCTTGAGACCAAGCTCTACACGGAATTGGTGCAGTACGTGCAGCAGTTCATCAAACCGCTTCAGCAGGATGCCGTTGCCGTAGCCGAACTGGACTGCCTTATCTCCTTTGCCATCACAGCGGCACAGCACCGCTACGTGCGCCCCGTCATAGACAATAGCAGCGTCATAGACATCCGTCAGGGCCGCCATCCCGTCATAGAGACGAATATGCCGGTGGGAGAAGAGTATGTGCCAAACGATGTAACACTCCAAAGCCCCAGCCCAACAGCGACCGCCAGCCCCCTCCCAGCCTCCCCCCTGAGGGAGGAGACCGGAACTGCCGGAGAAACCGGAATATCCGTAAAACCCGGAAACACCGGAGAATCCGGAACTGCCGGAACCTCCGGAGCCCCCGCCGATCCACCTCAGATAATCATCATCACCGGTCCTAACATGGCCGGTAAGTCGGCTCTGCTGCGCCAGACGGCGCTCATAGTGCTGCTCGCACAGATAGGCTCCTATGTCCCCGCTGAGAGCGCACGCATCGGTATAGTGGATAAAATCTTCACCCGTGTGGGTGCCAGCGACAGCATCTCGACAGGCGAATCGACCTTCATGGTGGAGATGACAGAGGCCGCCAACATCCTTAACAACGTCACAGACCGCTCTCTGGTGCTCTTTGACGAGCTGGGACGAGGCACATCTACCTATGACGGCATCTCCATAGCATGGAGCATCATAGAGCATCTCCACGAGCAACAGGGCTGCCGTGCACGCACGCTCTTCGCTACGCACTACCACGAGCTCAACGAGATGGAGAAGCACTATAGCCGCATCAAGAACTATAATGTGTCGGTGAAGGACATCAATGGCCGCATCATCTTCCTGCGAAAACTCGTCGCCGGAGGCAGCGAACACAGCTTCGGTATCCACGTGGCACAGCTGGCAGGCATGCCACCGTCCATTATTCGCCGCGCCAACGAAGTGCTGCAGTCGCTCGAAAAGGAAGGCAATGAGGTGGGCGCAGTAGGCAAGAAAGTGATGTCAGCAGCCTCAGCAGCACCCCAGCTGTCTTTCTTCCAGCTCGATGACCCAGTGCTCATGCAGATACGCGACGAGATATTGGGCATAGACATCAACAGCCTCACACCGCTCGAAGCACTCAACAAACTCAGTGAGATAAAGAAAATAGTCAACAACAAGTAATTAAATCCACTCCACATTATGAAAAGATTATCATTCCTCATCGTCGTGATGCTTATTGCACTCACTGCTTCGGCTCAGTACAAGAAGGTAAACTTTGCTGTGAACCGTTCCTCTGGTCTTGTTTCCAACATCCGCGTCAAGGGCGATCCCTACCGCATGAACTGGGTTCAGGAGTACCGTGACACCCTCGATCCCATGAGCCGTGCCTACCTCTGGGGTCAGGCGGTGAACATGCAGAAGCATGATCCGCAGAACCCAGTGAAGATTTCAAACACTGCCCGCCGCTGGACCACCAGCGAAGACATGGGGGAAGTCTTTACGTTCAAGAACGAATCGAAGGTGCCTTACGATATGTCTAACATGCGCATTGCAGTGCCATTCAACTGCAATCCCGATGTGGGCTCAAGCAAACACCATCGCTGCGACATCACCGTGTCGCTCAACGACGGCAACAAGACCTACGTGAAGGCAGTGCGCCAGAGCGGGAAAGCCCCACACATAGCACTCATCGTAGAGAAGGGCACCATAGGGCGCTATGAGATGCTGGAGGTAGAAAAGCCTAACAGCGAAAACAACGGACGCTACGTCCTCACCTTCTACCCCGAGAGCTACATCCTAAAACCAGGCAAGTCATACACCCTGCAGTGGACTATCTTCGTATATAACGACGAGGAGGAGTTCAACAAAGAGTTGAAGAACCACGGCTGGAAAGCAAAGAAGTAACCCCCTTCCAAAGGGGAAGGAGACCGGAAATACTGGAAATACTGGAAATACCGGAGACCCCGGAACATCCGGAATATCCAGAATATCCGGAATATCCGGAATATCCGGAGAAACCGGAAACTCCGGAAACTCCGTAAAAACCGCTATCAATAAAGAGATAAGTGTCAAGTGGTCTGCCACTGTGTGACAGACATAAAATAATAATAACTCCAATGGAATATAATTTTCAGGAAATAGAAAAGAAATGGTTCGACTATTGGACCTCGAACAAGACCTACAAGGTCGTTGAAGACACCACCAAGAAGAAGTTCTACGTACTCAACATGTTCCCTTACCCCAGTGGTGCGGGACTTCATGTGGGTCACCCTCTGGGCTATATCGCCAGCGATATCTATGCCCGCTACAAGCGTCTGCAGGGCTATAACGTGCTCAATCCAATGGGCTATGATGCCTATGGCCTGCCCGCTGAGCAGTATGCCATACAGACCGGCCAGCACCCCGAGGTGACGACGGTGCAGAACATCAAGCGCTACCGCGAGCAGCTGGACAAGATCGGCTTCTCCTTTGACTGGGACCGCGAGGTGCGTACATGCGACCCTGTCTATTATAAGTGGACGCAGTGGGCCTTCCAAAAGATGTTCAACTCTTTCTTCTGCCTGAAAGAACAGAAGGCGATGCCTATAGAGACCCTCATCAAGCGTTTTGAGACCAAGGGCACACAGGGCGACGACGGCAACACCATCAAGGTGGCATGCAGCGAAGAACTCTCCTTCACCGCAGAGGAGTGGAACTCCTGGGACGCCAAGAAACAGAGCGACGTGCTGATGAACTATCGCCTTGCCTTCATGGGCGAGACGATGGTGAACTGGTGCGCCGGCCTGGGTACGGTGCTTGCCAACGATGAGGTTGTCGATGGCGTCAGCGTGCGCGGCGGCTTCCCCGTAGAGCAAAAGAAGATGCGTCAGTGGTGCCTGCGTGTCAGTGCCTACGCACAGCGCCTGCTCGACGGACTGGAGACGATACAGTGGAGCGAGTCTATCAAGGAGACCCAGCGCAACTGGATAGGACGCTCAGAAGGCACAGAGGTGGAGTTCCAGGTAGCGGACTCAACCAAGTCCTTCACCATCTTCACCACCCGTGCCGACACGATGTTTGGCGTCACCTTCATGGTCTTGGCACCTGAGAGCGACCTGGTGAAGGAGCTTACTACACCCGAGCAGCAGGCCGAGGTGGAGAAGTATGTGAAGTATGTGGCAGGCCGCACGGAGCGCGAGCGTCAGATAGACCACAAGGTGACGGGCGTCTTCTCAGGCTCATACGCCATCAACCCATTCACGGGCGAGAAGAATCCTATCTGGATTTCAGAGTATGTCCTGGCTGGCTACGGCACTGGTGCCATCATGGCCGTACCCGCCCACGACAGCCGCGACTATGCTTTCGCTAAGCATTTCAACCTGCCTATCATACCGCTCATCGAGGGTGCGGACGTCTCTGAGGAGTCATACGACGCCAAAGAGGGCATCGTAAGCAACTCTCCCGCACCGGGCAAGCAGTCCGTCAGCTACGACGGTGAGGCGTTGTCACTCAACGGACTGACGGTGAAGGAGGCTATACAGGCTACTAAGGTATTCGTGGAGAAGCACCACATAGGCCGCGTGAAGGTGAACTATCGCCTCCGCGATGCTATCTTCTCACGTCAGCGCTATTGGGGCGAGCCGTTCCCCGTATATCACAAGAACGGCATCCCGCAGATGATCCCTGAGGATTGTCTGCCTATAGAGCTGCCGCAGGTGGATAAGTTCCTGCCTACCGAGACGGGTGAGCCGCCATTGGGCAATGCTACCGTATGGGCATGGGACGAGGAGAACCGCTGCATCGTGGAGAACTCAAAGATAGACAACAAGACCGTCTTCCCGCTTGAGCTCTACACCATGCCGGGCTTTGCAGGCTCTTCGGCCTACTACCTGCGCTATATGGACCCTCACAACAACGAGGCCCTCGTAAGCCAGGAGGCCGACGCTTACTGGCAGAACGTGGATCTCTACGTGGGCGGCAGCGAGCACGCCACAGGCCACCTCATATACTCACGCTTCTGGAATAAGTTCCTCTTCGACCTCGGCGTGAGCTGCAAGGAGGAGCCGTTCCAAAAGCTCATCAACCAGGGAATGATACAGGGACGCTCTAACTTCGTGTATAGAGTGAAGGACACCAACACCTTCGTATCGTTCGACAAGAAGGATCAGTACGACGTGACACCTATCCATGTGGATGTGAATATCGTCTCTGGTGACGTCCTCGACATTGAAGCCTTCAAGCAGTGGAGACCAGAATACAACGATGCTGAGTTCATCCTCAACGATGATGGTAAGTATGTATGCGGCTGGGCAGTGGAGAAGATGTCCAAGTCTATGTTCAATGTGGTGAACCCCGACATGATTGTGGAGCGTTACGGTGCCGACACGCTGCGCCTCTATGAGATGTTCCTCGGCCCTGTGGAGCAGTCAAAGCCCTGGGATACCAACGGTATTGACGGCTGCCACCGCTTCCTCAAGAAGTTCTGGGGACTGTTCTACGACCGCGAGGGCCGCTTCCTGCCAGAGGATGTGAAGCCTACGGCAGAGCAGGAGAAGTCGCTCCACAAGCTCATCAAGAAGGTGACACAGGACATCGAGCAGTTCTCTTACAACACCTCCATCTCGGCCTTTATGATTGCCGTGAGCGAACTGCAGCAGTGCCGCAGCCGTGAGGTGCTCCGTCAGCTCGTGATACTCATCGCTCCGTTCGCTCCGTTTATCGCCGAGGAGCTGTATCATACACTCTCCGGTAGCGACGCAGGCAGTGTCTTTGACGCTCAGTGGCCTGCATGGGACGAGGAAAAGATGAAGGACAGCGAGATTACGATGCCCGTACAGTTCTGCGGCAAGACGCGCTTCACCATGCAGGTGCCCGCCGATGCCACAAAGGAACAGGTGGAGCAGATGGCTCTCGCCGACGAACGCACAGCAAAATACACCGACGGCAAGCAAATCGTCAAGACCATCGTGGTACCCAAGAAGATTATCAATATCGTGGTAAAGTAAGTTTCGCTCCGTCCTTGGAGTTATAAGAATTCTTAAGGAGTTAGAAGGAGTTAGAGGACATTACTATATATAGTATAAAACACTTGTCCTCTATCTCCTTCTAACTCCTTTTATTTATCTTCTTCTAACTCCTTCTATCTCCTTCTATCTCCTTCTTACCCCTTTGAGGTAACCGCCTTTACTATTTCTTCTGGTGTTATGCTGTTCAGGCAGCGGTAGTCACTGTAGCGGCACGGCTTGCTGCCGTATATAGAGCACGGACGGCATGGCAGGTCTTTCTGTACACAGTCCTCTGCCCTCTGTCCCCAACCGAGGAAGCCGGCATAAGGGTGTGTAGCACCCCATACACTCACCACGCGCGTCCCAACGAGCGACGCCAGGTGCATATTGGCAGAATCCATAGACAGCATAACATCAAGCCCGCGCATCAGCTCCAGCTCAGCGGCGAGACCGGAAGTCCGGCCTACAGCCCCCACCCGGCCTCCCCCTGGGGGGAGGGGACGGGAAGCACCGGAATAACTGGAAAGACCGGAATGTCCGGAAACTCCGGAATATCCGGAATATCCGGAAAAACCGGAACCACCGTCTTTACTGATTACATCCCTCGCCAGCTCCACATTACTATATTTCTGCGCCCATGCGCGCATAATGTCCTCCTCTTCGCCTTTGCCTCCGAAGAGCACCACGCGCCCACTGTGGCTCAGCATCTCCACGACCTGCTCCATCTTCTCTATGGGGTAAATCTTTCCCTTATGCGCCGCAAACGGGGCAACGCCAAAGGCAGTCCGACCTGCAGCCCACTCCCGGCCTCCCCCTGAGGGGAGGTGAACGGAATCAACGGAATAACTGGAAAGACCGGAATGTCCGGAAACTCCGGAATATCCGGAAAAACCGGAATATCCGGAAAAACCGGAATCACTGGAAAAACCGGAATCACTGGAAAGACCGGAAAAACCGGAACCGCCGGATAATCCGGAGAAATCTCCCCCCCACAGGGCCTCCGCATAGTTCTCGAAGCTTGTCGGCAACTGCCTGAGGACCTTCTTTCCGGGCTCTGCCGTCAGCTGTCGGCGGTCGCTGCGGTGCTTGTCTATGACACGCACCTCATAGCCTCTGAGCCTGAAATACTGCCTCAGCACCTTCGTGCGAAGCACGTCATGAGCATCCACGATGCGGTCAAAGTGCATCGCATGTAGTTCCTTAAAAAGTCTGAAAAGCCCCATAATGCCTCTGTATTGCGTTTTCACGGCTCTGCCGAGGAAACTTACGTTCGGGGCAATATCCTCGAACAGCGGGGCGCAAAACGGCACTGAGAGCACCGTCACGCTATCCTCCGGATGCTGCAGTGCATACTCTCTAACCACCGGCGACAGCATCGCTACATCGCCTAAGGCACTGAAACGCATTACGAGAACGTTCATTAAATTAAGAATTAAGAATTCAAAATTCAGAATTAATTATGCATTCTGCATTTTGCATTTTTAATTATGCATTCTTATATAGTACCGGATTTGTTGCCGGATCGTTATACATCTTCATCTGCCTATAAACCTTCATATACTTATGTCCGGCGGCGATGTCGGCCAGCAGTTGGTCTATGGCGGTGGAGAGGTCTCTCTCCTGCTCCAGCAGCACGTTGAGCTTGCCCTGACACGTAGCGCGGTGCTCTTCTGTGGCGTCCTCACGCTCCACCTGTTCGCGCATGTGCCATATCTTCAGCTGCAGGATAGAGAGGCGGTCAATGGCCCATGCCGGCGACTCAGTATTGATTGTGGCGTCGCTCTGCACCGTCACGTCCTTATAGCGCTCGCGGAAGTACGTATCGATATCCTCCACCATATCCGTGCGCACCTGGTTTGACTTGTCTATCCTGCGCTTCAGCGCCAGCGCCTCGACGGGGTCTATCTGCGGATCGCGGATGATATCCTCGAGGTGCCACTGCACCGCATCGACCCAACACTTATCATACAGCGTGGCCTCGATGGTGCCTACGTAGTGTGGGTTCTTCTTCTCTGCATCGACATTGTCGGTGACGTGATAGTCGGCAATAGCCTGACGGAAAATAGTATTGGCAAACTCTGTAAACATAGTCTTTCTTAGGGATTTTGGTGCAAATTTACTACTTTTTGCTCAATAAAACAAATTTCTTCGCACATTGTTGCGGTATAAACGGTAACAATCCCCACTATAAGCCCCGTAAAGGCCCCCCATGTGCACGGCGAGCCATGACCCTGCGGGCAAACCGCAGGGCACTCGAAGGCACGCTAAAAGGCGCAACAAGGGCACCGGTAAGGCGCAACAAGGGCACCGGTAAGGCGTTAAAGGGGAACGGAAGAGGCGCAGCAGGCGCACCGAAAGCGGTGCAAAAAGCAGCACCGCAGGGATAAGGACAGAAAAACGCCTGACTTGTTTCAAGTAGAGAAACACGCCAGGCGCGGTATTTAAAGCGGGTTTTGTCTTAGATTGATTGCCCCCTATGATAAGGAGCGGATCTCTATTACTTCTGGTGCATCAGTGAAGTGCAACCACAGATGGTAGATACGCCTACCATAGAGACCATGATCATCATTGCTACATTTGTAAACATAATCATTTTCCTTTCTCTGCTTTTAGTTGTTGTTTTTGTTAACTTTACTACCGCGCATCTCCTTCGCGCGGCTTTTAAATTAATTTCTATGCTTTCTCCTTTCGTTTGCGATTGCAAAATTACGGCTTTCTGTGTGCGCACACAATTATTTCTCGATAATTCTTCATTATTTTGCGATTTAGTTGATATACCTCAACCAAACCCCTAAAAAAGGGGTGTTTTTAGCCCTTTTTTGAGTGTTTTCATGGTTTTATATAAGCTGTAATGGATTGATAAACATCAATCGAAGAGGGTAGTAATAAGGAGACACAAATGTCTTCTAACTCCCTCTATCTCCCTATAACTCCTTCTAACTCCCTTCATTATCTGAATATCCTAGTCATGCTACGGGGGTCTGAGAGTTCCTCTATGGCACCGTTATTAAAATACCATGCGGCGTCCGTAGTGCGCTGCGCCACGTCCAGGTCGTGAGTAGAGATGAGGATCGCCTTGCCCTGCTCGTGGGCCAGGGAGCGCAGCATGAGCATTGTTTCCTCCTTCGAGGGGTAGTCAAGGAAGGCTGTCGGCTCATCGAGCAGTATGACGGGTGTCTGCTGCGCAATGGCTTTGGCTATCATCGCCTTCTGTTTCTCGCCGTCTGAGATCTCGTTGATGAGCCTGTGGGCGTACTGCTCAGGCGGCAGACCGGCAAGCTTCATGGCCTCGGTCACTATCTCGTTGTCTCTCTCATTGAGCACTCCGAAGAATCCCGTGTATGGTGACCGGCCCAGTCCCACCATATCACGCACGCGCATACCTTGTATGTTGATACGCTCTGTGAGCACCACGGCAATGTCGCGCTGCGTCAGCAGAGGGCTCTCCTTGCCGTCCTCTACCACCATGATGTCGCCGCCAAGGGGCGGCAGCAGACCCGCGACGGTCTTCAGCAGCGTTGACTTACCAGTGCCGTTGCGACCTATGAGGCACGTCAGCTCTCCGGCACGCAACCGCGCTGCAAGCCCTTCAGCCACTACATGACCACTATAACCTATCGACAAACCACGAAGCTCTACGTATCTCATTACTCATCCATTCTAAGAGCGCCCCGCAGATTGTGTTATTCTGCGGGGCGCATGCTTATATATATACTTATATTATTGTACAGTATCGGTTTAGAGCTTTGGACCGGCTGCTACGAGAGCCTTGCCTGCCTCGTTGCCTTCGTACTTGCCGAAGTTCTTAATGAAGCGTGCTGCGAGGTCCTTAGCCTTCTCCTCCCACTGTGCTGCGTCAGCGTATGTGTCGCGTGGGTCGAGGATGTTGGTATCTACGCCTTCCAGCTCTGTTGGCACCTCAAAGTCGAAGTATGGGATCTTCTTTGTAGGAGCCTTGAGGATAGCGCCACCGAGGATTGCGTCGATGATGCCGCGGGTATCCTTGATAGAGATACGCTTGCCGGTACCGTTCCAACCAGTGTTTACGAGGTAAGCCTTAGCGCCGCTCTTCTCCATCTTCTTCACGAGCTCCTCAGCATACTTTGTTGGGTGCAGCTCGAGGAATGCCTGACCGAAGCAAGCAGAGAATGTAGGTGTTGGCTCTGTGATGCCGCGCTCTGTACCTGCCAGCTTAGCGGTGAAGCCAGAGAGGAAGTAGTACTTTGTCTGCTCTGGAGTGAGGATAGATACTGGAGGCAGAACGCCGAATGCGTCGGCAGAGAGGAAGATAACGTTCTTTGCCTCTGGGCCTGCGCTCTTGCCGTTCACCTTCTGAGCAATCTTCTCGATGTGGTCGATAGGATAAGATACGCGGGTGTTCTCGGTCACGCTCTTGTCGGCGAAGTCAATCTTGCCCTCAGCATCAACGGTAACGTTCTCCAGCAGTGCGTCGCGACGGATAGCGTTATAGATGTCTGGCTCGCTCTCCTTGTCGAGGTTGATAACCTTAGCATAGCAGCCGCCCTCGAGGTTGAACACGCCCTCGTCGTCCCAGCCGTGCTCGTCATCACCGATGAGCAGACGCTTTGGATCGGTAGAGAGAGTGGTCTTACCTGTACCAGAGAGACCGAAGAAGATAGCGGTGTTCTTACCCTCCATATCGGTGTTGGCAGAGCAGTGCATAGAAGCGATGCCCTGCAGAGGCAGGTAGTAGTTCTGCATAGAGAACATACCCTTCTTCATCTCACCGCCGTACCATGTGTTGATGATCACCTGCTCGCGGCTGGTGGTGTTGAAGG
The DNA here is from genome assembly GCA_017478025.1 of Prevotella sp. Lineage (GTDB taxonomy): Bacteria > Bacteroidota > Bacteroidia > Bacteroidales > Bacteroidaceae > Prevotella. The sequence continues at coordinate 194,525 of JAFVGZ010000027.1, forward strand.
CAACGCAGGTCTCTGAGTTCAGACCCAGCTCCTTGTAGTTCTCTACCTTTGCCTTAGATGCGTTATAGATTACGAAGTTTGGCTCAAAGTTCTTCAGCTCCTCCTCGGTAGGCTGGATGAACATATTCTTTACGAAGTGTGCCTGCCAAGCCACCTCAACGATGAAGCGTACAGCGAGGCGTGTTGCTGCGTTGGCACCGCAGAATGCATCTACCACGTAGAGCTCCTTATTGCACAGCTCCTTGATAGCGATTTCCTTTACCTTGCCCCATACCTCTTCGCTCATGGGGTGGTTATCGTTCTTGTAGCCCTCGGTGGTCCACCATACCTTGTCGTGGCTCTGGGCATCATCAACGATGTACTTATCCTTAGGAGAGCGTCCAGTGTAGATACCGGTCATCACGTTGACGGCGTTCAGCTCGGTGTTCACACCCTTGTCATAACCTGTCAGGCTTGCCTTTGTCTCCTCCTCAAAGAGGTACTCATAACTTGGATTGTGTGCAATCACCGTACTGCCGGTGATGCCATACTGTGTCAGATCTAATGTTGCCATTACTTTAATTGATCCTTTCTCTGATTTTAATGTTATGGATAAATGTTAACTGTTCTTTGCATTCCTTGCATAAAATCGACGGTTATCCAATGCGCCAATTTGGGTGCAAAGTTAGCAAAAAAACGTCATACAGCAAAGTTTTTATACCTTATTTAATCAAAAACACATCATTTAAGATATAAAAAGAAGCATTTTGACAACCGGGATTGTCAAAATTACGAATTAATGAATTAACAAATTCTTGCTCCACGATGTTACGCAAGCGTCACAAAGTGCCGAGCGAACAAATTGTCGTTACATCGACATGACGACATATCGATATAACGACAACCTCTATATCCCTTCACCTTGTTATTCCACAAAGCTCTCCAGTTTCTTCAGGCAATAGTCCTTCACGTCCTGCCATTTGTAGTAGCAGCCCTCCACAGGTGTCAGCTGCGGCATGACGGTCTCTTCCTCATTAAGGAGGATCTTCACGAGGATGGGCTTATCAGGCTCTCCAGTCTTCCCGGATTTTCTGGATACTCCGGTCTTTCCGGATACTCCGGACTTTCCGGTCTTTCCAGATACTCCGGACATTCCGGTCTCCTCCCCCTTGGGGGAGGCTGGGAGGGGGCTTGAGGCTGGGAGGGGGCTCCTTTTATAAAACACCATCTGTATATTGCTTCCCATTGGGAATATCCTGTTGTCGTGCCATCCGTTGGCGGCGAGGTCTTCAAGGTCGGCGTACTGCTCTCCGTAGCCGTTGAGATTCAGGAAGCAGACAGTAGGCATCACCACCACCTCATGTCCGAACCGCAGCGAAGCCGCCAATGGCCTCTTCACACTCTCTCCAAGCAAACCCTCATCTCTCATCTCTCTTCCCTCAGCCACCGTGCCCGCCAGTTCTTTGCCAAGCAAAGCGTCACCGCTCGGCACTTGTGACGCTTTGCTCTGCAAAGAAGTGCCGAGCGCTCCGGCGGGGTCAGCAGCCAACAGCGCCAGACACGAGTCCGCCGTATTGATGATATTCTTTATCAGGTTTCTCTGGAAGAACACCTGTCTGCCTCCTGTCAGTGGCGATGGGCCATGCGTCACATACCAGCCGGCGTTCTTTATCAGCCAGATGTTATACAGCTCCTCATCGGTGAAGTATTCCGTCATCGGCATACGGTGGCGCAGCTCCGTGCTCTGCATGTCCGCCACCACCTTCCATATATCCACGGCAGCAAACTTCCATGGGTCTCTCACCGCCTCGCGCCAGTAGCTCTCTTCCCTGAAGAGCGAGTTCATCAGGCGCTGCGGGTCATAGTGGCGCTTCTCAAAGGCTGTCTGCAGGCTGTCTGCCGCCGAACCCTTTGGTCGGCGCTCCTTACGCAGCTGCTCGTCGTTGTAGTTCAGGTAGTATTTATCAGCCTCCGAAGCGTCCATCGCTATCTCCAACTGAGGGTTCAGCCCCTTCAGCGTCATCGTCTCATTGGCCATCGACAGTATGCAGCGTATCACGGGCGTGCTGCGGGCGTCTATCTTCTTGTTGCCGCTGAAGATCTCAGGGAAGTTCCTATACATCCTCTCCGCTATCTGCTGGTGCTGCTGTGCCCCGCGCAGTGTCAGCTCGTCGGTGTGACCGCGTGCGTCACGGCGTATGGTGTCTAACTGTCCTAACAGTCGGCAGCCCAACGGTGTCAGTATACCCTTCTCGTCTGCCTCCTTCAGCACCTCATAGGGATGCTCATAGACGTTCTTGCCTATCAGATAGCGCGACCCATGCCTACCGTAATGACTCATATAGCACGCCTCATACCCTGCCGGAGCAGGCGTCAGCACACCGCTCGGAGACTGGTAGGCCGTATAGTTATCGCCATACAACTCACGGTTTACCTTCATCTCACCCTCCAGCGCGCGCACATCAAACACCCCAGGACCACAAACACTCTGAGCCGCCGCCGACATACCGCACAGCAGCAACAACGAAACAAACATCTTTCTGTACATATTTACTATGCTCTTATTTTATTTTTGAATGATTAATCCCACAAATTGCACTAATTACTCCCTGCACATCATAACCAGTGCGAATGCAAAGGTAAGGATAATTATTGAAATAACAAAAAAAATGTACTTTTCCCTTTCATTAGCGTCCAGTAATCCCTCTCTCCTCCCAGGGGGAGAGATGCCCTGAGGGCAGAGTGGGGGCTATTGTGCATAACTCTGTGGAAAACTGCTGTAATAATTTAATCAAAAACCCGTTGTTATCCCCAATGGAATGGCCTGTTGTTTCGGTTCGTGGATAACGGAGGGGGTTATTATCCTGTTCAAAACACATTTTCCACCGATGAAATGGGGGAAAATTGAGGTGTTCTAATAGTAGGTCTTTTACTCGGTAATAGCAGGTCTATTACTCCCTGATAGTAGGTCTTTTACATGGTAATAGTAGGTCTTTTACTGCAGGTATCGAGAGGGGTGATTTTTATCCTTTCCAGGGAAGGTTTTCCACTTTTCAACAGTATTTCTTCTTATTCTTATTTTTTTTAAATTTAGAAAAGAGAAAATAAAAAGAATAAAGGTGTGTGGAAAAGATGAGGGGTGGAGGAAGATGGAAGATGGATGATGGATGAGGGTTGGCTCTGCTGGTTGCAAAGTTACTGTTTTCTTACGAGACGGACAAGCGAACAGTGTCGGTTTGTGAGGTTTTTTGGGCATTTTGGCATTGGTGAGTAGGTCAAAATAACATATTTTTGCATTTTTTCTTGCATAATTCAAAAGTTAGTTGTAATTTTGTCCCGAAATGCCTAATTTATATAATAGGTACGTGGAGAAAAGCAATGATACTACGAGAAAAAGAACAAACAAAATCATATTATTAACCAACAAAACAAAAAGCTTATGAAGGAAAGGGAAGTTACAGCGATGGAGCGTTTCAAGACTGCTTTGCATCATAAGCAGGGTGTGCGGGAGTATGCTGTTCCTTATACGATAGAGGAGTTGCACAGTCGCATTGCCCAGGCGGAGCGGGAGGCAGCTGCTGGCTTAGGACAGGAGAGCGAGGCTATGTTCCGTGAGTTGGATGAGATATTCTTGCGTGAAGAAGTGGAGGTCAATGCTTGAGTTATGAAAGTAATATGGATGCCTATAGCAAAGGCTGAATTGCTTTCCACTGCAAGGTACATACGAAAAGAGTTTGGAATAAGTGCCCGTATAGCATTCATGGAAAGAGTGCATCAGGCAAATACAATGTTAGGTTTTAATCCTTATATAGGAAAAAAGGAACCTTTACTGGAACAGCTGAACGAAGAATATCGCAGCTATGTATTGAATAAAATAAACAAAATAGTTTACATGGTATTTGATGACCACATAAAGGTATATGACTTCTGGGATGTAAGGCGCGAGCCAAATTACCTGGTGAAAAATAACCCCAAAAACAAATACAAACAACAAAATAAACTATTAACATTTTAATTAACTTAACTAACAAACAAAAAACAAAAGCTTATGAAAAAGATTTTTTCTCTTTTGGGGCTGCTGATTTGTGTGATGAGTGCATGGGGTACACTGACTCCTGTTTCTATATCATACAGTTCTACCAGCACCACTGACGGTTGGAGTACTGGTACAGGAGGAAGATTTGTACCTGCCATTCTTAACAACGATGCAGACGGTTACTTCCTTTCTGTTGATCAGGGCAGTCGTAACAATAATGGTGCTACTGTAACAGGTAATGTTATCAGTGGCAAGGCTGAGGCTGGTGACGATTTCACTGTAACATTTGATTTGAGAATCAGTAGTTCAAGTAATCAGACAAGCACTGAGTTCAAAATTTTAGATGCAACAAATGGTGCTAATATATTCTCTCTGAAAGAGACGGGCACATGGGCTACAACATGGATTATCAACGGAGATGGTACCAAGACAGTAACTCTGCCAAACTCTAACAAGGCAGGTGGTAGCAACACCATTACCGATGTACCTTGGTATTCTGTGAAGGTTTGTCGTAAGGGTACATCTACCTACCTCACTATCTCTGATAAGGCCAGTGGTGATGCAATTCTGACTAAGGAAGCTATTGCTACACAAAGCGAAAACGGTGGTTTGGGTAACATCCAGTTTGTTTCTTCACGTTACCTTGCTAACTTTGCTATCAACAACATCGTTGTTCGTGCTATTCAGGATGGTGACGCTCCTGCAGGCCCTCCTTATTCCATCAACTATAAGTTGGGCAGCACAATTGTTAAGACAGAAAGCGGTGAGGCTCCTGTTGGTGATAAGGTAAATGCAAAGTCTCCTTTCACTGTTGATAATCAGAAGTACTACATCGTTGACGGTGCTCAGACAGAGTTCACCATCGCAAATAGCGGCAATAACTTCGATGTTGCTGTTCGTAAGGCAGATAATTTCAGTTATACTGTCAATGCCGTTGCCGGTTCTATGAGCACGGTTATTGCTCAAGGTACTGTTGTTGAGGGTGAGTCTGCTTCTGTAGCATATCCTCAGTACGTTAATGTTAATGGTACGCTCTATAAGTCAACTAAGCAGGGCAGCAACCCTTGGTGGGGTGTGAATGTTACTCCTACATCTGACAACTTTGTATATAACATCAACTATACTCAGGCAGCTACCGGCATCGTATTCTGCTCTGAGGCGGAGAAGTTTGCAGGTGCTACAGTAGTGACTACTGGTAATGCTGATATCCGTTGCTCTGACAAGGCCGGCGGTTTCTTTGCTGATGCTAACGGCGGTGTTGTGACAACTCTGCAGCCTGGTGTATATAAGCTCTTCACATCTGTATGGGGCAACGCAGGTACAACTATCACTTTCAAGGCTGGTGAGAAGACTATCCTCGAGGCTGAGACAAAGGGTTACATTCAGGACTACAACACTGACGAGTTCATAATCTCTGAGCCTACAGACATCATCATGGTAGGTGGTACAAGTGGTAATGCTCCAAAGATTGCTGACTTCGTATATATCCAGAAGACTGCCGACTACGTAGCAACTGAAAATCTCACCATCAATGATGCTGAGATTACTATCGGTCAGAACACTCAGATGACAGCTACTCTGAATCCAAACAATGCTTCAAATAAGACTCTGACATGGACAATTAAGGAAAGTAATTCAATCGATAAGGGTGAGGCTGAGATTGACGCTGCTACTGGTGAGATTACACCTCTCAAGGCTGGTCTTATCGCTGTTGAGGTTACTAACGGCGAGAAGACTGACACTAAGGAGTTCACCATCGCTCCTGCTGAGTTTGACGTTACTATTACCGGCGCTCCTCAGGAGGCACAGGTATTCGTTGGTGATGATGCATCTGTTGAGAATAAGCTGTATGTTTCTACCAAGGCTGGTTATGACGACATGCAGAACACTTCTCGACTGCAGCCTGTAGGCAGCGTGACAGCTACTGAAATTCCTACCTATATCTACACTATCACTGTTGACAAGAAGAAGAAGACCATCGACGTGATTTATGAGGAGGATATCGAGGTTACAGCAATGAACTTTGAGGTGGTTGACCAGCGTATCGCTCAGGGTAACTCTCGCATTCCGCAGATTATTTACTCTCCTGCTGACGCATCGTTCAAGACTGCTAAGTGGACTTCTTCTAACCCAGAGGTAGCTACTGTTGATGAGAACACTGGTCTTGTGACAGCTATCTCAGAGGGTGAGACAACTATCACCGCTGAGTGGAGTGAGAACGAGTCTCACGGCACCAACATCAGCGCTCAGATGACTCTGACCGTTGATAAGGGTCTGGTGATTGACCGCATCGTATATGATGAGATGAACGACGCTACTGCTGAGGTGATGGGTTACTATCACCCACTGGACGGCGATACACTGTTCCTGCCTGCTGCCATCGAGAGCAACGGCCGCATGATCCCTGTTTCATTCATCAAGCAGGAGGCTTTCATCGGCAGCAACCTGAAGAGCATCGTTATCCCTGGCAGCGTGAAGACTATCGATCACCGCGCTCTGATGTACAGCAACACTCACAATGCATACGAGGAGCTGCCTGAGGACGGTCTGGAGTCTGCATTCCTCATGGAGGGTGTTGAGGTAATGCGCGACCGCATCTTCCACGGCAATAAGTACATGAAGAAGGTATTCCTGCCTTCTACTCTGACTGACATAGGCTTCTACAGCTTCTTCGGCACAGCTATTGAGGACGTTTACTTCGGCGGTACTGAGGAGCAGTGGAACGCTCTGAAGAACCTGGAGAACGCTAAGCTGCCTGAGACAGCTAAGATTCACTTCAACAGCAACTTCACAGCAGCCTTCATCAACAGCATCGAGGTAGAGGAAGACTACGTAGAGATAGCAGTTGGTGAGGAGTATGAAATTGAGGCAAGCATCATCCCAGAGGAGATTGCTCCTGTTGTAGCTCTGACCTACACTTCTTCTAACGAGGAGGTAGCAACTGTTGACGAGGAGGGTGTTGTCACCGGTATCGCTGACGGCTATGTTACTATCACCGTTTCTGCCGGCGAAGGCGTAGAGGCTAAGGTACGCGTTAAGGTAGGTGACGCTCAGCAGGAAAGAGAGAACGTACTGACCATGGACTTTGAGGACGGTGAAGTAGCTGACTACTGGGCACTGGCAATCGCTGAGAGCCAGCTCGTAGAGCCAACAGCTGAGGGCAGCACCGGACGTGCAGCAGCTGTCGTTTCAGGTAGCGACCGCGGTGACTATGTGAAGGTAAATGCAGACCTCGAGGGTGCTACGAAGTATGAGGTAGCAATGGATCTGCTGCTCTACAAGTCTCCAAAGACCACACAGTTCAGCGTACTCAACGCAAGCTCATGGGACACATGGACAACCAACTGGGGTATGTTCTGGAAGGACACCAAGGCACAGTCTCACAACCCATTCCTCTTCAACCTGGATATTGCTGGCAATAGCAATACCGCAAACGTCAATATCGACATCGATGCTGAGGGCAACGGCGTTGCAGCACAGCAGACATGGGACTTCGAGAACGGCGTATGGTACACACTGACACTCGCTGTTGACGTTAATGCACACACTGTAGATTACGTTATCGCACCAAAGTCTGACCTGACAGCAGTAGCCGTTTCTGGCACTTACACCGCTCCAGCAGACGAGATGATGCAGATTAAGGGTATCTACGAGCGTAACGGACGTTACAACTACAGCCCAGGCGCTATTGCTATCGACAACGTAATCGTTGACGTAACAGAGCGTGGCTTCGTAGAGGGTCAGGGTGGCAACCAGGCTACCGGCATCAGCGAGGCTAAGGCAGAGAAGAGCGTGAAGAACGGTAAGTACGTAGAGAACGGACAGATTGTTATCTACATCGACGGCAAGAAGTTCAACGCTGCTGGCCAACAGGTGAAGTAATAACTCTCTCTAAACAAGAACGATAAACGATGGAGGGCATCCTAAAGGTGGATGTCCTCCATTATTTTTAACAAAAAAAAATTGCGAAAAGACTTGCAAATAGATGCAGAATATATTAACTTTGCACTCGGAAATCAGATGAAAAACACTGGTTATCCTATAAGGTGAAAAAAGAATCAACCTTGACATGAAGAAACTTACTTAATATATATATAATAGTATAAACACATAACAATAATCTAATCCATGACAAGTATTCAGATGGCAATGGAAGAACCGCGTCATCCTATGACGGTTATTGCCTTTAGCGACCCTTCCGACATTCAGTTATCGGAGCATTTCCGCCTCAGTGAGTTCACCCGCAGTGCAGTGGCAATACGCCACGACATAGACAACACGCCCGACATAGAAGACATAGAGGCGTTGCAGTGTCTCTGCATCCACGTGCTGGAACCGCTGCGCAAGAAGTTCGGCGTGCTGAAGATCACGAGCGGATACCGCTCTCCGATGCTGAATGCGAAGGTAAGGGGCGCACAAAACTCCCAACACATGAAGGGCCAGGCGGCAGACCTCTTTGTAAGCAGCAACGAGGTGGCACGCAAGTACTATGACTTCATTCGCAAGAACCTGGAGTATGACCAGCTACTGCTCGAGATGAAAACCGTCCGCGGAGTGGGCTACGTGCACTGCATCCACGTCAGCTACAACAACGAAGGCGAGAACCGCCGCCAGGCAATCTCAAACTACAGGGTGAAGTAAAGCCCCCTCCCTCAACTCCCCTCCAGTCCCCTCGTTTCCCGAGGGGCAGAAACCCCCAAGGGGGAGGGAAGTGAGCGGAAAGAAATTTGATGGCTTGAAAGAAATTGGAATAATAGGAATAATATGCTCGCGCATGAGGGATAAAGTACAGAAATTATTAGACTACGAGCTTTGCTCGCCTGAGCACCTATGATAAGAAAGAAATGAGCGAAGATTTAATATAATTAGCTCGCGCAGTTGGGCTATCCAGTAACATAAATTATAATAACAATAATAGTTTCTGTTCGAAAAAACTCAGCTTATTTTCTTTATTTTCCTTTCAGTCCGCATGGCATTATTCTTATTATTCCAATTTCTTTCAATCCCTCCCTACAATTTCTTTCAATAGATACACGCTAATTAGCAATTCTTTGAAATAACGTTATTTTTTTTGTTTTTCATTCATTTATTCATTAACCTTTTAATTTTTTTATTACCATTATGGCAGGAATCATTCAGTATGTAACTTATCAGGACAACCGTAAGGAAGTAGGCACTCACCTTTACTATGGCCGTGCCGTTCACAACACCACTATCGGCACCGAGCAGCTGGCCGACCGCATACAGCGCTCTTGCACGCTGAAGGTGTCAGACATCGTGGCATGTCTGAAGGAGCTCTCAGAGGTCATCAAGGACGAGCTGGGCAACTCTAACCGCGTCCACATCGACGGACTGGGCACGTTCTACGTGAATGTGAAGTCTCTCGGCGCAGAGAGCGAGGAGGAGTTCACCGCCACCGAGAACATCACCGGCTTCCGCGTGAAGTTCCTCCCCGAAGGCAAGAAGGACACCGCTACGGGTAAGATCACCCGCAACTGGCTCCAGGACCTGAAGGTGCAGAAGGCAACCGGATTTGTGAAGGCGTAAACCTCACCCCCCGACCCCCTCTCCAAGGGGCGAGGGGGGGAAATTAAGAATTAAGAATTCAAAATTCAAAATTAAGGCCCCCTACCGGCTCCCCCCGAGGGGGAGAGGGATTATCGACAACTCCCTCCCCCAGGGGAGGGCTGGGGTGGGGCTTTAATTCTTAATTCCTCCCCCTCCCCCAGGGGAGGGTTGGGGCTTAATTGTTAAAAAATGTAGCATTATTGTGGAAAAGTTTCCGTATATCACAGAAAATGTGTACCTTTGCAGGCATTATGCGTATTGCGCGCATATGCGCACGTGTATAGAGGTGTATAATAGCGTATATACAGTAATAAAAAAAATAAAAACTTAATCACAAAATGCAAAACAAAGGAATTGTAATTGTTACGGCCATTCTGCTGACACTTGCAAGTATTTTCTACCTTTCGTTCTCTGCCGCCACGAAGTATTATGACTCTGAGGCGGAGAAGCTCGGCGATCCTATCGCTGCGCAGAACTATAAGGACTCAGTGAAGTACCTGGGAGTTTATTCTTACCAGCAGTGCTTGGAAACGCAGATTGGTCTTGGTCTGGACCTGAAGGGCGGTATGAACGTCATTCTGGAGATCAGTGTGCCTGACGTTATTGACGTGCTGGCTGACCACAAGACAGATGCCGCTTACCAGAAGTCTCTGGCTGAGGCAAAGAAGGAAGAGGAGTCAAGTCAGAAGGACTTCATCACACTCTTCATCAACGCTTACAAGAAGAATGCCCCAGGCCACCGTCTGGCTGAGATCTTCGCTACACAGCAGCTGAAGGGCAAGGTTTCTACACAGTCAACAGACGAAGAGGTGGAGCGTGCACTGCGCACAGAGCTGCAGAGCGCTATCGACAACTCGTACAACGTAGTGCGCAACCGTATCGATAAGTTCGGTGTCGTACAGCCAAACATCCAGAAGCTGGAGGGACAGGAAGGCCGTCTGATGGTCGAGATGCCTGGCGTGAAGGAGCCGGAGCGCGTGCGTAAGCTGCTGCAGGGCTCTGCAAATCTCGAGTTCTGGGAGACCTACAACGCACAGGACGTGATGTCTTATCTCCAGCAGATAGACACCCGCCTGGCCAACATCGCTTCAGGCAAGAAGGACACTGCTGCCGTTGACACCGCTGCCGTAGCTCAGGCTGCAGAGGCACAGGCTGCCGACACCACCGCTAAGGAGGCTGCGCAGGATAAGTTCCAGCTGAAGAAGGAGGGCAAGGGCGCCGCTGCTGCTGCTGACAAGGCCGCAGAGAACGACGAGAAGGCCATTGCCGAGGCAAAGAAGCAGCACCCGCTGTTCGCCATCTTCCAGCCCGTGCAGGGACAGAGCCTCTCTGTTGTGGGTTACGCTCACGAGCGTGACACCGCTGACGTGAACAAGGCTATCTATGGCGAGGAGGCTAAGAAGATCCTGCCAAGCGACGTGAAGCTGCTCTGGTCTGCCAAGGCTGTAGAGGGCACAAAGAATATCTTTGAGCTCCACGCACTGAAGGTTACCTCTACCAGCGGACGTGCTCCTCTGGAGGGTGACGTAGTGACCGACGCAAAGGACGAGTTTGACAACTTCGGTCGTCCATGCGTCAGCATGTCTATGAACAATGAGGGCTCACGCCTGTGGGCTCAGCTGACAAAGCAGAACGTGGGCAAGGCTATCGCCATCGTCCTCGACGGCGTGGTATATTCCGCTCCACGTGTGAACGGCGAAATCAGCGGCGGTAACTCACAGATCACCGGTAACTTCACCATCGAAGATACAAAGGACCTGGCAAACACTCTGAAGTCTGGTCGTATGCCGGCTCCCGCACGCATCGTGCAGGAAGAGGTCGTAGGTCCTACACTCGGTGCACAGTCCATCCAGCAGGGTATCATCTCATTCATCATCGCCTTCGTGCTGCTGATGATCTATATGCTCTGCATGTATGACCTCATCCCGGGCATGATGGCCAACCTGGCTCTGCTCGTGAACATCTTCTTCACACTGGGTATATTGACCAGCTTCCAGGCAGCGCTGACCATGTCAGGTATCGCCGGTATGGTCCTCTCACTCGGTACGGCAGTGGATGCCAACGTGCTTATCTATGAGCGTATCAAGGAGGAGCTGAAGGGCGGTCTGGGTCTGAAGCAGGCTCTCGCCGCTGGTTACAGCAACGCTTTCTCAGCCATCTTCGACTCTAACCTCACATCTATCATCACCGGTGTAATCCTCTATGTATTCGGTACAGGCCCAATCCGCGGCTTCGCTACAACATGGATCATCGGTATCATCTGCTCATTCTTCACCGCTGTGTTCCTCACACGTCTGGTTTATGAGAACCGTCTGAACAACGACAAGTGGCTGAACCAGAACTTCACCACACGCTTCTCACGCAACCTGCTGCAGAACACCGACGTGAAGTTCATGTCACTCTATAAGAAGACCTTCACATTTGTAGCTTGCGCTATCGTGGTGTTCGTTGTCAGCTTCGCCGTTCGCGGTCTGTCACAGTCTATCGACTTCACCGGTGGCCGCAACTATGTGGTAACCTTCGACAAGGCAGTACAGCCTGAGGAGGTGCGCGGCACAGTGGCACAGGCCTTCGAGGGCTTCAATACCAGCGTTATCGCACTGGGTACCGACAACAAGACCGTACGTATCTCTACGAACTACAAAATTGAGTCTAACGACCCATCAGTAGATGACGAGGCCGAGACCATCCTGTATAACGCACTGAAGAAAGAGGGCGTGGTGAACCAGGCAAGTGTAGAGGCCTTCAAGAACCCAGACGTTCGCGAGGGAGGCTCTATCATCTCATCACAGAAGGTAGGTCCGTCAGTGGCTAAGGACATCACATACGGCGCTATCATCAGCGTCCTCATAGCACTCGTGGCTATCTTCCTCTACATCCTCCTGCGCTTCCGCAACGTGGCATTCTCTGTCGGTTCTACATGCGCACTGGCTGTCGATACCATCGTGGTGCTCGGCATCTACTCACTCTGCTGGGGATGGATGCCATTCTCACTGGAGATAGACCAGACATTCATCGGTGCTATCCTGACCGTGATAGGTTACTCTATCAACGATAAGGTGGTGGTATTCGACCGCATACGTGAGAACCTGAAGCTGCATCCGAAGTGGGACGCACAGACAACGTTCAACCGTTCTATCAACCAGACACTGGCCCGTACGGTGAACACCTCGCTGTCAACACTCATCGTGCTGCTCTGTATCTTCTTCCTCGGCGGTGACTCTATCCGCTCATTCTCATTCGCAATGATCCTCGGTGTAGTATTCGGTACACTGTCATCAATCTTCGTGGCAGCTCCGATAGCATACCTCACACTGGGTAAGCACATAGAGAACCGTCTGGAGCAGCAGGCTGAAGAGTAAACCCCCACCATCTCCCCCCAAGGGGGAGGGACGTGGACAAAAGTGATAAAACAAAACGAAGGAAGGACGTAACGATGCGTCCTTCCTTCGTTTTGTTAATCCTTCTCTCCTTATTTATATATATACGCGTACGCGCGAGCAAGGGCTCTTCGGTGCTCCTCCCCCTTGGGGGGAGGTCGGGAGGGGGTTACAGATTAAACTTCACGGCGAGTGTTGGGTTCCAGAAGAAGGTCTGTGTGCTGTTGGGGTCACTGTTATATACGAAGTTGTTGGAGAACTCCCACTCGGTGCCTATGGAGAAATGCTTGGTGAAGTTATACCATAACTGCGGCTCTGAGAGTATGACGAGGCAGCCGTGTCCGTTAGCCTTCTCACCGCGCCAGAAGTCGATGAAGCCTGCGAAGGTAAGCTTTCTGTTGCAGAAATTCAGCCCCCATACGCCGGTGAGCTGGGCAGAGGCGTAGGAGCGAGTGTTGTCGTAGCTCTTGAAGAACTGCTTGTACATCAGCTGCACGCTGTAGGTCTTGGAGAAGTCGGCATTGTGGCCATTCCATGCGGCACCCACGAGGGCTGCCTGCTGGAAGCTGCCGTTGCGGCTCAGGCCGCCGTCATACTCCACATGGGCTGCAAAGGGTGACTGCTTGCCCAGATTGAACTCACGAGATATCTCCGTATAGGCACTCTCGAAGAAACGGCTCGACAGGTCGGCATCCACGAAATAGTACCATGAGCCAAGCTTATCGGCCTTAAACTGTTCCAGGGTTATCGTTACCTTAGAGCGGCTTGCCTCGGCGCCGGTGTAGATATTGCGGCCAAAGTCATAGTGCAGCTGGATGTTCTGAGCCTGTGCGGTGTTGACGAGTGAAAACGAAAGAGAGATGATTGCGATGGCGAATAGGATTCTTTTCATTGTTGTTTTGTTGATTATGGGTTGATAGTTGAACCCGATGGAGAACCATCGGGAACTGTGGCTAGTTTTTCTGTTGGGGTCGGTTTGTCCTTTTTTTCGGGGTTTACGTTCTCTTTGTTCGGCAGGATAAGATTGAGCAATACTGCGAGTATGAACACTACTGCCACACAGTTCTCGGCAAAGATGGTGCGGAATATCTGCGGGAAGATGGTGAACATGCCTGATGCCTGGGTGAAGCCGAGGCCGATGCTGAGCGACAGGGATACGACAATCATATTGCGATTGGAGAATCCGCACCTTGACATCATTCCGAAACCGGCAAACATTATGGAGCCGAACATCATGATGGAGCAGCCTCCGAGTACTGCCTGCGGGATGGTTGTGAGCACCATGCCGATGGCCGGGAAGATGCCACCGAGTATCATGATGCAGGCACCGGTGGCAATGGCGAAACGGTTTACGACGCCCGACATGGCTGCCAGTCCCACGTTTTGGCTGAACGAGGTGATGGGCGTACACCCAAAGAGGCCTGCCAAGCTACTCACGAAGCCGTCGCACGATATGCTGGCACCCATCTCCTCCTTGTGCGGATTGCGATGCAGGGCACCGTTGCACAGGGCACTCGTGTCGCCGATGGTCTCTGTGGCAGATACCAGGTAGATAGCTATGACAGAGAGTATGGCGCCCAGCTCAAACTCAGGCTTGAAGGGCAGGAACTGTGGCAGTGAGATAAAGCTCATGCCCTCCATGCTGTGGAAGTGTACCATCCCCATGCAGGCGGCAAGGATATAGCCCGCAATGAGTCCGAAGAGCACTGACAGCGAGCGGAAGAAACCCTTGGCAAACACTTGGAATCCCAGGCAGACGAGGAGGGTGAAGGAGCCAACAATCCAGTTCTGCAGCGAACCGAAGTCCTCTGCTCCCACGCCGCCGGCGAAGGAGTTGGCACCGATGGGCAGCAGCGAGAAGCCGATGGCCGTCACCACTGTGGCTGCCACCAAGTGGGGAACCAGCTTAATCCAATACTTGGCAAAGAGACCGAGCAGGCCCTCCACCAGACCGCCGATAATCACGGCGCCTATCAGCACACCCATGCCTTGGGATGTGGCGATAAAGATATTGAGCGACAGAAAGGTGAAGCTGATGCCCATGACGATGGGCAGACGCGAGCCGATGCGCCAGATAGGGTAGAGCTGTATGAGCGTGCCGATGCCGGCTATCACCATACAGTTCTGAATGAGCACCGCGCTCAGTTGTGGGCTTATACCCACTACATTGGCAAGGATAATGATTGGGGTGATGTTGCTGACAAACATTGCCAACACGTGTTGCAGGCCAAACGGTACGGCTTGCAACAGTGGCATTCTTCCGTCAATGTGATAAAGAGTGGAGTCTTTCATATTAGGATGAGGGTTGATGGTTGAGGGTTGATGGTTGATGGGGGAGGGATGAATCCTGTGGAGCTCTCGGCACTTCTTTGCGGAGCAAAGCCGTCACAAGTGCCGAGCGGTGACGCTTTGCTTGGCAAAGAACCGCAGGGCACGGTGGCTATAGGTGCGGTTCGCTCAAAGGGCACGGTGGCTATAGGTGCGGTGGACTTAAAGGGCACGGTGGCTATAGGTGCGGTGGGCTCAAAGGGCGCAGTGGGGGTTATTCTGTGGTTTTCTTTTTCAGTTTTGTGTTAGCGTGTGAGGGCGCCGGCTGTTCGCGGAAGCGGATGGTTTGTGTTTCCCAGTCCATCTCATCTACTATGGCGATAGACTCCAGATGGTAGCCCTCCTCGCGCAGTATGCGTCCGCCCTTCTGCTGGCCCTTCTCCACGGCAATGCCTATGCCTGCCACCTCGCCGCCAGCCTGGTGCACCAAGTCAATGAGGGCATGCATAGCCTGACCGTCGGCAAGGAAGTCATCCACTATCAGCACGCGGTCAGTGGAGT
Source organism: Prevotella sp. (assembly GCA_017478025.1). Lineage (GTDB taxonomy): Bacteria > Bacteroidota > Bacteroidia > Bacteroidales > Bacteroidaceae > Prevotella. The sequence continues at coordinate 210,317 of JAFVGZ010000027.1, forward strand.
GCAGATAGGGCTTAGAGACAAACACATTGTTCATCTTCTTGTGGGTGAACGAATAGGCCTGCGACACGTATTTGTCGTCGGTGCTGTTTGCCGTCTCGCTTTTCTTGGCAAACACCACAGGCACGTCATACACATCGCCTAGCATTGTGGCGATGGCGATGCCGCTCGCCTCGATGGTCAGAATTTTGTTTACAGGCACATTACGAAAGCGTCGCTTCAGCTCATAGGCTATCTGACGCATGATGTCAATGTCAATCTGATGGTTCAGGAAATTGTCTATCTTCAGGATATTACCCTGCCTGATGTTACCATCGGATAAAATTTTCTCTTCAAGAAAGTTCATAGTTTTAGTTATTGGATGTTAGAGATTATGTTCAGCTATTAGGTGGAAGGCCGAGGTCTTTGCCTCGATACCAAAAGGTATTTCCAGTGCAAAGGTACAAATATATCTTCAAAATAGCACAATAAAGAACACACTTTCTTGTTTTTCCTTTGTTGTTTCAGAAAAAAATCATAACTTTGTGGCGGTTATGGATACATATCCGTAAAATCACTTTGAAGAGAAAAATGAAGAAATTACATATAGAGACATACGGTTGTCAGATGAATGTTGCCGACAGCGAGGTGGTTGCCAGCATCATGCAGATGGCCGGCTACGAGCTGTGCGACGACATTGATGCTGCCGATGCGGTGTTTCTGAACACCTGCTCTGTGCGCGATAATGCAGAGCAGAAGATCTATCACCGCCTTGAGGCGCTGCACCGCGAGAATGTGAACCGCGGGCGCTCACTGTCTCAACCCTCATCGCTCACCGCTTCGCCCTCACCCCTCACTCCTCACCCCTCATCACCACGCATTCTCGGCGTGCTGGGCTGCATGGCTGAGCGTGTGAAGGACACGCTGATAAGCGACCATCATGCAGACCTCGTGGCGGGACCGGACTCCTATCTCTCGTTGCCGCACCTCATTGCCGCCTGCGAACAGGGGCAGAAGGCCATAGACACCGAGCTGTCGGTGACGGAGACCTATCGCGACGTGATGCCGCAGAGGGCACACGGCATGCATATATCAGGCTTTGTCAGCATCATGCGTGGATGTAATAACTTCTGCCATTACTGCATAGTGCCCTATACACGTGGCCGGGAGCGCAGCAGGGATGTGGATTCAATCCTCAACGAGTGCCGCGACCTGGCTGCACGGGGATATAAGGAACTGACCCTGCTGGGGCAGAATGTGAACTCGTATAGGGTGAGCCCCGTTGAAGAGTCTGCGATAATATCGCAGACACAACAACAACAGCTACAACAGCCACAACAACAACAGCCATCACAACAGGAGGACATCACCTTCCCGCGTCTGTTGGCGATGGTGGCCGAGGCTGTGCCTCAGATGCGTGTGCGCTTCACCACCAGTCACCCTAAGGATATGAGCGACGATACGCTGAGGGTCATAGCCAAATACCCCAACGTGTGCAAGCATATACACCTGCCGGTGCAGAGCGGCAGCAACAAGATACTGCGGCTAATGAACAGGAAATATACCCGCGAATGGTACCTGGACCGCATCGCTGCCATCAAGCGTATCGTGCCCGACTGTGCCATCACTACCGACCTCTTTGTGGGCTACCACGATGAGACGGAGGAAGACCATCAGCAGTCACTCTCGCTGATGAGGGAGGTGGGATATGCCGCCGCATTCATGTTCAAGTACAGCGAGCGCCCCGGCACATACGCCTCAAAGCATCTGCCGGACAATGTGCCTGAGGATGAGAAGATACGCCGACTCAACGAGATGATAGCACTGCAGAACGAACTCTCTGCCGCAAGCAACAAGGCCGATGAAGGAAAGACATTCGACGTGCTGGTGGAGAACTACAGCAAGCGCAGCCGCGAGCAGCTATGCGGGCGCACCAGTCAGAACAAGATGGTGGTGTTTGACAAAGGCAGCCACCACATAGGCGAGACGGTAAAGGTACGCATCACCGGCTCCACATCAGCCACTCTGCTCGGAGAAGAGGTAAGCTAAGGGATGTGCGCCTCACGGCAGCACAAAGCTATGACACACAGTATAAAGCTTACCGCCAGGACGTGCGCCTCACGGCGTTACGTAACGCTGCACCATCTATTACATAGCGATTTGTCAGTTTGGAATACAAGGGTAAAATAATATCACGTGTAAAGGGCATACCGACGTTGCTTTTGGCCTCTCTGCTGCTCATCATCCTGCAGGGTGCGTCTCACTATGCGGACCTGAATCAAGATGAGATAGAGGCACAGAAACTGATGAGTTGTGAGCTCAAAATTATGGAGCTCAACATCCTCTCTGAGTTGGATGAGGCTGAGTTGGTTATGGATGGGATGGCGACGAACATCAAACATCATATCCGCACGCCGAGGATGATATTCAACGACACGCAAAGTGCATTGATGGAGTCAGACATTATCCAGGCTATAGCGGTTGGCTTTAAGCCCAACTATTTCCCAAACATGGGATATTGGTTTGAGCCGCGCTGCGTACGTGTCGGTGATCAGTTGATAACAGAGCAGATCGGCGGGCCTGATCACGACTATTTCAACATGGAGTGGTACAAGATAGGACTCACCAACACACGAGGCCCTATAAGGTGGACGAAGCCCTACTTTGACAGTTCTCAGAACAACATACCGCTGATGTCGCTGGCATGGCCGCTTGAGGATCATGATACAATCGTGGGTGTTCTCTGCATGGATGTCACGCTGATGTCGCTGAAAAAAATGCTCGAGTATGCAAAACCCTACAAAGGTTCTGTCTGCCAGCTGCTTGATGAAAATGGAAAACTGCTGGTATCCTCAGACAGAATAGAGTTAGACAGTAGCAAATACTTAATCGGAGTGAAGAATATGGCGGGTCACGGACTGCGCGTGAAACTGGCTTGCCCCAAGTCTGCGATCTACGGACACAGCCGTGTGAAGAACACCATCAAACTCGTGATCATTATGTCAGCCCTGCTGTTGATAGCCTACATCACAAGGCGCAGCATCTACAACATCATCAGTCTCAATGCTGCCGAGCAGAAGCAGCATGACATGAAGAACGAGATGCGCATTGCCCACAATATCCAGATGAGCATACTGCGGCGTGATTTCCCCGACAATCTCTCTGCCACACTATTGCCGATGCAGGAGGTGGGCGGCGACCTCTATGACTTCTACCAGCGCGATGACGTGCTCTATTTCATCATCGGCGACGTCAGCGGCAAAGGCGTTCCTGCTGCCATGATGATGTCATCGACCGTAAACCTCTTCCGCATGGCAGCACAGCACTACAGCACACCGGTAGAGATAGTCAGCCAAATCAACAGCGTGCTCTCTGAGCGAAACCCCAGCATGATGTTCGTCACCGCCTTTGTGGGTAAGCTTGACATGAAGCACGGACTGCTGACCTACTGTAATGCCGGCCATAATCCACCGATATTGAACGGTGAACTGCTCAACACAGACCCCGACATTCCTATAGGCTACGACGCCCGTTTCGAGTTTCATCAGCGCGGGGCGCTATTCCCCGAAGGCTCGCGCATAATGCTCTACACGGACGGCATTACCGAGATACGCAATACAGACCAGCAATTCATGGGCACCAAGCGACTGCTCAATATCGTCAGGGAACACCGGGGAGAGGTTACGCAGGAGTTGGAAAAGCACATCTTGGAGCAGACGGAGCAGTTTGCACTCTCCGGTGACGGCGATATCCCACCATCGGGCGAGGCACAGCGCCGTGATGACTTGACACTCATGTGCATAGCCAACAATATGGCAGCAGAATCGCCTGCGCTGGTCATCAGAAACGATGTGGATGAGCTGACACGCGTCAAAGCACTAGTGAGCGACTACTGCCAGAGCTTGAACTGCGACAGACGTCAGACACGCAAGATAATGCTGGCAATAGAAGAGGCCGTCGCCAACGTCATCAACTACGCATACCCCAAAGGCGCGCAGGGACTCATAGAGATAGATATCACTGCCATGCAAGCCACAACAGCACAGACGGGCGACATCACAATAGTTATATCAGACAATGGACAGCCGTTCAACCCATTGGACTATCACGGCAAAGACGTGGATCAGGTCATAGACGACCGTCAGATTGGCGGGCTGGGAATACATCTATACCAGCAAATCATGGACAGTGTCATATACAATCGCAAAGACAATAAAAATATACTAACCCTTTCAAAAAACATCACGATAAATGGAAATTAAAATCGAAAAACATGAGAATGAGGTGGTAGTGCTGCTCAATGGCGAACTTGACACCGTTGCCACCACAAACATGAGTGAGGAGTTGAACCGCGTCACCGACCTGGCAAGCCAAAATATCATCATCGATTGCAAAGACCTGGAGTACGTCAGCTCATCAGGACTTCGCTTCTTCATGCAGCTGAAGAAAAACAGTGAGCAGAGTGGAGGCTCCGTCACCATACGCAACCTCAACGAAGACGTGGAAGACATCTTCCGCCTCAGCGGCTTCCACCATATCTTCAATATCTGAATTGAGAGTTGAGAATTGAGAGTTGAGAATTATGATTACTGCATTCTAACTGAGGTTCTTTTGCTGTCTCAGTGAGGATTTATGCTGTCTCAGTGAGGTTCTTATGTAATCGTAACTCTCACTTCTCACTTCTCAACTCTCAATTTTTATTTGCTTTTTCTTGCATATCTCAAAACTTAATCGTACCTTTGTCCCCGATAATGCGATTATCACACACTGGGGCATTAGCTCATCTGGCTAGAGCGTTTGACTGGCAGTCAAGAGGTGGCAGGTTCGAGTCCTGTATGCTCCACGCTAAACAAAGAGTACATACAACAACGCAAAACAGGGCGTACCAGCAATGGTGCGCCCTATTTGCGTTGGTATATGTGCGGTGACCGTTATTTCCTAATTTCGGCGATACGTCACCAAAACAGAGTTTTTTCTTTCAATTCTCTTCTCATTCCTGTACCCTCCCTATGAGAGCATTCGCAAATACGCGATTCTTCTACGTCACCCAAATCGACACTTCCCAAACACAAAAACGCCCTGTTTATTGGGGTTTCAGAAGATTAGTATTCTGCGAAATGTTAAAACAGTCGAAATCAGGAAATAATATTAAAAACTATATGGTAGAGTAGCATATCATTTTGGAAGTACTATCAATCGTATAGATTTGGAATAGATCAGCACATCACGATTTCAATTCTTCATTTAATAGTAGATTATTGGTAAGGTATAGTTATCATACGCAACAAAAAAACAGGTCACATCTATTTTAGTGCGTACTATCATCTATATGCATTATTTTAGCTCTCTTATAAGCATTCCAGGGTAGAAATCACCACCTGAAACTTTCTTGAAGGTTGTGAATGTGAGGTGCGATTCTTTTTTTTCTTCTTCTGCCATATATCTGTTATCTTTTATCTTACCCTCTTCAGGCTGTATAATGCCTACATGATGGAATGTCATTATGCCGTTCTTGTCTGTTTCCTTCTCAAGGACTTCATATTGTTGCTTGGTATTAACGCCTTCCTTCAGCCCTATATCTGCTTGTATGGGGTCAGTGGATAATAGTGGAGCCCTAATCGCGAAATCGTGGTACTCCCTTTGCAACTTCATTATATTGATGTCAAGGCATCTGGCTACAACTCTTTCAATGAGTTTGGACTGTGTGATATAGCATGACTCCTCACCATAGGAAGTCTCAGCTTTTGCACGATAGATGAAATCATACGAACCCTGATTTACGAAGTCATTAGTACCGTTGAAATATTTTTCATAGAAGGAGTAAAGTGTTTCCTTGTTCCAGTTCAACTGGAAGATATATGTGGTTATAGTTACATCAAACTTATGTAAGTCTTCAGTGTTTGTGAAATCTTTCTCTTTGTTGCTATATTTGCCTGTATAGCAAATGTCACTCATCAGAAGATATGTGTTAGGGATAAGATTCTCTCCTGCATCCTGTAGTATGGCATTGCCTCTGATGGACTTTGAGGCTAGGATGCAATCCATAGTATTGGCATTGTACAGACCACGCTCACTTACAAGGTCCATACTGAATCGTCCTGTTGTCTTGTCCCATAGAAACCATTTGGCAATAGCACGGTTTCCTAATTTTGTCTGGCGTATGAAGGAAGCGATGTATTCTTGCTGGTCGGAGAATTCCTGGGTAGCAAATTTCACGACCTTTACGCCGAGACTGTGATCATTGAAGCGGTGGGAGAGGGGTATTCTTTTGAATGCGCTGGCTATCTCTTCGTTAAACATATACATAGGGTGCTCTATCATCATGTGGATGACAGAACACCTCTGATATCTTTCTACCGCGTCGGACTGACCGTAAGCCATCGCCGTGCAGAGGGCAGAGACTATCAGCAATGTATATTTTAGCTTTAGAAGTCCCATTCTTCATCAATGGAGAATACTACTTCTCTGTTTACCTGCGTAGGATACATATTGTGTTTCAGCAGATATGCATGGTTTTCCTTATAGAAGTCCGTCAGCAGAGTCATGCTGGCAGCGCGCTTTCGCAGGCTGCTCTCTGAGTTGGAAGAGATTTTTATGTCTGCGGGTAGGGCAAATTCAGCATCGTCAACAACCCTTTCCTTTATATCGGTCAGTTTAATCATGCAGTAACCCTTAACATCTGTGCTGGGCGCAACGTTGGTACCGGCAATTTTTGACATCTTCTTGTAAACACTACGTTTGATTTTATCGCTCACACCATTCATGGCGTTTCCGATTATGTTTGTCACTTTCCATACGGTCTTACCAATGACGCCGTCTGTTTCTACGCCCCGCATAACCATTGCGGTATAAGCTTTGGGCATGATGAATGATGAAAAGGCATAGATGTCAAAGTCGGTGCTTGCCGATGCATTTTCTATACGACCCTTCACATAGTCGGCAGTCCTGTCCATAAGTGTCGCTGTGCCTTCGTTTTCAAATCGGTATAGTGTAGGCGTCACCTTAACCCCCAAATACGATATTCCGTCTTTGGAATAGGTGTTCAGCATACATTGAGCATATTCGCTAAATTGATCAAAGTGAATGCCCTTGTTTATAAGGTCGCTATATATAGTAACCCCATTTCCGTCTATCAATGTATGAACGTGTGTACATTCATCTATAAACAACAACTTGTCACCTTTAATAATATACCTCGTATTGCGTGCACCATTATACGACATACCGAATGAGGTGTTAACGACCATTTCGTTGTAATTCTCTTCAGAGCGATATTGCAACTCTCCTTCAAAGACTCTCTTGTCAGCATTGCTTTTATTCCCGTCAGTTTGGGCTGATGCTACAAGGGCTGATAGAAGAAATAGAGCAAAAGTAATAATCTTCTTGTTCATGATGAATGTATAGCTTTAATAAGAAAACCGTTGCTCCAGAATAACTCCGGAGCAACGGTTTTTCTTTTATCTTAACCACATAAGGTTTGTCGTAGTGGGTTTCTGGCCTCTGCCGTATGCTACGCCGACGGCGCGGGCTGCGGAGATGCGCTCGTGTTCCAGCTTTATCTGGTCGTTATACTTCTGTCGCATCTCAAAGTCGATGTCGCTGCGCACCTGTTTCTTCACCTCTGCCATGAATTTTGTGGCCTCCTTATAGCAGGCTGCTTCGGGGTCTATCTGTGCCAGCATAGCGCATACTTCCTCGGCTGTTATCTGGTCTTGTCCGGCTGCCCAGATGGCTTTGGCGCGGTTCAGCAGGTAGAGGTTCACGCGGTTGAGGTTCTTTGTGTATAGCTGCAGGCCGTACTTGGATGCTGCTTCGCCGCCCTTGGAGCACACGGGGATGGAGAGCACCTGCATCAGTGCTGCCTCGTATTGCTGCTGTGCCTCAAGGCGCTTGGCCTCCTTGATGATGTTATTGTACTGCGTGTCATAGTAATTCATCATGCTGGCCTTGCCGCGATTGATGAGGTTCTTTATCTCGGCGTTGCCGGCACTGATGCCACGGAAGGCGTTGATATAGCTCTTCACCTCTCCGGTGCCCACACCGTTGAGGGTGATGTATGCGGTGCCAAACTTCTTCTGCGTGTATGTGTCGGCCATATAGAAGGTCATTCCCAGATTATAGACGGTCTGTATCGGCGGTCCGGGGTGGTTGCTCTTGTCCAGCACGTCACAGTGCACGGTGAGGATGAACGGTGTGAGCGGCGACTCGCTGACGAGTCCGCTCTCCGTTGCCATGCGGCTGAGCGACTGATATAGCACGGTGCGGGCTGCTGCCGGTACGTTGGTGAAGTCCTCGTCAAGCTCAATAGAGATTGGCATGACGCACTCTTGCGCATGGACGCTGACCGTCAGCGACAGCAAGAGCGAGGATAGCATATACTTTATTTTCATAGTCTTTTTCCTTATTTTAATGGTTGGGGTAGCTAATCCCCCCTTCATTGGTTTTTATTTTTCGCCAAAGACGAGCAGGCATCTTCCCAGTCCGCGGTTGATGGTCTTTACGGTGATGTTGTATGGCGCAGCGCCGAGGAAGCGTGCCAGGTCGCGTGCGAAGCCGTAGGTGTCCTGTGCCATGCCGTTCTGCTTATAGAGCGGTATGCGCACCTGCTCGTAGAGTATCATCGTCTCCGTGGCGTCTGACTTGCTGAAGCGGTGGTTCACACAGTTGTCAGCCAGCCAGTTGTCTATCACTTCATTGAGTTCGTAGCCATTGTATTCCTTTTCAAAGTCCACGGTGCTGCTGTCAAAGATACGCATGTCAAGCACCACCTCGCGTCCGTTCTCCAGCAGGTCATCAAAGTGCTCCTGCAGGCGGGCGGCAAAGGCATCCATGTGGTCCTGCACAGCCTCTTCAAGCAGCACTGGCAGTTCAGCAGAGAATGATCCCGTGCCAGTGCCCTCAGCGCCCGCCACCTGCTTGTTGCTGTAGGCATCCAGGGCGCGCAGGTTGTAGGTTATGCTGCTCTTGGGACCTAAGGTATTCACCGTCCAGTCTATCTCAAGGATTATGTCGGCCTTTGCCGTGCGGCGCAGGCGGTCCAGCGGGCTCTCGGTGATGGCAGAGCCGCTGCGCTTGCTCGTGATGAGACGGTCCTCGGCAGAGAGGTTGTTGATGCTCTTCACGTTCTGCTGAAGGTCCTTCAGCGGAAAGCCGCGGTCGGCCATCAGGATATTAATCTTTGAGATTACGGCGTTCAGCTGTTTGTCTGTCGATACGGCAGCCTTGTAATCGGGTATCTGTTCCGGTGTCCCTTGGTTGTCAAAGGTCTGCTCGAAGCCGTGCTCCTTGCACCATGCGTCGCTGGGCACCACCATGAGGGTAGGCTTCTTGGCCTGCCCCATTGCCGACACCGTGCACAGCGTCAGCAGCATTATGGATAATAGATGTCTTAGTTTCATATCGTTTTCTCTTTTGTCAGTCTATAACATTATCTGCTTTCAGTCGTGCCTTCAGTTCTGCCCTCAGCACGCGAATGGTGAGGTCGTATGAGTATCCCAGTTTGTCTTTCACCTTGCCTCCGGAGCGCTTCTTGGTGTCGCGCAGTGATACATACTGCTTGTATGCCCCGTTGTCGGCAAAGAAAATGTTGAAATAGTCCTCATAGCGCTCTCTGGCATTCACCTCGGTTACGAGCGGACGCATGTTGCAGCCTGCATCGGCCCCGTCGCGTATGCCGTCGAATATCACTGCCCACACGGCATTCTTCATGGCCTGCTCCTTGGCATCGGCACGGTTGCGGCCATAGCCCTGCACGCGGAGGGTCTGCGAGCCGTCCAGCTCCACGCCCATACAGCGTATGGAGGAGCGTGCATATACCGTCTGGCGCTGCTGTGCTTCAGCAGTTATGACAGCAAGCATCGTAAGTAGTATCAGAAGTGTTCTCTTCATATTCGTTATATGTTTTGGTTGTTTGGAGAAAAAGATGTCAGAACTCATAGCCCAGCTTCAGGCCCACGTAGCTGTATGCCGTGTTCTTTTTCGTGTAGTCCCTGAAGCAGTTGAGCGAGTAGCTGAGTCCTATCTGGAAGTTATTGCGCAGGCCTCCGAAGCTGTATCCCACCGTTGGGCTGACGAAGAAGCCTTCGTTGGTCATTCCGCCGATGTTCACAGACCAGAACGGCACGCCGTCGCGGTCGTATGTGGCCATGAAGTTGCCGCGCGCGTTGGCAAAGATGGGCACGCCGAACTTATTGTCCGTATCCCTCACCTGGGCGTTGTGAACGTACATTCTGACGCCCACGCCGGCACCGACGCGCAGAAATTCGCTGAACCGGTAGCCGCCGGTCCATGTCAGTGTGGCAAACTGTGCGTTGGTCCTGTTGGCCATCACGCTGCTGCCGCCTTCGGCTTCAAAGACGTGCCAGAAGCCCTTATCTACTCCCATGTTGGTCTTATAGGGCCGCTGCTGGGGCTTCTCGGGCAGCTTCACGTCGCGATACTGGGCCGATGCCGTGAGCACCACGACGGCGGCGAGGAGAGTTGTAAGGAGTATTCTTTTCATAGGTTGGTGTTCTTTTATCGTTTAGTAATCTATGTTCCCGCCCCTGCACAGGGCTATACGGGATGATGGAAATGACGCAATCAGAAGCCTGACGAGAGCGACCGTACCACGCCGGCCTTCTCCAGTTCCTTGCGCAGCGAGGTCTTGTCCACCTGCAGTATGGCTCCGCACTTGTAGCCCTTCGGGGTCTTCACGCGGTCGTAAGAGCCTGCCACGACGGATGCGAAGTTCTGGCACTGGCCGTCAGAGGCAAAGAACTCATTGCAGAAGGCGGCATTGTCGGCCTCTGCCGTGGGCTTTGCCATAGCAGGCTGCCGCGCGCCGCTGTTATTGCCGCTGCATCCGCGGAACACTATGCCATGCACGGCGCAACGCTTCAGGTCGGCATCCTTGGCATTCTTCGTATATACATACACCTTCACCAGCACGGTGCCCTCGGTTCCCGAACCGGCACCGGTGATGTCATATTGGGGCAACTTGTCGCCCTTGGCCATCGCCCCTGCCACCGTGAGCAGGAGCATAACCATAATGCTGAGTATCTGTTTCATCTTTTTATTGTGTGTAGTTAATGATGGGTGTCTGCGATGGTATCGCAGACTCTCCAACGGATTATGAATTATGCATTATGAATTACTTTGTCATTTCCCTTATCAGCATTCCTTTTGAGAATTCGCCTCCGCTGACTTTGCGGAATGTGGTGTACCCCAGTGTGGCACCGGCAGCACCCTCTTCAACAGCCATGAAACGGTTGTCCCAGATGAGGTTGTTGATGGGCTCTATCACGCCCACACGGTTATACTTGTGCTTGCCGTTCTCTAACTCCACAAGCTCCAGCACCTCAAACCTTGACTTTGCTGTCACGCCCTCTTTCATGCCCACGTAGGCTGTCAGCGGCTCTACAGAAACCAGTGGCGACTTGGTGCGGAACTCCTCATACTCGCGCTGCAGGTCTACCACATTCTCGTCAATGGCACGCTGGCACGCCTTGCGCACCATCACGAGTGGCTCGTTCTCATTGATGCCGAGGAACGATGTGTTGCCGCCGCTGCTCTCCACCTTGCCCACGTAGGTGAGGTGATAGCTGTCGCGGGCCTTGTCAAAGTTGGCACATTTCTTTGCATCGGGCTGTGCGGCGTACTGCTCCTGATAGAACAGGGTGGCCTGCTCCTCGTTCCAGTCTAAGCGATAGAGGAAGGTGTTGATCTTCACCTTGAAGCCCTTGACGCTCTCCACCATGTCGCTGACATTGTCAACGAGATTGCTGACATTGACCCCGGCGAAGGCACCTGCCAGACCTCCGGCAACGCGCAGTATGCCGCCAATGGTCTTGGATCTCTGCTCTTTGTCCACATAGCGGATGTCGTTGACGATGACGAATGTGTTGCCTATGAGCTCCTCTCCTGCATCCTGCAGCATTGCCATGCCACGGGCTGAGCGGGCTGCGAGTTGTTTATCAAACTCGGTAGCGTTGTACAGTCCGCGCTCCTTTACCAGCTCCATGTCACACTGGCCCGTGAAATAGTCACGGTTGAACCATCGTCCCACGAGGCGACTCGCCACGCGGTTGTCGTCCAGGAACTGTGTGATGACGGGGTTCTCGCGCTCCTTATTGGCACCCGCGAGTTTCTTGTCCATGTTCAGAACCTTGACGCTCAGGTTATGGTCGTTGAACTTGTCGGGCACGGGAATCTGCATAAACGCTTCCCTAATCTCGTTGGCAAACTTCTGCTCCGTGTGGTTCACTAACAGCGAGTATATGGAACTGCGGCGATAGTTGGATTCCAGAGCCTGGGCCTGTATTGTCACTGACAGCATCAGGGCGATGCCCAGTAGGATATATCTTGTTTTCATTGCGTACATAGTATTACTATTAGAATGTGTGTTATTGCAGGTTAATAATTCCAATCATCTTCGTCAATGACCGACTGTAGGTCGTATGAGCGGTACTTTCGAGTCACTTGCAGCATGATGTTCTTCTTCTCCGACTCAGTCAGCTGGCGGTCGCCGTACTTTGCTATCTCCTTGGCAACGGCATCGCTGTAGTAGGTGGGTACAGGCCTGTCCATCACCACAACGTCATTGGTGTTGATGAGGACGCCGAACATCACTTGTGAAGATCCAGATTTGGTTGGGTTCTGGACAATCTTGGTTATGAGATTGGCGATTGCCCCCTCCTGAAGTGGCGTTGTGGCGTTGGGATCACGTAGCAGTGCACGGTTCAACTGTGTGTCCTCCACCTTCATGTCTGTGGGGATGACCAGTGCCATGCCGTCCTTGAAGTTGTTTGCGTTCTTGTATCCTACAGAGTAGAGGCGGCTTGTGGCCGTGTTGTAGTGATAGTAGAGTGAGTCAGCGTCCTGTACCCATACGTGGGTAGCATCATTAGTATCGGGTATCTTGATGTTAACGAAGTTGGTGGGCACGTACTTTACGTTCGTCGGCGACACGGCACCCCATTTCCCGTTACTCTTCACAGGGATGAAGTCCTTGTAGTTGCCCAGTGCGTAGTCATATTCAAACGGTACGACGGTGGAGCCTGAACGGTTTACGACGCCGTACTTCTCACCCTTCTTAACGCTGAAGACCTCGGTAGTACCTTCATAATTGGGGAAAATGATGTCATCAAATCCTGAGAGCGATGTGAGGCTGTTGTTGTTCTCGTCAAACACATCCCATTTGCCTGTAGCAGTCTTTGCTGCCCACAACTTTGTCTCGGGATTGTGCTTCACTGCTGCATAACCCTCGCGCACCGTCTTGCCCGTGCGGTCTATGAAGTACCACGGAGTACTGCCCGACAGGCTGCTTACTGCTGCCACCTCGCCAAAGAAGTCGGTGGGACGCCAGTTTTTCACATTCCTCACAGCATCGGGGCTGACGCTGAGAACCTCAAAGCTCTTGCCGGTTGCAATGTTGTAGTAGCCGTAGTTATATGACTTCTTGTCGAAGGCATAGTATCTCACCATATCGTTCTTAGGCATCATAACCTGGTTATAGATACCGTTCTTCAGCAGTTCGCGTCCGTTCCTGTCCAGGATGCCTGCCTTGGAGTCGGTAACCTTGTTGTTATAGCCAAGGAACGAGCAGTCTGTCACAAGCGTGTCGCCGATGTAGTGAGCCTTGCCGTTAAGCATCTTTGTTGCGTTGTCTGATGCTGCTGTGCTTGAGAACTCATACAGACCTTGGTACTTCGGCTCTATGATGATGGTGCCATTGGAGTCGATGATGCCATATTTTGCACCGTTAAGGTATGACTTCGCACCGTCAGGCATCTGCTTGCCGCCAGTGGCTATCAGAGCCTTGCCATAGCAGTTGGGTTTGGAGAGGTAGGAATACTTCACTTCAAGCACTATGGTGCCGCTATGGTTAGCCAGACCCATCTCCTTATCGTCTTTCAGAAGGAAAAGGTCTTTAGTCCAGTCCGTAATTTGAGTGTATTTCGTCGGGAGTACCTCCTTGCCGCGAGTGTCGATGATACCATACTTGCCGGAGTTGCAAACGATGGCAATACCGTCACGGAATGGTTGCGCACTCTCATACTTGCATTTGATAACTTCGTTGCCGCTCAGGTCAGCAAATCCTACCTTGCCCTTTTCATTGACCTTAATCTTGAGGTCCTGGGCTTCAGCATATGTCGCTGCACACACGGCAAACAGAAATATGAGGCTCTTTAATTTCATAGAATAGGTATTGTTTAGGTTTTGAATAGATATTGTCGGGTGGTAAGAAAATTAGAATTCGTGTACGGCACAGGTCTTCAGCCCATTGATCAGTTTAGTTGTCTCTATGGAGCCGTAGGAGAATTTTGTCGTCTTGATCTTGTCAACGATCTCGTAGTGTTCTTTCACCTTAAATCCACCCTCAGCCCAGCGTACCAAAGCTCTGAATCCCCATTTCGGATCTTTGAGCGAAGAGGATCTTATGCCGCAAAATGCAATACGATACAAAATGTCTTGAACCAATGGGTCGGAGCATTTTTCTTTTGCGTTGTTGATAATTGCTTTTACAGAAAAAGAATTTCCCTCTCCTAAGCCACCGACATAGAACTTGGCAAACTTCTCCAGCTCGTTGTCACCAGGGATAAACCAACCGTCGCCCAGGAAGGCAGCAAAATCCTGACCCTTGAAGATGGAGAGGTCCAGGTTGTTCTTCTTGCAATAGTCTGCTATTGCCATACGATTATACTTTCCGTCATCGGTCAGGAGACTTGCCAAATCCTCACGGTAGGCATCCATCTCCTTAGATTTTACCTTTATCTTCTCCTTTTCAGGGAGAGCCAGTCGCAGCGCTTTCTCTTCAGCCAGGTTTCCCTTTTTAGCCAGTTTCTTGGCGTCCTTTTCGTCCATCTTGTAGAACGACATCACGAGTCCGTGCTCGCCGCTTTCATCCAGATAAAAGACAAAGCCGGGTACACCGCCTATCTCCATGTAGTCACCAAGCTGCTGAGCCTGAACTAACATTGTACACATCATAATACAAAACACTAACAGAATTCTTTTCATAGGACGTTTTTCATCAGTGGTCTATAATCCCCGGATTCAACCCTTTTGTTTGGTTAGTATGGAACATGTGCGGCAATTTTCTTTTGCGCACACTATAAAGAAGACGTGGGGACTGCCCTAACGCACTATTGACATCTGTCTTTCCCGCTTGTCCATTTGGAGATGGAGAGGTGGGAATGAGATGAAAGCGCTAAGGACGAACTTCTTTAGATGTGTCTTAATATATGTTTAAGTTAATTTCTGGCGGTAAAATTACGATTTTTTTACAAAACACGCAAGAAAAATAGAAAAAAAAATAAAAATTCTTGAGGTGTTCGGGCTATTTTTGGACTTTGCTGTTTTTGATGACAAGGAAATGCCGACTTTCACTCTGCCATTTTGGCAGAGTAACTTTTGCGTTGTAAAAGTAGGTCTTTTAGGCGGTAATAGTAGGTCTTTTACCCGGTAAAAGACCTACTATTGCAATGCACTGATAATCAAGGTGTTTGATGGTGCCATTTTGTCAGTTGGCACTTTGTGGGGTGGCAGGCGGTTGGTGGGTATTCGGTGCGGTGGGGAGGGCGGATTATCCGGAGTTTCCGGCAGTTCCGGATTATCCGGATGATCCGGATAATCTGGTTTCTCCGGTCTTTCCGGTTTTTCCGGATTATCCGGTTTTCTCCGGATATTCTGGAATTTCCGGCGGTTCCGGGCTCCTCCCCCAGGGGGGAGGTTGGGAAGGGGCTTGAGGTTGGGAGGGGGCTGTAGGCGGTCAGAACTCTAAGAGGAGAGTCTGTCGGGGTGAGAGCTTGATGTCCTGTGTGATGTCGTAGCTGCGGCCAGAGGTTACTTCACGAGCGGAGATGGGGGCAGGGGCTGCGGTGCATGATGCAGGGGCAGTGGCGGTTGAGGCTTCGGCGGTTGAGGCAGTGGCTGATGCGGTTGAGGCCGGGGCTGAAGAGGCTGCTGCTGGCCATAGCTCGCGGTAGCGGTCAGCGTGGAAGGTCTGTGGCTTGTCGGTGCCGTTGAGGATGAGGAGGACAGATGGGGAGGGGTGGTGCGGATTGTTCGGAGTTCCCGGGATTGACGGTTTTCCCGGATTTCCCTGCGGAGAACCGCAGGGCACGGTGGCTGCTGGGCAGGTTGCTGCTGCTGAGCAGGTTGCTGCTGCTGGGCAGGTGGCTGCTGCTGGGCAGGTAGCTGCTGCTGGGCATTTGGCTGCTGCTGGGCAGGCGGGGGTGTGGGCTATGACATAGACTCCTTCGTAGGGGAGGAATTGTGTCTGGCGGCCTTCGGTGACGGTGGTGTTTGTCTGGCGCCAGTGGAGGATTGCGCTGAGCCAGTTGAACATGTTGTTCTCCTCGCTGGTGCGGCCCTCTTTGGTGAAGGCGTTGCGGGTGTCACCGGGGAAGCCGCCGGGGAAGTCCTGTCTGACGTTGCCGTCGGTGATGGCCTTGGTGCCGTTCATCATGATCTCTGTGCCGTAGTAGATCTGCGGTATGCGGTTGATGGTGAGCAGCAGTGCCAGTCCCTGCTTGAGCATCAGGGAGTCCTTTCCGTCTCCGAGGAAGCGGTCGGTGTCGTGGTTGTCAAGGAAGGCGAGGACGCTCCGCGGGTTGGGGTAGAGGTAGTCATAGACGAAGGTGTTATAGACGCGGTTCATGCCTCCTCCCCATTGGCCGGTCTCCTCGTGCTTGGCGGTGTTCAGGCGGTCAAAGAAGGTGAAGTCCATGACGGTGTTGAGGTAGGTGTTGGGCTTTCCCTGCGGAGCGCTCGGCACTTGTGACGCTTTGCTCAGCAAAGAACCGCAGGGCACAGCGGCTGCTGAGCAGGGGGCAGAACTGCAGGGCACAGCGGCTGCTGAGCATGGAGCAGAACCGCAGGGCGCGGTGGCTGTTGAGCATGGAGCAGATACGCATGGGGCGGTGGCAGGGGTAGAAGGGTTTCCGTATAGTCCGGAGTTTCCGGTTTTTCCGGAATATCCGGGATTACCCGCAGTTCCGGTCTCCTCCCCCTTGGGGGAGGCTGGGAGGGGGCTGCTGGGGAGGGGGCTGCTGGAGAGGGGGCTGCTCATCATATATTGCGGGGTGATGCGTGAGTCTTTCTGCAGGGCTGCGGTGAAGGCGGGCTCTGTGACCCATGACTCTCCCACGACGTTGAAGTTGGGGTATTCCTCGTTCAGCTCTTTCATCCATGATGCCATGCCGGTGGCGTCGGCGTAAGGGTAGGTGTCCATTCTGATGCCGTCGATGCCGATGGTTTCTATCCACCAGATAGAGTTCTGTATGAGGTATCGCATGACGTGCGTATTGCGCTGGTTGAGGTCGGGCATGGAGGGCACGAACCATCCATCCACGGTCTCACGCAGGTCTATGCGCGATGCGTAGGGGTCCATGACGGTTGACAGTTTATAGTTGGTCTGCAGGTAGAGCTTGTTGATGCCTCCGGCGTATGTGGTGGATTGTCCTTCTGCCGTTGTTGCCGGTGCCTCCTTAGGCGCGCTGAGCCATTCAGGTGCGTTGAGCCAGTCGTGTGACGGCAGATCACTGAGCCATGGGTGCTCCATGCCGCAGTGGTTGAAAATCATGTCCATGACAACCTTCAGCCCTTTCTGGTGTGCCTCGTCGCAGAGGCGGCGGTACTCGTCGTTGGTACCGAAGCGTGGATCTACCTTATAATAGTCCGTGGTGGCATAGCCGTGATATGTGGAGCTGCCGTTGTGGTCGGGTGAGTCATTCTCCAGTACGGGTGTGAGCCATAGCGCCGTCACGCCGAGGTCGCAGAAATAGTCCAGGTGCTGGCGTATGCCCTCCAGGTTGCCGCCGTGCCTCAGGGAAGGCTGTGAGCGGTCCACGGCGTATTTTGTCTTCATCACCACGCCGCCACTCTTCTTACCCTTCGCTGTGCGTTCGGGCTGTCCCTGTGCAAAGCGGTCGGGCATGAGCATATAGAGCACGTCCTTGTTGGAGAAGCCTATGCGCTCCTCGCCTGCCTTCTCACGTTTCTTCAGCGGGTAGCGTATGGTGGTGGACTTACCGCGCGAGCCCTTTGGGAAGGTGATACGCAGCTGCATCTCGCCCGGCTGTGCCCCGCTGAGGTTGAGATAGACGAGCAGGTAGTTGGGTGAGTCGAGCCGCACAAGCGAGTCGATGGTGACGCCAGGATAGTCGGTGCTGACGCTGGCTTCGCGTATGCCGTTGCCGGTGAGCATCAGCTGCAGGGTGGGGTTCTTCATGCCTGCGTACCAGTTGGCCGGTTCGATGCGTGTGACTGTGGAGGCCGCATGTGATGCCATGACGGACAGGCAAAGGGTAATGATGAGTGATGTAAGCTGTTTCATAGGTGGTTAGTAGGGTGTTTGAGGGCACCTCATAGAGGCGCATATAATTAAATAACTCGTTAATTTGATAACTCGTTAATTTGTTATTTCGTTAATTCGTTAATTTGTTAATTTGTTAATTCGTTAATTCGACCAGTATCTGTGCTGTCTGTGGCGGTATGGTGATATTGCCGCCCTTTGAGCGACGCGGTGCGTCAGGCGGTGTGGTGTCGCTGCTTGATGTGACGATAAACCACTTGCCGCGTGGTATCTGTTGCTTCACGGCGCGCTGGTTGCTGTTGAGTATCACGATGATATTGCTCCATGTGTCGCCTACGGCCTTGCCGTTCAGTTGCCATGCTATGACGTTGCTCTGCTTGGTGGGCAGGAATTTGAGGTACGCCATCACGGCCTCCGGCGATGTGAGTCGGAATGCGGGGTGTGCCTTACGCATGGCGATGAGGCTCTGTATGTATTGGAACACGTCGTGGTGCTGCGTCTTCAGCGTCCAGTCAATGGCGTTGATGCTGTCGGGCGAGGCGTATGAGTTGTGCACGCCCTTCTTGTCGCGCATTATCTCGTCGCCGCACCAGATGAACGGCACGCCCTGCGATGTGAGCACTGCGGTGTATGCCAGCTTCTGCAGCCGTGCGAGCGCGTCGGGGGTAGGGTTGGGTAGAGTCACTTTCAGACGGTCTGCCAGGCACATGTCATCGTGGCAGGAGACGTAGCTGATCATCTCCGTAGGCTTTGCCGCCCATGCCTCGTGGCTGTAGTTCACGCGGCTGAAGTCCACGTCGGGGTGGAATATGGCGCCCACGATGCCGAACTTCACGCTCTCCTCGTTGCCGCTCTTTCCTATGAGGAACGCTCCCTCACGGTCATCCTGCCATCCGCCGCGCAGTCCGTCGCGCATCTCGTCGCCAAAGGCTGCTATGCCTCCCAACTTTGCGGTGTTTGCCTTCATTGCCAGCTGGTCGCTGGGCAGCGCGGGGCTCTCTGCCGCCCATCCCTCGCCATAGATGACCACGTTGGGGTCTATGGCCTGCGCCGCCTCGCGTATGGCGTTCATGGTCTCTATGTCGTGGATGCCCATGAGGTCAAAGCGGAAGCCGTCGATGTGGTATTCGCGCATCCAGTAGAGCACCGACTCCACCATGAACTTGCGCATCATGGGGCGCTCGCTGGCTGTCTCGTTGCCGCAGCCGGAGCCATTGGCGGGGATAGCGGAGGGGTAGGTTTCTCCGGATAATCCGGCAGTTCCGGATATTTCGGAGGTTCCGGTTTCTCCGGTCTTTCCGGAGTTTCCGGGATTACCGGCAGTTCCGGTCTCCTCCCCTATGGGGGAGGTTGGGAGGGGGCTTTTATATCGGAAGAAATACCCCGGTGCTGTGAGGTGGAAAGGGCTGCGCTCCAGGTCGAAGACATGGTTATAGACCACGTCCATGACTACTCGCAGGCCGGCGTTGTGCATGGCCATCACCATCTCCTTGAATTCGCGGATGCGTGTCTCTGGTGTGGCGGCATCGGTGGAGTAGCTGCCTTCGGGCACGTTATAGTTCACGGGGTCGTAGCCCCAGTTGTAGCTGACCTGCGCCGTGCGACCACCGCCTCCGATGGCGAGGCCTGTGCGCTCGTCGATGGAGCCGAAATCGTATGACGGCAGGAGGTGTACGTGTGTGACACCCAGCTCGCGGAGATGGTCCAGGCCGGTGGAGAGACCCGTCGGAGAGCCGACGGGCACGGTGGCTGGGGCTTCGGATTTTCCAGATTTTCCGGATTTTCCGGGGTTACCGGCAGTTCCAGTCTCCTCCTCCTTGGGGGAGGCTGAGAGGGGGCTGGCTGTTGTGCCGCTTTCTGTGAGTGCCAGGAACTTTCCCTTGTTGGTGATGCCGCTGGAGGGGTGCACGGAGAAGTCGCGGTGGTGCATCTCATAAATGATGGCGTTGCGCTGTCCGCCTGTGGATGGTGATATGTCGATATCCCATCCTACGGGGTTGGTGGTGCGGAGGTTGGTGATATATGCGCGCTGACCGTTCATGCTGACCGCCTTGGCAAAGATGCCCGGCGACTCGCTGAGCCATTGCCCTGCTGCCTTCACGCGGAAGGTGTAGTAGGTGCCTTTGAGGTCGCGGCCCTCAACGGTGGCAGTCCATGTGCCGTCAGGCTGCGGGGAGAGGGGGAGCACCTGGGGGGCGGTGGGCCCCGTCGGAGAGCCGACGGGCACGGTGGCAGTTCCGGATATTCCGGGGGTTCCGGTTTCTCCGGTCTTTCCGGATATTCCGGAGGCTGCTCCGTAGAGGATGACTTGTACGGAGTCGGCTTTGGGGCTCCAAAGGCAGAAGCGCGTGGCGGCGGGGGTGTATGTCATTTCTTCTATGGGCCCTGTGGGGACGGGCCATGACTGCATGTCATCGGTGTTGGAGGCACTAAGGGACATCGTAGCTGCAAGCATAAGAAAAGCAAGGGGTTGTCTCATGATGGTAATGGTCTTGAGGTGATTGCCGGTGGGGGTGGTTATTGCGGGCGGCGGTCATCGCGGGGAAACCGCGATGCACTCTGTTAAGGGGCGGTGATGGTGGTGGCGGGCGGTGATGGTGGTGATGGCGGGTGATGGTCATCGCGGGGAAACCGCGATGCACTCTATTAAGGGGCGGGGGCGGTGGTGATGGCGAGGCGGGGGCATTGCGGGCGGTGGTTATTTAATGGGGGTGAGCATTGCTGCCATGCCGCCGCCGGGGGCGCAGATGATGGGCAGCTTGCTGCCTTTGCGCACTTTCTTTTTTGTTATGGTGTATGCCTGGGCGTTGCCCTGATAGTTGGCGTTCTTGGCATCGGCATAGATGGTGGCGATGTATGTGCGGCCCTTGTCAAGGAAATCGAGGGCGATGGTTGACTTGTGGCCTTTCTCGTTGGCCTTGCAGCCCATGAACCAGTCGTCGGTGCCCTTGGCTTTGCGGGCTATGGTGATGTATTGCCCCGGCTCTGCCTCAAGATAGACGGAGCGGTCCCAGTCGAGTGCTACGTCCTTGATAAACTGGAAGGCGTCCATATGCTTGGCGTAGTTCTCGGGCGTATCGGCGGCCATCTGCAGCGGTGAGTACATTGTCACATACAGCGCCAGCTGTCCTGCCAGTGTGGTGTTGAGGCGGTTCACGTTGCCGTTGGCCCATGAGAAGTCGCTCTCAAAGATGCCCGGCGTGTAGTCCATCGGTCCACCGTTGAGGCGTGTGAATGGCAGGATGGTGGTGTGAGCGGGATATAATCCTCCGAAGGCCTCATATTCAGTGCCCTTCGCGCTCTCGTTGCCCACCAGGTTAGGGTAGGTGCGGCACAGGCCCGTAGGACGTGTCGCCTCATGTGCATTGACCATGATGCGGTGCTTGGCAGCCTCCTTCACGGCATAGAGATAGTGATTGTTCATCCACTGCCCGTAGTGGTGCTCACCACGTGGCACGATATCGCCCACATAGCCTGACTTCACGGAGATATAGCCGTATTTATTCATCAGGCTGTAGGCCTCCTCCATGTGTCGCTCATAGTTGCGTGCGGAGCTGGAGGTCTCGTGGTGCATCATCAGCCTCACGCCCTTGGAGTGGGCATACTCGTTGAGGGCAGGCAGGTCAAAGTCAGGGTATGGGGTCAGGAAGTCAAAGACATAGTCCTTCTGATGGCCGAACCAGTCCTCCCATCCGATGTTCCATCCCTCCACGAGCACCTGTGACAGTCCGTTCTCAGCAGCAAAGTCGATGTATCTCCTCACCTCCTCGTTGGTAGCGCCATGCTTGCCATTGGGCTTGCACTTGCGGTAATCGTCCAGATCCAGTTTCACTGATGGCAGGTCATCGGTATAAGCCCATGACTTGCGTCCTGCTATCATCTCCCACCACACGCCGCAGTACTTCACGGGATGAATCCACGACGTGTCCTCAATCTTGCACGGCTCGTTGAGGTTCAGCGTCAGTCGCGATGCCAGCTGGCCCGTTGCGCTGTCGGTGATGCGCAGGGTGCGCCACGGAGTGGTACACGGTGCCTGCAGATAGCCCTTCATGCCCTCCACGTCGGGAGTCAGCCATGAGGTGAACGTCATGGTCTTGTCGTCCAGGTTCAGGTGCATCGTAGGATAGTCAACGCAGGCCGCCTCGTGGATGGCGATGTATATACCGTCATCGCTCTTCATCTGTATGGTGGTCTGCACGCCTGTGTCAGAGAATGTCTCCCATGAGGCATTGCCCTTGTGGGCATCCACCACGGCTGGCATCAGGGAGCGTATCTCCGAGAGGCGCGACGTAGTCCAGGAGTATTCCTGCGAGTCATAGTCGCCCGGAATCCACCACGCTGTGTGGTCGCCGTTCATGCGGAACTGCGTCTGCTCCTCCTTGATGGTGAAGTAAGTGAGGTCCTTCTGCCGTGGGAACTCATAACGCAGTCCCACGCCGTCGTCATAGACCCTGAAGCGCAGCACCATCGTGCGCTGTGTAGAGGGCTGCGAGAGGGTCACTTCCAGTTCGTTGTAGTGGTTACGGATGGCTGACTCCTCACCCCAGACAGGTGTCCAAGTCTCGTCGAAGGTGCTGTTGGCGGTCTTACTGATGACGAAGCCGTCCATAAGGTCTGCGCCGCCTTTGGCCAGCTGCATGCCGAGCGTGGAGGGCAGCACCACGGCTTTGCCGCCGAAGTCAACGCTATAGGTGGGCACACCGCCGTCGGCTAAGCGGAACGTGAGGTGCATCTTGCCGTCAGGCGACGTGGCATCCTGGGCTGACAGCATGGCGGGAACGAAGAGAAGCGCTGCCAGAAGCCTGCGAAAGGGGGAAAGGGAAGGAGTCATAATGATGGGAGTTATTGGGTGAATGGAGGCCTGTCTCTCTGAGGCAGACCTCCTATACCTTTTATATAATAATAGAATAGAGAAGAACCTATGGCCGCGTGTATTCTATCATGCGGCGTATGTTGGTGTTGAACTCGTCAAGCTTCAGCAGGTCTTCTATGTTCAGGTGCATGCGATAGCGCCAGTAGTGTCTTGGATTGGCAGGTACGTTGATGCGCTCGGCACCGGCATCGGGCAGGCGGTGCTGCTCGTCCATTGCCAGCCAGTCCTGCAGCGTGAGTATGCAGAGCATAGAAGGACATTCGAGATGTTGCTTCACTATCTCCTCTGCCAGTGCTCCAGAGAGCGGATGGGGCGCCTGTCCCTGATGGAAGAGCACGTTGTTATAATAGTCCTGCGTGCGTGCCTCGTCTTCATCCCACCACATACGCATGGTGGCGGTGTCATGGCTGGAGATGGTGCAGACGCTGAGGAACGGGTTGCGATTGAGCACCCCGAAGCGCACCGAAGAGTCCTTTGGCATGGACTGTATCTCGAGAGACAGTATCTTGAGCCTGTCCATGACCCACGCCACACAGTCGGGCACCATGCCGAGGTCCTCTGCACAGACGAGCATCTTGGTGGCATCAACGAGCATAGGCAGCTTCTTCATGGCCTCCTCATACCAGAACTGGTTGTTGCGGTGGTAGAAGTACTCGTTGTAGAGGTTGTTGAAGGCATTCTTATCCTCGTCCCACAGAGCCTCGTAGCATGGGTCCAGCTGGGCTGCGATACGCGGATGGAAGAGTTCGGGGTTCTTGTGGTCACGCAGGAAGAGGACGTTGGAAATCAGCGCATAGAGCGTATCGCGCATGGCTTCCTGCTCCTTGGTCAGCTTGCCGTTCTCGTCCCTGAGGGTCTCAAAGTAGGCCTCCACCTTGCGCTGTGTGTCAAACTGCTCCTTGAGGCGGTAGTGGTCATTGCTGATCTTGTCGAGGAAGGTCTCCTTGACATACACGGCGGTGACGGGACACCAGCGATCCACAATCCAGTCGGTGATGAGAGGGTTGAGGAACTGCTCCTCGTTCCACTGCAGACCGTACATGCGTATCTCGTCAACAGTCATGCCGAGCGACGGCTGGAACTGTCCCAACAGGCCGTGAACGCTGTGCGTCGGTATCTCCCAGATGCGGAAGAAGCCCAGCACGTGGTCTATGCGGTAGGCATCGAAATACTTCGCCATATTCTGGAAACGGCACTTCCACCACAGTCCGTCATCCTTCAGCATCTCGTCCCAATTGTAGGTGGGGAAGCCCCAGTTCTGTCCGTTGGCAGAGAAATCATCAGGTGGTGCACCTGCCTGACCGTTCATGTTGAAGTAGCGTGGCTCCTGCCACACGTCGCAGCCATAGCGTGAGACGCCGATCGGGATGTCGCCCTTCAGTATGACATGCTTGCTGCGGGCATATTCGTGAGCCGCCTTCATCTGGCAGGCCAGCTGATATTGCACGTAGTACAGCTCCTCTTTCTTTACTACTATGCCGCGCTCAGCACAGCGAAGGATGCAGAATTCGGCATACTTCTCAATCCAGAAAGCCTCCTCGCGGAACCACTCCTTGAACGCTTTCGTAGCCAGCACCTTCTTGCCTTGCTCCTCGAAAGAGAGGTGCAGGTAGTGCAGTTTCCTCTCGTTCACGCGCTCATAGTCTATCTGTGTCAGCGCGTTGAGCTCCTGCTGGTCCTTCTCCATCTGCAGGCGGTCAGCCTCTTCTGCCAGTGGCGGCAGCTGGCGCAGGTCGCAGTACATGGGGTGCAGGGCATAGATGGATATGGCGCTATAGGGATATGACTCGGTCCATTTGCCTGTCAGCGTAGTGTCATTGATGGGCAGTAGCTGCAGCACATGCTGGCCTGTGAGCGCCACCCAGTCCACCATAGCCTTGAGATCGCCGAAGTCACCCACGCCGAAGGAGCCTGCGGAGCGGAGCGAGAAGACGGGTATCGCTGTGCCCGCAATGCGGTCGGAGGGAATCTGGAACCATGCGTCTTCCACGCGCAGGTCGCTGCAGCGCCCTGTGGGGATAGGCGGCACGAGGAGGCGACGGTTCTGACGCTCCTCCCAGATGGGTGCCACATCGGGTGTGCGGCTGTTGGACTGCTTGTTGTCGAGCACCTTGTCGTCGGTCTTTACGACAAACTTGAACTCTACGATAGAGCCAAGCATCGGCAGTGCATCGATGACGGCGCACCACTCATTGGGGCCGGTATATATCATCTTCAGCCCGTGGGCAGGGTCCCATGCACCCAGTTCCTGGCGGTTGCCGACGAGGTACAGGTGCTGATTGTAGCGTAACTGCGGCGCGTTGACACGCAGCAGCAGCGTGTGGTCATATTTGTCCGTTGGTGCGCTCTGCAGTTTATGACGGTGTATGCATTCGGTGAATGCGGTACTTTCGAAATAGTTCATAGGTTAGTATGGGTTATATTGTTAGGTTAGCGGATTTGTTTTCCCTCCAGCGTGTAGCGCTGTCCGTCGGCTTTCTCTATGTAGATATGCTGTCCGTCGGTGACGGTGCGTACTGTCGCAGCCCCGCTTTTGGCAGCTGTCTTGGCATTGGTGATGCCTGAAGCATCGGCAGAGAGGAAGTCTTTCATCAGGTACTGCACCATGCCGGCTTCGGCTTTCAGTGGCCAGTGCTCCTTCTTGGTCGTCTCACCCGGCCACCACAAGCCGCGGTCTATCCATGCTCCCAAGACAACGTCGGTGTATCCTGTCCAGTCTGAGGCGCCATAGCCACAGCCGGCCTCCTCTGGGAACCAGTAGGAGTAGCCCTCCACCTGCGGATAGTTCTTGAGAGCATCAAGGAGATCCTTCACGAATTTATACTGTCCGTCGACTGATGCGGGCCAGATGCTGCGCGTGTCGTAGTTGATGCCGCTGCTGGGCCAATACTGGAAATAGTAGGCAGACTCCACTATCTGCACCTTCTTGGATGGGAAGGTAGTGGCGAGACTATTGAGCGCCAGCTTCAGCTTGCTGAGGTTTTCGTGCCAGAAGGGGTAGTATGACAGGCCTATGACATCGAAATCCACGCCGCCGTTGATGAGCTTATTATAATAATAGGTATTGTAACCCGAGTTGGATGGGCGGTCGGTGTGAATGATAATCTGCGCTTTGGGGCACTGTGCGCGCACGGCATTGCAGCCCGCCTTGAGCAGTCCGAGGTAGCCGTTCCAGTTGTCACCGGATCTATCGTAGGGAGCTACCTTTATGTCGCAGAGGCCATACATTATCTCGTTGCCCACCTGCACGAAGTCCGGCGTGGCGTTGTTGGCATTGAGATGCTTCAGGCAGTCGGTGGTATATTCGCCCAGTTTCTGTGCCATAGCAGCGTCCGAGAGGCCCTTCCAAGCGGCGGGAGCCTGTATGTGAGTGGCATCTACCCACGTGTCGCTATAGTGGAAGTCAAGCATGAACTTGGCTCCGGCAGCCTTGATGCGCTTACCCAGGGCGGTGACATAGTCCAGATCCTGGCACACGGCGGGGTCAATGCTCTTGCCGTCGTTGCTCATGCGGTTAGGATTGACAAAGAGACGCACGCGGAAAGTGTTCCATCCGCACTCCTGCACGAGCCACGTGATGAGGTCGGGGATAGCCTGACCGTTGCCGTCAAGATACACGTCGCCGGCTTTTTCGTATTGTGGCAGCAGCGAGATGTCACCGCCAACGTATTTGCCTACACCTTCAGCCGATGCCGTCAGCATGGCAAAGAGTAACAGGGGAAGAAGTAAAATTCGTTTCATTATGATATAAGTATGTATGTTTTATTTGATGTTTTGAAAGTATTCTGTTTTGGCTTTATAAGTTAGTAATAGTCTTTTTTACATTTATGGAACACGTCTGCGAGGTGTCATCACAGTGCTATTCTACCGTCTCTTACCGTCGAGAGTATAGCGTGTGCCGTCCGGCTGCTCTATGAAGAGGCCCTGCCCGTTGGCTATCACGCGTGCCTTTCCGTTGCCGTCAGCAGTTGCCGGTGCGTCAATATGGCTGATGCCGGTGGTGGATGTCACGTCGGTATAGGCCACCTTGTCGCCGCTGATGGTGGCGGTGAAGTATTTATCTGTCGTCAGGCGATGGATGTTGGAGGTCTGCGGCTTGTTGTTTCCTTGGTTGAAGATGATGTTGACGTAATAGTCGGCAGAGGTGATGGAGAATGTCTGGTAGTACCATGTCTTGCCGTCCACCTGCTTTGTCTGCGTCATCTGCTTGCCGGGCCATGAGCCGAGCAACTGTGTGTCCTTGCCAACCCACGCATAGAAATAGAGCGGCGAGAAGTCTGCCGAGCAGTAGATGGTGATGTCATAGGGCGTGAAGGCCGTGCCTTTCTCCTCTTCCTCTATGCGTGCCTTGGTGGCATCCCAGTCGGCGTAGGCGGCAGAATTGATGTAAAGACAGTAGTCCGTGCCTGAGCACAGCAGGCGGTAGTCTGCGTCGGGTGCGTAGTCCGTGGGTTTAGAACCCACTACACACAGCAGCGAACCCTTCGTGCCGGTGGTCTTAACGGCATAGTTGGAGGCGGTGCTGCGCAGCAGTTCATAGTTGCTTGTGTTCTGTATGCCTGCCAGTCGGCGTGCCTCTATCATCAGTTTGATGTCCTTCTTGTAGCTCAGCCAGTGGCGGTAGAACACGCATGGCGTGCCCGGCATGGAGAGCAGGAAGGCGTTGGCGGCGGTGACATTTGTGGTTATGGGTGCGTTGTTCTCGCCCGGTGTGTCGCGCATATCGTGATTATCTACGAAGGTCACGGCATACTGCCTATAGGCCGGAGTCTGTATGAGCGGCTTGCCGTCAGCACCCTGTGTGGCAGCAGAGAGGTTGGCCCAGTTGCCTGTGCTTATGGCGTTGCGCATGCAATAGCGGAACGGGAAGTCGAAGGCGGCGCTGGTAGGTGTGCCGTCAGTGCCCTTAGTGCCGTCTATCCAATTCTTTATGGTACCCGTGCCGCTCCAGTTCTCGCCCACGGAGAAGGTGGGGTGGGAGGCGTTGTTATAGTCGGTGATATATGAAGCGCTGTAGCCTTTCACCATGTCATAGCGGAAGCCGCAGTAGCCCAGGTCGTTGAGCAGGAACTGCTCGTAGGCCTTGACGATAGCGTTCACGTTCTGGCTCTTGTGGTCCAGGTCGCGGCATCCGCCGTCGTTGTCGCCGGTGTCATTGTTGGTGCTCAGGCCCGTAGCCTGGCTGCTTATCTCGTCGTTACGGCAGATGTCGCTGCTCAGCAGGCTGTATGTCGTGCCGTTGTATGTCTCACTGAAGAAGGCGTTGTACGGCTGTGTGCCGTTGTCGGCGTGGTGGTTCACCACTACGTCGGCGATAATGCCAGTCCCTTTCTGCTTAAAGGTCTGTATCATGCTGCGCAGCTGGCCTTCTGTGCCAAAGCTGCTGTTCTGATTGAAGAAGTACGCGGGATAGTATCCCATGTTGCCTCCGATGGAATTGGCATTAGCGCTTGGTGGTGCCCAGATGAGTGAGAAATAGGGTGCGAGGTCGTCGGCCTGGCTCTCAAGGTAGCTCCACTGCGAGTCAGCATACGAGTCCCAATAGAAACCCTGCAGCATCACGCCGCCATAATTCGCCGGCCATCCCTGCGCTTTTGACTGAAGAGAGAATAATGATAATGAGAGCAGAATGACTGCTGTCAGCGAAGCTATATGTTTCATGTTTGTCGAATTAACGAATTAACGAATTAACGAATTATCAAATTAGCAAATTAACGAATTAACAAATTAATAAATCAACGTTGTCATTATCGCATGATAAAGTTTATGAGTAATCATAATTCGTCAACTTGTTAATTTGTTAATTCGTTAATTAGGTATAGAGTCTTATTGCGCTACGAAGAAGTAGTGACCGGTGATGTCATTGAAGTAGATGTTGTATGTTCCGGGCTCGAATGGGATATTGTCGCCTCTGTCAGACTGTGCGTATGGGAAGCCCTTGTCGCCCTTGCCCCAGTCTTTCACATCCCATGATCCGTTGGCACGGAACTTGACACCCCATGAGCATGACTCTATCGTCACGTTCAGTGCATACCACAGGTGTGTGTCATTGCCGCTATCGTTCTCTACCTTTGTGAGGAAGATGTCGTTGTTCCAGTCGTCGTTGCCGCCGACAAGGCCAATCTTCTCGTATGTGGCAGGGTTCTGGTCAGCGCACTTGATCCACTCGTATGTCATGTTCTCCATGTCACAGTTCAGCGTGTAGTAACCAGCCTCTGGTGATGCGAGGTTACCGTCGTTGTCGGTGTTCCAGCAGAGCTTGCCTGCAGGTGCGGTGTCGCCGTTGACAGCTGTGCCGATAGCCTTGCCCTTGTCCCAGTTGCCGAAGTTCTCAGCTGGCCACATGCGCATATCCCATGCTCCGGTGAAGTATGAGGTGAGCGTTACGGTGTTGCTTGAGGTTGGGAACATTGCGCTGACCTTCGTGCCGGCGTTCCATTTGGTCACGGTGCCTACACAGTAGTATTCAGGTATGGCGCTGATGCCCTTGATAGTGTAGGTCATGTCGAGCAGGTTGATGGTGATGCGGTAAGAGACGTAGTCAGCGCTCTCTATGAGATGCCATGACTGTGTGCCGTTGATGCACTTGCCTTCTGTGCCTTCATCATTCTGCACTTCAGGGCAGATGCTGGTCTTGTTGGCACCCTCCATATCCCAGTTGATAGAGCCGTCGACATTGAATGATGACTCGCCGGCTATGCGGAACCAGTGCCAGTAAGCATCGGCAGCAGGTATTACGGCAGATATGATAGGATCGTCATAGAAGCTCTGGCCGCTTGCGTTGCTGAACTGATACTGCTTGCTCGTTGTCAGTTCACCGATGTACCAGTATGCCGACTCGAACTTCACAGCGTCAGGTGTGTAGCTGATGGCGTTGAGCGGGAAGTACTTGCCGCCCTCGCTGCCCACGGTGGCTACGGTGGTCTTGTTTGTCACCGTCATAACCTTTGTGGCCAGATAGATGGTCTGCGTGTCAGGCTTGCGCGTAATCTTGTCGCTATAGAGCTTGGAGAGTGTCGATGGCGAGATACTGATGTAGTTGTTCGCATCAAAATAGGCGTTCTCTACCTCATAGATGTCGCTCGTGGCATCGTCAAAAGAGGCCGAAGTGCTCATGAAGACCTTGGGCTGCAGCGTGGTGTTGGCGGGCATCTTGCCTGTTGCCACGCTCACCTGTGCCACGTTCAGCTGCTCCTTGTCGGTGCCGTCCTCGTTCAGATAGTCAGCTATATTGATGCTGGTAGGGCCGGCAGGGGTCACTGTGACGTCCGACACCTCCAACGTGCTCTCCGGAAGGTTCACTGTAAGCTCGTTCGATACAGTGTAGTCCTCGGTGCAGGCCGTCATAAAGAGGGCCAACAGAGCCATTAGACTTATACTTATTCTTTTCATATTCTTGTGCATTAAATAATTACGAATTATGCATTACGAATCATGCATTAAGCATTATGCATTGCATTAGTTGTCGGGAGTAAACTTAAATTCTACCTTGTTGGTATTCATGTTCACTGTGATGTCCAGTGTTCCGGCCGATGCTACATCAAACTTATAGTTGCCTTCATAGCGTCCGTCAGTCAGTATCTTTCCTTTGTACTTGCCGTTGCTGTCCCACTGGCAGTCGATGTTGGACTTCAGACCTATGGAGCTGTCGGTATCCCATCCTGTCAGCTCTGTGTAGAAGCGGAACTGTATGTAGTCTCCATCCTGACGGTCTATGTGGAATGAAGCCTTGTAGATGCCTGTTTCCACGCCTGTCTCATCGATGCGCCAGTTGTCATAGAACTCCTTGTTGTCTGCTGATGGCTGCTGCCATCCGGTGATGTTGCCGCAGAGATAGATCCATCCCGGCTCCTCTACCACAGCGTATGACTGTACGTGTTGCAGGTAAACGGGGTTGGAGAATACTCCTGTGCCCTCTACGTCCTCGCCCACGCCGCTGCGTATGTTGCCATAGAGGCGGATGGCGATGGTGCGAACACCCATATCCACGTAGTCTTCGATGGTCTCAAAGCCGTCCACGTTACTGATGGCCATAGCCACTTCTTTGGCACTCACGTCGGCACTCCACACGGTGTAAGGGGTTTTGAGGAACTTAGGGGCGCCGTTCTTGTCCACATTCCACTTCACGGTGCCGTCGTCCTGCTTCACGCCCACCTGGAACCTGTAGGTTGCCAGGGCGCTGTAGCCAAAGTCCGGTTCTGACCATGTGAACGACAGTGTGCCCTTATCGGTCAACTCAATGTATTGGTTTGCAATGGCCGGCGTGTTGAGCACAAGCTCTGACGGGGCCTTGTTTGCTATAGGGTTTGAGTCGTTATCGTCTGAGCAGGCCGTCAGCAGACCCACACATCCGAGTACGAACGCAAACATTCTCATTATATTTTTCATATTCTTGTGCATTAATTATTAATTATGAATTCTGCATTCTGCATTAATCAGTATCCGTAGATCTGTGTCAGGTTAGAGTTTGCGTCTATCTCTGATGTAGGGATAGGATATACGTTGCGGTACTCGTCAAAGTTTATGCCGCTTGCTACGCCGCCTTTAAACTCCCAGATGTATGTGGCCTGCTGTCCTCCGAACTGGTGGAATCGTATGAGATCGACACGTCTCATGCCCTCGAGGTACATCTCTCTGGCGCGCTCGTCGAGCATGTTGTCCATTGTCAGCGTCTCTATTGGAGAAGTATTGGCGCGCTCGCGGAGCTCGTTGACTGCGTCAATAGCCTCTTCTGTCATTCCTAAGCGGAGCAGTGCCTCGGCCTTGTTCAGCACAGTCTCGCCATAGCGGAAGAGCAGGAAGTCTGTATCTACGTAGTAGGTGTCGTGTGGGCTGGCTCCGGTAGAGTAGTTGTTGTTCCACTTTACTGATGCTACGCCAGAGAAGTCGGTGTTCTTGCCCAGGCTTGCAGAGCGTGAGGTGTAGGTGATGGAACCGTCTTCCTCAACCTTCTCCTCCAGTCCGCAGAATAGTGCGCGGTCGTCGCCTGCTGCCTCGCGGATCTCAGCTGCTGTCTTGCCTTCGGTACCGTCGGCATCACACAGTCTGTTGACGAATGTAGGACGGCAGCGCATGCCGGCCCAGGTGTTGCCTGTGGTGCCTGCTGTCTCACCGGTTACGGTACGCAGGTTAGCGTTCCAGTGACATGCGATGAAGAAGAGTGAGCCACCCCATCCGTTGGTTGTCTTACCGTCTTGCATCAGTGGCAGGATAGCCTCTGTCTGTGCGCCGTTAGATCCATTGTCGCCCATGAAGAGCAGATCGTAGCCGTGGTAGTTGCCTACGGTCTTGGTGCACAGACTATAGCCGGCAGCGGCAATCTGGTCTGACAGCTTCACTACTTCCTGAAGGTTGGCCTGATACTTTGCATCACTGTCATCCATGCTCAGGTAGATGTTTGAGTTCAGCAGCAGGCGGCTCTTGAGGAACCATACTGAAGCCTTGTCAACGCGACCGTAGTCAGCCTCGGTGTCGGTGTTGGGCTTAGCATCTATGAGGTCGGCCTCACAGTCATCCAGCTCTGCCATAATCCAGGCATAGAGGTTCTTGCGGCCTGTAGTGAGCATCTCCTTGCGGTCGGTGATCTCCTCACCGTTCATAGCATGAGCCTGCACGGGATTCTCGGTGCTTGCCAGGCTGCTCTCATCGATGAATGGAGGATCTCCGAAGAAGTCCATCAACAGATAATAATGGTACGCGCGTAGGAA
The DNA here is from genome assembly GCA_017478025.1 of Prevotella sp. Lineage (GTDB taxonomy): Bacteria > Bacteroidota > Bacteroidia > Bacteroidales > Bacteroidaceae > Prevotella. The sequence continues at coordinate 243,171 of JAFVGZ010000027.1, forward strand.
GCGCACCTCAGCCACCTGAGTGGATCTGTCGCCCTCGCCCACTTCCTTGAGGAACTTGTTGCAGAACGTGATGTTAGACATGATGCGATAGTACAGGAACTTCAGTGAGGCGTGTCCCGGCTCCCACTGGTTGTAGCCTATCTCCACGATGCCGCCGTCACTCCACCAGCAGATGCTCTCGTCGGTGGGCAGCTCGTTGAAGTTGTAGATGTTACGTATGAGTGTTGACTTACCTGCATCGTCGATGCTGAAGTCGGCAGCACCGTCGTTACCTTCCATGATCAGGCCGGCATAGCACTTGGTGTATAGTCCATCCAGATTCGCTTCTGTCTCCACCGTCGGGTCGATGTTGCCCTTGTCAAGGTCATTGACGCAGGAGGTCATGCCTGCCGTCAGCAATAGCGCTGCTGCGGGTATGATGTTTTTGAATATATTCTTTTTCATAGTGTTAATATGCATTGCGCATTATTGATTATGAATTATGCATTCAGTGTTATGCATTGTGTTAGAAGTTCAGACTCAGTCCTACGAGGAAGGTTCTGGAGCGTGGATATACGCTTGTCTCCTTGCCTGAGGTCTGCTCTGGGTCAAGACCTTTGTATTTTGTGATAGTGAAGACATTGGTGCATGAACCATAGATGCGACCGGAGATACCCTTGTAGCCTGCTGACTTGAAGAGGTTCTCGAAGTTGTAGCCCAGTGTGATGTTGTCACACTTCAGGTAGCTGGCGTTCTGCACGAAGTAGTCTGACAGTGAGTAGTTGTATGAGCTCCATCCCAGTGCTACGATATCGGCTGTAGAGTTCTCATAGTAGCCCTTCGGGTTGTAGAGCACTGCAGAGTTGACCTTGCCTCCCGTGATGCCGTTATATACGTAGTTGCCCAGGCTGAAGCGGAAGTTCGTTCCGAGGTCCCAGTTCTTGTAGCTCAGTTTCAGTGCGAAACCGCCGTTCCAAGGTGCTGCGATGTTCTTGTAGAAGTAGCGGTCGTCGTCGTTGATCTTTCCGTCGCCGTTGCGATCCACGTAGCAGCCCTGAATTGGCTTGCCGTTAGCGTCATATACCTGCTGATATACATAGAAGCTGTTGGCTGGCAGACCTACCTTGTGGTATGTGATAGCCTCGTTGGTGCCCACCTGCATACCGGCCTCTACCATGTCGCGTCCGCTATAGAGCTTGGTGATCTTGTTCTTGTTATAGCCTACGTTGAAGCTCATGTCCAGTATCCAGTCATTTGTCTGCACTGGCTTGCCGCCGATGGTGATTTCAACACCTGTGTTCTCCAGCTCACCCTCGTTCTTCAGCAGGGCGTTGTCCATGTTCAGACCTGTTGGGATGGTAGAGGTGTTGAGCAGGTCCTTGGTCTTACGGTAGTATCCGTCAACGCTCAGAGTGAGGCGGTTCTTGAACATACCGAAGTCGATACCCACGTTGTATGTTGTCGTTGTCTCCCAGGTGAGGTCCTCATTGTATGCCAGTGGCTTGTACATGATGCCGCTCAGACCTGCTATTGGGTAGTAGTAGTGGCTGTTGGTACTCCTCTTATATACTGCGGTGTAGTACTCCTTGCCGGTGTCCTGCTGACCTGTCTGTCCCCATCCGAGGCGCAGCTTGAGGTCTGAGATGTTGGTGACATCCTTCAGGAATGCCTCTTCGTTGGCTCTCCATGCGAAGGCTGCTGATGGGAAGAAGCCCCAGCGCTTGCCTTTTGCGAAACGGCTGGAACCGTCGCCACGGGCTGTGAAGGTGAAGAGGTAGCGCTCAGCAAAGCTGTAGTTCATACGTCCGTAGAAGCTGACGAGATAGGTCTGCCCCTTCCATACTGCAGGGTCGCTGGAGCGATACTCGGTGCCTGCCAGTGCATTGCCGTTGTCGTCGGTCTTCTCGCTGGTCATAGGATAGTAGCCCCAGTAGCTGGAGTCACCCCAGTACTTCATGTGCTGGTGCTCGTAACCGCCCATGATGTCGAAGTGGTGCTTCTCGGTGAAGTCCTTATAGTACTGTACGTATGCCTGAAGAGTGGTGTTATACTTCTTCTCCCTGTTCCATCCGTAGCTGCCATAGTAGAAACCGGCAAGCGATGTAGGCGACTGGTTGGTGTTCTCCTGACCCTGGGTGTATTCGCCAGCCAGATTCAGGTGCAGGCGCAGGTCCTCAAAGCCGTGGATCTTATAGTCAAACTCCAGGTTGCCCAACAGTGTGTTGTTGTAGCGAGAGAAGTCATACTGGTTGATCTGCTCCACAGGGTTGGCAGGAGCGTCGCTGTTCTTCACATACCGGAAGGCTGGGTCCTTGTAGTCATCGCTCCAATCTACCCACTCGAAGTATCCGCCGAAGTTGGCGTATCGGCTGTCGGTGCTGGTGATGTCGCGCGTAGGATCCATAGAGGTGGCACTGCCGATAGCGCTGGTGTTGCCCGGCTTGTTGTAGGAATAAGCGTACTTCGCGTTGACATTGATGTTCAGGTGATCGTCAAGCAGCGATGGGTTCAGCGTAAATCCTGCGGTGAAGCGGTTGTAGCTTGAGCCGCGCAGCGTACCCTGCTGGTCGGTGTAGCCTAATGACACGCGGTAAGGCATAGCCCACTTTGTGTTGCCCACGCCGCCGGCTACGGTCACGTTGTGGTCGGTGCTCACGCCGTTGCGGTAGATCTCGTCCTGCCAATTGGTGTTGGCAGTGCCCAGACCTGCTACTGCTTCAGACTCCAGACCATATCTGCTGGCGATGACGGAGCGATACTCGTCGCCGCTCATCAGGTTCAGCTTCTTGCCCACGGTGCTCACGCTCACGTTGCCGTTATACGTCACCTGAGGTGCCTGGTTCTTTCTGCCGCGCTTGGTGGTGATGATGATGACACCGTTAGAACCTCTGGAACCGTAGATGGCTGTTGCCGATGCGTCCTTCAGCACGGTGAATGACTCGATGTCGTTAGGGTTAACCAATGCCAGAGGGTTCGACACACCCTTTGTGCTGTTGGCATCCATAGGCAGACCGTCGATGACGATGAGCGGGCTGTTGTTGGCGCTCAGAGAGGCACCGCCACGAATGCGGATCTCTGCACCCTCACCGGGAGCACCGCTCGAGGTGTTCACGTTGACACCCGCAATCTTACCCTGGATCATCTCCTGAGCGTTGGTGATGAGACCGTGGTTCTTCTCGTCAGGCTTGATAGCGGTGACAGAGCCCGTCAGGTCGGTCTTCTTGGCTACGCCATAACCGATGACAACGACGTTCTCCAGCACTGCGGCATCGTCCTGCATCACCACCTCAACGGTAGGCTGCGCAGTCACAGTCTGAGTCTGATAGCCCACAAAACTCACTTGCAGGGAAGCTCCCTGCTTACATTTTAACGAGAATCTGCCCTCGTAGTCCGTCACGGTGCCGCCCTGTTCGCCTACTATGCGGACAGTAGCGCCAATGACATCCTCGCCGGCAGCGTCCTTCACGTGACCATTGACCGTAATCTGAGCCATGGCCGATACAGAAAGGAACATCACGAACAGTAGAGACAACGCCCTCTGTACGCATCCAAGTTTTTCCTGCTTCATGTTCTCTTGGTTTTTGCTGGTTAGTTAGTTGAAAGAATATATACTTTAGTTAGTTAAGTTATATCAGAAGCTAGTTCTGCTCTTATACCTGTGCTTGGGGTTCTGTCAGTTATTATTGTTTATATTGTTTCTTTATATTGTTTCGCAAATGCGCCCCGTCGGGGGTCAGTTGTTCTTTGTTTGGTCAGTTCTCTCGTTAATAGGTCAAATGGGATAAGTGAGCATAATCCGTATCATCATCGCGGAACAACGCTTAATCATCCGGTGCAAAGTTAAGAGTTTTTACGTAAAGAATAAAAATTTTAATAAAGAAAAATACAATAAACTTGCAGCAATCGTTTGCAGCAGGGGTGAAAGCACCCCTCACGACCCCCTCACGCCCCCTTCCCAGCCTCCCCCTGAGGGGAGGAGCCCGGAAAATCCAGAATCTCCGGATAGTCCGGATTATCCGGAAAAACCGAATAATCCGGCCTCTCCGGCCTCTCCGGAGACTCCGGTCTCTCCGGCTCATTTACAGCTTTTTATATCGCTGCACCAGCTCTTCCGGCAGGCGCACTATGCAGATATTCATCGACTTTCCGTCTTCTGACAGCATTGCCGACTGTATCTCTATCTCCGTGCCGTCAGGCTTGAAGGTGGGATGCACATGGTCGCGCGCTGTGGTCTTGTGGCCTGCCGTCAGCAGTATGCGCTCACCCGTGTGGCGGTCTATGAGCCACAGCTCGCGGGCAAAGTCATCGCCTGCCACCCAATAGCCGTCCTGCGAGCCTGCCACATGCCAGAAGTTATCGCCTGGCACCTGTCCCTCCAGCGTCAGCTCGCGGGTGCGCATATTCACTACGGCAATGCCCGTAGCATACTCCTTAGTCCCCGACGGACCCCAGTCATCCGACGTGGCAAAGGACTCCAGACCCTCGATGGCCTTCTGCTCACCCTTGTTGATGGGCCGGTGGCCGATGATGGCTATCACCATCTCGTCAGCGCTGATCACTGCCTCATGCGTTACCCAGTCGTGCTCCGTCTCGCGGTAGATGGGTCTGAGGTTCGTGCCGTCGGCATTCACCATCCACGTGCGCTGCGGAGCCTTGCCGCCCGTCTCCCAGCAGAAGATGACTTCCCCCGGATGCCAGGGGTTGCCCTGTATGTGGCCCACCTTGAAATGCACCGCCACCACAGGCTCTGCCTTGCCCGTCGCAAGGTCCATCTTGCCGATGCCGCTGGGCCCGGCGCCCATCTTGCGAGGGCCGAAGTTGGGTGCTATCTGCTCCGTTATAGGGTATTTGCGCGCAAACTCCTTGTCAAGACGGAAATAAACAAACTCCTCGCTGCCGTCGAGAGCCATGTCACCCTCGCTGCACATCTCAATGGGGATGGTGCCGCAGATGCGTTCGTAGGCTGTCTTCTTCTTCACCTTGCCCGCTTCGGAGTCTGCAAGGAGCTGCCCCAGGTTCACCTCCACCACGGCCATGCCCGTGCGCTTCCCATTCTTGTCCCTCACATCGCGCATGTGATAGAGGTTCATGGACTTACGTGCCACGCAGAGCATGCCCGAGAAGCCGCCCTCCGTGACCTGCACAATGGTGCCTGTCTCTTCGTTGACGGCCATCGCCTCGCCCTTCACGCGGTCCGAACGGAAGATAACCCACTTACCGTCGGACGTCCATTGGTTGTGCGTCTGATAGATTTTCGAATCGCCCGTGCCGCTCTTGCTGGTGAGGAACACCAGCTCCACGCCGGTCTTGGGGTCTGTGATGACCTTGCGCTCAGAAGGGAAACGCGTTCCCATCTGCGCCATCGCGGGGATGGCAAGAAATGCCGAAAGGCAGAGTGTGAAAAGCTGTTTCATGTTTGTGGTTGTTGTTTAGGTTGTAGTTAATCCCTGCGGGAAAACCGCAGGGCACTCTGGCTATAGGTGTTCCCTCTTCTCTCCTCTTCCCTCTTCCCTCTTCCCTTTTCCCTCTTCCTAATCTCCCCCTCGCCTTTGGAGAGGGGGCCGGGGGGTGAGGTTATTCCCTCTTCCCTCCTAGGGTGCCTTGCGGTTTCCCCGCAAGGACTGTCGCTCATCTCTCCTCCCTCTTCCCTCTTCTTAATCTCCCCCTCGCCTTTGGAGAGGGGGCCGGGGGGTGAGGTTCCCCCCCTCCCTGAGCAGGGAGGGGCCGGGGGTGGGTCTTCAGTATCTTATCTTCCCGTCATAATTGAATATCGGCTCATTGGTGGGCACTTCCTGGTCGTAGAACTGCACGGCGGAGTCGTTCATCTTCGGGTGCTGGCTTTGGAGCAGGCGTATTATCTCTGCGCCGGCCCAGATGGTGGGGCCGTAGCCGTGGGCTGCCATCACGTGGACGGGGCGATGGGCATAGAAGGCGGCATCGAATGCCATGCCCGTGCCTACGCAGACCTGCTCCACCTGGCCCTTGCCGTTGACTGCCGACTGTACGGCCTGCCATCCTAAGAGCGCCACAGGTCCGAAGGCCTTCGCATCAAGCCATCCCTTGTTCACGCCGTGTGCCAGGCAATAGGTGTATATGGCTGTCGCTGAGGCTTCCAGATAGGTGTCGTTGCGGTCCAACAGCTGGTGCCAGAAGCCCGAATGGTGCTGCAGGGCTGCCAGTCCTGCGGCATGCTTGCCCAGCAGGTCGAGCAGCTGCGGGCGCTGCGGGTGGTCTGCGGGCAGCACATCGAGCACCTCACACAGTGTCAGGATAGCCCATCCGTTGGCCCTGCCCCAGAAGAAGGCGGGGTGGGGCTGCATATCCTCCACCCATCCGTGGCGGAAGAGGTTCTTCTCTGCCACCCACATGCGGCTGGCAAAGCTGAGAACCTGGCGTGCCGCCTCGTCATAATATCTTGTCTCGCCCGTCAGCTTGCCCATATAGGCCACTGCGGGGATGCCCATAAACATATCATCGAGCCACACCGTGTTCTTCTGCGGACGCAGGCGTGCGAAGGTGCCGTCGGCAAGGCGATACTCCTTGTTCAGGATATAGTCGGCATAATTGTCGATGAGCGGGCGCAGCGTGGCAGCCTTCATCGCCCCTGACAGCGACGCCTTGATCATGGAGCAGCACACGGCACCTGCATCGTCGAGGGCATGAGGCGCTATGATGCGGCGGATATTGACATCTATGGTCTTGCCGGCATCATGCAGCTTTTTATAATAAGGTGCTATCTCTGCCAGCAGTCCGTGGCGACGGGTCACGTAGTTCAGGTACGCCGTGTCGCCCGTCGCCTCGTATGCTGCCAGCACGCCAGAGTAGGTGACGCCCCACTCATAGCTGGTCAGGCGGAAGCCGCCCTGCTTCAGCCGCATGTCGGGCGTGACGCCCTTCAGCGCCGAGGCCTTGTCGCCGTAGGCCCACTCGCGCCCGCTGTTCTTATCTGCCAGCGTGGCGGGGGTCTCCGCATCGATATAGCGCAGCACGCGGTCTATGGTATTCTTCATGTCGGCAGTCGCAGGCACACCATATCCCGTCTCATAAACGGGCTTCATCAGGTGCAGCGGCGTATTGTTGTCGTTCACTGGCTGCGCGAAGGTCATCAGTCCCCCGGCGCAAAGCATAAAAATAATAGATAACGGTCTCTTCATATATTTAGGTTTGTGCATTAGTCGGCACAAAGATAAATAAAATTTTTGTTATTACACAAACATAAAGCAAAAAAATGTGACAAAAGATTTGGTACTGACAAAATGGCATACTCAAACGCTCTGATAATCAGGGCGTTGCAATAGCAGGTCTTTTAGGCGGTAAAAGACCTACTATTACCGAGTAAAAGACCTGCAATTACCGGGTAAAAGACCTGCAATTAGAACGCAATAGTTCTACTGCCATTTTGTCAGTGTCATGGTGCACGTCTGATACGGTGTAAAGATGGCAACATAATTTACGATAAATTCGTGGTTCAATTTATGACAGATTCATGTTAAAAGTAAACATGAATTGCAGTGAATTGTCCATAAATTTTTCGTTAATTATCCGGCTCCCCCTTTGAGGGGAGAAGGCACCCCCCCTCCGGCTCTCCCAATCCGCATGGTTAATTCTTGCGCTCCAGTAGGTGCTCAGGCGCTTCGCGGAGTCTCCTAATTATAATAATTTCTGTCCCTTTCCTCTCCTCTATTAATTTCTGTTATTGCCGTTTTTGCGTCTGTTTTGGCCTGAAAATGCAGAAAAATGTCCGAAATTTGCCTGGATGCAAAACCCCGATGAAATGGGATTTTTTTGACAAAATTGAGAATTTGTCGTAAAAAATTGAGAATTTGCCGAAAGATTTTTCAGTATTTTTTTGTGGTTTTTGAGACTTTTTCTTAACTTTGCGTCACGGTGTGCAGCCTTGGTGTCGTGACGGCACATTACAACGGCCAGCCTGATGCCACTATATAATATATATAAGGTGTCGCACCGGAACTTGAAAAACTATACTTTTTTTATTTATATTATTAACCAAAACCTAAAGACTTATGAAACAAAGGCTACTATTCCTTTTCGTGTTTCTCGTGACGATGATCACGGGCACGTGGGCTGATGTTTTACCGAACCCTGTTTATTTCAATGATTTCTCGTCGAGCAGTGGGCTGACCGTTGTGGGTAACGGCACTTTCGAGCTAAGCCCCGACCCTCGTTTCGGCAAGGTGTTCCACAATGACCCGTCGCTGACAAAGGCCATTCGTACGAATTGGCTGGAGCTGCCAAGCGACATCTTCTCCCACTCTGCGCAGACCAAAGAGATGACTATCGGCTTCTGGGTGAACAAGATGAGCGCCGAAGGCTATTTCTTCAGCCCCTTGTTCACGGCATACGGAAACGATAATGTCAACAAGTCACATGCGTGGACTGAAGGTGGGGAACAAGGCTGGTGGCCGTTGTTCTATCTTGAGACACGTGGCCTCATGCAGTGGAATGCCGGAGGCTGGTGTGATTTCACTGATGCACAGAACGATGCCGGCACCAACACTGCGAGTACCGCTTGGACCGATGACGGCAAATGGCATTATGTCACGATGACATTCACCACCTCTAAGGCTGTCGTCTATGTGGACGGTGAAGTGTTGAACTCCTGGACGATAGCTGATGATGGTCTGGCAGGTCTTTTCACGCAGACCGACCTGACCCACTTCTGTCTGGGCGGTAACCAGGCCTTTGGATGGGAAGACCCGGACCCGGCCTTCGCCTTCGACAACTTCGCAGTATATGACCAGGCCCTCTCTGCCGCTCAGATCAAGCAGGTGATGGCAGCAGTCCAGCCGGACTACTCTGCCCCTACCACCCCGCTGACGTTAGAGGCTACATCTGACGGCACCATCAAAGTGAATAGCCCGAAGGCTGGCATGAAGTACTCGCTGAACGGTGGTGTAAAGATTACGATGGACGGTACAACGGAAATCAATGTCAATGCCGGTGATAAGGTGTATCTCTTTGGCGATGGCACTAATATCACCAGCTATAATTTCACCAAGATAGCCGGCGGCACTGCCCAGTGCAGCGTATATGGCAACATTATGAGCCTTGTTGACGAGCAGAACTTTGCCACTGCCACAACGCTTACAAGTAACAGTGCTTTCAATAGTTTATTCCTTGAAAATACAAATCTGACTGATGCCAGTGGCTTGTTGCTACCAGCTACAACGCTTTCCAAGAGCTGCTACTATGAGATGTTCTACGGCTGCACCAGCCTGGCCGCCGCACCTGCACTGCCCGCTACTACGCTGGCTGAGAGCTGCTACAACCAGATGTTCAAGGGCTGCACCAGCCTGACTACAGCGCCTGCACTGCCTGCCACCACGCTGGCTGAGTACTGCTACGAAAAAATGTTCGAAGGCTGCACCGGTCTGACCGCAGCGCCTGAGCTGCCTGCTACTACGCTGGCATGGGGCTGCTACAACCGTATGTTCATGGGCTGCATCGGTCTGACTGCAGCGCCTGAGTTGCCTGCCACAGAGCTTACTTGTTACTGCTACAGTCGTATGTTCATGGGCTGCACCGGTTTGACCGCAGCGCCTGAACTGCCTGCCACCACGCTGGTAGGCTGGTGCTACTCCTACATGTTCAGCGGCTGCACAAACCTTTCATCTGTAACCTGCCTTGCCACTGACTTCAGTGCTACCGACTGCACTACCGATTGGCTTAATGGCGTTGCAGCTACAGGTACATTAATTGTCGCCAATAAAGATATTGAATTGCCGGGCGTTCCAGCAGGATGGACGCGAAAGTCTATGGATCCTCTTGATACACCGCTGACCATTGAGGCTACATCTGACGGCACCATCAAGGTGAATAATCCGAAGTCCGGTATGCAGTATTGTCTGAACGGCGGCCCGAAGATTGCCATGAACGGTACGACGACCATTAACGTATCAGCTGGCGATAAGGTGCAGTTCTATGGCAACGGCACTAATATCACCAGCTATGAAGGCACCAAGATAGCCGGCGGCACTGCCCAGTGCAGCGTATATGGCAACATTATGAGCCTTGTTGACGAGGAGAACTTTGCTACTGCTACTACGCTGGCAGATAATGCTTTTGTTGCTTTATTCCATTACAACACTACGCTGCTTGATGCCAGCAACCTGCTGCTGCCTGCCACGACGCTGGCAGAGGAGTGCTACAGTGGAATGTTCGCCGACTGCACCAGCTTGACCGCAGCGCCTGCACTGCCTGCTACGACGCTGGCCGAGGGTTGCTACAGCCAGATGTTATACAATTGCACCAGCCTGACTACAGCGCCTGCACTGCCTGCTACGACGCTGGCTGAGTACTGCTACAATCAGATGTTCGTGGGTTGCACCAGCCTGGCCGCCGCACCTGAGTTGCCTGCCACCACGCTGGCACTTGGATGCTACCTTGAAATGTTCGAAGGCTGCACCGGCCTGACCGCAGCGCCTGCACTGCCTGCCACCACGCTGGCAGAGGGCTGCTACTATGCTATGTTCAAAGGCTGCACAGGTCTGACTGCAGCGCCTGAGTTGCCTGCCACCACGCTGGCAAAGGAATGCTACGCTTACATGTTCGAAGGCTGCACCGGCCTGACCGCAGCACCTGTACTGCCTGCCACCACGCTGGCAGAGGGCTGCTACTCTGCTATGTTCGAAGCCTGCACCGGCCTGACCGCAGCACCTGCACTGCCTGCCACCACGCTAGCTGAGAGTTGTTATCAATACATGTTCTACCTTTGCACAAATCTGACTGCTGCACCTGAGTTGCCTGCAACTACGCTGACGAAATCCTGCTACCAAGAAATGTTCTACGGCTGCACCAGCCTGACTGCGGCGCCTGAGCTGCCTGCTACCACGTTGGCTGATTACTGCTACGATGGAATGTTCGAAGGCTGCACCGGCCTGACCGCAGCACCTGCACTGCCTGCAACTACACTGGCAAATGGCTGCTACTATGGCATGTTTGTTGGTTGCACCGGTCTGACCGCCGCGCCCGAACTGCCTGCTACCATGATGGTAGTGAGTTGTTACAACATGATGTTCTCTGGTTGCACAAACCTTGCTTCTGTGACCTGTCATGCTATCAACGTCGGTTATGAAACTATGCCTTATGATTGGCTCAAGAACGTAGCTCCAACGGGTATCTTCACTGCCGCCAACAGCAAGGTTAACTGGACGAATACCGAAAACGGTATCCCAGCAGGATGGACGCGAAAGTCTATGGATCCTCTTGATACACCGCTGACCTTTGAGGCTACATCTGACGGCACCATCATGGTGAATGAACCGAAGACGGGCATGAAGTACTCGCTGAACGGTGGTACAAAGACCACTATGACCACTCCGTACGGTACAACAGTAATCAATGTCACAGCTGGCGATAAGGTGCAGTTCTATGGCAACGGCACTAACATCACGAGCTATTCAGGCACCGGCATTGACGGTGGCACTGCCACATGTATCGTTTATGGCAACATCATGAGCCTTGTTGACGAGAATAACTTTGCCACTGCCACTACGCTGGCAGATAATGCTTTTGTTGCTTTATTCTCTTACAACACTACTCTGACCGATGCCAGCGGCTTGTTGCTACCAGCTACAACGCTGGCTACGTACTGCTACAGCAACATGTTCTACGGCTGCACCGCTCTGACCGCAGCGCCTGCACTGCCTGCCACAACGCTGGCTGAGAGGTGCTACTACCTGATGTTTGCGGGCTGCACCGCACTGACCGCTGCACCTGCACTACCAGCTACCACGCTGGCTGATGACTGCTACGGCTCAATGTTCTACGGCTGCACCAGCCTGTCTGCGGCACCTGAGCTGCCTGCTACCACGTTGGTCGCTTACTGTTACTCAGGAATGTTCGGCGGTTGCACCAGCTTGGCCACAGCACCAGAGCTGCCTGCCACCACGCTGGACTGGCGCTGCTACTCAAGAATGTTCAGCGGTTGCACCAGCCTGACAACGGCACCTGCACTTCCTGCCACCACCTTAGATATTAACTGCTACGGAGAGATGTTCAGCGGTTGCACCAGCCTGACCGCAGCGCCTGAGCTGCCTGCAACTACGCTGGCAGAGAGTTGCTACTATGGTATGTTTAACGGTTGCACTAACCTTTCATCTGTGACCAGTCTTGCTACAGACATCAGTGCTGATCACTGCACTACCGATTGGCTGAAGGACGTTGCTGCTACGGGTACGTTCACTGCTGCCAACAACACGGTAGCATGGGTGAAGAACAGCTCAAGCGGTATCCCAACCGGATGGAATCTGTCACCTGCCTGCACACCGCTGACCATTGAGGCTACATCTGACGGCACCATCAGGGTGAATAATCCGAAGACGGGCATGAAGTACTCGCTGAACGGTGGTACAAAGACCACTATGAACGGTACAACGGTAATCAATGTCACAGCTGGTGATAAGGTGCAGCTCTATGGTGACGGCACGAACATCACGAGCTATTCAGGCACCGGCATTGCCGGTGGCACTGCCGCATGCACTGTCTATGGCAACATAATGAGCCTTGTTGACGAGGAGAACTTTGCCACTGCCACTACGCTGGCGGACTATGCCTTCGTAAGTCTATTCTTTAACAACACTACTCTGACCGATGCCAGCGAACTGTTGCTGCCTGCTACAACACTGACCGAGTCAGCATACAAAGAGATGTTCTACGGTTGCACCAGCCTGACCGCTGCACCTGAGTTGCCTGCTACGACACTTGCCGAGAGCTGCTACATTCGGATGTTCGTGGGTTGCACCAGCCTGGCCGCCGCACCTGAGTTGCCTGCCACCACGCTGGCCGAGAGTTGCTACAACGCAATGTTCTACGGCTGCACCGCTCTGACCGCAGCACCTGTACTGCCTGCCACCACGCTGGCTGCTTACTGCTACGTTGAAATGTTCTCCGGCTGCACCGGCCTGACCGCAGCGCCTGCACTGCCTGCAACCACGCTGGCCGAGGGTTGCTACAGCAACATGTTCCGTGGCTGCACCAGCCTGACCACGTTACCTACACTGCCTGCCACCACGCTGGCAGAGGGCTGCTACGGAAAAATGTTCCAAGCCTGCACCAGTCTGACTGTAGCGCCTGCACTGCCTGCCACGACGCTGGCTAAACAGTGTTACGACTACATGTTTGTTGAATGCACCAATCTGGCCACTGCCCCAGAGCTGCCTGCTACTACGCTTGCAGAGGAATGCTACTTAGGTATGTTCGAAGGCTGCACCGGTCTGACTACAGCGCCTGCACTGCCTGCAACCACGCTGGCAGAGGGCTGCTACTATGCTATGTTCATGGGCTGCACCGGTTTGACTGCAGCGCCTGAGTTGCCTGCCGCTACGTTGGCTGAGAACTGCTACGGAGAGATGTTCGCCGGCTGCACCGGCCTGACCGCAGCGCCTGCACTGCCTGCCACCACGCTGGCAGAGGCTTGCTACTACGGTATGTTCTACGGTTGTACCAGCCTGACTGCAGTGCCTAAGTTGCCTGCAATTACGCTGACGAAATCCTGCTACTACGGTATGTTCTACGGCTGCACCAGCCTGACTGCGGCGCCTGAACTGCCTGCCACTACGCTGGCTGATTACTGCTACGGTTCCATGTTCAGTGGCTGCACAAACCTTTCATCTGTAACCTGTCTTGCCACTGACATCAGTGCTACAAACTGCACTACCGATTGGCTTAGTGGCGTTGCTGCAACGGGAACGTTCACTGGTGCCAATAACACGGTTGCATGGGTGAAGGACAGCCCAAGC
>JAFVGZ010000028.1 GCA_017478025.1 Prevotella sp.
GTAACATCATGTGGAACAAAGGTTTAGAAAGGTGAAGGTGAGAAAGTTCACATTCACTTCACCTTCACTGCCTTCATAACCAAAACAACTTATTTTGGTCTCTAAAAGAGCCTCTATTACATCGTGATAGCATAGCATTCATGCCTCAAAACAACTTGTTTTGTTTTTCCTACTTCGCAAAAAATGAAGGTCAAGTGAAGGTGCCTTAGTCCACCTTCACGGTTCCCGACGGGTTTCAAAAGGGATGCGAGATACTTGTCGTTATGTTAAAAAAATGTAATTCTATTAACAAAACCTATATTTCTACTTGTGTAGTATATAAAAAATGTGTACCTTTGCACCCGCAAAAAGGTGAAGATTGCGCTGGCTTGACTATCAACTCACTGAAAAAGAACGCCTTAGACTCTATTGGAGGAGAGTTTTATGTGCGGTCTCTTTTGTGTGTCTGCCTGCTGAGAATTATCACATATACATATTTTATATATATAACACAGTTAAATTGAAATGCCAGGATTAATTGGAAGAAAAATCGGAATGACATCCGTTTTCAGTGCCGACGGTAAGAATACACCGTGCACTGTTATCGAAGCTGGTCCTTGTGTCGTAACCCAGGTGAAGACCGTCGAGAAGGACGGTTACGCCGCTCTGCAGCTTGGCTTCGGCGAGCGTAAGGAGAAGCGCACCAACAAGGCGCAGATGGGAGCCTTCAAGAAGGCAGGCACAACGCCTAAGCAGTACTTGGCCGAGTTCAAGTTCGACGAGGAACACAACCTCGGAGACACTCTGACTTCAGAAATCTTTGCAGAGGGTGACTTCGTTGACGTAGTCGGTACCTCTAAGGGTAAGGGTTTCCAGGGTGTCGTAAAGCGTCACGGTTTCGGTGGCGTAGGTCAGTCAACACACGGTCAGGATGACCGCCTTCGTAAGCCAGGTTCTATCGGTGCCTGCTCTTACCCTGCAAAGGTGTTTAAGGGTATGCGCATGGGTGGACACATGGGCAACGAGCGCGTTACAACACAGAACTTGAGAGTTATTAAGGTTATCCCCGAGAGCAACCTCGTCATCGTGAAGGGCTCTGTGGCAGGATACAATGGTTCAACAGTATTAATCAAGAAGTAGTAAGGAAAGATGGAAGTAAATGTATTAGACATACAGGGCAAGGAGACAGGACGCAAGGCAGTCCTCAACGATGCTATCTACGCTATCGAGCCTAACGACCACGTTCTCTACCTTGATGTGAAGCAGTATCTTGCTAACCAGCGCCAGGGCACGGCGAAGTCAAAGGAGCGCAGCGAGCTCTCCGGTTCTACACGCAAGCTGGGCCGTCAGAAGGGCGGCGGCGGCGCACGTCGCGGTGATATCAACTCACCGGTTCTCGTAGGCGGCGCACGCGTCTTCGGTCCTAAGCCACGCGACTACAGCTTTAAGCTGAACCTGAAGACGAAGAAGCTGGCTCGCAAGAGCGCTCTGAGCTACAAGGCACAGGAGCAGGGCATCATCGTAGTGGAGGACTTCAGCATCGAGACACCAAAGACAAAGCAGATCCTCGCTATAGAGAAGGCTCTTGGCGTGGAGGGCAAGAAGGTGCTCATCGTAACGGCTGAGGAGAACCAGAATATATTCAAGTCTGCACGCAACCTCCAGAAGACAGAGGTGATGGGCGCTGCAAACATCAACGCCTACAAGGTGCTCAACGCTGACGTACTTGTATTGGCTGAGAATGCAGTGAAGGTGATAGACTCAGTGTTAACCAAATAAACTTAAGAAGGAGAAATAAGAATTATGGCATTTATCATTAAGCCCATTGTCACCGAGAAGATGACAAAGATTACTGAGAAGCGGCCAAACCGCTACGGCTTCATCGTAAAGCCCGAGGCCAACAAGCTCCAGATTAAGCAGGAGGTAGAGGCACGCTATGGTGTGAGCGTCGAGGACGTGAACACGATGAACTATGCCGGCAAGCGCTCTGCGCGCTACACTAAGGCCGGTCTCATCCGCGGTCAGAAGAACGCCTTCAAGAAGGCTATCGTAACTCTGAAGGAGGGTGAAGAAATTGATTTATACAGCAATTTATAATATAAGAAATGGCAGTACGTAAATTAAAACCAGTTACCCCTGGTCAAAGACACAAAGTTATTGGCACGTTCGAGGATATTACTGCATCCGTGCCAGAGAAGTCTCTCGTTTACGGTAAGCGTTCTACCGGCGGTCGAAACAACACCGGTAAGATGACCGTCCGCTACATGGGTGGCGGCCACAAGAGGAAGTTCCGTCTCATCGACTTCAAGCGAGAGAAAGATGGTGTTCCAGCTGTAGTAAAGACAATAGAGTATGATCCGAACCGCTCGGCTCGCATCGCTCTGCTGTTCTATGCTGATGGTGAAAAACGTTACATTATCGCTCCAAACGGACTGAAGGTGGGTGCCACGCTGATGTCTGGCGCAGAGGCAGTGCCCGAGGTGGGTAATGCTCTCCCACTGGCCAACATCCCTGTGGGTACCGTAATCCACAACATCGAGCTGCGCCCCGGACAGGGAGCACTCCTCGTTCGTTCGGCTGGTAATTTCGCTCAGTTGACTTCTCGTGAAGGCAGTTACTGTGTAATCAAACTCCCTTCAGGCGAGACCCGCAAGGTCCTCTCTGCCTGCAAGGCTACAGTCGGTGCTGTAGGCAACTCAGACCACGCTCTGGAGCAGTCCGGTAAGGCCGGTCGCTCACGCTGGCTCGGACGTCGTCCACACAACCGCGGTGTTGTTATGAACCCAGTAGATCACCCAATGGGTGGTGGTGAAGGACGTCAGTCAGGCGGACACCCACGCTCACGCAAGGGACTCTACGCAAAGGGCCTGAAGACTCGCTCACCAAAGAAGCAGTCTAACAAGTACATCATCGAGAGAGCTAACAAGAAGTAACCCACACAACAAATCAAAAGAACTGAAATTATGAGTCGTTCATTAAAAAAAGGTCCATACATCAACGTCTCTCTGGAGAAGAAGATTCTCGCCATGAATGAGAGCGGAAAGAAGAATGTCGTAAAGACATGGGCCAGAGCTTCTGTAATCTCACCTGACTTCGTGGGTCACACAGTAGCTGTACACAACGGTAACAAATTCATCCCTGTCTATGTGACGGAGAACATGGTGGGCCACAAGCTCGGTGAGTTCTCTCCAACACGTCGTTTCGGTGGTCACGCAGGCCAGAAGAAATAAGACGGGCACCCCTAACCATTAAGCAAAGAAAAGAAAACAAATGGGAGCTAGAAAACATAATATGGCCGAAGAATTGAAGAAGGCCAAAAAGAACCTCTACTTCGCTAAGCTCGTAGGCGTTCCTTCCTCTCCTCGCAAGATGCGCTACGTCGTTGACATGGTGCGTGGCATGGAAGTGAACCGTGCACTTGGCGTATTGCGTTTCTCCAAGAAGCAGGCAGCTGCCGACGTGGAGAAACTCCTCCGTTCTGCTATTGCCAACTGGGAGGTAAAGACCGGTCGCAAGGCAGAGGACGGTGAGCTGTATATCTCTAAGGTCTTCGTGGACGAAGGCGTGACAATGAAGCGTATGCGCCCTGCACCACAGGGTCGCGGTTATCGCATCCGCAAGCGTTCTAACCACGTGACCATTTTCGTTGACACCAAAACTAATGAAGAAAACTAAGTAAGGAAGAATGGGACAGAAAGTTAATCCAATAGCAAATCGCCTCGGCATTGTCCGTGGCTGGGATTCAAACTGGTTCGGTGGAAAGAGCTTCGGAGAGAACCTCGTTGAGGATCAGAAAATCCGTAAGTATCTGAACGAGCGTCTCGCTAAGGCAAGCGTAAGCCGCATCGTCATCGAACGCACTTTGAAGCGTGTCACCATCACTATCTGCACTTCCCGTCCGGGTATCGTCATTGGTAAGGGTGGTAAGGATGTTGACGTCCTGAAGGAAGAGCTGAAGAAGCTCTACAAGAAGGAGATACAGGTCAACATCTATGAAATAAAGAAGCCGGAACTGGACGCAAACCTCGTTGCTGAATCTATCGCTCGCCAGGTAGAGGGCAAGGTGGCATATCGTCGCGCCATCAAGATGGCTATCCAGAACACTATGCGCGCTGGTGCCGAGGGCATCAAGGTGCAGATCTCAGGACGTCTGAACGGCGCCGAGATTGCCCGTTCGGAGATGCTGAAGGAAGGCCGCACACCGCTCCACACATTCCGTGCTGACATCGATTACTGCAAGACTGAGGCACTCACAAAGGTAGGTATCCTTGGCATCAAGGTATGGATCTGCCGCGGTGAGGTGTACGGCAAGCGTGACCTCGCACCTAACTTCGCACAGGAGTCTAAGGGTGGCAGCCGTGCTCCGCAGATGGGTCGCCGTGAAGGCCGTGGCGGTAACCGTAAGAGAAACAATAACCGTTAAAAAAGAGAATCGCTACTATGTTACAGCCAAAAAGAGTAAAATATAGAAGACCGCAAGATGGTCGTGGCAATAAAGGCAACGCACACCGCGGTACGCAGCTGGCCTTCGGTTCATTCGGCATCAAGACTCTTGAGCCAAAATGGATTGATAGCCGCCAGATTGAGGCTGCCCGTGTGGCCATCAACCGATATATGAACCGTGAAGGTCAGGTATGGATCCGCATCTTCCCAGACAAACCAATCACCCGCAAGCCGGCTGACGTGCGTATGGGTAAAGGTAAGGGTGATCCTGCCGGATGGGTAGCTCCGGTAACACCAGGACGCATCCTCTTTGAAGTAGAGGGCGTGCCCTTTGATGTGGCTAAGGAAGCACTGAGACTCGGTGCACAGAAACTACCAGTGAAAACAAAGTTTGTTGTACGTCGTGACTACGATAAAAACGCTTAAACTATGAAGATTAAAGAAGTAAAAAGTCTCGATGCCAAAGAATTGGCAGAGAAGTTGGAGAATGCCAAGGCAGCTCTCGACACTATGAAGCTGAACCATCAGATCTCTCCCCTCGAGAATCCATCACAGATTAAGGCTGCTCGTCGTGACATCGCACGTATGATGACAGAACTCCGTTCACGTGAACTTAACAAATAATAATGGTCCAGATGGAAATGCGTAATTTAAGAAAGACAAGACAGGGTGTTGTGACAAGCAACAAGATGGATAAAACCATTGTTATTGCGTCAAAGTTCAAGGAGAAGCACCCGATCTATGGTAAGTTTGTGCAGAAGACTAAGAAGTATCATGCACATGACGAGAAGAATGAGGCCAATGTAGGTGATACAGTCCTCATTATGGAGACACGTCCACTCTCTAAGACTAAGAGATGGAGATTAGTATCAATAATTGAAAAAGCTAAGTAAAGATGATACAGGCAGAATCAAGACTTACAGTATGTGACAACAGCGGTGCCCGCGAGGCTCTCTGCATCCGCGTGCTGGGCGGCACACGCCGCCGCTACGCAAGCGTCGGAGACGTTATCGTGGTTGCTGTGAAGAATGTCATCGCATCAAGCGATCTTAAGAAAGGTGCAGTATCTAAGGCTCTCATCGTTCGCACAAAGAAGGAAATACGTCGTGCCGATGGTTCATACATCCGTTTCGACGACAATGCCTGTGTACTCCTCAACAATGCCGGCGAGCTGCGCGGCAGCCGTATCTTCGGCCCCGTAGCACGCGAACTCCGTGCAGTGAATATGAAGGTGGTCTCTTTGGCTCCTGAGGTACTTTAGTTATCACAACCACTAAACAGTATTTAAGAAAATGAGTAAGTTACATATCAAGAAAGACGACACCGTAATTGTTCTCGCCGGAAGAGACAAGGGCAAGAAGGGTAAGGTGCAGAAGGTCCTGGTGAAGGAAGAGCGCGCCATCGTGGAGGGCATCAACATGGTCTCTAAGAGCCAGAAGCCCTCAGCACAGAACCCACAGGGCGGTATCGTAAAGCAGGAGGCTCCTATCCACATCTCAAACCTGAGCCTCATTGATCCTAAGAGCGGAAAGCCTACTCGCGTTGCCATCAAGCACGAGGGTAAGAACGTTATCCGTATCGCTAAAAAGTCAGGGGAGGAAATCAAGTAATGGATACAGCACAGTTAAAGAAAGTTTATAAGGAGACTATCGCTCCTCAGCTGCAGAAGCAGTTCAACTATAGCTCTGCTATGCAGGTGCCAGAGTTGAAGAAGATTACTGTCAACATGGGTCTCGGCGACGCTACCCAGGACAAGAAAATCATCGACGTAGCCATCAATGAGATTACGGCTATCACCGGTCAGAAGGCCGTTGCCACATACTCAAAGAAGGATATCGCAAACTTCAAGCTGCGTAAGAAGATGCCTATCGGCGTTATGGTAACACTGCGTCGCGAGCGCATGTATGAGTTCCTTGAGAGACTCGTGCGCATCGCTCTGCCTCGTATCCGTGACTTCAAGGGTATCCAGTCAAAGCTCGATGGCCGCGGTAACTACACCCTCGGCATTCAGGAGCAGATTATCTTCCCTGAGATAAACATCGACTCTATTGACCGCATACAGGGTATGAACATCACGTTTGTCACAACAGCCAAGACCGACGAAGAGGGCTTCGCCCTGCTCAAGGCCTTCGGTCTGCCATTCAAGAACGCTTAACAGATAAAGAAGAAAGACTATGGCAAAAGAATCAATGAAAGCCCGCGAGGTGAAGCGCGCTAAACTCGTTGCACGCTATGCTGAGAAGCGCGCTGCCCTGAAGAAGACCATCGCTACATCTGATGATGCCGCTGAGCGTTATGAGGCAGCCCGTGCACTCCAGGCAATCCCAAAGAACGCTAACCCTATCCGCCTGCACAACCGCTGCAAGGTGACGGGACGTCCAAAGGGATACATCCGCCAGTTCGGTATCTCACGTATTCAGTTCCGCGAGATGGCTTCTGCAGGACTCATTCCAGGAGTAAAGAAGGCAAGCTGGTAAAAAGCGAGACAAGAGTTTAAGCTCAACTCAAGCATACATTTATTTAATATTGTCGGGAGCGTCCCGATTAATTAAACACTTATATAAAATGACAGATTCAATAGCAGATTATCTGACAAGACTCAGAAACGCAATCATGGCTAATCACCGTGTTGTAGAAGTTCCTGCGTCAAACCTGAAGAAGGAAATCACTAAGATTCTCTTCGAGAAGGGTTACATCTTGAACTACAAGTTCATTGATGACGGTCCTCAGGGTTCCATCAAAGTAGCGCTGAAGTATGACCCCGTCACCAAGAAGAACGCTATCAAGAGTTTGAAGCGCGTATCCACACCAGGTCTCAGACAGTACACTGGTTACAAGGACATGCCGAGAGTTATTAACGGATTGGGCATAGCAATACTGTCCACATCTAAAGGTGTAATGACAGACAAAGAGGCCAAGGAGCTGAAGATCGGCGGCGAGGTTCTTTGCTACATTTATTAATTGGAGGATTTTATTATGTCAAGAATAGGTAAACTGCCAATTAGTATCCCTGCAGGTGTCCAAGTAACTCCAAACGGAAACACGCTGGTTGTAAAAGGACCTAAGGGAGAATTGTCTCAGGAGATCAATCCTGCCATCAAAGTGAATATCAGCGATGGTCAGATAACATTTGAAATAGACGAGAAAAGCGAGGTTGACGAGAAGCAGAAGCAGGCCTTCCACGGTCTCTATCGCTCATTGGTCAACAATATGGTTGTCGGTGTAAGCGAAGGCTACAAGAAGGTTCTTGAGCTCGTGGGTGTCGGCTACCGTGTGTCAAACAAGGGCAACATCATCGAGTTCTCACTTGGCTACACTCACCCCATCTTCCTCGAACTCCCTAAGGAGGTGAAGGTAGAGACAAAGTCTGAGCGTAACCAGAACCCGCTGCTCATCTTGGAGTGCTGCGACAAGCAGCTCATCGGACTCATTTGTGCAAAGATCCGTTCTTTCCGTAAGCCAGAGCCTTATAAGGGTAAGGGTATCCTGTTCCAGGGCGAGGTTATCCGCAGAAAGTCTGGTAAGTCGGCTTCGGCTAAGTAATAATCCTTAAAACACTTAACGATTATGACAACAAAGAAAGTAGAAAGACGAATCAAAATCAAGTATAGAGTTCGTAAGAATGTCAACGGTACCGCAGAGCGTCCACGTCTCTCCGTGTTCCGTTCTAACAAGCAAATATACGTTCAGGTAATCAATGATGTTACCGGTACCACTCTCGTTTCTGCCAGCTCAAAGGGTCTTGAGGCTATGCCAAAGATTGAGCAGGCACAGAAGGTAGGTGCTCAGCTGGCTGAGAAAGCAAAGGCTGCAGGCATCACCAGCGTAGTGTTTGACCGTAACGGCTACCTCTATCACGGACGTGTGAAGGCTCTGGCCGACGCAGCTCGTGAGGGTGGTCTTAACTTCTAAACGATTATATAGCAATGGAGAAAGTAAGAACAAATACTGAAGAATTGAAAGAAAAGCTGGTTGCTGTCAACCGTGTTACAAAGGTAACAAAGGGTGGACGCACCTTCACATTCGCTGCTATTGTCGTTGTAGGTGACGGTAATGGTACTATCGGTTGGGGACTGGGCAAGGCTGGTGAAGTACAGCAGGCCATCGCCAAGGGTACTGAGGCAGCTAAGAAGAACCTCGTGAAGGTTCCTGTACTCAAAGGCACTATCCCTCACGAGATGGAAGTATCCTTTGGTGGCGCACAAGTATTCCTCAAGCCAGCTGCTGCCGGTACCGGAATGGTATGTGGTGGTGCTATGCGTGCCGTGCTCGAGAGCTGCGGCGTGAACGATGTGCTCGCTAAGTCAAAGGGCTCTTCTAACCCACACAACCTGGTGAAGGCTACTATCAAGGCACTGTCAATGATGCGCGATGCTTATACCGTAGCACATGACCGTGGCGTCAGCATGAACAAAGTGTTTAACGGATAAAAGTAAGAAGGAGAAATACGAAAATGGCAACAATAAAGATTAAGCAGATTAGAAGCCGCATCGGTGCTTCTGCCGACCAGAAGAGTACACTTCTTGCACTGGGTCTCCGTAAGATCTCACAGGTAATTGAGAAGGAGGATACTCCTGATATCCGTGGCATGATACGCAAGGTACACCACCTGGTGACCGTAGTAGAGTAATAACAAAACACATTAAACACTGAAACGATTATGAAATTGAATAATTTGCAGCCAGCAGCTGGTTCAACCCATTCACGTCGTCGTATCGGTCGCGGACCTGGTTCAGGTCTGGGTGGTACCTCTACTCGTGGTCACAAGGGTGCAAAAGCACGCTCAGGCTATAAGAGAAAGATCGGATTCGAAGGCGGTCAGATGCCTCTGCAGCGTCGTCTGCCTAAGTTCGGCTTTAAGAACATCAACCACAAGGAGTACTTCGCAGTCAACCTCTCTACGCTCCAGAAGCTCGCTGAGCGCAAGGGCTATACAGAGATTGGCGTTGAGCAGCTCGTCGAGGCAGGTCTCACTAACGGTAAGGAACTCGTAAAGATTCTTGCTAACGGTGAACTGAAGGCGAAGCTCACAGTGAAGGCCAATGCATTCTCCAAGACCGCTGAAGAGGCTATCAAGGCTGCCGGCGGCGAGGTAGTAGTGCTGTAACAACTTCTTTGACGTTTTAATACACAACGAGAAATGAAGAAATTTATTGAGACACTGAAGAACTGCTGGAAGGTAGAGGACCTGCGCATCAGGCTTCTCATCACTATCCTCTTCGTCGCCATCTATCGCTTCGGCTCTTTCGTGGTGCTGCCAGGTGTCAATCCGGCAAACCTTGAGAAGCTGCAGCAGCAGACGGCAGGAGGTCTGATGTCACTTCTGGATATGTTCTCCGGTGGCGCATTCTCCAACGCATCAATCTTTGCATTGGGTATAATGCCTTACATCTCTGCCTCCATCGTGATGCAGCTGGTGGCTATTGCTGTGCCCTCGTTCCAGAAGATGCAGCGTGAGGGTGAGAGCGGACGTAAGAAGATTATGCAGTACACGCGCTACCTGACAGTGGCCATTCTGCTCTTCCAAGCTCCGTCCTACCTCATGAACCTTAAGATGCAGTCTCCGGGCGCTCTCGCTACGGGACTCTCATGGACTGAGTTCATGATTCCTGCCACCATCATACTGGCAGCAGGTTCTATGTTTATCCTCTGGCTCGGTGAGCGTATCACCGACAAGGGTGTGGGCAACGGAATCTCGCTCATCATTATGATTGGTATCATAGCACGTCTGCCACAGTCTTTCGTGCAGGAGGTAGGTAGCCGCTTCACTGCTATCACAGGCGGTGGTCTGGTGATGTTCATTGCTGAGATTCTCATCCTCTATGCTGTAGTATGCGCCGCAATACTGCTGGTACAGGGTACTCGCAAGGTGCCTGTACAGTATGCAAAGAAACTTGTAGGCAATACACAGGTAGCAGGTGCACGTCAGTACATCCCTCTCAAGCTGTTCGCGGCTAATGTGATGCCTATCATCTTTGCACAGGCTTTGATGTTTATACCATTGGCAATAGTGCAGTATAGCAGCGACAACCTCGGTTGGTTTGCACGCTCTCTGCTGGACAACCGCTCCGTGCTGTATAATATAGTATATGTATTCCTCATCGTGGCATTCACTTACTTCTATACAGCTATCACCCTCAACCCGACACAGATGGCTGAGGATATGAAGCGCAACAACGGCTTCATACCTGGAGTAAAGCCCGGTAAGCCTACTGCTGACTACATCGAGGAGATTATGTCACGCCTCACACTGCCTGGATCACTGTTCATCGCGTTCATCGCTATCATGCCAGCATTGGCAGGATTGCTGAACGTGCAGCAGGGTTTCTCACAGTTCTTTGGCGGTACGTCACTCCTCATCCTTGTCGGTGTGGTGATAGACACCCTGCAGCAGATAGAGTCACATCTGATGATGCGCCACTATGATGGCCTGCTCAACTCAGGACGCACACGTCCACAGAATGGGGTAAGTGCATATTAATGGCAATATATCTAAAGACAGAAGACGAGATAGAACTCATGCGCGCTGCCAATCAGCTGGTTGGCAGCACGCTTGGTGAACTCTCCCGCCACATCGCTCCGGGTGTCTCTACGGCAAAACTGAATAAGATTGCAGACGAGTTCATCCGCGATCATGGTGCCGAGCCAACCTTCCTCGGTTTTCCTAATCCCTATGGGGCACCGTTCCCTGCCAGCATCTGTTGCTCTGTCAACGGTTGCGTGGTTCACGGCATACCCACAGAGGAGCAGATACTGAAGGAGGGTGACATCATATCTGTTGACTGCGGCACGTTGCTTAACGGCTTTAATGGCGACTCTGCTTACACCTTCCCAGTCGGGGAGATAAGCGATGAGGTTAGGCAACTGTTGCGTGTCACACGTGAGAGTCTGTATATCGGCATATCAAAGGCGGTGCATGGCAATCACGTAGGTGACATTGGTCAGGCGGTTCAGGACCACTGCGAGGCACACGGCTACGGTGTGGTACGTGAGCTCTGCGGTCACGGTATCGGAAAAAAGATGCACGAAGACCCACAGGTGCCGAACTACGGTAAGCGAGGCAACGGCCCAAAACTGAAGGCTGGTATGTGTATTGCCATAGAGCCGATGATTACTATGGGTAATCGAAACATCGGTCTCTTGCCTGATAAATGGTCTGTTGTAACACGCGATAATAAGCCTGCAGCACACTACGAGCACACCATAGCCATCCGCAAAGGCGAGGCAGAGATACTGTCATCGTTCGAGGAAATAGAGAAGACGGTGCATATTTGAAACATCCCGCACGCAAAAGTTTAATACATACACCTTTTATATATAATAAATGGCAAAGCAATCTGCTATAGAACAGGACGGAACAATTAAAGAGGCACTCAGCAATGCCATGTTCCGCGTAGAACTGGAGAACGGAGTGGAAATCATCGCCCACATCTCGGGTAAGATGCGTATGCACTACATCAAGATCCTTCCGGGTGATAAGGTAAAGGTAGAGATGAGCCCCTATGACCTTACAAAGGGACGCATCTGTTTCCGATACAAATAATATGTTTTCCTTTCGTCTCCTGTCTCGGCTCACATAGCTGTTTCCGTGTAGGATGAATATACGAATAATTCAAGTACTTATATACAAATTATAGAAACAAGATGAAGACAAGAGCATCACTGAAGAAGCGTACTCCCGACTGCGTCATCGTTCGTCGTAAGGGTCGTCTCTTCTTAATCAACAAGAAGAACCCAAAGTTCAAGCTTCGTCAGGGATAACCGGAGAGCAAGAACCCTTTTGCGGTTAAAAAACATTAAAAGTTAAGAATCGGTGCGCCCAAATGTTAAATTATTTCGGCGTGTAGGGTAAATTGTGTACCTTTGCACCTCCGTTTTGGCAGATGTTGTGTAAACATCGCCCGAACGTTGTCTGTTCTTAAAGGTCAGACATTGGCAGAGATATGCATATTAGGTTAATTAACTAAGGTATTTTTTCATTCATTACAAACATTTATGGCAATAAGAATTGTTGGAGTAGATTTGCCCCAGAACAAGCGTGGCGAAATCGCATTGACCTACATCTATGGTATAGGTCGAAGTAGTTCAGCAAAGATATTGGACAAGGCAGGCGTCAGCCGCGACACGAAGGTGTGCGATTGGACAGACGACGAGGCCGCCAAGATCCGTGAAATTATCGGCGCTGAATTCAAAGTTGAAGGTGATCTCCGCAGTGAGATCCAGTTGAACATCAAGCGTCTGATGGATATAGGCTGCTATCGTGGTGTCCGTCATCGTAATGGTCTTCCTGTTCGTGGTCAGAGCACTAAGAACAACGCCCGCACTCGCAAGGGTAGAAAGAAGACTGTTGCTAACAAGAAGAAGGCCACAAAGTAATTCATCATTAGTAGTGCATAGTGCATAATTAGACAAGTAAAAGAATTATGGCAAAGAAACAAGCAACAAACAAGAAGAGAAACGTTAAGGTTGACGCAGTTGGTCAGCTTCACGTTCACAGTTCTTTCAATAATATTATCGTAACGCTTGCTAACTCTGACGGTCAGGTTATCTCTTGGTCTTCAGCCGGCAAGATGGGTTTCCGTGGTTCAAAGAAGAACACTCCTTATGCAGCTCAGATGGCAGCAGAGGATTGCGCAAAGGTTGCATTCGACCTTGGTCTGCGCAAGGTAAAGGCATACGTAAAGGGTCCCGGTAACGGTCGTGAGTCTGCTATCCGTGCCTGCCACAACAGTGGTATTGAGGTAACGGAGATTGTTGACGTAACACCACTGCCACACAATGGCTGCCGTCCTCCTAAGCGTCGCCGTGTATAATACCCGCATTCATTACATTATTTTTTATATATTATTTATTTTAGCAAATGGCTAGATACACAGGTCCGAAATCAAGAATTGACCGTAGGTTTGGCGAAGCCATCCTCGGCAAAGAGAAAGTTTTGTCCAAGAGAAACTTCGCTCCTGGACAGCATGGCAACAACCGTCGCCGCAAGACGTCGGAGTATGGTGTCATGTTGGCAGAGAAGCAAAAGGCCAAGTACACATACGGTGTACTGGAGCGCCAGTTCCGTAATCTGTTTGAGAAGGCTGCTAAGGCTGACGGCATCACCGGTGAGGTACTGCTGCAGTTGCTGGAGAGCCGTCTCGACAACGTGGTTTACCGCCTCGGCATCGCACCCACCCGTCGTGCAGCTCGTCAGCTTGTTGGTCACAAGCACATCACTGTCAATGGTGATGTAGTTAACATTCCTTCTTTTCAGGTAAAGCCCGGCATGGTTGTCGGTGTGCGTGAGAAGTCAAAGTCACTCGAAGTGATTGACGAAGCTCTCGCTGGTTACAACCACAGCAAGTTTGCTTGGATGGAGTGGGACAACGCCACAAAGAGCGGCAAGTTCCTGCATCGTCCTGACCGTGCAGACATCCCAGAGAATATCAAGGAACAGTTAATCGTTGAGTTGTACTCTAAATAATCATTAAATTAATGGCGATATTAGCATTTCAAAAACCCGACAAAGTCGTGATGCTGGAATCAACGGATCGTTTCGGCAAGTTCGAATTCCGTCCGTTGGAGCCTGGCTTCGGTGTTACCATCGGTAACGCTCTGCGCCGCATCCTTCTTTCATCCCTCGAGGGCTTTGCCATCAACACTATCCGCATTGATGGCGTTGAGCAGGAGTTCTCTTCTGTACCCGGAGTGAAGGAAGACGTGACTAACATCATCTTGAACTTGAAGCAAGTTAGATTCAAGCAAGTAGTAGAAGAATTCGAGAATGAGAAAGTTACTATCAATGTCGAGAACGCTACGGAGTTCAAGGCAGGCGATATCAACAAGTATCTGACTGGATTTGAAGTGTTAAACCCCGAATTGGTGATTTGTCATTTAGACTCTAAGGCATCCATGCAGCTTACCATTACCATCAACAAGGGACGTGGCTACGTGCCTGCTGATGAGAACCGTGAGTTCTGCACCGATGTCAATTCAATCGCCATCGATTCTATCTACACCCCTATCCGCAATGTGAAGTTCAGCGTTGAGCCTACCCGTGTCGAGCAGAAGACCGACTACGACAAGCTCATCCTCGAAATCACTACGGACGGTTCCATCCACCCGAAGGATGCCCTCAAGGAGGCCGCTAAGATCCTCATCTATCACTTTATGCTCTTCTCCGATGAGAAGATTCAGTTTGAGGATACCGGCATTGATGTCAACCAGGACTTCGACGAGGAGATTCTCCACATGCGCCAGTTGCTCAAGACTCGCCTTGTGGATATGAACCTCTCTGTTCGTGCCCTCAACTGTCTGAAGGCTGCCGACGTTGATACGCTCGGCGATCTCGTGCAGTACAACAAGACAGACCTCCTCAAGTTCCGCAACTTCGGCAAGAAATCGCTGTCAGAGCTTGATGATTTGCTCGATAGTCTGAATCTGTCGTTTGGAACTGACATTTCCAGGTACAAACTTAATCAGGATTAATCCATCCTGGTTACAAAAACAAAAACAGTCAAATGAGACACAATAAGAAATTCAACCATCTCGGTCGTACTGCATCTCACCGTTCTGCCATGCTTGCAAACATGGCTATCTCGCTGATCATGCACAAAAGAATCACTACGACCGTAGCCAAGGCTAAGGCCTTGAAGAAGTATGTAGAGCCCCTCATCACCCGTGCAAAGGAGGATACCACCAACAACCGTCGTGTTGTATTCTCATACTTGCAGGACAAGTTTGCCATCAAAGAGCTCTTCTCTGTTATCAGCGAGAAGGTAGGCGACCGTCCCGGTGGTTACACACGTATCATCAAGCTCGGTCATCGTCAGGGTGACGCAGCAGAAATCTGCTTCATTGAGCTTGTTGACTTCGACGAGGCAATGGCAAAGGCTCCTAAGGCTGCTAAGCGCACCCGTCGTGGTGGTAAGAAGGCTGCTGCCGCTGAGACCGCTGCTCCTGCAGCTGAAGAGGCAATGGCAGAGACAGCCGCTCCTGCCGCTGAAGAGCCAGCAGCAGAGGAGGCAAAGGCTGAATAAGTCACTAAAACATCTACGTATTACAATAGAAAAGCCCCATTGCAACTCTGCTTTGGGGCTTTTTTCTGTATCACTACGGGCAAATCAATAGAACCTACCTTATATAGTATATGTCACGTTTCCTCCCTCATCCCTCCGAGCAGGGCAACACCTGGACCCATCTCATCGGTGTCGTCTTTGCCCTCTCCTCCATCTGGATGGTATGGCCTGCGGTCTATAAAGGCTGGCAGTGGGCCTTCGGTGTCATATTCTTCATCGTCGGCATGTTCCTCATGTTCCTCTGCAGCACCCTTTACCACTGGTGGTGGCCGGGCAAGGGCAAGAATGTGCTGCGTAAGCTCGACCATATCTCCATCTACGTCATGATAGCCTGCTCCTATACGCCCATCTGCGTTTCTGTCGTGGGCGGATGGATAGGGTGGACCGTATTCGGACTGCAATGGGCTGTCGTCATCGGCGGCGTGTTCTACAAGGTCTTCGCCATGGGCAAATATCCGCGTCTCTCGCTTGCCTTATACCTCTTCATGGGGTGGAGCGTGCTGCTGGTCATTAAGCCCGTCTTCGAGCGCCTCTCCCTGCCTGCTATGCTCTGCATCGTGGCAGAGGGCATACTCTATACCGTAGGCACTTATTTCTTTGCTCACGACCACCGTAAGCACTTCCACGCCATCTGGCACGTCTTTGTGCTGCTCGGCGCAATGGCCCACTGGACAGCGGTCCTACTGATAATACTATAACGGAACAGAAATTCGGCAGAGGGTTTTTTAGACAGAAATTATTATAATTATTATAATTCCCACTACGGCAACAAGAAGGGTATAAATGGGCGCCCCCACGTATTACATGAACAAGTGGTTATAAATTGTACATTGTACATGGTAAATTGTACATAGTGTGGGTGGCCATAAATTGTACATTGTACATGGTAAATTGTACATAAAATTACGCGAATTACACGAATCGCCTTGTATGGAGTATCTCATCCGCATGGCTAAATTCGTGTAATTCGCGTAATTCGTAGTCTAAAATTATCTACAGGTTATAGTAACCGGTTTCATTGTCAGTCCATTCCGGGTTGGAATAATCATCATTACTGTCGCCTGTCCTTAGTGTTGGCGCTTGTGCTGGAGAGGCATACTGCATCAGCGCTTGTTGCTGCAGTTTCACCACGTATATCTGTGGTGTTATGTATATTGTCTTTTTCATTGTATGTGTTTGTTTGGTTAGTAAGTTGGTTAGTAGAATGTATCATTTTGCGTTTGCAGAACTTTGGGTTGGAGCCGCCGCGATAGGTGGCTCCAACCCTTTTTTCGTCTATTTCATCCTCGCTCCTGCGGGTGTGAATGAGCCTTGCGGTGTATCTATCGTCAAGCGTCCGTTCTTCAGCACCTTGCGTACTGCGCCCTGCTGCTCGTCTGTCGCGTCAATGCTTTCAATGCCTGTCGTACCGTCGGTGAAGAGCAGCGCGCCATAGAGTGATGTCAGTCCTGATGGCGGTGTCAGATATGCCTTGTATTGGCTGCATCGCTGCCTGTCGGTCAGAGTGACCTTATAGAATGCCAACCCGCTCTTCGAAGTTAGGTTCTGCATCACGTAGCTTCCTATAGGCACAAATACATCTCCGTTTGCTGTGTTGCCCACCAGCAGCCCGTTGGTGTGCTGTCCCGTTGGTGTCGTAGGACCGCTGAAATCGTATGTACCTGGCGTACCGCTTACGAGATAAGCCTTGTTAATTTCTATCTTATCTACTGATGTCTTCACCAACTCATTACCATTGGTGCTTGTCACCTCATACAACGTCAAGCCAACCGGCTTTTTAGCGCTGAACGGCAGACACAACGTGCCCCAGCCTATAGACGAAAGTTTGTAGGCGATGTCCAGCTTTGAGGTGCATTTGAAATCTATTTCTTTAGTTAATTCTGTACTTCCTTGATGGGGTATGGCATAATAGGTGTTGCCAGCAACCAGTGCCTCACCTCCACCAACATGTTGATAATCATAATTGGCAAAGTCGAATACAACATCTTTAGTTTCATGAGCTTCAAAACTTTCAGTAGCATCTATAATTCCTATACCTGTTAGTTGATTGCCATTTATTAACTTGTAAACCCATGCTCTAAATGACGTGTTCTCAAGTGGAGTGGAGCTATTATTCCACAATCTTATGGTGTAAGTTCCGCTGGTTGGTGTTACATATCCGTCATCGCTTACAGTTGGTGTGCCATCTACAATCAGCCCTTCACCTGCTGTAAGTACTGTCATTGCCGGTATGCTGCTATATCCGTAAGGCAATTGCATAAGTTGCCAATCATTGTTCTCGTCTTTGAATATCGGGTAAACCGTATATTCTCCTGCCGCCATCTGTGTCGGTATAGTGAAAGACATACTTGCATTCGTATAAAAATAGTTTGGTTCCAGACTCCAGGTAGTTGCCTCGATGTCTGTTGCCTCGCTGCTCTCATTGTTCACCATCCTCACTCCAACTGTTTGTGATGATGCGATGATTGAGGTGTTTGTTACTTTTGTAAATGTCAATGAGTTGCTACTGCCTGCAGCTGTGGCGTTTAAATCGAGTGAATATTCATCGCATGTCATTTCAATCTTTTCCAAACTTGAGTTGCCTGGGTCTGGTTTTATGCCTATCACAATGCTCTGGCTCTGGTCGTATGCTGACCCAGCTACACCACCTCCGGTACCTGTACCATTTGGTGTCAGTGCTTTCACCGTGCCTGCCGTGCCCTGCAGAGGGAAGTAGCCATTGTTACTTCCATTCCAACCCCAGTTCAGGTAGAAAAGGTCATTGCCCCCCTCATACTTATATCCGTCACAGACGAATGCATGTCCTGCGCCGGCACTTGTGCTTCCGCTATACAACACCGGCCTGCCTGCAGCAAGCTCAGCATATATCATCTCTGCCCAGTCATCATTGCTGTAGTATGTGCGCCCTTTATACGAAATACTCTTGTCATACTTAAAGTAGTTTACCATTCCCTGTGCAGCTGTAAATGCGGATGCGGATGAACCGCCGGTTGATATTTGGCCGTATCTCATATTTGCAGCCACTCCGCAGTGGTACATCAGCGTTGCAACGGCTCTTTCGTTCGCATCGCCTGTCCCTTGCTCGTTACCGCTAAACGTATTGTTTGTGTAGCTATTGTTCATGTTTTCCCAATCGTAGGTGGTGTTCGCGAAATCAGCCTGAAATGTAATTTGGATAAGACCGCCGTCCCATTTCTGAGTGTAGCTATTGCTGCCTGTGCCGTGGGTGGGGTAGTTGTATTTTTTCATTATCTGCGCCATCGCAGTTGCTACGCAACCTGTGGCGAGTGAACCATCGGTGGTATATGAGTTATTTAAAATCTTCGGTATCGCCGTGTTGAATGGTGCCACCTGATCCCACGTCGTGGCGCAGAGTGGTGTTATATTCGCTCTTGCTATCGACTTCATGCCCATGCCGCCTTTTGCCGCTGCGGTGGTGCCGCCGTTCTTTATGGCAGCGCTGATCTGCTGCTCATACTGGCTTAGCCACCATTTCATGTTCTCCGGTGCTGTGGCATAGTCAAAGGTGCCGTGGTCTGAGTAGCCCAGTATGGTGCGTGCCGTCTCGTCGCCACCGATGATGACGAAGCCGCCTTGCCCGTTGCTGCCGTTGTTGAATACATAGTAATAGGTCTCATTGCCCTGCTGTGCCGTGTAGGCCAGCTGCACGTCTGTTGTTACCGTGCCGCCCTTGGCACCGGCGCTGCGATTAAGGAATGCTGCAGCCTTAGCTTGGGCTTCCTCCACGCTAACGGTTTGCTGACCCATAGCAGTCATCACCGCCATCGTCAGCAGTAGTAGTGTCAGTAGATAGTGTTTCATAGATTTTGTTGGTTTAAAGCCCCCACCATCTCCCCCCAGGGGGGAGCGTTCAACGGAGGAGCATGTTTATAAAATAGTTATTATGTTATTTTTCTTCGTCTGTACCCGCAGATTCACCCCATTGCGACTAAGCCTCACCTGCCTACGCCCCGTGTTGCTGCTCGCTAATGGTAATCATAACTTGTTAATTCGTTAATTTGTTAATTCGTTAATTTGTTAACTTGTTAATTCGTTAATTTGTTAATTTGACCACGATGTCCTCCTGTGGCACCAGGCCCCATGAGAACAGCGGCAGCAGTTGCTGCGGTGTCATCGGTGTCGGCTTAGGCTGCAGCCCCGCAAGATGTCCGAGATAGCCTATTATCTCTTGCGCGCGATACTTATATCTTAGTACGCTCATGTCCAGGCTCTTGTCGCGTTTCGACAGCCGTTGCCCTGCTTCGTTTATCAGCAGGGGGAAGTGGAAATACCTCGGTGCCGGCAGGTCCAGCAGCTTCGCCAGGAAAGTCTGCTGCGGTGCCGACAGCAATAGGTCCCTGCCTCTCACCACCTCTGTCACGCCTGTCAGCGCATCATCCACCACCACTGCCAGCTGATAGGCGTATGCCCCGTCCTTGCGTCTCACCACGAAGTCGCCCACCTGCTCATAGAGGTCCACCGTCAGAGGTCCGTAGTGCCCGTCGGTGATGCTCACCTTTTTGTGAGGCACCTCGACGCGCAAAGCCCCAGGGCCGGCAGCTCCGGTTTCTCCGGAGTTTCCAATTTCTCCGGAGTTTCCAGTTTCTCCGGAGTTTCCAGTTTCTCCGGATATTCCAGGGTTTCCGGCAGTTCCGGATAATCTGGTTTTCCCGGGGTAGTTCTCCCTCCCCTTGGGGAGGGCTGGGGTGGAGCTTTCCCCTTCTGGGAGGGCTGGGGTGGGGCTGGTGGGGCTGGTGGAGCTGGTGGGACTTTCCCTATGTACCACCACGCGTCCGTCGCTTTCGTGTGGAGCCATCGTAGATAGCAGGTCTGCCCTCGTTCGGTGGCATTCATATATCACTCCCTGCTTGCGCAGCTGTTCCAGATATGCGCTGTATATGTCCGTGCGATTGCTCTGATATATCGGTGTGCCATCCCAGTCGAGCCCCAACCACCTCAGGTCATCCATAAGCAACTCGCCATACTCCCTGCGGCAGCGCTGGGGATCCAGGTCCTCTATGCGCAGCAACCAGCGTCCGCCGTTGCTCTTGGCTGATAGCCATGACAGCAGCGCGCCAAAGATGTTGCCTAAATGCATCCTGCCCGTAGGCGACGGGGCAAATCGTCCGATAGTCATAATCTAAATCCCTCAGGCAGCAGTTCTTGCAGCTGCCACTGCTTCATCTCCTTGATATCACCCTCCTCATCGGTGCTGGCGCACAGTATCCGAAAGTCCGGTACGCAGAACTCTGCCATCACCTGTCTGCACACTCCGCAGGGCGTACACAGGTCTGACCCCTGTCGCTCTGCCGGGGCTCCCACGATGGCGATAGCCTTGAAATACTTCCTCCAGTCGTGCTCCGCGCCAGTGCCTTGCCTCAGGTCGCCGTCGCTGATAGCCTTCACAAAGGCTGTGCGCTCAGCGCATATCGACGGCCCGAACGCCGCATTCTCCACATTGCAGCCGGTATATACCCTTCCGTCTGCGCATAGCAACGCCGCCCCCACGCGAAAGCGGGAGTAAGGGGCGTACGACAACTGTCGGGCTGCCAATGCGCGCCGCACCAATGCGTCATCATCCAATATCATCATAGGCGGAAGTGTTTAGGTTTAGGCACCCCTCTGTGGGGGGATTTCGTTAGGATAGTCGATAGTCTATGCTGCAAAGGTACGATTTAGTTTTTAAATATACAAGAGAAAAGCTCATTTTTTCTATTGTATATCCAAAGCGGAGTACCTTCTTTCTGTCGTTACACTTGATGAAAGCGTCGCTTCCTCTGCTCTCCTCATGTTTCCATGTGTCAAATTGGGACTGACAAAATGGCAGTTTCAAACGCCCTGATAATCAGTGCGTTGCAATAGCAGGTCTTTTAGGCGGTAAAAGACCTGCTATTACCGAGTAAAAGACCTACTATTAAGCGGTAAAAGACCTACTATTAGAACGTAAAAGTTCAACTGACAAAATGGCAGAGTTAAAGGCAGAGATTTCGTGGGGCATTATTTTACATGAATTGCAACGAATTACCCATTGATCTTCCAATTATTTTCGATTCTCTCTGTTCCTCCCTTTCATCTCCTTTCGTTTTCTTGGATTTTCTTTTAATATTGTCACCTTCCTTGACTTAAAATAACCTTTGAACCGTTAAAGATACCTTAAAAGTCCAAAAACATAAAAAATCCAACTTTATTGCAAAATAATTTATGCAAAGTTGTTGCCGTAAACGGAAAAATGTGTACCTTTGTCCCCGAAAACTGAAGAACTGTAGCCCATGAGCGCAAGCAAGGAAGGCATACATACGCGTATCCTGTTGTGTTTGGAGCGTGATCGCTGCTATACAGACAAGGAGCTCACGATGGAAAAAATGAGCCGTATGGTAGGTACGAATATGAGCTATCTCTCCAGTATCATCAATAGGGAGTTCGGTTGCCGCTTCAAGGAGCTCATCAACCGCTACCGCACCGAAATGGCGCAGCGAGAGATTCTCAGGTACGACGATGCTTCCTATACCACCGGAGAGAAATGCGGTTTCTCCTCCAGAGCGACATATTATCAGGTGTTCCGTCGCATTACAGGGCTCACGCCGTACCAATACCTGCGAATGGCAAGGAGGTAACAGAACAGACGTGGGAGTGGAAATGATAACGAAATACACCTTATTAATATATATAAAGGAAAGATTTTAATAAAGCAAAAGAAATTAATTGAACCATTAAAACATCTAAAAGACAAAGAGAAGAAAGAAAACTTAACAAAAAAATCAACAAACTTTTATTTAATAACTTATTTTTAAACTTTTATGAGAAAGAAAATTTTTAGTGCTTTGATGCTTGTAGCGTTCTTTGCTGCTACATCATCAACATTAGTTTCTTGTAAGGATTACGATGAGGAGATCAGCGCTGTCAATACTCGTATTGACAACCTCGATGAGGAGCTGAGCGACGACATCGCAGCCCTTGAGACCCAACTGAACACTGCCAAGACTCAGTTGCAGTCAGCAATTGATGCCAACAAGGCTCTGATTAACAGCCTTACTCAGAAGCATGACGCAGACGTTGCAGCTCTGAATGAAAAGATTGCTGCCAACAATCAGAAGATCGTTGACCTCACAGCTCGCGTTGCTGCTCTTGAGACCGCAATGACCGCTGCTCAGAATGCAATCAAGAACCTTGAGGACACCAAGGCTGACAAGACAGCTCTGGCTGCTGCTATCGCTGACGCTGCTGCTACTCACGCAGCTCTCTCTGGCGATATCAAGAAGCTGCAGGACGCAGACAAGGAGATCATCGCTGCTTACAAGGCTGCTGACGACGCTCTCGAGTCTAAGATTACTGCTGCTTACGAGGCTGCCGACAAGGAGCTCGCTGCTGCTTTCGCTGCTGCTGACCAGAACCTGCAGTTGCAGATCAATGCTAACAAGGCTGCTATCGAGGCTCTCCAGAAGTTCCAGACTGAGCAGCTCGCTAACAACGATGCACAGCAGACTGCTATCGGCAAGAATGCATCAGATATCGCTGCCCTCACACAGAAGGAGGCTAAGGATATCAAGGATCTGAATGATGCTCTGGATGCATTCAAGTCTAAGGTTGCTGAGACATACGCTACAAAGACTGCTCTGGCTGAGGGTATGGAAGATGCTAACAAGAAGATCAATGCTGTTAACGACAAGATTAACCTCCTCAACGTCCTGATCTCTAAGCGTCTCACCTCTGTTGTCTTCGCTCCTAACAAGTACATCGACGGTGTTGAGTGCATCGACTTCGCTTCTATCAAGTACAAGACTTGGGGTAAGGCTGACGCTGAGAAGAAGAACGAGAAGGCTGAGTTCCTCCGCGACTTCCCAACAGACGGCAAGTACTCTGGCGACAACGCTGTTGCTAAACCAGACTCATTCCTGATTGACAACGGTACTACAACTGCTACATACTATGTTAACCCAACAGGTGTTACAACAGAGTGCATCGCTTCTCTGGAGTATCTGCAGAACTATGCTACAAACTACCTCACACGTCAGGACAACGTGAAGGACGGCATCAAGCTGAACGTAGCTGGTTACGAGGTTGAAAACGGTAAGCTGATTGTTAAGCTGACTAAGAACGTACAGCAGTCTAAGAACGAGAACCAGATCAACAATGGTAACGTTGACTTCACTATCGTTTCTCTGAAGGCTAACATCGCTAAGGATCAGCTCACAGACGGTGAGGAGAGCGCTGCTGTTTACTCTGACTGGGCACGCCTCTATGAGGAGACCAGCAAGGTTCGTATCCACCAGAAGGATGTTAAGGAGAATGGTGTAGCTCCACACTTCTATGCATTCTCTGAGATCTACACTGAGTTCGCTAAGAACACTAACCCAAGCTCTGCTGCAGCTCTCCACTACAAGTACCCATGGGATGCTCTGCATATACTGAAGAAGGTACAGTACAACAAGACTCTCAACCTTAACTCATTGGACGATGTATGTGATACAAATGGTAAGCTTGTTGACTACAAGTCTTATGGTCTGAAGTTTGAGCACAATGTTGTTGAGTACAACGTGCTGAACGAGAAGGAGACTTCTGACGCTACAGATCAGGCTAAGTACGCTAAGATTACTGTTGACGAGAATGGTAACGACATCCTTTCTTCTTGCGCTGCTGACGGTACTATCACTGACGGTAAGAACCGTGACGCTATCGGTAAGACTCCTGTTATCCAGGTTGTACTGAAGGATACTGTTAACAACCAGGTTGTTGACGTTCGCTTCTATCGCATCCAGTGGGCACGTGAGTCTCTTGAGACCAGAACCTATGATGAGCAGGCATTCAGCTTCGATTGGGGTTGCGGTAATGTTTACGGCTCTAAGATCATGGAAGCTGAGGTTAACAAGTTCTATGCTTGGGCTAGCGCAGACGGTCAGGGCTTCGACCAGACCACATTCCACGCTATCTTCGAGTTCGATGGTGTTCTTTATGGCACTGAAGATGCAGCTAAGACATCTGATGGGTCTAAGAAGGTTGGTACAGTTACTGACAACTGGTCTGCTATGCAGCCAGCTCAGGCTCACAACATTAAGTTCGACTTCGAAGCTTCTGAGAAGCTCACAAAGTCTCTCTATGATGGTACTGCTGTAGTACGCGTGGGTTACATCGCTGTTAAGGATAGGCTGACTGGTGACGTAGCATTCGTCATCCCAGTTAAGGCTACTATCAATTACCCAGGTCCGAAGATTGCTGCAGGTGCTAAGTACAACCAGACAGCTTGGGACTTCCAGGGTGGTTCTTCTGAGGCATACTCTCTCGACAACATCAAGAAGTATGTTACATCTAACCCAACTCTGACAAACAATCCTATCTATGGTGAGGGTCAGGGCTTCACAGACGCTCAGTTCATCAACAACCTGCTGAACAACTACACTATCAACGGTCAGGCTCCTCAGACTGTTAAGGATCTGCTCGTTAACGTTTACAAGGTAGAGAACGATGGCGCTGGTGTACAGAAGGTAGCAGTTGCTGATTCTGTTAAGTTTATCTTCGACAAGGCTCGTCTCGATATCCTCCCAGGTGAGGCTAAGTGGACTCTCTCTGATGATGCACAGAAACTCTACTACAAGGAAGAATTAGCTGTTGAGATTGTTGGTGGTACAAAGGTACAGCTCCATGAGGGTGGTACTCCTGGTAAGCACGGTCAGCCAACAGATGGTGCTCTCCTGCTCGTGAACTACACAGCTGATGAGACAACTGACGTTAACACTATCAAGAACGCTGTTCCTGTTAAGCTTGTAGGCACACAGTGCACACTTGATGTTGACATGGATAAGTATCTCGTTCGCTTCGAGAAGCCTCTGACAACTATCAACAACAACGTTACTCTCGAGGTTAAGGACCAGATCACTACTACCAACATCGCTGGTACTGATTACCCAGGTTCTGTAGCTTCTCCTGCTATCTCTGGCCTCTTCGGTCTGAAGGAGACATTCGGTCAGTATCGTACCGTTCTCGGTGCAGGTGCTACTCCAGGTCTTGCAGCTTGGTACATCGTTGGTGAGCCAGTTTATGACATCAACAACGCTAAGACCAACTACAACAAGGATGGTTCTATCGGCACAGAGTGCAAGACTAAGGTTTCAGATATCAAGGATAGCGAGGGCAACCAGTACTTCCTGATTGCTATCATTGACTGCGCTGACGGTCAGAAGCACTTCCAGTTCCAGAACCAGAATGGTAACGCTCTGAAGCAGGCTATCAAGATCCAGTTCGATGTAACTATTC
The DNA here is from genome assembly GCA_017478025.1 of Prevotella sp. Classification (GTDB taxonomy): domain Bacteria; phylum Bacteroidota; class Bacteroidia; order Bacteroidales; family Bacteroidaceae; genus Prevotella. The sequence continues at coordinate 25,731 of JAFVGZ010000028.1, forward strand.
AGACCAAGTGGCTGAAGAACATCAAGTACACCGTAACTGTTACTGTACAGCCTAACACCAACCCTGGTGGCGCTAAGTAAGCGAAAGCACTACATAATTTAACATAAAAGCCGAAGGGCTCAGCGTCAGCAATGGCCTGAGCCCTTCACTTTTGTTTAATGCATAATGCAGAATTCTTAATGTATAATGCAGAATTCTTAATGCATAATGCATAGTTCATAATGCATATTTTTTAATTTATAATTATGAGAAGAAACATATTTCTCTTTGCCCTTGCTATGGTATTGAGCGCAGGCATGTCATCTGTGTTCACATCATGCAAGGAGAAGAGTGCTAAGGAAAAGCTTGACTTGCCAGAGGCACCGCTGATAACCCATGAGGATACGGTGCGTGCATTCACAATGGCTGGCGAGTTTATGGAGGCATTGAAAAATAATCAGATTGACTCTGCCTTGAGCATGTTGGTATATTATCCTAATGATACGGTCATTCAGTTGCCTGCGGAAATTAGAGCAAGGCTAAAGAAACAGTATGAGCTCTTCCCTGTAAAGGATTACAACATTGAGACCTCATACTTTGAAGACCAGCTGAATGCACAGGTGACATATAAGTATCGCTTCATGGATCCTCCTGCCAATGATCCTAACTACCCTGTAACCATGAATATAATGCTCCAAGTGAAATTCTATCAGGGTGATTACTATCTCAGCCTCTATGAACACAGCGTGATATCACGTGGCTCTAAGACTGAAATGGAGCGCCACGTAGAGGATGAGATGGAAAAGGCAAAGGAGAAGTGGGCTAAAGATAAAGAGGAGGAATAAATGCCTCGCTTTGATTCTCCTCTGAGTGAGGAAAGCCTCACCCTGTCCCTCCCAAAGGGGAAGGGGTATGAATAACAAAAACGGAGCCGGTGAAACAGAAGTTCATCGGCTCCGTTGTATTAGTTGAGCATATAATGTGAAATGTGTCGGGATGACCAGACTCGAACTGGCGACCACACGCCCCCCAGACGTGTACGCTAACCAACTGCGCTACATCCCGTGGTTATGTACTATGTACTATGTACAATTTACTATGTACAATTTACAATGTACAATGTACAATTGGCAACTTGCGATGTACTATGTACAAGTTCCGATGTACTATGTACTGTTTGCGATGTACTATGTACAATTGACAATTTTACATGTATCATCTGCAATTGCCGTGCAAAGGTATGAAAAATAAACGATACTCGCAATAGGATATTGCACCGATAGTTCTAAAAAGTGTGAAAATGTAGCTTTTCATTACCTCTGTTTGGAGATATTCCTTATAATTTGTACTTTTGCAGTATGCAATATATTGTATATCCTCCAAAAAGTTTGGATCTTTCCGTTTCTCTTCCTGCATCGAAGAGTATAAGTAACCGGGCATTGATAGCCAATGCACTGTCAGGAAATAGTGATAAACCGTGGAACCTCAGCCACTGTGATGACACGGACGTGATGATAGCCGCCTTGAGCGACATGCCATACGAGATAGATATAAAGGGTGCCGGGACAGCAATGCGCTTCCTCACGGCACTGCTCAGCTCGCGCTCTGACTCAGGAGAGCATGTCATCACGGGTACGGAGCGTATGAAGCATCGTCCTATAGCGGTGCTGGTCGATGCTCTGCGACGCCTTGGAGCGTCTATAGACTATGTGGCAGAGGAGGGTTTCCCGCCGCTGCGCATCAGGGGACGACAGTTGGAAGGTGGTCATATAGACATCGCTGGCAATGTGTCGTCGCAGTTCATCTCGGCCCTGCTCCTTGTGGGTCCAGCGATGACGCAGGGACTCACGCTTCATCTGACAGGCAATATCATTTCAAGACCCTACATAGAGCTGACGATATGCACCATGAAGGAGTTCGGAGCCGATGTAGAGTGGGTTGACGGTGCCACGATAGAGGTAAAGCCGAAGCTGTATGAGCATGTGCCGTTTGTGATAGAGAATGACTGGACAGCATCCAGTTACTGGTATGAGATACTGGCACTGATGGCGAAGTCTCACGGCGGAGATGCTGCGACAGAGACATCTCGCGTGGTTTTGCCGGGACTGATGGACAGTTCCAGACAGGGTGACTCGGCGGTGAGATACATTTTCAGTATGCTCGGCGTCAAGACGACCTTTGCCGCTAAGGTACAGCTGTCACCCAACACTGTGACACTGACGGCACAGAGACGTGTGCTGCCAAGGCTGGACTTTGACTTTATCAACCAGCCAGACCTGGCGCAGACGGTGGTAGTGGCGACCGCTCTGCTCGACATTCCGTTCCGCTTCACAGGCCTCCAGACGCTGCGCATCAAGGAGACAGACCGCATAGCAGCGCTGAAGAAAGAGATGGAGAAGCTGGGATACATACTGGACGATAGGGACGAGGGTACGCTGATATGGGACGGTTCACGGTGTCAGCCAGACGAGAATCCGGTGATAGACACCTATGAGGACCACCGCATGGCAATGGCTTTCGCACCTGCTGCTATTATGTTCCCAGGACTCAGGATTAACGACCCCGGGGTGGTAAGCAAGAGCTATCCTTCCTTCTGGCATGACCTGAAGGCGGCAGGGTTTACTATTGAGAATTCATAATGCATAATGTTTAATGCATAATTCATAATGCACAATGATTAATGCATAATTCATAATGCAGAATGCATAATGCAGAATTTATACTGCGTGATTTAAGTTCTGCGAGTGAAAGAACGCCCCTATAGGAGTAAGCATATATTCCATGTCAGCGCTTTGGGTATAAATAAATAGGTAATACGCCCTGCAAGTGCAAAAGCTATAGCCTAGGTCAGCGCTCTGGGTATAAATAAGTAGGTAATACGCCCTGCAAGGGCAAAAGCATATAGCCCAGGGCAGCGCCCTGGGTATGAACGTAATCAGTAATTACGCCCTGTAGGGGCAACAGAACCATAGATTCGATATACAAAAGAGAGTACCATATATAGTTCTGGCATGTCTGCTGATGATGATTGTCGCGGCGTGTTCTACTAAGAAGAATACTGCTATGACGCGACGTTGGCATGCCTTTACGGGCCGCTATAATACTTATTATAACGGTACGTTGGCGTATATTGACGGCTCACTGGAGAAGGAGAAGGGCAATCAGGACAACTATACTGAGCAGATACCGCTCTACACCGTAGGCAATAAGAAGAGCCGCGAACTTGGTAAGGGCAACTTCGAGACTGCCATCACAAAGGCCCAGAAGACGATACAGCTGCACAGCATCAAGGCCAAGCCCGAGTGGAACAAGGACCGCCGTAAGACGGAAAAGGACATCGAGTGGCTCTCAAGGCGCGAGTACAACCCCTTCCTGTGGCGTGCGTGGATGCTGATGGGCCGTTCGCAGTTCTATAAAGGCTCCTTTGACGAGGCAGCTGCCACCTTCTCCTATATGTCACGCCTCTACAAAGGGCAGCCGGCGATATACGGCAAGGCACGGGCGTGGCTCGCAAAATGCTACATAGAGAACGACTGGATGTATGATGCGGAGGATGTGATACGCAATATGCAGCGCGACAGCATAGACTGGAGAGCGCGCAAGGAGTGGGATTACACGCTCTGTGACTATTACCTGCACACCGGAGAGACGGAGAAGGCCATAGAATACCTGCGCAAGGTGATAAAGCACGAGATGCGCTCCAAGCAGAGAGCCAGAGAGTATTTCCTGCTGGGACAGCTGCTGGCATCGCAGGGACGGCGTGAGGAGGCGTATGAGGCATTCAGAAAGACGGTGAAGCAGAACCCGCCGTATATCCTTGACTTCAATGCCCGTATCGCCATGACAGAGGTGATGGCACAGGGACAGGCAAAGAAGATGATCAGTCGCCTCAGGAGAATGGCGCGCAATGATAATAACAAGGACTATCTGGACCAGGTGTATTACGCCATAGGCAATATCTATATGGCCGAGAAAGACACCGCCAACGCAATATCTGCCTATGAGAAGGGTAATGAGAAGGTCACGCGCTCGGGTATAGAGAAGGGCGTGCTGCTGTTGCATCTGGGTGACATCTATTGGGCAAAGGAGCGCTATGGCGATGCGCAGCGGTGCTATGGTGAGGCTATTGGACTGTTGGACAAGGACAGGCCGGACTACGAGGAGCTGTCACGACGCTCAAAGATACTTGATGAGCTGGCACCATACACAGAGTCTATCCACCTGCAGGACTCTCTGCAGGCATTAGGACGCATGAGCGAACCCGACCGTAATGCCGCCATAGACCGCGTGATAGAGGCCCTGAAGAAGAAGGAAAAAGAAGAGGCGGCTAAGGCTTCTGAGGATGCTGTGGCAAAGGCACAGCAGAAGTATGCGCCGCAACAGACACAGAGCAGGCCGGCTCCCGTTGCCCCGACAACGCAGCAGCCGGGCTCTACGACGTGGTATTTCTACAGCCCGCAGGCCGTCATGCAGGGTAAGCAGGCATTCCAACGCCTGTGGGGACGCCGCGAGAACGTGGACGACTGGCAGAGAAACAACAAGACCGTAGTGGCGGTAGGAGCAAGCGAAGAGGAGACCGCCGAGCTGACAGAGGCGCAGAGAGACTCAATAGCACAGGCTGAAGAACTGAAGGCGAAGGAAGAGGAGAGACTCGATTCGGCTGTCAATGACCCGCATAAGCGTGAGTATTACATCGCTCAGATACCGTTCACAGAGGAACAGATAGCGGCGAGCAACGATATAATAAAGGATGCGTTGCTGCATTCCGCAATAATCTTTAAGGACAAACTGGACAACCTGCCAATGAGTAAGAAGGCGTTTGACAGGCTGCTGACCGATTTCCCAGAGTTTGAACCGAAGGATGAGGTGTTCTATCACATGTTCCTATTGCACTCGCGCAGAGGCGAGACGGCAGAGGCACAGGCATACGTGGATACGCTGGCGGCGCTCTATCCGCAGTCGAAACTCACTACTTTGCTTACTGATCAGTACTTCGTAGAGAATGCTGTCTATGGCAAACAGATAGAGGATTCCATCTATGGAGCAACATACGAGGCCTTCAAAGCAGACCGTAGCACAGAGGTGTATCGCAATAATGAACTCTCGGCCTCACGCTTCCCGTTAGGCGAGAATAGAGACCGTTTCATATTCCTTGACGGTCTGACGCGCCTGAACAACGGCGATCCTGACTCATGTCTGCATGCTATGGAGAGGATTGTGAAGGAGTATCCGAAGAGCGTTGTCAGCGAAATGGCAGGCATGATTGTCAACGGCGTGAAGGAGGGCAGGCGCTTAAGGGGCGCTAAATTCGATTTAACGGGCGTCTGGGACCGTAGAACGATGGTGATGGAGAACCGTGACACCACCGACGCACAACGCCTCTCAGACGAGAGAAATACGAATTTCCTCTTTATAATGGCATATCCACCAGACTCTATTGACGAGAATAAACTGCTCTTCCAGGTGGCACGCTTCAACTTTACGAACTTCCTGGGACGTGCCTTTGACATGACAATAGAGGATGCGGCAGGACTGCACCACCTCACCATCAGCGGCTTCAGAAACTATGACGAGGCCCGGCAGTACTCGCTCATCCTGCTGCAACAGGAGGGCGTGAGGGCAGTGATGGGTAAGGCAAGACCGATAGTCATATCAGAAGAGAACCTGCAGATGCTCGGCACAAGGTACAGTTACAATGAGTATGACGAGTTCTTTGATGAGCACTTCTCGTCACTGAAGGTGCTGAGACCTGAGATGCTCTATGAGCCGGTAATCGTATCAGAGGCAGAACAGGAGGCTAAGAGGGCGTCGGCACGTGCTGCCAAAGATGAGCGTGAGGCTGAGCGTCGGGCTATGAAGACCGAGGATGACCCGGTAACACCGGCGCTGCCTACAGAGGAAGTGGCTCCGGGTGGAGCTATGCCAACGACTCCGCAGTCAGAAGAAGAGGCAGAATTGGAGGAAGAAAGGACTATTCCGATAGCCATTGAAATCCCTGAGACACCAGAAAACACTGAGATTCAGGTGGCTCCGGAATCTCCAGAAGTTCAGGACACTCCGGTTATTCCGGGCGAGATGACCATTCCTGCGACTCCGGCTACTTCGGAAAATGGTACAGAGATAACCATCCCGGCTGCTCCTACAGCGCCTGCTGCACAGGAGAATCAGAATGAGATAACCATCCCGGCTGCTCCGGAATCTCCGGTTATTCCGGATTATCCGGCAACTCCGGTAACCCCAGCAACTCCGAAAAATAGTACAGAGATAACCATCCCGGTGGCTCCTACAGCGCCTGCAGCACAGGAGAATCAGAATGAGATAACCATCCCGGTGGCTCCTGCAGCGCCTGCAGCACAGGAGAATCAGAATGAGATAACCATCCCGGTAACTCCAGAATCTCAGGCTACTCCGGATAATTCAGAAGAGGTAATCATCATCGATGACTCTGGCAAGAAGGGCGAAGACGAGGAGATAGAGATTATCATAGAGGATGAAAAACCCTCAACTGACGCCCTGGAGGATGAGTATTACGAGCTGGACGGCTTCTGATGACTCTTCATGGCACGGTTGTTGCAATAATGATAAACGAGTGTATTAAACTATTTATCAAGTAAACAGTATGGTGGAAATAAATAGAAGCCACCATAATAGTATTAACCTACGGCGGGAAGACATGTCGCCTCGCCATTAATTAAACAGTAAAGACAATGGAAGTAACAATCACAAGTGAGAACTTTGCTTCTCTTAAAGGCGGCGAATTGCCTCTCGTAGTAGATTTCTGGGCAGAGTGGTGTGGACCGTGTAAGATGATTTCGCCTATCATCTCTCAGCTGGCCGATGAGTATGAAGGCCGCATGGTAGTTGGCAAATGTAATGTAGAAGAGTGTGAGGAGATTGCTGCCGAGTATGGCATCCGCAACATTCCTACCATCCTGTTCTTCAAGAATGGTCAGATGGTTGACAAGTTCGTAGGCGCTGCCAGCAAGCCAAAGCTTCAGGAAAAGTTTGAGGCTAACCTGTAATCAGACGCTTAGAAAGGCTTTAAGCACTGAGTTTAGTCTGTAATCAGGTTTCTAAAGTGATTTAATGCGGCTGCAATGCCGTCATCGTTATTCGAGGAGGTGATATAGTCTGCAAAGGCTTTCACCTCCTCTTCTGCGTTTGACATTGCCACTCCGATGCCTGCATAGCGCAGCATTCCGATGTCATTGAATGAGTCTCCGAACGCCATCAGCTCCTCGCGTTGCAGCCCTAAGAGCGGCAAAAGCGCCTCTAAAGCGAGGCCTTTGTCTATGCGCGGCGGCAGACATTCTATGAAATAAGGTGTGGAATGCAGTATGTTCAGTCTGCCTTTGAAGGCTTGTTGCAGAGCCGTCTCCCATTGTCTGACAGTCTCAGGAGCCCCTACCATGAGACATTTGTTGATGGGGTGGGGGGCATCGGTAGCAAAATGATTTACTTTCAGTGCCTCCATCTTGTTGTTACGGCATGAGATGCGCACGTAGGGGTTGTCCGGTTGCTCCGTGTATATGTGGCTGTCGTGGTATGTCATCAGCGTCAGCCCAGTCTTTTCCTGCCACTGTTGCAGTTCAGGAAGCACTGTGCTGTCCAGTTGTTGTTCTACGAATACACGCCCGGTGGCGCACTCTTCCACGTGTGCACCGTTGTAGCATATCAGCAATCCTCCGTATTGTGACAGCTGTAGCTGCTTTGCCAGTGGGCGCATGCCGTAGGGAGGTCGCCCTGAGGCAAGACAAAGCCTCACACCGTGACGCTGTGCCTGCATGAGGCTACGCATGGTGTGAGGCGTTATAATCTTCTCGTCGTTTGTCAGTGTACCGTCGAGATCTAATGCGATGAGGCGTATCATAAGCCGTTTGTCACATCCCGCTGAGGGCGTTGAGGGGTGTAGAGCGGGGTGGGGGACTTACTTGAGGCTGAGGATAGCCTTGGCGTTCTCGTTCTCTGGGTCAATCTCGATTACCTTGGCAGCAACCTCCTTGGCCTTCTCCATATTGTCTGCTACGTGTACGTAGTAGGCTGTAGCGGCGTTATATGCATTGATGAGCATCTTTGTCTCGCCTGCTGAACGTCCGCTCTTGGCTGCCATGATGTTAGCAAACTCAATGTAGTGTGGACCTGCGAGCTTCAGCTGAGCCTTCTGGTCGATGGCCAGAGAGAATGGCATCTGCGCACGCTTGTTGGCTACATAGGCTGCATTGTCAGGATATTTCTGTCCCAGAGCGGCGTAGAGAGCATCGGCCTTGTCGTAGGCTGCCTGCTTCTGTGCTGCAGGAGTCTTGTCGTCTGCCAGTTGGTCAGCATAGAGTTCGGCAACGCTCTCCTCGAGAGAGAATGAAGACTGTGGGTGAGCCTGAATGTATTTGTTCAGGTATTCCTCTGCCTTTGCATAGTCAGAAACCTTCTTGTAGCAGTCAGAAATCTTCTTGTTGACCTCCAGTTTCTCGTCAGCCTTTACGTTGTCAGCCTTCAACATCTGCTCATAGATGCCGATAGCCTCCTGAGGCTTGCCTGCTCCCTCCAGTGCGCGACCGTAGTAACCATAGTCGAAAGAGGAGATCTTTGCAGAGTCAGAAGCATTGAAGAGTCTGTCACCTGCAGCGATGGCAGCGTCAAAGTCCTTCTTCTCGGTGTTGTTGAACATCATCAGACGGTTGAAGCTGGCATTGCGTGCAAACTTGTTGTGGCCCTGTGTAGCGATGCTGAGTGACTTGTCAAAGTTCTGAGAGAGGAACAGATTCGTTGCATAGTCAGAAATCTGATAGTCCTTCATGTCGTTGATGTTAACCTTGTCATAGTACTTTATGGCGAGGTCCATCTTGCCTGCATCAGAGTAAATCTCTGCTGCAATGAGATCTACAGGGTAGTCTGGGCGCTGCTGGCGCAGTGTCTCCAGGGCGTTTACAGCGTCCTGAGGAGATGCCTTGCTCATCATCTGAGCATAGCGACGGTAGCCGTTAGGGTTCTTTGGGTCGGCATACATAGCCTGCTGGAACTGTGTGGCAGCCTCGCCTGCATCGTCCTGAGCCACGGCGATGTTGCCTAGAAGGATGTAGCCCTCGGCAGACTTGCCGTTTGCCTTGACAGCCATAGCAGCATATTTCTTCGCATTCTCATAGTCTTTCTCTGCGAGATATGCCTTACCGACGCTTGCCAGCTTGGCAGCATCCTTCTTGAATTCCTTTGCGAGGGTAGAAATCTGCTTGTCCTTATCGGATGCACCGCTCTTGATGATTGCGATGACTTGATCCTTTACCTCGTCCTTCTCTACTTGTGCAATGGTTGGAGCTGCGATGAATGTCAGCAGTGCTCCGACTAAAATGTGCTTAATCTTCATATTGTATTGCTTTTTTGGTTTTGCTACTTTTGGTTGTTTGTTTGCAGCCTGCTTACGCTATTATGACGTATCTCTGGCTGATATGTTTAATCTGTGACATGCACACTGCGTACTGTCAGGTTGCCATAGGCGGGCAGCAGGCCTGCCTTGAGTATTATCATCTGGCCCTTGTCTTGCGAGATGATAAAGTTTTTGAAGCCAGTGGGCAGTCCCATGTGAGTGTCGTTCAGCAGTATGTACAGTGTCCTTACCAGTGGGTAGTTACCGTTATAGAAGTAGTATTGGTATGGCTTCCATGAGTTTGCGACGTTTGCCACATCGAGGCTTGTTACTGCCATAGGGCGTATTTCCTTTCTGAATGTGAGGTTTGTGCTGTCGCGTTTGTCGTTCAGCCAGTTGCTTCCTATGATGCCGATGGCGTTAGGATCTTCCTCCACGGCCGCTACAACCTGCGCTGTAGAATCTACGGCATAGACATTCGGTGAGGTTATAGGCTTGCCTCCCAGTATGCTGTCCTCCACGTAGTGCACCGTTGCGGAGCGTTTGTTGTCAAACACTACGGTGATTTCTCCGCGTTTTGAGTTGGGGTATATCTGGTCCCAGCGTGTCACTTCGCCGGTCAGTATGCGTCTTATATCTTTCACACTGATGCATGAGTCAGTGTTCTGTTTATTCTGTATCAATGCCAGACCATCGTAAGCGAACTTGATGCTCTGTGGGAATTGCTTGCGGTCTTTCAGACTCTGCAGCTCTTCGGGTTTGAAATCGCGTGATGTGATGGCCATCCACACGGAGTCTTGCAGCAGCAGATTGATGGCTTCTGACTCGCTGGTGTATATCGGTGTGAGGTGGGCATCAGGGTATGTATGCTCAAAGACGTCACGCTCTTCGTCGATGATGGGACTAAAACTTTCGTCAGAAGCGAATGAAATCGCTCCTGACGAATAAGTGTCGGTTCTACCGCTTTTATTCTCGCTCATGCAAGAATAAAAGCCGGTAGTGAGTATTAATCCTACTATAAGGTAAGATATCTTTTTTGTCATTTACGTAATAGAGTTATTACTGCTTTGGTTTTTAGTGTTTACTGCAGGCGGAATGTCACAGGCAGTGTATATTTCACACGCACTGCAGAACCGTTCTGCTTACCAGGAATCCACTTCGGCATGCTTGAAACGACGCGCATAGCCTCCTTGTCGAGTGATGGGTCAACTGACTTCGCGATGCGTACATCAGTGATAGAACCGTCTCTCTCAACGACGAAGGTACAGATTACACGTCCCTGGATGCCGTTCTCCTCAGCAATAACAGGATACTTGATGTGTGATGAGAGGTACTGCATGAGTGCGCCGTTACCGCCAGGATAAGATGGCATCTGCTCAACAACGTCGAACACTTTGTTCTCTTCCTCCTTTGGCTTAACGGGCTCTGTAGCGATGACCTCCTTAGCCTTCAGCACTTCGCCTGACTCATCGTTACCCTTTACGTCAAAGGTACCGATGGCAGCCTTAGAGCTCATGAGCTCGTCCTGAGTCTTCAGCTCGTCCTCTGGCTTTACTTCATCATCCTTCTTGATGACAGGAGCGGTGAACTTCACAGAGCTCTTTACCTTCTCTACGACGCGCTGCACCTGTTCCTGCTTCACAACTTCCTTACGTTCAACCTTGGCTTCCTTCTTCTGCTCTAGAGCAGAGAGCTCGGTCACCTGGTCCATTGCTGCTCTTCTTGCTGCTGCCTCATCTGCGATATTCTTCAGCGTGAGACCTATCTGACATGCGATAGCGAGCAAGATAACAGACAGAATAGCTATTACGTTACGGCGTCCTGTGCCTTTTCTCAGCACGTAGGCTCCGTACGTCTGGTTACGGTTCTCAAACACGAGATCGGTCCATGAACCAGATATAAGATCTATTTTTGCCATTGTTTGTTACTTTTTAATTGTTAGAGTGTCCTTTTCTTTGCGCCCCTGGTGTTGTGTTCCTGTGGCGCTATGGTTGATTACTCGATGTTGCGCTCCTTCAGAAGCTTCTTATCATCATCTGTAATCTTGTCAAGGACATACTTACCAATGCTGCATATCTGCATCTCATCGAGAGCATCAACCACATTCTTATAGGTTGACTTATCAGTAGCCTTAATGATGATGGTCATTGTCTGGATCTTTCCTGTAGGCAGGTCACCGGCCTTAATCTTAGAAAGCTCCTTGGCATAAACGGTGTCAGCCAATTCTTCTTTCTTCAGATCCAGCTCAGCCTTTGCCTTCATCACCTGCAAAACGGGCTGCGTATTATCCTCTGTTACGTGGGTCTGGAGCACCTTACGTATGCCGTTCTTGCCCCATGTTGTCTCTTTCAGACATGTTGGGTCGTCATACTTTGGCAGTCCCTCTACGTAATAGATTTTATTGTTGCTTGCAACGTAAACGGTGATGGTGTAGGAAGCCTTTGTCACTGACTTATCCTCATCCTGCATGTTCTTATCATTTGACGGCATACTCAGCTCCATTGACTGAGGCTTAGCCAGAGAGGTACAGAGCATGAAGAATGTGATAAGAAGCATCATCATATCAACCATAGGCGTGAAGTCCACGCGTACGTTTATTTTCTTTTGCTTGCTTTCTTTCTTTGCCATTGCTTAATCCTCCCCTGTCTTTAAGGATGTGATAAGGTAGTAACGGTTCTGATCCATGTCCTGCAACTCAGACATCACTTTCTTGATTTTCTCGTATGGAGTGTCTGAATCAGCCTTGATAGCGATCTTGATCTCATCAGTGTTATCAACTACAGACGTAACCCACTCTTGGAACTGGCTCTTCTTTTCGCCTGTCTCGGTAGAGTCTGTGGGAATGCCGGCCTTGTCGCCTGTGATTGCTTCAGTCATCTTATCGTTAGGCAGATTAAGATACTGCTTCAGCAGCGCCAGGTCCATGCCCCACATAGGGTCTGTCTGGAATTTCTTCATCTCCTGGGCAGTCAGTCCGAGGTTGAACTTGCTATCCATGTCCTGGATAACAGTCATCACGTCGTTCTGGTTGTCCATGCTCATAAACACCTTGCCGTTTTTATCGACAACGATGTTCAGGACGTTCATCTCCGGAATCTTGACCTCCGAGACAGACATTGGCTGGTTTACCTTCACCGGCTCATTCTTCACGAACGTAGATGTCAACATGAAGAAGGTCAGCAAAAGCACCATCACGTCTGACATAGGTGTCATGTCAATCCAGACGTCGCTTTTCTTAATTTTTAGCTTACCCATAAACGAATAAAAATTAAAGGGTTAGTAAAAATTAAGCTTCTGGGTGCTTGTCTTCGTATGTGTGTGCGATGGTGTAACCAATCTCGTCCATTGCAAAGGTCAGCTTATCAATCCTGTTGGTGAAGTAGTTATAAGCAACTACTGATACCCAAGATGTTGCGATACCTGATGCAGTGTTCACAAGGGCCTCAGAGATACCGGTAGAAAGTGCCATTGAGTCGGCGCCGCCACCAGCTGCCAGAGCTGCGAACGAACGTATCATACCAAGCACGGTTCCGAACAGAGCGGTCAGTGTACCCAGTGTTACGATGGTTGCGATGATTGGGAGGTTCATCGTCATGGTAGGCATCTCCAGAGCTGTTGCCTCTTCGTGAGCGTTCTGGATAGCTGCAACCTTCTCCTTCAGCTTGATAGGAGCTGACTCCATCTCGCGATAAGACTTCAGGTCAGCCAGAACTACGTTGGCTACTGAACCACCCTGCTTGTTGCAAAGGTCTTCTGCCTTAGCGATGTCACCGTCCTTGAGAGCCTTCTTGATGTTCTCAGTGAACTTTGTTACGTTGCCCTTACCAGCGCAAGCAGAGATAGCGAGTACGCGCTCTACAGACATTGCGATAACGGTACAGAGGAGGCCGAGGATGATTGGCACAACCCATCCGCCTTTATAGACGGTACCGAGCATGTTCAGAGGATGTCCTTCTGGATCACCGTTGGCAAAGTTTGCAGGATTGCCAAGGAAGAACAGGTAGAAACAAACACCTACTGCGAAAGCGCAGATGATAATGATGATTGCGTGTCTTACACCCTGGAAGCCCTGAGACTTCTTCTTAGGTGCGGCTGTTTTTTGTGTAGCTGCCATAATTTTTTTTAGTTAGATGAATATTAAAAAGTTAGTTAAAAAATATAAATATCAGTCCAGATACTAGGGTTAACGGGCGCAATCCGCCCATGATAGATTTCAGAAGGCAAAGGTAACAAAAATCATTGAACTACGAGCGAGTTTAAGAACTTTTAACGAAAAATAGTCGCCTTTTTCCTCTTTTCTTAGGGACTTACAGGCCTTTTACGCTTGTTTTTGCACCTTATTTATATATACGCACGCGGGAGAGTACATTTTTCTGTTGTACTCTCCCGCGCTCGTCATGCTTCTCCTTCTTACTTCAGCTTTGCGCAGCATTCCTTGATGCGTCGCATTGCTTCGCGTATGTTGTCGTCGCTTGTGGCGTAGCTCATTCTGAAGCACTCGGGGTCACCGAAGGCATCTCCGCCCACTGTTGCCACGTGTCCCACCTCGAGCAGGTACATGGCGAAGTCGTTAGTGTCCTTGATGGTGCGCTCGCCGTCGCTCTTTCCGAGGTAGCTCTTGCACTTCGGGAACACGTAGAATGCTCCGTCTGGCACGTTCACCTCCAGTCCGGGCACCTCTCTTACGAGGTTCACGATGAGGTCGCGGCGTCTCTCAAAGGCCTGGCGCATCTCCTCCACACAGTCCTGTGAGGCGAGGTATGCTGCTGCAGCGGCTTTCTGTGACACTGAGCAGGGGCCTGATGTGTATTGTCCCTGCAGCTTGTTACAGCCTTTCACAATCCATTCCGGAGCTGCCATATATCCTATGCGCCAGCCGGTCATGGCGTATGCCTTGCTGACACCGTTGATGATGATGCTCTGCTCCTTCATGCCGGGGAACTGTGCTATGGACTCGTGCTTGCCCACATAGTTGATGTGCTCGTATATCTCGTCTGCCAGCACATACACCTCAGGGTGCTTCAGCAGCACGTCGCTGAGTGCCTTCAGCTCGTCTTTGCTATATACGGAACCAGTAGGATTGCTTGGCGAGCAGAGGATGAGCATGCGTGTCTTTGGTGTGATGGCAGCCTCCAGCTGTGCTGGGGTGATCTTGAAGTTCTGGTCAAAGCCTGCCGGGATGTGCACGGGTGTGCCTCCTGCCAGCAGCACCATCTGTGGGTAGCTCACCCAGTATGGTGTGGGGACTATCACCTCGTCGCCGTCATCCACGAGTGCCATTACGGCATTGCAGACAGCTTGCTTGGCGCCGTTGCTCACCAGTATCTCGCTGGTGCTATAGTCCAGGCCGTTTTCCTTCTTCAACTTTGCTACAATAGCCTCGCGCAGGTCTGCATAACCAGGCACGGGGGAGTACTTAGACCAGTTGTCGTCAATAGCCTGCTTGGCCGAGGTCTTGATATGGTCGGGGGTGTTAAAGTCCGGTTCCCCGACGCTCAGGTTGATGACGTCAATGCCCTGTGCCTTCATCTCGCCGCTCTTCTGCGACATAGCGAGGGTGGCAGAGGGTGCCAGTCTGTTCAATCTGTTTGAAAGATGTCCCATTTTTTGATGTTTTGTTTGCTATTTATGCGTTTGCGGGTGCAAAATTACTAAAAATCCTACAATTACAAAAACATTTTGCATTTTTTTTAGTGAAGAGTGAAGAGTGAAGAGTGAAGAATCGAGAGTGAAGAGTGAAGAATCGAGAGTGAAGAGTGAAGAATGAAGAGTGAAGAATGAAGAGTGAAGAGTGAAGAATGAAGAATCATGAGATAGAAGGAGATAGAGGACTATACTCTTATTATTCATGTGTAATCCGTTCAAACAAAAGAATGAAGAGCGGGAGTAAATTCTTCACTCTTCACTCTTCATTCTTCACTCTTTACATTTCCATGATTCGCTTTATCATCACGTCGTTGAGGTATCTTATCTGCTTTGTGTCCTTATACAGTCTCATCCTGAAGCGCCACATCCTGAGGTACAGCACCACTCCGAGGGGCACTATGATAGCGGCGGCGATGTTCATCCAGCGATGGTCGAAGGGTCGCGTATGGGCTTTCTCCGATATGACGGGATACCTGTTGATGTATGACAATATATACTTGTCGCGTGTGTTGCCCAGATCCTCCAGTATGCTCTCCATCTCTGCCGCAATGCTCTCCACCTCGTGGTCGGGCTGATATACGAAGAATACCTTGATCGGGTTCGGCAACCTCTTCAGGTGGTGTGAGTGCGAGTATGCTCTCAGACTGTCCGTCAGTGCGTTCAGCCTCAGTATGTCGCGCTGATAGTCTGGGTCGTTGATGATGACCTCCTTGCCATCCACATGGCGTTTCAGCCTCATGCCGAAGAGCTTGATGAAGAATGTTCTGTAGGCATCCATGTTGAATACCACAGAGTCTTTGTTCGCCTTATACGTCACGAAGACCGCCAACGGTATGAGCACCGACGGTGCCAGACCCTTGCCGAAGGCTATGGACCACGACGCCTGCTTTGCCATGCGGAATCCGCTGTTGTCTAATATATAAAAGAGGATAAAGACCAGCACGGCCACTATGACTGGCACTCCTAGTCCGCCCTTACGTATGATGGCGCCCAGCGGAGCGCCGATGAAGAAGAAGATGAGGCACGTCAGCGACAGCGTTATCTTGTTGAGCATCTCTATCTTATACTCTCTCTCCATCCTGTTCACGTCCTCTGCCAGGTATCCCGCGAACTCCAGGTCCATGGTTGCGCCGCCCAACCTCATCTTTATCCTGCGCAGCATCTCCTGTTGCCTGTCCGGTGACAGTCGCAGGTATGTGCTGTCGATGTTGTTCTGCTCCAGTCCGGCAGCCTTCACGGCCTTCAGCGAGTCGCGCTTTGATATCTTCGGTGTTGGGAAGAAAGCAAATCTTAGCCTCTCTGCCACGCTGTGTCCGGCGCTGTCACCCACGGCGTGCAGCGAGTCTATGCGATATGCTAACTCGCTCATACTCATGGAGGTAGCCTGGCGCGATATGCCTGATGACTCTGCCATATTAAAGCCGTTGTCAAAGTCCAGCAGTATCACCTTGTGGGCGAATGACTCCCTGCGGTACGGCACATTGGCATTGCCGGCCAGCTCCTGCGACCGCATGTTCTCAAACCACTCTCCGTCATACAGCGTCAGCAGCAGGTGCTTGCGGTCTTCCGTTGACTGCAGGCGTCCTGAGTCGGCCAGGATGATGGCGGCATCCTCATAACTCTGCGTCATCCTATATATCATGATGCCATAGAGCATACCTTTCTCCATGTCCTTGTGTTGCACGTAGAGGTTGCAGTTCGGTATGCCTGAGTAGAAGATCTCCTCTGGTATCTCCAGCTCCGGGCTCTTCTGCTTCATGCTCAGCAGCAGCTGCTTCAGGTTCACGTTTGCCTGTGGGCCTATGTTGTTCTGGAAATAGAATGATGAGAGTGAAATGATGGCTGTTGCCACTATCAGCGCCCTCATTGCTTTCAGCAGCGATATGCCCGATGCCTTGATGGCTGTCAGCTCACTGCTCTCACCCAGGTTACCCATAGTGATGAGCGATGCCAGCAGCACCGCCAGCGGCAGCGCCGTGGGCACCAGCATCAGCGCCATATACCAAAAGAACTGTGCCAACACCTCCAGCGACAGTCCCTTACCGATAAGGTCTGCCACATACTTCCACAGGAACTGCATCATCAGCACAAAGAGACTGATGAAAAACGTTCCCGCGAACAGCGCCAGAAACTGCCGCAGCATGAATATGTCAAGCTTCTTGATCAAATTAATGTTCTAGTTGAAAGAAATTAGATGGTGGCTTTTTGAAAGAAATTGGAATAATAGGAATAATGGCTGGCGCGATGTTGTTTTGGACAGAAATTATTATAATTAGTATAATTTGCCATGCGGACAATGTACGCCCCTGTTACCGGCTTTCATGCTCCAGCTTAATTATACTAATTCTTCGCTCATTTCTTTCTTTTCATAAGTGCTCAGGTGAGCAGAGCTCGGAGTCTAATAATTTCTGTCTGAAAAACATCTTCATTTCTGTCTTTCTTCGTCCGCATGGTTATTATTCTTATTATTCTAATTTCTTTCAATTACTTTCCTTATTTCAGTCTTTTTTATTTCTGTTTTCTTCAATTTTTAGCGGTTTCATCGGGAATTTCCGCCTCACTTGTGTCTGTTGGCGCGTTGCTCTCGGTATTTTGCTTTTTGCTTTGCCGAGCCGCTGCCGTGAGCACCGGTGATGTACTTTTTCTTCTTGGCTTTTGTCTTCACCTTGCCCTCGGTGGGGTCCTTGCGTTCCCCACCGCGGCCAAAGTTTATGCCATTCATTAGAATATCTTCGAAGTCACTCATTGTTGATAGGATGTTTACCGGGGGGCGGGTTATCCGGAGGGTCTGGTCTTTCCGGGTTTTCCGGTTTTCCCGGATATTCCGGATAATCCGGATAATCCGGATATTCCGGTTTTCCCGGTTTAGTTCTCCCTCCCCTTGAGGGAGGGCTGGGGTGGGGCTTCCGTTTTCCTCGGGGCTTCCGGTGGTTTAGTTATCCCTCCCCTTGGGGGAGGGCTGGGGTGGGGCTTCCGTTTTCCTCGGGGCTTCCGGTGGTTTAGTTCTCCCTCCCCTTGGGGGAGGGCTGGGGTGGGGCTTCCGTTTTCCTCGGGGGCTTCCAGTAGTTTAGTTCTCCCTCCCCTTGGGGAGGGCTGGGGTGGGGCTTCGGGGTGGGGCTTCTCCCTCCCCTTGGGGGAGGGTCGGGGAGAGGTTTTTAATGGTGGAACAGTCTCACTCCGGTGAAGGCCATTGTGATGCCGTACTTGTCGCAGGTGTCTATGACATTGTCGTCTCTCACGGAGCCGCCGGCCTGTGCTATATACTCCACGCCGCTCTTGTGCGCGCGTTCTATATTATCTCCGAATGGGAAGAAGGCATCCGATCCGAGTGCCACCTTCGTGTTCTGTGCTATCCACGCCTTCTTCTCCTCGCGTGTCAGGGGTTCGGGCTTCTCGGTGAAGAACTGCTGCCATGTGCCTTCGGCCAGCACGTCCTCATAGTCGTCGCTGATATAAACGTCGATAGTGTTGTCGCGGTCAGCGCGGCGTATGCTGTCCTTGAATGGCAGCGCCATCACCTTCGGACACTGTCTCAGCCACCAGATGTCGGCCTTGTTGCCTGCCAGTCGTGTGCAGTGTATGCGGCTCTGCTGTCCTGCACCGATGCCGATGGCCTGTCCGTCCTTCACATAGCACACGCTGTTGCTCTGGGTATATTTCAGTGTGATGAGGGCTATCATCAGGTCGCGCTTCGCCTCGTCGGTGAACGTCTTGTTCTTCGTCGGGATATTCTCAAAGAGTGCCGGGTCATTGAGGCGCACCTCGTTGCGGCCCTGCTCAAAGGTGATGCCGAAGCACTGTTTCGTCTCCACCGGTGCGGGGCGATATGCGGGGTCTATCTTTATCACGTTGTATGTTCCCTTCCTCTTCTCACGGAGTATCTGGAGCGCCTCGTCGCTGTATGACGGAGCTATCACGCCGTCGCTCACCTCACGCTTTATCAGCGTCGCCGTAGCTGCGTCACACTCGTCAGAAAGCGCGATGAAATCGCCATAACTTGACATTCTGTCGGCACCGCGGGCACGTGCATAAGCACATGCTATAGGTGTCAGCGGCAGCTTCACATCGTCAACGAAATAGATCTTCTTCAGCGTGTCGCTCAGTGGCAGTCCCACAGCCGCTCCGGCAGGACTCACATGCTTGAAGCTGGCGGCAGCGGGCAGTCCCGTCGCCTCCTTCAGCTCCTTCACCAGTTGCCAGGAGTTCAGGGCGTCGAGGAAGTTGATATATCCCGGACGGCCGTTAAGCACTTCGAGGGGCAGCTCGCCCTCGGTGATGTAAATACGTGATGGCTTCTGATTAGGGTTACAGCCATACTTCAGTTGTAGTTCCTTCATATATGTGTTTTTTTTCGATGAAATCGAGGATTTTGGAAGTTCCGGGTTATCCGGGTTATCCGGGTTATCCGGGTTATCCGGTCTTTCCCGGCTTTCCCGGCTTTTCCGGTTTTTCCGGATATTCCGGAGATTCCGGATTATCCGGATATTCCGGTTTTCCCGGGGGTTAGCTCTCCCTCCCCCTGGGGGAGGGTTGGGGAGAGGTATCCTTTATTCTTTCTTCTAACTCTTTTATCATTGCCTCTTGGCGGGATGTTGTTGCTTTCAACTCGTTGATTGTTGCTTCTTGTTGGCTGATTGTTGTTTTCAACTCGTTGATTGTTGCTTCTTGTTGGCTGATTGTTGCTTTCAGTTCGTTGATGGTGGCTTCTTGTCCGTTGATGATTTCTTTCTGTGTCTGCCGCTGTTCCAGTCTGGCGGCGGTCATGCGTTCTCTGATGCCGCCTTCTGTGGTAAACTCTCTGTCTCTCTGCTCTATGTATTTTGTCAATGCCGCATCTACTTGATGGCAGAGGCAGATGGCCATGTTTGCCAATTCTTCGTCATCGAGCTTCGGCAGCAGGTCGCGGTAGTCCTCGTATTTGCTGTGTTCCTTGCAGAAGGTGTGCAGCCGGTCGAAGCGTTCGTTGTTGCCAAACCACTCATGCTTCCCACACCGTTTGAGGTAGTCCTGGTAGTCTTCTTGCAGTTCTCTGTTGCTGCCGCGCGCCACTCCCAGCAGCTTCAGTTCCGACTCCATTGATGTCTGTCCGTCGCTGCATCCTTCGGCGATGTTCTGTTTGGCGCTGCGTGCCGCTTGCACCATCTGGTCCACGGTTCTGTCGCCGTGTGACGGCAGGTAACGCTGGCAGAAGAGCCGCGTCAGCTGATAGAGAACGTCGCTGCGCTGATAGAATCGCAGGGCGGTATATACCACTGGCTTGCGCAAGACGCTCGCCGTGCCGTCGGCGTAGTGTCGGATGTTGGGAGGGACAGGCATTGTTGTGATTTTTTTTATGGGGTTTCGCGGTTTCCCGGATATTCCGGGTTTTCCGGGTTTTCCGGAGATTCCGGAGATTCCGGAGATTCCGGATAATCCGGTTTTCCCGGGGTTTAGCTCTCCCTCCCCTTGGGGAGGGGCGGGGTGGGGCTTCGGGTTTAGCTCTCCCTCCCCTTGGGGGAGGGTCGGGGAGAGGTTACTCGCAATACTTCTTTAGCGCTCTCACCACTCCGTTGGTCCAGGTGTCTATGCCGTGGTCCATCTCGAGCGATGAGACGAGTTTTATCACGTTCTCTATCGGCATGCCGTATCTCAGCACGCCGCTGATGAGCTTCGCATAGTTCCAGTATATGGGGTTGAACTTCTCGTTCAGGCCCTCCACCGTCGTCTTATATCCGCGGCGGTTCTCAAACTGGAAGTCATATCTCTTCGTGCCGTCGCTGTTGACGTGCTTGATGATCTTGCCGTTCATCACGTTCTTCGGCAGTATGATGCCGTCGTCGTCGTCCTGCAGACCGGTGAAGATCTCATACGGCTTGCCGTTCATCAGTCCCACCAGAGCTACCCATTTCTCCTTTGCGTTCTGAAAACGCACCACGTCGCACTCCAATACCTCAGGCCTCACATGCTGCTCAAGGTTGTTCTGTTCTTCTGCCATAACTCGTTCTTTTGAGTACATTAATTTATTATCTGCGCGCAAAGGTAACATTTTTTTCTGATATGGACAATTGATTTTGAAAGAAATTAGAGACTTTGAAAGAAATTAGAAAAATTAGAATAATGTCATGCGTACAGAGGGGGATGGACAGAAATGATGATAATTTCTGTCCCAAACCCATCAGGCTGATTTCTATCCATGAATGTTGCATAAGTCCTATGCATAATTATGCAACAACTCCCTATGGAAAAAGCTCTAAAAAATCGCGAAAAGTCATTCTGAGAGGCGGTGAAGACCCTCCGCAGGGTCGCCGAGTAACTTTTAGGCCCTTAAAGTTACTCCGGAACACCCTCAAAGTTACTCCCCGACACCCTCAAAGTTACTCGCGCATAGGGTTGAAATTCTCCTATCCTGCGGCTCTGTTGTTCTATTCTTCCTCTTCAAAAAGCTGCATTTTAACACTCCAAAAACTAACGTCCACACTGTTAGTGTGTTACGAGAATTCCTCGTTTTAACGTTTATACGCGAGCGGCAGATTTTTCGTGGAAAATATGCGCCTGTAGAGCACGAATAATTATGCGAAATCTGCATAAATGTTGTTTTTGTCCTATCTTTTAAGTGAAGAGTGAAGAGTGAAGATTTAGTCCTCGCCCGCGATACCGCGTATGCGGCAATGATATAGCATGAGGAGCCCCACCCCGGCCCTCCCCTGTAGGAGGGGGAGAGGGAGATGAGGGATGAGGGATGAGGGGGAGTAGTGGTGAGGGGCGCCTTTCATGCTTATTATCTTAATAAATGTCTAAATGGACACTACACTGTTAATTTGTGTTGCATTTGTCATCGTAAATCGTTAATGGGTGTTAAATTACGTGTGCATTTGTTCCACTTTCTTTGCTTAAATTTTGCAAAAACTCGGAGATATATTAATTTTGTACGCGATAACGCGCAATTTCTAATGAGCTAATTGCACCCTGTCCTCACGGATGACGTCGGGCAGGCAACGACATAAGACACGATCACAATTATAAACAGATGCAGTCCAGAGTTGCTGGACAAGGATAAAACGAAGGAGGTGAAAATGAGAGAAAGAGTTGTAAGAATATATCTGAGAGATGAAGAGAATACTAATCTAAGATAACAAAAGAAAAGACGGGTTGTTTGTAAACATCCGTATATTGAATTCGAATTTTTTTTTATTTCATTTATTTATTCACTTAATTATTAACCAAACCAACAAACGCTTATGAAACAAAAATTATTTTTGTTGAGCTTGTTAGTCGCTTGTGTGACGACTGTGCTGGCGTGGACTGGAGGTACTGATAACGACAATCAGTGGTGGCAGGACAATAACTACTCCGCCAGTGATCAGGTTGAGAATCAGTATGCTGTCAAGACCACTTGGACGATTCCCATTCCCGGCACTTCTTCCGTCAACAGTAATTGGTCAGACGATGTCCTTTATTTGGACTGGGATAAGTATGACCTAAACAAGAATGCGATTAAGGAGCTCTTGAATGCGTCAAAAGAGACTCTGCCAGAGGAGACACAAAATGCTCTGCAGGCAATCTATGATGACGCAGTGATTTATGAGAAGCGTGTCAACAAGGATTGGCACTCTGCTGCTTTTGGATCGTATGGGTCGATTGAGCACGCCCAGCACGTTAACAGTGGCTCTGATTTTTACTATTACCTTGCTTACCACTACACTGACATTAAGGCTTCTTGGGATAACACGATTGACCAAGCGGCAGATGCCCTTAATGTTCAGTATCAGGTAGCTAAGTCTCTTGTTGCTGCTGTTGCTGTTAAGGCACAGTATGATGAGGTTGCCGCAGATGTTAAGAATCTCTACGGTAAGGATAACAACCTTGCACCTTATCAAGCGCTCAGTAGTGCTGCATCAAATTTGGCGAGCAAGATTGATGCAAGTAAGGCTTTGACCTCTCCGACTTTGGCACAGGCCAATGAACTTGATCAGGCTACTGCTGCTTTGCAAAATGCTTTGAAGTTGAACGAGAAGGCTAAGGCCGATTACGATGCTATCTTCAAGAACTATAAGGATGTTCTCGCCGAGGCTAATGCTGTAATCGCTGACGGCCAGTTGGAGGATCCTTATAAGACAAACCTCCAGAATGCCATCAACGCTGCTCAGACAGCTCTTGCTGATCAGGTAACAGCTGCTGAGGGCAAGAAGTACAACAAGGTGACTGGCACAGAAGGCCAGGGCATCAACCTTGCTACTGAGACCGCAAAGCTTCAGGCTGCCATCAACGATGCTGTGCTTGGCGCATCCAAGCCAAGCGCTATCCTGGCAAAAGACTGGACATACAACCAGCCTCTGCCTATTGGAGCTACTGCTGCTTCTTACGACCTCGATTGGACTAAGTATGAAGCTGCAGTGACTGAGCTTAATGCCATTACTTCTTCTGACATCGCCAACCTGGCTGCTGCCGCACAGCAGATAGCTACTGCCTATACAGCCAAGAAGACTCAGGTTGCGGAAGAGTGGACAGCTAAAGCTTTTGACGATTCGTTCACTACCTACACCAAGGCTAACCAGTGGAAGTACAACCAGACCGTTTGGCAGCGCAGCATCGACGCTGATGTTGCTGCCATAGAGCGTGCAATCTCAATTGCCAACGTGCTGAAGAATTTCGGAGTTCAGTACACTGCTCTGAAGAATTTCTCTGCTGACAAGGTGTTTGCAGGCGATTATGCAACAGAGTATGGAAATGCAAAAACCCAAGGTCA
Organism: Prevotella sp.; assembly: GCA_017478025.1. GTDB lineage: Bacteria > Bacteroidota > Bacteroidia > Bacteroidales > Bacteroidaceae > Prevotella. The sequence goes on from JAFVGZ010000028.1 coordinate 49,439, forward strand.
GGCTTATGCTGACATGACTCAGGCAGAGCTCGTTGCATTGCTGAATAACGCTGGCGTTGATGATGTAGTAACTATAAATAATGTACGCGCGAACATTAATGGTATTGTCAATGCTCTGACTGAAGAGGGTATCGATGCCCAGACCGCTGGCGAGTTCCTGAAGCTTGTCATCGATCAGGCTACGATTGCCAAAAACCAGATGGACGGTACTGCTACTGCCCAGAAGGAGGCAAAGGCAGCTCTTGAAACAGCCATTACAACTGCTCAGGGCGTCCTCACTAAGGTTCAGACTCCAGACTACAAAACATTCGAGTCTTCAAAGGACATCGTAGCAGCTGCCAACGTTCTGGCAACAGCACTGTCTAATGCAAAGTACAAGTATGATGGCGTATCAGATCCTGTAGGTGTGCCTATCAACTATACAGGTGACGCTGCATGGGTATATGCTACACCAGAGCATATCGGTACCAAGATCCTTCCAGCAGCTGCTGGCGAGGAGGCTTACACACTTGAATGGGCTGAGTATGAGGATGCACAGACTGCTCTTAAGAACTTCGTAGCAGACAATGCTGCTGACGTTCAGTCTGCTGTTACAGCCCTCTCTGATGCCTTCGAGGCAAAGGAGGACAAGGCTAAGTCACAGTGGACCGTACAGCAGGCTTGGTTAGATGAGTCAACTGCTGGCTATCCAACTCCAGGCGCTGGCTATCCATTCGCTACCAACTGGTCTTACAACCAGGATTCATGGCAGAGTGGTATCAACGCTGACGTTGTGACCATGAAGCAGGCTCTTCGTGTTGCCAAGGCTCTTGACGGCATGAAGAAGACCATCGACGTTGCTGAGGCTCTCGACGCTAAGAGCATCGTTGGCGACTTCAAGGACGCTATTGCTAACACTCTGACTGCTGCCAATGCCCTCTACACTGCCAACAAATCACTTCCTTCTATCGAGGAGGCTGTTATTGACCAGGCTCTCGCTGCTACTGCTCAGCTGCAGAATGCCCTCGCTGCTAACAACGAGGAGATTCAGGACGTGCTGACAGCTGCCAACCTGCTGAAGGCTAACATCTATGCTGCTCAGGCCCTGATCGACAAGAACATGGTTGCTGATGCAGACAAGCCAGGTCTTCAGGCTCAGATTGACGCTGCTCAGGGTGTTCTTGACAAGGTTAAGCCTGCAGATCCTGCAAATGCTGACTTCAGCACTGTTAACAACGCTGCTGACGTAACAGCTACTTACATGGCTCTGCTTAACTATGTTAGCGACACCAAGACTGGCGACTCTCACAAGCCAACTACAGCATCTTACGACTGGACCTACTCACTGCCTCTGAGCCTCGGCGAGGAGAGCGCTGCAGGTCTGCCTCTCGACTGGACACGTTACGACGCTGCCGTGACTCGTCTGACAGCTGCTCAGGCTTCTGCTGATGCTGTTCAGGATGCTACTTTCCGTGCTATCGTGAACAAGATTCTGGCTGGTTACGCTGGTAAGAAGAATCGCGCAATGGCAGACTGGGAGACCAAGGCTGCTTGGGACGGCGCTACTGCATACGCTAAGAACTGGTCTTACAACCAGGAGACTTGGAACGCACAGATTGATGCTGACGCTGCTAAGATAGAGCAGTTCGTATCATTCGTTGAGTCTGCTAACGCTCTCTACAACCTCATTGGCGACGACAACAACAACGCTAAGAAGCTCTCTGCTTCTACCGAGATTCTCGGTGCTTACAAGACAAGCCTTGACGCTGCTATCACTCTGGGCGAGAACGTATATAATCAGCTGGTAACATCCAACGTCAACTATGCTGACGCTGGCCACACTGGCTCTTCTTACGATGTTCTTAAGGGTGAAGTCACCGCTGAGGCTATCAGCAACTTGAATGTTGCAACTGCACAGCTGCAGAGCGTAATCGGTGCTAACATTGAGGAGACCGAGGACGTTATGGCTGCTGCTGAAGTTCTGAAGCACGCTATCACAGCTGCTCTGACTGCTGCTGATAACGTAGAGGACATTGAAGGTGGTGTTGAGTTCAAGAAGGCTATTCAGGACCTCGTTAATGACGCTCCTAACTATCAGAAGCTCTATGACAACGCGAAGGCATCTAAATTCACAGAGGCTGGCTTCGAGGTTGTAAACGCTGAGACTCTGATTGCTGCTGCCAACGCACTGAAGGAGACTGTCAACACTAAAGTTGGACAGTATCTGCACGGTATCACCAACGTAACTCCTGTTGCAGGTGAGGAGTGGATCTATGCTACTCCTATCCGCGTAGGTGACAACCAGGATCCAGCTCCACGTGAGGTTGACGGACTCGGTGATCCAAAGCTTGACGCTGACGGTCTGCCATACACCAAGTATCTGCTTGACTGGACAGAGTATGATGAGCAGAAGGCTATCCTCACTGCTAAGACCAGTGATGATGCTAACCTGCAGAATTTGATCAACGACCTCGCTACTGCAATTCAGCAGTCTGAGGAAAAGGCTAAGGTACAGTGGGCTAACACTCCTGCATGGGAGGGTACAAACCAGAAGTACGTTAACCAGTTCCAGTACAACCAGACAATGTGGCAGGAGGGTATCAAGCATAGCGTAGCCCAGATTAAGGACCAGATCGCACTGATTGATGCTTTGAACACTCTCTATAATGTTAAGGTAGCAGGCACCGATCAGCTCGCTGCTAACAACATGCCACAGGCTAATGACATCAAGAAGTATCTCTCTGACGCTCTCACTGAGGCTAATGCTCTCTACTCTGACATTCTGACAACTGCTAAGTTTGACGCTGCTGCTCTGCAGGACGTTCAGGTAGCTACTCAGAAGGTTAATGACGCTCTTGAGCTCGTTAAGGAAGAGACTAAGGACATCAAGACTGCTCAGGCTCTGCTGAAAGATGCTCTCAACGCTGCAAATGCCGCTAAGGAAACTGTAGAGGATGTTGATGGTGGTATTACTTATAAGACCAACATCCAGGAGGCTATCAACAAGGCACAGAAGTTCTGGGATCAGTCAAGTGCTAATGACTTCCTGTCATCTGCAGATCCTACATACGCTATCAAGTTTGCCAAGACTCTGACTGATGCTATCCGCGACCTGAACAAGGCTGTTCGTGATAACATTATCCAGTACCGTGCAAGCATTGATAACGTTGCTCCAGCAGATGGTTGGGTATATGCTCAGCCACTCCGTATCGGTAAGGAGAAGGATCCAGCTGCTCGCGACGGTGAGGGTAAGACTGCTTACACTCTGAAGTGGGAAGAGTATGACAAGGCTGTAGCTAAACTCGTTGAGGTTCAGGCTACTCTTGAGGACGCTGCCTTCAAGGATGGTATCTTTGCTGAAACTCTGACAAAGTACCAGAACAAGAAGACCACCGCTGATGACCAGTGGATCAACAAGGAAGGCTGGAGTGGTATCAACGATAAGTATATCAACCAGTACCAGCACAACGAGACCACTTGGAACCAGGGCATCCAGAACGATGCAGAGAAGATTGAGAAGTTTGCCGCTATGGCACAGGCCCTCAATGCTCTCTACCTGGCTAAGGAGGAAGCTAAGGCTAAGTACATTCCAGCTGCTGACAACAAGAACGTTGTAGCTTCTTATGCAACTGCTATGCAGCAGTACTATGACGCAGCTGACGCAACTTACACTAAGTATGTTGAGTACAAGGACGTAACTCTCTATGACATTCAGGTTGTTAAGTCAGCAACATCAATGCTGAACGCAATTATCGCTGGCAACCTCAATGAGAGAGAGCGCATCGACAATCTCCGCCCACTGCTCTGGACTACTATTAATGGGGAGGCTAAAGACGCACTGGATAAGATTAAGGATGACGTTCGTATCGCTACAGGTGCTTACATGGAGCCATACAACGATCTGAAGAAAGCCAAAGACGATGCAACTGTTGTATTCCAGAATGCTAACAAGCATCTCTACAACAACTTCAATGACGCTATTGAAATCAGTCAGGCTCGCCGCGACCTCATCTTCGCTATGATCAAGCAGACTGGTCTGTATCAGGATTCAGTACGTCTCGTGAAGGATTCTCTCCAGATCATCATCAACAATGCGGACTCTACTGTTCTCGTTGTTAACAAGCATAACACAATCACAACCGAGCTGCAGAGCGAGATTGCTCACGCAGAGGCTATGATTGCTAAGACTGCTAATACTGACATCACAACTCCTGAGCTCTATGCTGAGATCAACAAGCTGAAACGCATATACTGCACTGCATTCCTGCTTGACCTCGACAGCCTCAAGGCTGCTATCGCTGACGCACAGAAGTTCTATGACGGTACAGCAGAGTACAGCACTTACCCAGGCATCGAGGCAGCTCGTGAAGAAGTTAAGAATGCTATCGGTGAAGCTCAGACATTCCTGACCGATGCTGAGGCCAAGAATGCAAGCCAGCTCTCTACAACAGAGCCTTACGATCCATTCTTCACAGACTTCAAGGCATTCAACACCTATAACACTGTAGATGTTCCTGCTGCTACTGATAAGCTGAACAAGGAGCACATGGCTCAGAACCTGGCTGCTCTGAAGGCTGCTAGTGACACCATCACTAACTACCTCAACGACCAGCCTGTCGTAGCTCTCTATGCTCAGTCACTGCAGGCTTCTATCTTGGAGGCTTCACTGGCTATCAACAAGTATGAGCCTCTGAAGGAGAACAAGGATGTATTCAGCAACTTCAGCGAACAGGACAAGATCACTGACGCTATCGTTACTACAATACACCACCTTAACGAGTTCAGCGCTAAGAACGAGCAGGCTATTGCTGAGGCAGAGGCAGTACGTACTAAGCTGACTACCAAGATTGCTGATGCTACTACCCTGAAGGGTGAGCTGACCGATGCTACTTCTAAGAACAACCTGCAGACAGCTATCGAGACTGCTCAGGGTCTCGTGAACGACAAGAATGCTTCACCTGAGGCAATGACCAACGGTGTAACAGCTCTTGACCTTGCTATGAAGACTGCACGCTGGACTGATGATATCGCTCGTCTGTCAGCTGCTATTCTGGACAAGGAGCAGGAGGCACAGAAGCTTGTGGATGTGGATGCACAGGACATTATGGCTATGTACATCAACAAGGCTCAGAGCATGCTCAACAAGCTCCAGGCAAGTGTTTATACTGAGATCACAACTACTCAGGTAACTGATATGATTGCTGAGTTGGCTGACGGCCTCAAGAGGGCTCAGACCTACAACAACGGTGAGATGCTGCCTGACCTGATCGCAATGGCTGCTCCTTACGAGAGCCTGATCAAGACTGAGTATGACGCTGCTGTTTCAGCTAACACTAATGCTGCAACTCTCTCTTATGAGGCAGTTAAGGCAGCTGGTGATGCTCTTGCAAAGGCTACTTCTCAGGCTAAGACTTACACCGATGCTAAGAATCAGCTCCAGACCGCTATCGACGAGGCTAAGCTCGCAGAGGAGCAGTCAGCTGACTACAAGCAGGCTGTTAAGGATGCTGAGACTGCAGTTGCTGCAGAGTTTACAAAGGTTGATGCAGATCTGACAACGATCGTCAACAAGATGGACGCTGCTTACAACACTCTGAAGTCTCTGATGGATAACGACCGCTGGTCACACCAGGCTCTGGGTGGCAAGATGATCGTTCAGCCTTGGTTCTCTAACAAGCCAAACCCAGGTCAGCGTCAGTACATCAAGCTCGCAGGTAAATATACTAGCGTTGACGCTGATGTAGCTAACAATGCTGTTGACCTCTTCCTGACTAACGTACAGGGCACTGTAGGTACACGTACATTTGACTGGCTGCCATTCTCTGTTGAGAGTGACTACAAGGCAAGTGGTGTGAACCTGACAAGCGAAGGCGTTGATGACCTCAACAACTTCAAGAAGTATGGTTGGAGCTATGATGAGCACTACAATGATATCATCATCAGGGCTGGTGCCATCTACTCTTCTGGTGACGGCTTCGTAGATTCTAACCTTGCAACCTACGGCCCATACACTTGGACTAACGTTTGGAACCAGAATGATATCGATATCCTTGACAAGGATGCTGACGGCATCTACTACGGTCGTTACTACACATTCAAGTGGAGTGAGACCAACGAGGGTGGCGTATATCGCGTTCCAACAACTCTGCAGATCTATGACGATTCTAATGATGACTTCAAGGTTGATGACATCCAGACTTACATCTCTAAGCCAAATCAGGATGGTACCTACTTCATCAATTCCGACATCACTCTCGCACGTGACAAGGGCTATGATGACCAGGGCACAGCATTCAACTATGAGAACGGTACAGCTGTCCTGACCGGACGTTGGCACCGCGTACAGTTCATCGATGAGAATCAGTATCTCTTCCACAAGGCCGCTCAGGAGGCTGCTGACTGGTTCAACAACAACGAGGATCTCCGTCACTACAGCACTGCTGCTCTTGCTGAGCTGCGTCAGGCTGTCGAGACAAAGGATAACCGTTGGGAGTTCAACACCAAGCGCATTGAGGAGGCTCTGAAGAAGGCTAAGGATAGCTACGACAAGGTCAACATGCTCATAGGCGACAGCATCTATGGTGTTATCGCTGCTGGTGACAATGCTGACGTACAGCACACTTACACTGTAACAGGTGCTCCTGGCGACGCTATCGACGCTAAGATCATTGCTCAGACTAAGGACTGGACTAAGGATGACTCACAGTACTGGACCATCATCTCTAATGGCGACATTATAGGTGCTGACTCTACTGCAACTATTACCGTTCAGTTCAACCCAGGTAACAACTATCCTGCTGACTACCGTGAGTATCAGGCAATCCTTGACGTGAAGGTAGGTAACCTGAACTATCAGGACGAGGGTAAGGATTCACTCCAGCAGAACCTCTACGGTTCTAACCCAATCCTCTCTCTCAAGGAGAACACTCTGCTCAAGACTCACAGCTTGAACCTGCATCGTAAGGACAGCATCACCTACGACCTCTACGGACGTGGATTTGCTTGGAACTATGAGAAGACTAAGCTCACCGCTAACTACTTCTCTAAGACAGGTTTGCTGCTTGAGACAAGTGAGGCTACTGCTACATTCGCTAAGAAGGAGTTCACATGCTATGCTAAGGATAATGACCTCGATCAGACTAAGGTTACAATCGGATTCTATCCAGTTGACCTCGGTGATGATGTTTACAAGGTTGTTCTCACCGATAGCATCAATGACACTGACGACATCGTCTTCACTGTAAATGCATGCAAGAGTGAGATTACATTCGATCCTGCTACTGTAACTGATGTTAATCAGAACAGCATCAAGCTCGAGAAGATGGCTGACAAGACTGAGGCTTACTTCTATCCAGCTGATGGTGAGACTTACTTCTTCCCAATCGCTATCTCTAACTTCGACGGCGTAAATGCTAACACGAAGGTAGTGAACGAGGACGGCGTAATCTCTATCACAACTGAAAAGTTGGGTGCTGACGGTCTTGTTGAGGAGCACCTGAGACACGATGTACAGATCACTATCGACAACCGTGATTACTTCACTGTTGAGACTGCTACAACTGAGATTAACGGTACAAGCAAGAACATCTTCGTGATTTCTGTTAAGACCAATAAGCTCGAGCAGGGTACTCTCGATGATGGTCAGCACGACGGTCTGCTCCAGATTATCTGGCAGGATCAGGATACTATCAAGATCCACCTCAACCAGACTCTGCCTTGGTTCAGCGCTCCAGAGACAGCTACTGAGCTTGGCCCAATCGTTGACTCTGTTGATGGCAACATCGAATGGGAGTTCACAGAGGATGGCGACAAGATCTGGTACGTTGACGTGAACGATGTAGAGAACTACTACAGCTTCAACACCAACTTCAATGCTTACACTAACACTGACTGGTTCATTGTTAATCCATCAATCAACTATCAGACAACTGAACAGCCAGGTACACGTAAGTATCGTCTGAAGATCACTTATAACCCACACGAGGTTAACACTGTTTACACAGACGTTCTGACTCTGAACATCTTCGACACCAAGCGTAACGTGATTGTTGCTACTACATCTATCAACCTTAAGGGTGATCCAGTCGCTTCTATCAAGGGCAGCGCTGGTGCAACAGCTGTTGAAAACGCAGAGGTTGTAGAGAAGGCAAAGAAGGACGGTAAGTACTTCAAGGACGGTAAGCTCATTATCGTCAAGGGCAACCAGGAGTTCGAAGCTACTGGTGCACAGACAAAGTAATTACTGAACAGAAATTGCTAAACATATATTAAAAAGGAGGAGCATCCACAATGGGTGCTCCTCTTTTTTTGTGTGTAAGCCCCCTGTCCCACCAACTATCCCCCCAAGAACTTGTCATAAACATGAATTGCCAACCTTTGGTAATCATGTTACCAAGCCTTGGTAACCGGTTTACCAAGCCTTGGTAATCCAATTACCACAGTGCGGTAATGCCGACATAGACTCTTCGATGCCACTTTTTTGCAGAATTATTTGGCGGTTTCGAGAAAAGTTAGTAACTTTGCCCCAAATGGCGGATTATGCCATATTTTGCACCTAAACAAACATTTACAATACATAAATAATAATTAACCATAAACAATTAAGAAGTATGAAACAAAAATTTACTTATCTGCTTTCCCTGATGCTTATGTGCATCCTCGGGGTAAGTAATGTTGTGGCAGAAACTGCAGTCTTTTCTGCCTCCACGATGACGGGACAGGCCTCTGGTACTGCCGGTAGTACCGTTGCCAACAATATCTGGTATGGCAATGGAACGGACCTTGCTGCAGGATTTACAATCCAGATTACAAGCAACCTCGGAAAAGCTTATACTGCTCAGGACCCAAGTAATGGCAATTTCAGTCAGGGTAAGTCGTTCAAGAATTCTAATGGTGCTCAGAACACTATTACTCTTCCTACTGGCTATACCGCTACTTCAGTCAAGTTCTATGTGACCGCAAATGCGGATGATGATGCAAAATTAAGTGAGATTAACGGAACATCTTGTAATGATGCAGTCACTTCACATAAAGACGGTACTAACCCTACTGTAATAACCAAGAGCTTTGCTGATCCAGTAAATACGTTTACCTTTACTTTCTCAACAAAGCAGGTGATGTTTGTCGCAGAGGTCACATATACTGCACCTACTAATGATCCTCCAAGTTTCACAACTGATCTTCAGAGCAGTTATGATGTAACAGTAGGCAGAAGTGTAACTCTGTCTGTTAGTGCGAAGGGTGCTACATCTTACCAGTGGTATAGCAATGTAAGCAACTCTTCAACAGGTGGCACAGCCATCAGCGGCGCTACCACAGATAGCTACACGTATGCACCTGAGGTGGCAGGAACATCTTATTTCTATTGCGTAGTCACAAATGCCAACGGCAGCAAGACTTCTACTGTTGCCGCAGTTACCGCTGGCGAATGGAAGCCAATCACAACCAAGCGTAACTGGCTCTTCACACAGCAGAGCAAGTATGCTGCTGATCAGGCAGCTGCTACAGATCTGTGGGGCGGATACAGCAGCAGTAACAAGCGCTATGCCAACGCACGCGCTCTTGCTGAAGAGGAGCTGAGCGGCAATGACGGTCCGCTCTTTGGATTGGCAGGAATCTATTTCACTGCTCCGAGTGGCAAGCTGCTGCTTGGTGGCAAGGATGACAATTCAAGAAGTATGCAGACCAATGGTAATGGTATCTCCATGACTATCCCACAGTGTAATGTGAAGGATAGAATCACATTGCGCTGGAGTGCTTCCGGCAGTGACAAGAATGTGACAATTACTTACGGCAATCAGACAATCAGCTGCAATGGAATAAACCGCAATAACACAGGTACTCTCATTGCAGATGCGGCTGGCGACGTGACAATAGGTATCCCTAACAGCGTACGTCTCTTTGAGGTAACAGTTACTCCTTACTTCGCTGTTACAGACTTTGAGCTGAGCACTGATGAGGTTTCTGTAGAGGAGTATGAGAACGTAAGTGTTTCTGCAAAGAACTTCACTCCTGCTAACTACACTGATGGCACTATGGAGTGGACTACCTCTGATGCTGCTGTGGCTACAGTAAACAATGGTGTGATTACAGGTGTCAAGGCTGGTACTGCTACCATCACCGCTACATCTGTTGACGGTCCGTCAAAGACTGTTGAGGTAACAGTGACACCTTGCGCTCCAAAGAACCTGTCTATCGAGATGACATCCAACTCTGACGCTACTGCTCCAAAGGTAGAGAGCGGCAAGAACTATACACTCACCGCAAAGGTGCAGGGCTATGGCCTCACATACCAGTGGGCAAGCAAGGCTACCGAGAAGGGTTCATACGCTAACATCAACGGCGCTACCGCACAGACCTACGAGGCTACTGCCGTAGAGCTCGGCTCTAAGTTCTATAAGGTTACTATCACCAATGCCCAGGGTTCTGCAGTGGCAGAGTATGAGGTGAAGACCGTAGTGCCTCTCGAGGCATTCACCATCGCCAACGAAGACGGCACCGGTGGCGTCAACTATAAGGCCCTCGATTCTGACGACCCAGAGGTACGCATTGTTTATCAGATCGCAAGAGCTGACGAGCCTGTTGAACTCGAAATCGCTGACTCTGTAGAGTATGCTGGAGTGACATACGCTGTTACCGTTGTTGGTGAAGAGGCATTCGTAAATGATATGACAGTGGTAGGACTCGAAACATCTCCTGTACTGAGAGAGATTGGTGCACGCGCATTCATGGCTTGCGTCAACCTCGCTGACGTGGAGCTGGCTGAAGGTCTGGAGATTATCGGTGACGCAGCATTCGCAGGCTGCACCAAACTCCCAGTAATCTTCATCCCAAGCACTGTACAGTACGTAGGCTTCAAGGCATTCGCTGACTGCACAAGCCTCACCGACATCTTCTATGACGGCACAAAGGCTGAATGGAACGCTCTGCCAAACATCGGTATGGCCGGCATCGCTAAGTCTGTCACCATCCACTTCAACGATGGCGAGACAGAGAACGGTAAGGGCAACATCGTTGGCATCAACAATGCAAACGCTGACGAGGCTCAGAAGAACGGAAAGTTCTTCGAGAACGGAGAGCTCGTAATCTACAAGAACGGTAAGGCATTCACCGCTGCCGGCGCAGAGAAGAAGTAATGTATATATCCTAAATACCAAAAAAGGCACCCGCCTCGGGTGCCTTTTTTTGGTTAAGGTTGTGATTTAGAGCTTTCGTTATATCGTTATACCGTTATGTCGATATATCGTTATACCGTTATGTCGATATACCGATAATTCGTTAATTCGTTAATTCGTTAATTCGTGAGGCTTCTCATTCTCAGTACATACGAACATACTGGTGGGGCGGCGATAGCTGCGTCACGGTTGCTGCATGCCCTGCAGGGGCAGGGTGTGGAGGCTACGATGTTATGCCGGCGTAACATCCGTGTGGGATGGCTGCGTTGCCTGTGTCCGCCGTTGGCACGTGCGCTGGAGAAACAATCGTGGACAAGCATCGCGGAACGTGCGGTGATATGGGCCAGCAACGGTTTTACGAAGAAAGACCTGTGGGCTACGGACATCGCGCTCTTCGGTCAGGACATCACCACGACACGCGAATACCGTGAGGCCGATGCGGTGCTGATACATTGGGTGAACCAAGGGTTCCTGTCACTCAGCACCATCGAGAAGATAGCCCGTAGCGGCAAACGCGTCGTATGGACCATGCATGATGAGTGGCCATTAGAAGGCGTGGAACACTATACGAGCCCCACATCGCCCGTTGCTGCCACATCGTCAGCTACTCCCACTTCCCCCACATCGAGCATTGCCACCATTCACCCCACTAACCCCATCAACAACCTCTTAACCCAATGGGTCTTGCGCCGTAAAGCGGAGATATATCGCAGCGGTAGAATCTCGTTTGTCACTTGCAGCGAGTGGCTCAAGAACATCTCTGAGAAGAAAACACTTGCCGAAGGTCTGCGTATCGTCAGCATCCCCAATCCCATAGATTCCCGCCTCTTTGCGCCGTTGACAGAAGGGCAGCGCAAAGAAGCCGCCAAAACACTGGGACTGCCGCAGGGCAAGAAGCTGGTGCTCTTCGTAGCACAAAAGGTAGATGATGAGCGCAAAGGCATAAGATACCTTGATGAGGCGGTGAAGATATTGACGGGGAACCAGGGTAATCCGGAGAATCCGGCAGTTCCGGATAGTCCGGATTATCCGGATAAACCGGAAAATCCGAAGATTTCGGAAATTCCGGGAGATTTCGCTATTATCGCGCCTGGGCGAGACATACCATATATAACTAATGTAGAGGACATGGCGCGGCTCTATGCCTGCGTCGATGTCTTTGTGACGCCGTCCCTCTCAGACAATCTGCCCAACACTATCATGGAGGCTATGTCCTGCGGCACACCGTGCGTGGGCTTTGATGTAGGTGGCATACCAGAGATGATAGACCACAAAGAGAACGGATACGTGGCGCGTTACAAGGATGCGCAGGACTTGGCAGAGGGCATACGCTACGTCATAGCAAAGGAAAATCATGCCCGCCTATCAAGGGCAGCGCGCAACAAAGTGATGCTATGCTACAGTGAGGAGGCTGTGGCAAGCAAGTATCTGACGGAGATAAACAGAGAAATCGGAGGCGTTGTGCCCGAGAAATACAGAGAAACCAAAGGCTTTATGCCGGAGACAGACAGAGGAAAAGGAGGCTTAGGAGAGACTGGAAACAAAGAGAAGTCAGGGAGAAAAGAATGCTGAAATCTATCATAAACATATTCTATATCCGCTATGGTGAGCGGCGCGGTATGCTTGCGGCGTGTTTGATGTTCGTCATGCTCAATGTCCTGAACGTGGCGCGCCATTGGAATAACCTCACCGTGGTGGGCCTGAAATACCATGATTTCATCAAGGGCTGGCACCTCTCGGGCTTCGATCCCATCACCTACGGAGTCATCAGCGACTGGACTATAGGATATAACATCTACCGTCATCCGCTGCTGCCATATTATATGTGGCCTCTGAGCATGCTCAACAAAGGGCTGAAGGCGGTGACCGGCATGGACTGGGCAATCGTACTGACTGCTATGCTGCTTGTATTCTGCGCCACATACGCCTTTCTCTTCCTGTGGCGCATACACAAGGATGTGATAGGTGTGACCAGCAGAGAGGGCTATCTGCTCACTGTGCTCACATTCTCAATGGCATACGTGATGCTCGCCACGATGGTGCCTGACCACTTCGTGATGTCCCTGTTCTGGTTGACGCTGACGCTGTATATCTGTGGTCTGAAGCTGAAAAGAGGCAGCGCCCTGAATATGTGGCAGACTATAGTGCTGTTCTTTATGACTGCCGGCGTGTCGCTCAACAATGGGCTGAAGGTCTTTCTGGCAGCCTTGGTGACCCGCAAATACAGGTTCTTTGAGTGGCGTTTTCTGCTGTTTGCCGTTGTGTTGCCTTCAGCATTGATATGGGGTAGTGCGCGGCTGACGTACAAAGAGATGGTATGGCCAAAGGAGATGGCACGCAAGGCAAAGTCCGAACAGGTGCGCAAGACCAAGGCCGAGAAGCTCAGGGCAACTGTGGCTGACACGATAAAGTCCCATGACAGCGTGTCGATAGAGAAGGCATTCCAGGCAGCAGTGAAGAAACAGAAGGAGAAAGAGCAGCGCCGCAGACAGATGAGTGCCGTGGTGAGACACACGGGAAAGCCCATCGCCAAGGGTGAGTTCATGCGCTGGACCGATGCTACGACATCGCGAATGGATGTGGCAGTGGAGAGTCTCTTCGGTGAGGGTATCATGATACACGAGAAGTATCTGTTAGGCGACGTGTTGGTAAACCGCCCTGTCATAGTGCATTACCGCAACTGGGGCAACTACATCGTGGAGGCGTTGCTGTTCACCTTATTTATAATAGGACTCTGGTGTGGGCGCAAGAAGCAGTTCCTTTGGACCGCAATGTCGTTCCTGATGCTGGACCTGCTGCTTCACATGGTGCTGGGATTTGGCATCAATGAGATGTTCATCATGTCGGCTCACTATCTCTTTGTATTGCCGATAGCAATGGCGTACCTGCTCAAGGCGCTGCCCAAACTGCATCGACGGCGCCTGGTGATGCTACTCGCACCAGTGACGCTATACCTCATAGCGTGGAATGTCACGCTGATTGTGGAGTACCTTTACTGGGATTAATGGATGAGGGTTGATGGATGAGGGTTGATGAATTAGAGTATTTACATCATGAGAAATATTAACAGAAGTAAAAAAATAGAGACTCTGACGGTGTTGCTGATGGGCTTGTTGCTCTTCGGGGGCCTTAATGTGCTGATGGTTCTGACTGCTCCTGCGGCATGGACAGACACTCATTTCGGTGCTTGGACGGCTTTTCATAAAGGTTTTCACTGGTCGGGGTTTGACCAGTGCACCTATATCGTGACGACTCAGTGGCGTCCCATGTATGTGCATTTGCGTCATCCTATACTGGCATACATGCTGTGGCCGCTGTCTGGGTTGAATGATTGGCTGACGGAAGTGACGGGCGTGAACTGTACTATATACATTCTCGGCGTGGTTTGGACTTGCCTGAGCATGCTGGCATGGCTCCTGATGTACAAGATTCTGCGTCAGATTGTAAGGCTCGGCCACAAGGAGAGTCTCATGCTTGACCTGATGTTCTTCTCCCTTGCCTACGTGATGTTGGCGACATTCGTGCCCGATCATATGCTATTGACGCTGAATGTGATGCTGCTGACCATCTATCTGAGCGGTCGCGCCTTGCAGCGTGGCAAGACTATAGCAACATGGAAGATGCTGTTGCTATACTTTGTCGGCACAGGTATCACCACCACCAACGGCGTGAAACTGTGGCTGATGGACGTGGCGGGACGATGGAAACGACATAACCTGATGCGCATAGTGAAGCATAGCCTGTGGTATTTCGTGCCTACGCTGATGTTGGCAGGGCTGTTCTACTATCAGGAACAGACGGCGGAAGTAGAAGAGGATCAGTTCAATGCCCGCATGGAGAAGCGTGCTCAGGAGCGGGATAGCGTGAAATTTGCAAAGCAAAAGGCAGCAAGCCTGCATCGTATAGAGGCGCGGACGGACAAGCAACTGATAGACAATCCGCTGTTTGAATGGACCGATATGTCAATAGAAGTGCTGCCGTCGCTGGTGCATAATATCTTCGGCGAGGGCTTGCAGTTGCATGAAGATTACCTGCTTGGCGATGCCAACATCAAAGGCGAGCGTCCGGTGATAGTGAAATACCGCGCCTGGTACAACTATGCCGCTGAGGCTCTCATTGCGTTGCTGCTGCTCTTAGGCATCCTGGCAGGAGCACGCGAACGGTTCCTGTGGGTGTGCATGATGCCGTTCCTCTTCGATATGGTGTTGCACTTAGGATTCAGATTTGCCTTGACAGACGTCTATATTATGACGGCACACTGGGCCTTTATCATTCCCATAGCGGTGGGATACCTGCTGAAACGCACCGAGCATGAGGCAGCTTATCATAGGAGTATTGTGGTGGTTGTGTGCATGCTCACCTGCTTCCTCGCTGTGTGGAATGCAGGATTAATCATCAGTCACATGTTATAGCTGGTCACAAGGCTTGCCGGCGGGGTATCTGCGATGGTATCGCAGATGCTCAGACGAGTTTATAATACCTTCTTTGCGTTGGTGCGAGAGCCACCGAGAGACTTGAGATAGCCTAATGTCTCGCGCATAATCTGGGCACCGCTGAGGTAGGAGAGACCTGTATAGAGAATAAAGGCAATGGCTATCTTGGAAACAAGGGCAAGATAGAGGTTCTCTATAGGCAGGGTGACATAATGGGTGCATGCCATAACACCTGCTGCCAGAAGGAAGAAAGGCATGATGTCTGTCAGCGCAGCCCATAGCGACAGGCGCACCATGCGCCATGCGAACCATTGCCATACCAACAGCCAGGCGATATTGACAACCACGAAATAGACTATCATGCTATACACTCCGTAGGGGTACATCAGCAATAATCCTGCCCAGATGAGTATGCATAGCGTGATGGTGCAGAACATATTGATGCCCGACTTGCCCCGGCTGATGGCCATATAGCTGTAGAGCATCGTGACGGGATAGAAGGCTCCGTAGATGCATAGCAACTGAAGCATGGGCACACTCTCTATCCATTTGGCACTGACGGTGATGAGAATAAACTCCTTTGCCACCAGCGCCAGCCCCAGCATGCAGGGGAAAGTGACAAAGCAGACAAAGCGCAGCATCTTGCGAAACACGCGGCGATAACGCTCATCATCGTCCACCACCTGTGCCAATACCGGCTGTGAGACCCCGTTCATCATGCCTTGGATAGTGTTGACCACAATGTCGTTCCACTTGCGGGCGTTGCTATAGTAGCCCACGGTGCGCGTGTTGTAGAAACGGCCGAGCAGGAATGAGAACACCTGCGTGTTGAGTTGGTTGAACAGGTTGGTGACCAGAAGCTTGCTTGAGAAGCCAAACATCTTTGCTGCGGGCCTCAGGTCAATATGCAGCGTGGGGCGCCAGGGGGAGACGAACCAGTCGCATATCATGATAAACGTAACGAAAAGCACCGTCTGAGCCGCCAGTCCCCAGTAGGCATAGCCCATGAGAGCCATCACGACACCGATGCTATTGGACATGATAACCGAAAAGAGAGCTATCAGATTGACCTGCTTGAGCTTCAGGTGTCCGTTGAGATATGCACGCTGTACCGTTCCGAAAGAGTTTATGACAAAGCCGCAGAAGAGGAACCGCGCCAACGGTGTGAGGCTCTCGTCGTGGTTGAAAGCGGCAATGTATGGCGCTGCGAACCATAGAAGCAGGTATAGCAAGCCACTGACAAGGATATTGAACCAAAACACGGAGTTGTACTCCTCGTGTGTTGGTTCTTTTTTGTTTATCAGCGCAGCAGACAGTCCGCTGTCCTGCAGGCTGGTGGCTATGTTGGTATATATGAGCAGTACGGCAATTTTACCATAGTCGGCAGGCGACAGTATGTTGAGCATGACGAGGCCGAGCAGTATGCCTATCACTTGCATTGCTCCGTTGCCCAACCCGCCCCACAGCAGGCCTTTCGCCGTCTTGTCTTTCAGTTCACTCATTGTTGTTGATGTCTGGTGGAGAACACCAGACCACTGTATGATTTTAATTACACAATGAATTATACATTAAATAAGTTTTGCAGTATTCTTCTTGCATGCGCTTTAGCGTAAAGCGGCTGCTTGCAAAGCGGTATGCTTCCTCTGCCAGAGCTTTGCGATTTGCCGTTGGCAGTACGTCATTGAAGAGGTGCAGCCATTGTTCCGTATCGTTGTTCGTTACCATCAGCGGCCAGTCGGGGGGCAGGGTGTCTGTCAGTCCCGGTGCGTTGTTAGCCAATACAGGTGTGCGTGACAGTGATGCTTCGATGGATAGCGTCGCTAATCCTTCGTGCACAGAGGGCATGAAGACGTAGTCAAACCGCCTCAGGTGTGCTGCGATACCGCTTACCGGTCCGCTGACTGTTACGTTATTCTGCTGCCGCAAGTCATTGAGCAGGTGGCTCAGCGTACCGTCACCGAAGATATAAAAGTGGTATCGCGTGTCTCCTGCCATCCTTTTCACCACCTCGCACAGCGTGCGCACGCCCTTCTGCTCCTCCAGTCGTGCTGCAAAGCAGATGGAAATGCAGTCCTTTCCCGTTTCACCGGCTGGTAGGGGAGACGGTGTTGTCATCTCTGCTGAAATGCTCTCCACACCATTATATATAATAGGTGGCCTCATGCCGTATGTTGCCTCATAGCAAGAACTCACCGATTCGGAGATGCTGACGTTCGCATTGTGCTGCTGCATAAAGCGCTCTATGTGTCGGCCCAGGCGCTTCATGCCGGTCCAAAGCACTGTGTTGTGGATGGTGCGCACTATCTTGCGGGGCCTGACAAACGGGAACAGCCGCAGCGTAGCATACAGCGCTATGTCGGGAATCTCCGTGTGGGAATGCAATACGTCGGGGCGATGGCGCAACCATAGCCACACGAACCACAGGGGGAAGAGCCATGCGAGCGCCTTCTCAGCGACATAGTGCCAATGGAAAAGCACCGGCAGTGGCGCACGATGCACCGTGATGCCTGCCTCTCGCATCTCGGCAATCATGGATTGCGTCATGCGCGAGGTGCCGCGAGTCACCTCCACCACGTGCATGTCGATGCCATGTGGCTTGCCGCCCTTGGCAATGTTGATGGCTATACGCTCGGCTCCGCCAAGGTCTATGTGTGTTATGATGTGGAATACTCGCATCAGTCAGCGTGATATGTGCCCAGTATCTTTGAAATCCTTATCCTTACGGCCTTCGTTATGCCGCCAAAGTCACCGTAGCGCAGATGCAGAAGCAACTCCTCGATGCTGTGTACCACCTTGTGCAACGGTCGGTCCAGCCCCATGCGGCAGAGGTATGAATCCAAGTATTGCGGCCAATCCACCACCTGTTCAGGGTGTGTATAGGGCGGCCACATGTCGTGACGCTGCATCGTGAATATCTCCCTTTGACAACGAGGCTTCAGTCGCAGGTCTGCATCATAGTGCGTGCCGCCGGTCAGTCCGACGTTGTTAATCATATTCATGCGCGGCATTATGGCAAGGCCGTCATGCATGAACATGTATGTCCAGAAGATGCTCTCAAAGTGAGCCCTGCCCGAATTGGCATGGTCCACACACACTTGCGGCATCCAAGTGAATATCCTTTCGTGCTTCACCTTGTCGCACAGTTCCTTAAACCGTGCCTCGTCTTTCACAAAAGCGAAGTCACCTTCCCACTGGTTTACCACTCTGGCCCACGATGCCCAGCCCCAGATGGAGAAGGCACGGGTGAAGAAATAGCTTGGTACTGCAGCCCCCTCTGTGGTACGTGCTGCCGTAGGCGTGGTAGAGGCATAGCCGGCAGGCAGGTCAGAAACCTCGTTGGTATTGAAGCCGGCTATCATCGTGATGCGTTCATCGTACTCATAGCGGTCCAGCATCTCCTTGCAGAAGGTGAAGAATGACTGTGAGGGAACTACGTCATCTTCCAACACCATGCACTTGTCTGTCAGTGAGAAGGCCCATCGCTGGGACATGAAACCGCTGGGGTCGCAGCCGTAGTTACGGTCCTGATAGTTGCGATGCACCTCACACTGCCAGTTGATGTTCTCATCCTTCACCAGTTCCCTGCAAGCCATGATGCCGGCATAGTCCCTTGACAGGCGCACATCATCAACGGCTTGCCCCTCAGCATCCGTCATGCGCGGCCCGTCCTGATAAAGGAACAGCCGTGCGGGACGTGCCTTGCAGACCTCCGCCCACACCTGCGAGAAATTGTCAGGTCGGGCGTGAAACAGCATCAGCACGCTTATGTCAACATTGTATGGTTGCATGGGGTATAGTTACACTTTGCTATTATATAATGTTATTGCGTGATGACTTTTTGCAGTACCGAGGAAAGCATCTTGCCTTTTTTCACGGAGGCAGAGTACTTACTGACATTTTCCTTAATATGCTCAACCTGAGTTTCGGAGAGCTTTTGTATGGTCGGGTAGATGTCGTTGAGGCTGTCAATGGTTATTCCCAGCCCATAATCCTCCACGTATTTTGCCATCGCACTCTCTTTCCATACTATCACGGGCAGCCCTTTTGCAAGGTACAGGGAGAACTTGAAGGGGGCATTTATCTTCAGGTATTCCCCAAAATTGCCCTTGCAGGTGTCAATGCTCTCTCCATCCCAGACCAATCCCCATGTGCCGTCAATGTCAGCGATGTCATCATTCTGGAAGCATCCCTTGTAGATGACGGATTCGTTTGTAGGTATATCATCGGCCTGTTTGCCGTAAAGATGGTAATGAAGGTTAGGGTAGGCCTCGAGTGTGTGGAGCTTCCTGACAAAGAGACTCTTCTCAAGGTTGCCGGCAAAGACGATGTTTATGTTGCTTTTTATGTCGGTATTATCTTGCCCTGTCTGGTACGTGTTCAGATAATCAAAGAACTTGAGCGTTTCAATGGTTCCGCTGAAGCCTAATTTCCGCAGCTCCTCCTTCATCGGTTCGGAGTGGGCTATGACGATGTCGGTATTGCGCAGCAAGTCCTTCTCATTGCGATGCAACTTCCTGAGGTAGGCAGAAGCGACAGAACTGCCCTCTCCGTCAAGTCGCAGCGAGTCCAAATCATGAATTAGCAGAATGATGCGGTTATTGTTCTTCTTCAGCTTTCTGACGATGGAGAACATGGATTCTGTGGAGAAGCCATACTGTATGAATATGTCAGCATCTTTGATGTCATTCAGACGGCGGGCTTGCCATTGCACGTAGGCTTGATATGATAGGTTGTAAATATGCAAAAGGATTTTCTTCCAGATGGGCTTTCCTAACTTAGACAGTCTGCTGCCATAGAGATAGACGGACTCAAAGCCAAGGGCGTTGGCAGTCTTTTCGGCATCTGTATGTGGCTTAGAGCACGCGTCGTAGTAGGTTACTCCGAATGTACTCTTGTTAAGCGCATCGATGTGATATTTCTTTTTCATCTGATTATAATACTCTTCTTTCTCCTTGGCTTATTCTTTTGCGAACCTCATCAATGGAAAGTCCCTCGCTTAGATTTATGTAATAGCAGCCATGCGCAGGCTTGCGTTTCTCCTCTGGGGGCAGTTTCATGTAGTCTCCGAAAACATCCTTTAGGTACCCATCATAGCCTGCGGGAACGCGTATGCTGAAGTCTGCAAAGGGCATCTCAACGTATTTGGCAAACCATTCCTTGTCATAGGTCTCAAGTCCGTAGATATAACTTGCGAAGTTTACTAATCTATGGCCTCCGGGAGTGTTGAGCTCGGATTGAAAGCGGTCAAGTTCCTTCTTATATTTCTTCACGTTGCACGTAGAGAGAGCCCATTTGATGTTTCTCAGTAGTCCGCGTAGATGCTTGTGCTGGATGTTCTCCTTGAAGCGCACCCAGTTATATCTTTGGTTGGCATGCTGGTAACGCCATGTCTTGAAAAGGTTCTCATGCAGCATGGCTGTTAATGTTTCGTCATCATCGATGTCTGTCTCATACAGGGGAAAGACGTCTATCTGTGTACCAAAGATTATAGGGTTCATGTAGTACCTCCAAATGGAAGTCTCTGTATCGGTAATCCTGCAAATGGGATCATAGAACCCTGGGGTGTCGGGAGTGAGGAGCTTATACTTTCCAGTACCATCAATTTCTTGTCTCAGACTCAATAGCTTCTGATAGTCATCATAGGGCATCAATATGTCCACATCGTCGTCCCAAGGTATCATATTATGATGCCTTACCGCTCCGAGACAGGTTCCTCCGTAAGCAAAATAACTTAGATTGTGTTGTTCAAAGAAGTCAATTGCATACTTCAGAGTTACAAGTGTCTTCTGTTGTAGTTTCTTCAAATACTCAGACTCCATTGTGGCTAAAAATCGTGAATGGTTATTACCTACCTATGATTGTTGGTCGTTATGATTATTTGTAGCAGTATCCGCCATTGACCTCTATGATGCTGCCATTGACGAATGGGTTGTTGATGCAGAAACGTACCGCGTCGGCAATCTCTTCGACAGAGGCAAATCGCTTGATGGCAGTCTTGGCGTAAATGTTTTGTCGTATCTGCTCCGGCTTTGTGCTCTGCCATTCCGTCTCTACAAAGCCTGGGGCAATGGCATTAATGGTAGTGTCGGTGCCCTCAAAAAACTTGACAAGGTTGGTCGCCAGTGCATGAACGGCAGTTTTGCTGACGCCGTATGCTATGGATGTACCGTGTGGGTGGATGGCCATCTCAGAACCGATGAAGACGATGCGGCTTCCGTGAGGAATGATGTGGTATAGGTCTCTGATGAGAAAAAACGGTGCATTGACGTTTATCGCCATAACTTTCTCCCATTCCTCATCGGTTATGTCGGGCAGGTCTTTCTTAAGTGTGGTGCCGGCATTGCAAACGATGCAGTTGATTTCCTTTTGCTCTTGCAGATGCTTGACGAGACTCTTCATTTCGTCTTTGTCGCTTTGGTCAGCCTTGATGACTTCAAAGTGTGGAGAAATCTCTCTCATAGCCTGTGCGCAGTCCTCTGCTGCTGCGGCATCACGGGCGTATGTTACGGTAACAAAATACCCCTCATGCAGCAGCATCTTGGATACTGCCAATCCTATGCCCTTTGTGCCTCCTGTAACAAGTGCTCTTTTCATTTGTCCTCGTCCCTTACTTTAACGTCTGGATTGGCCTTCGTCTCGTGTTGGTTCTTTAGGCTGATGTAGTTTTCCAGTATCTCCTCCTTAATCTTTGTGGAGGACACTCCGTCGCCATAAGGGAAATAGAATACAGTCACTCCGAGGTCCTTCAGGTAGTCATACTTGCCTGTCCAGTCATCACCAACCACGAAGACATCAATGTTTAGCTTCTTTACCAACTCGGTATGGTCCAGCGAGTGTTGCGGAATAACTACATCAGGATACCTCAACGCCTTAAGGATAGCTATCCTCTCCTCAAAGGGAATGACAGGTGGGCGCTTGTAGCTACACACGAGTTCATCTGTGCTCACACCTACAATCAGCGTGTCACCAAGTCCCCTTGCATACTCTATCATTTTCAAATGATTACTGTGGAACATGTCAAATGTCCCGCTGGTATATACTACGACTCTGTTGTTGTACATATCATCATGTATTTCTTTGTTCTCTTTTGGATGGTCTCTATCTCCATGTCTGGCCGATGTTCCAGTGCTCTCCATAGGTTATGTCGGTGCGTCCCTCTGGCAGGTCAAACTCTTCCATTATGAGGTCATACGCCTCTTGGTGTGTAGAGAACCAACTTCCTATGGCAATGGTGAAACGGTCGTTCTTCGGGTTGTAGAATACTCGTCCCCGGGGCTTGTCCTGATATGCTCCGGTGAATGGGCCGATGCCTCCGTGATACTTTTGCTTATTAAATGCTTTCTTCCATACGTCCTCATGCATCTCTGAGCATGTGACCAAACCGCCGCCGGCATTGGGCTTGCTATAGTCGGACACTTTGTGGGATACGACTCCGAACAGTTCATTGCTTGCCACGTCGTACCAAAATATGCCTACTTTCGGCTCGTCCCCTTTGCCACGGTTCGCTGCCATCACGCGCATGGCTTCTTCATATTCCTCCGGTGTGAAGCTTCGCTGCTCTATGTGTCGCGTGGAGTGGTCTGCCTCATCTATGGATGTGACACTTTGCGGGGCAATCTTCTGAAGTGCTTTTAACACGGCATCCTCCACGATGGAGTTAAGCTCGCGTCGTGTCAGCGTAATATTCTCGCCTGATATAGTCATCTCTTTATTCTTTGTGCCGAGGTTTTGTAATACTAAATTATGAATGATGCATTCTTAAGCAAGCGTCACAGAGTGCCGAGCGATATAGTATGAATTATGCATTATGCATCGTCCCATCAGCTCATCACGCGGAAGGAGTCGATGACGCCCTTTACTGTGCCGGCGGCATCGGTCACCACGAGGGCGTGGATGTTGTGGCGGCGCAGGATGTTATCAACCTCTGAGAGGGTTGTCTCTGGGCGGCATGTCTTGGGATCAGGGGTCATCACGTCGCTGACGGTGATGTCGAACATGCGGCGCTGATACTTCTGTACGGCGCGTCTTACGTCACCATCGGTTATGATGCCTCTCAGCGCGCCCTCTGCATCTATTACTATTGCCAGTCCCAACTTGCCTCCCGTTACGGTTATGAGGGCATCGGCAAACTTTGTCTCAGGGCTTACGATAGGCAGATTGTCGCTCACCATGTAGTCGCTGACATGTGACAGCAGGCGTTTGCCCAGCGTGCCGCCTGGGTGGAAGCGCGCAAAGTCCTTGGCCTCAAAGCCTCTCCGCTTTACCAAGGCACATGCCAACGCGTCGCCCATAGCCATCGTGGTGGCGGTAGAAGAGGTGGGAGCGAGGTTCAGGGGGTCGGCCTCATGGTCCACGTGGATGTCCAGGTGGCAGGCAGAATAGCGTGCCAGCAATGACTCGCCGTTGCCGGTGATACCGATGATGGGGATATTGCGCTCTATGAGCAGCGGGATGAAACGCAGCAACTCGTCGGTGTAGCCGCTGTAACTGATGGCTATCACCACATCGCCCGCTGCTATCATGCCCAGGTCGCCGTGGAAGGCATCCAGGGGATTGAGGAAGAATGACGGTGTGCCCAGCGATGCCAGCGTGGAGGCAATCTTCTCACCCACGTGGCCGCTCTTGCCCACACCGGTGACGATGACCTTGCCCTCACAGCGATAGAGCATCTCCACGGCACGGGGGAAGTTGTCATCAAGCCTCGGGATGAGTGACTGTATCGCCTCCGCCTCGTCGGTAAAGCATTGTCGGGCCGCAGCCAGTATCATTTCGTTTGATTCCATTACATAATGTTTGATTATGCAAAATTATGCAATTTAATTGAGACTGCCAAGAAAAAAGGAGATAAAGTTGCCTGCCTGCTTGCATATCTCAGGATTTAGTCGTAACTTCGCACGCTGAAATCCTAAACCTCATAACCTCATGACCTCACAATCTCATGACCTCAAATGGGTGGCCTGCTGGGGCAATGCCACGTCTATAACAGACCGTCGCGAGTGTGTCTATGCCAAAGACCTCACCCTGCGCTATCCCATCCGCATGTGTTTCAGCGGCTCAAAGCTGCGGTTCCGCTTCTCAAACCTCACCGGCACGGAGCCTGTCACCCTCACCAAGGCCTTTGCCTGTCGCGTCCCCATCACCTTCGATGGCGGTAATATAGGCACCGTTCTCATGCCCGGCACCGAGACGGAGAGCGACATCATAGACCTCGCCGTCACGATGGGCGACACCCTGGAGGTGAGTATGTACTTCGCGGGCTATACGCAGATGAACAGCGGAACACTCATCACCGGCCCCCTGTCACACGGGCTCTACTCCTACGGCGACTATGCCGAGGCTGAGACGCTGCCTCTTGACCTGACCCGCAAGACCAACTGGTTCTATTTTCTCAACACCATAGACGTGCTCACCGATGCCGGCAACCGCTCCGTTGTGTGCTATGGCGACTCCATCACGGCGCAGTCATGGCCAGATTATCTCGCTATGCTGGCCTATGGCAGCAACACCTCCATTATACGTCGCGCCGTCAGCGGCACGCGCATATTGCGGCAGTACGACTGCATCACCTATCAGGCATACGGGCTGAAGGGCTCCACACGTTTCCCGATAGAGATAAATACCGCCGGTGCTACGGATGTTATCATACAGCATGGCATCAACGACATCATCCACCCTGTGGGTACCGATGTCAATCCGTTCCGCCCGTGGAGCGACCTGCCGACGGTGGAGGAGATGGAGAAGGGCGTGGAACAGCTGTATGTCACGCCCTCCAAGGCCCTCGGACTCAAGGTGTGGAGCGGCACGTTGCTGCCCATATACGGCTGGCGAACGTACAATGACGATCGCGAGAAGATGCGCTGTGAGTTTAACGAATGGCTTCGCACATCGGAGATATTCGACGGTTGCGTGGATTTTGATGCCGCCGTGTGTGATGCCAAAGACCGTCGTGCCTTTGCCCCGGGCTTTGACTCCGGAGACCATTTGCACCCCAGCGAGAAGGCTTACGAGGCAATGGCTGAGGCTGCATGGCAAGTTATCAGCAAATGAATTTTATTCAAGTTTCTCAAGTAGTCAGATGTTACCAAGCGTTGGTAATTGAGTTACCAAGCCTTGGTAATGCGGTTACCAAGCCTTGGTAATCAGTTTACCAGCCTTTGGTAATTGTCTTACTCGACTTAGTCCTCTCCTCACACGCTGCTTATCTTTAGCGGTACTCAGGTGAGGAAAACCCAGAGCAGGGTGCTTATCTACTTGAGAAAGTTAAGTGAATTTTATCCCAATAGTAAGTATATGAAATTTTCCTCAACGGTACGGAAACTGATTCAGAAGCCTACGGAAAACTTTTTGACATGAGATACGTTACATTATTTATGATACTCCTTGTGGGCTCTTGGAGTTCAGTTAGCGTTGCAAAGCCCAATGCCGACAGCGTTGCCGTAGTGAAGCTTCTCACTGAGGGCAAGGCGGCAAAGGCCAAGGGCAAGCAGAATATGATGCTGTTCTACGGTCACAAGCTGCAGGGCGTGCCGTACGTGGCACACACTCTTGAGGTGAACCCTAAGGAGCGCCTTGTGGTAAACCTGCGTGAACTGGATTGCACCACGTTTGTGGAAAGCGTCCTTGCCCTGTGTCTCACCACGTGTGAGGGGTCGGTGAAGTATTCCGACTACTGCCGCAACCTCACCCGCATACGCTATGAAGGCGGCAAGATGGACGGCTATCCCTCGCGCAATCATTATTTTTATTGGTGGGCAGAGAGCAACAGAAAGCTTGGCATCGTGTCATACCCCATTGATCAGGATGCTAAGAGGGCATCGTTCGTAGCGCGTCAAAGGATAGATGTCAACTGGATGACAACCCACGTCAGCAGCTACAAAATGCTGAAAGGTGACGCTAAGGCCATAAAAGCAATAGGCGAGCATGAGAAAAACACGAAGGGCAAGACGATGTATTACATTCCGCAGGCCTCGTTGGGGCTGTCAAAAAAGGAGATGCGCTATGTGGAGAATGGCGACATTTTGGCCATTGCCACAAAGAAGAAAGGCCTTGACACCGTGCATATCGGCATCGCCGAATGGGGTAGCGACGGCAAACTGCATCTGCTCAACGCCTCGCAGATACACAAAAAGGTTATCCTGGAGCCGATGACTCTGCAGCAATATATGAAAAAGCACCCAGTCCAAATCGGTGTCTGGGTGCTTAGACCATTGCTTTAGTATATCGTTTCTCGTATCAAAACAGAAAGACGAGGTTTACGCCAGGATAGCGTCTGCCAGGGCTTCAAGGGCGGGGATGTCTGCGGGTTTCATCTTGCCACGCAGGGTTACGAGGTCGCCCTTGATGGTGATGTCCTTCATCTCCTGCATCATTTGGGTCATTACGCGGCCTGCGCTGGGTGCCCATGAGCCGTTTTCTATCAGCGCTACCTCGCGCTTCTGCCAGGTCTTGAGCTGCAGATGGTGTATGAAGTCATACATCGGTGGGAAGAGCCCCGCATCGTAAGAGGAGGCGGCGAGCACCATCTTGCCATATTTGAAAGCATCCTCTATTGCCTCGGCCTGGTCTTCGCGGCACAGGTCGCAGATGGCTACCTTCTTGCATCCCTTGGCAAGGAGAATCTCTTTCAGCTTCGCTGCTGCCTCGGCGGTGTTGCCGTGGATGGAGGCGTGGGCTATGAAGACTCCCTCTGACTCTACGCCATACTGACTCCAGATGCCATAGAGACGCAGAGCCTCGCTGAGCATCTCGCCCTTCAGCACTGGACCGTGGAGCGGCAGTATCTGCTCTATCTCCAGCGCAGCAGCCTTCTTGAGCAGCGTTGACACGGGGGCGCCGTACTTTCCGCAGATGTTGAAGTAGTAGCGGCGTGCCTCGCAAGCCCAGTCGTCTGGGTCGGCATCAATGACGCCGAACTTGCCAAAGCCGTCGGCAGAGAAGAGTACCTTGTCCGTTGCATCGTAGGTGACCATCACCTCGGGCCAGTGAACCATCGGAGCCATGATGAATTTCAGCTCGTGTTTGCCTAGTGACAGTGTGTCACCCTCCTTCACGGTGGTGATGCGGTCACTCAGGTCACCCTCGGGGAAGAAGAGCGGTATCATGGTCTTGGCCTTTGCCGAACAGATTATCTGTATGCCCGGGAAGGCGTTGGCAACTTCGGCGATGCCGCTGGCATGGTCGGGCTCCACGTGGTGAACGATGAGATAGTCTGGCTGACGGCCTGCCAGGGCATCCTTCAGGTCGCTCATCCATTGTGACATGGTGCGACGGTCAGAGGTGTCCATGATGGCTATCTTCTCATCCTGGATGAGGTATGAGTTATAGCACATGCCTTCGGGCACGTCATATTGTGATTCGAAAAGACGGAGGTCTGCATCGTCCTGGCCGATGTAGAGGATGTCGGGAGTGATTGTTGGTTTCATAGTTGATATATCTATTGTTGTTTTTTGTTTTATCGTTTGGGTTGCAAAGTTAAGAAAAAAAATGATATTAGGAGGGTTGTGCTTTGTTATAAATTCTTAAAAAGTTGACTGTTGCGGTACAGAGATAATGAAATGAATAGAAATCTTATTATCTTTGCGACTGAAACAGAGAATACATTTTATTATACTACAACATTATTAACTATTATCTATTAACAAAAACAATTATGAAGAAGAAGTTTATTTGCACCGTTTGTGGCTATGTTCACGAGGGTGACGCAGCACCGGAGAAGTGCCCACAGTGTGGTGTTCCAGCATCAAAGTTCAAGGAGTTGGAGGAGCAGACTGGTGCCATCCAGTTTGTTCAGGAGCATGTTATCGGCATCGCCAAGGAGTATGGCGTTGACGAGGAGATGATAAAAGATCTGAATGCTCACTTCAATGGTGAGTGCTCTGAGGTAGGTATGTATCTGGCAATGAGCCGTCAGGCAGACCGCGAGGGCTATCCTGAGGTTGCTGAGGCTTTCAAGCGCTATGCTTGGGAGGAGGCAGAGCACGCTGCAAAGTTTGCTGAGTTGCTGGGCGACATTGTCTGGGATACCAAGACCAACCTTGAGAAGCGCATGAATGCTGAGGCCGGCGCATGTGAGGACAAGTTCCGCATTGCCAAGAATGCCAAGGCTGCAGGCTGGGATGCCATCCACGACACCGTACACGAGATGGCCAAGGACGAGGCTCGCCACGGCAAGGGCTTCGAAGGTCTGTACAACCGTTACTTCAAGTAAGGACTATTAGAGTTTCTCAAGCTCTGCTTGCTCTGTAGATAAAAGTAGAGTGGGGGAGTGAGAAGGAGATAGATGACATTTGTTGTTATGTGTTTATGGGCGTAAATGGACATATGTATTGTCCTTTATCTCCTCCTAACTCCTTCTATCTTCTTCTGACTCCAGAGCTTACAACATAAAAATCCCCCTGCAAGCACAGGCCTGCAGGGGGATTTCTCTATGTGTTGGGGGGATTATTTCTTTACGAGTGACATGGTGTCGGTGGCTATCATCAGCTCCTCGTCGGTAGGTATTACTACGACTTTCACCTTAGAGTCAGGTGTAGAGATGATGGCTTCCTTGCCATGAATCTGGTTGTTCACGTCCTTGTCTATCTTGATGCCCATGAACTCCAGGCCTTCGCATGACATCTCGCGCATGATGGACTGGTTCTCACCCACGCCGGCGGTGAATACCAATACGTCGATGCCACCCATAGCGGCAGCGTATGCACCGATGTATTTCTTGATGCGATAGAAGTATGACTGCTGTGCTACGAGAGCCTTCTGGTCACCAGACTTTGCTGCGCTCTCAACGTCGCGCATGTCAGAGAAACCGCAGAGACCCTGCACGCCGGACTTCTTGTTGAGCAGGTTGGAGATGCCGTCAGCGTCCAGACCGAGCTTCTTCTGTATGAATGTCACGGCTCCACCGTCGATGTCGCCAGAGCGTGTACCCATCATTACGCCCTCCAGTGGTGTGAGACCCATCGTGGTATCTACGCACTTGCCGTCAACGACGGCTGCCAAAGAGCCACCGTTGCCGATGTGTGCCGTTACCATCTTGCAGCCCTCCTGAGGTATTCCGAGGAAATCGCAGGCACGCTTGCTGACATAGCGGTGTGAGGTGCCGTGGAAACCGTAGCGGCGAACACCGTACTTCTCATACAGCTCCCATGGCACGGCATACATATAAGCCTTTGCTGGCATGGTTTGATGGAATGCGGTATCAAACACTCCGACCTGTGGCAGGCCCGGCATGAGCTCTGACACAGCGTTGACGCCCTTCATGTTGGCAGGGTTGTGGAGCGGAGCAAGGTCGCTGACAGCCTCAAATGCCTCGATAACCTCGGGGGTGATGATGACAGACTCAGCAAACTTCTCGCCGCCATGCACCATGCGATGACCTACGGCATCAATCTCATCCAAGCTCTTGATAACGCCAATCTCAGGGTCGGTGAGCAGAGAGAAGATGAACTTCACGCCCTCGGTATGCTCGGGTATGTCGTGCATAATCTGCTTCTTCTCGCCGTTGGCAAGTTTCACTTTCACGAAAGCGCCGTCCAGTCCCACGCGCTCTGCGCCGCCACTGGTCATGACGCTGTTGTCGTCCATATTGTACAGAGCATACTTGATGCTCGATGAACCACAGTTCAATACAAGGATTTTCATATTTTCTAAGTGAAGAGTGAAAAGTGAAGAGTGAAGAATTAAAAACTACTCTTCAATGCTCACTCTGTTTTTTTAATAGGTTGTTATTTTTTGTTGTTTTAATAGATGCCACCAATAGTGCGATTATTTCACTGCAATCTGTTGCCATACTGTCGAACTCTTTATCGGAGAGTATTTCTGTATCGTGGAGCAAATTGAGCCAGTTCATCGTCTCATTGGCTTCCTTGAGAGCAATGTGAAGTTTCGAAGCGAAGTCTAAAGGGCTTTGCGCGAATTCTGATTCGTGAACATTAGCAGAAATAGACGTTCCCGACTTCAAGACCTGTTTATAAATGGTCTGCAGTTTCCAGTCTTTTTCCGTAAAGTGCAAGAACATATTCACTATTCGTACAGCGAATGCATAGCTCTTGATGTGAAGTGGGCCTCCTTCTCTTTTGTAGTTCTTAATCATGGCGACAGCAAATTCTTCACTCTTCACTTTTCACTCTTCACTTTCTCATCACTTTGCGTCCATGGCCTGGCAGGCGGTGATGGCAACGAGGTTGACGATGTCTTCTACGGAGCAGCCGCGGGAGAGGTCGTTGACTGGGCGTGCTATACCCTGCAGGATTGGGCCGAGGGCTGTTGCTCCGGCGAGGCGCTGCACCAACTTGTAACCGATGTTACCTACTTCCAGGTTAGGGAATACGAGCACGTTAGCCTTGCCTGCTATCTCTGAGCCGGGAGCCTTCTTAGAGCCTACGCCGGGCACGAGTGCTGCGTCAGCCTGCAGCTCACCGTCAATCTTCAGTTCTGGATCAAGGTCCTTAGCTATCTTTGTAGCCTCTACCACCTTATCTACGACCTCGTGAGAGGCAGAGCCCTTAGTGGAGAATGAGCACATTGCTACGCGTGGCTCAGCGAAACCTGCCACCGAGCGTGCTGTCTGTGCGGTGCAAACGGCAATCTGTCCCAGCTGGTTAGCATCGGGCATTGGTGTTACGGCAACGTCGGCAAAGACGAGTACGCCGTTCTCGCCATACTCTGGCTTGTCGGTAATCATCAGCATAGCGCCGCTGACGCATGTGATGCCAGGTGCGGTCTTGATAATCTGGAGTGCAGGACGCAGGGTGTCGCCGGTTGTTGACAGCGCACCAGAGATCTGGCCGTCAGCACCTTCGGTCTTGATGATCATGCAACCGAGGTAGAGAGGATTCTTCACCAGCTCGCGGGCTTTCTCAATTGTCATGCCCTTCTTCTCGCGCAGCTTCTGCAGCAGCTGTGCCAGCTCTTCTGAGCGTTCATAGTTCTCTGGGTCGATGAGTGTTGCCTTGCCGATGTTCTTCAGTCCGTGCTCTTGTGCGAGGGCATTGACTTTGGCGGGATTACCGATGAGGATGAGGTCTGCAATCTCCTGCTCCAGCACCTTGTCGGCTGCAATAAGTGTGCGCTCCTCCTCTGCCTCGGGGAGCACGATGCGCTGCTTGTTTGCCTTTGCTCGCGCTACAATCTGTTCAATTAAGCTCATAGTGTAATAGTTATGAATTATAGAATATAAATTATGAATTGTGCGTCAAATCGTAAATTGTAAATCGTAAATTGTAAATCGTACATTGTACATTGTACATTGTAAATTGTACATCACTTCAGTTCTTCCGTGATAAGTGCCTCCAGCTGTTCTGCCGACAGTCTGAGTCTGAACTGGCTCTTCACTGCTGCCGATATGCGGCCCGTCTCTTCTGATACCACGATGGCCAGCGCATCAGACTCTTGCGAGATACCCATAGCGGCGCGGTGTCGCAGGCCCAGTTCGCGCGGTATGTCGAGGTTGTGGCTCACTGGCAAGATACAGCCGGCAGCCTTGATGCGCTTCTTGCTGATTATCATCGCACCATCGTGCAGGGGGGAGTTCTTGAAGAATATGTTCTCTATCAGCCGCTGATTGATGCTGGCATCTATGCGGTCTCCCGTCTCCACGATGTCGTCAAGTGGCGTAAGTCGCTCTATCACTATCAGTGCGCCGCATTTCGCTTTGCTCATATTGATGCAGGCCATGACGATGGGCAGGATGGTGGTACGATCTACGGTATCGGCATCTTCCTCCTTCTTCACAAACCAATTCATGAGGCTGTGCAGGCGTTCCTGCTCGCCAATGCGGAAAAGGAATTTGCGTATCTCCTCCTGAAAGAGAATGATAATCGCCAGGACGCCCACGCTGAAGAACTGGTCGAGCAGCGCTCCCATCAGTCGCATCTCCAGCACCTTGGCCACAAAGAGCCATACGATGATGACGGCCAGCACGCCGCCAAAGACGTTCATGGTGCGCGACTCGCGCATGAAGCGGTAGATGTAGTACAACAACACCGCCACAAGTAAGATATCTATTGCGTCTTTTATGCCAAAGTGGAAGAACACGGTCGAATTATCGAATTAACAAATTGTCGAATTAACAAATTAACGAATTATGCATTATAAATTGCCACAACGTCTGCTGCGGCTTTTACGTCGTGCACCCTCAGGATGTCTGCCCCTTGTTGCAGCGCCATGAGGTTGGTCAGCATGGTGCCTTGCAGGGCTCTGTCGCTATCGGGTGTGCACCCCAGCAGCTGATATATCATGCGTTTGCGGCTTATGCCTGCCAACAGCGGCAGTTCGGGAAAGGCCTCTTTCACCTTGTGCAGGTCACGGAGCATGGCGTAATTGCCTTTTATGACATCCTTTCCGAATCCGAATCCCGGGTCGAGGATGATGTCCTCACACCCCTTTGCTCTCAGCCTCTTCACCTTCTCAGCGAAGCATTCCAGCGTCGTGGCCATATCGGGCTGCACAGACATCAGCACGTACGTGACTCCCAGTGCCGCCATCTCGTCGAGATACATACCCTCTGACACGTCGTTGACTATCTGCGCACCATACTCCTCCACCGCCATCTGTGCCACGCGGGGCCTGAATGTGTCAACGCTCAGCACCGCTTCTGGCTGCACCTTGCGCACCACCTCCAATGCTCCCCTCAGCCTGCGCAGCTCCTCCTCTTCGCTTACCTCCGCAGCACCGGGGCGCGTGGAGTATGCACCGACGTCTATTATGTCTCCCCCTTCGCTGATTATGGCGTTGGCGCGAGAGGCTATCTCGCTCTCTGTTTGCATGCGGCTGCCAGAGAAGAAGGAGTCGGGCGTACAGTTCAGGATGCCCATTATGTGCGGAGTGTTTGCCTGGTTAAGCATAGTCAGATTTTACCTGCAAAGAAACATCAGCGTACAAAAGTAGCAATAATTTTGCACCCACGCAAGCATTTTTTTGATATTTAAGAATACTTTCTGCACTTTTTCCAAAAAAAATACTTAATTTTGCACGAAAATATACTACGACACGCAATGAAAACATTTTTTAATGCCAAAGACCTCGGCGATATCCGTGCCGCACTGGCAGAGGCGCAACAAGTTAAGAACGACCGTTTTGCCTATCAGCACCTTGGCAAGAACAAGACACTGCTGATGGTGTTTTTCAATAATTCACTTCGCACCCGCCTCTCCACTCAAAAGGCAGCGATGAACCTCGGCATGAATGTCATCGTGCTCGACGTGAATGCCGGAGCCTGGAAGCTGGAGACGGAGCGCGGCGTGGTGATGGACGGTGACAAGAGCGAGCACCTGCTTGAGGCGATACCCGTCATGGGCAGCTTCTGCGATCTCATTGGAATACGCTCTTTCGCCGGCCTGACAGACCGCGAATATGACTATGCCGAGACCATCGTCAACCAGTTCGTGCAGTACAGTGGTCGCCCCGTCTTTGCTATGGAGACGGCTACGGTGCACCCCCTGCAGGCCTTTGCTGACCTCATCACCATCGAGGAGCACAAGACAAAGGAACGCGTGAAGGCCGTTCTGACATGGGCTCCACACTGCCGTGCATTGCCTCAGGCAGTGCCTAACAGTTTTGCTGAGTGGATGCTGGCAGCACCAGACGTGGATCTCGTCATCACTCATCCAGAGGGATATGAGCTGGACAGCCGCTTCACCGAGGGCGCAACGATAGAGTATGATCAGCGCAAGGCATTCGAGGGTGCCGACTTTATCTACGCCAAGAACTGGAGCTGCCCGGGTGTTACCAACCCTGCAGACTATGGCAAGATACTCCATGACTACAAGAAGATGGCTCACTGGACCGTCGATAGCGAGCACATGTCATGGACAGACAACGGAAAGTTCCTGCACTGTCTGCCTGTGCGCCGCGGACTCATAGTGACCGATGATGTGATAGAGAGCAAGAACTCCCTCGTCATCCCCGAGGCTGCCAACCGCGAAATCTCTGCCGAGGTAGTCATCAAGCGCATGCTTGAGGCACTGTAAAGGACAGAAATTAAGCTGAGTATTTTATAGACAGAAATTATTATAATTAAAATAATTAACTCGCGCAGTTGGGCTGTTCAGCGACAATAATTATACTGATTATAATAATTTCTGTCTTTTCTTTGTCATCAGCTCGCGCAGTTGGGCTGTTCAACAACGAAAATTATATTAATTATAATAATTTCTGTCCTTCCACCCTATAATTTCTTTCCCTACTCCTTATTGATTTCTGTCTGTTACAGCAGGCCTTCGGGGATGTCCATTGTTATGGTGTGAGTGGCGGTGTCGATGTCTGTGATTAGCTCTTCTGCAGCGGGCAGGAGGGTGCCGTCGGTGAGTTCAAACATTGTGTTGATGGTCTGACGGTCTATGTATGCTATCTCGCCTACTGGCTTGTTGTTGTCGTTGGCGTTCCTGACGGTGTAGCCTACGAGCTGCGCATAGCTTACCGAGGATGAGCTTTCCTCATCCTTCATCTCTCCTTCCTCATCCTCCAGCCTCTCTTCCTCTGCCAATCTGCGGGGGAAGAAGACATCGCTGCCCGTCAGTTCGCGGGCTCGCTGCTGCGTGTCTATGCCCTCAAACTTTATCAGCGCTACGTCATCGGTCTTGAAGCGATACTCCTCAAGGAAGAATGGAACCAATATGCCATCCAATTCCAGAATGAGGTAGTCGGCATCAATGCGGTAGAAGGTGTCATCATCCACCTGCATCGTCACCTCACCGCTAAGGCCGTGAGCCTTGCCTAAGCGACCTATCTTATATACTTCTTCTGATCTTATCAAATTGAAAATTGAGAGTTGAGAGTTGAAAATTATGATTACAATAGACTTTCCCGCATCCCTTATAATTCTTCACTCTTGCCCTATCGGGCGAAGTTCCTCACGCTCGGCAAAGCTCATGCAAACATGGCATTGCTCTCGCTCAATCGAAACTTTCACTTTTTATTTTTCCCTTTTCCCTCTTCCCTCCTATACCACTCGTGTAATCCTTGCGCCGAGGGCGTTGAGGCGGCCTTCTATGTCTTGGTACCCGCGGTCTATCTGCGCGATGTTGCTAATCTCTGATGTTCCATCTGCTGACATCGCTGCAATGAGGAGCGCTATGCCGGCACGTATATCGGGGCTTGACATGCGTGCTGCACGCAGGCGTATCTTGTGATCGTGACCCACAACAACAGCCCTGTGGGGGTCGCAGAGGATTATCTGTGCACCCATATCTATGAGCTTATCTACAAAGAACAGTCGGCTCTCAAACATCTTCTGGTGGAAGAGCACGCTGCCCTGTGCCTGCGTAGCCACCACGAGGAGCACGCTGAGCAGGTCGGGGGTGAGTCCAGGCCACGGTGCGTCGCTCAGGGTCATGATGGTTCCGTCGATGAAAGAGTCTATCTGGTATGTATCGTGATGCGGTATCACGAGGTCATCGCCCTCCTCGATGATGGTGATGCCGAGGCGTCGAAAGGCATCGGGGATGATGCCGAGGTTGCGGATTGACACGTCTTTGATGCGTATGCCGTTGCCCACCATTGCCGCCATAGCGATGAAGGAGCCTATCTCAATCATGTCGGGCAGCAAGCGGTGCGTGGTGCCGTGGAGCGACTTCACGCCTACGATGGTGATGAGGTTGCTCCCAATGCCCGAGATATTTGCTCCCATGCGGTTGAGCATGTGGCAGAGCTGCTGTATGTATGGCTCGCAGGCAGCGTTGTATATGGTCGTAGTACCCTCTGCCATCACCGCTGCCATGATAATGTTCGCCGTACCGGTGACGCTGGCTTCATCCAGCAACATATAGCATCCCTTCAGGCTGCTGCTGCCGTTGTCATTGGCAGACAGCTCATACACATCGCGCCCTTCGATGCGCGAATACGTGGCACCGAGCTTATGGAATCCGAGGAAATGCGTGTCCAGGCGTCGCCGTCCTATCTTGTCGCCGCCGGGCTTGGCTACGGTAGCCTTGCCGAAACGCCCCAACAGCGGGCCTATCATCAGCACCGAGCCGCGCAACTGAGCGCATTTGTGCACAAATGCATCGCTTGAGAGATAATCCAGGTCCAGCTTGTCGGCCCTGAAGGTGAAAGTGCGTCCATTGCCGCCTCTCTCATCCCTCATCTTTCCTCCCTCATCTCTTGTCCTTCCTCCCTCTTCCAACCTCACCTTCACGCCGATGTCCTTCAGCAGTCGTATGAGGTTATTGATGTCCAGAATGTCTGGCACATTGCTGATGGTGACCTCTTCGTCGGTCAGCAATGTGGCACAGATGACCTCCAGCGCCTCGTTCTTGGCACCCTGAGGTGTTATGTCGCCTTGCAGGGCATGTCCGCCCTCAATGATGAATTTTGACATCTTAGTCTGATTTATTTACAATTTACCATGTATTTATTTACCATTTACCATGTACAATGTACAATTTACATTCAACATGTACAACTGGTAAAATGTCCAAATGAAAATGGTACATTCTTGCTCCACTTTGTTACGCAAGCGTCACAGAGTGCCGAGCGGTACATGGTAAATGGTACATGTTAGATGTTTTTATTTCTTCTTCTTTTTCTTCTTTGCCGCTGCTGCCATATCGCCCTTTGCCACATCGCCCAGACTTACTGACACGATGTCGGTATCCACCTGTATGGCCCCGTCGGTGAGGCGTGCAATGTCCGACACCACCTTCTCCTTGTCGGTGGTGATGCCCCATGTCAGCAGGCTGCGATACATCTGATTGGCCGTCAGCTCTGTCAGCGCATCGCGCTCCGGGCCTGCCGGCATGTCTTTCAGCTTCTCACACATCGCCGTGAGCATGCGTCCATAGTGGCGCACCGGCATGGGTTTCTTGTTCTTATACTCTATGCGGTCGGGGCTCTTGGCCAGTTCGTCCTCGTGCTCTATCTCCACGGGATAGTCGATGTCGAGCTTGAAGTCGCTCATCAAAGCCAGGTGATACCACAGTATCGGCTCGCGCTCCCTGTAGCTCAGTTGTGATGAGACAACGCGTTTCATTGTCTCTACTATGGTCTGGGCGCAGCTCTGTCGCTCTTCCTTGGTGGGCAGGGTGATACAATGCTCCACCATCTGCTGTATGTCACGGCCATACGCCATCAGCTTCAGCTGCTCGCGCTGGGTGTTATAGTCTAATCCTTCTAAGTTCATAATTTCAGTAAGTTCTTGGGCAGTTTCGCTTCGTACTGCTTGTAGTATTCAGGGGTGAAATATGCCACATCCTCAAACTTCTCCTCATGGAAGCGCTTGTCAGCCAGTGGCAGCATGTTCTTTGCCTGTGGCGTTATGCCGTCAATGTAGTGTGCGCAGAGATGGTTGATGGTGTCCATGCACTTCTTTGCACCGTTGCCAAAGAAGTATATGTCGTGCTCCTTCAGCAGGTCCTTGAAGCTGTTCTCGTCCACCACCATTGCCTGCACGGGCATCACGGGGCGCAGGGCGCGGTCATAGACAGCGGTGAACACCTCCATGCGTCGCGCGTCTATCATGGGACACAGCAGCGCATCGTCGGGCATGTCATAGTCGCCCAGCAATACCGGCACGCAGAGCAGTTCCAGCGTGGGCACCGCAATCAGCTTTGCATCGCTGCCGTATGCCAGGCCCTTGGCCATCGACATGCCTATGCGCAGACCCGTATATGACCCTGGGCCGCTGCTGACGGCTACGGCATCTGGTTTCTCACGGGCTTCGTCGATGGCTTCCTCTACCAATGTGCCAAGCTGTTCTGACGCCTGGCTGCCCTTCACGGAGCCCGGAATGGTGCGGTCAAAAAGGCGGAAACCGTCCTTGCTCACCGCCACGCTACATACGTCCGTGCTCGTCTCTATGTGTATAATCGTTGCCAATTTATCTAAAAAAAATACAATTCCGACTGCAAAGGTACATATTTTTCTATAAAAAAATCCTAACTTTGCAGAAATTAACAAAACACCTTATTATATATTACACCTATATGATGCATTATACTGACCTTTTTAACCCCGCTGTTAGTTCGCTGAAATCGTTCGCTTCACGCGTGTGCCGCTGTGCCCTGTATGCCTTTCTGCCCCTTTCGCCGCTGGCTTCGTCGGCTGCGGATTTCTTTCTCGGTGCCGACATCAGCTGGTGTACGGAGATGGAGCAGCGCGGACAGAAAGTATATAACTACGTGGGCGAGGAGCGCGAAGCCACAGCGCTGATGAAGGAGCTGGGGCTCAATGCCATTCGTCTGCGCGTCTGGGTCGATCCCAAGGAGCACGGCGGCTGGTGCGACAAGAACGATGTGCTGGTCAAGGCGCTGCGTGCCAAGGCGCTGGGCATGGAGGTGATGATAGACTTCCATTACTCTGACTGGTGGGCAGACCCGGGCAAGCAGAATATGCCTGCTGCGTGGGCTAAGCATAAATATAAAGAGGTGTTGCAGGATGTGGCGGCTCACACCCGCGAGGTGCTGCAACTTCTGAAGGACAACGGTGTCACGCCGCGATGGGTGCAGGTGGGCAACGAGACCTCGGCAGGTATGCTGTGGCCTATGGGCAAGATAACTGACGGACGTTGGCGCGACGACAACGGCAAGTGGACCAAGGAGGCTCAGCAGTATGCGGGTTTCTTTAAGTCCGGCTACGAGGCGGTCAAAGAGGTGTTCCCCAATGCTCAGGTCATAGTACATCTGGACAACGGCTACGATGACCTGCTCTACAACAACAACCTCGACGCCCTGCGCGAGAACGGCGCCAAGTGGGATGTCATAGGCATGTCGCTCTATCCCTACTGGACCTTCAAAGGCGGCTATCACGGCAGCGTGGAGCAGCTCATGGGGCAATGCATCAACAATATGAACATGCTGGTGAAGAAATACGGCACCGATGTGATGATTGCCGAGACGGGATATAAGGTTGATGACAGCGCTCCCGAACTGATGGAGGAGGGTCGCAGACAACTGGCCGCGCTCATACGCCTGTGTCGCGAATACACCTCAGGCCGCTGTCAGGGCGTGTTCTACTGGGAACCCACCTGCCGTCCTAAGCAGTATGAGCTCGGAGCCTTCTCCGGCGAGGGCAAGCCCACATCCATCATGCGAGCCTTCACAATGGCAAGTCTCAAGGATGTCACCACAAAAAGCACCCCAAATAGTAAACCAAATGGTACATTGTACATGGTAAATTGTACATCAAATGGTACATTGTACATGGTAAATGGTACATGTCCTTATGATCGTCCTCTCGTCACCATGCACACAGACAAGGGTGACATCATCGTGGAGCTCTACAACGAGACGCCCAAGCACCGCGACAACTTCCTGCGCCTCATGAATGACGGCGCGCTCAATGGAAAGCCGTTCTACAGAGTGGTGAAAAACTTCGTGGCGCAGTATGGCATAGAGGGTGACTCCGCAACGGTGGATGCAGAGATCACCTACCCCGTGCATCTGCATTGGCGTGGAGTGCTGGCAGCGGCGCGTCGCGGCGACGAGGTCAACCCCACCTATCGCAGCAGCGCCACCAACTTCTACTTCGTCTGGGGCCGCAACGAGTGGGACAGCATGCCGTCACTCGACAAAACCTACACCGTCTTTGGCGAAATAGCCAGCGGTCTCGACGTGCTCGAAGAGATAATGGCCCAGCCGGAAGGGGCCCCGGCGGTAAAGATAAAATAGCCCCGCAGCCCCACCCCGGCCCTCCCCTGGGGGAGGGAGTGATATATCTCTCGTTATATCGTTATATCGTTATCCCGTCATCCCGTTATCCCGCCATCCCGTCATCCCGTCATCCCGCCATCTCGTCAATCTTCCCCGCCGTTCACGTCCCTCCCCCCTAGGGGGGAGCCGGTGGGGGGCTTTAATTCGTCTAATTCGTGGTCCCGTTCACGTCCCTCCCCCCTAGGGGGGAGCTGGTGGGGGGCTTAATTTTGCATTTTGAATTCTTAATTTTTAATTTCCCCTCGGGGGGGAGCTGGTGGGGGCTAAATTGTACATTGTACATAGTAAATTGTAAATAATATGCGTTTTCTACTATCTTTTATCCTTCTCATGGCATCATCCATGTTTGTTTGTAACGCTCAGCGCACCTTTGTGCTCAGCAACAGTGCCGATGGTCAGTCAGAGCTGACCGTCTATCTTCCCTCAGCCGAACTGGCAGCTCAGTCCGGCGGACGTGTCGTCGTGGGCTGCCCGGGCGGTGGCTACAGCCATCTGTCTATGGCCAACGAAGGCCACGACTGGGCAGAGTTCTTCACTTCACGCGGCATCGCCTACGTGGTACTGAAATACCGTATGCCTGGCGGTGACCGTAACATCCCGCTCTCTGATGCCTACAACGCCATCAAGACCGTACGTGACTCTGCTGCGCTGTGGAACATCGATGCTCACAAGGTGGGCATCATGGGCTTCTCTGCCGGTGGACACCTCGCCTCCAGCGTGTGCACACATGCCGAGGATGCTGTGCGTCCCGACTTCGCCATCCTCTTCTATCCCGTCATCTCTATGGACGAGACCGTTACCCACAAAGGCTCCTGCGTAGGCTTCCTCGGCGAGCAGCGCAACGACCCTGAGCTTCAGGCAGAGTGGTCTAATCAAAACAAAGTAG
The DNA here is from genome assembly GCA_017478025.1 of Prevotella sp. Classification (GTDB taxonomy): domain Bacteria; phylum Bacteroidota; class Bacteroidia; order Bacteroidales; family Bacteroidaceae; genus Prevotella. The sequence goes on from JAFVGZ010000028.1 coordinate 90,552, forward strand.
TGGCCGGTGTCACCCCTCCCACCATCATCCTTTTGGCAAGCGATGACCGCGCCGTACCTGCTGCCACAAATGGTGTAGCATACTACGCCGCGCTATGCAAAGCCGGCATCCGTTGCGAGTTCCACGGCTACCCCTCCGGTGGTCACGGCTTCGGCTTCAAGAGCACCTTCAAATATCATGACCGCATGCTTGACAACCTGTCAAACTGGCTGCGATAAAAGAAAAGCCCCACCCCGACCCCTCCCCTTGGGGAGGGAGAAACGAATGGCGAGATTTCGATAAAACTATGTATCGAAATCTCGCCATTTTATTATCTAGTTATCTAGTTATCTAGTTATCTCGTTATATCGTCATCTCGTCATCCCGTCATCCCGCCATCCCGCCATCCCGCCATCTCGTCATCCCGCCATTCACTCCTCCCTCCCCTATGGGAGGGCCGGGGTGGGGCTCTCCCCAGGAAAACGGGGGGCGAAGGGGGGTGAAGGCGTCCTCGCCCGCGTAAAACAATGTTCGGCCTCTTTTAATTCGTTAATTTGTTCGCTCGGCACTTTGTGACGCTTGCGTAACATCGTGGAGCAAGAATTCGTTAATTTGGTGGGGCTGAGGGCCGGGGTGGGGCTCTCCCCCTCCCCTTGGGGGAGGGGGTCGGGGGGAGAGGTTACAGCGCGTTCAGCACCTGTTCCTTTATCTGCTCCAGCTCGTCCTTCATCTGCACCACGATGTTCTGCATCTCCGCCTGATTGCTCTTCGAGCCGGTCGTGTTAATCTCGCGTCCCATCTCCTGTGCTATGAAGCCCAGCTTCTTGCCTATCCCCTGACTCTTACCGCCTGCTGATGCCGGCTCCCAGGGCTCGTCCATCGTCTCGCGGAAATACCTCAGGTGGTTCGCCAGGCGCTGCTTCTCCTCCGATATGTCCAGCTTCTCGATATAATAAATCATCTCCTGCTCCAGCCTGTTCTGGTCATACTCCACATCGGGTATCGCCGTCAGGCCGTCCATGATGCGCTGCCTTATCTTCTCCACGCGGCTGCTCTCATAGGGCTCAATGCTCTCCATGAGGCTCGCTATGTTGTCCAGCTTCTCCTCGAACTTCTTTCTCAGCGCCGCACCCTCCTGAATGCGGAACGCCGTCAGCTCCTTCAGCGCCTCGTCTATGGATGCCGAAGCCACGCTCCACTCCTCGTCTGTCAGCTCCTCCGTCTCTGCACGGCTCACCAGGTCGGGCATACGCACCAGCACCTGCATCACGTCCATCACCGTCGGCGCAGGCATCGGCACTCCCAACTCGCCTGACAGCGCCTGTATCTGCTCAAAATAACTCTTTGCCAGCGACACATTCACCTGCGGAGCATCCGTAGCCACATCCTTCTCCACCCAGATGGCAAAGTCAATCTTACCCCTCACGGCACACTCCTGAATACGTTTGCGTATCTCTATCTCCTTCTCGCGATAGATAGGTGCAATACGTGTAGAGCAATCCATAGCCTTCGAATTAAGCGACTTCACCTCCACGTGAATAGTTCTCTCCCCATATTTTGCTACGGCCTTACCATAGCCAGTCATAGATAAAAGCATATCGAAACCGAGATTTAAGTTTATAGTGTGTTCTTTTTTTATTTGCTTACCGAGTGCAAAAGTAATAAAAAAATCCCACACCCCAAAACTTTTCCGCAAAATAAGCCGCCGAACATACATCGTCTGGATCAAGATGCTACAAAAAATTTTAGGCATAGTTTTCGTCAGATATACACAAGAAATCACGTAACTGCATGAAAATAAACAAAATAAATTCATTTTACCCTACACCTATACCTACACTAAGCCTACACTAAAACTACACAAGATATACACCTGATCAAAGCCCCCTCTCTGCCCAAAGGGCATCTCTCCCCCTGGGAGGAGAGATATATTACAGGATGACTAATTGAGAAATTGCCTGACTACAGGCGAAGTTGCTTACAAGCACAGCCGAAGTTACTTACAAGCACAGGCGAAGTTACTTACAAGCGCGACCAAAGTGGCTCACCAATACGATTTGACCATTTTGATAGGTGTCCTGTAATCCCCTTCCCCCTCCCCCAGGGGAGGGACGGGGTGAGGCTTCCCTCTCTCCTCCTAGGGGGAGAGATGCCCTCCGGGCAGAGAGGGGGCTTTGGTCAGGTGTACTTTTAGTGTATATTTAGTGTAGTTTTAGTGTAGTTATAGGTGTATATCTAAAGCGACCTAATAGCCTAAAATACAATGACATAAATCAAAATAGGTGTATATATTTTGAAAAGTGCAAACTTTTTTTTAAAAAATCCAGAATAATTCAGAATAATTTAGTAACTTTGCATAAAGAAAGGCTCTGATTGTGTGCTTTGTAAACATCAGATAATCAACGCGTTGCAATAGCAGGTCTTTTACCGTCTAAAAGACCTGCTATTACCTTGTAAAAGTTACTCTATTAGACCCTAATCGTAGGTCTTTCACATCGTCCCGAACACCCACCGAAAACAGCCAGGTGTATGTACCCCATAAAAAAAAACACTCCTCTTACATCGATGCATAAAGATATGTAGGGCGTTTTTAAGTAGTAATGGAACAGTAGCCTGCATAGCGCATGTTTTATCGAAAAAGAGGAAATATCTTGTAGTTAGATTGTTTTTGAAGTTATAAACAGTTAAATATTCTGTCCTTATCAAGAAAAAATATTATCTTTGTGGCGGTGAAAGAATAACTAAGACATTTGATACACCTAAAAACCTACAACAACAAGCTACTAACTGCAGGTCCAATAAATAAAAAAAGGCGAGTTGCCCCGCCTTGAATGTTTTCACAACGGAATAATCCTTATTGTGATTTGCAAAAAATTAGTGCTGCAAAGTTAAGAATAAAAAATCAAACATCAAAATAAATCTACATAAAAATGAAAAATATCTTAGGACTGGACCTTGGAACTAATAGTATTGGTTGGGCTTTAGTTTCTTATGATGAGAATTCTGACGCAAAACCACAAATTAAAATAGGTAGCCGTATTATCCCTATGAGTCAGGATGTGCTGGGCAAGTTTGATAGCGGCGTTACGGAATCACAGACCGCGCAGCGAACCGGATATCGAGGCGTAAGAAGAATACGCGAACGTAACCTGCAAAGACGTGAGCGACTGTTCCGCATACTGCATATTCTTGGTTTCTTGCCTGAGCACTTTGATAAAGCCATTGGATGGGATAAGCAAAACAACCATACATATGGGAAATTCCTTGACCATAGCGAGCCAAAGATAGCATGGAGGAAGAATGCCCTCAATAGAGCAGAATTTGTTTTTATGAGCTCCTTTGAGGAAATGCTTGAAGATTTTCATACACATCAGCCTGATATAGTAGCCGATGGAAAGAAAGTCCCCTATGATTGGACATTGTACTTTTTGAGGAAGAAAGCATTATCGCGACCAATTAGCAAACAAGAACTGGCATGGATAATTCTTAGCTTCAACCAGAAACGTGGATATTACCAACTACGTGGAGAGGATGAAGAAGAAACAAACTCTCATAAGAGAGAAGAATACTATACTCTGAAAGTTGTAAAAGTAGAAGCTACAGACCAAAGACGAGGCAATGACATCTGGTATAACATTCACCTTGAGAATGGGTGGATATACCGTCGTTCCAGCAAGCAGCCTCTCAATGATTGGGAAGGAAAGATTAAGGAATTTATCATTACTACAGAGTACGAGGATGATGGGTCAGTAAAAAAAGATAGGGACGGAATTGAAAAACGTTCCTTCCGGGCTCCGAAGGAAGACGACTGGGCATTACAAAAGAAAAGAGCTGAGTCAGACATCACCTTATCAGGTCAAACTGTAGGTGCATATATCTATGACCACATATTGGCAAATCCCTCTGAGAAAGTAAGAGGAAAACTTGTTCGTGTCGTTGAAAGGAAATTCTATAAGGAAGAGCTAATCAAAATCCTTGAGAAGCAGAAAGAATACATACCCGAACTGACTGACGCATCCTTCTTTGAGAAATGTATCAAAGAACTATATGCACAAAATACCAATCATCAGGAAAGCCTTCGTAGGAAAGATCTTATAAATCTCATAGCTAACGACCTCATATTCTATCAGCGTCCACTGAAAAGCAAACGGTCACTCATATCCGATTGCCCATATGAGCAGTATGAGTATATCAACAAAGAAACAGGAGAAGTAAAAGTACAACATATTAAATGTATAGCAAAGTCAAATCCGTTCTACCAGGAATTTCGCCTTTGGCAATTTGTGCATAACCTTCGTTTATATCAGCGTGATGATTTGAACAATACTGATGTCACACAAACATACCTTCCTACAGAAGAGGATTATGTGAGGCTATTCACTTACCTCAACGACAAGAAAGAAATCAACCAAGACACTCTTCTGAAAGAGTTCTTTTTACTGAAAAAGCCAAAGGGCAAAGACACAAAATTTCCGCTGCGTTGGAACTATATAGAGGATAAGGCCTATCCTTGCAACGCTACAAGAGCAACCATAATGCATCACCTTCAAAAGGCTGATGTCGATACTGGTATAATCAATGACAGAAATGAAGAGTACCGCCTTTGGCATCTGCTATACTCTGTAGATGACAAGAATGAGCTCATCAAAGCACTAAAATCTTATGCAGAACAAAAGCATCTGCCTGAAACATTTGTAGAGACATTCCAGAAGATTACTCCTTACAAAAAAGAATATGGGGCATATTCTGAAAAGGCCATCAAAAAACTCCTTACTGTCATGCGCATGGGTAGTATGTGGAACGAAAAGGAAATTCCTGATTGTGTGAACAATATACTTGGAGGTGAGATAGATGAAAAAATCGCATCCCGTATCCAGCACAATGGTATCCAACTGAAATCAAGAGAACGATGTAAAGGCCTTCCAGAGTGGCTTGCGTGTTATGTCGTTTACGGACGCCATTCAGAGGCAAGTGACATCGAAAAATGGGAAACCCCCAACGACTTACAACGATACATACGCAGTTTCAAACAGTATTCTCTGCGAAACCCCATCGTAGAGCAATGTCTGCTTGAAACTCTTCGCACTGTTCACGACATCTGGCAGGATTGTGGTAAGATAGACGAAATACATGTGGAACTTGGACGAAGTATGAAGAGTACCTCCGAACAGCGTAAAAGGGATACCGAACGTATTCTGAAAAATGAAAACACCAATCTCCGCATCAAACAACTTTTAATAGAGCTCAAGAATGATATCAGCATCGAGGATGTACGTCCCTATTCTCCAATGCAGCAGGAAATCTTGCGCATCTATGAAGAGGGTGCACTCCTTACATTAAATAAGGATGATGCTGATTACTCAGATATTGAACGTATCTCTCGTCTTGCAAGCCCTACACAGAGTGAGCTGCAAAAGTATAAGCTATGGTTGGAACAAAAATACTGCTCACCATACACGGGACAGACTATATCACTTACAAAACTTTTCACATCTGCCTATCAGATTGAACACATCATTCCACAAGGCCGTTACTTCGATGATTCTTTCTCTAATAAAGTCATCTGCGAAAGCGAGGTAAATCAGCGAAAAAGCAATATGCTTGGAATGGAGTTTATAAAGAATTGTGGTGGTGAGATTATCCATTGTGCTGCTGTGGGAGATGTAAAAGTTTATACAGAAGAAGAGTACACCAAGTTCGTCCAACAACACTATGCCAACAACCGTCAGAAAGCGAGCAAACTGATGATGGATGACATTCCAGAGGAATTCCTTCAGCGGCAAATGAATGACAGTCGCTACATCAGCAAAGTCATAATCGGTTTACTTTCCAATGTAGTAAGGGCCGATGGTGAGACTGAATACAAGTCAAAGAACATCATAACATGTTCAGGTGGTATTACAGACCGATTGAAGAAAGACTGGGGACTCAAAGACGTATGGAACCATATCGTTTCGCCTCGCTTTGAACGAATGAACATATTAACAGGAAGTGAAGAGTTCGGACATTGGGAAAACAAGAGTGGGAAAAGGGTATTCCAAACCACAATGCCTCTGGAACTGCAGAAAGGTTTCAGCAAGAAACGTATAGACCACCGTCACCATGCTATGGATGCCTTGGTCATAGCACTTGCTACAAGTAACATCGTAAATTACCTTAACAATGTATCTGCTGCTGACACAAAACGTCGTGAAGACCTGCGACAGTTATTGTGTGACAAGAATAGAATAATTCGTAAACCTTGGAATACATTCACAGAAGACTCTTACAGAGCCCTGCAAAATGTCATCATATCCTTCAAACACTACATTCGGGTCATTAATAAAGGAAGCAACTACTATGAGCATTACAATGTTGACGGCAAGAAGGTAATAGAGAAACAGAAGAGAGGTGACCAGTGGGTAGTAAGAAAGCCTCTGCACAAAGAAACAGTCTTTGGCAGGGTAAACCTGAAGAGAACAAGGGAAGTCGCTTTTTCAAAGGCTATTGAACAACCTGAAAATATAGCATCTTCACAACTGCGTCAGGCAATTGTGATGATGAAGGGTGCAGGAATGACAAAACAAAAAATCAATGCACAATTCAAATCGCAAAACTATGTTTACATGGGAAGGGATTACTCTAAGGTCCTCGTTTACTATTTTACAGACGAGATAGAACCTTTAGTGGCCACTCGCAAAATGCTTGACAACAGTTTTGATGAGAAGAAGATAATGTCCATAACCGATACAGGCATACAGAAGATACTGCTGTCATATCTTGCTCAAAAGGGCAACGATCCAAAACTTGCATTCTCTCCAGAGGGGATAATGGAGATGAATGCCAACATAAGACAGTACAACGGAGGCAAAGATCACAAGCCTATCATCCGTGTGCGTGTTTCTGAACCTAAAGGAGAGAAGTATTCTGTCGGAGTGAATGGAATTAACAGCAAGAAATTTGTTGAAGCCCAAAGCGGAACCAACCTATATTTTGCTATATACGAAAACAAAGACGGAGTGCGTTCATATCAAACAATTCAGCTCAACATAGTAGTTGAAAGGCTTAAACAAGGACTCTTGCCTGTGCCAGAGAAAGATGATAATGGAATACCTCTGAAGTTTTATCTTTCTCCTAACGACTTGGTTTATGTTCCAACAGAAGATGAAATCTTGTCAGAACCGGAACATCTTGATTTTGACAGAATCTATAAGTTCGTTTCTGCAACAGGTAATCGTAGTTATTTCATTAAGCACAATATCGCTGCTGTTATTCAAAACAAGGTTGAACTATTCTCACTTAATAAAATGGAGAAAACAATGGACAACAGTATAATGATCAAATCCGTATGTTGGAAACTTGAAACCGACAGGCTTGGCCATATAACTAAGATAATAAAGTAGCCCTATGATCAAGAAGACCCTTTACTTCGGCAACCCTGCTTATCTCTCCCTGCGTGACAATCAGCTGGTCATAAAGCCATTCTGCGAGCCATCGTAGCAAGGGCTTTGGTAAGCAGCGGGCTGCTTCCTACGCTTGGCATACACCATCACAACAGATACAATGCCTATTGTCTTGCCGACGATATTATGGAGCCCTACCGACCTTTCGTTGACCAGCATGTCATAGGTATCATGGAGAGTGTAGATGACTATTCGGACTTAACGAAAGACCTCAAGGCACGGCTACTGCAAATCCCTGTTCTTGATGTTTATATGGAAGGCAAGCGAAGCCCATTGATGGTGGCGGCAACACAGACTACAGCATCGCTATATAGGTGCTTCGCAGGCGAAGAACGCAATATCATCTACCCACGCTTCGAATGAGTCTGGCACGTTTCAGTCACTATCGCATTATGTGGATTCTCGTTTTCTTTGACCTTCCCACAGAGACGAAAAAGGATCGCAAGGAGGCGGCACTTTTTCGTAAGAAACTGTTACGTGACGGATTTACAATGTTTCAGTTTTCAATCTACGTCAGACATTGTGCAAGTCGGGAAAACATGGAAGTCCACATAAAGCGCGTCAGAGCTTTCATACCAGAGAAAGGACAGGTTGGCATACTCAATATCACGGACAAACAATTTGGCGACATTGAAATCTTCTATGGAAAATCAGCAAGCAAATCTACAAACCAACCAATACAACTCGAACTGTTCTGACCATCAAAATCTGAAAGAGTAAGGAATAAAAAACTCCCAACCAATAAAGGATGGGAGTTTTTAGATGCACCATTTTTTTCTAATGTTAAATCTTTGCATCATGCTAAGGGTCACAGTGTTACACCAAATGAGTTGTATCTGATGGTGCAAAGGTACTAATTTTTCTGCAAATCACAACAGGTGGCGGTGAAGTTCATCACGGGCTTGCGTTGTATCTGATGGTGCAAAGGTACTAATTTTTCTGCAAATCACAACAGAATGATGAATTAGGTTATCGCGCTGCTAGTTGTATCTGATGGTGCAAAGGTACTAATTTTTCTGCAAATCACAACTCTTTATGCCCTTGGTCATCTCTTCCCAACGTTGTATCTGATGGTGCAAAGGTACTAATTTTTCTGCAAATCACAACTAAACGCATGGGCAGGTATCCTCACCGAGAGTTGTATCTGATGGTGCAAAGGTACTAATTTTTCTGCAAATCACAACTATTGTGTATGGCGTGTCATGGCTTGTGCAGTTGTATCTGATGGTGCAAAGGTACTAATTTTTCTGCAAATCACAACCATAACTTTGCAAGGAAAATAATTCATCACGTTGTATCTGATGGTGCAAAGGTACTAATTTTTCTGCAAATCACAACGGCACTCGTCATAGTGCTCGCGGTAGTATGTTGTATCTGATGGTGCAAAGGTACTAATTTTTCTGCAAATCACAACTTGTAGCGGTGGGACTGATAGTAGGCGGCTGTTGTATCTGATGGTGCAAAGGTACTAATTTTTCTGCAAATCACAACTCTTCACTCAGAAGATGAGAATAAAGGATCACCGGGACGGTTCTTTGATCACTTTCTTATAAGCCCTATGTCCTGCGTGCATCATAAGTGTGGGTTAATAGTGTAATTGGCTACAAAAGTACAAAGATTGAGCGACTTCCATTGAACTAGAAAAATTACTGTGTCACAAAAACTCTCCAGCTACCGTCTTTTTCTCCTCGTTCAACATATTTCTTCTGAATCAGTTGGTCAAGAAGCTTCTGAATAGCAGCAATACTGATGCCTGTTAATTCTTTCATATCTGCCAATGTAAGCGTAGGTTGTGTTCGCATAGCATTCAGTATTTTAGTATAGTTTGGTGTACGGAAAGCTATCCGTTCACCATCATACCACCATACATTTTCATCCTTTTCACTCACAAAGAGTACATCATTATAAACCTCTGTAGCTACCAGTTCATTGAAGTATTTCAAGAATGGTTTGATTTCCTTAATATCAGCATGTGCACCATCAGCAGGTACAGGGCCGACCTCAATATCAGTCTGATGCAAAGCCTCTAAATACTCACTCTTTTTACGACTGCGCACTACTATCATCGGATAATCGTGACGAGTCAGAATGAAGTTTACCATCAGTCGGGCTATACGTCCATTCCCATCCTCAAACGGGTGAATGCGGATGTATCTGTAATGGAATAGTGCAGCCAACTCTATTGGAGAAAGTTTTCCTTCCTGCTCCGCCTTGTTATACCAATCCACCAAGTCGGTCATCAAACTGGGTGTTTCCTCAGGAGAAGCATATTCGAATCTGTCGCCATAGCGAGTGATGACGCTGTTAGGGCGAGTCTTATATTGTCCTGCATGGATGACATAGCTTTTTTGTATGCCCCCAGGAAGCTCTCGATAGACAGTATAGTCTTCGCGTAGCAAGGTTTTATGTAACGTCCGAATAAAGTTCTGTGTTAACGGAACCTCCTTCACTGATGCCTCTTCAGACATCATACGGAGTCCCACGTTACTCGCAGTCATCTCCTGTACATCTCGCACATCCGCTTCTCCTATTACCTTACCATATAGCAACAGGATTTCCGTTTGACCATAAGTCAGCGTATTACCTTCAATATGATTGCTATTGTAATTGAAGTCCACAGTGAAACGACGGCTAAGTCTATCCCTGTCTTTTTCAGACAATGGTTGCAAATCTTGCCATGCTGCCAATGCCTTCTTAAAATTCAGATACTTCATACGGTCACAAAATTTTTATATTAACGCCACAAGGATGCGATTAAGCGAGTGCAAAGAGAACATGTTCTCATTTGCCGAGCGGGAGCATTCTCGCAGCTATCATGCTGCAAAGATACAGATTTTTTTTGATATGGTTGTAACAATACAACCTTTTTAGCAAAAATTCACTCGCTTCTTATTGAATAATCACAAAAAGCACATTAAAAACAACCTTTTATCTGAACGTAAGACCAGGATCAGGGGACTTCTGTAATCTGGCAACGTGTGACAATATAGTTCGATACAGTGAGTCTCTGTTTGGCAATTCTGTCTTGTTGGACCACATGATGCTGTTCCCGGAGATTGGAGGAGAGGAGGATAATTCATAATGCATAATGCATAACTAAAGTTTCCCACCCTTATAACATGCTGGGCATAAGACGCTGAAAGCGTCTCCGCTCAGTAAGAGGATGTGCCTATTTTGACACACCCTCTTTTAGTTTTATTTTCGGGATGTAGCGCAGTTGGTAGCGCACTACGTTCGGGACGTAGGAGTCGCCAGTTCGAGTCTGGTCATCCCGACCACTTATGGTTGCTAAGCACCTAGACGCCCTTGCTTAGCAACCGCGTGCCCTTACTTAGCGAGGGCGTCTAGGTGCTTAGCAACCGCAACTAATATAATCTGCTTTAGTTTTTCGTAGTATTATTGCGTGATTGCGCAATAGAAGAAGGAGATACTCCTTCTATTTTCTTGAATACGCGTGAGAAGTATTTAGGGTCAGAGAACCCGCTCTTGTATGCTACTTCAGAGATGCTCTGTCCACCCATAGTGAGGAGATGTTTGGCATAAGCTATGCGATAGTGGGTGAGGTAATCTTGTGGACTGATGCCTGCAAGTTCCTTGAAGCGACTGAAGAAAGAGGTGCGGCTCATGCCCATCTCACTGGCTATGGATGGTATGGTTAGTCCTTCGTCGCTTATGTGTTCATCTATGTACTTACGTACTCGTTCCAGCAGGTCGTCCTTATCCTCACGAATGAGTGGTGCTACGTTATGGATAAAGTCCATGCGCTGTTTTATCACTTCTTCCTGAGTGTGCATCTTCAGGTGCAGACGGTAGATATAGGCCCACACCATAGCGATGCCACCAATGATCAGGGCACCCAGGAATATGTAGAGCAGCAATGCCCATGGCGTTTCCCAGAAGGTAGGTTTGACATAGAGTGTGATGGTGCGGAAGTTGTTGCACCACACTCCTGAGGCGTTGGTTGAACGCAGCTGTATGGTGTGGTAGCCTGCTCGCATGTTGAGGAATGTTAGCCTGTCGTTGTCGCCCTGCATCACCCATGTGCTATCACCATCAAGCCGATAGGCATATTTTATCTTCTCTCCCTGCTTCATGGTGAGTGCTGAGAGTTGCAGGCTCACATCGCGTTCGTTGCTGTCAAACCTTATCGTGTCCATAAGGTCGGCATCATAGGTCTGCTGGCGACCCCCCATTGTCAGAGTAGATATGGCTATGCGGGGAGCTTCTTCGTCAGGTTTCAGGGTGGCAGGATTCCATGATATTATGTCGTCAGTGGTGGCTGCTACGAGGTGGCCTTGATTGTCTTTCACTATCTTGGCAAACGACATAGCAGGCGACTGCCAGTTATAGAATGCTGTGCGTTCCCTGTTGAGCATAGCAATAGAGTTTGTATAGGCTATCCACAGGTTATCATTCGAATCGCCAGTGATAGACAGGGGGGCATCAGATGGTGCAAGGTTCTGCTTATCATAGACCGTAAACACTGCATCGTCACTCAGCAGAGCCTCTGCCTTTGTGCGACATATTCCTGCACTTGGGGTGAGAGAATACACTTCACCTCGGCTGTCCTGATACATCATTATTATCTCGTTGTTAGACAGACTGTGCACATCGTCGGCCTTTCTCTCGTTGTGGAACACCTGTTTGGGTGTTTTGAATGCATAAATGCCGTGGCTTGTGCCAAGACACATTATGCCCTCTCTGGTGCAGAGCAGCGAACGAATGTTGAGTGACCTCTCGTCAGTAGGCAACCATGTCAGTTCGTTGTTCTTGTTTATGAATTTAACCTTATGATTAGCGTTCCCGTTAGCGTTCCCGTTGATATAGTTCACACCCCCGCTGTAGGTGCCAACCCACAGGTTTCCTTTGTGGTCCTTCGCCAGACAAAATACATCATTGGCTGAGATGGAATACTTATCCTTGGGGTTATGTAGGAATTGTTCCACATTGTAACCATCCCTCCCGTTGGGCGAGAGTCTATATAGTCCTTTATTCTTGGTGCCCACCCACATAGTGCCGTCCTCCATTTCCTCTATGGTATAGACTATTCCGAGATTGTATTCCTTGCCCCATATGGTAAGTCTCCCCTTGGTGTCACCTATCCACAGCCTTTGCTTGGAGTCGGTAAACAGAGCACATGGAGGATTCATCACGCCCCATGGCCTGAATGGGCTAGTGCGCAGGCTAATCCTGTCCAGTCCGCTTTCGCTGTTATACAACCACACATTGTTTTCCTTATCAACAAAGGTGCGGCCAACCTGTGGCTGATACCACTCGCCATTGTCTTGCATCACGTGGTAGAGTTCTCCGTTCCTGTTGGAGTTCCCGTTCCCGTTATAATAGCACAAACCACCATCCCTTGCCATCAGCAGGGTTGTGTTTTTAGGTTGCAAAGCGAAAAACCAGCTGTCATGTTTGTTCTCGTAGTTGCCCTCGCCACCAGGTAGCATGGTATGTAATGAGCCGTTTATCCTGTCAAGCAACATCGCTCCTGCTTGGTCGGTTATCATCCAATAACGTCCCATTTCATCGCAGAAAAGTCGTTTTACAGACTCTATTCTTTCCTTATATCTGTGAACTCGCCAATCACCCTTGTAGTGTGTCAGCAGAGCCTCGTCAGTGGCAACTACCAGTTCCCCTTTGGCGTTGCCTGCAAGGCGGAGTATCTTTCCTGCTTTTATCGGTAGTACCACCCTCTGCATAGTCCACGTTTTGGTGTTGAGCAACCACAGTTCGCCACTCTTCGTGGCAAGGTATATGTGGTCTTTGGTTGTCTCGCGCCAGTGGTCGAAACGCTTTTGAGGGAATGATACTCGCAGACCAGGTACGGTGATGCCGCCCTCAGACAGAATCCACGCCATACCTCGGCTATCCTCATTTATGCTGAGTATCTTACCCTTTTTCAGTCTGCCATTGGAGTATGAATACAGACGTGCCGACTCCTTAGGATTATCTATGCTCACCCTTATAGCCGCATCGCCCTCCTTAGTCTGTAGCCACACATATCCGCTCGCCATAGGGTAGATTTGGTGTATGCTGAAGGTCTTTCCACTCGTCTGCTCCAGTTTCTCTGTCACATCAATAAAGGTGGATGTTCTCACATCGAAGCAGTAGGGATGGTAGAACGAACGACACCATACGTTGCCTTTCTTGTCTATCTTCACAGCATCGAGACGGTCATAGGGCATCAGAGTGCCATCGCCTGGATGGGTCTTAAACGAACGAAATTCCTGACCATCATAGCGGAACAGTCCGCCCCAGGAAGAGAACCATAGGAATCCTCGCTTATCCTGTGCTATGCCTGTCACCTTCTCTTTCAGCATTCCCTTGGTGATGTTCCATGAAGGATGAGTGCGAACAATCCCTGCCAACGACTGCATGGCAGTCATCAGCAAAAGGCATATCATAATATGAAAACGTCTGTTCACGGATGCAAAGGTACGAAAAAGAAAGGCAACTACCAAAAGTAGTCGCCTTTTTTCATATATAAGGAGTTGTTTCTTTATCTTATCACCTTTTTGCCACCCTCTATCACGATGCCGCGATAGCCATCAGATACTGGTTGGCCAGCGAGGTTAACGGGAGTAAAGTTTTCGTTCCCGTTAACGTTCCCGTTTACGTTTTTTATACCAGTAGTTTCAGAAGAGAGTGCTATATAATAGAGGCAAGACTCTCCGTTGGTGCGCTTGATGACATATTCGCCTGCTGCTGGCAGGGTGGCAGTCACAATATTGTTTTCAGGGATGGTAATCTCTGACATCTCGTTGATCTTTATGCGTTTTGTAGCAGAGTTGGCGAAATAGAGGGTGAGGTTCATTGGTTCAGCTATGCTGAAGGTAACTGATGATGAAGAACCCATCTTAACACAGGTGTTGTAGGTAGTTCCGTCAATTGTTACTGTCCCCTTGCTGTTACTTGTGTCGCCAACAATAGAGAATCCTGATTCGCTATCGTTGATAAGGTCAACCACATAGCCGCCTTTGGTTACTTCTGATGGTGTTGGGCTTGGTGTAAGGTCATCGCCTCCTTCACCTCCTTCACCACCTTCGTCACCACCACTTGGTTTCTCGCCATCGCCTTGTATGCTTACGATGCTGGTTACATATGAGGTGATAGCCGACTTCAGTTCTTCGTTAACATCGTGACTCTTATCGTCAACGCTGTTATCAAAAGTCCACTTTATATCGCCACCATTCATACGACCTGCGTATGTGGTTACTATTCCCTCTACCTGTTCAGGAGCATCAGGAGCAGAGGTATACATTCCATCGGCTGTGTCGAAGTTGTCATAAACGTGTCCTCCCCTCTTGGCTGAAACGGTCTCAGGCACCTTGTCACTACGGTTATTTACGAGCCATGCATCAAACTCCTGAGCGTCATCAGTCTGGTAAAATAGGTGCAGTTCTATGGTGCTATTCTCCACCTTATTATTATATGCTTTGCTCATGCCTCCAGGTTGTCCTGAGAATGTACCCTTCTCTGGCTGGCTGGCATAGATATAGTCTGTGCCCTGACCAGCTATCATCATAGGACGCTGCAGATTGCGGAAATAGTTGCACTCTATGAATGCGTTTGACACCTCTGTGCATCCTATGCCGTAGGTGGCGTTGCCGTCGTAGTAGTTATTATAGATATGAGCTGTGGTGTGGTTAAGACGTGGGCAACGTGAGTCGCAGTGGTCAAACCAGTTGTGGTGGAAGGTGATAAGAAGATTTGTCTCCTCCTTGGTAGCGCCTCCGCATCCCATCACCTTGCCTGAGTCGAAGAAGTGGTTGTAGGAGATAGTAGTAAGAGTAGAGCGATACTTCATGTCGATAGAACCGTCGCCCTTCACCTGATCAGCATCAGGACCTGGCTTGCCATAGAAGAAGTCGCAGTTGTGAATCCAGTTGTGATAGTTGTCTGTATCCATTGACACAGCATCGTCGCCAAAGAGCATTATGCCGAGGTTGCGAACCTCCAGTCCCCTGGTGCGTTTGAAGCATACACCATAGCCGTAGAGTGCAGCATCGTCGCCTATGCCCTCGAGGGTAACATTCTCTAAAGAGCAGTCTGTTGCATTCTTACCCTCGAAGTTGAGGTAGTTGCCGTCTTTCAGCCCTTCAATATCAGTATTCTTCACTGTTCCCACCACACGTACTATCAACGGTGTGTGTGTTTTATCCTTGCCACAAGCGCTGATAATGTTTGCCAGTCCTGTATAGGTGCTGACGTTCTTGCCGTCGCGCACCTCACAGGTAACGGTGTTCACGGTATTTGCCGTAACATATATTATCTTGGCATTAGCCTTTGGTGTACCATCCATGTTATAGCCGCCAGGCACTACTCCGTCGGTGAAGGCGTAGCCCTCGCGGTTGTGTGTCTTAACAGTTACGCTCTGCTGGGTTGAGGTGGCTATCTCTGCATTCTTATCATCAAGAGCCTTGACGGTAAGGGTATATGAGCCAGCCTTCAGACCTGGGATGTCACAACGCACATACCCTGTGTAGGTGCGGATGAGCATATCCTCTGCCACACCATTTATGCCCTCGCCACTATAGCTCACGCTATACTTTGCTGCACCATCAACTGGCGACCATTGCAGCATAGCCGCCTCTAACCATCCTTCGCAACGGGTTACTGTTACCTCTGTTGCGTACATGCTTGCCACACTGGCAAGCGTTAGCATCATCAAGTAGATTCTTTTCATTTCCTTTTATTGTTTAGATTGTAATTTTGGGTCTTTGCCTGCAAAATTACTTTCTTTATCTTTGTATAGGGTGGACTAATAAACGAAAATGGTGGATTAATTGCTAAATAGCGATGAAATCGCAGTTTTTTAAATGACAATTCTCCTTATTGAGCGATGACGCCTTCAGCGAAAGAAGGTACTCCGTCTTGGACATGCAATAAAAAAAGTAAACCTTTTTTCTTGCATATCTCAAGACTTAATCGTACTTTGACTGCGTCTCGCTCGGCACTCTGTGACGCTTTCACCAAGCGTAGCGACTGAAAGAAGGTACTCCGTTTTGGATGTACAAGAGAAAAAACGAGTTCTTTCTCTTGTGTATCTCAAAACTTAATCGTACCTTTGCAAGCAATTATATATCCTGACTATGAAGAGAAATGAGAAATTTGTTGTAACGCTGAACCGCGAACTCGGTTCGGGCGGACGAACTGTGGGACGAAAGTTGGCAGAACGACTCGGAGTGAAGTTTTATGATAAGATGCTCATTGAGAGGCTGACGAAGGAGTTTGACCTCACAGTGGAGCAGATTGAGGCGTTTAAGGCTAAGAAGAAGTCCTGGTGGAATGAGTTCAATGCCTATTACAAGATGCACGGTTATGATACGAAGCCGATGGAGCCGGAGGTGATACTGACCAATAAGGCGATGATGGAGACGGAGCAGCGCATATTGCAGGAGCTGGCCGAGCAGGAGTCGTGTGTCATTGCAGGGCGCAGCGCATTCTTTGTGTTTAAGGATCACCCGAATCATTTCAATGTGTTTATCCAGGCGTCTAAGGAGACGCGCATAGCGAGGCTGATGGCGAAGCACGATATGAGCCGTGAGCAGGCAGAGGAGGCCATTGAGGAGACGGACACGAGCCGTGAGGTGTATATACAGAAGTATATCAAGACGACACGATATGATACGCGGAACTATGACCTGGTGATCAAGATGGATGACCTGACAGAGGATGCAGCCGCTGATATCATCATGCAGTTTATTGAAAAGCAAACAAAATAAAGTATGAAAAAACCTCAGCATTTTTTCTTTTCTGTCGCTCTGGCGGCGCTGATGCTGGTCTCTGCATCGGTCACGGTGTCTGCAGAGCGTAAAGTGATGAACCTAAAGACGTGGGAGTTCTCACGTGACCAGGCACAGTGGGAGACTGTGCAGGTACCCCATGACTGGGCTATCGCAGGGCCGTTTGACAAGAAATGGGACCTGCAGGTGGTGCGTATAGAACAGAACGGCGAGAAGAAGGCCACGGAGAAGAGCGGACGTTCCGGCTCGCTGCCCTGGATAGGAAAGGGATGGTATCGCACTACCGTCAACCTCACAAAGAACGAGGCGGAGGAGTGTGCCGCAGTGCTGCAGTTTGACGGCGCTATGGCAGAGCCGAAGGTGTTCCTCAACGGTGAAGAGATTGGCGGATGGGCATATGGATATAACGCGTTCCGCCTGAACGTGACGAACCTGCTGAAGGAGGGTGAGAACAAGATTGAGGTGGCGCTGCAGAACCTGGAGGAGAGCAGCCGCTGGTACCCAGGAGCCGGCCTGTACCGCCCCGTACAGCTGGTGCTGACAGACCCGGTGAACATTGATCCATGGACGACGTATGTGCGCACCACAAGACTGGGTGACGGAGTGGATAATCACGGCAGGACGGAGCAGCAGGCTGTCATAGACTATGAGACGCACATACAGGGTGTGCGCGGAGAGGGTGCCGACGTGAGAAAGGGCGTGGCATGCGTAGTGGAGATTCTCGACAAGCAGGGAGTGTTCCAGACAGGCAGCCATTTTGACCTGCCCGCTGACGGTATCATCACCACACAGCTGACGCTGAGCAAGCCTAATCTGTGGTCGCCGGAGGCACCATATTTATATAAGGTACGCACGCGACTGTTCCGCAACAATAAGCTGATAGACGAGACGCTGACACCACTCGGTGTGCGCACCGTGGAGGTGACAAGCGAAGGCGGCTTCATGCTCAACGGTAAGACACGCAAGATAAAGGGCGTGTGCCTGCACCATGACCTCGGTCCGCTCGGAGCAGCAGTCAATGAGGCTGCGCTCATCAGGCAGATAAAACTGATGAAGGAGATGGGATGTGACGCTATCAGAACATCGCACAACATGCCTTCGACGATGCAGATGGACCTCTGTGACTCGCTCGGCATGATGGTGATGGCTGAAAGCTTTGATATGTGGATTTATCCTAAGTGCAAGAACGGCTACGCCCGCCTCTTCAAGGAGTGGGCACAGTGGGATATCACCAACCTCGTGCTGAACCACAGAAACCACCCTTCAATCGTGATGTGGTCTATAGGCAATGAGATACCCGAGCAGGGCGACAAGAATGCCGGCGTGGAGTGGTCTCAGAAGCTGCAGGACCTGTGCCACAAGCTGGATCCTTCGCGCCCCGTGACGCAGGGCTTTGACCGTGCTGATGCCGCTATGGGCAGCGGAGTGATGCAGATTATGGATATACCGGGGCTGAACTATCGCACCAACAAGTATGACAAGGCGTATAAGAACACCACGAAGGGATTTATCCTGGGTACTGAGACGGCAAGCACCGTCAGCTCAAGAGGTGTGTATAAGCTGCCTTACAAGGTAAATAACCGCGCCGTATATAAGGATGGACAGTGCTCGGGTTACGACAATGAATGGTGCCCGTGGAGCAACCTGCCCGATGTCGATTTCGAGAATATGGATGACCTGCCTTACACCATCGGACAGTTCGTGTGGACGGGTATTGACTATCTTGGTGAGCCGACACCTTACGATGAGTATTGGCCCAGCCGCTCGTCTTACTTCGGAATATGCGACCTCGCCGGACTGCCAAAGGATCGTTATTACCTCTATCGCTCCGTGTGGAACAAAGATGAGCACACCCTGCACATAGCGCCGCACTGGACATGGGGCAAGGCAATGGTAGGAAAGGTTGTGCCCGTGCAGGTGTATAGTGACTATGATGAGGCAGAGCTCTTTGTCAATGGCAAGAGCCAGGGCCGCATCAGGAAGAATAAGCTGGTGAACCGTGACCCGCAGGGCAATCAGCTGACAGGCACGGAGGTGACAGCACCTAACCGCGGCAGCTGGGATACTCCGGGGAATACAGCTGTACAGCCTAACCTGGACCGCTATCGTCTGCGTTGGATGAACGTGAAGTACCAGCCGGGTGAGCTGAAGGTAGTGGCATACGACAAGGACGGCAAGACAGCAAAGACGGAGGTGATACGCACCGCCGGACCTGCTGCGAAGCTGAAGCTGGAGCCTTGGACGGCAGGAAAGGACCTCAAGGCTGACGGCAATGACCTGTGTTACATCACCGTGACCATGACCGATAAGAACGGTAACATGTGTCCTACCGCGAGTGATCAGCTGACATTCAGCGTGGAGGGCGAGGGTACGTTCAAGTGTGTCTGCAACGGCGACGCAACGTCACTGGAGCAGTTTACCAAGCCAACAATGAAGCTCTTCAATGGCCAGCTCGTGCTGACCGTGCAGAGCACCACCACCCCTGGCACCATGACGGTAAAGGTGACAAACGGCAAGGGCATCACTGAGACGATAGCAATAGCGACAAAATAATTGCATGTACAATTTACCATTTACAAAGTACAATATCTTGCACTCGTAGGTGCTCAGGCGAACTAAGTTCGGAGTTCCATTTACCGCTTGGCCCTGTGGGACGCTTGCGTAGCAGAGCGGAGCAAGAATGTACAATTATAACAAACAGGGCCGCAATCAACTGACGATTGCGGCCCTGTTGCGTTGGTGATACGAATTACAAAGAACGGACCACGAATTACGCAAGCGTCCCTTTGGGCCGAGCGCGCGTAATTCGTGGTCCTATGTATAGTTTGCCACGTACGTATATTCGTGAAATTTGTGTAGTGTTTGGCCTCTCCCTCCTTGGGGGGGAGCCGGTGGGGGGCTTTTACAGCTGCTGCATGTCGTAGAGGCGTTTGTAGTAGCCGTTCTTTGATATTAGTTCGTCGTGTTGGCCGCGCTCTACTATTTTGCCCTCGTAGATGACGTAAATCTCATCGGCATTCTTGATGGTCGATAGTCTGTGGGCGATGGCTACGGTGGTGCGGGTCTTCATCAGGCGGTCAAGGGCTTCCTGTACCAGGTGCTCTGATTCGGTGTCGAGTGCCGAAGTGGCTTCGTCGAGTATCAGGATGGGTGGGTTCTTCAATATGGCGCGTGCTATGGAGATGCGTTGGCGCTGTCCTCCTGACAGTCTGCAGCCACGGTCACCCACCATCGTGTCATAACCCTTCTCGCTCTCCATGATAAACTCGTGTGCGTTGGCTATCTTCGCTGCCTCTATGACCTGCTCTTGTGTAGCTCCCTCAACGCCGAAAGCGATGTTGTTGAAGAAGGTATCGTTGAAGAGAATGGCCTCCTGGTTTACGTTGCCAATGATGCCGCGCAGGGAGTGCAGGGTGTAGTTGCTTACCTCATTGCCGTCAATGAGTATCTTACCTTCGGTCACATCGTGATATCGCGGTATGAGATCTACGAGCGTACTCTTGCCCGAACCGCTCTGTCCCACAAGGGCAATGGTCTTACCTTTGGGGATGGTGAGGTCGATGCCGCTTAGTACGTTGTGGCCCGGAGTGTAAGAGAAGGACACGTTGCGGAACTCAATCTTGTCCGACAGCGTGGTGATCTCCTTAGCGTTGGCATTGTCCTTGATGGGGTTCTCGGCATTCAGTATCTTGTCGATGCGCACTACGCTCGCTACGCCCTTAGGTATGCTGTATGACGCGCGTGAGAGGTCCTTCAATGGATTGATGACGCTGTAGAGTATCACCATATAGAATATGAACGTAGGAGCATCGAAATAAGATGTGCCGGAGAAGATGAGTGTGCCGCCGAACCACAGCACGAGAACGATCATGCAGGTGCCGAGGAACTCGCTGACGGGGTGGGCTGATGCCTGTCTGATGGCCAGCCTGTTGGTGGCTTGGCGGAACTCCTCGCAGCAACGCTCAAAGCGTCGTGACATCTTGTCCTCTGCTATGAACGCCTTGATGATTCGCATGCCGCCCAGAGTCTCGTCCAATTGGCTCAGCGTGTCGCTCCATTTGTTCTGCGCCTCAAGCGACTGGGCCTTGAGCCTGCGCCCTATCTTACCCATTGCCCAGCCCATGCCTGGGATGACAAGGAGCGTGAAGAGCGTCAACTCCCAACTGACACATATCAGCGTGACGAAATAGACGATAATCAGGATGGGGTTTTTGATGAGCATGTCGAGGTAGCCGGTGATGTTCTGCTCCACCTCTGACACATCACCGCTCATGCGTGCAATGATGTCTCCGCGCCTCTCATCATTGAGGAATGACAGCGGCAGATGCAGTACCTTGTCGTAGAGCATGGTGCGCAAATCCTTGGCGACACTCGTGCGCAGCAGCACCATCACCGCCGATGCGCCGAAGTAGCAGGCGGTCTTCAGACCTGTAGTGATGCTTAGGAACAGGCCTATGGCGAGCAGCGCCATGTTGGGGCCGTAGCCCTGGATGAGCAGCTGGGTGTAGTAGTACATGTTGTTGATGGCGGTATCAACGAGCCCTGTGTCACCACCCGTCCATGACATGTAGTGATACACCTTCGTCTCGGCAAGGCCGAACAGCATATTCAGCATCGGGATAATGCTGGCAAATGAGAATATATTCAGTACCGCGCTGAGCAGGTTTATCGCGATTGCGATAATCATATACCTTTTATAGGGCAGCGCAAAGCGCTTTAATATGGTAATCAGGTCCTTCATCGGTTGCAAAGGTACAACAAATTAACGAATTAACAAATTAACGAATTAACAAATTCCTTTTATCTTTAGAAAAAATCGTCTCTTTAAGAGCCGAGCGAACGAAATAATACGTTGCGAAGATGCTGATTATGATTTTTTTGTTGTAACTTTGCACGCATGAAGAATATACTGAGTAATATCCATACGATTGCGGTGATGGCTTTTTCGGCCCTCGTCTTTCATCCATCCCCAATAGTCTCCCACCCCTCATTCACAGTCCCTAACCCCTCATCCACAGTCCCTAACCCCTCATCCACAGTCTCCCACCCCTCATCCACTGTCCCTAACCCCTCATCTAACAATCCCTCCTCCCTCATCTCTCCTCCCTCATCCACAGAGCTGAAGGCTTTGCAGTCTCGTATTGACTCTGTCAGCGCTGCCGGTGGTGGGCGTGTAGAGTTGGAGCAGCGGGAGTATGTGCTGAATGGGTCGCTGAGGCTGAAGAGCGGCGTGGAGCTGCACGTGCCCCAAGGGGCGGTGTTGCGGTTTTCCGGCGAGCCGGATGATTTTCTTCCCGTTGTGCCTACCCGTTGGGAAGGCACGGAGCTGATGGGCCGCTCGGCGATGATCTACACCAACGGTCAGCACGATGTGAGCATCACCGGCAGCGGTGTCATTGATGCCTGTGGCGGCAAGATGGCGCGCTGGGGGATGGCTCCGGAGATGATGGATGAGGGAGGCGAGGTGAAGGCTGAAGGCTCTGCTGCTTGGCAGGAGATAACGCACGGCACGCATGGGGAGACCATTGAGATGCCTGATGTGCGTCGGTTGCGCGAGATGGGCAGCCCCTCAGAAGGTGAGCCGATACCTGTCAGTGAGCGTGTCTTTGGCAAGGGTACATTCCTCAGACCATGTGCCATAGAGTTTTATGACTGCAAGAACGTACGCTTGGAGGGTTTTACACTGAAGAACAGTCCTTTCTGGTGCATTCACCCCGTCTATTGTGACAGCGTGACGGTGCGTGGCGTGACCATAGACAGCCACTATCCCAACAACGACGGCTGTGACCCAGAGTCATCGAGCAATGTGCTCATCGAGGACTGCCTGTTCCGTACCGGCGATGATGCCGTTGCGATAAAGTCGGGTAGGGATGCTGACGGGTGGCGCGTGGGCCGTCCGTCAGAGAATATCACCATTCGCAACTGCCGCTTCTACTCAGAGTGTAACGGCCTCTGCATAGGCAGCGAGATGAGCGGCGGTGTGCGCAATGTGAAGATGGAGAATGTGGAAATAGGTAAGGTGAAGAATGCCCTGCTGTTCAAGAGCAACCTTGACAGGGGAGGATATATAAGAGATGTCGTGGTGAAGAATATCACGATAGAGGGTGTTCATGGCGCTGTATTGCGCTTTGAGACAAACTATTTCGGCTATCGTGGTGGCAACTCTCCGGCGCAATACGAGAACTTCCATATCGCTGGAGTGAAGGCCGGCAAGGCTGAGGGCTACGGTATCTATTACGACGGCAATGAGCAATGCCCCATACGCAACGTGGCGGTAGAGGACTTTCACGTGGAGAGTGCCACGCATCCCTACTACCTTTACCATACGCAGAACTGCACCTTCAAGGGCTGCACCGTGGGCGGTGTCGCTGTGCCTGAGCATCCGGAGGAGAGCAAGGAGCGTCAGTCCTGTGATGTGTGGTAACCCTTTCTGCCCTTCATGGATATAACCGGCACAATCATCTCCTCCATAGAGATGCCTCCGTGCTGGAAGGTATCCTTGTAGTACTGCACGTAGTGGTTGTAGTTGTTGGGGTAGGCGAAGAAGTCATTACCGGTGGCAAAGACATAGCTTGTGGAAATGTTGGGGGAGGGGAGGTGCGCCTTCTTCGGGTCGGTGATGACGAAAACGTCCTTGGACTGATAGCTAAGGCTCTTGCCGAATTTGTATCGGAGGTTCGTGTTCGTATTCTTGTCGCCGATGATTTTCACTGGCCTGTCACAGCGCACGGAGCCGTGGTCTGTTGTCAGAATAACGTGATAATTGCTCTCTGACAGCTTTTCAAACAGCTCGCGCAGCATGCCGTGCCTGAACCAGGAGAGTGTGATGCTGCGATATGCGGACTCGTTGTTGGCCAGTTCGCGCACCATCTTGGACTCTGTGCGGGCATGTGACAGCATATCGACAAAGTTTATCACTACCACATTGAGGTCGTTTTGCTTCAGACTATTGAATTTTCCCATGAAGCGTTCTGCCCCTACTGAGTCGTTTATCTTGTGGTATGAGAAGGTCTCCTTGCGTCTGTAGCGCTCCAGTTGCGTCTTTATCAGCGGCGCCTCGTTGAGGTTCTTGCCTTCCTCCTCGTCTTCATCCACCCACAGTTCGGGGAACATCTGGGCTATCTGCGTGGGCATCAGACCTGAGAAAATAGCGTTGCGTGCATATTGCGTGGCTGTGGGGAGGATGGTGCAGTAGAGCTTTTCGTCGATGTCGAACATATCACCGATTTCCTCTGCCAGCACTCTCCACTGGTCATAGCGGAAATTGTCTATGACGATGAGAAACACTTTCTCGCCTGCCGAGAGTGTGGGGAACACCACATCGGGCATGATGCGGTTTGACATCAGCGGCTTTCCATCTGTATTTCCTGTGTCGGCAGACATCCAATCGAGGTAATGTTTCTTGATAAACTTTGCGAAACCGTTGTTTGCTTCCTCCTTCTGCATGCGCAGCATCTCGGTCATGCTGCTGCCTGCTGACGATAGATCCAACTCCCACATCACAAGGCGCTTATACACCTCGCGCCAGTCCTCAAAGGTTCTGCACTCGCCTATCTGCATCGATATGTCTTGGAAGGACTGCTGATAGCCCTGCTGAGTCACCTCGTTCACTATCTCGCGCTGGTGCACGTGTTTCTTCAGCGTTAGAAGTATCTGCTTGGGGTTGACGGGCTTGATGAGATAATCAGCAATTTTCTTGCCTATAGCCTGGTCCATGATGTCCTCCTCCTCGCTCTTGGTGACCATCACGACGGGTGTCTGGGGCTGTATCTCCTTGATACGCTCCAACGTCTCGAGGCCGCTGAGGCCGGGTATCATCTCGTCGAGAAGTATGAGGTCAAAGGTCTGTCCCTGGCACAATTCGGTTGCGTCAAGGCCGTTATTAGCTACGACAACATCGTAACCGCGTGTCTGAAGGAATATGATGTGGGCGTGCAGATGCTCTATCTCGTCATCTACCCAAAGGATTTTCTCTTTCAAATTAACAAATTAACGAATTAACAAATTAACGAATTACTCTCCTACTTTCACCAGTCTCAGCCCTACGGCAGCAATGCCCGGTACTGTCTCTCGGCGCATGTTCTGCTTTACTGCCACAACGATGGCTGCGCCCTTCTGTAATGACAACTGTCCTAGCGTGGCCTGCTCTTCGTGGTAAGGTGTGCCGCCTTCAGAGATGTTGAAGTGCAGCGTGTGGCGCTCCTGGCTGCCTTCCACCTTTGCCAAGACAGAGAAGTTGCTATAGGGATAGGCTACCGTAGTGCGTATCGTGATGTCGCATTGGTATGTGCCGGCAATGGTGACAGTGTCGGGGCGCAGGTATATGGTGTCGCTTTCATACCATCCCTCGGGGTCGGTGATGTCCTCATAGCATGTTATCTCGCCGTCCCTGCTGCATGAGGCGGTGACGAGAGTGAGCAATATGAGGCTTAGGAGAATATGCCCGATATGTCTTGGTGCTGTCATTTCGCGTTGTCCTTGGCCTGTGCATTGTCGGCATTGCCGCCTCCGTTGCCCTTAGCCTGTGCGTTGTTGCCTTTTCCCTGTGCATTGTTGGCATGACCGCCTCCGTTGCCCTTGGCGCCGTCTTTGGATTTCGACTTCTTTTTCTTCTTTTTCTTGGCCTTGTCAAAGCGTGTCAGGTCTGAGTCGTCAAGCATATCCTTCGGGCGTTCCACTTCTTTTGTCTTGCCATTAAACTGTAGCGACAGCGGCTTCTCGCCCTCCTTGTTCATCTGTATGATTTCGTGGGCGCGTTTTGCCGTAATGGTCTCCAGGTTGGCAGGTGTGCGTTTGTCGGTGGAGTAGGTCACCAGACCTGCCAGAATGTCCTGCTTGAAGAAGTAATAGTCGTTGTCCTTCGTCTGTAGTATCACTTCTTTTGAAGGCAGATCCTTGCTTGCCTCCATGTAGCAATCCACCTCATAGTTGAGGCAGCACTTCAGCTTGGCACACATGCCGGCGAGCTTCTGTGGGTTTGGAGAGATGTCCTGAAAGCGTGCCGCGTTGGTGGAGACACTGGAGAAGTTCTTCATCCATGTGGCGCAGCACAGCTCCCTGCCGCATGGACCGGTACCGCCGATGCGTCCTGCTTCCTGGCGTGCACCAATCTGTTTCATCTCTATGCGCACGTGGAATGTGTCGGCAAGCACCTTGATGAGCTGTCTGAAATCCACGCGCTCGTCGGCGATGTAGTAGAAGATGGCCTTGTTGCCATCGCCCTGATACTCCACATCACCGATTTTCATGTCCAGCCCCAGGTCCTTGGATATCTGGCGGCTCTGTATCATGGTGCCCTGCTCGCGGCTCTTGGCCTCGCGATAACGATCCATGTCAGACTCTGACGCAAAGCGATATATCTTCTTTATATCGTCGGCAGACTTCAGGTTGGCCTTCTTTATCTGCTGTGTCACCAGTCTTCCCGTCAGCGATACCACGCCGATGTCGTGTCCCGGGCTGGCCTCTACAGCCACCCAGTCGCCCTTCTTCAGGTCCAGACCGTTCACGTTGTGGAAATATCCCTTGCGGGTATTCTTGAACTGCACCTCCACCAGATCTGTGCTCTCGGCATTGCCGGGCACATCGGCCAGCCAGTCGTAGGTGTTCAGCTGGTGGTCTGAGCGTGATACGCCTTTGGCGCACAGTCCTCGCGAACAGCCGAATGTGCCCCACGTGAGGCTGGTCATGCTGTTCTCTTCGTTAGTGACGTCGCCGTCTTGTATGTTTTTTATATCTTCTGCCATCGTTACAAATTTTCAATACTTCATCAATGCTTACTGCTTACTGCTTACCGCTTAATTCTTCACTCTTCACTCTTCACTTTTAATTCTTCACTCTTCACTCTTCACTTTTCACTCTTCACTTCCTCGTTGCATGCAGCAGCACGCCCACCTTCATCGCCATTTCAAAGAAGACCATGCTCGAGTTGGCGTTCTGTCCTATTTCCCTCATGGCATTCTGGTAGAGCTCCTGAAATCCCAGCACGTTGCGCTCGTTGACAAATCGTGCGAACTTCACACAGAATCCTTCTTCCTTTGATGTCATGTATGACAACTCAGCCTGCTGGAAATTATACATGAACGCCTCTCTCACCATTCTGAGGAAGAATGTCATCATGCGTTTCTGCTCCTCCCTTCCCATTGCGCTCACGGTCTCGGTCCACTGTTTCAGCCCTTTCACGTCGCGCATATATGCTTTGCGCATGAGTGAGACGAAGTGTTCGAAGAATACGTGTCGCTCGCTGTCGGCATCCAGTTCCTCCTTGGCTGCCAGCCAGTTTCCGTTTGCCAGACGTGCTATGCGGTGTGCATCCTCATCGCTCAGCCCGCGCCGTTCCCTCAGCGCCTGCTCCATGTCCGGCATGCTGATGGGCTTCACGTCAAAGCGCCATACTCTGGAGCGTATTGTCTCCAGAAGGCGTTCCGGTTCGCGCGACACCATGATGAACAGTGTCTTTGCCGGCGGTTCCTCTATGAGCTTCAGTATCTTGTTGGCACATTCGCCGTTCATCCTCTCTGGCAGCCAGATGATACACACCTTCCATCCGCCCTGATTAGACTTCATCGACAGGCGCTTTATCAGGTCTGCCGCCTCGCCCACGGTGATGATGGCCTGCTGTGTCTGCACCTTCATGGCCTGCAGCCAGTCGGTCAGAGAGAAGTAGGGGTCGATGATATGCTGTCCTTCGCCACCCGCATCCTGCCCCAGCATCTGCTGCCACTCCTTTGTGAAGTCGTCGCTGATAGGCTTATACTCTGCTTTCCATTTCGCCAGCTTGATGGTAGGAAAGGTGAAGTGCAGGTCGGGATGCAGTATGCCACGCACCTTGTATGTGCCCTTGTCGAGGATATATGACGCCAGAGCAATGGCGATAGCCATCTTGCCCGCCCCGTCAGGGCCGCACAGCATCATAGCGTGCGGCAGACGATCCTCATCTGCCAGACGTTTCAGGCGCCCTATTATCTCGCCTTGTCCTATTACCTCGCTGAAGTCCATGCGTTTAGTATTCTTGGGCCTAAAATGCCCTCTTCAAAATGCAAAGTTAGCGAAAAGTCTTGGAATGTCCAAACTTTTCGCTAACTATTAAACTTTGTTTTGTTTTTTATACTTCTATATGTCCTTATGAGTCATAAGGCCGTTGTTCCTTTATCTTGTCTGGCTTGCTTGAGCTGCAGGCTCTCTGCGGATGTCCCACAAATCAACTATAAAG
Source organism: Prevotella sp. (assembly GCA_017478025.1). GTDB lineage: Bacteria > Bacteroidota > Bacteroidia > Bacteroidales > Bacteroidaceae > Prevotella. Next base: position 118,931 of record JAFVGZ010000028.1, read on the forward strand.
ATATTGTTATCCGAAATGCGGTAAACTATTTTGTTTAACTTATTCAGCACTATACTTCTATAGACTTCAGAACGGTTGCACAAAAGCTGTTCCTGAGCGCCGAGTTTCGGATTCTGACGGAGGAGCACGATTATATTATCTATACTGTTACGAAATTTCAACCTCGCTTTGCTTCCAAAATGCTTATGAATGTACTTTGCTGTCTTGCGCATTTTCATTCTGGCATTATCTTCAATATAGATTTTCATACAGCCTCAATGTGTATTTCTTCCTGGTGCTCTGTGGTATAACTGCCTAACTGTTCATCAAGTTCAAAGTCCTCATCCATCTCCCGAAGGACATCCTCTATAGAAGTGATATGCCCTGCCGCTATTTGGCTTTCCGCTCTGTCTATTCGAGCATTCAACTCATCTAATGTGTAAGGTGTCAAGTCCATATTCGTCCTTTCTTGTCCAGTTTCTTGGTGCAAAGTTATGGATTTATTTTGAAAGTACCAAATAAATTAGGGAAATTCTCATGGTTGGAATACCCCTGTAAGCCTCTCGCTTGCAGGGGTGGTTGCTTTATAGTCATTTATTATTTTTTTTGTAAAAGGGAATGCTTGTCAAAAAAAAGTAGTACCTTTGCAGTCCCGTTGCGATGCTGCATAGCAATGCAGGGCATGAGAAAGTACAGGATAGACAAATGACAATGCACATGATAAAGCTCACAACATACAGGATGCGCACGGTGATGCTTACGGTTCTGATGACGGTCACGTCATACGCTGCAGCGCAGTGTGGCTACTGCAAGACCTTTGAAGACCTGCTTGCCGACAGATGGGTGCCTCTGGACTCCGTCAATGTGGACAGGCATAGCAAGAACCGTCAGTTCTGGGTGGGAGGCAATGACTATGCACTCAGTACAGGCAACACTCTTACCGACAAGATACTGAAGGAGGATGCCTTCGCCGTGATGCAGGGCAAGAAGCTGTATGTGAACAGCCGCAGGCTGAGATACCAGAAGACCCGCTTCACGAAAGGCTTCACGCGGGCAATGCACTTGGGGCATGACACGCTGATATTCGTCAATCAGACCATCGGTGCGGCAGCGACAAACAAAGTTGCCTCTACGGGGGTTATGTTTGGTGCAGTAGGTGGTTTGCTTGCTGCGGGCAATAATATGCATCGCAGGATATGCTATATCATCTCTGGCGCAAAGGACAAAAAGGGAAACATGGAGATAGAAATGGTGGACGATTCGCTGATGGAGAAAGTGCTCAAAGACCGCCCGGCTCTCAAGGAGGAATACTATTCAGAGCCCGAAAAATCGTTCCGCATACTGGCCAGTCACATCGTACCCATTCTGAAGAAGGCAGGACTATTGTCACCGGCAATGAGAAAGGAAGAGAGATGAAGCCCCCTCCAGCTCCCCCAAGGGGAAGGGACGCTTGCATGAGAAGATGGATGAGGGAGGAGAGAAGAGTGATGAGGGAGGATAGATGCGGACTGACAAAATGGCAGACGGGGGACGAAAAAAGTATCGGAGTCTTTTTGCAATCTAGAAAAATAAAGTCCAAAAACATGTGAAGAACCTCCCTCGAAATCGTCAAGAAAAAGCTTTGGAGGCGGTAAAGTTACTCTAATGCAACGCTAAAGTAGGTCTTTTACCCTGCAAAAGTTACTCCGTTACACAGTAAAAGTTACTCTATTACAAGGTAAAAGACCTGCTTTTACCCCCGTTTTTGGGGTGAAAAGCGGTCGGTTTTCATGTCCGTTTGCTGATAATCAGCGACTTACGAAAATTTCATTTTTCGGCGATTTTTGGGCCGAAGGAAAACTTTCTGAAAAATATCGCGCTTCAGAGCATGAAAATTTGTCAGTCTTTTGCGTGTTTCTGGACTTTTTGTGGCACTCCGACGATGATGTTTTGAGTGTGTGGAGCAACCCCTATTTTGTCGTGTCGCCTTTATAGTCTTCAGGAACCATCATAGCCCTCATAGGCGCATAGCCCACAACTGTAGGTCTGCCACACAGATCCACATCATTATTCTGATTCGATCAATTATTCAGCAGACGCTAATTAATAAAAAGGCTCAAAGGTGAAATTGTAATGAGGTCTTTTTCCTTTTATGAATTTCGCATCAGGATGTATAAACTTCACAGTTAAAGTACATCGTGTATCTATGGTTTGTCCGTTCGCTTTTCCCGGTTTCCATTTAGGCATACCCAGCAATGCACGCTTTACCACACGGGCGAGTGATGGATTTACAGTTTCCACGAACTCCACGTCTGACACTTTGCCCTTGGAGTTTATGGTATATTTTGCTACTACAGTCCCCTGTACTTCTCCAATCAAAGCATCCAAAGGATAATATATCTCATTCTGTAGATAATCCTCAAAGGCTTCACTACCTCCTGGGAACAATGGAGACTTAAACTTTTTGTCATGAAGTGAAAAATCTATAGGGATGGCACAGCGCATTGCAACAGACTGGCCCTTGTTTATTCCACTGTTCCACTTTGGCATATTACTTACTATGCGAACTGCCTCTTCGTCAAGTCGGTAATCAACAGATTTCAGTACATTGACATCAGATATTTTCCCATTCGCATTGACAATAAAGTCAACAAACACACGTCCCTCTACGCCGTCATTCTTTGCTGACAGGGGATATTCCATGTGTTTCTCAATAAAATCATCCAGGCAGCCTTCTCCTCCTGGAAACATCGGAGCTCTATTTCTTACTTTTGGATATGATGAGTTGCTCTCTTTTCCCTTAAATATTATAGGCAGTACATAGTAAACGGCTACAGGAAGTCCATTGTTGGTCCCAGGGTTCCACTTAGGCATCAAATCTACCACGCGCAAAGCCTCCGTGTCAAGTTTTGAATTTACGGATCTTTTTATTCCTATGTAAGAAAGACTTCCATCCGTATTCACAACAAAATCAATATTTACTCTTGCCTCCTTGCTGCCTTTCACATCAGATTTGGAATACTTTAGATTCTCCTCAAGAAAGGCATCTAAGGCTCTGTTGCCACCGGGAAATGAGGGCATCTTATCTGCTCTCGTCACCACATTCATTCTTCCCAATCTCGCCATTTTTATAGAGTCTGCTTTTCTTTCGCTTCCCTTAGCATCATCAGTTCCAAATGCTATTGGTTCTATTATAGTGCTGGGAATTCCGCTTGAATTCCATTGAGGCATCATGGCAATTACCCGCATAGCCTCTCTGTCAAGTAGTGGATCTAAGGTTTCATTAACGAGGATATTAGACACATATCCATCTTGGTCTATTCTATATTGCACGCGAACAATTCCTTTTTTACCGGATTCTTTTGCTCCTTCTGGATATATCAGGTTGTTTTTTATGTATTCTTTCCACGCATCTTTTCCTCCGGGAAAAGTATTTTGCGAATAGATGTGCATTGCGAATAGCAACAGAATAAGAGCTGTCAGTTTCTTCATAGTGTTTTAGTGTCAGTACTATACCTTATTAATAGTTTTTGTATGAATCAAAATCAAGAATTATATATTCAAGTTTCAGAAGTAGATATTACACAGTAAGAACTACTTCTGAAACTTGTTTTTACTTATATCCCTCTTCCGTGCCGCCTTCGTTCTGGGCTGCGGTGATGTGGGCAACGATGGAGTTGAGGTATATCTCAAGGTTGGTGTAGCCTCCCTCGCCCGTATTGTTGCCGTCAGAGGCATCGGCGGGGTTCAGTCCGTGGAGGCGCTCCCATTCGTCTGGCATACCGTCGCCGTCGGTGTCGGCAGGGGCGGCGCTTGATGGCAGGGGCGGCCAAAGGTCTGGGAAGACAGCCTTTACGTCGTCCTGGGTGTTGATGAACCCGCCGTCGTTGCCCTCACCGGTGAACGTGGCGCGGCACTCCCTCACATCGTTGATGATGATAGAGTCGAGCGCATCTCTGTAGAGTGAAGCACCTACATACTTCAGTACCTGCTCATAGGTTGCATCGGCAGTGTGTGTGGTTACCGCCATGAACGGTATGGGAGCATCAAGGCGCATGGTGTCACGAGTGGCCTGAGTATAGGTGTAGTCAACGGTTTCGTTGTTGATGGTCTGGTTGTAGATGCCGTAGGTCCAGTTGTCATCGGTCACGTTGGCGTGAACGGAGTTCTTGTTGCCTGCGACGTAGAACTTTCCCCACACGTGCCACATGGGATACCAGCCGTTGAGCCTACCGTTTCTGGAGGTGCAATAAGCGGTGGTGCGAATGCCAATGCCCGCTATGCGCTGCTGTATCTGCTCGCTTTTGGTGAGCGTGGCAGGCCCCGGTTTGTAGTAGTTGTTTACGATATTCACCTTCATTCCCTCGCCTCCATAGCAACCGCCGCCTGCCCAGTTGTAGATGACGTTGTTGCGCAGGTCCATGCGCTCATCGGTCTGCGTGCCCTGTCGCGGGCCTAATCGCGGAGTGCGTGAGGTGTTGTGGGCTATGAGGTTATGGTGAAAGGACGCTCCGCTGCCGCCCCAGTTGCCGCCATAGCCGTGAGCACCCTTTGAGTGTCCGGCATTGACGAGGCTCTGGGATGCTATGCACCACTGCACGGTGAGGTTTCTGCCGCCATAGACGGAGAGGCATTCGTCAATGCTCCAGCTGACGGAGCAGTGATCCACGATGATGTCGTTGTCATCCAATGACCCCAGACCGTCGCCCTCGCGCTTTGCTGCCAGCCTATTGCCCAGGCGGAAACGCAGGTAGCGGCATATCACGTTGGAGCCCAGCAGGACGGGGCAGTCGGCAATGCAGATGCCTGCTCCGGGGGCTGTCTGGCCTGCAAGGGTGGTGCTGTCGGGGATGTGCATTGGCTTTTTCAGGAAGATGGTGCCGCTGATATCGAATACTATCGTGCGCGGCCCGGGCTGATTCACCGCCCAGCGCAGGGAGCCGCGGGTGTCAGTATCATCGAGGGTAGTGACGTGATAGACATGCCCGCCACGCCCTCCGGTGGTGTAGCAGCCGAAGCCTTCAGCTCCCGGAAAGGCGCGAAGCCTCTCTCCCTGAACCGCTGCAGGGGAGAGAAACAGGCATAACAACAGCAGCAGGTTAATGCATAATTGATGAGGGGTGAGGGAGGAGGGATGAGGGTTTAATTCGTAATGCATAGTTGATGAGGGGTTGTTACGGGCAGATTGGCTGTTCTGCTAATGCTTTTATTATCTCCATGTTCACCTGGCAGAGGCGTTGGCTTACTGCTTTGAGGTGTGTCTGAAAGTCCGCGATGTCGTCTGAGGGTGCGTCGCGGAGATTGGTGACGGCCTTGACGAGCATTACAGGAACTCCGAACACCGAGCAGACAAAGGCCACCGATGCCCCCTCCATCTCCTTCAGCTGCCCGCCGTTGGCATCGATATACTCATCTTCTATTGGGAGCAGGTCAAATGAAGAGCCCGTCGTAACCTTCCCCATAGGCAGATGCAGACGCTCTGCCAGGCTGTAGCTGCCATCCCAGACGCTGTAATTGCCCAGTCCCTGCGTGTCCCAGGCGTTATCTCCCGGCACTCGACGGTCGTGGAACATCGCTCCGTTGGCTATATATACCTGCCCCACCGCTATGCCCTTGCGTGCCCAGCCGCCACAGGTGCCACTGCTGATGATGAGGTCGGGGGAAAGGCGCTGTATGGCCATCGTGGTGGCGAGGGCTGCCGCCTCGCAGCCTATGAGGTCACGGTCATGCTGCCGCCCGGTGGTAACGATAGAACACCTCACCCCTGACCCCTCTCCAAAGGCGAGGGGGACTGCTGACGGAAGGGGGCTTGTATATAACCTGCAAGGCAGGGGAGCGAAGAAATCTCTTTGCTCCTCTGCCTTGAGTTGCTCGATGAGAGGCCGGGCTTCGGCCTCCATCGCAAAGATATAACAGATGTGCATTACTTTACACGTGCACCTGATGCATTGAATTTGTTATCGCCCTTGACAATGATGAAGCGGCCATTCTCCACGCGCTTCTGCGGCTTCTGTGCCTCGGCTGCTTCTGTGAGGCTGATGGATGTCTCGCCAGAAGACTCACCGCGTACCACTGTGAGCGAGATGATGTTTGTTGCGGTGTTGCCGGAACGGGTCAGAATGATAGACTCACAGTCGGCTGGCAGGGTGATGGTCTGCTCTACAGGATTGACAGAAGCATCGTATGTGTTGACGAAATCCTCTGTTGTAGCCACCTTGTCGGCTTCCCTCAGTGAGCTGTAAACGGTGATGGCACCGCGCTTGGCAGCGTCCTTGTTGTTGATGCAACCGGTGATGTGTACCACGTCACCGGCCTTGAACGTACCGCTGGCGGGCTTGATAGCCGCATAGAAATCATTGATGGTGGTCTTTTCTGCATCTGCGTATGCCGCAGACTTACCGAACTTGATGCAGTTTACAGATGTGTCGTTCACCTTTACTGTTGCCTCTGCTATGCCGTCAGCCTGTCCCTCGGTTGTCATTGTGATGGTGCCAACCTTGCCGCTCCAGTCATATACGTTGTCGTTGTCTGGTGTCGGGTCGTCAGGTGTTGGGTCAGGTGTCGGGTCGTCAGGTGTTGGGTCATCAGGTGTTGGTGTTTCGCCACCGGTTCTCTCTACGCTGAGCTTCAGTATGCAGGTCTTGGTATTGCCGGAACGTGCCAGAAGTATCTCATTGCAATCGGCTGCAAGCGTGATAGTCTGCTCTGTTGGATTGACAGAGGCGCTGTTGGTATTGGCAAAGTCCTCTGTTGTGGCGATGAGAGATGATACGGCAGTATTGGCGTAGAATGAGATAGCTCCCTTCTTGGAAGCGTCAGCATTGTTGATGCAACCGGTGATGCGTATCACGTCACCTGCTTTGAACGTGCCGCTGGCAGGCTTGATGGTAGCATAGAAGTCGGTGATGACGGCATTCTCTGTGTTAGGATCCTGCTGCGCTGCCGACTTTTGGAACATGATACAGTCGGTTGCGGTGTTGTTTACCTTTACTGTAGATTTTGCAATGCCGTCAGCCTGGCCTGCTGTCACGAATGTTGTTGAGCCCACGTTGGTGTTCCAGTTGTAGATGCCTGTGCCGCTTGGTGTCGGGTCATCAGGTGTAGGACCCGGTGTAGGATCGTCCGGTGTTGGGTCATCGGGCGTTGGATCGTCAGGTGTAGGTGTGTTACCACCGCCGTTGCCGAAAACGATAAGGAACAGATTGATGGCATCGCCCTTAGTAATGGTGTATTTGGTGCCGGCAGTACCTGAGAAGGTGTAAGTGCCGTCAGAGGCTACGACCTGGTTTGTGCCGTCAACCTTAACCTTTTTGCCTGAAGCACTTGTGTTGCCACCAAATACGAGAGTGATGTCGCCGCTGGTGGTTGGGGTGACCTTTATCTCTGTTGCACTCTCCATCTTGACGCAGATGTCGTATGTAGTGCCGCCATAGGTAACAGAACCCTTGTTGTTTGCGTAGTTGCCTGTTACGGTAACCTGCGAAGATGACGGGGTGTTGCCAGTGAAGTGGCAGACAGAGGCATTGTCACCAGGCGTTGGGCCAGGTGTTGGGTCGTCTGGTGTCGGGTCATCGGGTGTTGGGTCAACGGGAGTAGGATCTACTGTGATATCACCCATGTCGCCGTAAATGCTCACGAGCTTGCCCGTGTATGCGGCGAGGGCATTGGACAGACTTGAGATGACATCATAATTTCCGTCTTCAACAGCGTTGTTGAAGGTCCACTCGAAGTCGCCCTTCTGACAGCGACCGGCTCCATACTGACCCGTCACTACTGCAGGAACGTCAGCGGCAGCATCGGGAGTATAAGAGTAGAAGTTGCTCTCGGTGTCAAAGTTGTTGTAGCCTGTGCCACCCAGAAGAGTCTTGACGTCTGCTGGCACCTTCTCGTCGCGGCTCTGTGCCACGTAGGCATCAAAGTGCACACTGTAGAGAGCGTCGCCTGCCTTGTAGGGCTCGAAGCTCATCGCACCGGTTATAATGTTGCCGAAGGCCTTGATGATGCCGCCTGCCTCACCGGAGAATGTACCCTTGGTGGCATCGCTTGAGCCTACTCCGTTGTGAACGTCAGAACCCTGCTTTGAGATGAGCATAGGGTATTTGCAGTTACGGAAATAGTTGTTCTCAGAGAAGATGCATGAACCCGTGGTGGAACCGATGCCGTACTTTGAGTTGCCATCGTAGTAGTTGTTGAATACATGCAGGTGCTGAGACTTGCGCACACGTGGATGACGTGAGTCAGAGTGGTCGTACCAGTTATGGTGATAGGTCACGAAATCTACCTCGTCACCGTTACTGTTGAGGTTACACTTGCCGCTGTCCCAGAAGTGGTTCTCGCTGACTGTGGCATAGAACGTACCCTTTACGTCGAACGAACCGTCGCCCTTTGACTTGTCGCCGCCTTTGTTCTGACCGTAGAAGATGTCGAGGTGGTGTCCCCAGATGTGCTCGTTGTCGGTGTCGAAGGAAATACCGTCTTCCGGGTGCATCATCACGGCGAAGTTGCGCAGCTCCACATACTGGCAGGCTCTGCACAGTACTCCGAAGCCGTGGAGTGTGGCATCATTGCCAACACCCTCGATGGTGATGTTCATCTTCTGTCCCTTACCCTTCACCTGCAGACCGATGGCAGAGCTGCCCAGCTCAGGCATATCGGCTTTCTTCAGCTGACCGATGATGCGGACTGCAAGAGGACGGGTCTCTGTTCCCTTCTCATAGGCCTGCAGAATGTCCTGAATGCCTGTTCGGGTCTCCTCATTCTTGCCTACGCTCATGCTTAGCTGAATGGTCTTTGCATTGTCTTTGCTGACATAGATTACGCGAGCGCCGTTCTTCAGCGTACCATCGTTGTTGTAGGCTCCAACGCCTGCTACAGCATTGTAGTGGGCATAGCCGTCACGGTTGAATCGCTTTACCACTATGCCGGTAGCTTCGCTGCCCTTAGAGGCGTCTTCATTGCCGTTAATGACAGGCACTACCTTGACGGCATAGTTGCTGCCTTCTTTCAGACCGAGAGCGTCGGCACGGTTGTAGCTGCCATAGCTGCGAATGAGCTGCTCGTCAATCTTAGTGTAGTCGGAATACTGGCCGCCTTTGACATAGACGGCAAAAGTTGAGGCGCTGCTAAATGAATCCCACTCCACATAGAGTGCCTCGTTCCAACCGTCGGCCTTACTGATGTGTATGCCGTTGGAGGAATTGCTGATGTTGACGGCCCAAGCTGATATGGTCAGCATGGTAAGCGCCAAAAGGGACAATAGTTTTTTCATACGCGTACGTTGGATTGATATTGGGTTTAGAACTCTGCGTTGTTTGGGGTGCGAGGGAATGGGATGACGTCGCGGATGTTCTGCATACCCGTGACGAAGAGTATGAGACGCTCGAATCCCAAGCCGAAGCCCGCGTGCGGGCATGTGCCGTATTTGCGCGTGTCAAGGTACCACCACAGGTGTGTGGTGTCCATCTGGCGGCGCTCTATCTCGCCCATCAGCTTGTCATAGCTCTCCTCGCGCACTGAGCCGCCCATGATTTCGCCAATCTGGGGGAAGAGAACATCGGTGCCCTGCATCGTAGGACCAGGTGCTGCGCAGCCTTTGTAACCCACTGAGCCACCGTCGGTCGTAGCCTCGTTCTGCTTCATGTAGAATGACTTGATGGCTGTTGGATAGTCAGTCATGATGACAGGCTTCTTGAAATGCTCCTCTACAAGGTAGCGCTCGTGCTCAGAAGCCAGGTCGTCGCCCCACTCGCATGGGAACTCAAACTTCTTGCCGCCGGCCTTTGCCTCCTGCAATATCCTGATGCCCTCAGTATAAGGCAGACGCACGAAGGTCTCTTTCAGTACGCCCTCAAGACGCTCGATGAGGCCCTTGTCTATCATTTTGTTGAGGAATTCAAGGTCGTCCTTGCAGTTATCAAGCGCCCACTTCACGCAATACTTGATGAAATCCTCCTCAAGATCCATCAGCTCCTCCTGGTCCATGAAGGCAATCTCCGGCTCTATCATCCAGAACTCTGCCAGGTGTCGGGGCGTGTTAGAGTTCTCTGCGCGGAATGTGGGGCCGAAGGTATAGATGGCACCGAGGGCAGTAGCGCCGAGCTCACCCTCCAGCTGACCTGATACGGTGAGGGATGTCTGCTGTCCGAAGAAGTCATCATCATAGATTATCTTGCCCTCATCGTCCTTCTTGAGGTTGTAGAGGTTCTTTGTTGTCACCTGGAACATGTTGCCGGCACCCTCGCAGTCACTTGCCGTGATGAGCGGTGTGTGGAAGTAGAAGTAGCCGTGCTCATGGAAATAGGTGTGTATTGCCATTGCCATGTTGTGACGTATGCGCATCACTGCACCAAATGTATTAGTACGCAGGCGCATGTGTGCATGCTGGCGCATATATTCAAAGGACTGTCCTTTCTTCTGCATAGGATAGTCAGCACCGCACTCACCATAGAGGATGATGTTGGATGCCTGTATCTCGCAGGCCTGGCCGGAGCCCTGGCTCTCCACCAGCGTACCCTCGGCACAGATGCAAGAGCCGGTGGTGATCTGCTTCAGAAGGTCTGCGTCAAACTTAGATGGATCAACTACTATCTGTATGTTCTTTATCGTAGAGCCGTCGTTGAGGGCGATAAATTCTACTGCCTTACCTGAACGGTGGGTGCGAACCCAGCCCTTGACGCAGATATCCACATCGAATGTGGTCTGCTGCAGGGCATCTACTACTTTTGTACGTTTCATAAAAACTTGTAACTTATATCTGTTTTCTGTTGGTTATATACTATTCAAAGGCGCCCATTCTGAGCATATCGACCTCCTTCTCGGTGAGGAAACGCCAGTCGCCGCGGCGCAGGTTCTTCTTTGTCAGACCTGCGAACTGCACACGGTCAAGCTTTATGACGCGATAGCCCAGAGACTCGAAGATACGTCTCACGATGCGGTTCTTGCCGGAATGTATCTCTATGCCCACCTGCTTCTTGTCTGACTGGTGTGCATACTCAATGGCATCAGCCTTTATCACACCGTCCTCCAGCTCTATTCCTTCAGCTATCTGCTGCATATCGTGGAGTGTTACGTTCTTGTCCAGATATACGTGATATACCTTTTTCTTAAGGAATCTTGGGTGTGTGAGCTTAGAAGCCAGGTCTCCGTCATTTGTCAGGAGCAGCACTCCAGTGGTGTTGCGGTCCAGACGGCCAACGGGATAGATTCTTTCCGGACATGCTCCCTCCACGAGATCCATCACCGTCTTGCGCTGCTGCGGGTCATCGCTGGTGGTCACATAGTCCTTCGGCTTGTTCAGAAGCACATAGACTTTCTTCTCTAATGTAACGGGCTGGTCGTGGAACTTCACCTCGTCGGTACGCAGAATCTTGGTTCCGAGTTCTGTTACTACCTGTCCGTTTACGGTTACTACACCTGCTTCTATGAAGTCATCAGCCTCACGGCGTGAGCAGACACCGGCGTTAGCCAGGAACTTGTTCAGACGTAATGGCTGTGTTGGGTCAATGTTTTTCTCGTTATACTCTATGCGTTTCTTCATAGAATACTTTGCCTGCGGGTCGTAATTGCCGTAGCGCTGACGCTGCTGGCCATAGCCTCCGCGCTGCTGGCGCTGCTGTCCGTAGCCGCCACGCTGCTGGTATCCTCCACGGTTCTGGCCATAACCTCCACGGTTCTGACCGTAGCCACCGCGCTGCTGGTAGCCGCCCTGCTCCATGTTGTCAGCTGAATTGTTGTCGTCATACTGACGGAACGGACGGTTCTGACCATATCCTCCACGCTGCTGATAGCCACCGCGCTGCTGGTAACCTCCACGCTGATAGCCACCTTGCTGGTATCCACCACGCTGCTGGTATCCGTCCTGGCGCTGATAGCCATCGTGCTGCTGACCATAACCTCCACGATTCTGGCCATATCCACCGCGCTGCTGGCCGTAACCTCCGCGCTGCTGGTATCCACCGCGCTGCTGACCGTAGTTGCTGCGAGGCTGATAGCCATCGCTGTGAGAGTCGCGGTCTAAGTTAGAGCCAAAGCCCTCGGGACGGAAACCGTTTTCATCGTTGCGGTCATGACCGTGTCCGTAGGGTACGCGCTCGCCATATACTCCACGTTGTGTGGAAGAGATGCGGACGCGCTGACGTGGCTGACGTGGCTGCTCTGCTGCGCCATTCTCCTGAATATCTTTGTTCTCTGTTTCCATTGGTGTTAATGTTTTTGGGTTTTGATAATGTTTTGTGATTTAAAAATGAATGATTAAATTGTGCTTGTGTAGCCTCGCGGCTACGGTTTCTAAGTTCTGTTTTTGTTCTAAGTGTTTTCTTTTAATTCAATTTTTCTCAAGTAGTGGGAAGTTACCAAGCGTTGGTAATTGAGTTACCAAGCCTTGGTAATGCGGTTACCAAGCCTTGGTAATCGGTTTACCAGCCCTTGGTAATCGTCTTGCTCTACCTCGGCCTCTCTTCGCAAACGGCTTATCTTTAGCGGTACTCAGGAGGGGAAAACCCAGAGCCAAGGGCTTATCTGCTCGAGAAAGTTGAGTTTTAATTACTTTAATGTTAGTCGTTTTCTCCTTTGATGTTTGTTTGTACTATTCTTTATTGGTTGTTTATTGTTGATAATTGGTTTATATTCCCGTGTAGTTCCATGGCGTGATAGCCATCAGTTCGGCCTTCACGGCGTCGCTGACCTCAAGCGTCTGCACGAACTCATGAATGGTTGTCTCATCCATGTGCTTGTTTGTGCGGGTGAGTGCCTTCAACGCCTCGTATGGGTGCGGGTATGCCTCGCGACGCAGTATCGTCTGTATTGCCTCGGCTACCACAGCCCAGGTGTTGTCAAGGTCTTTCCTGAGAGCCTCCTCATTGAGTATCAGCTTACGCAGACCCTTGAGGGTTGACTGTATTGCTATGACGCTGTGACCGAGAGGCACACCGATGTTGCGCAGTACGGTAGAGTCTGTCAGGTCGCGCTGCAGACGGCTTACCGGAAGTTTCTGCGCCAGGAATTGCAGTATGGCATTGGATATGCCGAGGTTCCCCTCACTGTTCTCATAGTCTATTGGGTTCACCTTGTGGGGCATAGCGCTTGAGCCTACCTCGCCGGCTTTAATCTTCTGCTTGAAGTATTCCATGGAGATATACATCCAGAAGTCGCGATCCAGATCTATGATGATAGTGTTGATACGGCGCACAGCATCAAAGATGGCACCCAGATGGTCGTAGTTTGAGATCTGTGTGGTGTATTGCTCACGCTCCAGTCCCAGCTTCTCGCTGACAAAGCGGTTGCCGAATTCTTTCCAGTCATACTGTGGATAAGCCACGTGATGAGCGTTATAGTTGCCCGTAGCGCCGCCGAACTTGGCTGTGTATTTACATGCCTTCAGGCTGTCCAGCTGCTCTTTCAGACGGTAAACGAATACCATCACCTCCTTGCCGAGGCGTGTGGGAGATGCCGGCTGACCGTGTGTCTTGGCCAGCATGGGCACGTCGCGCCATTCGTTGGCATATTCCTCCAGCTGTGCTATCAGCTCCTCTACCTGCGGAATGAACACCTCTGCGAGGGCATCCTTCACCGATAGCGGCACGCTGGTGTTGTTTATGTCCTGAGAAGTGAGGCCGAAGTGTATGAACTCGCGGCTCTGTTCAAAGTAACCCTTGCCCAGTTTCTCCTCCTCAAGCTTGTCCAGCTGCTCTTTTATGAAGTATTCCACAGCCTTCACGTCGTGGTTTGTCACCTTCTCAATGTCCTTCACGCGCTGTGCATCGGCCTCAGAGAAATTCTGATAGATGGCACGCAGCGCGGGGAACAGGCTGTGATCAAAGTCTTTCAGTTGTGGCAGAGGCAGCTCACACAGGCAGATGAAGTATTCTATCTCCACCCTGACACGATATTTTATCAGTGCATACTCTGAGAAATAGTCGGCCAGTGCTGCTGTCTTTCCACGGTAACGGCCATCAATAGGTGAGATGGCGGTAAGCAAATCAAGTTCCATGTTTTGTATGTCAGATTGTTTGTTTATTGCAACGTTCTATTTAAAAGCGCACGCAAAGGTACTAATTATTTATGTATTAGGTGTATGTGACAGCATGAAAAGTGCTATTTTTCACTTAAAATAACATATTTCCTTGCCGTAACGGATAATTTTTTGTACTTTTGCGCGTTACTATATCGCGTCTATACGCATTTGCGCTATTTTGAATATGATACATCGTCTAACGACAATAGTTTTATTTCTGTCTTTCTGTCTGGCCTCTTTTGGTGAGACAACAGATGCTGATACCGTCCATAGCGAGACATTTATAGACGGTGCTGAGGTGTCTGTACAACTCCAGGGAGGGCTGAGCACCAATAAGTTTTCGCCACTGTGGATAAACAGTAACCACTACGGAGCGGTGTCGCCTTATGGCAACTTCGCCAATGAGCGTGTGGCAATCATCCGCGATGTGGCTTCTGACTCCTTGCGGCAGTGGCGATGGGGCTATGGCCTGGATCTGCAATTCTCGCAGAATGCTGTCAGCAAATTCTTCGTGCAGCAGGCCTTCATAGAGCTGAAATGGAAGAAGTTACAACTTACACTTGGTAGTAAGGAGCGTGAAATAGACCTCCGTAACAACCGTCTGACACTGGGTTCTATGACTCAGGGCATCAATGCGCGCCCCAACCCGATGGCCATGTTTGAGACGGACTACCTGCCGTTCCCCGGCACTAACAAGTGGCTCAGCTTCCGTGGACGTACCGGCTACGGCTTTATCCTTGACGGTGACTGGCAGGAGAAGTGGGTTGACAAGACGAAATACATATATACTGGCAACCGCCGCATTAACGAGAACGCCGTGTATATGAAGATTGGCAAGGAGTCGCGGTTCCCGTTGGTCTTTGAGCTGGGTGTGCAGGCCATCAGTCTCTTTGAGAAAGACAACTACAACACCATCGGTTCCATCAACTCCGCACTCACATTCGATCTCGGAACATGGCTCATACGTGCATACTTCGACCACTATCTGGAGAACATGTCAAATTTCTTTACGTGGTACGGACTTAAGGATCACCTCTTCGGACTGCAGGTGCAGTTCCCGAAGAACCCCGTTGTCAAGTCATTTGTTGTGGAGCACTTCGGCACTAACGGCCAGTTCAACTCCGATTCCTTCTACAATGACCCCAACGGCCTGGGCTGGCATTCATGGGGATTGTCAATGGGTAACCCCCTGTTGCTTTCGCCGATATACCGTATCAACAACGGTGAGCACAACCTGTTCTTCTACGACAACATCGTGACTGCCTGGCATCTCGCTATGGAGGGACAGCCGACAGATGAGATTGATTGGCTGTTGAAGTACAGTTTCTCAAAGAATTACGGTGAGCGCACATTGCCGTACGACAATTTCCATCACCATACCTATTTCGTTGCTGAGTGCGGTTACGCTCCGCATTGGCTGCCCGGATGGAGCGGTCGTGTGGCATTAGGCGTTGACCATGCAAAGGAATACTACGGCAACTGCTTTGGCGCGATGCTCACTATCCGTCGTACTTTCAAGCTCAGATAACCCCCGGAGGACAGTGAAAGATACTCTGCACTCTGCAAAACTCCTTTTCTCCGCCGGTTTCGGTGCGGGCTATTGGCCTTGGGGACCGGGCACTATGGGCTCGCTTCTCGCTGTCCTGATATGGGGGGTGATGGCCTATAGCATTGAGAGCTATGCAGTAGTTCAGTTGCTGACGATGCTCCTCACGGTGCTCTTCACGGTGCTCTCCATCCCCGCCGTGGGCAGCGCAGAGGCGGAATGGGGCCACGACTCACCGCGCGTGGTGGTCGATGAGATGGTCGGAATGTGGGTGGCGCTGTGTGCCGTACCCGCCACAAGGGACTGGTGGTGGCCGTTAGCGGCCTTGATACTGTTCCGGTTGTTTGATATCTACAAGCCCCTGGGTTGCCGATGGATAGACCGTAACATTCCCGGAGCATGGGGTGTGATGCTCGATGACATCCTTGCAGGGGTCTATGCAGCGCTCGTGCTGATGGTACTGACATTGATATGACCTCGCTCCGCACCTCCTAAGTGGAGATGGAATGTAATCATAATTCGTTAATTTGTTAATTCGTTAATTCGCTAATTTGAACTACTCCTCCATACGCAATAGCATTCAACGTGCGGTTTATGCTGTCATAGATCCGCTCGTCAGTGGTGCCCTGGCCATAGGTGTAACGCCCAATATGGTCACGACGCTCGGTATGCTGGGCAATGTGGCAGGTGCTGCGCTTGTGGTATATGCTGCGCTCAATGCCGCGCCGGGTGACTATAGCCTCATGGGGTGGGCCGGACTGGTGATACTACTGTCGTCAGTACTGGATATGGTTGATGGTTTCATGGCCCGGAAGGGCGGCAAAGAGACCCGTTTCGGAGCTTTCTATGATTCTGTTCTTGACCGTTACAGCGAGCTGTTCACCCTCGCCGCCCTCTCGTTCTATTTTGTGGAGACGGGATATCACGCGGCTGCCGTCATCACATACGCCTCGCTCATAGGCTCGCTGATGGTCAGCTACACCCGCGCCAGAGCTGAGGGATTGCAGGCAGAGTGCAAGGTGGGACTGATGCAGCGCCCTGAACGGGTGGTGCTGACAGTCGCAGGCATGTTGCTCTGCGGACTCATGCAGGGCGTATTCTCTTTTGACAGTCTGTGGTTTGTCATTGTCACACAGGCCATCATAGCCTTCTTTTCAAACATTACAGCTATTCATCGTATAATGCACGTCAAAGGGCAGCTGCTCTTGGCGTGCCTTTTTTTGTCCCTGTCGGTGCAGGCCCAGACCATGTTTGATGAGGCTGACCAGGGTATAGAACTCAAGACAGAGGTGCAGGGCTCGTTCTCTTCGGGCAACACCCCGCTATGGCTCAATGCCAATAAGTATGGTCTCTCCTCGCTCAAGTCCTCAAACGGATACTTGCGGGTAGGTGCAGAGCGCCTTGCTGCCAATGACTCGTCGCGCCTGTGGCGCTTCGGTTACGGTGCCGACATAGCCGTGCCAGTCAGCTATTCATCAAAGTTTATCATACAGCAGTTGTATGCTGAATTCCAGTATAAGTTGGGTACACTCACCATCGGACAGCGTGAGCAACCGATGCAGGTGCTCAACAACGAGCTGTCGTCAGGCGAGCAGACCTTCGGGCGTAATGCCCGCCCCGTGCCGCAGGTGCGTCTCGCCATGCTTGACTACTTCCGTTTCCTTCACGGATGGGTGGGCATCAAGGGACATATCTCCTATGGATGGTACACCGACGGTGGCTTCCAGGAGTCATTTGCCGCTCCCGGTATGCAGTACGCCAAGAATGTTCTGTATCATGAGAAGTCCGGATTTCTGCGTATCGGCAAGCCTGAGACGTTCCCTCTGACACTGGAGCTGGGGCTTGAGATGGCTGCACAGTTCGGTGGTACGGCCTATAACGTCAACAACTGGGGCACCAAAGAGACTGTGAAAGGCAACAGCGGCTTCAGCGGCTATTGGCACGCGCTGGTGCCCGGAGGGGCGGATGCTACGGACGGGGGCTATGACAATGCAGCCGGAAACCAACTGGGCTCGTGGATGGCAAGGCTGAAATGGGACGCGAAAACGTGGAGCGTCGCAGCGTATATGGACCACTTCTTTGAGGACCACTCGGCCATGTTCCACCTGAACAAGGATGGATATGGCGAGAAGGAGAACCACAAGAAGCTGGTCAGCAAACGCTGGCTGCTATATGATTTCAAGGATATGCTGCTCGGCGTGGAGCTCCACCTGAAGCGTTTCAAGCCGCTGAACAGCGTAGTTGTGGAGTATCTCAATAGCAAATACCAAAGCAGTCCCATCTACCATGACCACACATACAATATCTCCGACCATATAGCTGGCAACGATAACTACTACAATCATACCATCTATGGCAGCTGGTCGCACTGGGGACAGGTGATGGGCAACCCGCTCTACCGTTCGCCAATCTACAACACGGATGGTACGCTGACGGTTAAGGACAACCGCACCCGTGCCTTCCACCTCGGTATCAGCGGCGACCCATACCGTGCCGTGCACTATCGTGTACTGTTGTCGGCACAGAAAGGGTGGGGGACATACGAGCTGCCTCTTGACGAACCAGAGTATAACACATCGCTCTTGGTAGAGGCCACTGTGGGTGGAGGGCTGCTGAAGATGTCTGACACTCCGGCACGCCAGTGGATAAAAGGTTTCATGGTACGCATGGCATACGGCCTTGACCGAGGCAGGCTGCTGGGCGACAACAGCGGATTTCAACTCACTATAGGCTATCACAAACGCTTAGGACGATGAAGAAATACAACGCAATATACATACTGCTTCTCTCCGTGATGCTGACAATGTTCAGCAGTTGCGAGCTTGAGACGTCTGACAATGGCGACCTTGACGGCATGTGGCACCTCATGCAGGTAGATACTATCAGTACGGGAGGATGCCGCGACATGGTGCCTGACCGCATATACTGGTCCTTTCAGGTGCGTCTGTGCAATCTGCGCAACCTCGTCAAAGGCCCTGACGTGTTCTGCCGCTTCGAAAAAGAGGAGGACATGCTGAGGCTTCACACGTTCTATATGAACGACAGACAGGGCGGAGACCCCGAGGTGACTGACGAAATGGCAGACATTCTTCAGAACGTTATAGTCTATTCCCTGGACCAAACCTACCGCATCGAGAGTCTCAGCAGCTCAATCATGGTACTGGCTACAGATGAGGTTAAAATGCGATTTGTAAAGTATTAAGAGCAAGTGTATTTTGGAGAGGGTTGATGGATGAGAGAAGAGGGGTGATGGAAGAGAGGTGTTGAGACTGACAAATTGACAGGCAAGAAATACATATTGTTATTCCTTTTACTGGCGCCATACGCACTATTGGCGCTGGTTTATTTTGGTATGGGCTTCCTTGAACCTAACTATATGGTCAATGAAGTGCACATATCACAGCCTTATAACTTTGAGCGCCAGCTGTTTGGCATCGTTACCGCAGATGGCATAAAGACTCCGTCAGAGTGGTTTGCCGTGCACCACAGCATTGGCGTTGACCTGGTGTGCGGCTTGTTCTACATGCTATGGATTCCATTGCCAATCTTCTTTTCGCTGTGTCTCTTCTTCAGCGGGCGCGAAGAGAGTGCTATCAGACTCACAATGGCGCTGTTTCTGACCAAGCTGGTAGGCTATGTGGGGTACTACATCTATCCCGCTGCGCCACCGTGGTACGTCATGGAGCACGGCTTTGAGTTCATAAAGGACACGCCGGGCTCGGCGGCAGGGCTGCTCAGAGTTGACGACTACCTCGGCATCCCCATATTCCACACCATGTACACGGCCAATGCCAACGTGTTTGCAGCCATACCGTCGCTCCACTCCTCCTATTACCCGGTAGCATTGTGGTACGCCCTGAGCACAAAGGGCATCAGCCGGTGGTGGGCGGCACTGTTCCTCGTCTTCTCGCTCGGCGTGTGGTTCGCGGCGGTATATACGGGACACCACTATATAATAGACGTCATTCTGGGCGTAGTGTGCAGCGCTGTGGGCGTAATGCTTGCAAGTGCAATAAAAACAAGGACTTTACGTTATTGAGATATATGATGGAAGAAAAGAAAAAAATCAGAGAGATAGATATAATGGCACAGTTCGGCAAGGTGTGGAAGGAGAAGAAACTCCTCGCCGGCTTTGTCATAGTTTTTGCCGTATTAGGTGTCATTGTGGCGCTATCGACGCCCCGTGAATATACCGCCGAGACGATTCTGGCACCAGAAATGTCTGCCGGTGGCCTGAACCTCAGCGGCAATCTGGCTGATATGGCATCATCATTCGGCGTGGAGTTAGGCGGCAAGTCATCGATGGATGCCATCTATCCCAAGATTTATCCGGACGTGCTGGGTTCTACGGACTTCATCCTGTCCCTGTTTGACGTTCCTGTAAGGGTGAAGAACGATAGCACTCCCCGTTCATATCACGACCATTTGCTTGTGGATTCAAAGAGTCCGTTCTGGCGTCTGCCTCAGTTGTGGCTGACATTGCTCATCAGACAGCTCACAGATGACGGTCCCAAGGCCGGCGGTAAGATCAATCCGTTTATGCTGAGCCGCGACGATGAGGAACTGGTGAAGGCGATACGAGGCTCCATCAACTGTATGGTTGACAAGAAAACCAGCGTCATCTCTATCAGCGTGAGCGACCAGGATCCCGTGACATGCGCTATAATGGCTGACACGCTACAGATGCGTCTGCAGAAATACATCACCGCATACCGCACCCACAAGGCTCGTCTGGATTTGCAATACTATGAGAAGTTGTACCAGCAGAGCCGCGATGCTTATCACAAGGCGCAACTGGCATACGCCACTTTTGCTGATGCCAACACCGATGTGGTGCTCCAGTCGCTGCGCGCCAAGCAGGAAGAGCTGGAGAACGAGATGCAACTGAAGTACAATATCTACACGCAGCAGATGGCTCGCATGCAGACAGCGAAGGCCAAAGTGCAGGAAAGCACGCCGGCATTTACCATCATCCAGAGCTCCACTGTGCCCAACCGTCCCTCCAGCACACCTCGCTCACTGACCGTGATGGTGTGGATAGCCATCGGTGTGATGATGGATGCGCTGTGGGTATGCTGGGGAAGACAGTGGTGGAACACCCGTCGTAGAACCGGCGGGAATGGTGGCAGATAAAGCTGCGGAGCGCAAAAGAGAGGATTTCCAGAGAACAGTGGCTTTGTATGGCATACTCAATACCCTACATAATCTTAGTTCTTGTCTTTGGCGTGATGGCTTATATCCACCATGTCGCAGATGAAGATGACACGTTGCGGGGGCGGATGGTGATTGCCTCCGTAGTGGTTTTTGTTCTGTTCTTCGGCTTCCGGGGCTTCATATTGAGCGACTGGATAATCTACTATCCATATTTCTTTGATGCCGAGTGGCGTGATGTGTTCTCGCTCGACATCGTCAAGGGTGAGGGGTTTGAACCAGGTTTTGTGGTTCTCACCATGCTCTGCAAGACGTTATTCGAGGACTATCACTTCTATGTCTTTGTGCTTACGGTTATCAACACGGTGTTGTTGATGAACTTTTTCAGGCGCTACAGCGATAATATCCCATTGTCGCTGATGCTGTATGTGGTGTTCGAGGGGCTGGTGATAAGCAGCAATCTGATGCGCAATTCCATTGCAATCTTCCTGTTCCTTAATGCTCTGCCCTATCTCATGGAGCGCCGTCCTCTGCCTTATTTCGGCCTGTGTCTGCTGGCATGTACTTTCCACATGTCATCGCTCATCTATCTGCCGTTATACTTTTTCTTTCATTATCGCCTCAACAAGTGGGTCTTTCTTGGCATCTTCGTAGTGGCAAACATCGCCTTTCTGATGCATATCTCATTCCTTGTCGCGCTTCTCAACATGGTGGGGGTTGATGAAAGCACTGCAATGAAGGTAAAGGCATACACGGAATTCTATGACACACAGACGGGCATCTCAATAGGATACCTGGAACGTCTGATGACTGGAACGCTCGTATTCCTGTACTATGACAAGCTGAAGGAGCTGCGTCCCGACAATGCAGTATTTATCAACGGCCTGCTGGCCTACCTCGCAATATTCTTTATCCTCAGCGAGTTTCAGGTCGTATCAAAGCGTATCTGCACGCTGTTTGCCTTCGGATACTGGATAATATGGGCTGACATGCTTCGGTGTTTCTATTATCAGAACAACCGTCGCCTATATGCTGCCTTCCTTGGACTGTATTGCGTTTTTCGTATGGCGGGGTCATGTTACCTGCCTGATTTTGAGTATGACAACCTGCTGATGGGCCACATCAAGTCATACAACGAGCGACTCTACATACATAATAAGACCTTTGAGCAGCAGTGATGAGGGAAGAATGGTGATGGATGAGAGAAGAGGGGTGATGGTTGAAGGAAGAGGGATGAGAGTTTAATACATATATATATATAATGTATAAAAAGATAATGTCAGGGCTGACGGCTTCCGGTTCGCGTAATAAAACCGTTGGCATCAACATATTATTCTCGGGTCTGCTGAAGGCGGTAGGCCTTGCGGCATCGCTCTTGGTGGTGCCCGTGACGCTCAATTATCTTGATGCAGAGCGCTACGGAATATGGCTGACATTGTCGTCCATACTGTTCTGGTTTACCTTCTCTGACGTTGGGCTGGGCAATGGAATGCGCAATTACCTGACGGAATCAATATCGCGCGGCGACTATGAGCGCGGTCGTTCCTACCTGAGCACAACGCTATTCCTGCTTTCCGGCATAGCCCTCGTACTGGGTTTGCTGTCATGGGGTGTCATATCGCTTGTGGATATGCCGAGTATCTTCAACACCTCGGCGATGAGCGGAGAGGAGTTGCGCATCGTGACACTGACGGCAATCTTCTTCACTCTTATAAACTTTGTGGTCAGAAACATAGGCTATCTCTTTGTGGCGTTGCAGAGATATGCCCTTTATGATTTGTTGAGCATCTCGGGCAGCGTGCTCTCGCTCATTGTTGTTTACGTGCTGACCAAGACCACAGAGAGCAACCTGCTATATGTAGTAGCTGCATTCACGGCCATGCCGGTAGTGATTTATCTGCTCGCATGTTTTCCCATCTTCAATAGATACCGTGCCTTGCGTCCCAATCGCAAGTCTATAAATCTGGCTCTTGCCAACCAGGTAGTGGGCAAAGGCCTGGGCTTTTTTGCTATACAGATAACGAGTTGTCTTGTCATCTTCGGCTCCTCAAACGTGTTCATCACCCAGTTTTGCGGTCCTGAAGGTGTCACGACATACAACATTGCATACAAATACTTCAACCTACTCATCATCGGTTACACCGTAATACTGTCTCCTTTGTGGAATGCCTATACTGATGCCAAGACCAAGGGTGACTACCAGTGGGTGGCAAAAACCTTTCATCGGAGCATGATGGCATGGGGAGCGACACTCGTCGGAGGGTTGGTTATGCTGCTATTGTGTGGGGTGTTCTACAGATTCTGGGTGGGAGATGCCGTCAGCGTACCACTCACCGTATCGGTTGCGACATTTGTTTACGTCAGTATGTTCAATCTGAACAACTGCGTTACATATCTGCTCAACGGCTTCAATACCATCCGGATACAGATTATCACATCGGTAGTCTTTACGGTTGCCTATTTTATGGCGGTGCATTACCTTGGCAATGCGTATGGTATAGAGGGTGTTGTGCTGTGCATGGCGATATGCTATGCGGCGATGAGCATCATTCATCTCTATCAGTGTGAGCTGCTAATCAAACAAAAAGCCCGTGGAATATGGAACAAGTGACAAGCCAGAAGAGAGTAAGCGTAATAACTGTTGTCTATAATGATGCCGCCAATATCCGCGGCACCATAGACAGTTTCTTCAGCCAGACGTGGGCTGACAAGGAGCTGATTGTCATTGATGGAGGCAGTACTGACGGCACTGTCGAAATCATACATGAATACGCGGGCCGGTTAGCCTATTGGTGTTCGGAGCCTGACGAGGGGATTTTTGATGCCATGAACAAGGGCATAAGCCACGCCAAAGGTCAATGGATCAACTTCCTCAACAGCGGCGACAGCTATGTGAGCAGCCATTCGATAGAGGATGTCATGTCATCGCCTCTGGCAGATATGGCAGATGTAATCTATGGCAACAGCATAGAGATATTGCCGGACGGGGCGCGGTTCTACATTCTGGCAGGCGAGCCGGTGGAGCTGGAATACTATCCCTGCTTCCGTCACGGAGCAGCTTTTGTCAAGGCAGAGGTGCAGAAGATGCACCCGTTTGACACGCAACGGAAAGCTGACTTGGGCTTCTCGCTTGACTGGCACATGCTCCACAGCCTCTATCGTGAGGGTTATGATTTTGCTCATATCAACAAGGATATACAGCAATACCAGCGCGAGGGGACATCAAACCATCCACTGAAAAGCCTGTGGTATAACTACAAGATAACTACCGAAAAGAGATGGAGCGCCAGAAAGTTGCTCTATATGCTCAAGAGCGGGTTCAGGCAGATTGTGATTGGCTCAGCGTTTGAGAAGTGGGCAATAGCGTTTATCAATGAGTTTATGGTAAACTGCCTCCTGCCCGTAGTGCCTTTCTGGCTGCCTCGCAGACTGTATCTGAAGGTGATAGGCATGAAGATAGGCAGAAAATCCTTTGTCATGCGGCGCTCCTATATCGTGGCACCTCAGCATATCAGCATAGGTGATTACAGTCACATAAACCGTGGATGCCTGCTTGACGGTCGTGGTGGGATAACGATAGGCAGCAACGTCTCTGTCTCACACAATGTGAGCATCGTCACCGGAGGACATGATTACAAGTCTCTGTCATTTGAGGGTCGCTATCTGCCGATAAAGATTGAGGACTACGCCTGGCTGGGCATCAACAGCACAATCCTTCAGAATGTCACGGTGGGAGAGGGTGCCGTGGTGTGTGCCGGAGCTGTCGTGACAAAGGATGTGGAGCCTTACACCGTCGTGGGAGGTGTGCCGGCAAAGGTAATCGGCACACGTCCGAAAGGGTTGAACTACCATTGCATCTGGGATTCGCCCTTCACATAGCCCGCCCCCTCAGCGGCATTTTCGTCTATTTGCTCTTCCGCGTGCCTGCAGCGGCAAGTATATCCGAATATACCCTCATGTGCTCGTCGGCGCATTTCTGCCACGAGAACTGCCTGACACGCTTCATTCCTCTCGCTTTGTAATCCCGCAACAGCGTCTCATCACCCAATAAACGCCCTAAGCAGTCAGCTATGCTGTCCACATCCTTTGGGTCGAAAAACATTCCCGCATCACCTGCAATCTCAGGAAAACAGCTGGCTGCTGACAGCGCCACGGGGCATCCGCAGCTCCAAGACTCCAATATCGGCATACCAAACCCTTCATAGAGGCTGGGGAAAACAAAAAGCGTGGCATCGCGGTAGAGCCGCTGCATCGTGGTCTCGTCAGCACTTATATGATGAACTGCATCGCCGATTCCCAGCCCGGCAAAGCGGTCCGCCTCCTGAGCGGAGAAGCCTTCAGAGGTGCAGACCATGTGAATGTCGGGGTAAGCAGGATGGATATGGGCAAATGCCTCAGCGAGACGCCAGAAGTTTTTGTACTCGCTGCGACGGCCTACATATAATATATATGGGAACTCCAATATGCGTTCTTGCGGCAACAGACTCAGGTCCGGCATCTCTATGCCGTGATATACCACATGAACCTTACGCTCATCAATGTCAAAAAGCTCCAGAAGGTCATCCTTCGTGTTGTTGCTTACGGCGATAACAGCATCAGCCCTCTTTAGGGACAGTCGCTGCCTCTCCACTATCTCGGGGTGGGGGTCGATGGTGGAAAGGTTGCTGTCATGATATGTCGTGACCATAGGCTTGTCGCCGATGTCGCCGATAAAGGAGGTGCCGAAGTTTGTTTGGTGAAACACGTCATAGTCCCTGCGGCGCAGACAGTAGTGGGTGTAGGGCGTGTTGAGAATGTCCGTCATGGGTGACTGACCGCGAAACATGTACGGATAGGTGCGAAACAATTGTTTGGCACGCACGTATTCGTTGCATGAAAAGAGTGAAGTAGAGGCACAACTGCCCTTTGGCAGATAGTTCATCAGCATGGCGAAATACTTTGAAGCACCGCCATATCTGAAGCTGAAAATCTGATGGTCAAATAGTACCTTCATTGGTTTTTGGCTCTTTATTCTTTACTGTTAATTCCTCTATCCCGCACAAAATTACAAAAAAAAGTCTAATCACCGCCATTTATTACACTTTTTTTCTTAACTTTGCATTTCAAAGTAGGGTGTTCAATATGATGTACCCACCTAAAAAACCAGTCAGAGTTTCAAATGGCAGAATGTTCAGCAGACATTAAAATCCCCGACAACAGCGAAGTGGCGCTCGTGATAGTACTCTATAATCCGAGCGCTGACGATCTGCGTAATGTCACGCAGCTCTCCATGAAATACGAGGGAGTTGTCGTTGATAACTCTGTCGAAGAGAACTTTGACGGTCGAGAGGTCAATAGGATGGAGTACATATCGCTGCGCGGGAACCACGGTATTGCCGAGGCGCAGAATGTGGCTGTCAGGGAAATCCTTGCGCGGGGCAAGGCCCGTTACGTTGTCTTCTTTGATCAGGACAGCCGCTATGAGGAAGGCTATCCGCTCAGGATAGCGGCATATTTTGCGCAAATCGCCTCCCAGCTGCCCAACCTTGCAGCCCTGGGACCCACCGTGATCACCAACGATACCGCTGAGGAATACCACTCTGCATTCCACGAAGACAGATACCTCACAAGTGATTTCATCGTCAGGCGCGACATCATCTCGTCCGGATGCTGCATCAGCACCGCCGTGCTGAGCGATGTGGGGCTGCTTGATGAGTCGCTTTTCATAGACTTCGTAGATACCGAGTGGGGCTTCCGGGCACAGTCAAAGGGCTATGTCGTAGGTGTAACACCGCGTGTCAAGATAAAACATAAGGTGGGATTGGGCGAGATACACATTGGCAAGCACATCGTATCCATTGCCGCACCTTATCGTTACTACTACCAGTATCGCAACTTCCTGTTGCTCCTGCGTCGCGGATATGTCCCCATTCAGTTCAAGGTGAACTTCGGCATCAAGCTCCTATGCCGCTTCTTCTACCTCCCGTTCGTGATAGAGAAAGGCTGGGATAGCTGGAAAAACATGGCGCGAGGCACCGCTGACGGCCTAAGGGCGGTATTCGCAAATCAGTAACAGAATATAACAACCCCCATCTCCCAAATCCTCTATATCCCTTGATTTCAGTCTGTATAGCAACATATAACGGTGAGAAATTCATCAGGCAGCAACTCCAGTCCATCATAATGCAACTGTCGCCTGGTGACGAAGTCATAATATCCGATGACGGCTCCACTGACCGAACACTTCAGATAGTGGAAGAAATGCGCTCCTCTGCGAGGACGCAACAGTCAGAACACGCCGTTGCAGGAGAAGGAAAAACGGTTCCTGCCATAAGAATCCTACTCAACGAGGGTGAGCACGGCTACACCCCGAACTTTGAAAATGCCCTGCGTCATGCTAAGGGTGACTACATATTCCTTTCCGATCAGGACGATGTGTGGACTCCAAACAAGGTGGAAGTGACGCTCAGGAGCCTCGAGCACCATTCTATGGTCATAGCCGATGCTGACATAGTGGATGCCGAGGGGAATGTTATAGCAGAGTCATACTTCCGGCAACGCGGGGCGCGCAGTGGTTTGGTGAGCAATCTTATACGCTTCTCTTACCTCGGGTGTATGCTCGCATTCCGCAGGGAGGTGCGTGACAAGGCACTCCCGTTCCCGCCCAATCACAGCTTATGCACCCACGACAACTGGCTGGCACTTGTAGCTATGACATTCTTCAGCTGCACTGTTCTGCCCGACAAATTGCTGCATTACCGCCGCCACGGGGCTAATGCATCAAAAGGCGGACTTGAGAAAACCACCACCCTGGCCTTCAAAATCAGGTATAGAGTTTATCTGTTGAAATGGTTGGCAAAAATATGTAACAGGTAAACAATGAACAACTATAGGCGCAAATCGAATATCTTGTAGAAGAATTTGCAGCTGATCATCAGCGCATTCGTGTAGATGCCGTTCTCTCTGCAGCCACGGATGTCCTCCTTTATCAGCTGCACGCGGCTGCGCATATCGCGTGTGCTCGCCCCGCCGGTGCGCATCGTCACAAAGTCCAGGGGGATATAGCGTGCCCTTATCTTGTGCACCATGAAGAGACGAACCATCATCTCATAGTCAGAACCTATCTTGTAGTCCGTCTTATATAGCCCCGCCCAGCTGAAAATCTCCCTGCGGCAATAGAACGAGGGATGTGCCGGCATGAAGCCGAAGCGCAGGCAAAAGGGACGGAACCGCTTGGAACTGTAGTAACGAATGCACTTCTTGGGTTGGCCGTCGCGGATGAAGTGTATGTCGCCATACACGGCATCCAGCGTCTCATCAGCCATCGTCGCAGCCACCCGGGCCACCACATCAGGGCTCGTGAAGTAATCATCTGAGTTCAAGATGCCCACCACATCGCCCGTAGCCATTCGCAGACCCTTGTTCATAGCATCATAAATGCCCTTGTCCCTCTCCGAAATCCACCTCAGCCTGCCTCCGTAGCGAGGTTCAAAACGCTTGATGACATCCTGCGTCCCATCGGTCGAGCCACCATCCACCACGATATGCTCTATATCGTGATACGTCTGGCTCAGAACCGACTGCAGGGTATCCTCAAGCGTTTTTGCGCTATTATATGCGGCTGTGATGATGCTTATCTTCATATTCGCAATTGTCTTCAGTCCGCAAAGGTACGATTAAGTTTTGAGATATGCAAGAAAAAGTGCTTGCATTTTTTCTTGTACATCCAAGACGGAGTACCTTCGACGCAGTCAAAGGTACGATTAAGTTTTGAGATACACAAGAGAAAGAACTTGTTTTTTTTCTTGCATGTCCAAGGTGAGAAACTGTTTTTAGGTTTTTACCAGCCTTTGGTAATTCAATTACCAACCCTTGGTAACATGATTACCAGCCTTTGGTAATCGGTTTACCAAGCCTTGGTAATCAGTTTACCAAAGTGTGGTGGCATTTTGGTAATCGGTTTACCAAAGTGTGGTGGCATTTTGGTAATCGGTTTACCAAAACGTGGCGGACATTTTGGTAATTTATGAAAATACCCTAAATAACGAAACTTATTTCGGGTTTCGTTTTGCTGACTGAAGTTTTTTTTGTACTTTTGCGGCTGAATCAGCCGCTTCGGTGGTCCGTTACTCCCTCATGGGGAGATGCAGATAATGGACGGCGCTGGCATCAGAGATGCCTCGCGTATGCGGGGCGATGGGGCGGGAGGAGCGGCTGAAGGTATCTGCGGAACAAGAAAATTTGACAAAAAAACATAGCAAATGAGATCAACAATACAGCCTGCGGAAGGCAAGTTGGGTGTGCTTATAGTAGGCAACGGCGCCGTTGCCACAACATTTATGACCGGCGTGCTGATGGCACGCAAGGGTCTGGCAAAGCCTATCGGCGCTATGACGCAGTATGATAAGGTGCGCGTAGGCAAGGGCGATGATAGGAAATATCTGTCATACGGGGAGATAGTACCGTTGGCATCACTGTCCGACATAGTGTTCGGCACGTGGGATGTCTATCCCCAGAACTCCTTTGAGAGCGCTGTGAATGCCGATGTGCTGAGGGCTAAGGATATCCTCCCCGTGGAGGATGAGCTGAAGAGCATCTTGCCCATGCCTGCGGCGTTTGACAAGAAGTTTGCCAACCGCCTTGACGGTACGAACGTAAAGGACTGTTCCAGCCGCTGGGACATGGTGGAGCAGCTGCGCCAGGACATCCGTCGCTTCCGCGAAGAGAAGGGCTGCAGCCGCATCGTGGTGCTGTGGGCAGCATCGACAGAGGTGTATGTGCCTGTGGATATGACCGTCCACGACACGCTGGAGCACTTGGAGGCCGCCATGAAGGCTGACGACCGTGAGCGCATAGCGCCATCGATGTGTTATGCATACGCAGCACTGGCAGAGGGAGCGCCGTTCATCATGGGCGCGCCGAACACTACGGTGGATATTCCCGCGATGTGGGAGATGGCCGAGAAGACAGGTCTGCCCATTGCCGGCAAGGACTTTAAGACGGGTCAGACGCTGGTGAAGTCGGGCTTTGCGCCAATCCTCAGCACCCGTTGTCTGGGCCTCAGAGGGTGGTTCTCAACCAATATCCTGGGCAATCGCGACGGTCTGGTGCTCGATGAGCCGGCTAATTTCCGTACCAAGGAGGTCAGCAAACTCTCTACGCTCGAGACCATACTGGAGGCCGACAAGCAGCCGGACCTGTATAGCGACTACTATCATAAGGTGCGCATCAACTACTATCCGCCCCGCAACGACAACAAGGAGTCGTGGGACAATATCGACATCTTCGGCTGGATGGGTTATCCGATGCAGGTGAAGATCAATTTCCTTTGCCGCGACAGCATCCTTGCCGCGCCGGTATGCCTTGACCTCGTGCTGCTGTCAGACCTCGCAGCGCGTGCCGGCAGGAGCGGCATACAGCGTTTCCTCAGCTTCTTCCTCAAATCGCCGATGCATGACTACACCCAGGGTGAGCAGGCCGTGAATAACCTGTATCAGCAGCACACCATGCTGAAGAATGCCATCAGGGAGATGGGAGGATATGAGGCGGATGAGGAGATGGAGTAAGTACCTCACCCCCCGACCCCCTCTCCCAAGGCGAGGGGGAGGAATTGAGAGCTATAAAGGGAAGAGGGAAGAGTGAAAAGTGAAGAGTGAAGAATTAGGAGTGAAGAGTGAAGAATCAAGGGTCGATGGGTGAGGGGTGAGAGATGAGAGTAGAAATAAAAGTAAGATAATAAGAGTGTAACTATTATGACTATAAAGAAGACATTTGCGACGATGCTTTTTGCCTTTGTGGGTGTTGCTGCGTCCTGTGCTCAGGGGGCAGGGACGGTCGTGAAGTCGTGGACGGCAGATAATGGGAACGGCACTTATACCAATCCGCTGACGTATGATGAGTTCTCTGACCCCGACATAATCCGCGTGGGCGATGACTACTATCTGGCTGGAACGACGATGCATGCCGTTCCCGGTGTCGCGATACTCCACTCCAAAGACCTCGTGAACTGGGAGAATGTGTCATATTGCTTCGACCGCTTTGACTTCAAAGATGACCGTTTCGCCCTGAAGAACAAGCAGGAGATCTACGGCCAGGGGATATGGGCTCCGTGCATCAGATATGCTAACGGACAGTTCTATATATTCAGCAATATCAACGGCAAGGGGCTGCAGTGCTGGACGTCAAAGGATATCCGCGGCCCGTGGAAGCACCATAACCTGAACGGCAAGATATATGACCTCAGCGTCCTCTTTGATGATGACGGCAAGATATACGCTATCCACGGCTACGGCGAGGTGCATTGCACGGAGCTGAAGGCCGACATGAGCGGCCCTGTGGAGGGCACCACCCGCGTGATAATCCCCAACGGATCAGCCGTGGGCGAGGGGCATCACATGTATAAAATCAACGGTAAGTATTACCTCATCTCTACCGACTACCGTCCCAATGGCCGCACCATCTGCTCAAGAGCCGACAATATCTACGGCCCATACGAGCAGTGTACCATTACGGCAGACGAGACATTCGGATATTTCCCCGTGGGTCTGACAAAGTGGAAGGGTCGCATCGTGCCAGACGGCAGCGCTATGTCTATAGCCAAGACCGACTCAAACGCCGTCGCTGCGGGCAACATTCACCAGGGCGGCATAGTGCAGACGCAGAAGGGAGACTGGTATGCGCTGCTGATGATGGATTTCCATTCCGTAGGCCGCACGGTGACATTGGCGCCTGTGACATGGACTGACGGATGGCCAATGGTGGGACTGCCGGGCAACCTGGGCCGCGCACCGCGCACATGGCTGAAGCCCGATATAGACATTCCCGCTGGCGACAAGGCAGCAGAACCGCATGCTCCATACTGGCGCAGCGAGGACTTTGACGGCAACGGTGGCCGCAATGGCAAGCCGTTCGGACGCGTATGGCAGTGGAACCACAACCCCGATGACAGTAAGTGGGCGGTGAAGAACGGGCGTCTGCGCCTGAACACCCTGCCTGCCGAACAGCTGATGTGGGCACGCAACAGCCTGACACAGCGCGCAATAGGCCCCAAGAGCATCTGCACCGTGGAGCTTTATGCGGCGAAGATGAAGGACGGCGACGTGGCCGGACTGGGTAATATCAGCGTGCCGTGTTCGTGGATAGGAGTGGTGAAGGAGGGCAGCAGGTACATAGTGCGTGCCTTTGAGCAGCTCAAGAACGACACCATAGACCTGAGCCTGGCAGACAACGGCGATGCCTACAAGCGCTTCAATGCAAACGGCAAGATATGGCTGCGCATCGACGGCGACTATGACAACAATGTGATGCAATACTATTACAGCTTTGACGGCAAGACATTCCAGCCCCTCGGCGGCGAGATGCAGCTGTCATATCAGCTCTGCACCTTCCAGGGCGCGCGTGTGTCGCTCTTCGCCTTCAATCACAAGGGGCGCAACGGCGGCTTCGCAGAGTTTGACAACTTCATCTGTGACGAGCCCCAGGCAGACCATGCGGGCTATATACCGTTTGACAAGACATTCCGCATCATAAACCTCGCGACAGGCAAACCGATGCTGGCAATGGCCCACGGACTGGTTCATGACACGGAGTCTATCCGCGAGGCACCGTCAGAGGGGGCTTCGGCAAATGGCAAGGGCAACGCTAAGAAGCTCAGGGACGAGACCTTGTTCCGCCTGATAGACAAGGGAAACGGCCAGGTGCAGCTGCAGACAGCTGACGGGCGTTATGTCTTTGTCGCAGGAATTGGAATGCCGGGAGACGTGAAACTTACCACTGACGCAAGCAAGGCGGAGACGTTCATGTGGCAGGACTACCTCGACGGGCAGTTCATGCTCATGTCTATGCGCACGCACCGCTACTTGGGCAAGTCGCCCACAACAGGCAGTCCTTACTCTATGGACTTTGCCGGCAGCGATCCCGCAAGGAAGAACGGCGCTGTGTTCCGTTATGAGATGCAAGGTGGGTCCTATTAATTCCCACCGTGATATATAGTTCTTTATGGGTCTTTGACGTTTTGTTATCTTTTTGTTTTCTTTCGAGTGCATACTGCCAGTTCTCTCAGTCGCATAGCCCGCTATGCTCCATCAAGAAACTGTCACTCTGCACTCGAAATAAAATCAAAAATCTAACAAAGCGAATTAATAGGGCCCACCATAAAAGAAAAATGACAAATGATGATATATTCCTCCTGCAGGAGGCAATGCTGCTGGCCCAGCAGGGAGAGGGACGCGTGAATCCCAACCCTCTCGTAGGGGCGCTTATAGTGAAGGATGACGATGTGGTAGCCTCAGGTTATCACGCCCGCTACGGCGATTTGCACGCTGAGCGCATGGCATTCAAGGATGCCGATGAGAAGGGAGTAGATTGCACGGGCACCACGATGTATGTGACACTGGAGCCCTGCTGCCATGAGGGGCATCAGCCCCCGTGCACCGACGCTATAATAGAAAGAGGTGTAAAGCGCGTTGTTGTGGGGCTGCTTGACCCCAATCCCCTTGTGGCAGGCAAGGGCATGACCCAGTTGCGCGAGGCCGGCATAGAGGTTGAGGCGCTAGAAGACTACGCTGAGGCCTCTGGGATTACAGCCTCTTCAGCCCCGAAGACCGGCGCTGACGGCGGCTCGATGGGCGTTGCTGCGGCAGAGTTGCTGAAGGAACTGAGAATGCAGAACCGAGTATTCCTGAAGTATATCACTACCGGCCTGCCCTGGGTCACGGCGAAATGGGCGATGACCCTTGACGGAAAGATAGCCACACACACCGGTGACAGCAAATGGATAACGGGCGAGAAGGCTCGTCAGCACGTCCACATGGTGCGTCGCAACAATATGGCTATCCTCTGCGGCATCGGTACGGTGATGGCAGATGACCCGCTGCTGACAGCGCGACTGACGGAGGAGTCGATGGAGATGCTGGGCATAAAGGAGCATGAGATACGCCAGCCCATACGCATAATAGCAGACCGCAGAGCACGTATTCCGATGGAGAGCCAGCTGGTGCGTACTGCCAATGAGTACCCGCTGGTGGTGGTCTATGCCAACGGAGCAGACGAAGAGAAGCTGGAGCAGCTGCGCGAGGCCGGCGTGACGCTGTGGAACTGCAACAGCATCACGGAGATGATGCTGCGTGCCGGAGCTGAGAAGATAGACAGCATAATGCTGGAGAGCGGCGGAACGCTGAGTGAGGCATTGCTGCGCGAGGGACTGATAGACGAGGTGATGGCCTTCATAGCACCCAAAATCATAGGAGGAAAGATGGCCAAGACCCCCGTGGAGGGCGATGGCGTGGAGATGATGAGCGAGGCAATACTGCTGCGCGATAAGATTATCCAGCCCATCGGAGAGGATGTACTCATATCAGGCATAGTGGAAAAAGCAAAGCCCGATGACGGGGAAAGCAGAGAGAAGATGAATCAATAAACTGCATGAAAGCATGTTTACCGGAATAGTAGAGGAGACAGGACACATAAGAAACATTGTCCGCGGAGGCAAGAGCGTAAGGCTCGAGATAGCCGCTGAGACCGTGCTTGAGGGTACGCAGGTGGGTGACAGCATCTGCACCAATGGCGTGTGTCTCACGGTGACGGCTCTGTTGGGGGGTGCTTTTGCTGCTGATGTGATGCCCGAAACGGTGCGACGCACATCCCTGGCGGCCCTGAAGACGGGCAGCGCGGTGAACCTGGAGGGGGCCCTGACGCTGCAGACGCGCCTCGGGGGGCATATCGTGTCAGGCCACATAGACGGCACGGGGCGTGTGGTGCGCCGCGTGCAGGAGGATAACGCAGTATGGCTGTGGGTGGAATGCCCCTCGGACATAATGCGATATATCGTCAGGAAAGGCAGTGTCACCGTGCAGGGAGTCAGCCTGACCGTTGCCGACGTGCGTGAAGATAACCGTGCTTTCGCTGTGTCGCTGATTCCGCACACTCAGGGAGCAACGACCCTGCACCAGGCTAAGGTGGGTGACACGGTGAATATAGAGAATGATATTATAGCGAAATATGTGGAAAGGCTACTTTCCTCAGCAGACGCTGACGTGGCATCGCCGGCGAATG
Organism: Prevotella sp.; assembly: GCA_017478025.1. Taxonomy (GTDB): domain Bacteria; phylum Bacteroidota; class Bacteroidia; order Bacteroidales; family Bacteroidaceae; genus Prevotella. The sequence goes on from JAFVGZ010000028.1 coordinate 153,628, forward strand.
ATGAGGGGAAGGTAGCCTTTTATCGTAACTTTATGAAATAAATGGAACAACAGGAATTTAAGTATAACACAATAGAAGAAGCTCTTGAGGCTCTGAGGGCGGGTAAGTGCATACTCGTTATTGACGACCCTGACAGAGAAAATGAGGGCGATTTGATATGCGCTGCACAGTTTGCCACAACAGAGAATGTGAACCTTATGGCGTCACTGGCCAAGGGACTCATCTGCATGCCCATGAGCCGTGCGTTGTGTGAGCGCCTCAATCTGCCACAGATGGTGATGCACAACAGCGACAATCACCAGACAGCCTTCACGGTTTCCGTGGACCATATATCAACCACAACGGGCATCAGCGCCGTGGAGCGCGGCATAACAGCACGCGCCATAGCCGACCCAAACTCCAAGCCGATAGACTTCCGTCGCCCCGGACACATGTTCCCCTTGCAGGCACGTGACGGCGGCGTGCTGGTCAGAACCGGTCACACGGAGGCTACGGTTGACCTCTGCCGCCTTGCCGGACTGACCGAGGCGGGACTCTGTTGCGAGATAATGCGCGAGGACGGCACGATGATGCGTACCAAGGAGCTGCTGAAACTGGCACAGGAACATCAGCTGGTATGCATCACGGTGAAGAGCCTTGTGGAGTATCGCCGCCACACGGAGAAGCTGGTGGAGTGTGTCACCGATGCTGAGCTGCCCACCAAATACGGTAACTTCCGCACGTACGGGTATATAAATAAGGTGACGGGTGAGCATCATGTGGCGCTCGTTAAGGGTGACATCACGACCCCGGAGCCGGTGCTGTGCCGCGTGCACTCAGAATGTCTCACCGGCGATGCCTTCGGTTCCCTGCGCTGCGATTGCGGCGAACAGCTTGCCGAGGCGCTGCGACGCATAGAGAAGCGGGGCAGGGGAGTGCTGCTATACCTGCGCCAGGAGGGGCGCGGCATAGGGCTGATCAATAAGCTGCGAGCATATAAGCTGCAGGATCAGGGCATGGATACCGTTGAGGCGAACATCGCATTGGGCTTTGCCGCTGACCTCAGAGAGTATGGCACAGGCGCGAGCATACTTGCCGACCTGGGCGTGCACGACCTGATACTGATGACCAACAACCCGCTGAAGATAAGCGGCCTCGATGGATTCGGACTGAAAGTGGTGGACCGTGAACCCATAGAGATGACCTGCAATGAGAAGGATGAGTTCTATATGTACACCAAATACGCCAAGATGGGACACCTGCTCCATGTGAAGCGCAACCCGAAGAAGGAGGAGTAGGACTCGCGTCTCATATGAAAATGAATAATAAAAATCCCAAATAACACATAACAAACGCAATGAAGAAATTAGAAGGAAAACTGCTTGCAGAGGGCATGAAGATAGGTATTGTGGCCTCACGCTTTAATGATTTCATAGTAGATCACCTTGTGTCTGGTGCAGAAGACTGCTTCGTTCGCCACGGCGGCGATAGCGATAACCTTACGCTTGTGCTGGTTCCAGGCGCATTCGAGATACCTCTGACGGCTCAGAAGCTGGCTGTCAGCGGCAAGTACGACGCTGTGGTATGCCTCGGTGCGGTGATACGCGGTGCAACGCCTCACTTTGATATGGTGGCCAATGAGAGTGCCAAGGGAATCGCTTTGGCGGCAATGAACAGCGGTGTGCCTGTGCTGAACGGCATCCTGACCACCGACAGCATAGAGCAGGCTGTGGAGCGTGCCGGCACAAAGGCAGGCAATAAGGGCGCTGATGCCATGATCTCTGCAATAGAGATGGTTAATCTGTATAAGTTGACGAAGTAGTATTTTACTATGATTGGATTTGATAACGACAAATACATACGCATTCAGTCTGAGCACATCAAGGAGCGCATAGCAAAGTTCAAGGGCAAGCTGTACCTGGAACTGGGCGGCAAACTGTTTGATGACCATCATGCCAGCCGCGTGCTGCCGGGGTTCCAGCCTGACTCAAAGCTGCGTATGTTCAGCAAGATAAGTGACCAGATAGAGATTGTCATCGTTATCTCGGCAGAGGATATAGAGCGCAACAAAGTGCGTGCAGACCTTGGCATCACCTACGATGAGGATGTGCTGCGCCTGCGCAATGAGTTCATAGGGCGTGGATTTATGGTCGGTTCGGTGGTCATCACCCATTACAACGGCCAGCACGCCGCAGACGATTATCGCAAGCGCCTGGAGCGCATGGGCATCAAGTCATACGTTCACTACCTCATCGACGGCTATCCGCACAATGTGCAGCTCATTGCCAGCGATGACGGATTCGGCAAGAATGACTATGTGGTGACAGAGCGCCCGATGGTTATTGTCACCGCCCCGGGACCGGGTTCGGGCAAGATGGCTGTGTGTCTCTCCCAGCTTTACAATGAGCACAAGCGCGGAGTGGAGGCGGGTTATGCTAAGTTTGAGACCTTTCCCGTATGGTCGCTGCCGCTCAAACACCCCGTGAACATTGCTTATGAGGCTGCCACTGCTGACCTGAACGATGTGAATATGATTGACCCGTTCCATCTGGAGGCCTATGGCAAGACGGCTATCAATTATAACCGTGACATTGAGATATTCCCTGTGCTCAATGCTCTCTTTGAGGGTATCTATGGTGTCAGCCCCTATAAGTCGCCCACCGATATGGGTGTCAACATGGTCGGCTTCTGCATCAGCGATGACGAAGCGTGTCGTGAGGCCTCAAAACAGGAGATAATAAGGCGTTACTACGAGGCTACTAATAAGTTTGCCAACGGTGCGAACAATGAGCCTGAGATACAGAAGATACGCCTGTTGTTCAATCAGGCAAAGATAACTATCGACTATCGCCGCGTCGTAAAGGCCTGCCTGGACCGTAAAGCAGCCAGCGGCCACACTAGCGCAGCCATCGAACTGGCTGACGGCACGATCATCACGGGTGAGTCTTCACCGTTGCTCGGAGCGAGCGCAGCGCTGTTGCTCAACACGATGAAGCACCTCGCTGGCATCGGTCACGATGTGAAACTCATCCCGCAGTCGATGATAGAGCCGATACAGAAGACCAAAGTGGAGTATCTTGGCGGTAATAACCCGCGCCTGCATTCTGATGAGGTGCTCGTAGCCCTCAGCGTTCTCAGCGAGAGTGATGAGCAGTGCGCCCGTGCCCTCGCCACACTCCCACAACTGCAGGGCTGCCAGGTACATGCCTCGGTGATGCTCTCTGAGGTTGACAGAAAGATATTCAAGAAACTCGGAACCAACCTCACCTGCGAACCAGTGAGGAAGAAGTAATACTCCCTTGCCCCATTCCCTGCGGTTCCTTGCAGAGCAAAGCACCACACAAGCGTCAAGCTCTCCGCAGGGGTCGTCGTCATATTCCCTGCGGTTCCTTGCTGGACAACGCATCACACAAGCGGCGAGCCCTCCGCAAGGTTAATCTCCCTCCCCTTGGGGGAGGGTCGGGGAGAGGTTTCCCTTCCCTTATGGGAGGGCTGGGGAGAGGTTTTCAATCACTCTGCTTCCGTCTGGTTGCGGGGTGATTTTTATTATGTGTGTTTCTGCTGGAAGGATGTCCTCTGCCAGTTCTGGCCATTCCATCAGGCACAGGCAGCCGCTGTAGAAGTATTCCTCGGCCCCCATGTCATAGAGCTCTTCCAACTTTTTTATACGGTAAAAGTCAAAGTGATATATCGGAGCGCCCTTCAGCGGTGAGGCTTCTCCCGAAGTGTATTCGTTGACAATGGCGAAGGTCGGCGAGGTTATCACGTCCTCCACACCCAGTTCCTCGCACAGCGCCTTGATGAAAGTGGTCTTACCCGCTCCCATCGGAGCATAGAAGGCGAAGCACTGCACGGCCTCGGCAGCACCACCGGTGTCGCCTGCCGTGTTTCCTATGCCTGTGGCTGCGATGAACTGTCGCGCAGCCTCACGTATATCTTCAAGTGTTGTTTGAATTCTCATTCTAAATTATACTTGCACGTACAAATTGTACATTGTACATGGTAAATTGTACATTGTACATGGTAAATTGTACATTATTTAATGAGGTTCCCCAGTATGTCGCGTGTGAGTTCGCGTGTGATGGTGCGTGTCGCTGCGCTGGTGGCATTCTTCACCACTTTCTCCTTTGCCGAGGTGCGTGTGCGGCTCTTCTTGCCCGACACTTTGTTGCTGACATACGACCCCACTATTGCTGCCAGGGTCGATGTGATAGCGGTCATGATGGCCTTCATCACCTTGCCCACGATGCCCGATGACTTCTTGCTCTTCACCGTGCCCTGCTGCTCTTCTGCCGCCGTGTCTTCTGGCTCTCTGGAGGGTTTGTCTCCCTCCCCTTGGGGGAGGGTCGGGGAGAGGTTCTCGGCTTCTGCCATGAGTGTCTCAAAGGCACTCTCGCGCTCTACGGCATTGTCATATTTGCCGTATATGTTGCTCTGCTTGATGATGTCCAGCCGCTGCCCCTCCGTGATGGCACCGATCTGCGACAGCGGGAAGAGCACCTTGGCACGCTCCACCATCGTCGGTGCGCCTTTCTCATCAAGGAAGCTCACCAGCGCCTCGCCAGTCTCAAGGTTCATTATAGCCTCATCGGTCTTGAACGCAGGGTTAGCGCGGAACGTGTCCGCAGCCGTCTTTACGGCCTTCTGGTCCTTCGGTGTATAGGCGCGCAGGGCATGCTGTACGCGGTTGCCAAGTTGTCCGAGGATGTTCTCGGGAATGTCCGTAGGGCTCTGGGTGATGAAGTATATTCCCACACCCTTTGAGCGTATCAGGCGTATCACCTGTTCTATCTTGTCAAGCAGCGCCTTCGATGTTCCGTCGAAGAGCATGTGTGCCTCGTCAAAGAAGAATACCAGCTTGGGCTTCTCCATGTCGCCCACTTCCGGCAGGGTGGAGTAGAGCTCGCTCAGCAGCCATAGCAGGAACGTAGAGTACAGCTTCGGTTGCAGCATCAGCTTGTCTGCGGCAAGGACGCTCATCACGCCTTTTCCGTTCTCGTCCCTTGCCAGCAGGTCGTTAATCTCAAAAGCAGGGAGCCCGAAGAACTTGTCTGCGCCCTGGCTCTCCAACTGTAGGATGGCTCGCTGTATGGCTCCCACGGAGGCGGTAGAGACATTGCCGTACTTCGTGGTGTAATCCTTAGCGTGCTTTGACACCCAGTCCAGCATAGAGCGCATGTCCTTCAGATCATCAAGCAACAGCCCTCTCTCATCGGCAATGCGGAACATAATGTTCATTACGCCCGCCTGAGTCTCGTTCAGCTCCAGCAGTCGTGCCAGCAGCTGCGGCCCCATCCTGCTCACGGTGGTGCGCATAGGGTGGCCCTGCTCGCCAAAGACATCATAGAACCTCACGGGGCAGGCCTGAAAATCTATCTCCTTACCCTCAGGGAAGAACTCCGGCAGTCTCTTCTCTATGAAGCCGCTCATCTTGCCGGCCTGCGATATGCCGCTCAGGTCACCCTTCATGTCGGCCATAAAGCATGGCACTCCTGCCTGACAGAATGTCTCTGCCATCACCTGCAGCGTCACCGTCTTGCCAGTGCCCGTAGCACCTGCTATCAATCCGTGACGGTTCGCCATCTTACCTGTAATGCACAGCGCTCCTGCCGTGCTATGGGCTATATACAGCCCCCGTTCCTTGTCGTACATATATATCGAAGTTCTTTAGATTAGTCTTAAGTTATGCAATATGAACAATGCACGATGAAATTCATCGCATTGCTCATCTTGTGCAAAATTACGATTAAGTTTTGAAATGTGCAAGAGAATGGCTTGCATTTTTATTTTGTGGGGTCAACAGTCACAAATTATTATTTTTTTACGACAGGATTATTGTCGTTCTGTTTTCCTCTTTATTATTGGTTGAAACTCGCCAGATTTAGCCGTTTATGCACGTTTTACATATTTATTCGTGCTCTGCAAGCGCATATTTTCTACGAAAAATATTCTGGACGCGTATAAGAGCTAAAATGAACGGTTTTCGTAACATGTTGTCAATGTGGCTGTTAGAGTTTTAAGTGCTAAAATTCGAGATTTTTTATCGGGGAAATGTGACAGCAGCGTGGTATAAACGGCCAATTTTTGCCTCGTAATGGAGTAACTTTTGCGTGGTAATAGACCTGCTTTCACAGGGTAAAAGACCTACTATTAGGAGGTAAAAGACCTACTATTAGGATGTAATAGTTACTCCGCGGCATGAAAAAGGTTGGTTTTTGCCCTCGGAAAAGTTTTTTAGCGATTTTTCAGAGGACTTTCTGTAGGGGGCGATGAATAATTATGCGCGTAAAATATGCAGGCTTCTCAGAGGGTGAAAAACTGCTTTGCTACAAGAAAAATGCTTTGAAAATTTGGTGGAATAAAAAGAATTGTGTAGCTTTGCACCCGAATTGATATTTTTGCAAGATGACTTGACCAGGAAAACGCTTTAATGCGCAAGTGTAACAATGCAGGGCGATTGCCCGCAAACATCGGTCCCCTGAAGGGCTGGTGCTTGGTTGTTCTTTGTTTTATTGTTACACAAATTCTTGCAAATTATGAAAAGAAATGAGGGACGCAGCCGCGTGGCTCGTCCGAGGATTCCCTATCTCGTGTGTAGATGTCTGCCCAACGGCGTAGTGACTCATCTTGAAGCCCGTCTGCTGCGGGACTTGGTTAACCGTGAGATCCATCCCATCCGATGTGCTCAGAGCTGTAGGCGGAAGTATCTGAAGACGATGTATATCGGCGACCTCTGTGCCGAGACGGGACACTTCTGGTGGGCATTGAAGATCTGGAGATTTGGTGCGGGGCTTATCGAAGACAAGGATTACGAAGAGTGGCGCTACGTATGGTTTGACAACGACCGTGTACATTTGAGGGATGTAATCTCTGAGACCGAGTGCGAATTGCTGTACCGCCGATGCAGCCAGCTGTGGCGCGCGCTGGGACATCCGGAGTATGACTGGTGGGATGACAAGCGGGAATACTTCGCCAGGACGTATAACGGAACGTGCTACTACGACCTGTACATCGACAAATTCAGCGAGTTCTACGAGCACCCCATTGGTGAGTGGGAGTTGGAGATGGAAGAGGCCGAGGCGGAACAGGAAACGGCAATGATATTCCGCGACGCCCTGGGCGACAACCTTCCAGCCTGCTCACAAGACTTCACGGAATACTGGCACGGTGGTCCGCAATGGGAGGACTACTCGTGGATTACCTACAAGCACGGCAGTCAGCATAAATACTGCTGACCATGCTTTTGTGTTGTGACATGATAACGGTGCGAGACAGGCTGTCATTGATGGTGATGCCTGCCTCGCACGTTGTGTTTGTAAGGAAGGTTTCTGACCGAAAGGCACGAAAAAACCGCTAAGAGCAATGCTTGCTTCTTAGCGGTTTCTTAGGTTGGGATACCCGGATTCGAACCAGGAAAGGCAGGACCAGAATCTGCAGTGTTACCATTACACCATATCCCAATGTCTCTTATTTTCGAGTGCAAAGTTACGAACTTTCTTTGTAACCTCCAAATTTTTACAAGACTTTTTTGGCTTTTGTGGCGATTTTCATGCGAAATAGCACCTTATCTACACTATTTTTCAGACCGTTTATGCCGTTTTTACTACTTTCGTCATAGCGATGCGGCAGCTTTCTTGCGGGCCTTTTTCCTTTTCTTAAACTCAGAATAGGCGAACTTGGCAGATGGAAATCCTCGCTTCTTTGCAGTCTTGAAACACTCGTTGGCATGGGCGTCATCACCTAAAGCCTCGTAGCTGTAGCCCATAAACAGATAGAGGTCACGGTTGTCGAACCCCGTGCTCAGGGCGCTGTCACCATAGAGGACGGTATTTGCGGCGTCCTTTTGGCTGTAGTATTCAAAGGCTTTGCCGCAGTAGTGCACGAACAAAGCCACTTTGCGGAGCGAGTCCTCGGGCGATTCGAACTTCGGTTTCTTCACTGGGCGGTCCAGCAACCTGTCCTTTGCCCACAGCCCATAGTGTGAGCGGTCACCCTCGGGGAACTTAGGGCCAATGCGTGCCACAGTGGTCAGGTTCTCGTTGTATGAGTCCTGGGCAACAGCTCCCGCCACCATCAGCAGTAGCCCCACTATCAACAGTATTCCTTTTTTCATGTGTTTGTTGTTATGCTATTACGCCGCAAAGGTATAATAAATTTTCTATTGACAAAACAATTATGTGGAAATATATCACAAAAGTGCCGGATTTTCTGCGATTTCATCTGGCAGAACGCTGTTGCTCGGCGCGGAGGCTGTACGTGTGCGCTGTATATATAAATAAGGTATAGAGAATGGTGAAAAGTCTGACATGATGGCATATTTGGCACACGTTTAGGCTCTAATGTGACAAAAATGGCACATTTTTCTGAATTATGGCACGCTGTTTGCTCTATGCTGTAGCGAGAGTGAAATATAAACAGATAAGTAAAAACTAAAAAAGAATACAACTATGGGAAAGATTATTGGTATCGACTTAGGTACAACAAATTCATGTGTTGCCGTATTTGAGGGCAACGAGCCAGTGGTAATCGCAAACTCTGAGGGTAAGCGCACCACTCCGTCAGTCATCGGCTTTGTGAAGGACGGCGAGCGTAAGGTGGGTGATCCCGCTAAGCGTCAGGCTATTACAAATCCAAAGAACACAGTGTTCTCAATCAAGCGTTTCATGGGTGAGACCTATGAGCAGTCTGCTAAGGAGGCAACGCGTGTGCCATACACTGTGGTGAACGAGAACGGCTATCCACGTGTGGATATCGACGGACGTAAATATACTCCGCAGGAGATTTCTGCTATGGTGCTGCAGAAGATGAAGAAGACCGCGGAGGACTATCTGGGTCAGGAGGTGACAGATGCTGTCATCACCGTGCCGGCATACTTCTCTGACTCACAGCGTCAGGCAACAAAGGAGGCTGGACAGATAGCAGGCCTGAACGTGCAGCGTATCGTGAACGAGCCTACAGCTGCAGCGCTGGCATACGGCGTGGATAAGGCAAACAAGGATATGAAGATTGCCGTGTTCGACCTCGGTGGTGGTACGTTTGATATCTCTATCCTGGAGTTCGGCGGCGGCGTGTTCGAGGTGCTGTCAACAAATGGTGACACACACCTGGGCGGTGATGACTTTGACCAGGTTATCATAGACTGGCTGGCCAACGGCTTCAAGGCTGATGAGGGCATAGACCTTACCAAGGATCCAATGGCAATGCAGCGACTGAAGGAGGCTGCTGAGAAGGCTAAGATTGAGCTGTCAAGCTCTACAAGCACAGAAATCAACCTGCCATACATCTCTGCTGAGGGCGGCGTGCCAAAGCACCTCGTAAAGACTCTGACACGTGCACAGTTTGAGCAGTTGGCACACGACCTCATACAGGCTTGTCTCGTGCCTTGCCAGAACGCTATGCGCGATGCAGGACTCTCAAACAGCGATATCGACGAGGTTATCCTCGTGGGCGGTTCAAGCCGTATCCCTGCTGTGCAGACACTTGTGAAGAACTACTTCGGCAAGGAGCCTTCAAAGGGCGTTAACCCTGATGAGGTGGTAGCTGTGGGCGCATCTATCCAGGGTGCGATTCTGAATAAGGAGAGCGGCGTAGGCGATATCGTACTGCTTGACGTTACTCCGCTGACACTGGGTATTGAGACTATGGGTGGCGTGATGACAAAGCTTATCGATGCCAACTCTACCATCCCTTGCAAGAAGTCTGAGACCTTCTCTACCGCTGTAGATAACCAGACTGCCGTTACTATCCACGTGCTGCAGGGTGAGCGCCCAATGGCAGCTCAGAACAAGTCTATCGGCCAGTTCAACCTGGAGGGTATTGCTCCCGCACGTCGTGGCGTGCCACAGATTGAGGTGACATTCGATATTGATGCCAACGGTATCCTCAATGTAAGCGCTAAGGATAAGGCTACAGGCAAGGAGCAGCAGATTCGCATCGAGGCTTCTTCTGGTCTCTCTGAGGAGGAGATTAACCGCATGAAGGCTGAGGCAGAACAGAATGCAGAGAACGATAAGAAGGAGCGCGAGAAGATTGACAAGCTCAATCAGGCTGACTCTATGATCTTCTCTACTGAGAACTTCCTCAAGGACAACGCCGACAAGGTGCCTGCTGAAGACAAGCCAGCAATTGAGGCTGCCATCCAGAAGCTGAAGGATGCACACAAGGCACAGGACATCGCATCCATCGATGCAGCAACAGCCGAGCTGAACAATGTCATGCAGGCTGCCAGCCAGAAGATGTACGCAGCAGGAGCACAGCCAGGCGGTGCACAGGCTGGTCCTGACATGGGCGGCGCAGGCTTCGGCGGCGGCGCAAACGCCGGCGCACAAGGCGGCCAGACCGGCAGCGGTTCTTCATCAGCCCAGCAAGGCGCAGAAGACGCCGACTTCGAAGAGGTGAAGTAATAAGAATCAATAACCCACATAAAAAATCCGTGCAAACAAATGAGTTGCACGGATTTTTTTCGTTTGTTTGCTTGACGTGTGCTCCCAAACATTTTTCTAATAGTGTCGGACAAATGCTCTTGTTATCTTATGAATTCTGCTGTACTATTTCTTATTTCTTTTCGATATGCCATGAAATGCGATATACAATTGTTCAAACTACAAGTTACATTATTCTATTTATATTCATTTAATTTCTCGATGACTTTTATATCTGCAGGCAACCATTTCACGCTGTCCAGTTCATTGTTTTTCAGCCAACGAGCAGCTTCGTGTTCATTTAAGTGCAGCGCTTCTGTCAATAGCGAACAGATATAACAATGCATGGTAAGATGAAACTTCGGATAGTCATACTCCACAGTACAAAGGAACTCATCCACGCTGATTTCCGTCGACAGTTCCTCACGAATCTCCCGCTTCAGAGCTTCCTCAGGCGATTCTCCAGCTTCCATCTTCCCGCCAGGAAACTCCCACCAGTCCTTCCATTCGCCATAACCTCGCTGTGTGGCAAAGGTTCTTCCCTGATCATCATGTATTATTGCGGCAACTACGTTTATTGTTTTCATTTGTTATACGGCTTTTATGAATTGTGGAAGTATTGGTTGGTGCATACGCCAGTCAATGCTCATTGGTTTGTCATCACGAGAAGAAATATAGTCAACTAATCCAAAGCAATAGAATGGGCATGTGTTGCCAAAGCCATCATGTTTGTTTTCTCGTACAAACAGTAAGAATTTCTTTTTATTCTTTTCTTGTTCTACGAAACGTTTTCCTTTTCCTTGATGTGTATCTGTATTCTGCGATTTCCAATGGAACTGGTTTTCACTAACAACATAATCATCATACATTGTTGATGCAGAAAAATCCTTATCAGACTTATTCAATGTTACAAAGAATAATTCTGTATTCATTTCTTCTTTACCGATTGCCAATACCAAACGCGTTACATTCTCAGAAGAAGGTCGTATGTCGATTGAACTTGTATGGGTACTTGTACGGGTACTTGTATGGGTGTCGTTCTCGTCATCCTTATACCCAATCAGCATATATCGTTCTTCAGATAGTCAGACACACGAAGCCCATCTACGTCTTGAAGTCCTATTGCAGTACGCCAAGCCGAAACCCGCTCACGTTTATGTGGCTCTGCCACACGTTCGTAAGCCTCAAAGTCAATATATTTCTTCTTTTCGCTCATATCTCGTCTTACTTTATACTTATAACGTTTTCATCTTGTTCTATATTATTCTACTTCTATATAGGTTCAAATTCCCTTTCAATAACAGTAACATCAGTGGGGTCTCTCTCAATGTTCGCCACTAAAGTTCGATTCAAAGAGAAATATTCACAATCTATAGGTGCTTCTCGTATGGGATACTGAGGTGTACCTTTCGTCTTGTATCGCCTACAAATCTTCTCCGTTAAGCCATAGCTGTTTACTTCCGATAAAAAGAAACACAGCTCGCAATAGCAAGCCTTTCTCTTTTTCTGATAGCACTTTAGTAGTGAATATATTTTTGCCTCGTACAGGTCCATAGTCTGTTCTGCAAATATAATCTCACAAACGGTACTGCGTTTTCTGTTGTTAATCTCTGAACAGGAAACTATGTCCAAGTGATACTTCCCGCTTGAAAAGAGTTCAAATTTCTCAATGCCTCTGTCAATTTCAGTGCGGTCAACAGTACCACTATTATTCTTTTTGAAGTTCAAAAACGTCGCTCTACCTTCTCCGATAGCGTTATCTTGCAATGTCATGAGCGATTCCTCATTGTAAACTTCCAATTCAACAATTCTATTATCCAAAGAAGTTACGTCCACATGACAACTCCCAGCATCTATGCTTATTATAATAGCCTGGTCAAACGTGTCTGCTCTTTTAATGACTAAGTCGCACTTATATTTGGTATTGGGAAACATGTAGTCCTTTAGGCACTCAACATATCCATGCTTTTTCAAATCGTATGGAATGTGTTTATCCTTGACGCATTCTTCTTGTTTGTAAAAAGTACAAGACGAACTATCGCAACACGACAGGTGTTGTGGTATGGAAATTAGGAAACCTTTTGAAGCGTAGAACTTGGCATAAATTATCTCCTTTGCTGCCTCATGCAAATACAAATCATCTTCACAAGGTGGTTGTTCCTCAACATGAGTAAACAGGTAAGAGCCATCATCGTCAACATCTATAGTCATTTCTTTTCCGCAAGCCAAACAATAATATGAATGCTCGTTCATATTAGCCATATCGTCCCTAAGATTTACCAATTGCCCATTATCATCCTTGGCAAAAGTCCTATTCAAGCGACGATACTCATCATAATAGTCATCATATCTGTCACAATAGCCAGACCCAGAAGCATGTCCAGCTTTTCTATTCGTCACGCTAATATCACGAATCCATTTCCTGTTCTCTACAGAATTCATAATGAACTCTTTTATGGCAACAGGATCAAGAGAGCATCCGTTTAAGTCAATCTCAATACAATCAATATGAGCAGAAATTATTTTGCCCCTCTTCTTCGTATCTACTGCGTGTGTACGCTTAAACTCTATCCATAGACTCTTGTCCTCATTATAACCAATACAATCTGGACGAAGCCTTGTGTCTTTATCATAGAACTCAACTTCGACCCTGTCAAAACGATGCTGTTCTCCCAGCCTTCCATCAAATCTGTTTGGGAGGAACACACACTTTGATTCCGATAGTACATCTTTGGCCATCTTGTGAAGAGCAGACTCAACAGCACCTACACAATCAGCCCCACTTAGATGTGCAAAATGGTGAATCATTTTTTCTCCATCGCCACCATTTTTAGCACACAGCGCACTTTTACAATGAGGACAAACGCAGCCGCATTCATTACCATTTGGTACTTCATCCACATGTACCAAATCACCCTCTTGATTGAGAGCCCATGTAAGGTATGCTTTGCTGCTCATTGTGTCGTGAATTTAAATTATTACTGATTATTTCAGTTTATCTATTTCTAGAGATCTTGCATCATAACCAGTCAACCCTTCTGGAATATCCATTGCGCTAACTTTCAACAAACAATGAAGAACAGTTATCGCATTGTTTATTGAATAATCCGCAATACAGGTAATACCATGAGCAATATCGTTTCTAAGATTCTTCCCCTGTTTAGTAAGAATACCTCTGAGCATTTTTAAAGATGCGGAAGAAAGGACAACTCTTTGTTTTCGCATTTGATACTTTTCTATTTTATCAAACAACTGTTCTAATGGAATTTCGTCATGACTTTTCTCTTTTACCGTGTTGATTAACAAATGTCGGCAAGCATCTCTTAGGCATCCTTCAATTTTTGTGACTAAGGAATCTATTGAACAAAGATAATCCCCTCTATAAGTGCCTTCACTCATTATTTCAGATGTGATTTCAAAACAAATAGAATAGATTGACGGACGCATAATATCCAGCCACGACTCATGCGATTTCCTAAGGTTCCTGTTTACAGTCAACCTACCTCTCCCCAACCAAGTCGAGGAGAGATATTCACACAATTTGGTTCCTGAAAAAGAGCCATTCTCTATAAGTTCTTTGATGGATGCAAGAATTGGGCATAATGTTATCAGATCATATTGGCTGTGATACTGAAGGTTCATTATTTTTGAACTATAAAAGCCGTCTCCAGAATGAGGGTTACCATTGACATCTATGAATGATGTCCTTATTCCAAGCCTTTTGAATTCTGTCAATGGAGGTTGCTCATCAACATTCTCAGGAGGAAGTAACGAATCATCTAAAGCCAATGTCATTAAAGGGAATGAACTATTTTGAATAGTGAGAATTTGGGGATGGAATATATGTCGGGGAAATCTCCATGACTTTGTTATGGATTCCATTCCCTTACCTTCAATTTTGGCGATAAGAAACTGTCTATAATTGGCTTCTGCCTCATCATAGAAGCCTCCGTTTTCTAGATAAATGCTTTTGTTGAGCAAGTTTTCCGACAACGTGCTATCAATCGGATGCTGCTTAATGATTATATCCTCATTCTCAGCAAGCCTATGATTTATTTCTCGGATTACATTATTCTTATTGTGTGGAATGCACTTTAATATAAGATTGAAATAATTGTAGTTGTCATTATAGGATTCGGATATACAATCGATTAAATGATATCTGGCTGTGAAGGCTTCAACTTGCTTGGCTTTTAGGAAAGAAAACGAATAGGCATTGACAATGAGCCTAAACTTTAGCATCAACATATAGTCAGAAGAAAGGACCTTGTCAATAGCATCTAATACATCTTCTTCGCGATGTTTATATGTTTTACTGTTATAGATAAGTGATTTCAGAACCCATGACAAATCAGTTTCTTTGTACTCTTTGGGATGCGATACAACTTCTAGGTAATTCTCTATGATTCTACCTATATATTTTGATGTCTTTTTTCCTTGAGCATTGGATAATACATCATAATAATAGCCTGCGAGTAAGGGTTCATCAATTGTGTTAAGTCGTGATTCTTCAAGAAATATTATATCCTCCTTCGATAAGTGGATGGAATCATGGAAAGGTATATAGTCACGTGTCATTGGGGCATAATTCTGACTGCATAACATGACTTTATAGTCTGCCAAGCACAATGATTCTGCATTGCCGTTTGAAAGGATTTCTCCTTTTGAAACATGCAACAAATCGAATCTGTCGGTAAAACCCTTCAGAGCATTAAGACTCTCTATGAAACTGGCACCTTTCATATTTTAATTTAAAATCATCTGTTCCACTTCTTTTTTTGCATTCTCGAGAATAGTCTTACCCTCTTCTTGCAGTTGTTTTGCTTGCTGGCGAATTGCATAGATGTGATTCGCAATATCCTTTTGTTTGACAATAGGTGGAAGTGGAATGGGCATACTTCGATATTCTTGTGCATTAATATTTGCTTGTACCGCAGGTCTTTGAATTGTATCAACCCAGTACTTATAAATATTACTATTGCAATAATAAAACAAATAATCCGCATCTATTAGATTTTCATTAAGAAAATATCTTATTAAATAGCCTGCAAATATTGCTTGTTCTTCCAAAAACTTGTGAATATAGCAACGACCAACGGACCCACTTCTAGCAAAAAGAATATCATTTGGTTTCAACAAATAGGCATTTTCAATGTTAGACGCAGTTTTCTTGTCAGTCTGTTTTAGGTTTCCATATTCATCTATATCTGTGATTCTTATATACCTTACATCCCCTTTTTTATACTCGACAGCACTTTCATTCGCCCCGTATTGTCCATTATTAAATGAGACATCACGAAGGGTCACCCATGTATATCTACCTTTTAGGCTTTTGATAAAAGAATAATTCTTGTTGAATTTTGGGTCAAGTCTATCTTCCAAATCACTTCGGTTCACCAAGAAGATCCTACTCTTAAAATCTGATTTTATTTCAGGTAGAGTAATTCCAAGTTCATCGAGAATATATGCGTCAATGCTATCCAGAAGTTTTTGGCCTTCGGATTCCTTTTGTTTCTTTAATTCTATAGCTCTATCAATTGGGGAAAAGTCTATACCTTCAATTATTGGAAGATTTTTAACTGAAGGATAATCTAAAGCAGGTCTGGTCCCTCCAGTTGAGTGACGAGATGCAATCTTTTCTATTATATCCAAATTTAGATATCTAGCAAGATATTTGCTATTTTCTTTATTACCCGTTTTAACAACAACCATGTGTTGGTTGGTGTTACCAATAAATCCTTCTGGTGCAACAGATGCGATAGCCATTCGTCCGACACCAGTAATTTTCACGAGCAAATCTCCTTCAGAAACTTGACTTCTAGAGAGCATTCCTTCATGCGTCTCCTTATTGATGTACAAACAATCATCAAATGATAACGTACCATCAGTGTTAAGATTCTGTACTCTAAGGAATGGAACTCCAGTTTCCTTGTCTGCATAGTATTTGTCACCTTCCGTCTTTTTGGGTGTTGCACCTCCAGATACAGAAAAAGCATAGTCACGCAATTTATGAGAAGACTTCTCTCGTATAGTCTTCTCTAAATCTGCAATAGAAGGCATATAAAACTCTGGTTCTAACCGTCCTTCAATCTCCGACCGTTGAACGATGAAGATTTTGTTATTATCGATATATTGAGGAACTGTATACATTATACTCTATCCAAACTATCAATGAACTTTTTTAATTCTTCACCAATAATATCCAACTCGTTAACCGCAGTTTTCTTACCTGTTGCATCATAGCCTATCTCTTCTGCTATTGCCATGAAGATAGGATAATCAGGGAGTTCCTTCTGTTTGCGTGCCAGATAGTTATCTATAAGCGTTGACTTTAAATCGTCAATTTTAGCAGCATACTCTGCCAATAACCCCGCGTTCCAGTCTTTGTATATTTGAGTTTGCTTAATAGCAGTAGATGACTTTAAATTGTGCGACTTCAGCGAATCAACCTTTTCTTTCTGTTTCTGCCTAATTTCCCTATCCCAGAGATCTCTTTTCGTAATGTAGTCAGCATCTTCCAGAAGCTTCGCCTCAATTGCTTTCTTCTTGCTTTCAAGTTCTTCCGTATGATACTTTGGCCATTTCTTAAGGAATAACACTGAACTTTTAACTCCAGCTCCATTTGCTGCAAACGCTGTTTGTGGCATACTCACAACAGCAACAATGCGGAACCAGTCTTCCAGTTGAGTACGTACATACTGCATGCTGCTATTTGTAAGAATGCCATCAGGTAATACAATAGCGAGCATTCCACCTTCTTTGAGGAATAAATAATCCTGCTCAATAAAGAGAACTTCACTTTGTTGACCGTCACGTGTATTATCACCAGCCTTTGCTTTGACTGCAAGCCAATCTTCTTCTTTTTTTCCTAACTGATAGGTTTTAAGGTATGCTTGTTCTGTCTGGCGAATATTACTTCCGAAAGGCGGATTAGTAATGATAAAATCGAATGTTCCATATTCAAAGCCCTTATTACCCGTTCTTTCTTTAATAGTAGCGTCAGAAACAAGTCCATCAGATGTTATGACATTTGTATGACCATCATCATGAATAATCATATTCATCTTGGCTGCACGTGAAATCTGCTCATTGATTTCTATTCCATAAAGGTTCTTTTCGGCAAAGTCATGCCAATAAGGGAACCACTTGGCATATTGCTTTGTATCATTCTTGTAGTTTGGATAATAACCTGTGGCTTCGTTTCGTACTTTATTGAGAGCATAAAGCAAGAATCCGCCACTACCACATGATGTATCCAATACTTTTGAATCATGCGTAATAGGAAGCACGTCAACAATAAATTTAACGATTTCACGAGGTGTAAAGTATTGCCCGAAATTACCACGAAAGAATGAACCCATAAAAGTTTCGAACGCACGGCCTTTACTATCAAGGTCTGTTTCTCCAAGGTTTACACTTTCAAGATAGCTCACAACTGTCCTGATTTTCTCAGGGGTTAATCGAATGTTGTCACGAAACACTTCTGCATCACGCTTTCGACCTTCTTCATAAAGATCTTTTATTCTGTTATACAGATTGTCATTTTCTTTAAGCCTACGTTTGTGCTCGTCCTTTTCTTCTTTCTTTGATATTGTTATGATTTGGAAATCGTATGGTTCACCCATCTTTCTTGGCTTGCGTTCATCCCAGATCTTGCAAAATATGAGCTTATCAAGTTCATCAAAAGCTTCAGATGGATTCAACTGGCCTCCAGCCCATAATGCTTCATGAGCTTGTTTAAAACGACGTGTCAAATCTGCTTGGTCAATAATAGACAAATCAAAGAAACGCTGTTTCCCGTCTTCTTTCGGAAGATGTTCTGCACCATAAACATACTTGTAGTTAGCTATTTCTTGAACACCATATTGAGGAATATCAGGAAGCTGATTACGTGTATTTTGTGTCTTGTCGACTTCAAAATACTCATTCTTAATACCAGAGGTTACCCAAACATATTTAACCTCGCCAGGCAAAGCAAATGCATAACTATATGCTTGATTGATGGCTTGTTGAAACTCAGCCTCGCTTACTTCTTGCTTTTTACATTCAACAAGAATTAAAGGTCTGAGGCACAATTCATCACCATAGACAACAATATCAGCCTCCTTAACTTCGCTTCCCATCGTTACGGGCACAAACAAGCGAATAAGAGACACTGGATAATTATAGTCAAGTATCAACTGAAGAAAAGTTAATGCTTGTACCTTTTCTTCGGGATCGTTATAATTGCGCTCTTTCTTTTGCCATATATATTTAATTCGAGACTTATCCTCGTTGAGGGAAATAAGTCCTTTTTCTATTCCTATTTGTACATAATCTTTCATTTTAATCCCAGATTAAATTATTATAGATACTTTGGTTTCTCTATCACCATATACTTAGCACCACTTTTAACAAGTGTGCCCCAACCATACGGACAGTTATCTTGCAGGTAGATGGATTGCTTAGTAATGGTTTTGTCATTCTTGTCATCGTATGATTCTAAGGTTACACTGACAAGAGTAATGTACTTGCTACCTTGTTCAGAATCTTCTACCCAGTATTTGTCTTCTTCACAGTCGAGCCATTTGTTTGTGATAATCTCCTTTTCAATTTGCTGTGCAAGTGCTAGTCTTTCTTCGGCATCGGGGAGCATCTCTGTCAACTTGCGATTATATTCCTTGCATAGTGCTTTCGCTTTTTTCTTATCCGTCAGTTGTCTAACTTCTGCATCGTATTGGCGCATCAAACTTTTAGCCTCTTTGAGAAGGTTTTGAGAGATTGGCTTGAAGTTACAGAACTCACCTTCAACAGCAACCATAGGGAATCGACGCTGAGCATTGATTCCCTTTTCGTCAAGCGAATACCACGTCACAATACAGAAGTCTTTATATCCTGCATTCCCTTCCACCTCGTTTATCTCCATGAAAACGAGAGGGTGCGGAGCCATTCCAACAAAGGCATCGCCTTTCTTGAAACGTGGAGTTCCTTCTTTTATTTCGTTGTCAATCTTACTCATATTGCATTAATCAATATTATTCAACTTCCATACCTTCGCCTGTTCCGTAAG
Source organism: Prevotella sp. (assembly GCA_017478025.1). Taxonomy (GTDB): domain Bacteria; phylum Bacteroidota; class Bacteroidia; order Bacteroidales; family Bacteroidaceae; genus Prevotella. The sequence continues at coordinate 173,077 of JAFVGZ010000028.1, forward strand.
ACGGTACATCTGTTTGGGGTGATTAGGCTGGTTAGGATATTTTCTTTCTATAGACCCATCACTAAGTGCTGGATTTATATAATTATCACGGAAAGTCATTCTATGTTTAATACCACATAGCTCCATCATTTTGCTGACATTTAAATACTCGTCATGCATTAATTGAACCAACTTTTCTACTTGAACAGAACTTGGACGATAGTTAGACGGTACTTGGACGGTACTTGAACGGTCAAACTCTTTTTCGGATGTCCACTCTGCCATCAATGTTGCCTTCAGGATGAATGCATCGACATGGAATGATGGGATAGTGCAACCCTTTGTTTCCAGTTCGCTACAGATACGGTCAATACCCTCGCCAAACTCCTTGACATACTTGTATGCCTTTAGGTATTGGGCGATCTTGGGATTACGAGAAAAGTGGGTATGACGTATGTTGTCTGGTCTCACTAGCCCAGGAAAGTCTCCTGGAGTCTCAAAGACAAGGCGATCGTCGAACATCTTTATCTGTATCTCGGTGCCTTTGATGTTGTAGGCTCTGTGACAGCAACTATTGACAACCATCTCTTGTATGGCGTACTTTGAGTAGTTGCGATGAGTAACGAAAACACCATGCTCTCCGAGGAATGAGTGTTCACTGACTTGCGTTTCCAAATAGCTGATAGTGCTTCGAACCTGCTGAAGTATGGCACCCTCGAATGTCACATCCTTGATAACATTCATGTCTCTGCCCACTTTCTCCTCTTTTCCTTCATAACGGATGAAGCGAGTGCGGGCACGAGGGAAGAAACGCTGTGGATTCTTGCCAAAGAGAAGGATGCAAGCTGTACTTATCTTCTGCAGCCCATCTGCCTCTATAACGAAATCATTATTCTCTCGCAGATACTCCATGCCAGACTTCCCATAGCCAATGACACCCATGTAATCATTTACAAGGTCCATGTCTATATCATCGATAGTAGCACCATAAACGTCCTTGTCTTCGTAATAGCGTTCGCCCTTGTCGTAGAGCAGCTGCATACGTTCGTCAAAGTTGAGTTTCTTGCTCTTGTCGCCAACACGCATGAAACATTCGTCCGCCTGATTGGTATGAAGTTGTCCGCTTGCAGGAATGTGCATCAGAAGAATGCGATTCTCCATACCACTATAATCCGTACAAGGAAGAAACTCGCACCTAACTTTTACAGACGGATTGCAGAAATCAAAAGGGACGCGAAGCAACTCATTGAGCCGTTCCTCGTTTCCATCAATCCCTTCTATTCTGCGAGTCTTATCAGAAACGCCAATGGCAAGCACACCACCATCGGCATTAGCCATAGCCACAATGGGTATTGCTAATGCCTTGGGGGCAATCTGAATGCTCTTACAATCGAATGTCTGGCATTCTTTGCGAGCCTGTATTTCTTCTATTGTCATCGTTTAGGCTTATTTCTCTTGATTGAATTCTTCCTGTCTCACCAACTCCTGCACAGGCACTTCAAGCGCATTTGCTATTGCAATGAGGGCTTCAAGGCTGGGTTGGGTGGTGTTGGTGACCCACTTGGAAATAGTTGCCTGATCCTTACCAAGCTTATCCGCCAACCACTTGTTGTTCAGGTCGTGTTCTGCTAGAACGATTCTTATACGATTTAATTTTGCCATGATAGATTTCTCTTGTTTGAGGGCAAAGATACAAAAATTTATTCATAATTCAGCAGAATACACTTAATTTTTATTGTTTGTAGTGAAAATTTGATGATTTTATCAAGTATTTGGCTCGTTACTTGCACAAACAGTCATTTGACAACGTAATCACATTCCTCTTCGAGCATAATTTAATTTGCTGGCAACTTGCTTAAGCAATCAAAATGCGGATGCAAATTTAGCTAATATACTGATAATCAGCGAAAATTAAAATCAAGTTTAATTTGCTGGTAATTTGCCAGAGACTGAGATAATAGAACTTTTTTACAGGCATTCCTGAATAAGAAAGTGCCAATAGTGGCAGATATTTAATGCGACCAAGACAAGCCTCACGACTAAAAGTTGCCAGTATTGGCATATTTTAGTAATGACAGGGGGCATTTCTGCAATCTATACCCAACCTAAATCCAAAAAATGTGGCAAGTTTGTGATTTTTTCTGTGTTTTCTTTTGGTTGTTTGGGGAGAAATTCATACCCTTGCAGCGATTTTGTAACATGTTGATTATCAATGGTTATTTCCGTTTTGCGACATGTGTGCAACATCCGGTGCTAACGCATTGATAGTCAGTTAGAGTCGTTTTCGAGGAGGTGAAGTAAAGACTGACTCGTATTGATTATAATAACTCGACTTTCTCAAGTAGTCAGTAGTTCTTGCTCTGCAAGCGTCCCAAAGAGCCGAGCGAGAAGACATTACTATTAGCAGTCAGACAGTCTAAGACATTTGTCCTCTATCTCCATTTATCTCCCTCCTACTCCTTAGCAAGCAAAAAATTCGAAACTTTAAGAAATCACCTTCACCTTCACTAAATGCTCGTAACATCATATGGAACAAAGGTTTAGAAAGGTGAAGGTGAGAAAGTTCACATTCACTTCACCTTCACTGCCTTCATAACCAAAACAACTTATTTTGGTCTCTAAAAGAGCCTCTATTACATGGTGATAGCATAGCATTCACGCCTCAAAACAACTTGTTTTGTTTTTCCTACTTCGCAAAAAAGTGAAGGTCAAGTGAAGGTGCCTTAGTCCACCTTCACACGTGATATTCACTGTAAGACAATGAGTTACGTGTAAAAAGTGAAGGTGAAGGTAGATTTCTAAAATTTGGAAATTCTACGACAATTTGGGTGATGTAACGGCCTACGCTCGGCCCTAAGGGACGCTTGCGTAGAGCATCGGAGCAAGAAAGGCCAGAAACTTATAGCCTAGGGCGCCGCCCTGGGGATATGAAGACATACATTAAACACGCTCTTATGCCAAGGGACAAGGTCACTGGCATCAGAAATCAATAATGGTGTAATTCTTCATATTCCCAATTAATTATTCAACTTTCGCAAGCTTTGCTTGCAAAGGAGTAGGAAGGAGATAGAAGGAGTAGGAGGGAGAGAGAGGACATATGGTTTTATGTGTTTATAGGCGCAAATGGATATAAGTATTGTCTTCTATCTACCTCTATCTCCTCATACTCCTTCTATCTACTGAGCAAGCTGAGCGAAACTTGAGTTATAATAAAATATCCCGCATAACTTAAGTGGTTATGCGGGATTTATGTCTCTGGGGGGATGTTTTTTGTAATATGAGGTGTGAGCGGTTTCACTCTATCCTTGCAGGTTAAGGAGTGTTACTCCCTATATATATGGCAAGGAAGTTTCGGTTGTGATATATGAGCAGGGAGATTTACTGTCGGTACCTCCTTCTGTAGGCTTGGGGGGAGCAGCCTGCTGTGCGAGTGAAGAGGCGGGAGAAGTAGTAGGGGTCGTCGATGCCGACCTTGTAGCACAGCTGGTTGATTTGGATGTCGGTGGATTCGAGCATCCTCGTGGCTTCCTGTATCTTTAGTTGGTTGAAGTAGTTGAGCGGGCTCTGACCGGTCTTTTTGCGAAAGATGTTTGAGAAGTGGGACACGGAATAGCCTACGTAGCTCGCCATATCGCTGAGTGACAGATGTTGGCCTATGTTCTCGTTGAGGAAATGTATGGCTGCTTCCACGATGGCGTCCTCGTCTGCAGCCTTGGTCTCGTGGGGCTCTGCCTGCCTGTACTGCGACAGATAGCGCATCGAGGCGAGGTAATAATGCAGCAGGGAGGACACAAACCGCAGGGCGTCGATGCTGTTGTCACGGCTCAGCGTGGTGAAGATTTCCTCAAAGATACTGTTGCGATGATATATGCGCGACTGCATGTTGGGCATCACCCGCTGCGGCTCCTGCGCTCCCTTGGCATACACGGCAGCATGCTCCCCCTGAAAGTGCACCCAATAGACCGTCCAGGGATTGTCCTCATTACAGCCGTATGCATGCGGCATCTCAGCCGGCAGTATGAAGTATTCGTTGGCGCTGACCTGATACTCCTTGGCAGAGGCAGAGCCCTTCTCGCCCACACGGTACCATCCGCTGCCGCTGACACAATAGATGAGCACATACTCATCAATGGGCTCCGTGCGCTCCCTGTAGTGATACAGGGCAGAGGGATAGAAGCCAATGTCGGTCACGTAGAGGCTTGATGCCAAGGGGTCACGGGCCTCTAACTCCACTATCTCGGGGCGCAGCACGATAGACCGCTCACCCATAAAACCGTCTTTTCGCTTTTTCATACAACTATAAAACGTAAGATAGTCCATTTTATTGCAGGGAATAATGCATTTGTCGGCTGAAAGAAATACCGTAACTTTGCACACTGGAATAATCATGCTCAACTAACTATATGGACACCTACAACAAAGATTTGGATTCCATCCGACCTTTTCTTGCCAAGGCAGAGTCGAAGCAAGCTCCACTCTGCTCTTCTGGCTTTACTAAGACATTCCTCTATTTCATCTGCGCCGTGTCGGCTATGGGCGGCCTGCTCTTTGGCTATGACTGGGTGGTGATAGGCGGCGCAAAGCCGTTCTATGAACTGTATTTCGGTATAACTGACAGCCCTCTGCTGCAGGGTGTCGCTATGACAACTGCCCTGGTGGGCTGTCTTGCCGGTGCTATGGTTGCCGGCGCATTGGCAGATCGCTATGGTCGCAAGCCGCTGCTGATGCTCTCGGCGGTGCTGTTCACGGTGAGTGCTGTGGCTACGGGATTGTTTGATGACTTCACCTTATTTAATACAGCACGCTTCATTGGCGGCGTAGGCATCGGCGTTGCCTCGGCACTTGCTCCGATGTACATCGCAGAGGTCAGTCCTGCCGAGATACGCGGGCGCATGGTCTCGCTCAATCAGATGACCATAGTGCTGGGTATTCTGTCGGCCCAGATTGTCAATATGCTGTTGGCACGTGACACATCGGTGGCAGAAAACATGGCGTGGAACACGGAGTGGGGCTGGCGCTGGATGTTCTGGGCTGAGACATTGCCTGCGGGGCTGTTCCTCGTGATGAGCTTTTTCATCCCAGAGTCACCGGTATATCTCAGGTTGAAGTCAACGATGCAACAGCTGCAAACGCCCAAGGAAGCCGGACTAAGGGAGCTGATGCAGCCTAAATACCGTCATGTCTTGCTGCTTGGCCTGATAATCGCTGTGTTCCAACAGTGGTGCGGCACAAACGTCATCTTCAACTATGCCCAGGAGATATTCGTGGGTGCAGGCTTTGACGTCGATGGTATGTTCATCAATATCGTCATCACGGGCATTGCCAACGTGCTCTTCACGTTCGTAGCTCTCTACACCATAGAGAAGTGGGGCCGGCGTACGCTCATCCTCTTGGGTGCCGGAGCCCTGTTCATGATATACTTCATCCTCGGCACCTGTTACTTCATGGGCATCACGGGCACTATGATGGTAGTGCTGGTAGTGGCAGCCATCTCTGTCTATGCCATGACGCTGGGGCCTGTCACGTGGACCCTGCTGGCAGAAATCTTCCCCAACCGTGTGCGTGGCATCGCTATGGCCACCTGCACCTTTGCCCTGTGGGTGGGCTGCTGCACGCTCACCTTCTCGTTCCCCTCCATGAACGCAGCGCTTGGCTCAAGCGGCTCCTTCTGGATTTATTCTGCCATCTGCCTGTGCGCATACATCTATCTGTTCCGCAACTGCCCAGAGACCAAAGGCAAGAGCCTGGAGGAACTGGAGGCTTTAATTAATAATTGACAGTAAAAAATACAATATAGATACAGTAAAAAGAGAAATGGTAAAAGTCTGGCGAGAAGTTGTTACTATCCCTACATACGAGGTAGGGAAGCCTGAGAAGAGTCCGATGTTCCTGGAGAAGCGTGTGTATCAGGGCTCAAGCGGTGTGGTATATCCTTATCCGGTCATAGAGTCGATGGCCAATGAGCCTACGCCTCATGAGTGGAATGTGGTGTTTTTGGAGAATGAGTATATCAAGGTGATGATCATGCCTGAGCTTGGTGGGCGCATACAGATGGCCTATGACAAGATACGTGAGCGTCACTTTGTGTATTACAACCACGTCATCAAGCCCGCCCTGGTGGGTCTGGCGGGGCCGTGGATCAGCGGCGGCATAGAGTTCAACTGGCCCCAGCATCACCGCCCTACGACCTATATGCCGGCTGACACGTGTTTTGAGGAGAACGCAGACGGCTCCGTGACGGTGTGGGTGAGCGAGATGGAGAAGATGTTCCACCAAAAGGGTATGGCCGGCTTCACGCTGCGCCCCGGTTGTGCGTATATAGAAATAAAAGGTGTGCTCTACAACCGTACGGACATGCCGCAGACCTTCCTGTGGTGGGCCAATCCTGCTGTGGAGGTCAACGACCAGTACCAGAGCGTGTTCCCGCCAGACATCAATGCCGTCTTTGACCACGGAAAGCGCGCAGTGAGCAGCTTCCCCATCGCCACGGGGACCTATTACAAGATGGACTACTCTGCCGGTGTTGACATATCAAACTACAAGAACATAAAGGTGCCCACCAGCTATATGGGCGTGAACTCGCGCTTCAACTTTGAGGGCGGTTATGAGAACGACACCCAGGCGGGTATGCTCCACGTTGCCAGCCACCATTTCTCGCCCGGCAAGAAACAGTGGACCTGGGGCAACGGGGACTTCGGGCAGGCCTGGGACCGCAACCTTACTGACCCCGCCAGCCCGGAGGAGGCAAGGCAGTGGCACATCGACCGTGAGGGATTCCGCCCCTACATAGAGCTGATGGCAGGCGTATATACCGAGAACCAGCCCGACTTCACGTGGCTCATGCCTTACGAGGAAAAGCATTTCGTGCAGTACTTCATGCCCTATCGTGAGCTGGGTGTGGTCAAAGAGGCCTCAAAGGACCTGATGATGAACATCACCCCCTGCCCCTCTCCCGAGGGAGAAGGTAGCAGTCAGACGGTGTGCTTCAAGATTTTTGCTACCTCAAAGCAGGAAGTGCGCATAGAACTGAAGAGTGACAGCGGTGATGTATATTATAATAAGGTGGTGACGGTATGCCCGGAAGAGGTGCTGACAGAGACGGTTGACGTGAAGGGCACGTCGTTCAATGAGCTGAACCTCCGCATCTTCAAGACGCTCTACGGCCTAGAACGCCCCGTCATGCAATGGCATGCAGAGAGCGACGAGATACGCCCTATACCTGACAGCGCTGAGGCCGCCCTGCTGCCAGAGCAGATAAAGACCAATGAGCAGCTCTATCTCACCGGCCTGCATCTGGAGCAGTACCGTCATGCCACGTGGAATCCCGTTGACTACTACGAGGAAGCCCTGCGCCGTGACCCCAACGACATCCGTTGCCTCAACCAGCTCGGCCTGTGGTATGTCCGTAGGGGGCGCTTCAGTAAGGCAGAGGAGTATCTGCGCAAGGCTGTGAAACTGTCGCAGAAGCGTAACCCCAACCCATACGACAGCGAGCCAATCTACAACCTGGCTCTCGCGCTGAAGTATCAGGGCCGGTATGACGAGGCCTACGAACTGTTCTGGAAAGCCACATGGAGCAAGGCTCAGGCAGATGCGGGCTACTTCGAGGCAGCCAAAATCTCCGTAAGGCAGGGTAGGCTGGACGATGCCTTGGACGAGCTGGACCGATGCCTCATCTTCGGGGCGCACAATCAGAAAGCATTGGCGCTGAAGGCTGCCGTGTTGCGGCTCATGGGGCGCAAGGACTGTGTGGAGAAACTCTGCAGGGAGGCTTTGGCGCTTGACCCGTTCAACTACGGCTGCAGATATGAGCTCTATCTGGCCAGTGGCAGGCAGGAGGTGCTCCGTGAGATGACCAATATGCTGCAGGGATTGGCAAAGAATTATGACGAGGTGGCTCTAGACTACTGTGCCGCAGGCCTTGACGATGAGGCGCAGGCGATATGGCAACTGGCAGAAGAGCAGGGCGCCGTGAGCCCCATGACCTATTACTATCAGGGCCAGTGGGAGAGGGCAGAGACGGCTTGCCCTGACTACTGCTTCCCCAATCGCAATGAGGATGTGATAGCGCTGGAGGCCGCAAAGCGCGAGAATCCGCAGGGGGCAAAGGCTCCTTACTACCTGGGCTGCCTCTATTATGCAGCGCGTCAGTATGACTTGGCTGTTGAGAACTGGGAACTGTCAGCGCGTCTCGACCCTCAATACCCCATTGTTTGGCGCAATCTGGCGTTGGCTCGCTTCAATAAGAACCTCCCCCCAACAACCTCAGAAGAGAGGGGGAGACTCGCGATTGAATATATGGAGAAAGCGTTTGCGCTTGATACAAGCGATGCACGCACGTTGATGGAGCTGGATCAGCTGTACAAGCGATTGCAGAAACCTCATCAGTTCCGCCTTGATAACCTTCAGAAATATCCGGAGCTAATCAGCCAGCGTGATGACCTTGTGCTGGAGGAGATAACATTGCTCAATCAAGTGGGGCGCTATCAGGAGGCACTCACCAAGCTCGACGCTCATCTGTTCCATCCCTGGGAGGGCGGCGAAGGCAAGGTATCAGGGCAGTATCAGATAGCCCGCGTGGAGTTAGCAAAGATTGCCATAAAAGATAACGATGCAGACAAGGCTGTCACCCTGCTGGAACAGTGCCTGGAGTACCCGCACCATCTGGGCGAAGGCAAGCTGTATGGAGCCCAGGAGAACGACTTCTACTATTTCCTCGGCGTGGCCTATGAACTGAAAGCAGAAGCAAATTCTTCACTCTTCACTCTTCACTCTTCACTAAAAGCCAAGGCTCGCCAGTGCTGGGAAGAGGCTACGAAAGGCCCTCAGGAACCCGCCGCCGCGATGTATTATAATGATGCCAAGCCCGACAAGATATTCTATCAGGGTCTGGCGCTGCGCAAACTGGGGCGTGACGGTGAGGCCAACGGACGCTTCTACAAGCTTGTGAACTATGGCAAGCAGCATTTCTTTGAGCATATCATCATGGACTACTTCGCTGTTTCGCTCCCCGACCTGCTCATCTGGGAGGACTCCCTGGACGCAAAGAACCGCATACATTGCCTCTATATGCTTGCATTGGGCTACTTCGGATTGGGCGACAAGGAGCGTGCACAGCGTTATCTGTCAGAAGTAAGCAAGCTGGATATCAACCACCAAGGCATTCAGGCCTTTCAAACACTTATAGCACAATGAAACACAGAATCATAATGATACTCCTGTTGGCAGTCGCAGCCATAGAAGGCTGGGCCGCTGTGCCAACGGTTACATGGGATCGTCACAGTCTGATTATAGACGGTCAGCGCGTCTGTCCCGTCATGGGCGAGGTGCACTATTCGCGCATCCCTGCCGCAGAGTGGGCCGATGAGGTGAGGAAAATGAAAGAGGGTGGCGTGACCGTCATTGCCACCTACGTGTTCTGGAACCATGTGGAGGAGCAGGAAGGCGTGTTCAACTGGAGCGGGCAGCGCGACCTGCGCCGCTTCCTTGAGGTCTGCAAGGAGCAGCAGATGCCTGTCGTTCTTCGCATCGGACCTTTCTGTCACGGTGAGGTGCGCAATGGCGGCATACCTGACTGGATATTCTCCAAGGGCTGCAAACTGCGCTCGCAGGACCGAGTGTTCCTCTCGTTCGTGGAGAAACTGTACCGTCAGATCTTCACCCAGGTGCAGGGATTGCAGTGGAAAGACGGCGGTCCCATCATCGCCTGTCAGTTTGATAACGAGTATCGCGGCTCTGGCGACTATCTTATGGCGCTGAAGAAGATAGCCCTGCAGATAGGCTTTGACCTGCCGTTCTACACCCGCACCGGCTGGCCCGAACTGTCAAAGCCAGTGCCCTTCGGCGAGATGATACCCCTTTACGGTGACTACGCCGACGGCTTCTGGGACAAAGAGACGAAGGAGTGTGTGGGCAACTACTACAAAGCCTTCAACTTCAAAGGCTTCCGTTCATCAACTGCTATAGGCACCGACCTGCTGGGCAAGCAGGAAGAGAAGGTCAACAAGGGTGACGAACAGTATCCTTACTTCACCTGTGAACTGGGGGGAGGCATGGTAACAGCCTATCATCGCCGCCCGTATATCTATACAGATGACACGTATTCCATGGCAGTAGTAAAGCTGGGCAGTGGCTCAAACCTGCTGGGATATTACATGTATCACGGCGGCACCAACCCAGAGAGCACTACCGGCACCACCCTGAACGAGACTCAGCGCACGCTCGGAACGGCCAACAACGACCTGCCTGTGAAGACATACGATTTCCAGGCACCGCTGGGAGAGTTCGGTCAGGCCAATCCGCAGTACTATCGTCTGCGTCCCCTGCACCTCTTTATGCAGGACTATGCGGAGGTGTTGGCCCCTATGGAGGCCTCGTTCCCCGCTCCCCAGGACCTGAAAAAAGGGCAGGACACAGAGCTGCGCTGGTCATATCGCTCGCAGGAGAAGAGCGGATTTATATTCGTGAACAACTACGAACGCCTGCAGAACATCTCTGCAAAAAGGAACGTGCAGCTCTCAGCATGCGGTGTCAGCTTGCCTAAAATGACCATCCCTGCCGGCTGCATTGCCGTCTTCCCCGTGAACATAGACTGCATCAGATACTCTACGGCACAGATTGTGGCAAAGCGCGATGGTAAGATATACATGATGCAGGTGAAGGGCATCCCCACCATCATAGCCTTGCAGAACGGCAAGACCCTGAAGAATGTGAAGCCAAAAGGACTGGTAAAGCCGGTCTGCAGCAATATCTACCTGCTGACCCAGGAGGCTGCCGAACACCTGTTCCTCCCTCAACCCTCCTCCCTCAACCCTCGTCCCTCAACCCTCAAGCCCCTCCAGGCTACCTGTCAGAAAGTTAAGGAGGCTGGTGCCCTGCGTACCATTGTGAAAGGTAAGGCCAAGGTAGCCGAAGCACCGTCTGAGAGCGACTGGGAACAGGCTGCCATCTATAAGATTACATTTCATGATTCTTCACTCTTCACTCTTCACTCTT
>JAFVGZ010000002.1 GCA_017478025.1 Prevotella sp.
AAGTTACTCCATTACCCTCTAAAAGTTACTCCATTACCGTGAGAAAGACCTGCCTCTAGAATACACCTCAAACGGTGTGTGTTAAAATATGTTTAAGAATTGCGTTGATGAGGTAAAAGACACTTTAACATGAATTTCCATGATTTGATCATAAATGAAGTGATTTAAACGAATAAACATGTGATTGAAAGAATTTCCAGAATTGGTTCATGGGCGTTGATGTTAGTGAGATATAGGTGCAAAAAGAAAGGCGACACATTGCTGTGCCGCCTTTTATCGTTTGTTTGGAATAAGCTTTTTTTTGAAAGTTTTGTGCCATTGGGTAGCTACCCCGTGGGCTCAGAGGTGTTATGCCTCTGCGGTGGCGATGACGCTTACTACGCTCTTGTCGTACTTTCCCTTGTGGAAGTTCACAGTACCGTCAATGAGAGCATAGAGTGTGTCGTCCTTGCCCTGTGCAACACCTGCACCAGGGAAGTGCTTGTTACCACGCTGGCGAACGATGATGTTGCCGGCTGTGACAGCCTGTCCACCGAAAATCTTGACACCAAGTCGCTGTGAAGCTGACTCGCGTCCGTTCTTAGAACTACCTACACCTTTCTTATGTGCCATTTCTTAGTCCTCCTACTTGTTTTTAAGCCACTACAGACTTGATTACTAATTCAGTGAACTGGGCACGGAATCCGTTGCGCTTGCGCTCGTCCTTACGACGCTTCATCTTGAAGACGATGACCTTGTCGCCCTTAACGAGTGGGTTCACTACTTCACATACTACTTTGGCACCGCTTACAGTGGGTGCGCCTACTGTTACTGCACCGTTGTTGTCAACCAACAGTACCTTGTCAAACTCAACAGACTGGCCTTCTTCTGCATCCTGAATGTGGTGAACGAAGAGCTTCTTGCCTTCCTCGGCCTTGAACTGCTGACCCTGAATTTCTACAATTGCGTACATTGTTTGTTATTGAAATTTGGGATTTCTCTGCTGGGCGACCCGTCCCCGAGACGAGTACTTATTCGAGCCCATAACAGACTACATTATTAATTTTGCGGCTGCAAAGTTACTAAATTATCTCCACATAGGAGAATTTTTAGGTTTATTTAACTTTAGAGGGGCACCAATCCCCACCATTTACAGCTTTTGGAGTTCGTCGAAAGTGATTGTCTTTGTATCGAGGGTTACTACATCCTTCAGGGCTGTCATGAGCTTGCGGTCTGCAGCTTGGTTGACGAACTGATCTACCTGCTCAGGCTTCTTCAGCATCTCCTCGGCATAGTTGTCAAGGTATTCCTCTGGGATGTTTGACATGCCGTACTGTGCAAACTGTATGCGTGCCATATCCTTTGCTGCGGCCTTAACGTCTGCATCCTCAAGCTTTATTTCGCACTGCTCCATCAGTTTATTCTTGGCAAGATGCCATGTGAGCTCCTTGATGGATGCCTCATAGTTCTTATCTACATACTCCTGATCGTGCTCCTTGTTGTTGGCAAGCATGATACGCTTCATCAGTTCATCGTCATACTCTACCTTGCCGAGCTTCTTCTCTACGTATTCGCGAACGTCAACGAGGAAGCGATACTGTGCGTTCTCGTTCATCTGCTCCTTGAGGTTTGCAGCAATCTTCTCGCGGAATTCCTTCTCGCTGTTAACAGCTCCCTCGCCGAATACCTGATTGAAGAGCTCCTGGTCAATGGCGTGCTTGTTGTAACGTGAGATTTCTGTTATCTGATAAGAGAAGTCAGATGTGATGTTCTCAGCTTCTTCCTTGCTAATCTTCAGCAGAGAAGAGATTTCTACAGTGCTGTCTGGATATGCCTTCTTGGGGTTGATGGTCAGGATGTCACCCAATTTGCATCCCTGGAACAATGCCTTCTGGTCATCAGCTTTGATGTATGAAGGAAGGATGATAGCGTCAGAAACCTCGATGCCGCCTTCCTTGGTGCTGCCGTCAGCGTTCAGCTCACGGATGTCGCCCTTCAGCATGTCACCATCCTGATAGTCATCTACCTTCTCGTAGCTGCCTCCACGTGATGCATAAGAGTCAATCTGCTGGTCTATCATCTTGTCCTCAACCTCGATGTCATAATATGCAATCTTGTTCTTCTTCGTCAGCTTGATATCCATTTCTGGAGCTACTGCGATGTCGAACTTCATGGTGTATGGAGCTGGCTGGTCCAGATCGATGGGCTCTTCGCCCAGGTGAGGCATGGGCTCGCCAAGCATATTGATGTTGTTCTCCTTGATGTAGTCGTAAATCTTGTTGCCCACGAGCTTGTTGATGACATCCACCTTAATCTGTGGACCTACCTGCTTCTTTATGAGTGGCAACGGAGCCTGTCCGGGTCTGAAACCCGGCATGTTTACGCGACGGCGATAGTCGTTGAGTTGCTTGCGTACGTCATCCTGATAATCTGCTTCTTCAATGACGATGGTCATCAGGCCACTGCCGGCCTTTGTGCTGTTGTCGAATGTGATGTTCATAAAATTATTATAGAGTTTTATTAGTTTTGTAGGCTATGCCATATTGTCCTTGGCACTCCAAACATTAAAAATGTGCGCGCAAGGGCAAAAAGTTCGGCAAAGTTACTATTAAGTTTTGAGATATGCAAGAAAAAAACATTTTTTATCATTTTTCATGGCGGGAAAAGTGGGGAAAGGGAGGGGGCGAAGGTGTTGCTGGACCTGCGGGGAAACCGCAGGGAACTCTAAATCCTGATGGAATTGAGGCGGGCTTCCAGCTCTTCGAGCTTGGATTTTGCAATAGCAAACGTGATGGAGCAGGTGTTGTTGAAGTTCTGCTGCACTATGCGTGCCTGCATATTGCGCCCTATTTTCATCACCTCGTTCATCTTCTCGTATGCAAAGGTGAATTCCAACTGTCCCTCCATGAGTCTCTCTGTTGTCTGGGCATGAGCTAATGCGTCTGTTGCTGCGGTGCGGTATGCCACAATGAGGCCACCAGTGCCGAGATTTACTCCGCCATAGTATCTAATAACAAAGATTACAACGTCTGAGATACCGGCACTGAGCATTGCTCCGAGTATGGGCTTCCCTGCAGTAGAGGAGGGCTCGCCATCGTCGTTGGCGCGGAATACGGCTCCATCAGGGCCGAGACGATAGGCGTAGCAGACGTGGCGCGCATCGTAATACTTCTTGCGATAGAAGCTGTTGAGCTCCTTGATTTGCTCAACAGTGGTCACTGGATGTGCGAACGCGTAGAACTTACTCCGCTTCTCGGTGTAATATCCCTCTGAGGGTTCTTGTATTGTTGTATAAGTATCAGACAATGTGCAATCTACGGTCTGTTATCTTTCTTAGAAGTTTAATGTGTTCTGAATTAGGTTCTTCGTCTCGTCTTGCAACACCTGTATGTCGTTGAAGAACTGCGAGAAGGTGGTCTGCATGAAGTTCGGTCTGCGGCGCCTTTTGTCCGCATGTGCATTCACGACCACACGGATTCCTTTGTTGCGCATTACTACGTGCAGATCGGCATCTGTTTCAATTGGATCTCCGTCGTAGTGTATGAGACCTGGCTTAGAGCGGCGTATGCGAATGTCCTTGCCCTGGAAGCATTTCGTGCGTGCAGACTGGTTGATGGTCTTGCTCATCAGGTCTATGCCCACCTGTGGCGCGGTGAGTATTCCCAATGGCTCCATGATGACAATGTCAAGCAGACCGTCATTCATGGATGCCTGGGGCGCTATATAGGCATCGTTGCCGTACTGTGAGGCGTTAGCGATAGATACGAGGAAGGCTTTGTAAGACTCATATTCACCGCCGTCAATGGAGATGTCATAAGTCTCGGATTCGTATTGAAAGCCTGCTTTAAGTATTTTCTCTAAGTATGTGATTCTTCCGCGTTTACCAGCTTCAGCAAATCTCTTTGATATATATGCGTCAAAGCCTACGCCGCAGGTGCAGAAGAAAGGGTGGTCATTGATGAGTCCATAGTCCAATTCGTGCACTATCCCCTCATTGATGATGTCAATAGCACCCTCTGGCGTGTTTGGCAACATAAGGTGTCTCGCCAGTCCGTTACCAGACCCGGCGGGTATGATACCTAAAGCGGTAGGTGTTTCTCTCAATGCACGTGCCACCTCATTCACCGTTCCGTCGCCACCAACGGCCACAACAGTGTCAACGCCTTGCTCAACAAGGGATTTGGTTAAAACGGTAGCGTGGCCGGAATGCTCTGTGAAGAATATCTTAACCTCATACTTAGTGGCGTCCATGCGCGACTTTATCAGGTCGGGAAATCCCTCCTTGCTTTCTGTTCCCGATTTGGGATTGATAATGAATGAAATTTTTTTCAAGCTTATTTTCTTATAATTTAGGTCGCAAAGTTAGTGTTTTTAATTCTCCTCTTGGCTGAAATTAGCATTAATTCACATTTTTAATTAAATAATTTGATAATTGTTGGTCAGAATAAAAGAAAATGTGTATCTTTGCACCCGAAATTGTATAATTAAACAAATTTTAATGGGACAACTACAAAAGAAGTTTGAGTCATATCGTTTGCCTCAGCGCTTTATGGAGATGGGTGTTTACCCTTATTTCCGTGAGATTACTGGTAAACAAGGAACAGAGGTTTCCATGGGAGGCCACAAGGTATTGATGTTTGGCTCTAATGCCTATACTGGACTTGTAGGCGATAATCGTATCTGTGAGGCAGCAAAGGCCGCAATAGATAAGTACGGCACGGGATGTGCCGGCAGCCGTTTCCTCAATGGTACGCTTGACATTCACGTTAAGCTGGAGAAAGATTTGGCAGAGTTTGTACACAAGGATGATGCCCTGTGCTTCTCTACCGGTTTCTCTGTTAATGCAGGCGTCATTGCCGCTGTCGGTGGACGTGAAGACTATATCATCTGTGATGATCGCGACCATGCAAGTATCGTGGACGGTCGCCGCCTCAGTTTTGCAAAGCAGCTGAAGTTTAAGCACAATGATATGGAGGACCTGGAGAAGATTCTCAAGGGTCTGCCATACGATGCGGTAAAGTTGATAATTGTTGATGGAGTATTCTCTATGGAGGGCGACTTGGCCAAGCTCCCCGAGATTGTGGAACTGAAGCACAAGTACAACTGCTCCATCATGGTTGACGAGGCCCACAGCCTTGGTGTCTTCGGTGATCATGGCCGCGGTGTCTGCGATCATTTCGGACTGACGGACGAGGTGGATCTCATCATGGGAACATTCTCAAAGTCACTCGCTTCTATCGGCGGATTCATCGCCGGTGACTGGGATACCATAAACTATCTGCGTCACACCTCGCGTACATATATATTCTCTGCTTCTAACACTCCAGCAGCAACGGCAGCAGCACAGAAAGCGCTTGACATACTGAAGGCTGAGCCAGAGATTATCAGCAAGCTGTGGGATGTTACGAACTATGCCTTGAAGCGCTTCAAGGACGAGGGATTTGAGATAGGAGACACCGAGTCGCCAATCATACCTCTTTATATACGCGATGCAGACAAGACATTCCTCATCACATCGCTTGCCTTCGAGCACGGCGTGTTCATCAACCCTGTTGTGCCACCTGCATGTGCACCACAAGATACATTGGTGCGATATGCATTGATGGCGACACATACGAAGGAACAAGTTGACCGCTCCGTTGAAATACTGAAGGGGATTTTCAAAGAGCAAGGTGTGCTGAAATAAAATAAAAAGCCCCTCCCCAATGAAGGGAGGGGTTTATTATATCAAAGGAGTTAGAAGAAGTAGGAAGAAGTTAGGGGGAGTAAGAAGAAGTTAGAAGGAGTAAAAGGAGATAGAAGACATGTGTCTTAATTTCTTGAACCCCTTAGCCTCCTTAAACTTCTTAAACCTCTTAAAACATTAATACAATAAAAAGAACAAATAGACTATGCGCGAAAATGGACAAGCCTCATGGTTTGAGGTGAAGATAAAATATGACAAGCAAGTGGATGACGACCCACAGAAGAAGGTTACGGAGGCGTATGTGGTTGACGCTTTGACATTTGCTGAGGCAGAAGAGAATATCACCGAAGAGATGTCTGCTTTTATCACGGGCGAGTTTGAGGTGGCAGATATAAAGAAAGCCTCGTTCAAGGCAGTATTCTTCTCTGACAACCCCAAGGATGACCGTTGGTATAAGGCAAAGGTACAGTTCATCATCATAGACGAGAAAAGCGGTAAGGAGAAGTACACGGCCATCACCTACTTGGTGCAGGGCAACTCCTTGCAGACCGCTACGAAGAATGTCGAGGAGGTGATGAATGCCGGTATGCAGGACTGGAAGTTCGCCTCGCTTGCAGAGACAACAATCCTGGATGTTTTTGAGAAGAAACCATGATAGCAGATAATCTCAAAAAAGTAAAAGATTCTCTTGCGGCAGGCGTAGAACTTGTTGCAGTGAGCAAGTATCACCCCATAGAAAGTGTCAGGGAGGCTTACGACGCAGGTCAGCGCGTTTTTGGCGAGAGCCGCGAGCAGGAACTGCGCGTGAAGCACGAAGCGCTGCCCAGTGATATCAGGTGGCACTTCATTGGGCACTTGCAGACGAACAAGGTGAAATATATCGCGCCGTATATCGCTATGATTGAGGCGGTTGACTCACTTAAGTTGTTGCAGGAGATTAATCGTCAGGCAGAGAAGAATAATCGCGTCATAGACGTGCTGCTAGAGTTGCATTTGGCACAGGAAAGCACTAAGAGCGGCATGTTGCCTGAGGAATGTTTCCAGATGTTGCAGCAGGGTGAATGGCGCTCATTCAAGAATGTGCGTATTCGTGGCATCATGATGATGGCATCAAACACCGACAACGGCGAACAGATAAAGCAGGAATTCACACGTGCTCGAGACTGCTTTGAAAGCATGAAGCAGCAGTTCTTTGCTGATGATGATAGCTTCAATGTCAAATCATACGGCATGAGCGGTGACTATCTCATGGCTCAAGAGTGCGGCTCTAACCATGTAAGAGTGGGAAGCATGATATTTTCCTGATACATCACGTGGCAGAAACATTATGGAGTAGGGGAGGAAATACATTCAAGATTATTGTGCTTTTTTTGATAATTTGAATTTATGAAGATAGTGAGACATATCATCCTTTTTCTTGTTTGGACGGTTGTTTCAATCTACTTCGCCGTATTCCTTTTGCCGCGCCTGCCTTACGTACAGTCCCTTTTGGCCGAAACGATGCAGGAGGCCATAACCCAGAAGATTGGCACCCGGGCCGTTGTGGGGCGCGTTGACGTAAGACTTCCCGACAGAATCGTTGCTGATGACGTTACGCTCTTTGACCAGAAGGGCAAAGAGATGCTCCATGCGGGCAGAATTTCAGTCTCTATGGAGCTGCTGCCCCTCCTTGAGCAGAGAATCGTTATAACCTCTGCCCAGTTGTTTGGATCGCGTGTGACACTCTATCAGCAAGACGGGGAAGCCCCACTGAACTGTCAGTATGCCATCGATTCGCTGACAAAAAAGAAGCCTGACAGTCAGCACACCCCCCTGGACCTCACAATACATTCGGTCATAATACGCAATAGCAAGATAAGTTATGACCGATGGGACAAGGAAGAACAAGAAGGTAAATTCTCTCCTTATCACATACACCTTTTAGATGTATCCTCCCATATAGCTCTAAATCATCTCACCGATGACACTATAGACGTGTTTCTCAAGGAGTTGCGCTTTGTGGAAGAATCAGGTCTGAAGGTGACAGATATGTCTTTTAAGGCCGACTATGTCAAGAAGCCCGACGGTGTTGAGCAACAACACTCGGTAAATCTCACATCCTTTCTTCTGAGGATGCCCCAGACAAAGGTGCAAATACCCCAGTTGCTGACACGTTTCAACACTACGCCTGAGGGTAAGATAAAGCCCGGAAGCATAAGTATTAATACCGAGTTAGACATTCCATACGTTGATGCTGCCGACTTTGGTAACATTCTTCCCGCAGGTATCTCTGGTTTATTGCCGGTATTGACCATGAAAGGCTCTGTGAACGGAACCGATGCACAGTCCAACGTAACGCTTGCAATACACACCACAGATACCGATGAAATGGCGATAATGTCAGCTATGGAGCTACACGATGCGCTGACGGCCCCTGAGGCAAACATCCTCGTTTCCCAGTTCCATATCTCCGAGAGCCTCTTGCGTGGACTATGTAACAAGGCCTCGCTACCAAAGATTCTAAGCAATGTCGGCTCCATAGACACCAAAGGTCGCATAGAGGCAAAGCTGCACGACTATGTCAAGCGACCACCGATAAAACTATCCACAGAACTTACAGCCTCAAAGCTGGGGTTCCTCTCTCTTGCTGGCACCTATGCCGGCAACACGATAAAGGCCGATGTCAAAACAAACGATATGAATCTGTCTAAAATCACGGGACAGTCAAAATTAGGATCGTTGACTTGCAAAACGTCATTGGAAGTACATCTGGATGACAAAGACAAGTTGTCATCTGTCAAACTGTCAGACGGAAGAATAGACAAGATAGAGTATGCCTCAAATACATATCGTGGCATCGAGGTTGATGCTATGTACAAGCGAGACGGTCACGGCAACGATGCTGCTGCGGGAAGCATAAAGATGAGTGACCCACGACTCTCGTTTGATTCTGACTTTGACATCGCTCATCTGAATATCAGCGATTTGACGGGAAACATCGAGATAAGAAACTTTCGGTCCGACTTCGGAAAGCCCGCTTCGCTTCAGCATGTCTCGCTCATCTCTCACAAGCAGGACGGCATGAGAGATATCTCGTTGGACACCGATTTTGCTTCTCTGCACATAAACGGAGCAATAGATCTGCGCACTCTCCATCAGTCTTTTGACAACCTCATATCCAAATACCTGCCATCATTGACCGGAAACAGGAACACGGTGCCGACATCCAATGATTTTTCTATCAATGCGAGAATAGAAAACCTTGATTTCCTGAAGTCTTTTGTTGATATCCCCATTGAGATTGGCAGTCCCATTGATATCAGCGGCACAGTAGGTGATTTGTCAAACACCACCAATATCGGCATTGATATGCCTTCGCTCAACATACAGGGCTTGGAGCTGGAGGGTACCCAAATAACACTATGGACACCCCAGGGCAGTCTCAACAGTTCCATAGAAACCTTTCTCGACCAGCCACGAGGTAAGGTGAGGCTGAACCTGGACTGTGCGGCGGCAAACGACACCCTCGCTACACGCATCATGTGGGACAACCTGCAGAAGCGGCCTTTCAAGGGTGATGTGTCGCTGGTCACAAGGTTCCATGCAAAGGACGAGGTGGGCAATGTGGCAAATTTCGATATTACAATTCCCAATTCCACCTTCGAATTGGGCGACAGCGTGTGGCAGGTACAAACGAATGCAATTTCATATAATGACGGAAAACTGGATGTTGACAATCTCACAATGGGAAATGCCTCACAAGCACTGCGTGTTGATGGCGTTTTCTCCAAGTCGCCTGACGACTCCGTGCATGTGGGACTGAAGAATATCGATGTCAGTTACATCCTGAATCTCGTGAATTTCCACTCCGTAGAGTTCGAAGGCTTTGCTTATGGCGATATCACTGCCCGTGCCATATTGGGCGACTATGAAGCACGCGCCTCGCTGGACGTGCAGCAGTTCAAGTTTGAAAGCGGAAAGCTTGGAACACTGCATGCCAATGCTGACTACTCCAAGAATGAAGGCAAGATAAACATACATGCGTTGGCAGATGACCCCGAAGCAGACGGACGGGCACACATCAACGGAAGCATCGGCGTGAGTCCTGGATACCTGGACCTTGACGTTGCGGCTGATAGCCTCAGGCTTGACTTCATGCAGAAATTCTGTCAGTCATTCCTCAGCGATGTGGATTTGCGCGGAAGTGGAAACGTGCGCATATTCGGCCCCTTCAACAACGTTGACCTTGCAGGTGGGCTGAGCGCCAATGGCGAACTGACAATCAACTCCACCCATTGCCACTATCAGCTGCCTGGCGATAGCGTGCTCTTCACAAGCGGCAACATACACTTTGCACATGCGCCCATCAAGGACAAACTGGGTAATACGGCATACCTTAACGGAGACATACACCATCGCAACTTCGGACGCATGACATACAACCTGAACGTGAAGACAGACCGATTCCTGGCTTATGACATCCCCGAGTTAGATGATGATTCTTACTGTGGTGTCGCAATTGTCAATGGCGATATAGACATCACGGGCAGACCGGGTGAGCTCAATCTCAATGCTGACGTTAACACCCTTAACGGCAGTTATATCATCTACGATGCCTCATCTACCGCTACCGTCACCTCGCGTGACTTCATACAGTGGAACTCAGCCTCGCAGAAAGATGCTGCCGAAGCCTCACACTCCAAGGGTCTGACAGCTGCCAGCGCGCCTGCACCCACCACCAATATCCACATGACACTCCTCATAAATGTAACTCCCGATACGAAGCTGCACCTTCTCATGGACCGCTCTACAGGTGACTACATAGACCTCTACGGCAACGCTGCCCTCAATGCCACCTACTATAATAAAGGCTCTTTCCGACTGCATGGCAACTATGAGATTACCGAAGGCACCTACCACATGACCATACAACGCCTCATAGCAAAGAATTTCCGCTTCTCTCCAGGAAGCACCATCGCTTTCGGTGGCGACCCCTATGACGCTCTGTTACAGATGAAGGCTGTCTATGCCCTCAACAGTGTACCGTTGTCTGACCTCAACATCGGTTCGTCGTTCAAGTCCAACAATGTGCCTGTCAACTGTATCATGAACATCAGCGGCACACCTGCAAAGCCCGTCGTTGACTTCGGACTTGAGCTGCCCTCGCTCAGCACAGATGCGCAGCAGATGGTCAACTCGGTCATCAATTCTGAGGAACTGATGAACCAACAGGTGCTCTATCTCCTTGCAATCGGTCGTTTCTATGCCGGTGACAATGCCGACAACTCATCACGGCCTGATGCCTCGGGGCAGACGGGACAGACAAGTTTGGCACTGCAAAGCTTCCTCAGCGGTACGCTCTCACAACAGTTCAACTCTATCATGGAGAGGCTGATGAGCCAGCTGTCAAAGAAAAACACGTGGACCTTTGGTGCCAATGTGGCAACGGGCAATGAGGGCATGAGCAATGCAGAATATGAGGGTCTGCTCAGCGGAAAACTGTTCAACAATCGCCTGCTGTTCGACGGTCAGTTCGGCTATCGTGACAATGTCAGCACCAATACCCAGAGCTTTATCGGTGACTTCACCATAAAATACCTCCTCACCCCATCAGGCACCATAGCGCTGAAGGCGTACAATCAAACCAACGACAGATACTTCACGCGCAACTCACTCAACACACAGGGCATAGGTATTGTCTTCCAAAAGGAGTTTGGTAAATAGCAGACAAACAATTTTCATGTCATTATGGCATCGTTAAATCGGAGTCCATGTAGAGATGCGTGCTTGATTTATGGTCCATTCATGATAATTTGTGTCTGAAACTCTCCTTCATCTGCATCATTTCTTTCTCATTTAATTCGTGTAATTCAAGTAATTATCGGTTCCTTCCCGGCCTTCATGTTTTTATATGATTCAACTTTTGGAAGTAGAAAAATGTCCTAAAAGGGTGCGTACTCTGCAATCCTTTACGGAGCTCAAGCGAGCAATAGTACTGAGCAGGGCAATCCACCATCCAAATTGACGCTGAACCCTTACTTCTTATGCGATTTACAATGTGTCAAAGCAGATAAGCCATTCAGCGTCATGTGAATAAGGATGACCGTACGAAACATACGGTCACTTAGATTTATGTCAGCTTATTTTTATTAGCGTACACCGAGGCCCGGGACGCCCACGTTCCTGTGTGGATGCTCGTGTTTTTTAAGTCCTTATACTTTTTTATATAAAATAAATCGGCAATAATGCATGTTATTGATTTTTTTTTGTACCTTTGCAGATGAATTCGATAAATGTCTGCGAGATGTGGAAATTTGGAAGCCACCATTTAGTAACCCCTCAATCAAAGCCACCCGTCAAATAACCCCAACCAAACACAAGTGTTAGAAGAAAAATATATGCGAACATTGATAACCCTTCTCATTACCGTGTGTCTGGTGCCGAATGTGTCGGCGCAGGTTATGCTGACGGATTCAGATATTGCAAATGCCTACAGGACTACGACATACAAGAACCGTGTGTCGTGTCATGACCCTTCGGTGGTGCTGGATGATGTGACATATCCTGCCAGCCCGAGGTTCTATGTCTTCGGTTCGCATCTAGGCAGGGGTTACACCTTCCTGGCATCCAACTACAGGAACTGGTCTTCGTTCAAGGCGGGCGAGGAGTCTATGTCAAGGACGAACAGCCTCTTTGGGGATTTGAATGGCAACCTGGTGAACTATTCTGATGCCTACAGTCAGCATGCTGTCCGTACGGTATTGAATTATGAGGGTTTGGAGGAGACCTTCGGCGACTATGTGGATGGTTCGGACTTTGACGCTCACGGCTGGCAGTACAAGGGCTACAGCGTGAGGGGCAACCAATGGGCGCCTGATGTGATATACAACAAGACCATGCAGAAATGGTGTATGTACATGAGTGTGAACGGTGACCGCTGGTGCTCCAGCATCGTGTGTCTCACCAGCATCAACCCGCAAGGGCCGTGGGTCTATCAGGGTCCGGTGGTGTTCAGCGGCTTTCAGGGTCTGTCGGCGCACAACGCATACGCGGCTGCCAACGATTGGAAATACACGGATCTGCACATCGCCACAGGCGCTACATCGCTGCCGTCAAGATATAACCGCAGCAACTCATGGGGCAGCTATTGGCCTAACTGCATAGACCCGTGCGTGTTCTATGACGAGGACGGTGAGCTCTGGATGACCTACGGCTCATGGAGCGGCGGCATCTGGATGCTGAAACTCAATGCGGAAAACGGCCTGCGAGACTATACTTATACGTATCGTGCATCAGGATCAAACCAGAACACCACGAGCGATCCGTACTTTGGCAAGAAGATAGCCGGTGGTTGGTACGTGTCAGGCGAGGGCAGCTATGTGAAGAAGATAGGCCCCTACTACTTCCTCTTCCTGAGCTACGGCGGCTTAGGGTCTGCAGAGGGCTATCAGATCAGGGTGTTCCGCTCGCAGTATGCCGGAGGTCCCTACACCGACCCATACGGCACGAGCGCCATATACAACTCCTACCAGATGAACTACGGTCCTTCGGCACAGACAAACAGGGGTATGCTCCTGATGGGCGGCTACAAGTGGGACCTGATGCCGTCGGCAGAGATAAGCCAGGGTCATAACTCCGTCTTCACAGACCAGGCAGGGCGTGACTTCGTGGCCTACCACACACGCTTCAGCGATGCCGGCGAATGGCACGAGGTGAGAATACATCAGCTGTTGCTCAACGAGGACGGATGGGTGATGGCGGCGCCTTACGAGTTCAGCGGACAGACGGTGACGAGCGACGATATAGCCACCCGGGAGAGCATACCGGAGAGCGAGGTGCCCGGTGACTATCAGTTCATCAGGCATCAGTATAACCAGAACTATGCCTCCAAAGCCTACAAGACTCCTGAGACCATTCACCTGACCGCGGATTACCGCATAACGAATGCTACGGGTGCGGAGAT
The DNA here is from genome assembly GCA_017478025.1 of Prevotella sp. GTDB lineage: Bacteria > Bacteroidota > Bacteroidia > Bacteroidales > Bacteroidaceae > Prevotella. The sequence continues at coordinate 13,608 of JAFVGZ010000002.1, forward strand.
CGGCACGTGGACCAAGGGTGTGGCATCCGACTATGTGACGCTGGTGATATCGGGGGTGACATACAAGGGAGTGCTCCTGAGGCAGGTGATGGACTATAGCAACGTGAACTGCCTGTGCATCAGTGCCGTATCATCGTCCAGCGGCAGCCTCGCGATAGGCCAGAACAACTTCACCTACCAGCAGCAGATATGGCTGTCGAAGGCTGACTATAAGGCTGCGATAAAATACACGCTGGACAATCTGAAGATGCCTGCGAGCAACGGCACTACCGTAAAAAGCAACCTCACGCTGCCCACGAAGGGCTTTCTTGGCACGGATGTTGTTTGGAGTACAAGCAATGAGAGCGTGATGACCAGCAGCGGAGCGGTGAAGGGCAACGGCAACGTGACGCTGACATGCAGCATACAGAAAGACGGATATGCATACAACCGTGACATCAGCGTGAACGTGACCGGCGTGACGGGAATAAAGAACGTAGTGAGCACCGGCGCTGAGGGCGAGGCAAGACGCAGAAACGCAGGCCTGGATGGCAAGACATACGACCTGCAGGGACGCGAGGTGGAAGAGAGCTACAGAGGTATCATCATCAGAGACGGTAAGAAAACAACGAATCAGCAGAACAGATAAACGACAATATAAACTCATAAACCCAAAAAAGAAATCATGACAGTACTTTTAATTATCATCGGTGTAGTAGTATTGATAGCTCTCTATGCTATCAGCGTGTATAACGGCCTTGTGAAGCTGCGCAACAACCGCGAGAACGCCTTTGCCAACATCGACGTTCAGCTGCAGCAGCGCTATGACCTCGTGCCGCAGTTGGTAAACACGGTAAAGGGTTATGCCGCTCACGAGAAGGAACTGCTTGAGCGAATCACGGCAGCACGCAGCGCATGCATGAACGCCACAAGCGTGAACGACAAGATTGCCGCAGACAATCAGCTGACCAGCGCCCTGGCAGGCCTGAAGGTGAGCGTGGAGGCTTATCCTGACCTGAAGGCAAACCAGAACTTCATGCAGCTGCAGACCGAGCTGGCCGACATTGAGAACAAGCTGGCATCAGTACGCAGATTCTTCAACTCTGCTACGAAGGAGCTGAACAACGGCATACAGACCTTCCCGGCAAACGTACTCGCAGGAATGTTCGGATTCACCACTCAGCCAATGTTTGAGGTAGCACCGGAAGAGCGCGCTGCCGTAAGCAAAGCTCCGAAAGTGGAGTTCTAAAAGAACGATCCGTTCCCCCGGCCTGTGACGCTTGCATGACAGAGCGAAACATCAATTTGTTAATTTGTTAATTCGTTAATTCGATAATTTGAAATACGTAGGCTTACAAACCCAGATAGACCGCAATAACCGCCTGAGCGTGTTGTTATTGCTGATGTTTCCTTGCATCATCCTCGGTATGGTGTGGATATTCCTGCTCATTCTGAACTACTTGACCGGTGGGTACGTGGACCAGTATGGAGAGGTGGTGCATGAGATAAACATCGATACGGTGAACTACTATTTCCTCACAGCCCTGCCCTGGGTGGTAGGAGCTGTGGGGATATGGTTTCTCATAGCATACTTCTCAAACACCTCAATGGTGCGTGCCGCCACCCATGCGCGCCCCTTGGAGCGTCGCGAGAACCCGAGGGTGTATAACATCGTTGAGAACCTCTGCATGACATGCGGTATGGATATGCCGATGGTGAACGTAGTGGATGACCCTCAGCTGAATGCCTTCGCCTCGGGAATAGACAAGAAATCCTATACCGTCACGGTGACAACGGGAATGCTCGACCTGCTGACGGACGAAGAGCTGGCAGGCGTAATAGGCCATGAGCTGACGCACATTCGCAATCACGACACACGACTGCTGATAACGTCGATCGTCTTTGTCGGCATAGTGTCAACGATTATGAGCATCGTTGTCAGAATGCTGTTCAACTACTTCATCTACGGCGGCAGCAGCGACCGCAGGAGCAACGGCAAGGGCGGCGGTGTCAGCATGTGGGTGATAATGATTGTCGGCGTGGTGTGCTGCGCTATAGCCTATCTCTTTACCCTGCTGACGCGATTTGCTATCAGCCGCAAGAGAGAATACATGGCCGATGCCGGCGGTGCGGAGCTCTGTGGCAACCCGCTGGCGCTCGCCTCTGCACTCAGAAAGATATCAGGCAATCCCGGATTGCAGGACGTGGAGCGCGAGGATGTGGCGCAGCTCTTCATAGTGCATGAGCAGGGATTTACGTCTGGCATACAGACAGTATTCTATCACATGTTCTCTACCCACCCCGACACCCAGCGGCGCATAGAGATATTGGAACAGTTCTGAATTTGAGGGAGTTCTTGCTTAGGCAAGCGTCACAGAGTGCCGAGTGAGAGGGAGACAGAAGACATGTGTGAATAAAAAATAAGAAATAAAGAATTGAGAATAAGTTTTTGCGCACGATCTATTCAAAATACGACAAGACGCAGATAGGGTCACTTCCTCGGATAAACTTCGAGGGCCGCATCATTGTGCTGCTGACGGAGCGTGAGGCGGAGAAGGCTGTTGACTATCTGTTGAAGCAAGACATACTGGGCGTAGATACGGAGACACGCCCCATCTTCAAGCGGGGTCACCAGAACAAAGTGGCTCTGCTTCAGGTGTCAACAGAGGATACTTGCTTTCTCTTCAGGCTGAACAGAATAGGCCTTTGTCCACCCGTGAAGCGGCTGCTTGAGGCAGAGACACCGAAGAAGATAGGTCTCTCGTGGCATGATGACCTGATGATGCTCCATAAACGCGGAGAGTTCAGCGAGGCTGGATTCATAGATCTGCAGGACCACATGAGGGAGTTGGGAATAGAAGACCTGAGTCTTGCCAAACTGTATGCCAATATCTTCGGTCAGAGGATAAGCAAGCGCGAGCAGCTGAGCAACTGGGAGGCAGCCGTGCTGACAGAGAAACAGAAACTGTATGCCGCAACAGATGCGTGGGCGTGCATACAATTATATAAGGAATATGAGAGGTTGAAAGAGACAGGAGACTTTGAACTAATAAAAGTGAAGAAAGAAGAACCGGCAGAACCGGATATTCTGGAAAGTCCGGATAGTCCGGAAATCCCGGAGATTCCGTCCAATCCGGAAAACCCAGCAGCAAATGAATAAACGAGTATATCTTAGAAAGGGCAGGGAGGCTTCAGCAGAGCGCTTTCATCCCTGGATATTCTCCGGCGCCATACAGAGGATAGACGACGGAGTGGAAGAGGGTGACATCGTGGATGTATATTCACACGGTGGTGAGTATATCGGTCGCGGACATTATCAGATAGGCAGTATCGCTGTGAGACTGCTGACGTTTGACGATGAAAACATCGACGGGACCTTTTGGCGCAACCGTCTGTCTGCAGCTCTCACGATGAGAGAGAAAGCCGGCATCTGCGGCTGTGAGGGTAGCAACACTTATCGTTTGGTGCATGGAGAGGGTGATATGCTGCCTGGCCTTGTGATAGACTGTTACGGAGATACGGCGGTGATGCAGGCCCACAGCGTGGGAATGCACAGATATCGCAAGCAGATAGCAGAGGCGCTGAAGGACGTGATGGGCGAGAGAATAGGTCACATCTACTACAAGAGCGATACGACGCTGCCGTATAAGGCGCAGCTGGGAGAAGGAGAAAACGGAGACGATGGGCAGAAGAGCGGATTCCTCTATGGCGGCACAAAGAACGATGTGGCAACTGAGAACGGCCTGAAGTTCCACGTAGATTGGCTCAGAGGACAGAAGACCGGCTTCTTCATAGACCAGCGCGACAACCGTGCCCTGCTCGAGAAATATGCCAAGGACAAGCATGTGCTCAATATGTTCTGTTATACAGGCGGCTTCTCGCTGTACGCTATGCGTGGCGGAGCGAAAGTGGTGCATTCTGTTGACTCCTCGGGTAAGGCGATAGAGCTGACAAGAGAAAACATAGAGATGAACTTCCCCGGAGATGCAAGACATGAGGCATTCTGTGAGGATGCTTTCAAATATCTTGACAGTTCCGGCAGCAACTATGACCTTATTATATTAGACCCTCCGGCATTTGCCAAACATCGCGGAGCGCTGCACAATGCGCTCAAGGGATATACCCGCATAAACGCTAAGGCGTTTGAGAAAATCAAACCCAACGGAATACTGTTCACCTTCTCCTGCTCTCAGGTGGTGACTAAGGACAACTTCAGGAATGCCGTATTCACGGCTGCTGCGCTGTCAGGCAGAAAGGTGCGCATATTGCACCAGCTGCATCAGCCGTCAGATCACCCGATAAACATCTATCATCCGGAGGGAGAATACCTGAAGGGATTGGTGCTCTATGTTGAATAAGGTTCGTGCGTATATAGAGAAGCATCGTCTGCTGAATAGGGACAGCCTGCACATCGTTGCTCTGTCAGGTGGTGCTGACTCCGTATGCCTGCTTCGCATGATGAAGCAAATGGGCTACAGGGTAGAGGCGGCGCATTGTAACTTCAAGCTTCGGGGCGAGGAGAGCAACCGGGATGAGGCATTCTGCAGATCGCTGTGCGAGACATTGGGAGTGGAGCTGCATGTCGTGCACTTTGACACACGTGAATATGCGTCGCTTCACAGCGTAAGTATCGAGATGGCCGCCCGGGAACTGCGATACGGATACTTCTACCAGTTGGCAGAAGCATTGGGCGCAGAGGATATCATCGTGGCACATCACGAAGATGACAATATAGAGACGATGCTGATAAACCTGCTGAGAGGAACGGGCATAACCGGTCTGGAGGGTATAAGACCGGAGCGGGAAATCGTAAAGCGCCCGTTGCTCTGTCTCACGAGAAAAGAAATAGAGTGCTATCTCAAAGCGATAGGACAGGAGTATATTACGGACAGCAGCAATTTGGTGGCTGACGTAATGAGAAACAAGGTGCGGCTGAACCTGATTCCAATGCTGGAGGAAATCATGGACGGCGCAAAGCAGAATATCACTCGCACAATGGAGAACCTGTCGGAAGCGGCTAAGGTCGTGAGGTTCACGATAGAGCAGGGAATAGCCCGTTGTGTGGAGAAACCCTGTGACTCCCACAGTAAGAGCTGCGGTCTGGAACTGAAGATACGTATAGATGACCTGATGAGAGAGCCTTCGCCGGAGATGCTGCTCTTTGAGGTGCTGAGACAATACGGCATTAATCCGTCGCAGATATCTGAGATACACCGCGTGGCAACAGAGGGTGGGGCAGAAGGCCGTAGAGTGTGGCACACGAATACACATACGGTATCTATGGAGAGAGACTCTATCTTAGTAGGCCATGAGGAGGACGTTCCTACGATTGTAATACCTGAAAGCGGAACGTATGTCTGTGGAGCAGGAAGAAAAATAGAAATCAGGACAGAAGAGAAAACAGAGGACTTTAGTGTGAGCAAGTCTCCTCTTCTTGCCACACTTGACGCTTCGAAGGTCAGAATGCCGCTGACGATGAGGAAGATTCAGGCAGGAGACAGGTTTGTGCCTTACGGCATGAGAGGCATGAAACTGATAAGCGACTATATGGCAGACCGTAAGAAGAACTACTTTGAGAGGCAGCAGCAGACGGTGCTCTGCGATGCTGACGGAGAGGTGGTTTGGCTTACAGGCGAGCGCGTGGCACAGAAGGCTGCGTGTAATGAAAAGACAATAAAGGTACTGTCTGCGCGTTATATTCTATGATGAATAAGGTAATAATACTCATAGCAAACATATTACTGCTTGCAAATATAATGCTGCTGGCATCGTGCTCTGACGATGACACGTTCTCTACGTCACCATCATTCAAGCTGACTTTCTCGGCTGACACCTTGTCATTAGATACCGTATTCTCTACGGTTCCATCGCACCACAAACAGTTGGTCGTATATAACAACAATGCTGACGGAATGCGCATAAGTATGGTAAGCCTGGAAAGCGGAACGAGGACACAGTTCCGGGTGAACGTAAACGGCTCATATCTTTCCGGTTCGCTCAATGACCCTGTAGAGAACCTTGAGTTGCGAAAGGGCGACTCAATCCGGGTCTTCGTAGAAGTGACGACGAGAGCAAACGGCGACACCTTGCCCAAGTTGGTCAACGATAACCTGGTGTTCCTGCTGGAAAACGGTTCGCGCCAGAAGGTGAACCTGAATGTGTGGTCGTGGGATGCAACGCTGCTCAGAAAGGCCACATTCTCCAAAGACACTACGCTGGCTGCGGTAAAGGGAAAGCCAATCGTTGTCTATGATACTTTGACCGTAGGACCTGAAGCGACCCTGACGATAGCCCCAAAGACAACACTTTACTTCCATTCTGATGCAGGAATAGACGTGAAGGGAACGTTGAAGATATCGGGCGAGAAAGATAATGAGGTCACCCTGCGTCCTGACCGTCTGGACAGGATGGTGACCAATCTGACCTATGATAACAACCCAGGACAGTGGAGGGGCATAAATTACCGCAGCGGCTCATTCGGTAACACTATCAGTTATGCTGACATACACGGCGCCACGGATGCTATCGTGTGCGACTCTTCTGATGTCTCCAGAGAGAAATTGTCCATCGACCATTCCACGATACACAACAACAGCGGTACGGGAGTGAGTGGCGTCAACAATATGATAACCATCGAGAACACGCAGATAAGCAATTCCGCTACAGGCTGCCTGAATTTTATTGGTGGCAACATAGAGATAAACCATTGTACAGTGGCGCAGTATTATCCGTTTGACTCAAACAGAGGTCCGGCGCTTTATTTCACTAACGCTTTGGCCGATGTGCCTTATCCGCTTACGATGGACGTATATAATAGTATCATAAAGGGTTATGCCGACGATGTTGTGATATGGGCAACAGGAGATGCGGACAATCATTTGGATGTAACATTCAAGAATAGCGTAGTGAGGACAGAACCCGGAAAGGATTATGAGTATATGTTCTCCGATTGCGTGATAGAAGATCCCAAAGACACCTTGCTGAGCGGAAAGAGCTACTTCAAGTTGTTTGACACAGACAACTTTATTTATGATTTCACTCCAAAGAAGACACTTGGCTCTACGGAAACGATAAATCCGTCTATCAGAATGGCAGATGCGATGACCACATTGCCTGACGATAGAACCGGAAAAGCGCGAAAAGAGTCGGAGAAACATGATGCTGGTTGTTACGAAGTTACAGAAGAATAATTGATTTACATCTAATATCCAAGAAATTGTATGCTAAAATCAAGAAAAATATCAAAAACATTTTTTGTTGAAATATTTTTTTTGTAACTTTGCAACCGTTTTTTATGTATAACTCAGAGAAACAGTAATTAAATACATAACTCAAAATGACAAAGTTAGATATAATCAACCAAATTGTGGACACGACAGGCTTAGCAAAGAAGGATGCCACTGTTGCAGTGGAGTCTTTTATGAAGATTGTTCGTGATGCCATGTGTGAGGGTGAGAATATATATCTGCGTGGTTTTGGAACTTTCCTTGTAAAGAAACGCGCACAGAAGACAGCCCGTAATATCAGTAAGAACACCACCATCACGGTGCCAGCACACAATTTCCCTGGTTTCAAGCCTGCTAAGAGTTTTCAGCAGAAGATGAAGGGAGAAGAAGTGACAGCAAACGATTAAACCATTAAAAGAAAGATATTATGCCTAACGGAAAGAAGAAAAAGGGCCACAAGATGGCCACTCACAAGCGTAAGAAGAGATTAAGAAAGAATCGTCATAAGAGCAAGTAAGATAAAGCTGCTATATTCATGACGAGCGAGTTGATCATCGACGTAAGAGAGAAGGAAATCTCTATTGCGTTGTTAGAAGATAAGAGTCTCGTGGAGTTTCAAACAGAACCCCGCGAGGCCTCTTTTTCTGTTGGCAATATCTATTTGGCACAGGTCAGAAAGATAATGCCAGGACTCAATGCGTCGTTTGTGAATGTGGGGTATACCAAGGATGCTTTCCTGCATTACCTGGATTTGGGAATGCAGTATTCCTCTTACGAGAAGTACCTGAAACAACTGTGCAGCGACCGTAAAAAACTATACTCTTTTGATAAGGCTGTTCGCTTGCCTGACTTGCCCAAAGAAGGGTCAGTGGCCAATGAGCTGAAAGTGGGACAGGATGTGCTCGTCCAAATTGTGAAGGAGCCAATCTCGACGAAAGGTCCACGCCTAACAGGAGACATCTCTCTGCCTGGACGCTTTTTGGTGTTGATACCATTCGGCGAAAAAATCAATGTTTCGTCAAAGATAAAAAGCGGTCATGAACGTACTCGCCTGAAGCAAATCCTACAAAAGATAAAGCCAAAGAATTTTGGCGTTATCGTAAGAACAGTAGCTGAGGGCTTGCGCGAGGAAGAACTGAATGAAGAGCTGCAGATGCTCTTGAACCGTTGGGAGGATACTCTGCGCAAGATTCAGACGGCAACGAAGCGCCCCGCCCTCGTGTTTGAAGAGAACAGCAGGGCTGTGGCTATGTTGCGTGACTTGCTGAACTCTACCTACGAGAATATCTATGTGAATGATGATCAGGTATATGAAGACGTAAGAAAGTATGTCGCTCAGATAGCTGCTGACAAAGTAAGCATAGTAAAGAGATATACGGGGAAAGTACCTATCTTTGACAACTTCAACGTTACACGCCAGATGAAGTCTGGCTTGGGACGTACGGTGAACTACAAGCATGGAGCCTATCTCATCATAGAGCATACGGAGGCGATGCATGTGGTAGATGTCAATAGTGGCAACCGCTCACGTGGCGTAGAGGGTCAGGAGGCAAATGCCTTAGATGTAAACCTGGGAGCTGCAGATGAGTTGGCACGACAGCTGCGACTCAGGGATATGGGCGGCATCATCATTGTCGATTTTATCGATATGGCGTTGCCTGAAGACAGGCAATTACTGTATGAACGCATGTGCAAGAACATGCAGAAAGACCGCGCAAGACACAGTATCCTTCCTCTGAGCAAGTTCGGTCTGATGCAGATAACGCGTCAGCGCGTAAGGCCGGCAATGGACATGAATGTGGAGGAGATATGCCCCACATGTTTGGGAAAGGGCAAGATAAAGTCAAGCATCATGTTTGTTGAGATGCTTGAAAACAAACTCAGGAAACTCACACGCGACATAGGGGTTAAGAACCCCAGACTTTATGTGCACCCCTACGTATATGCGTATATTAAAAGAGGTATTATAAGCATAATGACCAAGTGGCGCTTGCGCTACGGCTTGGGGATTGATGTTATTCCTTCGCAGGAATTGGGCATGCTACAGTACAAGTTCTATAACCGTTCGGGCGAGTTTATAGATATGAAAGAGGATAATGATGACATCTGATGTCAGTTAGTTTTTTGAAAAAGAGAGTCAAAAAGTTTGCAGATATAAAAAAAAACATTAACTTTGCGCTAAAATTGACATATAAGTAGTACTCATGAAGAAAAATTTCACATTACTCTTGCTCGTTGTCGCAGCAGCAATAGCATTCTCTGGTTGTACAATGACCAAACAAGTTGCATATTTTCAAAATATGGAACAGGTTGATATTGAGTCAACAAGCATGATGCCTGAGATACACATAAAGCCGAACGACGAACTCACAATTCTTGTCTCGTCTATCACCCCAGAGGCAGCAGAACCGTTCAATATGAGGCTGTATGCAAATCAGACATCTAATTTTGGTAGCTCAACAGCATCAAATTCTCTCTATACATACATAGTAGATAAGGAGGGAAATATCAATTTCCCTGTTATTGGCAAGTTGAAGGTCGTTGGTTTGAGCCGTACAGAAGCAGAGGACTTGATACGTGGCAAAATCCAGCCTTACTTCTCAGCTGAAGAGAAGCCAGTGGTAAAGGTTAGATATGCCAGCTTCAAGGTTACCGTAATCGGTGAAGTGAGCGGTTCGCGCGTCATTACAGTCCCCAATGAGCGCCTTAGCATAATCGAGGCATTGGCTCAAGCGGGAGACCTGTCCATATATGGTAAGCGTCCTAACGTGCTGTTGGTGAGAGAAGGACCTGACGGAAAAAAGGTGTCTGTTCGTTATAACCTTAACGATGCGAATATCTTCAATTCCCCATACTATTATCTGGAGCAGAACGATATCATATACGTTGAGCCGCAAAAGGCCAGAGCCCGCAGCGCCGATGTGTCTTCATATACGTTCTGGACACCGTTTGCAAGTATAGCAATGTCAGTTGCCACAATGGTAATAAGTTTAACAAAATAAGAAATGACCATAAAGAAGAGTTAATATGAAGAGCCGAATGTTCCTCGTATTAACTCTTTTTCCTTTAAAATAAACAACCCTTATGTGTGGAATAGTAGGATATATAGGAAAGAAACAGGCTTACCCAATACTGATAAAAGGTCTGAAACGCCTTGAGTATCGCGGATATGATTCTGCAGGCTGTGCTTTGGTGTCAGATGCGGATCACAAGTTGAATATCTATAAGGCCAAAGGAAAGGTGTCTGACCTGGAGAGTGTCGCTGATGCTCAGGATCACTCCGGCGTTCTCGGTATCGCTCATACGCGTTGGGCAACACACGGTGTTCCCAGCGAGGTAAACGCACACCCGCATACCAGCCAGTCGGGAAATATCACTATAGTACACAACGGCATAATAGAAAACTATGCCACTCTGCGTGAACAGCTTAAGGGTAAAGGCTATACCTTCAAAAGCGAGACAGACACAGAAGTTCTTGTCCAGCTTATTGAGTATATAATGGAGAAGAATGATGTGGATCTTCCTACTGCGGTTCGCGGCGCATTAAATCAGGTCTTCGGAGCTTATGCTATAGCTGTCATAGATGCTCGCCATCCTGATGTGATTGTGGCAGCACGCAAATCTTCACCTTTGGCAGTAGGTGTGGTTGAGGATAATAGCGAATTCATATTGGCTTCTGACGCTTCTCCTATTGCAGAATATACCAAGCAGATAGTCTATCTCAACGATGAAGAGATGGCTATCCTTGAGTGTGGCAAGCCGTTGCATGTGTTCAAACTCAACGGAGAAGAGACGGATGCTATAATCAAGGAGGTGAACGTCGATATCTCTATGCTTGATCATGAGGGCTTCCCTCACTTCATGCTGAAGGAAATCTTTGACCAGCCCAACGTGCTGAAAGACTGTATGAGTGGTCGTGTCATAGAGTCTCCTTTCACTCACCATCCAGAGATACTCCTTTCAGCCGTTCGTAATCATCGTAGGGAGTTGCTTCAGGCACGCCGCATAATAATTGTCTCTTGCGGCACATCGTGGCATGCAGGCTTGATAGGCAAGCAGCTCATAGAGCATTTCTGCCGCATACCTGTAGAAGTGGCATACGCCAGCGAGTTCAGGTATAGCGACCCTGTCATAGAGCCCAATGACGTTGTTATGGCTATATCCCAGTCAGGAGAGACAGCCGATACTCTTGCCGCAGTAAAACTGGCAAAGGAACGAGGAGCACTCATCTTCGGTATCGTGAATGGCGTAGGCTCTTCTATAGCACGCGAATCTGATACGGGAACATACATACACGTAGGTCCCGAGATAGGTGTTGCATCTACTAAAGCTTTTACCGGTCAGGTTGTAGTGCTGGCGATGATAGCTCTTGCTATAGGCAATGCGAAAGGTACCGTGGAGGATGAGGAATACGAGGAGACGATAAAGGAGCTGCAGAGTATTCCGGAAAAGATAAAGAAGGTGCTGGAGCAGAATGAGAAGATAGAGCACCTTGCCCTGAAATATACTTTTGCACACAATTTCCTCTATCTGGGTCGCGGTTGGAACTATCCCGTTGCCCTTGAAGGAGCGTTGAAACTGAAAGAGATAAGTTACATTCATGCAGAGGGTTATCCTGCTGCAGAGATGAAGCATGGACCGATAGCCTTAGTGGATGAAGAGATGCCTGTAGTATTCATTGCTACCCATCATAAGCTGTACCGTAAGATTATCTCTAACATGCAGGAAGTAATCTCACGTCGTGGTCGCATTATAGCCGTTGTCACCGAAGGAGACGAGGAAGTAAAGGCTATGGTGGATGAGGTGATAGAGGTGCCTCAGACGTTAGCGTGCCTTGCTCCGTTACTCAGTGTCATACCGTTACAACTGCTCTCATATCACGTAGCCGTAGCAAAGGGACTCAACGTAGATCAGCCGCGTAATCTGGCAAAATCCGTAACAGTAGAATAAGAACATCGTTCATAAAGGAACACACAAGCATACATTAGATAATAATGAGAAACGTTACACTACTTTTAGATGACGGACAGAAGTTCAAGGGTAAGTCCTTTGGATACGATAAGCCCGTTGCTGGCGAGGTCGTATTCAATACCGCTATGACCGGTTATCCTGAGAGCCTCACTGACCCCTCATACGCAGGGCAGATGATGGTCCTGACATATCCGCTTGTAGGAAATTACGGCGTGCCGCCTTTCACTTTTGAAGCAAACGGACTCCCCACGTTCATGGAGAGTGATAAAATTTATGCTTCAGCAATAATCGTGGCTGACTACTGCGAGAAGTACAGCCATTGGAATGCTAAGGAAAGTCTTGCTGAATGGCTGCAGCGCGAGCACGTGCCTGGCATTACTGGCATAGATACCAGAGAACTTACAAAGGTTCTGCGCGAGCATGGTGTCATGATGGGAAAAATCATCTTTGACGATGAGCCCGACAACATCCCAGAGGCACATTATGAAGGCGTAAACTTCGTTGACCAGGTATCGGTAAAGGACGTTATAACATATCAACCGGTAGAGGGTAGTGTGGCAGAAGGTCAGAAAGCCAAAAAGGTTGTCCTCGTCGATTGTGGCGTGAAAGCCAATATCATACGTTGTCTGATAAACCGTGGATGCGAAGTCATCAGGGTTCCTTGGAATTACGACTACACCGATATGGAGTTCGATGGTCTCTTCTTGGCCAATGGTCCTGGTGACCCTGATATGTGTGAGGATGCCGTTGCTATAATCAGAAAGCAGATGTCCAAAAGTGATAAGCCTATCTGCGGTATCTGCATGGGCAACCAGCTGCTCTCAAAGGCTGCAGGAGCCAAGATTTACAAGCTGAAGTACGGACATCGCTCCCACAATCAGCCGGTACGCATGGTAGGTACCAATCGCTGCTTCGTAACGTCTCAGAATCACGGATATGCCGTTGATGCCACAACGCTGGGAGAAGAATGGGAAGAACTCTTCGTCAATATGAATGACGGCTCAAACGAGGGTATCAGACACAAGACGAAGCCTTGGTTCTCAAGTCAGTTCCACCCAGAGGCCTGCTCAGGTCCTGTCGATACGGAATTCATGTTCGATAAGTTTGTTTCAGCACTATAATTACCACCTAACACACGAGCAAAGAAAATGAAAGATGAAAGAATAAAAAAGGTATTGCTCCTGGGTTCAGGTGCATTGAAGATAGGAGAGGCAGGAGAGTTCGACTATTCTGGCTCTCAGGCATTGAAGGCTCTGCGCGAAGAAGGCATAGAGACCATCCTCATCAACCCTAACATCGCTACGGTACAGACATCTGAGGGTGTGGCCGATAAGGTCTATTTCCTTCCCGTGCAGCCATACTTCGTGGAGCGTGTAATCAAGGAAGAGAGACCTGACGGTATCATGCTCGCTTTTGGAGGACAGACAGCCCTCAACTGCGGTGTGGAGCTGTATAAGTCCGGCATACTTGAAAAGTATAATATTCAGGTGCTTGGCACTCCGGTTCAGGCAATCATGGATACCGAAGACCGTGAGCTCTTCGTGGAGAAACTGGATGAGATAGACGTCAAGACTATCAAGTCTCATGCCGTAGAGAGTGTCGAAGCTGCAAGAAAGGCAGCTGCAGAACTGGGCTATCCTGTTATCATTCGTGCTGCCTATGCCTTAGGCGGACTGGGTTCGGGCTTCTGCGACAATGAAGAGGAGCTGAACAAGCTGACCGAGAAGGCCTTTTCTTTCTCTCCCCAGGTGTTGGTGGAGAAATCCCTGAAGGGCTGGAAGGAGATAGAGTATGAGGTTGTCAGAGACAAATATGACAACTGTATCACCGTTTGTAATATGGAGAACTTCGACCCACTCGGCATTCATACCGGTGAGTCAATAGTCATCGCTCCGTCACAGACGCTCAACAACTCAGAGTATCATAAGCTGCGCGCACTCGCCATAAAGATTATACGTCACATCGGCATCGTGGGTGAGTGTAACGTGCAGTACGCCTTTGACCCCAAGTCAGAGGACTATCGCGTCATAGAGGTCAACGCCCGTCTCAGCCGTTCTTCTGCGTTAGCGTCTAAGGCTACAGGTTATCCCCTCGCTTTCGTTGCTGCGAAATTAGGTATGGGCTACGGGCTCTTCGAACTCAAGAACTCTGTCACCAAGACCACATCGGCATTCTTTGAGCCGGCATTGGATTATGTCGTTTGCAAGATACCGCGCTGGGATCTCTCTAAGTTCAGGGGAGTGGATAAGGAGTTAGGCTCTTCCATGAAGTCTGTTGGCGAGGTAATGGCTATCGGTAGAAATTTCGAGGAGGCCATACAGAAAGGTCTCCGAATGATAGGTCAGGGAATGCACGGCTTCGTAGAGAATAAGGTGTTGCAGATTGACGATATAGAGGGTGCGCTGAAGTCACCTACAGACAAGCGTATCTTCGTGATTGCCAAAGCTCTGAAGCGAAAGATCTACACCCCTGAGCAAATCCACGAGATGACAAAGATTGATATGTGGTTCCTTGAGAAACTCCAGCACATCATCGACATCGACGATGAGATGGACAGGTGCACCTCTATCAATTCCATGGACAAGTCGCTCCTCAGGACTGCAAAGGAATATGGCTTTACGGATTTCCAGATAGCACGTGCCGTAGGTCTCGACAAGGAGATGGGCAACATGCATAAGGCTATTCTCGCAGTTCGCTCTTTGCGCAAGTCATTGGGCATAGTGCCTTATGTCAAGCAGATAGACACCCTCGCGGCTGAATATCCGGCTCATACGAACTATCTCTATATGACCTATGCTGCCGTAGCTAATGACATAGCCTACGAGAATGACAAGAAATCCATCGTCGTACTCGGTTCCGGAGCCTATCGCATCGGCTCTTCCGTGGAGTTCGACTGGTGTGGCGTGCAGGCCCTTAACACCATTCGCAAGCAGGGATATCGCTCCGTAATGATAAACTACAACCCCGAGACCGTAAGTACCGATTACGATATGTGTGACCGTCTCTACTTCGATGAGCTTACGTTTGAGAGGGTTATGGACATCCTTGACCTTGAGAATCCGTATGGTGTCATTCTCTCCACAGGAGGTCAGATACCAAACAATCTCGCCATGAAGCTCGATGCCCAGAATGTGCCCATACTCGGAACGACGGCTAAGGATATCGACAACTGCGAGGACCGTGCGTTGTTCTCTGCTATGCTCAACCGCATTGGTGTCGATCAGCCTGACTGGGCTGCGCTGACGTCTATGGACGACATCAACTCATTCATCGAGCGTGTCGGCTTCCCCGTTCTTGTCAGACCGTCTTACGTCCTCTCCGGTGCGGCCATGAATGTCTGCTCTAACCGCGATGAGCTGGAGAGGTTCCTCAAACTTGCGGCAAACATCTCCTCAGAACACCCCGTCGTGGTGAGCAAGTTCATAGAACATGCTAAGGAGATAGACTTTGACGGCGTGGCAAAAGACGGTGAGATCATCGCTTATGCTATCTCCGAGCACGTAGAGTTTGCAGGAGTTCACTCTGGTGACGCCACCCTGCAGTTCCCGCCTCAGAAGCTTTACGTCGAAACGGTAAGGCGTATCAAGAGAATCACTCGACAGATAGCGAAGGAGCTCCACATCACAGGTCCGTTCAACTGTCAGTATATGGCAAAAGACAACGACATCCTTGTCATAGAGACCAATCTGCGTGCCTCACGTTCGTTCCCATTCGTCAGCAAGGTGTTGAAGTTCAATCTCATCGAACTGGCAACGAAGATCATGCTCGGCGTACCGTTCGAACGTCCGTCAAAGAACCTCTTTGACCTCGACTACGTGGGCATAAAGGCCAGCCAGTTCTCCTTCAATCGCCTGCAGAAAGCAGACCCCGTCCTGGGTGTCGATATGGCTTCCACGGGTGAGGTAGGGTGTATCGGTCAAGACACGTCCTGTGCCCTCATCAAGTCTATGCTCTCTGTGGGATACAAGATACCGAAGAAGACTATCCTGCTTTCTACGGGTGATGCAAAGCAGAAAGCCGAGATGCTCGATGCAGCCCGTCAGCTTATCAGCAACGGCTTCGTCCTCTATGCTACAGGCGGCACGCATAAATACCTCAACGAGCAGGGCGTGGAAAACATCGAGGTGTTCTGGCCCTCTGATGAAGGCAAATACCCTCAGGCGTTGGATATGCTGCATGAGAGAAAGATTGATATGGTGGTAAACATTCCAAAGAACCATACCGTTCGCGAGTTGGACAATGGATATAAGATCCGTCGTGCTGCCATAGACCTCAATATCCCTCTCATCACCAACAGCCGTCTCGCCTCTGCATTCATCAATGCGTTCTGCACGATGAAACTTGACGACATCGCCATAAAACCATGGCAAGACTATAAGTAATGCAAAATTAATAATGCAAAATGCAAAATTCGTTTGCTCACGTACCTCCCTCCTTAGGGGGGAGCCGGTGGGGGGCTTTAATTTGTTAATTCGTTAATTCGTTCGCTCACGTCCCTCCCTCCTTAGGGGGAGCTGGTGGGGGGCTTTAATTCTAAAATAGTATGCAAAATATCTTTCGCGGTTTGGGTATAGCCCTTGTAACACCATTTAATGATGACTTCAGCATTGATTATGAATCCCTGCAGAACATCATAGAGTATCAACTATCCAACGGTGCAGACTTCCTCTGCATTCTCGCTACTACGGGTGAGACACCTTGCCTCTCTGAGGAAGAGCACTATCAGGTGAAGCAATTCATCGTCAAGCAAGTAGCAGGACGAGTGCCTATCCTCATGGGATGTGGCGGCAACAACACAGCTGCTGTCGTCAAGATGTGTAAGGAGTACGACATGAGCGGCGTCGATGGTCTGCTCAGCGTGTGTCCGTACTACAACAAGCCTTCGCAGGAGGGTCTGTATCAGCATTTCAAGGCTATCGCCGGAGCAACAAAGCTGCCTGTCGTTCTGTATAATGTTCCGGGCAGAACAGGCGTAAACCTCAAGCCCGAGACAACATGCCGCCTGGCCAATGACTGTGACAACATCGTGGCAATCAAGGAGGCCAGCGGCTCCATAGAGCAGGTTGATGAGATTATCAAGCTCAAGCCGGCAGACTTTGAGGTGCTCTCCGGAGATGACGCTATCACCTTCCACATGATCGCAACAGGAGCCGTAGGTGTGATCTCTGTCATTGGCAACGCGCTGCCAAAGGAGTTCTCGCGCATGATACGCTTGGAGTTCAATGGCGAGTTCGGTGCCGCACAGAGGGTGCATCACAGGTTTACAGACCTCTACAGCCTGCTCTTCGTTGATGGCAACCCAGCCGGTGTCAAGGCCCTGATGAACGAACTGGGACTGCTGAAGAATGTCCTGCGCCTGCCATTGGTTCCTACACGCTTGAAGACACATCAGCGAATTGCAGAAGTTCTGAAGAGTCTCAACAGAGACCTGCCTATTTTGCCCATCAAATAAGGTGCATGAGTATAAGCATCAGTCTTGACTTGATGGAGTTTGTGGAGCGCAACATCCTGCCCAGGTATGCTGCGTTCGACGAGGCGCATAGCATGCAACATGTTATGCACGTCATCAAGTGTTCCCTGCTCTTGGCTGAGAATCTGGGTGCTGATGTGGATATGGCCTACGTTGTTGCGGCTTATCACGATTTGGGACTTGAAGGTCCGCGTGCCATTCATCACATTACGAGCGGCAAGATACTCCTTGCCGACAAGCGTCTGGAGCGCTGGTTCTCTGCCAGGCAAATACAGATAATGAAAGAAGCCGTTGAGGATCATCGCGCATCAGCATCCCGGGCTCCACGCTCCATATATGGAAAGATAGTGGCAGAGGCAGACCGTGACCTCAACCCCGAGAGCGTGTTCCGCAGGGCAGTACAATACGGTCGGGCACACTATCCCGAGATGTCCGAAGAAGAACATTGGGAACGCTTCCTGCAACACATGCAGCAGAAGTATTCTGCATCAGGATACATAAAACTATGGATTCCCGGTTCGCAGAACGAGCAACATCTCGCGGAGCTGCGTCGCATCATCAGCGACAAAACACTCCTCAGGCAGGAATTTGAACGATACTTCCATACATGATAATAGATATAAACACGAAGAAATCTGAGGGCCAGGTAGAGCAGGGTAGTCTGAAAGCCTGGTTCCTTGCAGCCCGTCCCAAGACACTTTCAGGTGCCGCCGTACCCGTGATGCTCGGATGTGCTTGCGCATACCATACACAACCTTCCCTTTTCCATACTCTTCCTCTCCTTCAGGGGAGGGCCGGGGTGGGGCTCTCACCCCTCATCCCCCTCATTCTCTGCTTCCTCTTCGCCTTTGTCATGCAGATAGACGCCAATTTCATCAACGACTACTACGACTGCGTTCGTGGTCGTGACAACGAAGAGCGCTTAGGTCCGCTTCGTGCGTGCCAGCAAGGGTGGATATCCCTTAGGCAGATGCGATGGGGCATAATCATCACAACCATAATAGCCTGCCTCGTGGGACTCCCACTGGCATTTATCGGAGGCTACGAACTCATCCTCATCGGAGCAGCCTGCGTGCTCTTCTGCTTCCTCTACACCACCACGCTCTCGGCATTAGGCTTGGGAGACCTCCTGGTGCTCATATTCTTTGGCATCATCCCCGTTTACTTCACATACTACGTCCTCATACACCCCGCCACGTTCTCATGGAGTGTTCTCCTTACGGGCATAGCCTGCGGACTCGTCGTCGATACCCTTCTCCTCATCAATAATTACCGCGACATCGACAACGACCGGAACAGCGGCAAGAAGACACTAACCGTATTCATAGGCAAAGAGAAAACCGAATGGCTTTACATCACCCTGCCCACAGCGGCACTCGTCACGATGCTGCTCGTATATGGGTGGACAAACATGAACATCATCATCTGTTTCATCCCATACTTCCTCTTCGTCCAGTCCTGGTCCAAGATGCGGCAGATAGGGCAGGGGAGGGCACTCAACAAGGTACTCGGAATGACAGCTCGAAACATATTTGTTTACGGTCTTTTGATAAGTTTACTTATCATTTTGACATAAAAAGCATCGGTCTCACGTGCAAAAATGCAAAAATGCGCGTTAATTTTTGCCCCTTTCGCAAATTTTGACTACCTTTGCAACCGTTTTTACAGAGATAACTAACTCACATTTATAATAAACAAAACTCAATGAAGAAGTACAATTTTAATGCAGGTCCGTCAATTCTTCCACGCGAAGTGATTGAGCAGACAGCTGCAGCATGTCTTGATTTTGACAATTCAGGACTCTCACTTATGGAGATTTCTCACCGTGCAAAGAACTTCCAGCCCGTCGTTGACGAGGCAGAGGCACTCATGAAGGAGCTGCTCGACATTCCAGAGGGCTACAAGGTGCTCTTCCTGGGAGGTGGCGCATCCTTAGAGTTCTGCATGGTTCCATTCAACTTCCTTGAGAAGAAGGCTGCCTACCTCAACACAGGCGTTTGGGCTACAAAGGCCATGAAGGAAGCTAAGCTCTTCGGCGAAGTAGTAGAGATAGCATCATCTGCTGACAAGAACTTCACCTATATCCCTCAGAACTACACCATCCCAACAGATGCAGACTATCTGCACATCACTACCAACAACACCATCTACGGTACAGAGATCCGTGAGGACATCGACTCTCCAATTCCTCTGATTGCCGATATGTCATCAGACTTCCTCTCTCGCCCTCTCGACGTGAGCAAGTACGCTCTCATCTACGGCGGTGCACAGAAGAACCTCGCAATGGCCGGTGTTACCTTCGTAATCGTAAAGGAAGACGCTCTGGGCAAGGTATCACGTCAGATTCCTACTATGCTCGACTATCGCACACACGTCAAGAAGGGCTCTATGTTCAACACACCTCCAGTAGTACCTATCTACTCTGCCCTCATGAACCTGCGTTACATCAAGGCTCACGGTGGCGTAAAGGCAATGGACAAGCTCGCTCATCAGCGTGCAGAGATTGTTTACGGTGAGATAGACCGCAACAAGCTCTTCGTAGGAACAGCAGAGGAGAGCAGCCGCTCACTCATGAACCTCACCTTCGTCCTCAAGCCAGAGTACCAGGATCTGCAGGACGAGTTCCTCGCCTTCGCTACATCAAAGGGTATGGTAGGCGTCAAGGGACATCGTGACGTAGGTGGATTCCGTGCTTCTTGCTACAACGCAATGTCAATCGAAGGCTGTGAGGCCCTCGTAGCATGTATGAAGGAGTTTGAGGCTCAGCACTAATTCGCGAATGAAAGAAAGTTGAAAGAAATTAGAATAATTAGAATAATTTTTCGCTACCAGATATTTCCAACTGCGTCAGTTTATTATTCCTATTATTCCAATTTCTTTCAAAAACCATCGAAATACATACGCTAAATAATTCGTTAATTCGTTAATTTGTTAATTCGTTAATTCGACATATGGTTAAAGTTTTAATCGCGACAGAGAAGCCATTTGCTGCTCCTGCTGTTGCTGGAATAAAAGAAATCATCGAGAAGGCAGGCTTCGAACTCGCGCTCCTCGAGAAATACACAGAGAAGTCACAGCTTCTTGCTGCCGTAGCAGATGTTGATGCAATCATCATCCGTTCAGACAAGATCGACGCAGAAGTGCTCGACGCTGCCAAGAACCTCAAGATTGTCGTTCGTGCCGGTGCCGGTTATGACAACGTAGATCTCGCTGCCGCTACCTCACACAACGTAGTAGTCATGAACACCCCGGGCCAGAACGCCAACGCCGTAGCAGAGCTCGTGCTCGGACTCCTCGTCTATACCGTACGTAACTTCTACAACGGCAAGGCAGGCTCAGAGCTCATGGGCAAGACCCTCGGCATCCTCGCCTTCGGCAACGTAGGCCGCAACGTGGCACGCATCGCCAAGGGCTTCGGCATGAACGTATGCGCATTCGACGCATACTGCCCTGCTGACGTCATCGAGGCAGCTGGCGTAAAGGCGTGTGCTTCACAGGCAGACCTCTTCAAGGAGGCAGACATCATCTCCCTCCACATCCCTGCAACAGCAGAGACAAAGCAGTCCATCAACTACGACCTCTGCAGCACGATGAAGAAGAACGCAATCCTCATCAACACAGCGCGCAAGGAAGTCATCGACGAGGCAGGCCTGCTCAAGCTGCTTGCAGAGCGCGAAGACCTGAAGTACATCACCGACATCAAGCCCGATGCTGATGCCGACTTCGCCAAGTTCGAAGGTCGTTACTTCTCCACCCCAAAGAAGATGGGTGCCCAGACAGCAGAAGCCAACACCAACGCCGGTCTTGCAGCAGCAAACCAGATAGTAGGCTTCATCAAAGAAGGCATCACAAAATTCCAGGTAAACAAGTAAATCTCAATCCCTTATACCCTACGACAAAGACACCGGTACCGCATCACAAGCAGTATCGGTGTCTTTATTTTCTCATCCCTCAATGTTCAAAGATGCGTTTAAGTTATGCAAAATGGAAAATCGCTTTTACATTTTCATGACGTAGCATCTTCGACGAAGTCAATGGTCAATTGTCAATCGTCAATCCTCAATGGTCAATTGTCAATCGTCAATGGTCAACGGGCAATTGTCAATTGTCAATGTTCAATGTTCAACGGTCAAATTTTGCATTTTGAATTCTTAATTTTTAATTTCCTCCCCCTCCCCTCGCTCCGCAGAGAAATTATCATCGTTTTCTTTGTATATTCAGAATTTATTCTTAATTTTGCAGCGAGAAATAAATACGAATATAGTTATGACAGCAGTTGCAAGAAAATTATTGGAAACTCCAATGGCCCCTTATTCAAATTTGTTGCAGAGCATGAGTAGCGAAGAAAAAAAAATTGTCATCATGTTCTTGACAGAGTCCTTGTCAGAGTCATCAGATAAATCCAACGAATTCAGCCTGTCCAAAGAAGAGCGGAAGCGAGGTCTAATGTCCCTTGCGGGTTGTTGGAAAGACAATCCTTAAGACGCCGCCAAAATGGAGTCTGCTATTAAGGATGCCCGTAAAAATGAATTTATGCGAGAAATAAATTACAGACAGGTAAACAAGTAAATCTCAATCCCTTATACCCTACGACAAAGACACCGGTACCGCATCACAAGCAGTATCGGTGTCTTTTTTTACTCATCCCTCAATGGTCAATGCTCTATCGTCCGCTCGGCCCTATGGGACGCTTGCGTAGTATAACGGAGCAAGAATGTTCAATGCTCAATCGTCAGTCGCATCTTGCCGTCAGCAGCACGAAGTTTCAACTGGTTACAATTTGTAACCGTTTCATTTCCTTCTTCATAGTTATATTCTTATTTAGTTATTCTTTCGGCAAAATTACAAATAAAAATCCTTATCACCAAAAAACAAGCAAAAAAAAACCACTCGCGAAGAGTGAGCCCTATCATGCCAGGAACCCCGTCCCCTGTGGCATCAGCAAAAGGGTGGGGACAAATTGTCACCCCCCCTTCGATACCAACGCCTGGAGGCAAGCAACGGGTGATACTTGGATAGAGTTTGGCTATAGTGCTTCAAAGTGGATCAGAGTCCCTTGATCATTGGGAAGCCGCAGGTCAGAATGTCGCCACCCTTGCGATGCTTTGGCAACACACGGTAGTCTGTGGCGCGAGCCAAAGCGAAAGCCCCATTGCCGTAGGCATGATAGAACATACCCACGGCCATGAGGTAAAACGCGGTTTGACCATTGCTTTCCTGCTGCTGCAGGATTTCCTTTTCCGTCATAATGGCCTATTCTATTTTTTCGACCGCCTTACGGCGGTATCTACAAGCCGCTAATGCGGCTTTAATAGATAAATTGGTAAATCGATAAATAGGTTAAAAAGCGAGGCAGGCACGAACCAGAGGAGCGCCGATGTTTTTAGGGACCTCTTCCCAATTGCCCCTGCCCGTGTTAAAGTTGAAAATGCTTACGTAGCCGGAGCCGCCCTCCGTACTAGACCAGTAGAAGTCCAACTTCAAGTTAGAACCGCCAACACTGGTGAAGCCGTCGCGAAGGTAGTTGTAGGCGCCTGCTGCAGTAATCATATTATTCCACTGACCCTGGCTGGCCAGCAGCCATGTTGCACCGGTAACAGGAGTGGACGTGTTCTTGGTGGTGTTGCAGGCTGTCTTTGCATTATTCCAATCCATACCACTACTGCTTTCATCGGTCAGTGCCAGCGCCAGACCATGGTTGTAGGTGGCATGGCCCGTGGTACCTATATAGATTATCTTGGCCACGCGAGCCTTCGTGCAGGCAGCATCTGCACCATAGGCATGGATATGTCCGTCTGCACAAATAAGCTTGCCCTTGTCTGCAGACGTAGCTGCTGCTGCCATCGTGTAGGCCGCAGCCTGTGTCTTCGTCACGTTGTACACCTTGCCATCGAGTGTCTGGCTGGCACCGAATGAGATGGCGGCTTTACTGCCCATTTTCACGTTGGCACTGCTCAGCGTTGTGCCTTTGGCTACGGGCAGGACAAACTTGGCAACGACCTTTTCACTCTCAGTCGTCGTAGTAACGTAGGCAGTGCAGATGGCTGCGCTGTTGTTGCTGACTACAGCAGAGAGTTCGGTGCCAGTGGTGGTACCGTCCTCGAAGGTAATCACGAAGTTGAGGAAGGCGGTCTGCTGCGTCAGCGAGAACGACTTAGCGCTGTAAGTCGATGTGCCAGTCAGGTTGCTGTATTTCTGTACGGCATCGTTCACGCTGGAGCAGTAGGCTGACGAGGGATAGTTCACCGTTACGGCTCCGGTTGTCGCATTGATAGTTACCTCAGAGCCATCAGTCTGCTGTGCGCTCACCAGCGTGGCGGTCAGCGAAAGGTCGCTGGCAGGAGTGCCAGAGCCTGAATAGGTCAGGTCACCCGAGAAGGTGGCGCTGGCAGTACCCGTACCCGTCTGGATGTTGAGCACGCCCTTGATGTTGGTGCCAGTCACGTAGAGTTTGTCACCGGCAGCAAAATAGAGCGTCTTGTTGTCACTCTCAACGGTGGCGCGTGTTGAGGCACCGCTATTGACTGTTACAGTGTAGGGAATGGTCTTTGCCGCGTTCTGCTGTACGGGCGATTCGTTAGCGTTGTCATCGTTTGAACAGGCGGTCATCACGAGGGCGGCCGTCATCGACAGCGCAGCCCAAAGAAAGCTATTCTTTTTCATTGTCGTTTCTGTTTAAAGGGTTCATTACTAAAGGTCTTCAGGATCGCCCATTGGGTTGAGGTTTCCATCACCATTACTACCTGCCAGCAGCTGCGGCTGTTGTTTCAACTCGAAGACCTGCATCGAGGGCTTCTCATACTCTCTTTTCTTTGTTGTCATGTATTTATGTTTGTGAGTTAAATAGATTGTTCTAAACATCGTCTAAATTATTCTAAACGTCGTCAAGTCCGTTTCGGCTGCAAAGGTAATACATCCGCCGTTAATTTCAAAAAAAAAAACGAAGAAAAGTTAAAAGGTGACGAAATCATTAGCGCAACTACCTTTTGATGAAACAGGTGACAGGTTCCTGTTTCACATACTAAAAAAATCCCCGAAACAGGGTGGTTAATCCTATTTCGGGGTGTTGCCTACACATTAAATCCGAGGGTAGTGAGTACCGCTGTGACAGTCGTGAGGATTAGATTTATCCACACCGACCACTTGTTCTTTGTGTTGTCAGTCATGTTTTCCTCCTTTCATGATTCAATTCTTCGCTCGGCACTTTGTGACGCTTGCGTAGCAGAGCGGAGCATTTAGAGCCCCTTAATAAGGGGCGGCTATAATGCAGGGATTTTTACCGTTATCGCTCGGCACTTTGTGACGCTTGCGTAGCAGAGCGGAGCAAGAATGGTCAATGCTCAATCCATAATTTTGCATTTTGAATTTTTAATTTTTAATTTCCTCCCCCTCCCCTCGCTCCGCAGAGAAATTATCGTCGTTTTCTTTGTTTATTCAGAATTTATTCTTAATTTTGCAGCGTGAAATAAATACGAATATAGTTATGACAGCATTACAATTAAACGCACAGATTTGGCGAGACATGAGCATCTTGGCTGACAGCGAACCCATGATGAAGCGAGTGGCAAAATACTTGCATAATTTGGTCGCAGAAAAAGAAGACTCAACTCTGATGACGAAAGAGGAATTCTTCGCCAAAATTGAGCGTGCCGAACAGCAGATAGCCAGAGGTGAAGGAATGGAAATGCGTCCAGACGAAGATTTGACAATGTTTTTGAAGAGAAACGGATACAATGTATAGAGTCATCATCACACCTGAAGCTGCCTCTGATTTGGAACGACTTGCTTATAGTGAGCCAAAGGCGTTTGCCAAAGCCAGCCTCTTTATCGGAGAGTTGCGAGAGCATCCAAAGACTGGGACGGGCCATCCTGAACCTCTTAAAGGTAAGCCTGAAGGAAGATGGAGCCGCAAAATCACCAAGAAACATCGTATGGTTTATCGCATCTTCGAAACAGAGGTTTACGTTGACGTACTCTCGTCTTATGGGCATTACGATGACAAATAAGTAGTCTCGTGATATAACTTCAGCTATCTACTTGACTGACTCCCTCATTTGTTCTATAAGATCATCAGAAGATACAAGCGTAAACACATGATTACATATCCCGACAGAAAGAGTCTTGCGTCCTTCTGAAGCATTTACCTCTTACCTTTGCATCCGATTATAGAGATTGTTCCATTTTCATGAAATAATTCTTGCAGATGGATGCAATACGGTTTAAGTTTTGTAGCTTTGCTAGAGATTTATGCCGTTGAGGGTGAGAAGACACTTACCTAGATAA